>NZ_CP168522.1:4800000-6065000 GCF_047324915.1 Pseudomonas sp. Pseusp16 | reverse complement strand
ATTCACCCTCAGGTCGAGCCCCGTATATAGAGAGGCGACTTCCTCTGAATAGCCGTTGAACATTTGCGTGTCGCGCACATTGGGTTTGAGCAACCCACTGGGCAGGCGGCGTTCACGAGCCTGAGTCCAACGAGGATGATCAACGGTGGGATTCACGTTCGCATAAAAGCCATATTCATCCGGCGCAATGCTCTGCCAGGTGGTTTTCGGCTGCTCGCCGACCAGACTGATGCGCACAATGGACTTGATGCTCTTGAAACCGTATTTCCAAGGTACCACCAGACGCAGCGGCGCACCGTTTTGATTAGGCAACTCACGCCCGTACATGCCTACCGCGAGAATCGCCAACGGGTTCATCGCCTCATCCAGACGCAGCCCTTCTATATACGGCCAGTCGATCAAGGCAAAACCGGAGCGCTGACCCGGCATGCTCTTGGGATCCTGCAGGGTTTCGAAGCGGATGAATCTGGCTTTCGAGGTCGGCTCGACCTCCTTGAGCAAAGCCGAGAGGGGAAAACCGATCCAGGGAATGACCATCGACCAGGCCTCCACGCAACGCAGTCGGTAGATTCGCTCCTCCAGCTGATACGGTTTCATGAAGTCTTCCAGCGCATAACGCCCAGGCTTGCCCACCTCCCCGTCCACCACCACCGACCACGGTTCCGTCTTCAGCGCGCCGGCATTGGCGGCCGGATCACCTTTGTCGGTGCCGAACTCGTAGAAGTTGTTGTAGTGGGTCGCGTCCTTGAACGGCGTGATCGCCTCATCCTTGGCGTTGACCGCGCCCCACTGGGTAGCCGTAAGCTTTTCGCTGAACCAGGCAGGCGCCTTGCCGGGCTCTACATCCGGATAACGCGCCGCCTCACCGGCAACACCCCACCGAGGCAGGCTGCCCAGAGCGAAGCCGGCAACCGTGGCACCGAGCACTTTGCGTCGAGACAGATAGAGGGATTCAGGCGTGACGTCCGACTCATGGCAGTCGGACGCTTTGGAGACTTTGATCAGCATGGTTACTCCGCAGCTTTGGAGGACAGATGCACCCATAGACTGCGGAGTATGAGGGAAATTACGCGCTCTTGTTACGGCGAAGGCGTAACAGGTATTGAACCGGACCGGAGGCTGCGTAGGCGAGAAACACCAGCAGCAGGATGCGCGGCGGATCACTGAACACCACTGCGAAGACCAGCACCACAGCGAGAATCGCCACGAAAGGCACTCGTCCCTTCAGGTCCAGCTCCTTGAAGCTGTTGTACTTGATGTTGCTGACCATCAGCATGCCGGCCGCAGCAACCATCAGCGCCACCAGGAAAGACATCTTGGAGCCCTGGATACCGTAATCGCTGAACGCCCAGACGATGCCCGCAACAACACCCGCCGCTGCCGGGCTGGCCAGGCCGATGAAGTAACGTTTGTCCGCCGTACCAACCTGAGTATTGAAACGCGCGAGACGCAACGCCGCACCCGCGACATAAACGAAGGCGACCATCCAGCCAACCTTGCCCATATCACCCAAGGCCCAACCGAAGGCCAGCAATGCCGGCGCAACACCAAAGGCGACCATGTCCGACAGCGAGTCGTACTCGGCACCAAAGGCGCTCTGGGTATTGGTCATGCGCGCGACCCGGCCATCAAGGCCGTCGAGCACCATCGCGACGAAAATGGCGATGGCGGCAAACGCAAAGTACTTGCTCGCATTCACCGAGTCGCCGGCGCTCAAGGCAGCCTGGGCGCTCATCGAGTTGATGATGGAGTAGAACCCTGCGAACAGGTTCGCAGTGGTGAACAGATTCGGCAGAAGATAGATACCACGATGCCGGACTTTACGACCTTCAGCGTCATGCCCTTCCTCGACATGTTCATCGATGGGCAGCAGGCTTTCGGCGTCAGAAGCCTGGTTTGGCTCTTCGGGGCGTTCGCTCATGGACATTACCTTGCAACGGGGTGGAGAGTTTGGACAGGTGTCTGGGACGACGGTTCGGCCACAAACGATGCAGCTTTATACCAGAACCGGCCTCCCAAACGAAAAAACGCGGCCTAAGCCGCGTTTTCTGTACAAGCGCGTGACTTAGTTTTTGGCTTTGTCGACGATCTTGTTGGCACCGATCCACGGCATCATGGAGCGCAGTTGCTCGCCGATGATTTCGATACCGTGAGCGGCGTTGTTACGACGCTTGGCGGTCATCGAAGGATAGCCGGTAGCGCCTTCGCTGATGAACATCTTGGCGTATTCGCCGTCCTGAATACGTTTCAGGGCGTTGCGCATGGCCTGACGGGATTCGGCGTTGATGACTTCAGGGCCGGTCACGTACTCGCCGTATTCGGCGTTGTTGGAGATCGAGTAGTTCATGTTGGCGATACCGCCTTCGTACATGAGGTCAACGATCAGCTTCAGTTCGTGCAGGCACTCGAAGTAGGCCATTTCCGGCGCGTAGCCAGCTTCAACCAGGGTTTCGAAACCGGCTTTGACCAGTTCAACGGTACCGCCGCACAGAACGGCTTGTTCGCCGAACAGGTCGGTTTCAGTCTCGTCCTTGAAAGTGGTTTCGATGATGCCGGTACGACCGCCGCCAACGCCGGCAGCGTAGGACAGAGCGACGTTCTTGGCGTTGCCCGAGGCGTCCTGGTAGATAGCGATCAGGTCAGGGATACCGCCGCCCTTCACGAACTCGGAACGCACGGTGTGGCCCGGAGCCTTCGGCGCGATCATGATCACGTCGAGGTCAGCGCGCGGCACAACCTGGTTGTAGTGGATCGCGAAGCCGTGGGAGAAGGCCAGGGTGGCACCTTTCTTGATGTTCGGCTCGATTTCGTTCTTGTACAGGGAGGACTGGAATTCGTCCGGGGTCAGGATCATGACCAGGTCGGCAGCTGCAACAGCGGAAGCAACGTCGGTCACTTTCAGGCCGTGGGCTTCTGCCTTGGCAACGGTAGCCGAACCTTTACGCAGGCCGACAGTCACGTCAACGCCGGAATCTTTCAGGTTGCACGCTTGAGCGTGACCCTGGGAACCGTAACCGATGATGGCAACTTTCTTGCCCTGGATGATCGACAGGTCGCAGTCTTTATCGTAGAAAACTTTCATGAATTTCCCCTATATCAGGCCGTTCAGGCCGTTCGCTAATTTGGTTTAGATGCTGAGTACTTTGTCGCCGCGGGCAATGCCGGTCACGCCACTACGGACGGTTTCCAGAATCGAGGCGGTGCCAATGGACTGAATGAAGCTGTCGAGCTTGTCGCTGGTACCGGTCAGTTGAACGGTATACACGCTGGCGCTGACATCGACGATCTGTCCACGGTAAATATCGGTAGTGCGCTTGATCTCGGCGCGCTGGGCGCCGGTGGCCTTGACCTTGACCAGCATCAGTTCACGCTCGATGTGAGCACTCTCCGACAGGTCGACCAGTTTTACCACTTCGATCAGCTTGTTCAGGTTCTTGGTGATCTGTTCGATGATCTCATCGTGACCGACAGTGGTCAGCGTCAGACGCGACAGGGTCGGGTCTTCGGTTGGGGCCACGGTCAGGCTTTCGATGTTGTAGTTGCGCTGCGAGAACAGACCAACCACACGAGACAGAGCACCGGGTTCGTTTTCCAGAAGCAAGGAAATAATGTGCCGCATGATTAGGTACGCTCCGTCTTGCTCAGCCACATATCGCGCATGGAGCCGTCTTTGATCTGCATCGGGTAGACGTGCTCGCTGGTGTCGACCGAAATATCGATCACCACCAGGCGATCCTTCATGGCGAACGCCTCTTCCATCTTCGACTTCAAGTCTTTCGATTCGGTGATGCGTACGCCGACGTGGCCGTAGGCCTCTGCCAGCTTGACGAAATCAGGCAGCGATTCCATGTAGGAATGCGAGTGACGGCTGCCGTAGCTCATGTCCTGCCACTGGCGAACCATCCCCAGCACACCGTTGTTGAGGATGACGATCTTCACCGGCAAACCGTATTGCAGGCAGGTCGACAGCTCCTGGATGTTCATCTGGATACTGCCCTCGCCGGTGACGCATGCAACGTCAGCGTCAGGGAAGCTCAAGGCGATGCCCATGGCCGCCGGCAGACCGAAGCCCATGGTGCCCAGGCCACCGGAGTTGATCCAGCGGTTCGGCTTGTTGAACTTGTAGTACTGCGCAGCGAACATCTGGTGCTGGCCCACGTCGGAGGTCACAAAGGCATCGCCCTTGGTCACTTCGCACAGGGTTTCGATCACGGTTTGCGGCTTGATCTTGCTGCCGTCGCCCTTGTCGTACGGGAACAGATCGCCGTCACCACGCCACTCATCAACCTGCTTCCACCAGCTGGCCACGGACTCCTTGTTCGGGGTCTCGCCGATTTCCTTGAGGATCGCGACCATTTCGGTCAGGACACTCTCAACCGGACCAACGATTGGCACGTCGGCCTTGATGGTCTTGGAGATCGAAGCCGGGTCGATGTCGATGTGGATGATCTTGGCGTTCGGGCAGAACTTCGACGCGCCATTGATGACACGGTCGTCGAAACGCGCACCGACAGCGAGGATCACGTCAGCATGGTGCATCGCCAGGTTGGCGGTGTAGCTGCCGTGCATGCCGAGCATGCCGATGAACTGACGGTCGGTGCCAGGGTAGCCACCGAGGCCCATCAGGGTATTGGTCACTGGCAGGTTAAGCATCTTCGCCAGTTCGGTCAGTGGTGCGGAACCACCGCCGAGGATCACGCCGCCGCCCGAGTACAACACAGGACGCTTGGCCGCCAGAAGCATTTCTGCCGCCTTGCGGATTTGACCGGAGTGACCGCGAACAGCCGGGCTGTAGGAACGCAGCTTGGCCTTTTTCGGGAAGACGTATTCGAACTTCTCGGCCGGGTTGGTCATGTCTTTCGGGATATCGACAACGACCGGGCCAGGACGACCGGATTGCGCCAGGTAGAACGCCTTCTTCATGACTTCCGGGATTTCCGACGCATGCTTGATCATGAAGCTGTGCTTCACGATTGGCCGGGAGATACCGATCATGTCGGTTTCCTGGAAAGCATCGGTGCCGACCATGGTGCTCGGAACCTGGCCGGAAATGATCACCATCGGAATGGAGTCCATGTAGGCCGTGGCGATACCGGTGATGGCGTTGGTTGCACCCGGACCGGAAGTCACCAGCACCACGCCGGCTTTACCGGTGGCACGGGCGTAGCCGTCAGCCATATGGGTAGCCGCTTGCTCGTGACGAACCAGGATGTGGGTCACTTCCGGTTCTTTGAACAGGGCATCGTAGACATGAAGAAGAGCACCACCCGGGTACCCGTAGATATATTTGACGCCTTCGTCGCGCAAAAAGCGGACGAGCATCTCACCGCCAGATAAAAGCTCCACGTTGCTCACCTCTAAAACGCCAGAATACCGCCCACGAAAAATGGGACGGGTCTTAATAGGTTTACTTCTCAGCAGAGCATGAGCGACGGTGGTCGCCGACTACGTCAGCACTGACTGAGCAAGTATTGGGATCGTCCCAAGTGTTGCGGGCCTTTCCCACCCAGCGCGAGGTAACGCGTTGCGGGTGTAACAGGTCGACGCGGATATGCGCCTCATGATCTGCTGAGAGGGTCTGCTTCTGGCAGTCCCTGTACAGCGGACTTTGGATTCTTCTGTTTCGCCCTTCGCAAGTCAAGTCGTCTATGAGCTTTATTCTAGTAAGCACATGAGAACGCAAGAAAAAACCTGTAAATCCGCTGTGTGTTAGCTTCAATTGCGCAAGTTTTGGCAAAAAATTGGCACGCGCATGCACTTAGGCTGCAACGGCCGACAAAATAGCGAGAGATTGTGGACAACTGCCAGCGGACGCTGGCAGCTTCTGGCTCAGCGAGACGCTGTGATCAGTTGATCAAACTGTTTGAGCAATTCCTGCAACTGCCGATCCTTGCCCTGGACATTGCGTCCGGCAAAGACCATTTCGGCCATTTCCTGAATGCCCGAAGCATTGGGTAGCGGCAAATTCTGCTCGAGGATCATCTTCATGCGTGGCAGGAAGATCCATTGCAGCCATTGCTCGAAATCCAGTGTATCGACCGAAAACGGTTCGACGCTGGAAAGCGCTTCAGCAGATGGCGAGACTTCATCCCACCATCCTTGCACGCGCAATTCGCGCTCGATCAACAGCAGTTGATCGGCGATTTTCAGAAAGCGCGTATCCATCACAGCGTTACCTTGGCCTTCTGACGAGCCAATGCCGCGCCCTGGGAGTCACCCTGTTTTTCACGCGACTGGCCAATCAGTTCCCACAAGTTCGCCTGAAGGGCTGGACGACCATTGGCAAAGGTCAGCCCGCGGCGAGCGAACTGCTCGGCCTGGGCCGCATCGCCTTGAGCCATCCGCACCTGCGCCAGACGGTAAAGCACCTGCGGTTCACGCGGAGCAACGCGCTGGGCGCGCTCGAGACTGGAAGAGGCACCATTGAGATCACCGCTCACCTGCTGCTGTTGAGCCGTGGTCAGCAGAGCCAATACCGGGCCGTCGAGTTGCTCGTCGGCAGACAGCCCGCCCGAACTGGCTGACGGAATACCGCTTGGCGACGACGGCATGATGTAGCTGCCCTGATTGAGCGGCGCCGACTGGATCGGCGACGTGTCAATCGGCCCCGGCGTGATCGGACCCGGGGTGATCGGCGTGGTGCTGATCGGCGTTGAAGTCGTTGCAGCCCCTGGCACCATCACCACGACGCCGCTGTCACCTTGCGGAATCGCCTGGGCCCGCGCCTGACCTTGTGCAGGGCGCTTGACGGTCGTCTGGCGGAAGCCGCCATTGGCCGAGATCCGCTCACTGTTGGACACGGCGGTGCCGGAATCCACAACCGGAATCGAGCCACGTTGTACGGTGGAGCAACCGCTGAGCAAAGCTACGGCGGCAACCGCTGGAATCAACCACTTGTTCACTTGAAGCCCTCTTTGCTTAATTCATCCAGCCCTTGACCCAATCCATCACCGTCTCGGCAGGGTTTTCACCACCGCAGGCGGCGCCGGGAGGCGGTTCGCTGCCGCGAATATACGGCATCTGCACGGCACCGGGGCAACCGGCATCAGAACCTTGCCCGGTTCGCGAATCAACCCAGGCCTGAACGATATTGTCCGGCTGTGGCATGTCCAGGGGAAGTGGATCGGCCTTGCGCATGAAGCTGGTCCAGACCTGCAAGGCCCCGGTGGCGCCAGTGAATGGCGTCTTGCCGTTGTCGTCGCGACCCAGCCAGACCACCGCCAGCAAGTCCTGGCTGAAACCGGCAAACCAACTGTCCCGCGAGTCGTTACTGGTACCGGTTTTACCCGCCAGGGTCAGAGTCCTTGGCAACACGTTATAAACCGAGCTGCCAGTACCTTCACGCATCACACGCTGCATGGCGCTCTGGATCAGGTAAATGGAGGCCGGATCGAAACGCTGCTGAATCTGGAACGGATAACGCTTGAGCGGCTCGCCCTCGGCAGTCAGCACGCTACGGATCCCGCGCATCGGCGTATTGAAGCCTCCATTGGCGAGGGTCTGGTACATGGTCGCGACTTCGATAGGCGTCATGCCGCCAGCGCCGAGCAACATCGACGGGAAGGCCGGGAACTCACGAGTCACACCCAGGCGCGCCAGCGTCTTCAGGACGTTCGGCACGCCGACCGCCAGACCGAGACGCGCGGTCGACAGGTTGTAGGAATGCGCCAGGCCTTGATAAAGGAAGACGGTACCGTGAGAACGACGATCGTAGTTCTGCGGTTTCCAGACCTGGCCGTCGGCGCCCTTGACCGAGAAGGATTCGTCCGACAGCCAACTGGTCAATGTGTACTGGCTAGGCTTCTCCAGCGCAGTCAGATAAACCGCAGGCTTGATCAGCGAGCCGATCGGCCGTACCGCATCCAGCGCCCGGTTGAACCCGGCAAAGCTGGCCTGGCGACTGCCGATCATGGCCTGTACTTCGCCGGTCTCCGGGTTGGTCACCACCATTGCCGCTTCGACGTCATCGGAACCCTTGCGCCCGGCCAGGCGCTTGAAGGTGTCGTTGACCGACGCCTCGGCCTTCATCTGCAGGATCGGGTCGAAACTGGTGAAGATCCGCAGACCTTCCTCGGTCAAGTCTTCGTCGCGATAGTCTTCGCGCAATTGACGCTTGACCAGATCGAGGAAGCCGGGGAACGAGCTGTCCGCCAGACTGCCGCGCGTGGTCACCCCCAGCGGCATTTTCTTCGCGGCCTCAACCTGCTCGGCAGTCGCGACGCCCTGCTCTTGCAGGACATCGAGCACCAGATTGCGCCGCTCAAGGGCACGCTCTGGATTACGACGCGGGTTATAGGAAGAAGGCCCTTTGACCATGCCCACCAGCAGTGCGACCTGATGCAGCTTGAGTTCGGCCAGTGGCTGGCTGAAGAAGAACTGGCTGGCCAGACCGAAACCGTGCACCGCGCGCTGACCGTCCTGCCCGATAAACACCTCGTTGAGGTAAGCCTCGAGGATTTCGCGCTTGTCGTAATGCAGCTCAAGCAGCAGCGCCATCATCGCTTCGGTGAGTTTGCGGCTCAGGCTGCGCTCGTTGGTCAGGTAGAAGTTTTTGACCAGCTGCTGAGTCAGCGTACTGCCGCCCTGACGCATGCGGCCGGCCGCACCGTTGACCCAGATTGCACGGGCGATCGACTTCGGCGAAACACCAAAGTGATGATAAAAATCGCGGTCCTCGACAGCCACCAGCGTTTCAAGCAAGTACGGCGGCACCTGATCGATCTTGATCAGGATCCGGTCTTCGAGGTTTTTCGGGTACAGACCGCCGATCAGCAGCGGCTCCAGGCGCACCACGGAAAGCTTCGAGTCCTTTGCTCCCGACAGTTCCGCCACGTAATCGCCAGAGAAACGCACGCGCACCGGCTGCGCTTGCTCCATGCCTTCATAGAACTGGAAGCCACGGGTGTTCAGGTCAACGGTATTGCCGTTGACCGACGCAGCTCCCGGACCGTTAGCCACGCTTTCACGGCGATAGCCCAGGGCATCGAGCTCGGTGAGGAAATCGTCCCTGCTCAGCTTTTGTCCGACGAACAGCTCGAGCGGGCGCGCGTAAACCTTGGCCGGAATGGTCCAGCGCTTGCCGGAGAACTTCTCCTGGACGATTGCATCAAGGTAAACGGCGAATCCGGCCAGCACTACCAGGCCGACCAGACTGAGTTTAATGGCCCAGCCCAACCAAGGGCGCAGGCCCCTGGAGGGTGGTTTTTTTGGGGTGCGGGGAGTTCGAGTACGAGTCATGGCGGCGGATTATACGCACTTTATTCATACCCGACAGGAGCGCTCCGAGGTTTGCGCCAAGCGGAGTTACGGCCATAATGGCCGCCTTGATTTTCCAGACTCTGAAGGATCGCCCGTGAGCCAGTCCCTGATCGCTGCCCTGCAAAACCCTGCCCTCTACCCGCATCCTGTAGACGGATTCCAGGTCATCGAAACCCATATTTCCTGGGTCGTTCTCACAGGCCCCTTCGCCTATAAAGTGAAGAAGCCGGTCAATTTCGGTTTTCTCGACTTCACCAGCCTTGAAGCTCGCGAACACTTTTGCACTGAAGAGCTGCGCCTGAACCAGCGCCTGACTGACGATCTGTACCTCGAAGTGCTGCCCGTCACCGGCAGCGCCGAGGCTCCGCAACTGGGCGGCGAAGGCCCGGCCATCGAATATGTCCTGAAGATGCGCCAGTTCCCGCAAAACGGATTGCTGAGCACCCTTCAGGCCAATGGCGAACTGACCACCGCACACATCGACGAGATGGCCGAACAAATCGCCCGCTTCCACCTCAGCGCACCGAAAGTGCCAGCCGAGCATGAGGCCGGCACCCCGGACAGCGTCATGGCGCCAGTGCGGCAGAACTTCGAACAGATCCGTCCGTTCCTCAGCGACAAAACCGACCTGCTGCAACTCGACGCCCTGCAAGCCTGGGCCGAAAGCAGCTTCGAGCGCCTCAAACCACTGTTCGCCCAGCGCAAGGCCGAAGGTTTCATTCGTGAATGCCACGGTGATATCCACTTGGGCAACGCGACCGTGATCGATGGCAAGGTCGTGATCTTCGACTGCATCGAATTCAACGAACCGTTTCGCTTTACCGACGTTTATGCCGACACCGGCTTCCTGGCCATGGACCTGGAAGATCGCGGCCTGAAGTGCCTCGCGCGTCGTTTCATCAGCCAGTACCTGGAGCTGACCGGCGACTATCGCGGCCTTGAACTGCTGAACTTCTACAAAGCCTACCGCGCACTGGTTCGCGCCAAAGTCGCCCTGTTCAGCATGCCGGCAGAAGCGACTGCCGTGCAGCGCGCCACAACCCTGCGCCAGTACCGCAACTACGCCAACCTGGCGGAAAGCTACAGCACCATTCCTTCGCGCTTCATGGCCATTACCCACGGCGTTTCCGCCGTCGGCAAGAGCCATGTCGCCATGCGCCTGGTCGAAGCCCTGGGCGCGATTCGCCTGCGCTCCGATGTCGAGCGCAAGCGTCTGTTCGGCGAGCAAACCGTCGAGAATGACGTACAGGCCGGCATCTATAGTGCCGACGCCAGCGCAGCGACCTATGCCCGCCTGCACGAAATTGCCGACGTCATTCTGCGTGCGGGCTTCCCGGTGGTGGTCGATGCCTCTTACCTCAAGCGTGATCAGCGTGACAGCGCCGCGAAGGTGGCCGAGGCCACCGGCGCACCGTTCCTGATTCTCGACTGCAATGCGCCACAGGCCGTGATCGAAAGCTGGCTGGCTGTGCGCCAGGCAGACAAAAAAGACCCGTCCGACGCCACCCTGGCTGTTATCGCAGCCCAGCAAGCCAGCCGTGAAGCGCTGACGCCCGCGGAAATCCTCTGCAGCAAGCGTGTGCAGACCAATGAAAGCGGGACTCTCGATACCGTTGTGGCACAGATTCGCCAGCGCCTGCCAGGCCTGTAGGAAACTATTTCAGTCGTGAGGCCGGCACTGGCTTCACGACTGTCAAATAGTGGCACTATACTGGCGTCATAAAACCATCAGGTGATGCGACATGAGCCAGCCGAAACTTCTCGACACTCCGCTTTATGCCCTGCTGCACAAAGACGACATCAGAGGCTTCAACAGTGAACGCCCCAAGGATGGCCCCATCGATATGGTGGGTGGAGACTTCCGGGGGCTGGACCTGCGCGAGCTGAATGCTGACGGCGTGGACTTCAGCGACGCCTACTTCCGTTCCGCCGACTTGCGCGGCATCGATTTTCGCAAGGCGAATCTGGAAGGCGCGAGCCTGGCCCACGCGCAAATCTCCGGCGCCTACTTTCCAGTGGAACTCAGTGCCGACGAAATCCTGATGTCGATGAACTTCGGCACGCGATTGCGCTATCGCACCCGCTGATCAACGTCGCTGACTGACACGTCCAGCGCCCACATTGCGCTGGACTGCGGGGCATATTCACCCGTAATTCCTGATTGTTCCCCGCCTCTTCCTCCCGCGTTCGCAGACTTTTCACACACTGCCAATACTCGCCTCTTAGAAGCATTTGCGTCGAAAACGAGCAAACAATCACGCTTTTCCTGCTGATGGCTACACTCCTCAGAAGATTGCCCACGATCTCCATTCGGCCATCGCAAGGAGGCTTGATGAATGATGAACTGCAACACCTGAAGAATCTTGGCAAGACGTCAGCGCAATGGCTGCATGCCGTGGGCATCCATAGCGCTTCGGACTTGCGTCGCCTCGGGGCGGTGGATGCTTATCGGGCCGTGCGTACGCGCGGCTTTCGAGCGTCCAAGGTGTTGTTGTACGCAATCGAAGGCGCCCTGATGGACGTTCACTGGAATGACATACCTGCTGAGCGCAAGGAGGCGTTGAATAGACAACTGGAAGCCATCTCTTCACGCCACAAGAACTGATACGACAAAATTTACTGAAGCCTTGCAAGCTGACACCCAATGATTACGGGGCCTGCAGTCGAAAATCCGGCAATTCGAAAAGAATTCGGGAAACAGCGGTTGACTTGGTAATGAGAATCGATATGATTATCACAACTGGTCGCGAGACTGGTCGATTTTCTGAAAAGCCCTTGGTTCGGACTCTCAGATTATCTCCTCATCAGGCTAATCACGGTTATTTGACCCGGCTCTTGCCGGGTCTTTTTTTGCCTGTGGAAAAGTACTTACCGGATCAGGTGACGGATGCCCCATGCAGATCACGGCGACGCGGGTGATCAAGCCCATAAACAGCTTCCCTTTAAAGGTTTCCCGGGCATCGAAGGAGCAGGCCAAGTATCCTCGACGACAGACACTTGTACCCAGCGGGCAAGACGGTCATTTGATAATTTGTAGCATTTAACCATCAAGCTCGGACATCTCCGGTCACGAGCTGCGGGACCGAGGATAGACATGAAGTTGCTTTGCGCAGGCGCCGTGCTGGTCAACGACAGCAGCCGCGGGTTCGACATCGATGGTCAAAAGCTTTTTGCGGTGCGTCGCAGCGGGCAGGTTTTTGTCTACATCAATCGCTGCCCACACCGGGGAGTCGGTCTGGAGTGGCATCCCGACCAGTTTCTCGACCCCAGCAACAGCCTGATCCAGTGCGCCACCCATGGCGCACTGTTCCTGATCGAAGACGGTGAATGCGTCGCCGGCCCTTGCGCGGGGCAAGCCTTGACCGCCGTGGCCTGTCGCGAAGATGAACAAGGGATCTGGATCAGCCTTTAGCCGCCGGGCAACACTTCCAGACGTCGATCCACCACCATCTCTTCATGGGTCAGGCGCACGCCATAGGCCAGCACTTCGACCCCACAGGCCACCGCCTCACGCAAGGCCTGCGCATAAGCCGCATCGATTTCCTGCGCCGGACGAACGGCCTCGATGTCGGTCAGGCAAACGCAGTACAACTGCACCGCGCGAATACCGTCCCTGGCCAAATGGGCCAGCTCCCGCAGATGCTTGGCGCCACGCTGGGTGACCGCATCGGGAAACGCCGCCACCGCCGTACCGTCGAAGCCCAGGGTCACGCTTTTGACTTCGACGTAGGCCGGCCCGTCGGGGTAATCAAGGCGAAAATCGATGCGACTGTTTTCCTGACCATAAGCCACTTCACGCTTGAGCCCGGTAAAGCCGTTAAGCTCAGTGATGACGCCCGCGCGTAGCGCCTCTTCGACCAAACCATTGGCCCGGGCGGTGTTCACGCAAAACAGCCGCCCTTGCGGGGTTTCACCGATCTCCCAAGTGCCGGGCAACTTTCGTTTCGGGTCGTTGGAGCGGCTGAACCAGACCTGCCCGCCCTCGACCTGACAATTGAGCATCGAGCCGGTATTCGGGCAGTGAATGGTCAACAACTCGCCGCCAACGGTTTCGATATCGGCGAGAAAACGCTTGTAACGACGAATCAGGCGACCTTCTTCGAGTGGAGGATGAAATCGCATCAGCCTTGCCAGCTCCGCAACCCACGGGCAATGCGCTCGACCGCCTCCTGCAAACGCTCGAGATTTTGCGTATAGGCGAACCGCACATGATGCCCGGCCTGGTAACGCCCGAAATCCAGCCCCGGGGTGAATGCCACATGCTCGGTTTCGAGAAAGTGTTTGCAGAACGCGAAGGCATCGCCGCCGAACTTGCTGATATCGGCGTACAAATAGAAAGCACCCTCCGGCTCCACCGCAATGCCGAAGCCCATTTCCCGCAAGGCCGGCAGCAGATAATCCCGACGCCGGCCAAATTCGGCGCGACGCTCTTCGAGAATGCTGATGGTTGCTGGCTCGAAACACGCCAGTGCAGCGTACTGCGCCATGCTTGGGGCACTGATATAGAGATTCTGGGCGAGCTTTTCCAACTCACCGACGGCAGCGTCGGGGGCTACCAGCCATCCCAGCCGCCAACCGGTCATCCCGAAATACTTCGAAAAACTATTCAGAACGAACGCACTGTCGTCGACTTCCAGCACGCTGGCCGCATCGGTGCCATAGGTCAGGCCATGATAAATCTCGTCGACCACCAGATGACCGTGACGCTCCTTGATTGCGACAGACAGCTTCGCCAGCTCGTCGCGGGTCAGGATCGTGCCGGTCGGATTGGCCGGTGACGCCACCAATGCGCCAACGCTGTCGTGGTCCCAATGACGCTCGATCAGGCCGGGCGTCAATTGATAACGCACATCGGGACCGACCGGTACCAGTTGTGCCGCGCCTTCCACCAGTCGCAGGAAATGCCGGTTACACGGGTAGCCCGGGTCCGCCAGCAGCCAGTGCTTACCGGGGTCTACCAGCAAAGCGCTGGCCAGCAGCAACGCGCCGGATCCGCCGGGGGTGATGAGGATGCGCCGAGGGTCGATGTTCAAACCATAACGCTGCTGATAAAAGCCCGAGATGGCCTCGCGCAGCTCCGGAATACCGCGCGCGGCGGTATAACGGGTCCGCCCTGCCGCCAGCGCAGCCTGGCCGGCCTGGATGATCGGTTCGGCGGTGGTGAAGTCCGGCTCGCCGATTTCCAGGTGGATCACATCATGACCGGCTGCCTGCAATTCATTGGCCCGCGCCAACAGCGCCATGACATGGAAAGGTTCGATCGCGCGACTGCGGGCACTGTAGGGCTGAGCCATTGGCCTTCCTTCAACAGGGGAAAAAAGCCGATTCTACCCAAGCGCAGGAACGAGCGAGAACCTAAAGCGGTCAGAGGCCTTATAACCCCGACCACAAACGACTCAAGCGCTTACGCAAGGTTTGACTAAAATCAATAATTGAGCAGGGTTCCAGAGCCACCAGACAACGGTTTGTCATCATTGGCAAGCACCATGTGCCGCGAGCTCGACATCCGGGAGTAGCGCGGCCCGAGTTGATCTGGTAAGTTCGCCCGCTTGCAGCCGCGGGGCCGGCAGGTGTCGGTGATGGAGCAATCCTGCGCAGATGGATTACAAGAGTAGAGGCGGTCTATTTCATGTCCACCCAAGCAAAGCAGCAAAACCAGACGATCAGCGGCTTCGAGCCCTATGTTCAGAAAGCCGGCGAAGAGTACATGGGCGAGCCCATGCGCAAGCACTTCACCAAGGTTCTGAATCAGTGGAAAAAAGAGCTGATGGAAGGTGTCGACAAGACCGTGGACCACATGAAGGACGAAGCGGCCAACTTTCCTGATCCGGCAGACCGTGCCAGCCAGGAAGAGGAATTCGCCCTCGAACTGCGTGCCCGCGATCGTGAACGCAAGTTGATCAAGAAGATCGACAAGACCCTTCAGCTGATCGAAGACGAAGAGTACGGCTGGTGTGAATCCTGCGGCATCGAAATTGGTGTCAAGCGCCTCGAAGCACGCCCTACCGCCGACCTGTGCATCGACTGCAAGACCCTGGCGGAAATCAAGGAAAAGCAAGTCGGCAAATAATTGCGACTTGATCGAAGAACGGAGCGTGCGAACGCTCCGTTTTTGTTTCCAAAATTCGCTGATGCCCGTTGCGATTAAAATCGCCATCACTGTAGGAGCGAGCTTGTTCGCGATGAACCTGAGAACGCCGCGGGGTACCAGGCTCCCAGCGTTATCGTTGACGGCAATCGCGAGCAAGCTCGCTCCTACAGGAATCTGACGACCGCCTGGAATAAGTAGCCTTGCCCTGATGACCGCCACCACCTCCCCCACCTACATCGGGCGTTTCGCCCCGACGCCCAGCGGCCACCTGCATTTTGGTTCACTGGTCGCCGCGCTGGCCTCCTACCTTGACGCGCGCTCGGTGGGCGGACGCTGGCTGATGCGCATGGAAGACCTTGATCCGCCCCGTGAAGAACCCGGCGCCCAGGCGGCCATTCTCAAGGCTCTGGAAAGCTATGGCTTCGAGTGGGATGGTGACCTGGTCCGCCAAAGCGAACGGCACGATGCCTACGCCGAGGTGATCGATCGCCTGTTCAATCACGGCCTGGCCTACGCCTGCACCTGTTCACGCAAACAGCTGGAACCGTATAACGGGATTTATCCGGGGCTGTGCCGCAATGCCGGCCATGGCACTGACGATGCTGCCATCCGCCTGCGCGTTCCGGAACTGGAATACCACTTCCTCGACCGGGTGCAGGGCGAATACCGCCAACACCTGGGCCGGGAAGTCGGCGACTTCGTGATCCGCCGCCGCGACGGGCTCTACGCCTACCAATTGGCCGTGGTCCTGGACGATGCCTGGCAGGGCATCACCGATATCGTTCGGGGTGCCGACCTGCTGGACTCCACGCCCCGCCAGCTCTACCTGCAGGAACTGCTCGGCCTGCCTCAACCGCGTTATCTGCATATCCCGCTGATTACTCAGCCTGATGGCAATAAACTGGGTAAATCCTACCGTTCGCCGCCGTTGACCGAGGATCAGGCAACGCCGCTGTTGCTGCGGGCGCTGCGGGCACTGGGACAGAACCCGGGAACCGAACTGGCTTACGCCACGCCACGGGAAGTGTTGAACTGGGGCATTGCCCACTGGGATGCTTCATTGATCCCGCGCACACTGAACCTGCCCGAGGCACAGCTATTGTGATCGCACTTGCAGTGGCGCGCCCATCCGTTACCATCGCCGCACGTTTTCGGGCACGCGCATAAAAAAGAGAGGCCGGGATGTACATCTATCGCTTGGTCCTGCTTTTGGTAGTGGGGATTTACCTGTTTTCCCCGGCCATCATGGATTGGTGGATCGACGCCACTGGCGCCTGGTATCGCCCTTATCTGCTCTGGCTGATTCTGATCGTCGTGACCTTCATCCTGCAGAGCCAAAAAGATGCCGATGAGCTTTAGCCTGACCCAGATGATCCTGATCAGCGCCGCGTACCTGGCGGTGCTGTTCGGCGTGGCCTGGATCAGTGAACGGGGCATGATCCCGCGGGCGATCATTCGCCACCCGCTGACCTACACCCTGTCACTGGGCGTCTACGCCAGTGCCTGGGCGTTTTACGGCACCGTGGGCCTGGCCTATCAGTATGGCTACGGTTTTCTGTCCAGTTACCTGGGTGTCTCCGGGGCATTTCTGCTGGCGCCGGTGTTGCTCTACCCGATCCTGAAGATCACCCGCACCTATCAACTGTCGTCTTTGGCGGACCTGTTTGCCTTCCGCTTCCGCAGCACCTGGGCCGGAGCGCTGACCACGATTTTCATGCTGGTCGGCGTACTGCCGCTGCTGGCCTTGCAGATTCAGGCGGTCGCCGACTCCATCGGCATTCTCACCCGCGAGCCGGTGCAGAATCGCGTGGCCCTGAGCTTCTGCGCATTGATTACGCTGTTCACGATTTTCTTCGGTTCCCGCCACATCGCCACCCGCGAGAAGCATGAAGGCCTGGTGTTTGCGATTGCCTTCGAGTCGGTGATCAAGCTGATCGCCCTCGGCGGTGTCGGGCTGTATGCGCTTTACGGCGTGTTCGACGGTCCGCAACAACTTGAGCTCTGGCTACTGCAAAACCAGACCGCACTCGCTGCCCTGCACACACCTTTGCAGGAAGGCCCGTGGCGTACGCTGTTGCTGGTGTTCTTCGCCTCGGCGATCGTGATGCCGCACATGTATCACATGACCTTTACCGAGAACCTCAACCCGCGCTCGCTGGTCAGTGCGAGCTGGGGCCTGCCGCTGTTCCTGCTGCTGATGAGCCTGGCGGTGCCGCTGATTCTCTGGGCCGGCCTGAAACTGGGCGCCACCACCAATCCGGAATACTTCACCCTGGGCATCGGCATTGCCGCCAACAGCAAGGCACTGGCGTTGCTGGCGTACGTCGGCGGGCTCTCCGCCGCCAGCGGCCTGATCATCGTCACTACGCTGGCACTGTCCGGAATGGCCTTGAACCACCTGGTGCTGCCGCTGTACCAGCCACCGGCCGAAGGCAACATCTACCGCTGGCTGAAGTGGACCCGCCGGGCGCTGATTGTCGCGATCATCATGGCCGGCTATGGCTTCTACCTGATGCTCGGTGCAGAACAGGACCTGGCCAACCTCGGCATTGTCGCGTTCGTCGCCACCTTGCAGTTCCTGCCGGGTGTGCTCTCGGTCCTGTATTGGCCGACCGCCAACCGCCGCGGTTTCATTGCCGGTTTGCTGGCGGGGATTCTGGTGTGGCTGGTGACCATGCTGCTGCCGCTGGTCGGCAATCTGCAAGGCTTCTACATTCCGCTGCTGAACATGATCTACGTGCTGGATGACACCAGCTGGCACATGGCAGCGATTGCCTCGCTGGCGGCCAACGTGCTGATGTTCACCCTGATCTCGCTATTCACCAACGCCAGCACCGAAGAAGCCAGCGCTGCCGAAGCCTGTGCCGTGGATAACGTTCGCCGCCCGCAACGCCGGGAACTGCACGCCGCCTCGCCCCAGGAATTCGCCACACAGCTCGCAAAACCATTGGGTGCAAAAGCGGCGCAGAAGGAAGTGGAACAAGCACTGCGCGACCTCTATCTGCCCTTCGACGAACGCCGGCCGTATGCCCTGCGCCGCTTGCGTGACCGCATCGAAGCCAACCTCTCCGGCCTGATGGGGCCGAGCGTGGCCCAGGACATGGTCGAGACGTTCCTGCCATACAAGGCCGGCGGCGAAAACTACGTCACCGAAGACATTCACTTCATCGAAAGCCGTCTCGAGGACTACCACTCGCGCCTGACAGGCCTGGCCGCCGAACTCGATGCCCTGCGCCGCTATCACCGCCAGACCCTGCAGGAATTGCCAATGGGCGTTTGCTCGCTGGCCAAGGATCAGGAAATCCTCATGTGGAACAAGGCCATGGAGGAACTCACCGGCATCGCTGCGCAGCGCGTGGTCGGTTCGCGCCTGAGTACCATTGCCGACCCATGGAAAGAACTGCTGCAAGGTTTCATCAATCTGCCGGACGAGCACTTGCACAAACAGCACCTGGCCCTCGATGGCCAGACCCGCTGGCTGAACCTGCACAAAGCGGCCATCGATGAGCCACTGGCACCGGGCAACAGCGGCCTGGTATTGCTGGTCGAGGACCTGACCGAAACCCAGATGCTCGAGGATAAGCTGGTGCACTCCGAGCGCCTGGCCAGCATCGGTCGACTGGCGGCCGGCGTAGCCCATGAAATCGGCAACCCGATCACCGGTATCGCGTGCCTGGCGCAGAACCTGCGCGAAGAACGGGAAGAAGACGGTGAGCTGAAGGAAATCAGCGGCCAGATCCTCGAACAGACCAAACGCGTATCGCGCATTGTCCAGTCGCTGATGAGCTTTGCCCATGCCGGCAGCCATCAACACAGTGACGAGCCCGTCTGTCTGGCCGAAGTAGCTCAGGATGCCATCGGCCTGCTGGCCCTGAACCGACGCAATTTCGAAGTGCAGTTCTACAACCTGTGCGACCCCGAACACTGGGTCGAAGGCGACCCGCAACGGCTGGCCCAGGTATTGATCAACCTGCTTTCAAACGCCCGTGACGCCTCGCCTCCCGGCAGTGCGGTACGGGTCAAGAGCGAAGCCGGCGAACACACGGTCGATCTGATCGTGGAGGACGAAGGCAGCGGTATTCCCTCGAGCATCATGGACCGATTGTTCGAACCTTTCTTCACCACCAAGGACCCTGGCGAAGGCACCGGTCTGGGCCTTGCACTGGTCTATTCCATCGTTGAAGAGCATTATGGACAAATCACCATCGACAGCCCGGCTGATGTTCAAAGCCAACGCGGCACCCGAATCAGGGTTACCTTGCCGCGTCATGTCGAAGCGACGTCCGCTGTGAACTGAGACCGTCGAGAGTATCGAATCAATGCCGCACATTTTGATCGTCGAAGACGAAACCATTATCCGCTCCGCCTTGCGCCGCCTGCTGGAACGTAACCAGTACCAGGTCAGCGAAGCCGGTTCAGTGCAGGAAGCACAAGAACGCTTCACCATTCCCTCGTTCGATCTGATCGTCAGCGACCTGCGCCTGCCGGGTGCGCCTGGCACGGAGTTGATCAAGCTCGCCCAAGGCACGCCAGTGCTGATCATGACCAGCTATGCCAGCCTGCGCTCGGCGGTCGACTCGATGAAAATGGGCGCAGTGGATTACATTGCCAAGCCATTCGACCACGACGAAATGCTGCAAGCCGCCGCACGAATCCTGCGTGACCGACAAACGGCACAAGCCGGTGGTGAAGCGGTTGCCGGCAAGGCTGCCAACGGTTCGGTGAAATCCGCTACCGACAACAGCAACGGTGAAATCGGCATTATCGGCTCGTGCCCGCCGATGCAGGACCTGTACGGCAAGATCCGCAAAGTCGCGCCGACCGATTCCAACGTTCTGATCCAGGGCGAATCGGGCACCGGTAAAGAGCTGGTGGCGCGCGCCCTGCACAACCTGTCCAAACGCGCCAAGGCGCCGATGATTTCGGTGAACTGCGCGGCCATTCCGGAAAGCCTGATCGAATCCGAACTGTTCGGCCACGAGAAGGGCGCATTCACCGGCGCCAGCGCCGGGCGCGCCGGGCTGGTGGAAGCGGCGGATGGCGGCACCTTGTTCCTCGATGAAATCGGCGAACTGCCGCTGGAAGCCCAGGCTCGCCTGCTACGTGTATTGCAGGAAGGCGAAATTCGTCGCGTGGGCTCGGTGCAGTCGCAAAAAGTCGATGTGCGCCTGATCGCAGCGACTCACCGCGACCTCAAGAGCCTGGCGAAGATCGGCCAGTTCCGCGAAGACTTGTATTATCGCCTCCACGTTATCGCGCTGAAGCTGCCAGCCCTGCGCGAACGCGGTGCCGACGTCAACGAAATCGCCAACGCCTTCCTCGCACGGCAAAGCGCGCGAATCAACCGCACCGACCTGAAGTTTGCCGCAGATGCCGAGCAAGCCATTCGTCACTATTCCTGGCCGGGCAACGTTCGTGAACTGGAGAACGCCGTCGAGCGCGCCGTTATCCTGTGCGAAAGCCCGGAGATTTCTGCCGAACTGCTGGGCATCGACATCGAACTGGGTGACCTGGAAGACGACGAGTTCATTGGCCTGCCCCCACAACAGGGCAACGGCAATGCCAGCAACAACAACCACGAGCCGACCGAAGACCTCTCCCTGGAAGATTACTTCCAGCATTTCGTTCTCGAGCATCAGGACCACATGACCGAAACCGAGCTGGCTCGCAAGCTCGGGGTCAGTCGCAAATGCCTGTGGGAGCGCCGTCAACGCCTGGGCATTCCACGGCGCAAGACCGGGGTGGCCAGCGAGAGCTGAACCGCGCCTGTCTGATGTGCGGGTAACACGTGACTTTGTGGAAAAAACTGTTACCTCAGCTTTTTCACGTAACAGAAGCCGGGGCTTCCGGTAACGAAGCCCCGGTTTTTTTTGGCCTTCGAAATACCTTCAAACCGGCCTAACCCCTTGTTTTATTGGGTTTCGCAAAAGTTGGCACGCACCCTGCTATATGTTTGGTACAAGAACAATAACAAGCAATGCACAAGACAATAAAAATAAGACGTATCGACTCACGCACAATAAAAACAAGACGGCGAGAGGCGCAGCTAACTGATTCTTTTGGAGAGGCGTTGTATTTGGGGCTTGCCCCACGACCAGGCCGAGAACAACAAAAAACTGTCCCAAGACAGAGCCTGTACTGGTTGGATCGAAAGATCACTGCAATTCAGCGACCAAAGCAATCCGTTTGCTCTTGGCTCCCGATTGGGAGGGTCATGAAGGAAAACTTCATGGCGAGGGCGCTCAACAAAAACAAGAAGCCCAAAACCAAAAATAAAAATAGAGCATGCAACTACTTCTTGGGGAGCTTCGGCTCCCCTTGTGGTTTCTGTGATTCCCCGCTTCCTGTACCCGTACCTGTAGGAGCGAGCTTGCTCGCGAAAAACCCACAGGCAACACTGGGCATCTGGTTTTCCGCGTAATCGTTCACGACCATCGCGAGCAAGCTCGCTCCTACAGTGTCCTACACCATCCCCCGACTAAATGCTAGAATCCCCGCCCATCATGCGGTCATTCTTCTGTTATGGCCGAATATTCCTTCAAACAGTGCATCCCATGCTGAAGAAGCTGTTCCAGTCATTCCGTTCTCCCAAGCGTCCTACGCAACACATTCGCAGCACGCCTGAAGTGCTCAACAGCGGCCAACACTCGCTGCAGAAGGCGCAATTCAGCCGCTACGCGGTGAATATCGTTGAACGCCTGCAGAGCGCCGGTTATCAGGCTTACCTGGTTGGCGGTTGCGTGCGCGACATGCTGCTGGGTATCACACCGAAAGATTTCGACGTCGCCACCAGCGCCACCCCCGAGCAGGTACGGGCCGAATTCCGTAACGCGCGAATCATCGGGCGCCGATTCAAACTGGTGCATATCCACTTCGGCCGCGAAATCATCGAAGTCGCGACCTTCCGCGCCAATCACCCGCAAAACGAAGACGAGGAAGACAGCAACCAGTCCTCCCGCAACGAAAGCGGGCGCATCTTGCGCGATAACGTCTATGGCACCCTGGAAGAAGACGCGCAACGTCGCGACTTCACCATCAATGCCCTGTATTACGATCCGGTCAGTGAACGCATCCTTGACTACGCCAATGGCGTACACGACATCCGCAATCACCTGATCCGCCTGATCGGCGATCCGAAGCAACGCTATCAGGAAGACCCGGTACGCATGCTGCGGGCCGTGCGTTTCGCCGCCAAGCTGAACTTCGGCATCGAAAAACACAGCGCCCTACCGATCCGCGACCTGGCGCCGATGCTGCGCGAGATCCCGTCGGCGCGCCTGTTCGAAGAAGTACTCAAGCTGTTCCTCTCCGGCCATGCCGCCGATACGTTTGAAATGCTGGTCGACCTGCAATTGTTCGATCCACTGTTCCCGGCCAGCGCCGAAGCACTGGAATACAACCCGACGTACACCCACACCCTGATCAGCGAAGCCCTGATCAATACCGACCTGCGGATCAAGCAGAACAAACCGGTTACCCCGGCGTTCCTGTTTGCTGCCCTGCTCTGGCCTGCCCTGCCGGCGCGGGTCCTGCGTCTGCAGGAGCGTGGCATGCCACCGATTCCAGCCATGCAGGAAGCGGCGCACGAGTTGATTGCCGAACAGTGCCAGCGGATCGCGATTCCGAAACGCTTCACCATGCCGATCCGCGAGATCTGGGATATGCAGGAACGCCTGCCGCGCCGCAGCGGCAAGCGTGCCGATCTGTTGCTGGACAATCCGCGCTTCCGCGCCGGCTACGACTTCCTGTTGCTACGCGAAAGCGCTGGCGAGCAGACCGACGGCCTGGGCGAATGGTGGACGGACTACCAGGACGCCAACGACAGTGAGCGCCGCGACATGATTCGCGACCTCAGCGGCAAGGACGAAGGCACCGGCGCCCCGCGCAAGCGTCGTCGCAGCGGTGGATCCAAACGCAAACGCGCCGCCGGTGCTTCGAGCACTACGGGCGAGTAATCCATGGAACGCATCTACATCGGCATGGGCAGCAATCTGGCTGACCCTGCCGAACAACTGTGCAGCGCCGTCGAGGCGCTGGCGGACTTGCCGCAATCGGAGCTGGTCGGGGTTTCTGCGTTTTATCAAAGCGACTCGCTGCTTCCCGGACAACCGCGCTACACCAATGCGGTGGCTGCTCTTGAGAGCACGCTGGCGCCGCTGGAACTGCTGGATGCCTTGCAAGCCATTGAAAACGGCCAGGGTCGCGAGCGCCTCGAGCGCTGGGGGCCACGCACGCTGGACCTCGACATCCTGCTGTTCGGTGATCGCCTGATCGACGAACCGCGCCTCAAGGTTCCCCATTACCACATGCAGGAACGGGCCTTCGTGCTTTATCCGCTGGCGGAATTGGCACCTGCGGATCTGCAACTGGCCGATGGCCGCACCCTGGCCGAACTGCTCAAGGTATGCCCGTTCGTCGGCCTGGAACGCCTTCCCCCGACCTGACCAAAATCCCTGTGGGAGCGGGCTTGCTCGCGAAGACGAGTTAACATTCAACATGAAAGTTGACTGTCAGGCCGCTTTCGCGAGCAAGCCCGCTCCCACATTGGTTTTGTGTCGCGCACAAGATCTACTGCTGAATCGCATCAGTTACCCCGGTAACACCCCACCCGTAACAATGCGGTAACACACGCAATTGACTTCCCTCGTTCTCCTCACGACTATAGGCGTCCCGCTGCCGCCAACACGGCGTTCAAGGGCGCAATCCAGGCCTTAAAAGCACGACAAAAAGAGCGTGCGCCTGTATTTAACGAAGAATCACGCGCGTTACTCGCAGTAGTTTCCACAGCGCCTGAATGAGGAACTTTTCATGCCAGCCATTACCCTGACCACCCTGCAAGGTCTGAAGCAAAAAGGTGAAAAGATCACCATGCTGACCTGCTACGACGCGACCTTCGCCCATGCCTGCAATCAGGCCGGCGTCGAAGTGCTGCTGGTGGGCGACTCCCTCGGCATGGTTTTGCAGGGCCACGACAGCACCTTGCCTGTCACCACCGCCGAAATGGCTTACCACGTGGCCGCCGTAAAACGCGGTAATAGCGATGCCTTCATCCTCGCCGACCTGCCTTTCATGGCCTATGCCACCACCGAGCAAGCCATGACCAACAGCGCGCTGTTGATGCAGGCTGGCGCGCACATGGTCAAGGTTGAAGGGGCGTTGTGGCTGGCCGATTCGATCCGCCTGCTGGCCGAGCGCGGCATCCCTGTCTGCGCGCACATGGGCCTGACACCGCAATCGGTGAATATCCTTGGCGGCTACAAGGTCCAGGGCCGCAACGAAAACCAGGCGCGGCAGATGCGTGCCGACGCGATCTCCCTGGAACAGGCCGGCGCGGCAATGCTGCTGCTCGAGTGCGTCCCGAGCGAACTGGCAGAAGAAATCACCCAGGCGGTGAAGATCCCGGTGATTGGTATTGGCGCCGGCAATGGCACCGATGGCCAGGTGCTGGTTCTGCACGACATGCTGGGGCTGTCCATTTCCGGCCGCATGCCAAAATTCGTGAAAAACTTCATGACTGGCCAGACCAGCATTGAAGCTGCACTGAGTGCCTACGTGACTGAAGTCAAAGCGGCGACCTTCCCTGGGATCGAACACGGATTCTCTGCATGAACACCGTAAAAACCGTACGCGAACTGCGGGCCGCCGTGGCCCGTGCCCGTAGCGAAGGCAAGCGCATCGCCTTTGTGCCAACCATGGGCAACCTGCACAGCGGCCACGTTGCGCTGGTGACCAAAGCCTCCCAGCGGGCGGACTTCGTGGTCGCGAGCGTTTTCGTCAACCCACTGCAATTCGGTGCAGGCGAAGACCTCGACAAGTACCCGCGCACTCTCGCCGCCGACCAGGAAAAACTGCTCCAGGCCGGTTGCCACCTGCTGTTTGCCCCCACTGTTGAAGAGATGTATCCCGACGGCATGACCGGCCAGACCCGCGTCAGTGTCCCGCAATTGTCCGAAGGACTGTGCGGAGCCAGCCGGCCGGGGCATTTCGAAGGCGTGGCGACGGTGGTCAGCAAGCTGTTCAACATGGTCCAGCCGGACCTGGCGATTTTCGGCGAGAAAGACTTCCAGCAACTGGCGGTGATTCGCGCACTGGTACATGACCTGAACATGCCGATCCAGATCATCGGTGAGCCGACCGTAAGGGCGGCCGATGGCCTGGCGCTGTCGTCGCGCAACGGTTTCCTCAACGAAGAGCAGCGGGCTGTGGCGCCGGCGGTGTACCGCACGTTGAGCGAGATCGCCGGGGCGATCAAGCAAGGTGAGCGCGACTTCCCGGCGTTGATCCGCGTGAAATTGCAACAGCTCGAAGCTGCCGGCCTGCGCCCGGATTACCTGGAAATTCGCCACGCCCTGACCTTGCGTCCGGCGACGCCGGAAGATCGGGACCTGGTGATTCTGGTGGCGGCGTTCCTGGGGACGACGCGGTTGATCGACAACCTGCACCTGAACCTCGACGCGCCGATCTAATCACCGAAATTCCCCTGTAGGAGCGAGCCTGCTCGCGATGAACTCCGACGCGCCGCGTACATTCAGGAAATACGCGTAATCGTTAACGTCCATCGCGAGCAAGCTCTCTCCTACAGGGGCATCTGTGCCCAAACAGACTGTATTGCCGCCCACAAACCCTTCGGGCAAACTGCCCGCCGTTCGATTCCGACCTGGGAAACACTCATGCACGCCATCATGCTCAAAGCCAAGCTGCATCGCGCCGAAGTCACCCACGCTGTACTCGATTACGAAGGCTCCTGCGCCATCGACGGTGAATGGCTGGACCTGTCCGGCATCCGCGAGTACGAACAGATCCAGATCTACAACGTCGACAACGGCGAACGCTTCACCACCTACGCCATCCGTGGCGAAGAGGGTTCGCGCATGATCTCGGTCAATGGCGCCGCAGCGCACAAGGCCAAGGTCGGCGATCGCGTGATCATCTGCGCGTATGCCCACTACAGCGAAGCCGAACTGCTCAACTTCAAGCCGCGCATGCTCTACATGGCACCGGGCAATGAACTGAGCCACACCAGCAACGCCATTCCGGTCCAGGTCGCCTGATCCGAGCCCTGTCTCTTCCGTTTGTCGGACTATTCCTGACTTGATGTTAAAAAAGTACCGGAAACAGGTCAGACAAAGTCAAGACAGATCATTGCGCGGGGTTTACTGTATTCGCCCTGCGCCATGAAATCGTGTCGACGCAGTTGACCGGAACGCCCACCCACAGCGCTCCGGGATTTTTAGTGTTCAAAAGGCCGTTCAAGTAATAAGGAAACCCGCAGCGATGGCGTATTACCGCACTCCTCACGACGTTACCGCTCTGCCTGCCTGGCAAGCGTTGAATGACCACCGCCAAGCCATGCAGGATTTCAGCATGCGCGAAGCCTTCAATGCCGATCCGCAGCGTTTTACTCAATTCACCCTCAGCAGTTGCGGCCTGTTTCTCGACTACTCGAAAAACCTGATCAACGCCGAGACCCGCAACTTGCTGGTGGGCCTGGCCAACGAAGTCGACCTCAAGGGTGCGATCAAGTCGTTGTTCGACGGCGAAATCGTCAACTCTTCCGAAGGCCGTCCAGCCCTGCACACTGCCCTGCGCCGCCCGGTTGGCGACAAGCTGTCGGTCAATGGCGTCAACGTGATGCCGGAAGTGCACAAGGTACTGAACCAGATCACCGACCTCGTCGGCCGTATCCACGATGGTCTGTGGCGTGGTTACACCGAAAAACCAATCACCGACGTGGTCAACATCGGCATCGGCGGCTCCTTCCTCGGCCCGGAGCTGGTATCCGAAGCCTTGCTGTCCTACGCCCAGAAAGGCGTGCGCTGCCATTACCTGGCAAACATCGACGGCAGCGAGTTCCATGAACTGACCATGAAGCTGCGCGCCGAGACCACGCTGTTCATCGTCTCGTCGAAATCCTTCAACACCCTCGAAACCCTGAAGAACGCCCAGGCCGCCCGTGCCTGGTATCTGGCCCAGGGTGGTTCGGAAGCCGAGCTGTATCGCCACTTCATCGCGGTATCGAGCAACAACGCCGCCGCGGTGGCGTTCGGCATCCGCGAAGAGAACATCTTCCCGATGTGGGACTGGGTCGGCGGGCGCTACTCGCTGTGGTCGGCCATCGGTTTGCCGATTGCCCTGGCCATCGGCATGTCCAACTTCAAGGAATTGCTGTCCGGTGCCTACACCATGGACCAGCACTTCCAGAGCGCACCGTTCGAACAGAACATGCCGGTGCTGCTGGCCTTGCTCGGCGTGTGGTACGGCAACTTCTGGGGTGCGCAAAGCCATGCGATCCTGCCGTACGATCACTACCTGCGTAACATCACCAAGCACCTGCAACAGCTGGACATGGAATCCAACGGCAAGAGCGTGCGCCAGGACGGCAAGCCCGTGTCCACCGACACCGGACCGGTGATCTGGGGCGGCGTTGGCTGCAACGGTCAGCACGCCTACCACCAGTTGCTGCACCAGGGCACCCAACTGATCCCGGCCGACTTCATCGTGCCGATCGTCAGCTTCAACCCGGTGTCCGACCACCACCAGTGGCTGTACGCCAACTGCCTGTCCCAGAGCCAGGCGCTGATGCTCGGCAAGACCCTTGCCGAGGCCGAAACCGAGCTGCGTGACAAAGGCATGAGCGAAGCCGAAGTGCAAAAGCTTGCACCGCACAAGGTGATCCCGGGCAACCGTCCGAGCAATACTCTGGTGGTCGAGCGCATCAGCCCGCGTCGCCTCGGCGCTCTGGTGGCGATGTACGAACACAAGGTCTTCGTGCAAAGCGTGATCTGGGGCATCAACGCCTTCGACCAGTGGGGTGTGGAACTGGGCAAAGAGCTGGGCAAAGGCGTCTACAACCGCCTGGTCGGCAGCGAAGAAACCCCGGCCGAGGACGCCTCGACCCAAGGGCTGATCAACTACTTCCGCGGTCGTCACCGCGGTTGATTTGACGGCACAGCCCGCAGACTTTGGATCAAACCCGAATTCTGTGGGCAATAAACATCCGGTGTGGGAGCGGGCTTGCTCGCGAAGAGGCCGGTACATTCAACATCCTTGTTGACTGAACCGCCGTCTTCGCGAGCAAGCCCGCTCCCACAGTTGTTTTGCATCTGACTTGAACCCATTGATCTCTCGGCGCATCTTTATCCTTGTCGCAAAACAAGCATAAGGAACCGTCATGTTCGATATCAGCACGTTCCCCAAAGCCGATGCCGTCCGCCGGGCCGCACAATTGAGTCAAGACGACTACCACCGCCTGTACCGCGAATCCGTTGAACACCCCAGTACGTTCTGGGCCGAACAGGCCACGCGTTTTCTCGACTGGAGCAAACCCTGGGACACCGTCCAGCGCTACAACCTGAAAACCGGTGAGGCCAGCTGGTTTGCCGGAGCGCAATTGAACGTCAGCTACAACTGCATTGACCGTCACCTGGAAAAACGCGGCGATCAGGTCGCCATCATCTGGGAAGGCGACGAGCCTGCCGAATCCACGCAAATCACCTACAAAAAACTGCATCACCACGTCTGCCGCCTGGCCAACGTGCTCAAAAGCCGTGGCGTGAAGAAAGGCGATCGGGTGTGCATCTACATGCCGATGATCCCCGAAGCGGCCTACGCCATGCTCGCCTGTACGCGCATCGGCGCCGTGCATTCGGTGGTCTTCGGCGGCTTTTCCCCGGACTCCCTGCGCGACCGGATCCTCGATGCCGACTGCCGCACCGTGATCACCGCCGACGAAGGCGTGCGCGGCGGTAAATTCGTGCCGCTCAAACACAACGTCGACAAGGCCCTGCAAAGCTGTCCCGATGTCAGCAGCGTGATCGTGGTCGAGCGCACCCAAAACCAGGTGAACTGGGTTGAAGGCCGCGACCTCTGGTATCACCAGGCGCTGCGCGACGTCAGTGACGATTGCCCGCCCGAACCAATGGACGCCGAAGACCCGCTGTTCATCCTCTATACCTCAGGCAGCACCGGCAAACCCAAAGGCGTGTTGCACACCACTGGCGGCTACCTGCTACAAGCGGCGATGACCTTCAAATACGTGCTGGATTACCGCGACGGCGAAGTGTTCTGGTGCACCGCCGATGTCGGCTGGGTCACCGGCCACAGCTACATCGTGTACGGCCCGCTGGCCAACGGTGCGACCACGCTGATCTTCGAAGGCGTGCCGAGCTACCCGAGCACGTCGCGTTTCTGGCAAGTGATCGACAAGCACAAGGTGAACATCTTCTACACCGCCCCCACCGCCCTGCGCGCCCTGATGCGCGAAGGTCCCGAGCCGTTGAAGGAAACGTCGCGCCAAAGCATCAGATTGCTCGGTACCGTCGGCGAGCCGATCAACCCGGAAGCGTGGGAATGGTACTTCCATGAGGTCGGCGAAGAGCGCTGCCCGATCGTCGATACCTGGTGGCAGACCGAAACCGGCGGCATCATGCTCAGTCCCCTGGTCAGCGCACAGCGGATAAAACCCGGTTGCGCCACGCATCCGATGTTCGGTGTGCAACCGGTGCTGCTCGACGAGCAGGGCAAGGAAATCAAAGGCGCCGGCAGCGGCGTACTCGCCATTAAGTCCAGCTGGCCGGCGCAGATCCGCAGCGTCTATCGCGACCCGCAACGCATGGTCGACACCTACTTCAAGCCGTACCCCGGTTACTACTTCACCGGCGATGGCGCGCGGCGCGATGAAGATGGCGATTACTGGATCACCGGGCGCATCGACGATGTGATCAACGTGTCCGGCCACCGTATCGGCACTGCCGAAGTGGAAAGCGCCCTGGTGCTGCACGAGAGCATCGCCGAGGCCGCTGCAGTCGGTTACCCCCACGACATCAAGGGCCAGGGCATCTATGTCTTCGTCACGCCCATGAACGGCGTCGAGACCAACGATGAACTGAAGAAACAACTGCTGGCCCTCGTCAGCCAGGAAATCGGCAGTTTCGCCAAACCGGATTTGATCCAGTGGGCGCCGGCCTTGCCGAAAACCCGCTCAGGCAAGATCATGCGGCGCATTCTGCGCAAGATTGCCTGCAACGAGCTGGACAGCCTGGGCGACACTTCGACACTGGCCGATCCAAGCGTGGTGCAGGGCCTGATCGACAAACGTCTGAATCAATAACGGACTGTGCCCTGTAGGAGCGAGCTCGCTCGCGATGAACTCAGACGCGCCGCGTATATTCAGGAAGCATGCGTTATCGTTAGCGTCCATCGCGAGCTTGCTCGCTCCTACAGATTTACAGAGTGGCCATGGAATTCATCCGCACCCGCATCGAAACCCAGATCATGAGCCTGAGCGGTTTGTCCCTGGGCAAACTCGACCTGGAAAACCCCAAGGGCGACCCCGGGCTGTTCGGGCCAGATTCGGTGAGCTGGCAAGTCCATGGTGATTTCAGCAGCATGCTGATCGGTGGCATCGCCGCCCTGATGCTGCAGGCCCTGCACCCGCTGGCACTGGCCGGGGTCTGGGACCATTCGAATTTTCGTGAAGACATGCTCGGCCGCTTGCGCCGCACCGGGCAGTTCATCTCCGGCACCACCTTCGGCTCTCGACAGGATGCCGAGTGGCTGATCGAAAAAGTCCGCACCATCCATTTGCAGATTACCGGCACTGCGCCGGATGGACGCCCCTACGCCGCCAGCGATCCCGAATTGCTGACGTGGGTGCACGTGGCGGAAGTCAGCAACTTCCTCGCCGCGCATTTGCGCTATCGCAACCCGCATCTTTCACCAGCCGACCAGGATCGCTATTACGCGGAAATCGCCTTGGTCGCCGAACGCCTGGGCGCCCGCGATGTGCCCCGTTCTCGGCGGGAAATTGCCGGCTACCTCAAGCGCATCCGTCCACAACTGCTGTGCGACGAACGCAGTCGTGAGGTCCTGCGCCTGCTGCTGAACGCCCCGTCCCCCAGTCGCCTGGCCAAGCCTTTCGGCAGTTTGATGATGCAGGCCGGGATCGATCTGCTGCCGGACTGGGCCAGTGACATGCTCGGCGTCAGCCAGAACCCGCTACAACGCAAGCTGATCCGCGCCAGCGTCAACCGCAGCGCACCGATGCTGCGCTGGGCGGTGCGTAATGGATCGGTTCAACGCGCTAAACGCCGGATGGGCCTGTAGGAGCGAGCTTGCTCGCGAAAAACGCCTGAACACGCGATCATTCAGACAGCACACGTTATCGTTGTCGACCATCGTGAGCGAGCTCCAGGTTGTGCTCCAAGCTGTTAAACTCCCGCGCCCAATTCCTCCTGCAAGGCGCCCAGCATGTCTTCCTTGAATCAGGCGCTGCGCGCCGCCCTCGATCAACGCCAGGACCTGCTCGCCGAACTGCACCAGCAAGGTACCGATTGCTATCGCCTGTTCCACGGCAGCCAGGAAGGCGCCGGTGGCCTGACCATCGACCGCTACGGCCCGCAATTGCTGGTGCAAAGTTTCCACCAGCCGCTGGAGCGCGAGACGCTGCTGCAACTGCACGAAACGATCAATCAACACCTGGGATTTGCCACCCTGCTGGTCTACAACGACCGCTCCCGTGGCAACTCGCGCATCGATCGCGAAGACACCGTCTACCGCGCCGACGAAGCAGCCCTGCAAGACCTGGTTGGCCACGAATGGGGCTTGAACTATCGGGTGCGTGGCCGCCATGCCGGACAAGACCCGCTGCTGTTCCTCGACTTGCGCAACACCCGTGGCTGGGTCAAGGATCACAGTAAAAACAAAAGCGTACTGAACCTGTTTGCCTACACCTGTGGCGTCGGCCTCAGTGCTGCCGCCGGCGGCGCGCGCGAGGTGTGCAACCTGGACTTCGCCGAAGGCAACCTGGCGGTCGGTCGGGAGAACGGTTTACTCAATCCGCAGTTGCCGACCATGGAGTTTATCCAGTCCGACTACTTCCCGGCCATTCGCCAACTGGCCGGCCTGCCGGTCAGCCAGCGCCGCGGGCAAAAACTGCCGAGCTATCAGCGCCTGGAACAGCGCCAGTACGATTTGGTGCTGCTGGACCCGCCGGCCTGGGCCAAGAGCGCATTCGGCACCGTCGACCTGCTGCGCGACTACCAGAGCCTGCTCAAACCAGCCCTGCTGACCACCGCCGACAACGGCGTGCTGATCTGCTGCAACAACCTGGCGAAAGTCAGCATGGACGACTGGCGCGAGCAGGTTTTGCGCTGTGCAGAGAAGGCCGGGCGACCTGTACGTGAGTGGACCGTGATGAAGCCAGGCGCCGACTTCCCGTCAATGGATCAGCAACCACCGCTGAAAACCCTGATTCTGCAGCTCTGAGCGCTGCAGGAAAAATCTGAAATTTACTGAACAGGCCAATCACTTCGGAACCGGAAACGCGTGCCATACTCCAACGCACTCCGATCCAGACAGATGAAGCCGCACATGTACAAAGGATTGATTCGCGCCCTCGGCGCCTTGTTGACTGCTCTGGCCCTCTACAGCTTGCTGGGCTTTCTGATTTTACCGGGGATCGCGTTGCGCGTTGCCAACCAGCAACTGGCCAACTACGCCACCACCCCCGCTGCGATCCAGCGGATCGAATTCAATCCGTTCAGCCTTGAACTGACCCTTTGGGGCTTGAATATCGGTGAGCCCGGCAAGGAGCAGGTCGGTTTCGAACGTCTGTACGCCAACCTGCAATTCGACAGCCTGTGGACCAAGGCCGTGCACCTGTCCGATGTCGAACTGGACAAGCCCAAGACCGAAATCCTGTTCAGCAAGGACGGCAAACTCAATCTGCTTGGACTGTTCAAACTGCCAGCGAGCGAACCCACACCCACCGACCCGAATGCCAAGCCGTTTCCGCTGCGCATCGAGCGGATCAAACTGGCGGGCGGCGCTGTGCATTTTGAAGATGCCCGCCCCAGCGAGCCCATCGAGTTTCTCTACGACTCGCTCGATTTCGAGCTGAACAACCTCAGCACCTTGCCCGAAGATAGCGCCGACATGACCTTGGTGGCTGTCGGCCCAAACGGTGGACAGATCGACTGGACGGGTAACTTCAGCCTGATCCCGATCGCCTCCGAAGGTAAGCTGAAAATCACCGATGGCAAGATGAAAGCCTTCTGGCCCTATGTGCGCGATGCCGTGCCACTGGACCTCGAAAGCGGCATCATGAGTTTCAGTACCGACTACAAACTCAACCTGTCCAAGGACACCGAGCTGCTGCTGAGCAATGTTGCGGTCAACATTGCCCCCTTCGCCATCAAGGCCCCGGACGGACGGCCGCTGGTGAAGCTTGAACGGCTGGACGTCAGCGAAACCACCGTGGACCTGGCCAGGCAGCAAGTGGTGGTTGGCAAGATCCGCAGCAATAAACTGGAAACCTGGGCCGCGCTGGAGTCGGACGGCCAACTCGACTGGCAGAAGCTGTTCGCCAGCCAACCGTCTAAACCCACCGCCAAAGCCAAGGCGGATGCCGAACCGGCCAGCACTCCGGCGGCGGCAGACTCACCGAAAACCGATCCGGCCGCGCCCGACAAACCCTGGCAGGTGCTGCTCAAGGATGTACAGTTGCGCGATTACCGGGTGCATCTGGCTGACCGCAAGGCACAACCCGCCGTCGCCCTTGACCTGAGCCCGCTGAACCTCGACCTGCAAAACTTCGACAGCCTCAACGGCTCGCCCTTTACCCTCAAGCTTGATACCGGCGTGGGCAAACAAGGCAAGATCATCGCCGACGGCGAGGTCAACCTGGCCCCGGTCAGCGCCCAACTGAAGGTACAGACCAGGGACATCGACCTGCGGGTTGCCCAGTCCTACATCACGCCGTTCATTCGCCTTGAACTGCGCAGCGGCATGCTCGGCAGTGATCTGGCAGTCAACCTGAAAAGCACCGAGCCCCTGGCCTTCGGCATCACCGGCCGCGCCCAGGTCGATCAGTTGCATACCCTGGACACCCTGAAAACCCGCGACTTCCTCAAGTGGCAACAAGTCGTTGTCGAAGGCCTGAACTATCAGCACGGGGACAGCCTTTCGATCGACAGGATCAACCTGTTCCAGCCCTATGCGCGTTTCATGATCAACGATGATCGCACCACCAACATCGATGATCTGCTGATTCCGCAGCCGGCGGACTCCGGGGCAAAACCGGCAGCGAACAAACCAGCCAGCAACGAAAAACCGTTGGGCATCCACATTGGCGGCATTTTCATCAATGATGGATCGGCCAACTTCGCCGACTTCAGCCTGACCCCGAACTTCGCCACCGCCATCCAGCAACTCAACGGGCAGATCGGCACCATCGACAGCCGCCAGCCGAAACCGGCCGCTGTCGACGTCAAGGGCAAGGTCGATCGCTATGCGCCGGTGACCATCAAGGGCGCCGTCAATCCGTTCGACCCGATGGCCAGCCTCGACATCGCCACCAGCTTCAAGCGCGTGGAACTGACCACACTGACGCCCTACTCCGGCAAGTTCGCCGGCTACCGTATCCGCAAGGGCCGGCTCAATCTCGACCTGCACTACCAGATCACCAAGGGCCAACTCAAAGCTGAAAACAAAGTAGTGGTCGAACAACTGCAACTGGGTGAAAAAGTCGACAGCCCGGATGCCGTGAGCCTGCCGCTGAAACTGGCCATTGCCTTGCTCAAGGACGTCGACGGCAAGATCTCCATCGAATTGCCGGTGACCGGCGACCTGAACAACCCCCAGTTCAGTGTCATGCCGATTATCTGGCAGACCCTGCGCAACCTGATCGTCAAAGCGGCGGCAGCACCGTTCAAGCTCATTGGCGGGCTGGTCAGCGGTGGGGGCGCGGAAGATCTGGGCAGTGTGTCGTTCGCAGCGGGTTCCAGCGACCTGAGCAAGGACGCCGAAGGCGCTTTGGACAAACTGTCCAAGGCCCTCAAGGAACGCCCGGCCCTGCGCCTGGAAATCGAAGGCACCGCCGCCCAGAGCAGCGATGGCCCGTTGATCGCCGAACAACGCCTGGAACGTGAGTATCAGTACAACTACTACAAAATGCTCCAGCGCCGCGGTGACAAGGTCCCGGCCCAGGCTTCGTTGCTGGAAGTGCCGGACGGGGAAAAAGGCCCGCTGCTCGAAGGTATCTACCGCACCCGCCTGAAAACCCAGCCCCCTGCCGAATGGAAAGACCTGGGCAAGGAAGAGCGCACCGCGAAAATGCGTGCTGAGGTGATCAAGTTCTGGAGCTCCAGCGACGTGCTGTTGCGCCAACTGGGCCAGGAGCGCGCCAGCAGCATCAAGGATTACCTGGTCGACAAGGCCCAGCTGGAAGATGACCGGGTGTATTTCATCGACGCCAATCTGGGCGAGGCAGAAAGTGACGGCCGTGTGGTGACACCGATGCATCTGGATGCCGAGTGATGATTCGACAGATGCTGAAAGGCCTGATTCTGGCACTAGCCGCCAGTCAGGCCTGGGCAGCCGATACCCTGCGCTGTGGCAGCCAATTGATCAGCGTCGGTGATCGTTCGAGTGAGGTCTTGCAAAAGTGCGGTGAACCGGTCAGTCGCGACTTGCTGGGTTACAAACGCAGTGCAGACCGGCGCGAGGAGTTTCAGGTCGAGGAATGGACCTACGGACCGAATGGCGGCATGTATCAATACTTGCGGTTCGAAGGTAATCGGCTGAAACAGATCACCAGCAAACGCGGCAATTGATCAGGCACGCCCCCACCGTTGATTGGCACCGCTGTAAATAAAACAGGCCCCGGCAAAAATGCGCGGGGCCTGTGGTGGCCAAACTCCGTTTGGCCGCTCGCATGAACTCTCAGGCTGCAACAGACGTATGACTCGGCCCGTCTGTCGCGCCCTCTCCCAGTCCAGGCGAGAAGCCTGCCTTATTCGGCTTTGAGGCCGTCAGCGGAGACTGCCTTGACGCCTTTGATTTTCTTGGCGATGGCCACAGCCATGTCTTTTTGCGAATCGGTCACGGCAGCGGTCGACGACAGCGATACCACGCCTTTGTTGGTTTCAACCTTGATGTCGGTACCTGGAATGCCTTTTTCGGTCATCAGGTCGGCTTTGACTTTGGTGGTGATCCAGGTATCGGAAGTAGCTTCTTTAGCCTTGGTCATTTCACCCGCCGCCAGGGTCATTGGAGACTGGGTGGCTTGAGTGGTCTGGGCGAATGCCGCATTTGCCATGGTCAGAGTCAGCACGGTAGCAGTAGCGGCAGCGATAGCGAACTTCTTCATACGAGTAACTCCTGTTTTTCTGAAAAGTCTGCCGGGTGTCTTGTCGGCAGGGTTACCAAGGGTATTGCGAACGCTGTGCCAACTTTTAAACAAAGAATAAACCTTTATAAATCAATAATTTATAAAGTAAGCCGATTTTCGGAATCATGCAAAATGCACGAGACGCCGAAACGCTGCATGCAAGTTGCGGGTTTGTGGAAAGTTCCTAAGATCCTGAATTTCTACGCTTTCTCTGAAGTTTTTGACGACAGGTCGACAAACAGGAAAAACCCCGCAATAGCGGGGACTTGATTCAGCGATTCATGTCGCGGAACACCCTTTCGGCAAGTAGTCCTGGGATACGGTGCTTTTACACGACCAGCCTTTGGCTTCGTCACGTGTCAGGACAACGGTTTTGCCCAGGACCACCCCCGGGGCATTCTGCAACGTACAAACGATCGATCCCGCCCCCTCCGGAGTCGAAGCAGTCACCGCCAGGGCGCAGTGGGTAGTCGATGACGCGCCGGCGGGCGCCACGTTGGCAATTGTCGGGGTGTCCCCCTGATTGATCACATCCTCGAACGGCACTTTCATCGCAGTCAGTTCGGCCAGCGCCGCCGTGACTTTGGCCCGAGCCTGGTATTTGGAATACATCGGCAGACCCAGTGTTGCCAGGATCCCGATGATCGCCACCACGACGAGCAACTCGATCAGGGTAAAACCTTTTTGATTCATATACAGGCTCCATGCATGAGTCGAAAGCTCATGACCTGCCCCTTGGCAGCACAGCCTGTGCCAAGGCAAAAGCCCCCTGTTGACTGGGGGCGTGGCGGCGGCAAAGTCCTTCCATACGACGAGGATCAGTACTATCTGACGTTTTTTGTCACCTCACCCTTGCTGGTTTGGCTCCGTTGATTGACTAGGCTATAAGAGCAACTCAAGCGGATTACCCAGGACTGAACATGGCGGTCAAGGCAGCGAAAATCAGCGTGTACGCATGGGAAGGCATCGACCGCAAAGGCACAAAGGTAACCGGTGAGCTCAGCGCTCAAAACCCGGCACTGCTCAAGGCGAAACTGCGCAAACAAGGCATCAATCCGGGCAAGGTTCGCAAGAAAAACCAAGCGGTTTTCAACATGGGCAAGCGCATCAAGGCCCAGGACATTGCCCTGTTCACCCGGCAAATGGCAACGATGATGAGGGCCGGCGTGCCCTTGTTACAGTCGTTCGACATCATCGGCGAAGGCTTCGACAATCCGGCCATGCGCCAGCTGGTGGACGAACTGAAACAGGAAGTCGCGGCCGGCAACAGTTTCGCCACCGCCCTGCGCAAGCAGCCCCGGTATTTCGATGAACTGTATTGCAACCTGGTGGATGCCGGCGAGCAGGCCGGAGCCCTCGACACCCTTTTGGAGCGGGTCGCGACCTATAAGGAAAAAAGCGAAAGCCTCAAGGCCAGGATCAGGAAAGCCATGACCTACCCGCTGGTGGTGGTGTTCGTCGCGGCGATTGTCACCGGGATTCTGCTGGTCAACGTCGTACCGCAGTTCGAATCGGTGTTCAAAAGCTTTGGCGCCGAACTGCCGGCCTTCACCGTGATGGTCATTGGCTTGTCGCAATTCATGCAGGCCTGGTGGTGGACGGTCCTTGGCGCGCTGATCGCAATGGCCTTCGGTGTGCGTCACGCCCTCAGGACATCCCCGGCCTTTCGCGACCGGATGGACACCTGGCTGCTGAAACTGCCGCTGGTGGGCACGTTGACTTACAAGTCCGCCGTGGCCCGGTTCGCCCGTACACTGTCGACTACATTCGCTGCCGGCGTGCCACTGCTGGAGGCCCTGGAATCAGTGGCCGGTGCGACCGGCAATATCGTGTTCAAGCGCGCCGTGTTGCGCATCCGGCAAGACGTTTCAACCGGCATGCAATTGAATTTCGCCATGCGTACCTCTGGCGTGTTTCCGAACATGGCCATACAGATGACCGCCATCGGCGAAGAGTCCGGCGCCCTGGACGGTATGCTCGAAAAAGTCGCGGATTTCTACGAAAACGACGTCGATAACATGGTCGATAACCTCACCAGCCTGATGGAGCCGTTCATCATGGTGGTGCTGGGTGTTATCGTCGGTGGACTGGTAGTTGCCATGTACCTGCCCATTTTCCAACTCGGCTCAGCGATCTGACATGCCCTTGAATGAAATCCTGATTCACTATCCGCTGGCCTTTGTCCTTCTCGCGGGAATCACCGGCCTGCTGGTCGGCAGTTTCCTGAATGTCGTGATCTGGCGCCTGCCGAAAATGCTCGAACGCGAGTGGCGTGTGCAGGCCCATGACATTCTCGGGCTGCCCGGCGAAACGCCGGTGCCGACCTACAACCTGCTGCTGCCCCATTCCCAGTGCCCGCATTGCGGTCACCGGATCCGCGCCTGGGAAAACATTCCGCTGCTCAGTTATGTGTTGTTGCGCGGGCGCTGTTCAGCCTGCGCAGCAGCGATCAGCCCGCGCTATCCGTTGATCGAACTGGCCTGTGGTGCGCTGTCGGCGTTTGTGGCCTGGCATTTCGGCTTCGGTTGGCCAGCCTGCCTGATGCTGATCCTGAGTTGGGGGTTACTGGCGATGAGCCTGATCGACGCCGAACATCAGATATTGCCGGACGTACTGGTGCTGCCGTTGATATGGCTGGGGTTGATCGTCAACAGTTTCGGCCTGTTCGTGTCGTTACACGAGGCGCTTTGGGGTGCAATAGCCGGCTACAGCGTGCTGTGGGCGGTGTTCTGGCTGTTCAAGCTGATCACGGGCAAGGACGGCATGGGCTACGGTGATTTCAAGCTGCTGGCGATGCTGGGAGCCTGGGGTGGCTGGCAGATTTTGCCACTGACTATCCTGCTGTCCTCGCTGGTGGGTGCCATTATCGGGATGATGCTGCTGCGCTGGCGCAATGCAAAAACCTCGACGCCGATCCCTTTCGGTCCCTATCTGGCCATTGCCGGCTGGATTGCGTTGCTCTGGGGTGGTCAAATAACCGACCTCTATTGGCAGTTTGTCGGTTTGAAATGAATAGCCCTGTGGAAAAACCCTGGATTCTCGGCCTGACCGGCGGCATCGGCAGTGGCAAGAGCGCGGCCGCCCAGCACTTCATCGATCTGGGTGTGCATGTGGTCGACGCCGATCATGCCGCTCGCTGGGTCGTTGAGCCTGGCCGCCCGGCACTGGCACTGATCGCCGGGCACTTCGGCCCCGGCGTGTTGCAGAGCGACGGACAACTGGACCGCGCAGCGCTGCGCAAATTGATCTTCGAAGTGCCTGAAGAACGCCGCTGGCTGGAGGCCCTCCTGCATCCACTGATCGGCGAGGAAATCGCTCACCACCTGGCGCTGGCAAAATCGCCTTATGCGATTCTGGTTTCGCCACTGCTGATCGAGTCCGGGCAATACACCATGACCCAACGCGTGCTGGTGATCGATGCCCCGGAACAATTGCAGGTTGAACGCACCTTGCAACGTGACCAGACCAGCGAACAGCAAGTCCAGGCAATCCTCAAGGCCCAGGCCAGCCGCCAGGATCGCGTGAGCCATGCCGACGACGTCGTGATCAATGACCGCGACCTTGCCTGGCTGCACAGCGAGGTCGAACGCCTGCATCACTTTTATCTTACTTTGCGTGGAGGCCAGTCATGAGCCAACCAACAACCGTCGAATGCCCAACCTGTGGCGCCCCCGTGGAATGGAGCGCAGAGAGCAAATTCCGGCCATTTTGCTCCGACCGCTGCAAACTGATCGACCTGGGCGCCTGGGCGTCCGAAGAACACAAGATTCCAGTGGCTCCCGATGCCGAGGACGAGTTGTTCAGCGGTGATTTCGACCCGCGTCACTGATCCTTCGAGTGGGCGATTCCAGGTTTTGATGGGGATCAGGACTTGGGATCGTCGTCCTTCCAGGGAGCCGAGAGGTAGCGTGTGCGGTTGAACGTCTCAAGCCACTCCGGACAAAACACGACCAGCGCACTGACGATCATGCCGTTGATAAACGCCTCGGGGAAAATGATCAGCCACAGGTAACCGACAAAGTCCTCGAGCCAATATGGCATTTCGAAACGCTCATCGAACCACAGCAACCACAGCCCCAGCAGCAGGCACAGCAACGCCGACAGCGCGGCGGCAAAGAATCCGGAAACGAAGATATACACGAATAGATTTCGTGGCTGCGCACGCTCCACCAGAATGGCGCAGCACTCGGTGACCAGCACCGGCAGCGCAATCAACAGCGCACCATTGACCCCGACCGCCGCCACATCCTGTCGACCGAGCAACACCAGCCCCGTTTGGGCAACCAACCCGCCGACCAGCGCCAGCGGCCAGTCCAGCAGTAGCGTCACCGCTGTCATGCCGATGAGGTGATAAGACACGCCGGTATCGAAATCCTGCCGCACCAGCCACAGCAGAAACAGCGCAAACACCGTTCCAAACAGCAGATGCTGACGACGGCTGTCGGTGAACAGTTCAACCCACGGCGCACGACAAACCGCCCAGACCAACACCGGCACATAGATCAGCCAGCCGGCCGCAAGGGTTTCCGATGACAGCAACTGCGCACCGATCATGGTTCAACACACTCCCGTGTGCGCCATGGCACGATGCCCGCTGACCCTGGTGTGCATATCTACGCGCGACTCCTTGGCGAAAGACAACAGACACTCAGTCTACACCGCCGCTCGCAGGCCCTTCGACTTCAAGCCCAATGCCGCGGATCGTTCATCACCGAGTCATGCTCGGCGAACAGCTTCGGTAGCTCAGACTTGAGAAAGTCCACCCAGGTGCGCACCTTGGCGTCGAGAAAGCGTCGCGAAGGATACAACGCATACACATGGCGTTCGCGCAGGCGCCATGCAGGTAACACGCGCAGCAAAGTACCGTCGCTCAAGGGCCGCGTCGCGGTGTAGAACGGCAGCAGGCTGATGCCCATGCTCGCCTCCGAAGCCTTGACCATCGACTCGGCAACATTGCACTGAAAGGTCTTGGCCGGGCTGACGGCGTGCTCGCCGTGCTCGTCCTGGAACAGCCATTGATCGCTGTACAGCGGGTCGAGCATGCGCAGGCATTGATGATCGCTCAGCGCCTGCGGATGCTGCGGCACGCCCCGGTGGTGCAGATAGTCCGGGGAGGCACAGGGTACGCTGTAGATTTGCCCGACGGCCTGCGCAACCATTTGCGAGTCGGCAAGTTCCGGAGCTATCGAAATCACCACATCGTGCCCCTCCTCCAGCGGATCGGGATTGCGCTGCGACAAGGTCAGCTCGAACACCACATCGGGATAAAGCTCGCTGTAGCGGGCGATCAACGGCGTGAGCAGCACACCCAGGCCGTTCATGCTGTGCACCCGCAGGCGCCCGGCCGGATTGATATGAGCGCCACGAGCCTCAGCCGTCGCCTCATCCATGGCTTCGACGATTTGCCGGCTGCGCAGCAGGAAGCGTTCGCCGGCATCGGTCAGGCTCAAGCGCCGCGTGGTGCGTTGCAGCAGACGCGCCTGTACATGTTCCTCCAGATCCGCCACCAATCGGGATACCTGCGCGGTCGACAGATCCAGCGCATCGGCAGCCCCGGTGAAACTGGCGCAGTCCACCACCCGGATGAACACACGCAAGTTGTTAAGCACGTCCATAAGCCCTCCTCGGGCGATGACTGTTACGTTTTATGTAAGGCTGCATCCGCCGTTCGCCCCTTTATCCGTCGGTGGCAAAGACTAAAATTCAGACATCAGAACCGACACGGAGCACGCCAACATGAAAACGTTGATCAGCCTGTTGCTGACCGTCATCGCCACCTCGGCCATGGCCGCCGACAACGAGCCCCTCGCGGTCCTGTACAACCCGGCGCAGCCACTGGACATCGCCAGCGTGGTTTCTGTGTCGGACACCGCGACCGCGTGCGGGGTCGTACCGGCGACCATGGTGTATGTCGATCATCAGGGCCAGACCCACCGCGTGACCTACGACGTCATGGGTGATTGCACCAGCAACCTGTGATCGATGGGCTCACAGCAAGGTCCACGTGTAGCTGAGGATCAAGCGGTTCTCGTCGATGTCACTGCGGTAGTTGGAACGCGCCATCGCATTGCGCACGCGAATGCCCAGACCTTTGAAGCTGCCGCTCTGCAACACATAGCCGATGTCCAGGTCACGCTCGCGATCCTTGCCTTCGAAACCCTTTCCGGTATCGACATTGTTGCCGCTGATATAGCGCACAGTACTGGTCAGCCCCGGTACGCCTAGCGCTGCGAAGTCGTAGTCGTAGCGCGCCTGCCAGGATCGTTCATCGGTGAAGGCGAACTCATAGGTCGGCACTTCGTTGCCCAGAGGCGAGATGTTGGCAAATACCCGTGGAAATGCACTGTCGCCGAACATGCCCTGATAGCCGACGTAAAACGTATGGCCGCCACGCTTGGCCGACAGCAACGAGAAGAACGCCTGGTTGTCGATATTGCCCAGCAGTTTTTTGCCGTCCTCGCGCGAATCGTAGTAACCGAGGTTGGCGCCAAGGATCCAGTTGCCCACTGGCTCACTGTGTTTTAAACCCAGAAAACGCTGGTTGTAGATATCTTCCAGTTGCCCGTACCAGGCGCTGACCGAGCTGCGCTTGTCATTGAACGCATAATCAGCGCCGGCAAAATTGAAACCGTCACTGCTGACCTGACGCTGCGGCACGTGACCCAGCATCGCTTGCATCTTTTCGTCGCCGGCTTCGTTGCGCAGGCTGGTTGAACTCAAGTGACCACCCTGCACCGTCAGGCCATTGATCTCGTTGGAGGTGATGCTTGCGCCCTGATAACTCGGTGGCAGCAGGCGAATATCGCTGAATGCCAACACCGGCAGATTGGGCTGCAGCTCACCGACTTTCAGCTCGGTTCTGGAGTAGCGCATCTTCAACGCGCCCTCCAGGCGGCTGTAGTCGTTCGGCGCGCGGCCGTCATCCTGCACCGGCAGCAAACCGGTATTGGTCCGGTCCGGAGCGCTGTCGAGCTTGAGGCCGAGCAGGCCGATGACATCCACCCCAAACCCGACGGTGCCCTGGGTGTATCCGGACTTCACGTTGAGGATGAAACCCTGGGCCCACTCTTCGGCCTTCGATTGCCGGTTCGCGCCGACGATGTCGGAATAGTCACGGCTGAAGTAGTAATTGCGCGCCTGCAACGTCGCGCTGGTGTCTTCGATAAAGCCTTTTTCAGCGGCCATCGTGCCTGTGGAAAAACCCGAGACGACAGCTAGGGACAACGCCGAACCGGTTGTTGGGAGAATCTGTTTCATCGTTTTTCTCTTATTGTTATTGATCGACTGGATGAAGGGCTTCAGTTGCAGTGGATTTGCGACGGGAAACGGAACGACGGGCGCTCAACAGCACATGGGTGACCATGCCGAAAATCAGCCCCCAGAACGCCGCGGACAACCCGAACAACGACATGCCCGAAGCCGTGACCAGAAAGGTCACCAGCGCGGCTTCGCGATCGCTCGGCACCGCCATCGCTCCCGTCAATGCTCCGGCTATGGCGGCGAACAAGGCCAGCCCGGCCAGCGCCGCGATCAACTCTTTGGGGAACGCTGAAAACAGCGAGACCAACGTGGCGCCGAAGATCCCCAGCATCAGGTAGCACAGGCCGCCGACGACCCCGGCCACGTAGCGTTTGCGAGGATCTTCGTGGGATTCGCGACCGGTGCAGATCGCCGCGGTTATCGCCGCCAGATTCAGTCCATGGCAACCAAACGGCGCCAACAGTGCCGTGCCCAGCGCACTGCTGGCGATGATCGGGCTCGCCGGCACTGGATACCCACTGGCGCGCAGCACCGCCATGCCGGGCACGAACTGACCGGTCAGCGCCACCATCACCAGCGGCAAGGCGATGTTCAGGATTGCGCCCAGGCTGAATTCGGGCGTGATCCACACCGGCGTGGCCAGGCCGATCACCAGTGCTTCACGATGCAAATCACCGGTGAACGCGGCAATCGAACAACCCACCAGCAGCACCATCATCACCGCATAACGCGGCATCACCCGCTTGCAGATCAGGTAGCAGGCAAACATCGCCAGGACCAGCAACGGCTTGTGCTGCATCGACACAAACAAGCCGGTGCCGAAACTGAACAGGATCCCCGCCAGCATCGCCGCCGCGATGGCTGCGGGCAGCTTGTCGATGATCCGGTCGAAAGCGCCCGAGATGCCGACCACGAAAATGATCAGGCTGCTGACCAGATAAGCCCCCACCGCCTCTGCCATGGAAATTTCCGGCAACAGCGTCACCAGCAACGCCGAGCCCGGCGCCGACCAGGCGATGATCACCGGAACGCGGTAGCGCAGGCTCAAAGCGATACCGAGCACAGCGCTGCCAATGGAGATCGCCCAGATCCAGGACGACAGCACTTCCCGCGAAAGATGTGCCGCTTCTGCCGCCTGAAAGATGATCACCAGCGGGCCGGCATAGGAAATCACCGTGGCAATGAATCCGGCCACGGCGGCTGACAACGAGAAGTCCTGGAAAAACGCTTTCATGATTCAGGCACCGGTCGTTGACAACGCTGGGCTGACGCCAGCAGCGCTGCGTCGGCTGCTGACGGCGAACACGGTCATGGCCAGGGCCGCCACCGCGCCAGGCAAGGCAAACGCCATGAAGTTCAGTTGCAGGGGCAAGCTGATCCCGAGCAATGCACCACCCAGCAGCGGACCGACGATGGCCCCGTTGCGCCCAATGCCCGACGCCCAGCCCAGACCGGTAGAGCGAATCGTCATGGAGTAAAACTGCGCAGCGCAGGCGTACAAAAGAATCTGCGAGCCAATGGTGGTGGCACCCGCAACGGCGATCAGCAGGTACAACACCGGCATCGGGCTGTTGAAGCCCAACAGAGTGATCGACACCGCCGCCATGGCGAAAAACACCGCCAGCACTTTCGGCAGATTGAGCTTGTCGCCCAGCACCCCGCCACCGACCGCGCCGAAGATCGCCCCGAAGTTCAGCACCAGCAGGAACGACAGGCTCGAACCCAGGCTGTAACCGGCGTTGGCCATCAGTTTTGGCAGCCAGGAACTCAGCGCGTACACCATCAACAGGCAGCAGAAAAACGCCAGCCACAGCATCAGCGTGCGCAGCGCACGGCCTTCACGGAACAACTGCAACACCGGAGTGCCCGTGCCTTTCACTTCGGCCATGTGCAATTGGTCAGACGTTTGCGCGACGTAGGCCGGATCAATCCGCTCAAGAATATTGCGCGCCTCTTCATTACGCCCCTGACGCAACATGAAACCCACCGATTCGGGCAGGAAATACATGATCAGCGGCAATAACAGCAAAGGCAGGACCGCCACGTAAAACACCGACTGCCAGCCGAAACCCGGGATCAGCACAATGCCCAGTCCGGCGGACAGCATGCCGCCCACCGAATAACCGCTGAACATGATCGCGACCAGAGTGCTGCGGATTTTTTTCGGCGCGTACTCGTTCATCAGTGCCACGACGTTAGGCATCACGCCGCCAATGCCGAGCCCGGCAATGAAGCGACAGAGGCCGAACTCGGTGGGGTTTCGTGCGAAACCATTGAGCACGGTGAAGCCACTGAAGAGCATCACGCAGATCGTGATGGCCTTCTTGCGGCCGATCCTGTCCGACAACGGGCCAAAGAACAGCGCGCCGAACATCATGCCGAACAGTGCATAGCTGCCCAGTGCACCGGCTTGCAAAGGACTGAGCCCCCACTCTTTCATCAGCATCGGCAAGACCACGCCGTAGATCACCAGATCGTAACCGTCAAAGATGATGATCAGGGCACACCAGAACAGCACCATCCAGTGAAAGCGGTTGAAGCGAGCGTTGTCGATAACCTCATGTACGTCGATCTTGCGCATGGCATATATCTCTTGTTGTTGTTTTTTTAGAGCGGCGGTAACACGGCTTACGTCCGTACAGCCGAGGGTAGAGCCGCCCGATACGTGGCAATAGCCAGTGAGCGCAGATCACTATCCGCTTTGTGCAGGGCCCTGGAACGGGCATGGGAACGGAAGGCTATGAGCCTCTCCGACAAATTGTCTTCTTTGCGATCACATTTGAACGCTAAGCTTGGGCCTATGGATGACTCAGATTATTTACGCCTGCTGACCATCGCGGCCGAGCAAGCCAACGCGTTCCTGTCCAACGCCCGCAAATGGGAGCGTGAGCGTTGGGTTTGCCAGCGCCTGCTGCAAGGCTTGAACATTCCCTATCGTGCCGATGAATTCACCCCCGCCGGGGAGCCACCGGATGTGTTGTTTCGCGATGCCAGTTTCGAGGTGTTCTTCGTGCTCGACGAAGGCCGGCGCCTCAACGATGAATGGCGCGACGAACTGCAACGCCGGCGCAGCGCGTTTTCCCTGAGCCAACTGGTGCGCCGCGAGGCCAAGCCACGACGCATCCCCGCCAACGAATTCTTGCTGCGATTGGCGCCGACCTTGCGCAAAAAAGCGCACAACTACAAAGAACGCGGCATGGATCTGGGTGAACTGGACATCATTGCCTTCGCCAGCCTCAAACGCGAAGTGCTGGATCTCAACAGCCATTTCCCGCCGCCGACCGAATACCTGCGCCAGGGCTGGCGCTCGCTGTCATTGGTCGGGCCGACATTTGCCCGCGTTCTGTTCGCTCACCCGGATGCCCCGGACTTCTTGCGCAGCAACCTGGGGCGCAGCATTGTTTTTGACGTCGGGATCAGCCTGTGAGCCCGTTGCAGGAACTGATCGCCGAGGTGCCGCAACAAGGACGCGTACGCTGGATCGGCGTGCGCCCGCAATCACATTCGCCGATGCTTGCACTCGAGGCCGTGGAAGCGCGCCTCGAGGCCGGCCTGACCGGCGACCACGCCCGCCCCGGCGTGCGCAATGCGCGGCAGGTCACGCTGATTCAGTGGGAGCACCTGGCGGTGATCAGTTCGTTGATGGGGCGTGCGCACGATCATCCGGTCAGGCCTGAAGATCTACGGCGCAATCTCGTTATCAGTGGCATCAATCTGTTCAGCCTCAAGGGCCGCCGCTTCCGGATTGGCCAGGCAACGTTCGAAACCACCGGCTGGTGCCAGCCCTGCGCGCGTCTTGAAAGCAACCTGGGCATCGGCACCTTTCAGGCCGTGCGCGGACATGGCGGAATCACTGCCCGAGTGTTACAAAGTGGAATCATTCGCCTGGACGATACGGTGAGCGTCGAGCCCCTTGCGGACAGCGGCTATGCTCCGTTCAACGTTCGTTAAATCAGCCTGTAGCTTCTACACATTTAGCTACGTCTACCTGACGAGGCCTTTATGACCAGCCGCCTGAACCCCGACGACCAAAAGCATGTCGAAGAGTACCTGCAGTTGTCCCAGCACCAAGTCGAGCGCCGGCCTTTCCGGCCGTGGATGCTCCTTGTACTGGTATTGGCAGTGACCATTGGTCTGGGCCTGTTGAGCCGCCTTATCAGTTACCTGACGCTATGAGCTGCCTTGCGCTCGCTCGGGTAATTGCACCGATTTCTTTTAGCCTTGCGAGATATCCCCATGACTCATCGTATTGTCATCGTTGGCGGCGGCGCCGGCGGTCTGGAGTTGGCTACCCGTCTGGGTAAGACTCTGGGCAAGCGTGGCACGGCCAGTGTGATGCTGGTCGACGCGAACCTGACCCACATCTGGAAACCGTTGTTGCACGAAGTGGCGGCCGGTTCCCTGAACTCTTCCGAAGACGAACTCAACTATGTCGCCCAGGCCAAATGGAACCACTTCGAGTTCCAGCTGGGGCGCATGAGCGGACTCGATCGCGCGAAGAAAAAAATCCAGCTGGCCGCCACCTATGACGAAACCGGTATGGAACTGGTGCCAGCCCGCGAAGTGCCTTACGACTCGCTGGTAATCTCCGTCGGCAGCACCACCAACGATTTCGGTACCCAGGGCGCCGCACAACACTGCCTGTTCCTCGACACCCGAAAACAGGCCGAGCGTTTCCACCAGCAACTGCTCAACCACTACCTGCGGGCTCACGCCGGTCAGACCGACACGGTCGAGCAAATCAGTGTGGCCATCGTCGGTGCCGGTGCCACCGGGGTCGAGCTGGCCGCCGAGCTGCACAACGCCGCCCATGAACTGGCGGCCTATGGCCTGGACCGGATCAAGCCGGAAAACATGCACATCACCCTGATCGAAGCCGGACCACGAGTCCTGCCGGCGCTGCCAGAGCGGATTGGCGGACCTGTGCATAAAACCCTGGAGAAACTCGGGGTCAACGTCATGACCAATGCCGCTGTCAGCGAAGTGACGGCGGACAGCCTGATCACCGCCGACGGCAACGAAATCAAGGCCAGCCTGAAAGTCTGGGCCGCGGGGATTCGCGCACCGGGCTTCCTCAAGGACATCGATGGTCTGGAAACCAACCGCATCAATCAGCTGCAAGTGCTGCCAACCCTGCAAACCACCCGCGACGAGAACATCTTCGCGTTCGGTGACTGCGCCGCCTGCCCTCAACCAGGCAGCGACCGCAATGTGCCGCCACGTGCCCAGGCCGCTCACCAACAAGCTTCGTTGCTGGCCAAATCGCTGAAACTACGCATCGAAGGCAAGGCACTGCCGGAGTACAAGTACACCGACTACGGCTCGCTGATCTCGCTGTCGCGTTTTTCGGCTGTGGGTAACTTGATGGGCAACCTCACCGGCAGCGTGATGCTCGAAGGCTGGCTGGCGCGGATGTTCTACGTGTCGCTGTACCGCATGCACCAGATGGCGTTGTACGGACCGTTCCGCACGGCGATGCTGATGCTCGGTAGCAAGATCGGACGTGGCACCGAGCCAAGGCTCAAGCTGCACTAACCCCCCCTTGTGGGAGCGGGCTTGCTCGCGAAGAGGCCATGTCATTCAGCATTTATGTCGACTGACACACTGCTTTCGCGAGCAAGCCCGCTCCCACACTGGTTTTGCGACACCCTGAGTTTCTCGCAGGCAAAAAAAATCCCCGTATCTTTCGATACGAGGATTTTTAATATGGTCGGGGTAAGGGGATTCGAACTCCTGACATCCTGCTCCCAAAGCAGGCGCGCTACCGGACTGCGCTATACCCCGGTAAAAAAAAGGCACCTTCGAGAGGCGCCTTCTGCGAACAGAGCTTTTGGCGTCTGATCTTAAGATTCGATTCCAGTGTTACCTGGTTTCAAAAATGGTGGGTCGTGTGGGATTCGAACCTACGACCAATTGGTTAAAAGCCAACTGCTCTACCAACTGAGCTAACGACCCAAAAATGGTCGGGGTAAGGGGATTCGAACTCCTGACATCCTGCTCCCAAAGCAGGCGCGCTACCGGACTGCGCTATACCCCGGTTTGAAATTGGCTCCGTGACCAGGACTCGAACCTGGGACCCAATGATTAACAGTCATTTGCTCTACCGACTGAGCTATCACGGAACTACACATTTCAATTTACAACTTTGAAGCTTTACTGCGTTCTCTTCAACCCGTTTGCATCGCTGCGTTCGTGTGTCTGAGGCGCGCTATTCTACAATCTTCAGAACCTCTGTCAACCCCCTAAATTGCTTTCAAGTTAATGATTTGCAACTTATTTTGGATTCCTGCTTGGGGAGCGGAAACCCTGGCGGGTGACTTACTGCGGGGCGCACTTTACAAGCCTTTTCCTTTGAGTTCAACAGCCTAATGAAAAAAAGGCCTCGTTATGCGAGGCCTTTTCAATTTTGTTGCCGATCTGGATCAGACGAAGACGATTTCGTCGTTTTCCACCACACCGTGAGCGGTATCGCCCGGCATGAATCGACCGGAAAGGATCAGCTGCGCCAGCGGGTTCTCGATCCAGCGCTGGATCGCTCGCTTGAGCGGCCGTGCGCCGTACACCGGGTCGTAACCGACCGCGATCAGCTTGTCCATGGCTTCAGGGCTGAGTTCAAGCTTCAGCTCCCGTTCGGTCAGGCGGCTGCGCAGACGACCCAACTGGATCTCGGTAATGCCGGCGATCTGATCCCGCGCCAACGGCTCGAAGATCACCACTTCGTCGACCCGGTTGATGAACTCCGGCCGGAAGTGGCTGGATATCGCATCCATCACCGCTGCACGCTGCGCCTCACGATCACCGACCAGTTCCTGGATCTGCACCGACCCCAGGTTGGAGGTCATGACAATCACGGTGTTCTTGAAGTCCACCGTGCGGCCATGGCTGTCGGTCAGGCGACCGTCTTCAAGCACTTGCAGCAAGATGTTGAACACATCCGGGTGCGCTTTCTCGACCTCATCCATCAGGATCACCGAATACGGCTTGCGACGCACGGCCTCGGTCAGGTAACCGCCCTCTTCATACCCCACGTAGCCTGGTGGCGCACCGATCAGGCGAGCCACGGAATGTTTCTCCATGAACTCGGACATGTCGATCCGCACCATCGCCTCTTCGGTATCAAACAGGAATTCGGCCAGCGCCTTGCACAGCTCGGTTTTACCGACACCGGTCGGGCCGAGGAACATGAACGAGCCGCTCGGGCGATTCGGGTCGGACAACCCGGCACGGGAACGCCGCACTGCGTTGGAAACCGCGACTACCGCTTCATCCTGGCCGATCACACGCTGGTGCAACAGGCTTTCCATCTTCATCAGTTTTTCGCGCTCGCCTTCGAGCATCTTCGACACTGGAATACCGGTCCACTTCGATACGACTTCGGCGATTTCTTCCTCAGTCACCTTGCTGCGCAGCAACTGGTTCTCGCTTTTGCCATGCTGGTCGACCATTTGCAGGCTGCGCTCCAGGTCCGGGATCACCCCGTACTGCAACTCGGCCATGCGGTTCAGGTCGCCTTTGCGGCGGGCCGCTTCCAGCTCCTGACGGGACTGCTCGATTTTCTGCTGGATCTGCGCAGAGCCCTGGACTTCGGCTTTTTCCGAATTCCAGATTTCTTCAAGATCCGAGTACTCACGCTCATGACGAGCGATTTCGTCCTGCAGTTTTTCCAGACGCTTCTTCGCCGCGTCGTCGCTTTCTTTCTTCAGTGCCTGGGATTCCACCTTCAACTGAATAAGGCGACGCTCCAGACGGTCCAGGACTTCCGGCTTGGAGTCGATCTCCATGCGGATGCGGCTGGCAGCTTCATCGATCAGGTCGATGGCTTTGTCCGGCAACTGCCGGTCAGTGATGTAACGATGACTGAGTTTGGCCGCGGCAATGATCGCGCCGTCGGTGATCGCCACCTTGTGGTGAACCTCATAACGCTCCTTGAGGCCACGCAGGATGGCGATGGTGTCTTCTTCGCTCGGCTCATCCACCAGCACTTTCTGGAAGCGTCGCTCGAGAGCGGCGTCCTTCTCTATGTATTGGCGGTACTCGTTGAGCGTCGTGGCGCCCACACAGTGCAGCTCACCGCGGGCCAGGGCCGGCTTGAGCATGTTGCCCGCATCCATCGAGCCTTCGCCCTTGCCGGCGCCGACCATGGTGTGCAGTTCGTCGATGAACAGAATGATCTGCCCTTCCTGCTTCGACAGTTCATTGAGCAACGCCTTGAGCCGCTCTTCAAACTCACCGCGATACTTGGCACCGGCAATCAGCGCCCCCATGTCCAGGGACAACAGGCGCTTGCCCTTGAGGCCATCCGGCACTTCGCCATTGATGATGCGCTGGGCCAGGCCTTCGGCGATGGCGGTTTTACCCACGCCAGGCTCACCGATCAGCACCGGGTTGTTCTTGGTACGACGTTGCAGCACCTGGATGGTCCGGCGAATTTCATCGTCACGGCCGATCACCGGATCGAGCTTGCCGTCCTCGGCACGCTTGGTCAGGTCGACGGTGTATTTATCCAGGGCCTGACGGGACTCTTCGTGGTTAGGGTCATTGACAGCCTCGCCGCCGCGCAGGTTGTTGATCGCATTTTCCAGGGCTTTCTTGCTCACGCCCTGACCGAGCAACAGCTTGCCGAGCTTGCTGCTCTCGTCCATGGCGGCGAGCAGCACCAGCTCGCTGGAAATGAACTGGTCGCCTTTCTGCTGCGCCAGACGGTCGGCCTGGTTGAGCAGGCGCGCCAGATCCTGCGACATGTTCACGTCGCCGGTCGGGTTCTGGATTTTCGGTAGCTGGTCGAGCTCTTTGGTCAGCTCTTTACGCAGGCTGTTGACGTCGAAGCCCACCTGCATCAGCAGGGGCTTGATCGAGCCGCCCTGCTGTTCGAGCAAGGCTTGCATCAAATGCGCCGGTTCAATGGCCGGATGATCGTGGCCGACAGCCAGGGATTGGGCATCGGACAACGCTAACTGCAATTTGCTGGTTAAACGGTCTATACGCATGGGTCACCTTCCTTTTGAGCAGGCCGGACCTATAAAACATCCTGAATGAAGAAACCTGCCAGATAACACAATAGATGCGGTCGATTCTGGGAGTTTCAAGCGTCGTGACGTTGACGCAGGTCAGAGGAGTTTAGCGTTCAAGCCAGATAAGGGAGGCGAATCGGCCGGTGCGGGGCGCACGGCGATAAGAAAAGAAGCGTGGGTCGGTCACGGTGCAAAATCCGCCACCATAGACTGCCGTGACACCGCAGGCCGCCAGACGCAAACGCGCCAGCATATAGATGTCGGCCATGAACTTGCCGGGGTTTTGACTTGGCACGAAGGCTTCTGCGGCTTGAGGCAGTTGCTGCACGAAGGTTTCGCGCACTTCGGGGCCAACTTCAAACGCTTGTGGACCAATGGCCGGACCGAGCCAGACCAGTACCTCGGCAGGGGGAACCGCCAGACTGTCGAGGGTGGCTTCCAGCACGCCCGCCGCCAACCCGCGCCAACCGGCATGGGCTGCAGCAACGCGAGTGCCGGCACGGTCGCAAAACAATGCCGGCAGGCAATCAGCCGTCATCGCCGCACAGGCAATGCCGGGGGTCGATGTCCAACTGGCATCGGCAGTGACCACCTGGCTTGGGTCGGCATGGGCCACGGCAATGCCGTGGACCTGCTGCAGCCAGGCCGGTTGAATGGAGAAATGATCGGTAAGACGACGGCGATTCTCGGCAACCGCTTCAGGGCGGTCGTCGACGTGATCGCCGAGGTTGAGGCTGTCGAACGGCGCCACACTGACGCCGCCCGCACGGGTGGTAACACAGGCTTTTACCCCGGCCGGCGCGGGCCAGTCAGGAATCAGCCAGTCACTCATCCGATGAACGCCTCACGGTCTTGCTTGAGCAGGGTCAGCAGCCAGACGAAGTCTTCCGGCAACGGCGATTCCCAGCTCATGCGCTTACCGGTGGTCGGATGATCCAGTTCCAGGAAACGCGCATGCAGCGCCTGACGCGGGAAGTTTTTCAGGGATTCGACCATGGTCGGGTTGGCGGCCGGCGGAATGCGGAAGCGACCACCGTAGGCGGGATCTCCGACCAACGGGTAGTTAATGTGCGCCATGTGCACGCGAATCTGGTGCGTTCGACCGGTTTCCAGCTTCACCCGCACGTGGGTGTGGGAGCGGAAGCGCTCGAGTACGCGGTAATGGCTGACGGCTTGCTTGCCACCTTCCATCACGGCCATGCGCTGGCGCTGCTGGCCGTGACGACCGATGGGCGCATTGATCTTGCCACCGGCTGTCACCACACCAATCACGATGCACTCGTAGATCCGGCTGACGCTGCGGCTCTGCAACTGTGTAACCAGCTGCGTCTGCGCTTGAATGGTCTTGGCCACCACCATCAGACCGGTGGTGTCCTTGTCCAGGCGATGCACGATACCGGCGCGGGGCACATTGATGATGTCCGGCACATGGTGCAGCAAGGCGTTGAGCAAGGTGCCGTCGGCGTGACCGGCAGCCGGGTGCACCACCAGGCCCGCAGGCTTGTTGATCACCAGGATGTCGTCGTCTTCGTAGACGATGTCCAGGGCAATGTCTTGAGCGACCCATTCGCCCTGAGCTTCCTGCTCGGCAGTCAGCTCAAGGATGGCGCCGCCATGGACGATGTCTCGCGGGCGGATAACCGCCCCATCCACAGTCAGGCGGCCGTCTTTGATCCAGGCGGAAAGGCGCGAGCGCGAGTGCTCAGCGAATAATTGTGCGGCGACTTGATCGAGGCGTTGGCCGCCCAATTCGGACGGCACCTCTGCGCGGAGTTCAATTTTATCGGACATGCTCAGACTAGGCGTCGGCACAGCCTTTGGTTTCGGCTGCGCGCTTGTGGTTAAATACGGCGTCTTTTGCCCCGAGGCTATTCAACGGGGCACTCATCATAACAGGACGGCCACGCCCAAGACAGCGGCCGTCATAGGGACGCAAGCCGCCATGCAAGTGAAACACCTGCTGCTGATCGCCATCCTCGCATTGACCGCTGCTTGCTCATCGAAGGAAGTCGTAGACGAAAACCTCAGTGAAGTCGAGCTGTACCAACAAGCTCAAAATGACCTGGACAACAGTAGCTACACCAGCGCCATCGCCAAGCTGAAGGCTCTGGAGTCGCGTTATCCGTTCGGTCGTTATGCCGATCAGGCGCAACTCGAACTCATCTACGCGAACTACAAGAACACCGAGCCAGAAGCGGCCAAGTCCGCTGCGGAACGCTTCATTCGCCTGCACCCACAGCATCCGAACGTCGATTACGCCTACTACCTCAAGGGCCTGACTTCTTTCGACCAGGACGTCGGCCTGCTGGCGCGTTTCCTGCCGCTGGACATGACCAAGCGTGACCCGGGCGCCGCCCGCGACTCCTACAACGAGTTCGCCCAGCTGACCAGCCGCTTCCCGAACAGCCGCTACGCGCCAGACGCCAAACAGCGCATGATTTATCTGCGCAACCTGCTGGCGGCCTACGAAATTCACGTGGCCGACTACTACCTGACCCGTCAGGCCTATGTCGCCGCCGCGAACCGCGGTCGTTACGTGGTGGAAAACTTCCAGGAAACCCCTTCGGTCGGCGACGGCCTGGCGGTGATGACCGAGGCCTACCAGCGCCTGCACCTGGACGATCTGGCTGCCACCAGCCTGGAAACCCTGAAGCTCAACTACCCGAACCACCCGACACTGGTGGACGGTCAGTTCGTACCGACCGTGGCCGAAGCCGACAACCGTTCATGGCTGAGCAAGGCGACCCTGGGCCTGATCGAGTCCCGTCCGCCGCTGCCACCGGGCGAAACCCGCGCCAACCAGGACGTGCAGAAGCAGTTCCAGGACGCCAAGGATGCAATCCCGGCCGAACTAAGGCCTAAAGACACCAATGGCGACGCGATCGAAGAAGAAGATCACGAAGCGCAAGGCAACAACAGCGACCGTTCGTGGTTCAGCTACATGACCTTCGGCGTGTTCGACTGACACTCGGGTTGTGCAAAAAGGGAGACTTTCGAGTCTCCCTTTTTTATTTCAGCGATTTATTGCACTGTGCGCCTGACAGGTCCTTGGCTAAACTGCCGGATCATCCGCAGAAAAGCAGCTCACCATGCTTCGTTTATTGTTCTGGATCGCCCTGATTGCCGCTGCAGTATGGTTCTGGCGCAAGTTCAAGGGGCAGGCTTCCACCCCCAGGCCCCCTGCCGAGCGGGAAGCGGCGCCCATGGTCCGTTGCGCCCATTGCGGCGTTCACCTGCCCCGTGACCGCGCGCTGAGCCTCGACCAACGGTGGTATTGCAGCCAGGCTCATCTCGAGCAAGACAAGGGCTCCAGCGGCCGCTGACACCTCACCCGAAATGACGGCCGATTGAGGACTATCGCGTGCACCCAAGGAACTGAAAGGCGTCGATCGACGTCTGACGCAGATTATTCAAGGCCACTCTCTGCGAATGAACCGGGTAATCGAAAACGTCCTGCAGCTGCAGCGCCGCGAGCAAATGTCGCCGCTACGGCTCGATCTGAAATCACTGGAAATACTCGATAACGAAGCCCCCGCCCCTCATATCAAGGGCCCGGGGCCATATCTGTCCGGCGAGCCGGGCGAAAGCATTCTGTCCCGCCTAGACTTCAAGGCACGCCAGGAACGCGGCTGCTTTTGCATGACCTTTGCTCACGGACGGAACCCACGTTGAACACGAGACCACGACAAAAAGTCTTGATCGTCGATGACGAACCGGACATACGCGAACTCCTGGAAATCACCCTGGGAAGGATGAAACTGGAGACGTTCAACGCTCGCAACATCGGCGAAGCGCAATCCCTGCTGAAACGCGAAAGCTTCGATTTATGCCTGACCGACATGCAATTATCGGATGGTACCGGTCTGGAGCTGGTGCAGCACATCCAGCAACGTCATCCTCAGGTCCAGGTGGCGATGATCACCGCCTATGCCAGTCTAGAAACCGCGATCGATGTGCTCAAGGCCGGGGCATTCGACTTCCTGACCAAACCGGTGGACCTTACCCGCCTGCGTGAACTGGTCACCAGCGCCCTGCTGCTTCCTGCCCGCGGGGTTGGCATCGATCGTCGCTTGCTGGGCGACTCATTGCCCATGCGCAGCCTGCGTAAACACATCACCAAACTGGCCAGCAGCCATGCGACGGTATACATCAGCGGAGAATCCGGCAGCGGCAAGGAACTGGTCGCGCGCCTGATCCATGATCAAAGCCCCCGCGCCAATCAGCCGTTCATTCCGATCAACTGCGCGGCGATTCCTTCGGAACTGTTGGAGAGCGAGTTTTTCGGCCACCGCAAAGGCAGTTTCAGCGGCGCCATCGAAGACAAACCCGGTCTGTTCCAGACCGCTCACGGCGGCACCCTGCTCCTCGACGAAGTGGCTGACCTGCCGCTGGCAATGCAGGTCAAACTGCTGCGCGCGATTCAGGAAAAAGCCGTACGCAGCGTCGGCGGGCAGCAGGAAGTGGCGGTGGATGTGCGCATTCTCTGCGCCACACACAAGGACCTTGGTGCCGAAGTCGCCGCCGGGCGATTTCGCCATGACCTTTACTACCGCTTGAACGTGATCGAACTCCGGGTGCCGCCCCTGCGCGAGCGTCGTGATGACATTGAAATGTTGGCCAGCCACATGCTCAAGCGCCTGGCCGCCGATACCGGTCAACCTGCGGCGAGACTCCACCCCCAAGCCCTCGATGCGCTGAAAAACTATCGCTTCCCGGGCAATGTGCGGGAACTGGAAAACATGCTCGAGCGGGCGCACACCCTGTGTGAGAACAATCAGATCGAAGCCGGCGACCTGCGCCTGGCCGAAGGCAATTGTGGGGCTGAAGGTGGCCTGCCGGACCTGACCCGGATCGACAATCTGCAAACCTACCTGGAAAACGTCGAACGCCAACTGCTGCTCCAGGCCCTGGAGGAAACCCGCTGGAACCGCACGGCGGCGGCTCAGCGGTTGAATCTGTCATTCAGGTCGATGCGTTACCGGCTCAAGAAGCTGGGACTGGATTGAGCCGCCCGGCAGGCGCGTAAGGCGCCGGATCGATAATTGGCGCCCGGCCCAGCATCACATCGGCAAACAACTGGCATGACGCCGGCGCCAGCACCAGCCCGTTACGGTAGTGCCCGCAGTTGAGCCAGAGCCCGTCAAACCCCGGCACCGGGCCGATATATGGAATGCCCTCGGGAGATCCCGGGCGCAATCCGGCCCAATGCCCCACCACTTCGGCATCGGCCAGCGCCGGGATCAATTCCACCGCGGACGCCTTCAGGCTTTCCAGTGCCGACCCGGTCGGCGTCTTGTCAAAGCCTTCATGCTCCAGCGTACTGCCAATCAGTATGTGTCCATCGCGCCGGGGAATCGCGTAGCGTCCCTTGGCCAGGACCATGCTCGGCAGGAAATCCGCCGCACACTTGTAGAGAATCATCTGCCCTTTCACCGGCTCGACCGGCAGCGTCAGGTCAAGATGCTTGAGCAGTTCACCGCTCCAGGCCCCCGCCGTCAGGACGACTTGATCGCCCAGGACAGTACCTGTGGAGGTCTGCACGCCGACCACTTTGTTGCCGTCACGAACGAACCCGCTGACTTCGCACTGCTCATGGATCGTCACGTTCGGCAGCGCCAGCAACGCGGCCTTGAGTGACTTCACCAGACGTGGATTGCGCACGTTGGCAACGTCGGCCATGTAGATCGCCCGGGAAAAACCAGCGCCCAGTACCGGCACGGCGTCGTGCACTACCGAAATATCCACCGCACTCAACGGACGATGTTCCCGGACAGCCCAGGCCAGCGCTTCAGCCTCGTCATCCAGATCCAGCCAGTACAGACCGGTGGTGTGCACCTCAGGATCAACGCCGGTAGCGGCAAACAAGCGCTCGCCCAGTTGTGGATAAAAGTCCTGGGACCAGTGAGCCAGCGCAGTGACCGCCGGGCTGTAGCGCCATGGGTAAAGCGGCGAAACGATGCCGCCGCCGGCCCAGGACGATTCCTGGCCGACGTTCGAGCGATCCAGCAGCACAACGCTTTGCACTTCGGAGGCGAGATTGAAGGCCGTCAGCAAACCAATCACTCCGCCGCCGACAATCACCACTTGCTGTTGCCTGGTCATGTTCTGATCCAATCGTTAAATAGACAGAGGATGTAAAGGACACCCGAAAAGGAAACTCAGCGCCCCCAGCAGTCTTTGCTGGTCAGGCCGGATTTTGCGTTGACCATTCCGAGGACACCCGTGTTGGTGATGGTCAGATCACCGCACTTGTCAGTGGCCATGCTCGAGTCAGCCTTGCGCACCGCCGTCAGCAGAAAGGCCTGGTCGGTCAGGGTCGGTGTGATGCTGTAGTAATCATTGCCGGCACTGAGGCCCGCCGCATTGGTGTAGACATTTTTCTGCGAGTAGAAGCGCTCCAGGATCTGCGCCTGCTCCGAGAGCAGACCCGCCACTTCTGCGCGACGGCCCTTGTTCAGGTACTCGGTGAAACTCGGGGCAGCAATGGTCATGACCATCCCGATGATCGCAATCACGATCATGATTTCGATCAGGGTAAAACCGCGGTTGGTACTACGCATGCCTCAACTCTCACTTACTGTATTTGTCGCCACATGATGCGACGGCTACCGCCGGATTTTTCCATTCCCGGAGTATCGTCGCCAGTGGAATCGTTCACGGCCCCGCCATTGTCGCTGACGTCCTGGGTCGAATGCTCTCCAACAAAGATCACGCCATCGGACAGCCTGTCGATGCTGTCGACCACGCCATCGTCGTTGCTGTCGAGCATCTTAACGCTGATCGCATCGGGCAGCCTCAAGCAGACGGCTTTCAATCCCTGATTGCTGTGGTAGAACCCGTACCAGTTGCCATTCGCCAGACAGGTTGGCCGGTTCAGTGCCGGCGAATCCGGTGGCGTGGCAGCGTGCGCCGCCATCGACAGGTTCAGCGCGGCTACAACACCGAACAGTTGTGACCACCGCCGGATATATCGCTCAGTACTTCGCATAGATGCTCTCCACCACACTGCGCGAATGACCCGCGATGCCTACTGCCGTTACCCGATACAACGTCGCCGGGGTATTGATCGGCACATTCACCGCATCTCGGCTGACACCGATGTTTTGCACGCCATAAAAGCCGTTGTCTGATGCAATCCAGGTCACTCCGGACGCGGCGCTGAAACCGGCAGCGGTGATTGTCGAGGACTCGGACGGTGGTGCACATTGAACGATGCCGCTACAAACGGGTAGTGCATAACTGTCCCGTTGCACTGCACTCTCGCCCACCCTCAAGGCGGCTTCGGCACTCTGAAACGACTGGTTGCGCAAGGCGACGCTACCGGCCATTTTTTCCTGCAGGGTGGCGCTTTGCATCGATGAAAGACCGATCAGCGTCAGCAAGAGCAAGAACACCAGACTGACCAGCAGTGCCATGCCGCGCTGGGTGTAATACGCCATGGGAAAACGGTTCATCGGCATTCCCTCATGGCAAGCGGTTGCGCAGGGCGGCCACTGCGTTGAAGGTTTGATCGCTCACCCGATGGTTCGGATCGATGAGCGTCAGGCTCAGGCGAACGCTACGAATCAGCGCAGGGTTCGGTGGGTTGCTGCTGTAACGGGAAGCAGCCAGATCAGTGGCAGTGCTGGCCAGGCCGAAGCTCACGTCAAAAGCGCTTACGTTGTTCACCAATACCTGTGGTGCTGCACTCCCGCCCCTCATAAGCAGCTGGTTGTTGCTGAAGCTGTAAGTCAGTTGCCGTATCGGAAAAACCAGTTGCCCTGCCACCGGAGTCGGGCTGTCGCTGTAGGCCGTCGAATTGTTTCGACAATCGGAAAGCACGGTCCAGTCCGGTTTGCCGCCATTGCCGCCGATATCCGCCGTAACCAGCGTCAAACTGCGACTGCCATTGTCCCAGCGGATCGGCGTTAGCCGACTGGCATGGAAATCACCCTTCGTACTTGAATCAATGATCGTTTCCAGGCAACCGAACATCCCGACCATGCGGATTTCCTGAAGCATTTTGCTCAACACGAAACGTGCGTCCTCATGCATGTTCGCGGCCGCATTCTGGCTGAGATAAGTGTTCTTGGCCGCGATGAAAACCTGCACCACGCCCAGTACCACGATCAGGCTCAACACCAGGGCGATCAGCAACTCGACCAGGCCAAAGCCTGCGCTGCGGCGACTCACGGGGTCACCACCGGGTCAATGGCCGTGCGGCTGCTCAGGACGAAGCTGCGCCGCGAGTCGGCAGCGTTCGCAGCCCGTGAGTCGTCCCAGGTAATCGTGATGGTGTACACCTGCTGATTGACGGTGACACTGCCCGTCGCGGTGGCGCCGAGTGAGCTGACAATGTTGGTATTGAAGTCAAACAGGTCCTGATCCCGGGCAACACCCGGATTGCCCGTAGCTGGCGGCGCGATGGTGTAGTCCGCTGCGGCGTTGGCGCGAATGCGGTCCATCATGTCGTAGGCGATAAAACTGGCCTGACTGGTCATGCGTGCACTGTCCGTATACTTCAGCGCATTGAGCTGAAACGCCGCGGCCCCCAACAACCCCACTCCCAGAATGACTAATGCCACCAGGACTTCGACCAGCGTCATGCCCTCCTGCGGGCCTTGGTTTCCTATCCTCATCCGCAACTTCCGCCCAATAGAATTCGTCCGTTCAAACACACTTTCAGCGTCCGGCTTTGAGCTCCCCGCCCATAGCTGATCACCACCTCTGAGGACGGTGATGACAATCCGCCCGTACTGTTGAAATCGATGGCAGTCACGCCCGAGGTTAGCGCCAGAGTTGCGCCGCTGCTCATCGCCGGAACAACCCGCAATACTTTGGCTAAAGCGCCAGTACCGTCGTAAACCGCCAGCTCCCCACTCCAGGCATCCCCTCCTGCCGTCGGACGCACCCGTGTGGTATTGCCCCGATCGATGGCCTCGAGTCGGGCAAAATTCAGGGCTCGTCGCAGGTCAGCGATTTCAGTATCAGCCCTCGTCGTTTGCATCGAGCGGGTAAACGCCGGGACAGCCAGAGTCAGCAGAATCAGGAGGATCGCGATCGCGACCAATAACTCGATCAACGTGAAACCTTTTGTACGATGATCCATCGGGGCCTTCTGTTTCCTTCGGCTATACCTGCTCTTGCGCGGCACAATTCGAGTGATGCGCTACGTATGTGATGCCATTTCTCGCGCAGGGATTGCGCGAGCCACAGCACGCCACGGAGGGAGATGTCATGCGGCAACACGGCTTCAGCCTGATCGAACTGCTCATGGGACTGGCAATTACAGGAATTGTTCTGCAACTGGTCAGTCCGGCGTTCGCAACGCTGATCGAGTCAAACCAGAGAGAGCAAGCGGCACAGGCTCTTTTCAGCGGTATTCGCACCGCCCGAACCGAAGCCATCGTCCGCAACCAGGCCGTGGTGATTCACGGCATCAATGGCGACTGGAGCCAGGGCTGGCGGATCATTCTGGATATCAGCGGCAAGGGGGATATGGACAGCGCCAACCCACTGTTGGCCGAACGCCAGAGCGGCGCACGCGTGCCGATTGTGGGGAACGGTCCGGTCGAAAGCTTTATACGATTCAGAGGTCAGGGTGAACCACTGTTTGGAGGGACATTACACGTTTGCAAAGTCCGCGAACCGGTGAGCCAGCATCAAGTGGTGTTGGCTCGGACCGGTCGCGTCAGCCTGCGCAGCGACAAGGCTGAGCAGGCATTATGCGAAGAAAGGAAGAAACTCAGAGCAACGAGCGAACGCGCAGTTCTTTAGGCATCGAGAACGTGATGTTCTCCTCGCGACCGGCCAGTTCATCGGCACCAGTGGCACCCCAGGCCTGCAACTGCTCGATCACTCCGCGCACCAGGACTTCCGGGGCGGAGGCGCCAGCGGTGATACCGATACGCTCGACACCGTCGAACCAGCTCTTTTGCAGGTCTTCGGCACCGTCGATCAGGTAGGCCGGAGTGGACATGCGTTCTGCCAATTCGCGCAGGCGATTGGAGTTGGAGCTGTTCGGGCTGCCGACCACCAGCACCACGTCGCACTCGTCGGCCAGTTGCTTGACCGCGTCCTGACGGTTTTGCGTGGCGTAGCAAATGTCGTCCTTGCGCGGTCCACCGATGGCTGGGAAGCGTAAACGCAGGGCGTCGATAACACGACTGGTGTCGTCCATCGACAAGGTTGTCTGGGTCACGAAGGCGAGCTTTTCAGGGTTGTTCACCTGCAACGCCGCGACATCTTTCTCGTCTTCGACCAGGTAGATCGCGCCGCCATTGCTGGCATCGTACTGGCCCATGGTGCCTTCGACTTCCGGGTGACCGGCGTGGCCGATGAGAATGCATTCACGACCGTCACGGCTGTAGCGCGCCACCTCGATGTGGACCTTGGTGACCAGCGGGCAGGTGGCGTCGAACACTTTCAGTCCACGGCCAGCCGCTTCGCTGCGCACGGCCTGGGACACGCCGTGGGCACTGAAGATCACGATGACGTCGTCCGGCACCTGATCCAGTTCTTCGACGAAAACTGCACCACGGGAGCGCAGGTCTTCGACGACAAATTTGTTGTGGACCACTTCATGGCGCACGTAGATCGGCGGCCCGAAGACTTCCAGGGCGCGGTTGACGATTTCGATCGCCCGGTCCACACCGGCGCAGAAGCCACGGGGATTGGCGAGTTTGATTTGCATGCTGAGCCTCGTGTCTTGCCCTGTAGGAGCGAGCTTGCTCGCGAAAAACTAAAGGACAACGCGTTCTTCCAGAAGAACGCGCATTCGTTAACGATCATCGCGAGCGAGCTCGCTCCTACAGAAAAGCAGTTACAACGCTTTGACGGAAATGATTTCCACATCAAAGGTGAGCGTCTTGCCCGCCAGCGGGTGGTTGAAGTCGACGGTCACTTGCGCATCGTCGAACTCTTTGACCACGCCCGGCAACTCGGTATTGGCCGCATCGTTGAAGATCACCAGCAAGCCAGGCGACAGCTCCATGTCCTGGAACTGTGAGCGCGGGATGACCTGCACGTTTTGCGGGTTAGGCTGGCCGAAAGCGTTTTCCGGCTCGATGCTCAGTGTACGCTTGTCACCGGCCTTGAAACCGAACAGGGCTACTTCGAAACCTGGCAACAGGTTGCCGTCACCGACCTTGAAGGTCGCCGGGGCTTTGTCGAAGGTGCTGTCCACCGTGTCGCCGTTCTCCAGGCGCAATGCGAAATGCAAGGTGACTTCCGTGTTCTGGCCGATGCGTTGCTCAGCCAATACCTGTTCAGTCATGAACGGTTTCTCCGGTCTTTTTACTTTTGAACATATCCAGTGCCAGCATGACAGCGCCTACAGTGATAGCACTGTCGGCAAAGTTGAACGCCGGGAAATACCAGCGGTTCTGCCAATGCACCAGAATGAAATCGATCACATGGCCCAGGGCAATGCGGTCATACAGATTGCCCAGCGCGCCGCCGAGCACCAGTGCCAGCGCAACCGCCAGCCAGGTCTCGTTACGCCCCAGACGCTTGAGCCACACCACCAGCACCGCACTGACCACGACAGCGATCAACGCGAACAGCCAGCGCTGCCAGCCGGAGCTGTCAGCCAGGAAGCTGAACGCCGCACCAGTGTTGTAGGCCAGGGTCCAGCTGAAGTAATCGGGGATGATTACGATCTGCTGGTACATCTGGAGCTTGCCTTCGAAGTAGAACTTGCTGGCCTGGTCGATGACCAGTACCAGCAAACTCAACCAGAGCCAGCTCAGCCGTCCAAAACGGCCAACGGCATTAGGCATAGTGACGGACCTCGCCAGCGCCGCTGATGTTATCCACGCAACGGCCGCAGATTTCCGGATGCTCCGGGTTCACGCCGACGTCTTCGCGGCAGTGCCAGCAACGGGCGCACTTGGCGTGGCTCGACTTGACGATCTTCAGCTTCAGGCCGCTGACTTCAGTGACCACGGCATCGGCCGGTGCCTGCACCAATGGTGCAACGCTGGCGGTCGAAGTGATCAGCACGAAGCGCAGTTCGTTGCTGAGTTTGGCCAGGTCGGCGGTCAGCGCGTCTTCGGCGAACAGCGTCACTTCGGCTTGCAGGTTGCCACCGACAGCCTTGGCCGCACGCTGGATTTCCATTTCCTTGTTGACCGCGACCTTGACTGCCATGATCCGGTCCCAGTACGCGCGATCCAGCTCGAAGCCTTCCGGCAGTTCGCTCAGACCTTCGTACCAGGTGTTGAGCATGACGGACTCGTTACGCTCGCCCGGCAGGTACTGCCACAGTTCGTCGGCGGTGAACGCCAGGATCGGCGCGATCCAGCGCACCAGCGCTTCGGAGATGTGGAACAGCGCGGTCTGGCACGAACGGCGGGCCTTGCTGTCGGCGCCAGTGGTGTACTGGCGATCCTTGATGATGTCGAGATAGAAGCCGCCCAGCTCCTGCACGCAGAAGTTGTGGATCTTCGAGTACACGTTCCAGAAGCGGTATTCGCCGTAGTGCTCTTGCAGCTCGCGTTGCAGCAGCAGGGTACGGTCCACGGCCCAACGGTCCAGTGCCAGCATTTCTTCGGCCGGCAGCAGGTCGGTGGCCGGGTTGAAGCCGGTCAGGTTCGAAAGCAGGAAGCGCGCGGTGTTACGGATACGCCGGTAGGCGTCCGCACTGCGCTGCAGGATCTGCTCGGAAACCGCCATTTCACCCGAGTAATCGGTCGAGGCGACCCACAGACGCATGATGTCGGCGCCCAGGGTGTCGTTGACTTTCTGCGGCGCGATCACGTTGCCCAGGGACTTGGACATCTTGCGGCCGGACTCGTCGACGGTGAAGCCGTGAGTCAGCAGTTCGCGATACGGTGCGTGGTTGTCGATGGCGCAACCGGTCAGCAGCGACGAGTGGAACCAGCCACGGTGCTGGTCCGAGCCTTCCAGGTACAGGTCGGCGCGCGGACCGGTTTCGTGGCCCATCGGGTGCGAACCGCGCAGGACGTGCCAGTGGGTGGTCCCCGAGTCGAACCAGACGTCCAGGGTGTCGCTGATCTTGTCGTACTGCGGTGCTTCATCGCCCAGCAGTTCGGCGGCATCCAGCTTGAACCAGGCTTCGATGCCTTCGACTTCAACGCGCTTGGCAACTTCTTCCATCAGCTCGACGGTGCGTGGGTGCAGTTCGCCGCTTTCCTTGTTCAGGAAGAACGGGATCGGCACGCCCCAGTTGCGCTGACGGGAAATGCACCAGTCCGGACGGTTGGCGATCATCGAGTGCAGGCGCGCCTGGCCCCAGGCCGGAACGAACTTGGTTTCCTCGATGGCTTTGAGCGAACGTACACGCAGGGTGTCGCCGCTGACTGGCTCTTTGTCCATGCCAATGAACCACTGCGCGGTGGCGCGGTAGATCAGCGGGGTCTTGTGGCGCCAGCAGTGCATGTAGCTGTGTTCGATGACGGTGGTGTGCAGCAGCGCACCGACTTCGGTCAGTTTGTCGACGATGGCCGGGTTGGCCTTCCAGATGAACTGGCCGCCGAAGAACTCCAGCGACGGTACGTAAACGCCGTTGCTTTGTACCGGGTTGAGGATGTCATCGTTGACCATGCCGTATTTCTTGCAGGTCACGAAGTCGTCCACGCCGTAGGCCGGAGAGGAGTGAACCACACCGGTGCCGGCGCCCAGTTCAACGTAGTCGGCCAGGTATACCGGCGACAGGCGGTCGTAGAACGGGTGACGGAAGTTGATCAGTTCCAGCGCCGAACCGTTGGCGGTAGCGATCACCGAGCCTTCCAGCGAATAGCGCGCCAGACACGACTCGACCAGCTCTTCAGCCAACACCAGCAGCTTGTCGCCAACGTCGACCAGGGCGTAGTTGAACTCCGGGTGAACGTTCAGCGCCTGGTTGGCCGGAATGGTCCACGGGGTGGTGGTCCAGATCACGATCGAAGCAGGCTTGGCCAGCGATGGCAGGCCGAACGCGGCCGCGAGTTTGGCTTCATCGACAATCGGGAACGCCACGTCAATGGTCGAGGACTTCTTGTTCTCGTACTCGACTTCCGCTTCGGCCAGGGCCGAACCGCAGTCGAAGCACCAGTTCACAGGCTTCAAGCCCTTGAACACGAAGCCACCCTTGACGATCTCGGCCAAGGCGCGGATTTCGCCGGCCTCGTTCTTGAAGTCCATGGTCTTGTACGGGTTGGCGAAGTCGCCCAACACGCCCAGACGGATGAATTCGGATTTCTGGCCTTCGATCTGCTCGGTGGCGTACGCGCGGCACAGTTCGCGGGTCTTGTCCGCGCCCAGGTTCTTGCCGTGGGTCACTTCGACCTTGTGCTCGATCGGCAGGCCGTGGCAGTCCCAGCCCGGAACATAAGGCGCGTCGAAGCCCGACAGGGTCTTCGAGCGGATGATCATGTCCTTGAGAATCTTGTTCAGCGCATGACCGATGTGAATCGTGCCGTTGGCGTACGGAGGACCGTCGTGCAGGACGAACTTCGGACGATCCTTGCCAATCTCGCGCAACTTTCCGTACAGGCCAATGCTGTCCCAGCGCTGCAGAATCTGCGGTTCGCGCTGAGGCAGGCCGGCCTTCATTGGGAAGGCGGTGTCCGGAAGGTTTAGCGTGGCTTTATAGTCGGTCATTTAAGGCTCTTCATTAGCGATGGGCGCTAGGTGCGGCTAGTGCACGGGCGGCGGCGACATCCGCGTTGATCGCCGTTTTCAGCGCCTCCAGAGAGGCGAAACGCTGCTCTTCACGCAGCTTGTGGTGGAAAACCACCGTTAAACGCCGGTCATACAGATCGCCGGCAAAATCTAAAAGATGCACTTCCAGGTGGGCTTTGCCATCACCTTGAACCGTAGGCCGCACGCCGATATTGGCGACGCCGGGCCAGGTCTTGCCGTCGATCTCGATATCCACCTGGTAAACCCCGGTGAACGGCACGCGACGACGCTTGAGTTGTATGTTGGCGGTGGGCGTACCCAACTGCCGAGCGAGCTTCTGGCCATGCAATACGCGACCGGCGATCCGGTACGGCCGCCCAAGCAGCCGTTCGGCCAAGGCGAAATCCGCGGCGGCCAGGGCATTGCGGACCTGCGTGCTGCTGACCCGGATGCCATCGAGTTCGACGGTTTGCGCCGCTTCGACGGTAAACCCCTGAAGGATGCCAGCCTGTTGCAGGAAATCGAAATCCCCCGCGCGGTCACAGCCGAAACGGAAGTCATCACCGACCTCCAGGTGCTGGACGCCAAGGCCATCCACCAGAATGGTATCGACGAACTCGCTGGCGCTGAGCTTGCTCAGGCGCTGGTTGAAAGCCAGGCACAGAACACGGTCGACGCCTTCGGCAGCCAACAATTGCAGCTTGTCCCGCAGACGGGCCAGACGGGCTGGCGCAGTCTCCGGAGCAAAGAACTCTCGCGGTTGCGGCTCGAAAATCACCACGCAACTGGGCACGCCCAACTCGAGCGCACGCTCACGCAGGCGCGCCAGGATAGCCTGGTGGCCACGGTGTACACCGTCAAAGTTGCCAATAGTGGCGACACAGCCCCGATGCTGGGGGCGCAGATTTTGGAGGCCTCGAACCAGCTGCATAACGCGCTTCTTGCTCATAAAGTGGTCGATTATAACCACACCCGGCGGCCGACGACAGGCAACACCGTAACCCAAAGTGATCGAGCCGACAAAACCGCCGGCTCGCCCGTGTTTATCGAGGCCAGAACCTCAGCCCAGCGCCTTGCGATTGAAGTCGCGCAAACGGAAGCCCATCAACACTAACATGCCGAAATAAGCCACCACACCCGCCGCCACCAACGCCCCCAGACGCAAGAAGCGCTCGAGCATATGCCCTTGATCCCAGGCCGGCATGAAATGCATCACCCCCAACAGTACCGCGGACATCACTGCCACCGCGACCACCAGCTTGAGCGCGAACTTCGCCCAGCCCGGCTGCGGCTGGTACATCTGCTGCTTGCGCAGTTGATAGAACAGCAATCCGGCATTGAGGCAGGCACCGGCGCTGATCGCCAAGGCCAGGCCCGCGTGAGCCAGCGGTCCGATCAGCATCAAGTTGAACAGCTGGGTCACCACCAGGGTGAAAATCGCAATTTTTACCGGTGTACGGATGTTTTGTTGCGCATAAAAGCCCGGCGCCAGCACTTTGATCACGATAATCCCGAGCAAACCGACGGAATAGGCGATCAACGCGCGCTGGGTCATGGCCGCATCATGGGCATCGAACTGACCGTACTGGAACAGCGAAACCGTCAACGGCTCGGCCAGAATCCCCAGCGCCAGGGCGCAAGGCAATACCAGCACGAAGCACAGACGCAGGCCCCAATCGAGGATGCGCGAGTATTCGTGACGATCCTTGTTGGCGTAGGTCTTGGCCAGGGTCGGCAACAGAATCGTCCCCAGTGCCACGCCCAGCACGCCGGACGGCAACTCCATCAAGCGATCGGCGTAATACATCCACGACACGGAGCCGGCAACCAGGAACGAAGCGAAGATGGTATTGATGATCAGCGAAATCTGGCTCACCGAGACACCAAGGATTGCTGGCAGCATTTGCTTCATCACCCGCCAGACACCCGTGTCGCGCAGGTTCAGGCGCGGCAGCACCAGCATGCCGATCTTTTTCAGGTGCGGCAGCTGATAGAGCAACTGCGCCAGGCCGCCGACCAGCACCGCCCAGCCAAGCGCCATTACGGGCGGATCGAAGTACGGCGTCAAAAACACCGAAAAGATGATCATGCTGACGTTCAGCAGGGTCGGCACGAAGGCTGGCACCGAAAAGCGGTTCCAGGTATTGAGGATTGCACCGGCCAGCGACGACAGGGAAATCAGCAGAATGTATGGAAAGGTCACCCGCAACAGACTGGAGGTCAGTTCGAATTTTTCCGGGGTGTTGGTGAAACCCGGCGCGGTCACCCAGATGACCCACGGCGCAGCGATCATGCCCAATACCGTGACCAGCGCCAGCACCAGCGTCAGCAGGCCCGAGACATAAGCGATGAAGGTTCGCGTCGCCTCTTCGCCCTTCTGGCTTTTGTATTCTGCAAGAATCGGCACGAACGCTTGGGAAAACGCCCCTTCGGCAAAGATCCGCCGCAGCAGATTGGGCAATTTGAAGGCGATAAAGAAGGCGTCAGTCGCCATTCCCGCGCCAAATGCGCGTGCGATGAGGGTGTCTCGAACAAACCCCAAAATCCGGGAAAGCATCGTGATAGAGCTGACGGCGGCCAACGATTTGAGCAGATTCATGGAAAGAGTTTGTGCCTGTCGATAAACAGCAGGCGAACTACGCGCCCACTTATGCGATACTCCGCGCCGCAACAGCACAGAGCCAAAGCTCGCGAGTTTACAGGTCAAGCGCCGGAAATAAATATCCCGCCTCTTTAGATCGACCACTCAGCGGAACGCATCAACCGCCCTTGACAACACATCAACTCATCGGCATGATTCGCGGCCTATTTTGTTTGCTATTTCCTAAAAAGTCTTTCGAGGAGCTCGACGGTGGCCAACTCACCTTCCGCCAAAAAACGTGCAAAACAGGCTGAGAAGCGTCGCAGCCACAACGCCAGCCTGCGTTCCATGGTTCGTACCTACATCAAGAATGTAGTTAAGGCCATCGACGCAAAAGACGCTGCCAAAGCTCAAGCCGCTTACGTTCTGGCTGTGCCAGTTATCGACCGTATGGCCGATAAAGGCATCATCCACAAGAACAAGGCCGCTCGTCATAAGAGCCGCCTGAATGGCCACGTCAAGGCCCTGAACGTTGCCGCTGCTGCCTAAGCGACCCGTTCATTAAAAAACCGACCTCAGGGTCGGTTTTTTATTGCCTGCGATTTGTAGGAGCGAGCTTGCTCGCGAATGTCGTCAACGATAAAGCGCGTCTCCCGAAGAAACGCGGCGTCATGGAGATCTTCGCGAGCAAGCTCGCTCCTACACTGGCGATCTTCGTAGCTTTACTGAGCGTTCGCCCACGGCAAGATCGGAATCGCCGTCACCGCATTCTGCGGACTACCCTCGATCAAGCGATCGCTATACACCAGGTACACCAGCGTATTGCGCTTCTTGTCGAGAAAGCGCACCACCTGCATGGTCTTGAACACCAGGGACGTACGCTCCTTGAACACCTCGTCGCCATCCTTGAGCTCACCCTTGAAGCTGATAGGCCCGACCTGGCGGCAAGCGATGGACGCTTCGGCACGATCCTCGGCCAACCCCAGACCACCCTTCACACCACCCGTCTTGGCGCGCGACAGGTAGCAGGTCACACCGTCGACCTTGGGATCGTCAAAGGCCTCGACCACAATCCGGTCATTTGGCCCAACGAACTTGAACACCGTCGACACCTGACCGATCTCTTCAGCCGAAGCCAGCAGCGGCATCGCCAGCAACAGCCCCAACAATCCTTTTGCCACACGCATTCAGGTATTCCTTCAGACCAGAATCAGGTTATCGCGGTGAACCAGCTCCGGTTCCGCCATGTAACCCAACAGACCGACAATCGCATCGGACGACTGACCGATGATTTTTTGCGCTTCCAGCGCACTGTAGTTGGCCAGGCCACGGGCAATCTCGCGACCGTCCGGCGCCACGCAGACCACCATCTCACCACGACGGAAGCTGCCCTGCACCAACTTGACCCCAACTGGCAGCAAGCTTTTGTTGCCCTGGGACAACGCGGTCACGGCACCGGCATCCAGCACCAGGGTGCCACGGGTTTGCAGATGACCAGCCAGCCACTGCTTGCGTGCCGCCAGCATGCCACGCTCCGGCGAGAGCAGAGTGCCGATGCGCTCGCCCGCCTTGAGGCGATCCAGTACGCGCTCAAGCCGCCCACCGACGATGATGGTATGAGCACCGGAACGCGCCGCCAGACGCGCAGCGCGCAACTTGGTCTGCATGCCGCCACGCCCCAGCGCCCCACCCGTACCGCCAGCCACCGCATCAAGCGCCGGATCATCGGCACGCGCCTCGTAAATCAGCTGGGCATCCGGATTGTTGCGCGGATCCGCGTCGAACATGCCGTCGCGATCCGTCAGAATCACCAGCAAATCCGCCTCGACCAGATTCGCCACCAGTGCCGCCAGGGTATCGTTGTCGCCAAAACGGATTTCGTCGGTGACTACAGTGTCGTTCTCGTTGATCACCGGAATGACTTTGAGCTCGACCAGCGCACGCAAGGTACTGCGGGCATTCAGGTAGCGCTTGCGGTCGGACAGGTCGTCATGGGTCAGGAGAATCTGCGCGGTATGCCGGCCATGCTTGGCAAAGCTCGACTCCCAGGCCTGCACCAGCCCCATCTGGCCGATTGCAGCAGCGGCCTGAAGCTCGTGCATCGCACTGGGTCGCGAGGTCCAGCCCAAACGGCTCATACCGGCCGCCACCGCCCCGGAGGACACCAGCACCAGCTCGACACCCGCCTCATGCAAGGCCACCATCTGCTCAACCCAGACACCCATTGCCGCGCGATCCAGGCCCTTGCCGTCCGCCGTCAGCAAAGCGCTGCCGATCTTCACGACCCAACGCTGCGCACCTGTCACCTTGCTCCGCATCATCTTCAACCTTAGCTTGAGGGCAGCACGACCTAGCACTGCCCGTGACATTATTCGTGGTTATTCGTGACCAACGATCGATTTCCAGATACCAAAACGCCGCTCGATTGAGCGGCGCTTAAGTTTATCGCAACGAATCAGTCACGCACGTAAATGATTTCCGGACCGTCTTCGTCATCCACATCTTCTTCGTCCCAATCATCGTCGCCGATGTCGTGGACCGACTTCACGCCGCTGCGACGCAGGGCACGCTGGTCGTCCAGCGCCTGCAACTGGGCACGGGCTTCATCTTCGATGCGCTGATCGAGCTCGGCCAACTCTTCCTTGTAGGCCGGATCGTTAGCCAGGCGATCGGCGCGATCTTCCAGGTAACGCATGATGTCGTGGCACAGGCGCTCGGTGTTCTGCTTGGCAATGGCCGAGATCACGTAGACCGGACCGGTCCACTCCAGGCGATCGACGATTTCCTTGACGCGAGCATCGTGCTCTTCATCAAGAATCTGGTCGCACTTGTTCAGGATCAGCCAGCGATCACGCTCCGCCAGGGACGGGCTGAACTTGGTCAACTCACTGACGATGACTTCTGCGGCGTCCGGGGCACTGGTTTCATCCAGCGGCGCCATGTCGACGAGGTGCAACAGCAGACGAGTACGCGACAAGTGCTTGAGGAAGCGAATCCCCAGGCCCGCGCCGTCGGAAGCACCTTCGATCAGGCCCGGAATGTCCGCGACCACGAAGCTCTTCCAGCGATCGACACTGACCACACCCAGGTTCGGCACCAGCGTGGTGAACGGGTAGTCGGCGACTTTCGGCTTGGCGGCCGATACCGAACGGATAAAGGTACTTTTACCGGCGTTTGGCAAGCCCAGCAGACCGACGTCCGCGAGCACTTTCATTTCCAGCTTCAGGTCACGCTGCTCGCCCGGCTTGCCTGGCGTAGTCTGACGCGGAGCACGGTTGGTACTGGATTTGAAACGGGTGTTGCCCAGGCCGTGCCAGCCGCCGTGTGCCACCAGCAGTTTCTGGCCAGCCTTGGTCAGGTCGCCGATCACTTCCTGAGTGGCAGAGTCGATCACCGTGGTACCAACCGGTACACGCAGGATCAGGTCCTCGCCCTTCTTGCCGGTGCAGTCGGTGCTGCCGCCGTTGGAGCCACGCTCGGCATCGAAGTGCCGGGTGTAACGGTAGTCCACCAGGGTATTGAGGTTTTCGTCGGCCATCATGTAGATGGAACCGCCATCACCACCATCACCACCGTTAGGACCGCCGTTTTCGATGAATTTTTCGCGACGGAAACTCATGCAGCCATTGCCGCCATCACCGGCCTTTACTCGAATCGATACTTCATCAACAAACTTCATAACAAACGCCTCTCGCCATACGGACGAGCCGAAAAACAATCAAGACATAAGACTCTTGCAAAAATGAGCGCAGCGACCCCAAACCACGACACCTACATCGTACGCCGACAGCCCATGCAAACAGCTTTGCAAGAGACTCACCCCACAAACGAAAAAGCCCCGTCGCGAGACAGGGCTTTTCCAGCGATCGCGCAATTAAGCTGCGACTACGCTCACGTAACGACGACCGAAGGCGCCTTTTACTTCGAACTTGATCACGCCTTCGACTTTAGCGAAGAGGGTGTGATCTTTACCCATGCCAACGCCGTAGCCAGCGTGGAATTGGGTGCCGCGCTGACGCACGATGATGTTGCCTGCCTTGATAGCCTGGCCGCCATACATCTTCACGCCAAGGCGTTTGGCTTCTGAGTCGCGACCGTTACGGGTACTACCACCAGCTTTTTTGTGTGCCATGAGTTCAATTCTCCTAGTGAGGAATTAGGCTGAAATTAAGCCTGAATACCGGTGATTTTGATCTCGGTGTACCACTGGCGGTGGCCCATACGCTTCATGTGGTGCTTACGACGACGGAACTTGATGATGCGGACTTTATCGTGACGACCTTGGGAGATCACTTCAGCCACAACGGTAGCGCCAGCAACAACTGGAGCGCCGATATTCACGTCGTCACCGTTGGCAACCAACAGAACGCGATCAAAGGTAACGGATTCGCCGGTAGCGACTTCCAGTTTTTCGATCTTCAGGTATTCACCTGGGGCGACTTTGTACTGCTTGCCGCCAGTAACGATTACTGCATAAGACATGGTATTTCTCCGATAATCCTGCTCACCCAGCTCTTTATAAGAAGAGGTATTGGCTGGCATGGCTGCATGGGGCTGGAGGCCCGCTTGCAATTGCGTAAGGCAGGTGCTGCCCAGGAAGTTCAGGGTGCGCGATTGTACGCAAGCCACGCTAGCCTTGCAAGAGGCCGTCCATCGCGCCTTGACACCTGCAGGCGTGGGTCCTAGCATGCCGCGCAACCCTTCTGGAGCGACTGTCGCTGATGCAACCCCAAGCCTTCTACCGCGCGGTCGCGGACGATTTTAGCGCCGTCGACGGCATCATCAAGAAGCAGCTGACTTCCCGAGTGCCGCTGGTATCGAAAATCGGCGATTACATTACCTCGGCCGGCGGCAAACGCCTGCGTCCTTTATTGGTGTTGCTGTGTGGCAAGGCTCTGGGCCGTGAAGGTGACGACCTGCGCCTGCTGGCCGCCACCATCGAGTTCCTGCACACCGCTACCCTGCTGCATGACGACGTGGTCGACATGTCCGGCATGCGCCGGGGACGCTCGACTGCCAACGCCATGTGGGGCAACGCGCCAAGCGTGCTGGTCGGTGATTTCCTGTATTCGCGCTCCTTCGAAATGATGGTCGAGCTGGGCTCCATGCCAGTGATGAAGATCCTTTCGCAAGCCACGCGCATCATCGCCGAAGGCGAAGTGTTGCAGCTGTCGAAGGTGCGTGACGCCAGCACCACCGAAGAAACCTACATGGAGGTCATCCGCGGCAAGACCGCGATGCTCTTCGAAGCCTCGACCCATAGTGCCGCCGCCCTGTGCGAAGCCACGCCGGAGCAGGCCGAAGCCCTGCGTACATTCGGCGATCACCTGGGAGTGGCCTTCCAACTGGTCGACGACCTGCTTGATTACAAAGGCGACGCCGAAACCCTGGGCAAGAACGTCGGTGACGATCTGGCCGAAGGCAAGCCGACCCTGCCGCTGATCTACACCATGCGTGAAGGTACGCCGGAGCAGGCCGCCCTGGTACGCAAAGCGATCCAGAAAGGCGGCATCGAAGACCTGGAAAGCATCCGCGAAGCCGTAGAAGCCTCGGGCTCGCTGGAGTACACCGCAAAACTGGCTCGCGACTACGTAGCCCGTGCGATCAAGTGCCTCGACGTGCTGCCAGCCAGCGAGTACCGCGATGCACTGGTCGAATTGAGTGAGTTCGCGGTCGCGCGCACGCACTAAAAGACATCTGTAGGAGCGAGCTTGCTCGCGATGGTCGCCAACGATGACACGGGAAACCTGGCATCCCGCTGCGATCTTGAGTCCATCGCGAGCAATCGAGCGTCGACCGGCTGCTCCTACAGGTTTTCCCGCACCGCCCCCTCCCCGCCTAAAACCCTATATAATGTGCGCTTTTTAGCGATCCTGAATCCAAGGAGCCTTAGTGAGCACGCTGCCACCCTGCCCAAAATGCAATTCCGAATACACCTATGAAGACGGCGCCCAGCTGATCTGCCCCGAGTGCGCCCACGAATGGTCCGCCAACGGTGAAGCCGAAGCGGCGTCCGATGACGCTGTGAAAAAGGATTCGGTCGGCAATGTCCTGCAGGACGGCGATACCATCACCGTGATCAAGGACCTCAAGGTCAAGGGTACGTCTTTGGTGGTCAAGGTCGGCACCAAGGTCAAGAACATCCGCCTGTGCGATGGCGATCACGACATCGATTGCAAGATCGACGGTATCGGCCCGATGAAACTCAAGTCCGAGTTCGTCAGAAAAGTCTGAACCTGCTGTCTCCATCCCGCGCCCGGCGCGGGATGGCGCCTCACCCTCCCCCGCTTCACCCAATAACCCCTCGCAATAGCCAAACGCCAGTCGTTTTGACCTGACGCAATCTTTACCCGGAAAAAGGCGCAAACCGCCAATAGGCCCTTGCTATTTTGCGAATAGGAATTATTCTCATAAAACCCTCAGTGGAGATGAGAAACATGACTTATTTGATCGATGCCTGGCTGGACCGCCCACATCCTTACCTCAGGATCCTGCATCGGGAAACCGGGGAAGTCTGTGCCGTACTGGAAGAGGAAGCCTTGAGCGAGCTGCAGGATCAGGGTGATCTGGATCTCAATGGTTTGAGTTCCAGCGAGCCGATGGTGCTCAAGGAAGTGGTGAGAAACCTGTTTCTGTTCTGCTATGCCCGGGCGTTGCGCCCGCACAGCGAACTGCACCACAAGATTGAAATATGAAAAACGCTACAAAACTTTGTAGGAGCGAGCTTGCTCGCGAAGAACTCGAAGACACCGCGTTCATTCAGGATGGTCGCGTTATCGTTTGCGCCCATCGCGAGCAAGCTCGCTCCTACAGGTAATCAGCGGGTCTTACAGAACGTCGAGCAGTTCGACGTCGAACACCAGTACGCTGTGCGGCGGGATGCTGCCAACGCCTTGAGCGCCGTAAGCCAGTTCGCTCGGCACGTACAGGCGCCATTTGCTGCCGGCATTCATCAGTTGCAGGGCTTCGGTCCAGCCGGCGATCACGCCACCGACCGGGAACTCTGCAGGCTGGCCGCGCTCGTAGGAGCTGTCGAACACAGTGCCGTCGATCAGGGTGCCGTGGTAGTGAGTACGCACGGAGTCTTCACGGGATGGCTTGGCGCCTTCACCAGCGGTCAGGACTTCGAACTGCAGGCCGGAAGCCAGAGTGGTGATGCCTTCACGCTTGGCGTTTTCAGCCAGGAAAGCCAGGCCTTCGCCAGCAGCCGCTTCAGCCTTGGCTGCAGCTTCGGCCTGCATGATTTCGCGGATGACTTTGAAGCTGGCGGACATTTCTTCCTGACCCACACGGCTTGGCTTGCCGGCGAATGCGTCGGTCAGACCTGCCAGGATCGCGTCCAGGCTTACGCCCGGTGGCGGGTTGTCGCGCAGCTGGTCGCCCAGCTGACGGCCAATACCGTAGCTGACGCGGGTTTCGTCGGTGGACAGATTTACTTCGGACATGACACTGCTCCGCTGTGCGGACGGCTCGGGAACTTGCCATGCGTGCACAGCGCGTCCCGGAGCGCCCGGAACCAAAAGGGCCAGCAGACTAGCACAGATGTCACGTCATTGATGAGGGACCTCAGGCGATCGGCACCTTCAGGTTTTCCTCCACATCGGCAACCAGCCCGCACATCTCGTCATGCACGACCGTGTGCACAAGGTTGAAGTGCAACTTGGGAAAGGAGCGCAGCACATCACGGGCATGCTCCACGGAGCGCAACTGCATCGTGTGACCTGGCGCATCGTTCAAGGGATACGCCGCTCCGTGCATACGCGCCTCAAGCAAGTAAATGCCTCCCTCCATGGAGATCAGGTTCAGCTCATCGACCTTCCCGGCGACGGCATACGCATTCAACTCTTGCAGGTTCATGAGCGCACCTCACGCAGTAGCGAGCCTCTTTACAGGGATAGGCTTCGACGCATCAAAGCACAAGCCACAAACGACGCCGCCCGTCTGTTTTGCAACAGACGGGCGGCGTGTTTCATGGGGCCGGCAATGGATCAGTGCTTGGTGACTTTATCCAGGTAACCCATGGCGAATGCCGAGACCACGAAGGTCATGTGGATGATCACATACCACTGCAGATGTTCAGGATCGACGTTCTTGGCGTCCATGAAGATGCGCAGCAGGTGAATGGACGAGATCGCCACGATCGACGCAGCCACCTTCATTTTCAGCGACGAAGAGTCCATGGTGCCCAGCCAGTTGAGCTTTTCCTTGCTATCGTCGATGTCCAGTTGCGAGACGAAGTTCTCGTAGCCGGAAATCATCACCATCACCAGCAATCCGCCCACCAGCGCCATGTCGATCAGCGACAGCAGCACCAGGATCAAATCCGACTCAGCCATCGAAAACACGTTCGGGATGACGTGGAAGACTTCCTGGAAGAATTTCAGCGCCAGCGCCAGCAACCCGAGGGACAGGCCGAAATAGATCGGCGCCAGCAGCCAGCGCGAGGCGTACATTGTATTTTCGATAAAGCGTTCCATTGAATCTCACACGTTGGATTGGAAATGGCCGCGAGTATACCAGCCGCCCGTCCATAGCCAGAAACCGTCGAAAAATCCGCCACCTGCGCCTGTGTATCAAGGTTTTTCTGCTAGTGTCCAAATCATTGACTGCTCAGTAATGTCGGACAGGAAGACTGGAAATGGGTGTGCGATTGCCTTTGACGAGTGCCGGTATTTGCCTGGTGCTGCTGCTAAGCGGCTGCTCACCCAGCGATGAAAAACGCCAGGTCAGCCTCGAAGAAAAAACCGCGCAGTTCGAAAAGTCGCTGGACGCCATCCAGGATCCGAAACTCAAGGACGCCGTGTCGGAGCTGGGCGGCTCACTGCTGCTGCTCGAGCGCGCACGACTCAAGCTCGACAGTAAACCGGTGGAAACCGAATACGGCGAAGACGCCCTCGCCATGCTCAAGCACTACCCGACCCCGCAGGCCCTGGTCGACACCTATATCAACGGGTTGTTCGTGTTGCAAAAGGACTCCGGTTCCGACTACCTGACCGATCTGCAACCGGTGTTCCCGTTCACGTTCAGCATTCCTGCCGCGTTTTTGTTTCCCCATGGCCTGGAATGGCAGTCGGTCACCCTGAGCAATAAACGGGTGATTCCATTCCAGCCGGAATGGTCGGAAACCGACCCCGGCATTCAACTCAGCCCATCGAGCTCCAACCTGACCAACCCCGATGACCTGACCGTGGCCTACCCCTTCATCGAAGGCCTCGACATCGACAGAAAGCAGCAACCGCAACCGGTGAGCCTGCAAGGCAAAGTCGAAGTCATCGCGCCACGCCGCCTCTACAGCTTCGACCTGACGAAAAAGGACGTGGGCCAGACTCGCACCAATGACAACCTGAGTGTCACCCTGCTCACATTGACGAACAACTACGCGGAAGTCGAATACAACAACAGCGCGCCGCTGGCTCCCGAAGTCAGTGAAACACCGCTGAAGCCGCTGATCGTTCAGGCCAGGGACAGCACCGGGCAATTCATCACGCGCGCCGGCTCAATCAACGAAACAGCGGTACAGATTGCCTTCTATCAGCAACAGCTGGCCAAGATGCAGCAGCAAAAGAGCTGGAGCGAGTCCCTGGAAAAACAGCTCGACGAAGAACAACGCAACTTTGAGAAACAGCAGACTCGACATTATTCGAAGGTGTACTTCAACGGGACCATCGAAACCCTCGAAGTCAGCATGCTGGATTTTTCTGCCGTCACCGTCACCCGAAAGGACCTCGACCTGCCGATCCGGCGCTTTGATGCCATTACCACGGACAAGACCATCCAGCCCTTGAACCTGTCCGTGGTGGTCTATGACGACCAGGCGGCGAGCTGGCTGAAAGGGGCAACGCTGACTGAGGATCAACTGAAAAAGAACGTCAGCATCAGTCAGTCGGTCGACGACCCCAGTGCTGCAAGAATCGAATTCACTCATCTGCGCAGCTTCAACGATGAACTGCTTGGCACATCGTTCAACCCCGGAGAAAGCCCGGTGAGCTTCTTCACCGAAGACGCTCGCGGCAATCGCGACGAGCCGATCGAACTGCCGCCTGAGGCGTACCAGGTCGATCCCCTGCGCGGCACCATCACTTACGATCTGAATCTGTTTCCGCAAACGCCGGCCTATGCAGTGGGCTCGATGCCGCTGTTCCTGGCCACGGTCGACAAAAAAACCGTGGATGCCCGTCAACTGCCCAAAGGCCTTGGACTCAAAGACAATGCGCTGGTGGTGGATCTGAAAGCATTTCCCGCCCAGGACTGGCGCTTTTTCGCCAAGGACGACAGCGGCAATTACTTGAAGGAGATTCTATCGGTCAGCCATGGCGCAAGCGCACAAGGTCCGGCGCAGTTTATCGTGCATTACTTCTACGGGCAGCCTGCGCGCCTGGAAACCTATCAGCGCACTGACCTCGCCACCGTGCAATATGGTTTCGAGATCAAACTCGAAAAGGCCGACATGATGCGCCTTGATCAATAGTGCGACTCAGTGCTCGGGGTGAAACTCGAAACCGCCCATGTTTCGGCAGCGACCACCATTGATTTCCCGCAGTTGGGCTTGCAGGTGCAGGCACCAGATTTGCGGATCGTCGGCCAACTCGTAGCCGTGCAGGGTCAGGCTTTCAACGATGGTGTCGAGGATTGATTCAGCGACGACCGGCCCGTGAAACGGGCCTTGGGCCTTGATGGCCGAAGGTTGTTCGCCGGCCATTCCAGCGGCGAACAGCAGAGTCCACATGCCCGTATCTCCCGCCAATGGACGGATGGCACATTCGATACGGGTCACAAGGCCCAGGCATTGACGGGTGAGGCAGAGGTTGCGCGACATGGCGGCGACCCTCGGTAGATCCGGTATTCAGCCCCCTCGGGAAGGCTGTTTCGATCCTGTGATTACTCTCGATATCCCTGAGCAGAGAATAGAAGAAAAGTCTGGCTTACAGGCCACGCGAGACCGAAAGGCGCCGAATGGTCATAGCGTGAATATTGACGTCATTTCGACGACGCTTTTCCAGTTATTCACACAAGCAAATGTGGGAGCGGGCTTGCTCGCGAAAGCGGTCAATCAGCCAACATAAATGTTGAATGTTCCGACGCTTTCGTCGGAACGCCGCCCGGAGCAAGCCCGCTCCCACATGGGTTACTGCATCAAGCCGGCTTGGTTTCCGCCAAAGCCTCTTGCGCCAACTCCTTCTCGGCTTCTTTCAGATCATCTTCACTGATCATTTCCGCGATAACCCGCAGTCGCTCCACGACCCGCGCGTTCACGCTGCCTTCAGGGAATTCGCCATTCTCGTCCGGTTCGCCGGCCGGCTCGCCAACCAGCAAACTCAAGGCTTCGTCGGCCTGACGGACCGCATAGACATGGAACTGCCCCGCACGCACCGCCGCCAGCACCTTCTCGTCGAGCATCAGCGTGGCGACGTTGGCGTGAGGAATGATTGCCCCCTGCTCACCGGTCAACCCACGGGCTTCACACAGACGGAAGAAGCCCTCGATCTTCTCGTTGACTCCACCGACCGCCTGCACTTCGCCGAACTGGTTGATCGAACCGGTGATGGCAAAACACTGCTTGAGCGGGGTTTTCGACAAGGCCGAGATCAGGGTGCAGGCCTCGCCCAGGGAAGCACTGTCGCCATCGACATAACCGTAGGATTGCTCCAGGGCGATGCTCGCGGAGATTGCCAGCGGAAACTCCTGGGCGTAACGGCTGCCCAGATAACCGGTAAGGATCATCACGCCTTTGGAGTGGATCGGCTGGCCGAGGTTGACCTCGCGCTCGATGTCGACGATGCCGCTGCCGCCCGGGTACACCGTGGCGGAAATCCGCGCCGGTATACCAAAGGCCGAGTCGCCGACTTCCAGCACGGTCAAGCCATTGCACTTGCCGACCGCCGCACCAGCGGTATCGATCAGGATGATCCCGGCCAGCATGTCGTCGAGAATCCGCGCCGAAACCCGCCCGGTCCGCGTGGCCTTGGCCTTGAGCGCACGCTCGATATGTCCCGCGTCGGTCCTTTCATCGCCGGCCAGATGGCGGATGAAGTCCGCCTCGCTGACCAGTTGGAACAAGTCACCGATACGCGCTGACAAGCGCCCCTGGTGCTCCGCCAGACGGGCACTGTAAGTCGCCAGACGTGCCACTGCATCGGCGGTCAGCGGTGCCATGCCTTCTTCGGAAGTACGGGTTTTGAGCAACTGGGCGAACTGCTCCAGGCTCTCGTCGACCATCGGGATATCTTCGTCGAAATCCACCAGGACGCGGAACATCTCCTGGAAGTCCGGATCAAGGTCTTGCAGCGTGTAATACAGCTGACGGGCACCGATGATGATTACTTTGACCTGCAACGGGATGTGTTGCGGAGTCAGGGTCACGGTGGCCAGGCGGCCCAGCTCACCCAGCGGTGATTCCATTTTCAGCTTGCGCGATTGCAGGGCGCGTTTCAGCGCGTCCCACACGAACGGCTCGCTGAGCATCTTGTCCGCTTCAAGGATCAGGAACCCACCGTTGGCCCGGTGCAAGGCTCCCGGCCGCAGCTGGCGGTAAGTGGTATACAGCGCACCCTGGTCGGTGCTGTATTCGATACGACCGAAGAGGTTTTCGTAGGTCGGGTGCGGCTCGAACACCACGGGCGCACCGCCGCTGGCCGAGTGACCGACCACCAGACTTGGCGCGTATTGTTCCTCCAGCAACTTGCGGGCGACAGCGTCAGTCTTGCTGTCGTCCACCAGTTGCTCGACCACGGTCTTGAGCAAGTACACCTGCATGGCTTGCAGATAACCGCAAACCGCCGCGTTCTCGGCGTATTTCTCCGACAATGGCGACAACAATGGCTGCAAGGCCAGGGTGATGGTTTCTTCGTTCAGATGACGCAACTGGTTGCTCGACTCACGCTTCCATTGCGGCAGGCTGGCGAGCTCCTCGTTCAGGCGCTCCTCCAGAGCCGAAATATCCTCGTGAAAGCGCTCACGCTCGGCTTCCGGCAACTGGGCGAACTCAGCTTCGTCCAACGCTTTGCCGTCGCCCATCGGGGTGAAGGCGATATTGCTCGCGTCGCGGTACAGCGCGACGTCCTTTTCCAGCGCCAGACGCTCGATGACGTCCAGGGCCTTGTCGTAGCGCTGGTTGAAGGCGCGGTCGATGCTGCTTTTCTTCTGCTGGTAGGACGGATGCTCGAAGACTGCCGGAAACGTCGCCAGCAGGTTGTCGATCAAGCCGTTGATGTCACCGATGAAGGCACCGGCGGTGCCCGACGGCAGTTCCAGTGCGCGCGGCTCGCGAGGCTCATCGAAATTGTTGACGTAGACCCAGTCCGCCGGGGTCTGCAGGCGCTTGCCTTCGGCCTTGAGGTAGCGTTTGACGAACGAGAACCGGCCAGTGCCGGGCTCGCCCATGACGAATACGTTGTAACCGGGGCGTGGCATGGCCACACCGAACTGCAAGGCTTCGACCGCACGTTCCTGGCCAAGCACACCGCGAAAGGGCTCCAGATCATTGGTGGTAGAGAAGCTGAACTGTTCAGCGGAAAACGGACGGGTCAGCGCTTCGGGCGCTAGACGCAAGCTGGCAGCAACAGGATCAGGCATCGGGCTTCCTTAACAATCAGGCGGGGCAGATGGCAGCATTCTGGCGCCGCCCATGCCCGACTGGCAAGGAGCACCGCTGGCCGGAGCAGCGTCAATCCGCCAACCCCAGGCGGGCCGGGCTTTCGCCACCGTTTCCCATGAATGTTCTGCAAAAAATAACGGAACCTCGTGATCGTGCCTAAACTCCAGACTGCGCGGCTGGACTAATGACCGGCCCACTGGCACCAGACGGGCCAGACCCATGTCCATTGGTAGGCACCTAAAGAGAACAAAGCTATGAAACGGATTCTTCTCGGTACTCTCTTCACCGCTGTATCCATCAACGCCATGGCTCAGGCGCCAGGCGGCCCGGATTGCGGTTGGGGCAACATGCTGTTCGAAGGCCAGCGTGGCACTCCGGCTCACTTCCTGGCATCCACCACCAACGGCACCTCCGGCAACGCAACCTTCGGCATGACCTCCGGCACCAACGGTTGCGCGACCAATGCGTCGCTGACCTATGGCGGCAAATCCTGGTTTGCCATGAATGGCATGATGAACGAGCTGTCCGAAGACATGGCCAAAGGTCAGGGCGAAGCGCTGACCACCTACGCCGTGGTACTGGGCGTGGCGCCGGAAGACCGTGCGCACTTCGCCGCCGTCACCCACGAGCACTTCCAGCAGATCTTCAACAAGGCTGACGTGACTGCCGAAGACGTGCATACCAATACCCTCGCCGTCCTGAAGAACGACCCTCGACTGGCCAAGTACGCCACCCAGGCATAAGCTCGACTCGCCCCGCTTCTCTCGGGAAGCGGGTTTTGTTTTTTGGACCTGCCCCACTCCGGGTAATGTTGCTGACTGTAGGAGCTGGCTTGCCAGCGATGGTCGTTAACGATTACGCGTGTTTACGGGATAAACACAGCGCCTTTGAAACCATCGCTGGCAAGCCAGCTCCTACAGGTAAAAGACATCCACCTCGTTGGGTCTTCATTTTTTCCTGTTTAAGTTGCCACCTATGCTCAAACGCCTTGCCTGGCTGGCGCTGTGTGTCTGCGCCCCGCTGTCCGCCGCGCCTCAAATCGACCCGCAACGTTTGCAGCAACTGGCCAACGACCCTTTCTGGATATCCCTGGGCCATTACGAAACCGCCAAGCTCGGCGGCTGGCGCAGCTATGTCAGCGACAGGAGATTCTTCCTCGCCGCTGACGGCAATGAACATCCCGACCATGAACTGGCGGCGACGGTACAGGCCTTGTACGCCCCGGCCAGTGCCGGTGAAACGCACGCTCAATGCGTCTACCCTGCCCGCACCCGCTGGCTGAAAGAACAGCTCGGCCTGACCGGCCTGCCGACGCCGGACTGCGCCGGGTTCAGGCAATGGTTCAAGGACGTCTCACCGGACAGTGCGGTGATGATCTTCCCGGCAGCCTACCTGAACAGCCCGTCCTCGATGTTTGGCCACACCCTGCTGCGCATCGACCAGGCCGAAGTGAAGAGCGACAAGACTTCGCTGCTCAGTTACGCGATCAACTTCGGCGCCTACATCGAGGGCTCGGACAACAGCATCCTCTATGCCTGGAAAGGCCTGATGGGCGGTTACCCCGGCTTGTTCGCGATGGTGCCCTACCAGGAAAAACTCTCGGAATACCGCAGCCTGGAAAACCGCGACCTGTGGGAATACCGGCTGAACCTGACCCGGCAGGAAACCGAGCGAATGGTCGAGCACGTCTGGGAGCTGAAGCAGATCAGGTTCGACTATTTCTTCTTCGACGAAAACTGCTCATACCGTTTACTGGAACTGCTGCAAGTAGCCCGCCCGAGCTTGCGCCTGACCGGGCAATTTCCACTCACGGCCATCCCGACCGACACCGTCAAAGCGGTGAAAAATGCCGGGCTGGTGGAATCCATCCAGTATCGTCCGTCCCGGGAGCGCGAGTTGCTCAGTCGCGCCGAGCCGCTCAACCCTGAAGAGCAGCAATGGGTGTTGAAAGTCAGCGCCGATCAGAAGCGATTGCAGGATCCGGCGTTCAAGGCACAACCCCGCGAGCGCCAGGCGCTGATCATCGATGCGGCCTATCGACTGGAGCGTTACCGCGCCAATGGCCAGGAACGCGACCCGGCGCGCGCCCAGCGCAGCTTCGAACTGCTGCGGGCAATCAACCAGAACCCGGCGCCGGAGCTGGACATCGCGCAACCCGGCCTGCCTGAAGACGGTCACGAGTCCCGTACCTGGCAGCTCGGCCTCGGCACCCGGGGTGACAGAGCCTTTGGCGAGTACGGCTTGCGCATGGCTTATCACGACCTCAATGACAACAGCGAAAGCTTTCCACTGGGCGCGCAGATCGAAATCCTGCAATTGAAACTGCGCCAGTACGAAGGCAATGACTGGCAAGTACAGCAACTGGACCTGGCGACCATTCGCTCCCTGACCCCGCGCAACCAATTGCTGCAACCACTGTCATGGCAAGTCACCGGTGGTCTGGAGCGGGTGCCGGGCAAGCACGATGACCAGACCCTGGTCAGCCACGTCAACGGCGGTGGCGGTGGGACCTGGCAACTGGGCGATGACCTGCTCGGATTTGCCCTGGGCACTGTGCGTATCGAACACAACAACGACTTCGCCGCCTTCATCGCGCCGGCCGCTGGCTTCAACAGTGGTGTGCTGTGGAAAAACCCGGTGGGCAACCTGAGCCTGGAAGCCAAGGGTGATTTCTTCACCAATGGCGAAGTGCGTCGTAGCCTGAGCCTGAATCAGCAATGGGAAATGTCCCGCAATCTCGGACTGCGCTTGAGTGCCCGGCGCGAGTTCAGCCATCTGGCGACGCCCGAGAACGAAGTGATGCTTGAGCTGAAGTGGTATCACTACTGACCTGATACACACCCACCGCCACTGTGGGAGGGAGGGAGCGAGCAAGCTCGCTCCTACAAGCGGTACGCGGTGTTGAGTGGATTTTTCACCGCCCTTGCACACCATCCTGGCGAGCCGGCTTCTAGACTTTCCTTATGGGCCGTTGGGGCATGGGAGTTCGAAATGTGGCGAGTGACAGGCCCGGGCCTATCACTCGCCGTAAGTCGCTTTCAGACATCCAGTGAAACCAGATGCCTGCGACCATGATCCAAACCCTATGCCGGGAGAATTCCATGAGCCGTGCCTTCGTCCATGAAGATAACGCCGCTGCGCAAACCGATCAGCCTGTCGAACGGCAGGTCAGCGCGCAGCCCAATTACGTCACGCCGCAAGGCCTCAGCCTGTTGCAGGCTAAAGTCGCCGAACTGCAAGCCCTGCACACTGAACAATCGGCAAAGGGCGACGAGGCCGACAAGCAGCGCCTGGTGGATCTCGAACGTGATTTGCGTTACTTCAAGCAGCGCCTGGGCAGCGCCCAGGTGGTACCCGCCGCGACTTCGACCGAGAAAGTGCAGTTCGGCAGTTGGGTGACCTATGCCGATGAACACAACACCGAACGCCGGGTACAACTGGTGGGCGAAGATCAGGCCGATGCCGCCCACGGCCTGATCAACTGGGGTTCACCGCTGGGCCGGGCGCTGTTCGGCGCACGACTCAACGATGAAGTGCTCTGGCAGCGCCCTGTTGGCGATCAAGTGATTGAAGTGATCCGCATCGAACCGTCTTAAACCACACCTTGGGCCAACATTGCATCGGCGACTTTGACGAAGCCTGCGATGTTCGCGCCTTTGACATAGTTGATACGTCCGTTCTCTTCACCGTAGTGCACACAGGCGTGATGGATCGACTGCATGATCGCGTGCAGCTTGCTGTCCACCTCACCGGAGGTCCACAGCAAACGCATGGCGTTCTGCGACATCTCCAGACCGCTCACCGCCACGCCACCGGCGTTGGATGCCTTGCCCGGGGCAAACAGAATGCCGGCCTCGACGAAGATATCCACAGCCTCCAGCGTGGTCGGCATGTTCGCGCCTTCGGCCACGCATACGCAGCCGTTACGCAGCAGAGTGTGCGCAGCTTCGGCATCGAGTTCGTTCTGCGTGGCGCATGGCAGCGCGATGTCGCACGGCAGCGTCCATGGGTGCTGGCCGGCGCGAAACTCCAGGCCGAACGCCGCCGCCAATTCGCTGATCCGCCCGCGTTTGACGTTTTTCAGATCCAGCAACGCCAGCCACTGATCTTCACTCAGGCCAGCTTCGCAATACAGCGTGCCTTCGGAGTCGGACAGGGAAATCACTTTGCCACCCAGGTCCATCACCTTGCGTGCTGCGTACTGGGCAACGTTGCCGGAACCGGAGATTGCCACGCGCTTGCCTTCAACGGTCTGATCACGGCGCTTGAGCATTTCTTCGGCGAAGTACACGCAACCGAAACCGGTGGCTTCAGGGCGAATCAGGCTGCCGCCGTAGCTTGGGCCTTTGCCTGTCAGCACACTGGTGAACTGGTTGCTCAGGCGCTTGTACTGGCCGAACAGGAAACCGATCTCCCGCGCACCGACGCCGATGTCCCCGGCCGGCACGTCAACGTCTGCACCGATGTGGCGGTACAGCTCGCTCATGAAGGCCTGGCAGAAGCGCATGACTTCGGCATCGCTTTTGCCCTTCGGATCGAAGTCCGAACCGCCCTTGCCGCCCCCCATGGGCAATGAAGTCAGGGAGTTCTTGAAGGTCTGTTCGAAGGCGAGGAATTTCAGCACGCCCATGTTCACCGACGGATGGAAACGCAGGCCGCCCTTGTACGGGCCGATCGCGCTGTTCATCTGGATGCGGAACCCGCGATTGACCTGGACCTTGCCCTGATCGTCGACCCACGACACGCGGAACACTACCGCCCGCTCCGGCTCGCAGATGCGTTCCAGAATGCCCGAGCTCAGGTAATGCGGGTTGGCCTCAAGAAACGGCCATAGACTGCGTAGTACTTCTTCCACGGCCTGGTGGAATTCAGGCTGGTCCGGATCGCGATTTTTCAGGCGGGCAAGGAAGGATTCGACGGATTCGATCATGGAAAAGTCTCGGCAAATTGATTGTCGTTGTAAGAGATTGAGCCGGACTGTAACAAACGACTTGCGCACAAGAACAGCGCAAAATGTCGCACTTATGAAATTAAATGGTGCACAGGATATAAATAACTCCGGTTTCTTGACCATTTTTGCACCTGAACAGGGATCAACAATTCAAGTCTTGCACCATTAGAAACACCGCCTTCGCGAGCAAGCCCGCTCCCACATTTGAAATGCGTTCTACTGTGGGAGCGGGCTTGCTCGCGAATGGCGCGACTCGGCGTCATTGAAAAAACACAGGCATAAAAAAACGGAGCCCGAAGGCTCCGCTCTTTATGCAACCAACCCGAAATCAGGCCAGTTTCTTGTGGCGTACACGATGCGGCTGGGCAGCCGCTTCGCCGAGGCGCTTTCTGCGGTCGGCTTCGTACTCGGTGTAGTTGCCTTCGAAGAACACCGCTTGCGAGTCGTCTTCGTACGCCAGGATGTGCGTCGCGACGCGGTCAAGGAACCACCGGTCGTGGGAGATCACAATGGCGGCGCCCGGGAAGTCCAGCAGGGCTTCTTCCAGAGAACGCAGGGTTTCAACGTCGAGGTCGTTGGACGGTTCGTCGAGCAGCAGGACGTTGCCGCCCTCTTTCAAGGTCAGGGCCAGGTGCAAGCGACCACGCTCACCACCGGACAGGTCCTTGACGAACTTCTGCTGATCGCCGCCCTTGAAGTTGAAGCGACCGACGTAGGTACGCGACGGGATCTCGTAGTTGCCGATGCGGATCTGGTCGGAACCGTCGGAGATCTGCTGGAACACGGTCTTGCTGCCGTCCAGGTCTTCGCGGCTCTGATCCACACACGCAAGCTGCACGGTTTCACCGACTTCGATGCTGCCCGAATCCGGAGTTTCCTTGCCCATCAGCATGCGGAACAGGGTCGACTTACCGGCACCGTTACCGCCGATCACGCCGACGATGGCGCCTTTAGGCATGGAGAACGACAGGTTGTCGATCAGCACGCGGTCGCCGTAGCCCTTGGTGACGTTCTTGAACTCGATGACCTTGTCGCCCAGGCGCGGACCGGCCGGGATATAAATCTCGTTGGTTTCGCTGCGTTTCTGGAATTCCTGCGATTGCATTTCTTCGAAGCGTTGCAGACGAGCCTTGGATTTGGACTGGCGGGCCTTGGCGCCTTTGCGCACCCACTCCAGTTCTTCCTTCATGGCTTTTTCGTGGGCCGACTGCTGCTTGGATTCGGCAGCCAGACGATCGGACTTGGCTTCCAGCCAACCCGAATAGTTGCCTTCGTACGGAATGCCCGCGCCGCGGTCGAGTTCCAGAATCCAGCCGGCAACGTTGTCCAGGAAGTAACGGTCGTGCGTGATCGCTACCACAGTGCCCGGGAAGTCGTGCAGGAAGTGCTCAAGCCACGCAACGGAGTCGGCGTCCAGGTGGTTGGTCGGTTCGTCGAGCAGCAGCATGTCCGGGGCGGACAGCAGCAGACGGCACAGGGCCACACGACGCTTTTCACCACCGGAAAGGTGTTCGACCCTGGCATCCCAGGCTGGCAGACGCAGCGCATCGGCGGCGACTTCCAGTTGACGCTCCAGGTTGTGGCCGTCGCTGGCTTGCAGGATGGCTTCGAGCTTGGCCTGCTCGGCCGCCAGCTTGTCGAAGTCGGCATCCGGGTCGGCGTAGGCCGCGTAGACCTCGTCCAGACGCGCCTGGGCGTCCTTGATCACGCTGACCGCTTCCTCGACCACTTCACGCACGGTCTTGGTCGGGTCCAGGATCGGTTCCTGCGGCAGGTAGCCGATGTTCAGCTCCGGCATTGGGCGGGCTTCGCCTTCGAATTCGGTATCGACGCCGGCCATGATTTTCAACAGCGTGGACTTACCCGAACCGTTGAGGCCGAGTACGCCGATCTTGGCGCCGGGGAAGAACGACAGAGAAATGTTTTTCAGGATTTCCCGCTTCGGCGGAACAACTTTGCCCAGCCGATGCATGGTGAATACGTATTGAGCCATGGAGAACCTAGGGTCAGTGACTGATGAATGATTGGAGCGCAGGCAATGCCCGGCCAGACCGTGCGCGTCGCTCGCTTGAAGGGATCAAAACGTGCGCGCTGAAAAAAGTCTGAATCTAGGAGCTGGTCCAGACGCTGTTAAAACGTAATGAGCGAAGGAAAGACAAGGCGAAAACAGGCGAGGACGCGGAGTTTACGAGTTGTAAATGAGCAGTCCGAGCCTGTTTTCAACGCAGTATTTCCGAGAGCAGTAGTTTTAGCAGTGTCTGGGCCCCCGCGTAACCGGCAAAGCTACCTGAATGACCAGTGGCAGTCCAGCCGACGGACAGGGGCTGGCACTTCGCCACAACTCAAGGCATGCTAGCCGCCCTTCGGGCGTCCGGCTTATAGTGCACGTCGCGTCGGTCCAGCCAAACCGCAGGATTACAGCTTGTCCAATGTCCCCCCGCCTCTGACTTCCAGTGCGCCGGCCACAACGCCCGGCTCCCCCCTGCTCGGGACTTTGAAGGGCACCTTGGCGACACTTGCACTATTGCTGCTGGCCCTGCTGTTCTGGCAGTTGCTCGACCAACTGCGGGAAACCCAGAAGAACCAGCGCCAGTACACCATCGACTACACCGCCGATCTGGCCGCGCAGGTCAGCCTGAACATGGCACTCAACGCGCAGATCGCCCTCAATCTGTTGCCGATCGTCGAACAACCGCAGGACGCCGATGAGCTGCAGGCCCTGCTGCGCAAGCTGCAACAGTCACTGCCTGATCTGCGCAGCCTGGCTTTGCTCAGCCCCTCCGGAAAAGTCATCAGTGACAGCGCTCTCGATAGCGATGACAGCGACTACCTGGGTGAACTGGTACGCCGCAGCCACGCCCAGGCGCACTACTTCAGCAATGCCACCGACGGTTCCGTGGTGCATCTATTGTTGCATCAGGCCAGCGGCAGCTCCCGAGGCTATTGGGCCTTGCGTCTGACTCCCACCTTCTTTTCGTCCTTGACCAAGCAAGGCGAGGCCGTGGACCGTCCGATGTGGCTGGTGGAAAACCGTGTCAATCATCAGATCGTCAGCCGTGACGAAGCGTTGCCCTCGGTCACCCCGGGGACGCTGACCGCCGACGACATCGCCAACAGCGTGCTGACGGTTCCGCTGAGCAGCAGCGATTGGCAATTGCGCGGCTTGTTCGACCGTCAGCGCGTGCTGGAGCAACTGCTACCGGCGTTCATCGGCAAATGCCTGCTGGGCCTGGCGTTTTCCATGCTGCCGTTTCTTGCCTTGCTGAACATGCGCCGACGTCAGCGCCAGTTGAATGAAGGCCGCCGGCGTTATCAGGACATATTCGAAGGCACCGGCGTGGCTTTGTGCGTGCTCGACATGTCAGGGCTCAAGGTCTTTTTCGACAAGGCACAGCTGCAGGGCAGCGAGCAACTGCAAGCATGGCTGGCGATCCCGGAGCAACGCCGTCAATTGCTGAACGAACTGCGGATCACCGAGGTCAACCAGGTCGCGCTGCAACTGCTTAATGTCGATAGCACCGACAACGCCTGGAAACTGCTGGTCGACGGCAATCCGCAGGACGGCACCGCCATCGGCAACCAGGTGCTCGACGCGATGCTCAATCGGCAGCAACAGCTGGAGCTGGAAATCAAGCTCCAGGACGCCAGCGGTCGCGACCAGCACCTGTGGCTGGTGCTGCGCCTGCCGCAAACCCCGGACGACTATGACGCGGTGATCCTGAGCATCACCGACATCACCAGCCGCAAGCTCATCGAATTGTCATTGCAGGAGCGTGAAGGGTTCTGGTCGGATGTGGTGCGCACGGTGCCGGATCACCTGTATGTGCAGGACGTGATCAGCCAGCGCATGATCTTCAGCAACCACCACCTGGGCCAGACCCTGGGTTACAACCGCACTGAACTGCAGCAGATGGGCGAATACTTCTGGGAAATCCTCCTGCATCCCGAAGACGCCGACTATTACCATCGCTCCCGCCAGGTCCAGCGCCAGACCGGTTATCGCCAGTTGATGCAGTGCCAGTTGCGCTTCCGCCATCGGGACGGCCAGTGGCGACGCTTCGAGATTCGCGAACAGGCACTGGCGCGGGACAAGGAGGATCAGGTCACGCGGATCATCGGCGTGGCCAAGGACATTACCGACCAGATCGAAGCAAGCGAATCGCTGCGCGACAGCGAGCAGCGCTACCGGATGCTCGCCGAAAGCATCAGCGACGTGATTTTCTCCACCGACAACCGCCTTAACCTCAATTACGTCAGCCCTTCGGTGCAAGCCGTGCTGGGCTACAACGCCGAGTGGATTTTCCAGAATGGCTGGCAATCGACCATTGCCAACCCGCAACAACTGACCGGCATCTACCACCTGATGGACCGGGTCAGCAAAGCGCTGGATCAGCCGGACCAACTGGCGCTGTTGCGCTGCCAGGTGCAAACCCAACTGTTCCTGTTCGATTGCCTGCGGGCCGACGGGCGCAAGATCCCGATCGAGCTGCGCCTGGTATTGGTCTGGGACGAACACGGCACGTTCGAAGGCGTGCTCGGCGTCGGTCGCGACATCAGCCAGCAACGTCGGGCCGAAAAAGACTTGCGCATGGCCGCCACGGTATTCGAACACTCGACCTCGGCGATCCTGATCACCGACCCGGCCGGCTACATCGTCCAGGCCAACGAAGCCTTCAGCCGTGTCAGCGGTTATGCCGTGGAGCAGGTCCTCGACCAGTTGCCGAACATGCTGACCGTCGACGAGCAGCAGGATACCCATCTGCGTTACGTGCTCAAGCAATTGGGCCAGCACAGCACCTGGGAAGGCGAAGTCTGGCTCAAGCGCCGCAACGGCGAGCACTACCCGGCCTGGGTCGGGATCACCGCGGTACTCGACGACGAAGGCGACCTGGCCAGTTATGTGTGTTTCTTCAGTGACATCAGCGAGCGCAAGGCCAGCGAGCAGCGGATTCACCGCCTCGCCTACTACGATGCCCTGACCCACCTGCCCAACCGCACGCTGTTCCAGGATCGCCTGCACACGGCACTGCAATCGGCCGAACGGCAGAAGTCGTGGGTGGTGCTGATGTTCCTCGATCTCGACCGCTTCAAGCCGATCAACGACTCCCTGGGCCACGCCGCCGGCGACCGCATGCTCAAGGAAATGGCCGCGCGCCTGCTCGGTTGCGTCGACGATGACGACACCGTGGCGCGCATGGGCGGGGACGAATTCACCTTGCTCCTGCAACCGCGGGCCAACCGTGAAATCGCCCTGAACCGGGCCATTCATGTGGCCGAACAGATTCTCGCCAGCCTGGTGAAACCGTTTGTGCTTGAAGGCCGCGAGTTCTTCGTCACGGCCAGTATCGGCATCGCCCTGAGCCCGCAGGACGGCAACGAACTCAGCCAATTGATGAAGAATGCCGACACCGCGATGTACCACGCCAAGGAGCGTGGCAAGAACAACTTCCAGTTCTATCAGGCGGACATGAACGCCAGTGCGCTGGAACGCCTGGAGCTGGAAAGCGACTTGCGCCATGCCCTGGAACAGAACGAATTCGTACTGTATTACCAACCGCAGTTCAGCGGCGACGGCAAGCGCCTGACCGGTGCCGAGGCACTGTTGCGCTGGCGCCATCCACGCCGCGGGCTGGTGCCGCCGGGGGATTTCATTCCAGTGCTCGAAGAGCTCGGGCTGGTGGTGGATGTCGGCGACTGGGTGATCAGCGAAGCCTGCCGCCAGCTCAAGGCCTGGCATCAGGCCAGGGTACGGGTGCCGAAGGTGTCGGTGAACATCTCGGCGCGGCAGTTCTCCGACGGCCAGCTCGGCACGCGAATCGCCACCATCCTCAAGGAAACCGGCCTGCCGCCGGCGTGCCTGGAACTGGAACTCACCGAAAGTATCCTGATGCGCGAAGTCTGCGAGGCGATGCAGATACTCGATGGCCTGAAAAACCTCGGATTGAGCATTGCGGTCGACGATTTCGGTACCGGTTACTCATCGCTCAACTACCTCAAGCAGTTCCCGATCGACGTACTGAAGATCGACCGCACTTTCGTCGACGGCCTGCCGTCGGGTGAACAGGATGCGCAGATCGCCCGGGCGATCATTGCCATGGCCCACAGCCTGAACCTGGCGGTGATCGCCGAAGGCGTGGAAACCCACGAGCAGCTTGATTTCCTGAGGGAGCACGGTTGCGACGAGGTGCAGGGTTACCTGTTCGGCCGTCCGATGCCGGCAGGCCGGTTCGAAGGGCAGTTCAGTAATGATGCGCTGTTCATGTTTGACTGAGGTTTTGCAGCGCAGCAGATGACGCCTTCACGAGCAAGCCCGCTCCCACATTTTGGAATGCATTCCCCTGTGGGAGCGGGCTTGCTCGCGAAGAGACCGGCACGATCACCGCTAATCCCCGCATGAACACCACTTGTCTGCGACATGATGCCGTTTCATATGCCATCTAAAACCCATTGGGTTAGAATGCCCCCCTTTTCCGCCCCCGATCCTTGAGGACCGCCATGTTCAGCCGTGATTTGACTATTGCCAAGTACGACGCCGATCTCTTTGCCGCCATGGAGCAAGAAGCTCAGCGCCAGGAAGAGCACATTGAGCTGATCGCTTCGGAAAACTACACCAGCCCTGCGGTGATGGAAGCTCAAGGCTCGGTCTTGACCAACAAGTACGCCGAAGGCTACCCGGGCAAGCGCTACTACGGTGGTTGCGAGTACGTAGACGTCGTCGAGCAGCTGGCTATCGATCGCGCCAAAGAGTTGTTCGGTGCCGACTACGCCAACGTTCAGCCACACGCTGGCTCGCAAGCCAACAGCGCCGTTTACCTGGCCCTGCTGTCGGCTGGCGACACCATCCTGGGCATGAGCCTGGCCCACGGCGGTCACCTGACCCACGGCGCCAGCGTTTCGTCCTCCGGCAAGCTGTACAACGCCATCCAGTACGGCATCGACGCCAACGGCCTGATCGACTACGACGAAGTCGAGCGCCTGGCCGTTGAGCACAAGCCGAAAATGATCGTGGCTGGCTTCTCTGCCTACTCGCAGATCCTCGACTTCCCGCGCTTCCGTGCAATCGCTGACAAGGTTGGCGCTTACCTGTTCGTCGACATGGCTCACGTAGCCGGTCTGGTCGCCGCTGGCGTCTACCCGAACCCGGTTCCATTCGCCGACGTCGTGACCACCACCACCCACAAGACCCTGCGCGGTCCACGTGGCGGCCTGATCCTGGCTCGCGCCAACGCCGACATCGAGAAGAAGCTGAACTCCGCGGTATTCCCGGGCGCCCAGGGCGGCCCGCTGGAGCACGTGATCGCGGCCAAGGCGATCTGCTTCAAGGAAGCGCTGCAGCCTGAGTTCAAGGCTTACCAGCAACAAGTGGTGAAGAACGCCCAGGCCATGGCCAGCGTGTTCATCGAGCGCGGCTTCGACGTAGTGTCGGGCGGTACTGAGAACCACCTGTTCCTGCTGTCGCTGATCAAGCAGGAAATCTCCGGTAAAGACGCCGATGCCGCTCTGGGCAAAGCGTTCATCACCGTGAACAAGAACTCCGTGCCAAACGACCCACGCTCCCCGTTCGTCACCTCCGGTCTGCGCTTCGGCACCCCGGCTGTGACCACTCGCGGCTTCAAGGAAGCAGAGTGCAAGGAACTGGCCGGCTGGATCTGCGACATCCTGGCTGACCTGAACAACGAAGCGGTGATCGATGCCGTTCGTGAGAAGGTCAAGGCTATCTGCAAGAAGCTGCCGGTATACGGCGCTTAATCAGCCCCGCTAAACCGCAGTCATGAGAAACCGGCCAGAGATGGCCGGTTTTTTTTCGCCCGTGAAATGCTTCTGCAGGAGCGAGCTTGCTCGCGATGATTTCAATGATGATGCGTTGATCCAGCAAGCACTCGTTATCGTTGACGACCTTCGCGAGCAAGCTCGCTCCTACAGGATCAGCACAACTGGTAAGACCGGTCATGCCAATTTTCTAATTTTTACTTGCGAAAATCTAAAAATAGCGCCTAGACTGCGCCTGCACTGGACATACCGGTAAGACCACAATAATTAAGTCCTGAAGTCGATGCGCCTTGCGCACGGCAGCCAGGACACCGACCAGGATTCCTCCCATGCTCAGATGGTGCTCGCGTTCAATCTTCCTCCAAGTGGTTCTCGGACTGGTGCTCGGCATCGTCTGCGGACTGACCCTTCCCGAATACTCCGCTCAGCTCAAGCCGCTCGGTGACGGTTTTATCAAGCTGATCAAAATGCTCATCGGCCTGATCGTGTTCTGCGTGGTGGTCAGCGGCATCAGCGGTGCCGGCGACCTGAAAAAGGTCGGGCGCATCGGCCTAAAATCGGTGATCTACTTTGAAGTGCTGACCACCATCGCCCTGGTGATCGGCCTGGTGTTCGCCTTCAGCACCGGTATTGGCAGTGGCGCGAACATTCACCTGGAACAGCTTTCCGCTGCCGACATGGGCGACATTGCCCAGCGCGGCCAGCACATGCACACCACCACACAGTTCCTGATGGACCTGATTCCGACGTCGGTGATCGGTGCCTTTGCCGATAACAATATCCTGCAGGTCCTGCTGTTTTCAGTGTTGTTCGGCAGTGCACTGAATCTGGTGGGCGAGGCGGCATCGGGTATTTCGCGGCTGATCAATGAACTCAGCCACGTGATCTTCCGCATCATGGGCATGATCGTGCGACTGGCACCGATCGGTGTATTCGGCGCGATCGCCTTCACCACCAGCAAATATGGCCTGGACTCGCTGCAACACCTGGGCAGCCTGGTCGGCTTGTTCTACCTGACCTGTGTGGCCTTCGTTGCCCTGATTCTCGGCCTGGTGATGCGTCTCTCTGGCTTGAAGATGTGGCCATTGCTCAAATACCTTCGCGAGGAACTGCTCATCGTCATGGGCACCGCTTCGTCCGATGCCGTTCTGCCACAAATCATGCGCAAGCTCGAGCATCTGGGCATCGGCAGTTCGACAGTCGGCCTGGTGATTCCAACGGGTTACTCGTTCAACCTCGACGGTTTCTCGATCTACCTGACCCTGGCCATCGTGTTCATCGCCAACGCCACCGGCACGCCGCTGGCCATGACCGACCTGCTGACGATTCTGTTGGTATCGTTGATCACCTCCAAGGGTGCCCACGGTATTCCGGGCTCGGCGCTGGTGATTCTGGCGGCCACCCTGACCGCCATTCCGGCAATTCCGGTGGTGGGTCTGGTGCTGGTGCTGGCCGTGGACTGGTTCATGGGCATCGGCCGGGCACTGACCAACCTGATCGGCAACTGCGTAGCGACCGTCGCCATCGCACGGTGGGAAAAGGACATCGATGTACAACGGGCGAACAAGGTGCTTTCCGGCCAGGCGGGTTATACCTTCCAGCCACGAAAACCGGTTGCTCAAGCGGCAGCCAAAGAATTCTGAATGACCGCCGTGCCTGCCGACCCGCAGGCACGGCTCACGGAGCGAACAAGTGATTACCTCATCAACCGTCGTCAACTCAGTGGTAGAAAAACTTCGGGCCGCTTTGGCCAGGGGGCAGTGGCGCTCCGGCGACATGCTGCCGGGCCAGCGTGAACTGGCCGAACAACTGGGCATCAGCCGCCCGAGCCTGCGCGAAGCGGTGATCGTGCTGGAAACCCTCGGCCTCGTGCGTTCAATGCCGGGCAAAGGCGTTGTGGTGCTCGACGCGCAGCTCAGCGACAACGCCAGCCATGACAGCGCCGTGGCCGGCGCCAGCCTCGAAGATGTGCTGCAACTGCGCTACACCCTCGAACCGTTCATCGTCGGCCTCGTGGCGCAGTCCATCAGCAGCAAGGAAGTCGGGCAACTGCGCCTGACCCTGATGGACATGCGCGAAGCCCTGGAGGCTGGCGATAGTGAAGCCGGAGTCAGCGCCTACATCGCCTTCCACGAGGAATTGTTCACCTTGACCTCGAACCCGATCTTCCAGAGCGTGGTCCAGCAAACCAGCAATGCCCTCAAGCAAAGCGCCGAAGTGTTACGCAACTCCCCGGAGCATCTGGCTGAACGCCTTGAAGAAAACGAGGCCGTGGTGCGCGCGATCCGCAGCAAGAACAGCGCCCAGGCCAGTGCCGAGATGCGTCGGCACATTTTGCGCGAAGGCCAGCGCATGGGCATCGAACTGAACATTCCGGAAGACAACCTCGGCAGTTGAAACCTCTTCGAACTGGAGATTGGCCATGACCGGCTTCGCCTCGCCACAAACACTCGTTACCCTGCCCATCCGCCCTTCGGTGGATGATCTGTATTCGCGGATCCTCGATGCCATTTTCGACCAGCGCATCCATTCGGCCAGCCGCTTTACGGAAGAAAGTCTGACGCAGATGTTCGGTGCTCGACGCAGCGATGTGCGCGATGTACTGACGCGACTGTCCCATCAGCAAATCATCCTCCTTCGAGTCAACCATCGTCCCCGCGTCGCCGAACTTGATGCCGAGCAGACCCGGCAGACACTGCATGCCCGGCGGCTCGCCGAGATCATGCTGGTGCGGCTGGCGTGTCAGCAACCCTGCGCGCAAGACCTGAAGCAACTGCGGACGCTAGTCGATAACGAGCGTGAATGCGCTGAGCGCGGCCGGGCAATTCGTTTGTCGGGAGAGTTCCATTTGCAGTTGGCCGAAATGGCTGGAAATGCACCGCTGGCGCATTTTCTTGGCAGCCTGGTGCCGCTGACCTCATTGGCGATTGCACAGTGTGAGGAGCAGACGCACAGTTGTTGCGCGTGGCAGGAGCATTTGGCGATTGCTGATGCTGTTGAACGTGGAAATGCTGCGACAGCGGTCATGCTGATAAACCGGCATCTGGATCATCTGGAGCAGACACTGCTCAGTACACCCCGTGAACATTGTGTTGCTGGCTAGATCGCATCGCGGGCAAGCCCGCTCCCACAGTGTTCGAGGGTAAGCACAGACTTTGTGTTCAACCAGAAACCTGTGGGAGCCGGGCTTGCCCGCGATGGCGCCCTCACAGACGCCATAAAACTTCAGACCGCCGCCACCCGCGCAAACCCCTCTCGAATCTTTTCTTCCGGCAAATCATCAGCAATGAACACGATCACGCTTTCGCGGGTTTCATCGTCGGCCCATTCGGTATCCCAGTCGAATCCATAAAGCTTCAAGACACCCTGGAACACCATGCGCCGCGGTTCGCCGAGGATGTTCAACACACCTTTGTAGCGCAGCAACTGCTTGCCATGCTCCTCCAGCAGCTCGTTCATGAACTCGCTGAGTCTGTCGATATCCAGCGGCTTTTCAGTGCGCAGCACCAGGCTGGAAATGCGGTCGATGGACGGTGCCTGGCTGACCGGTCGCAAACTCACCCCGCCACCGAGGTCGGCGTTGAGATTGAAACCGCGCACGTCGAGCAATTCGGCCAGGTCGATCTTGCCATGGTCGACCACGCGGATCGGGGCGCGACGGTTGATGCGGGTCAGGCGTTCGCTCAACGCGGTGAAGGTCAGCTCGTCCACCAGATCGCGCTTGCTCACCAGCAAGCGGTCGGCGAAACCGATCTGCGCCTGGGCGATGGTCTGGGTCAGGTGCAAGTCGGCATGCGCCGCATCGACCAGCGTGATGATGCCGTCGAGGATATAGCGCTCGCGCAATTCTTCGTCGATGAAAAAGGTTTGCGCCACGGGCGCCGGGTCGGCCAGGCCGGTGCACTCGATCACCAGACGGTCGAAGGCGATGTCGCCCTGGTCCAGACGCTCGAGCAACAGATAAAGCGCTTTGGTCAGGTCTGTATGGATGGTGCAGCAGACGCAGCCGTTGGAGAGCGTCATCACTTGCACCGGTTCATCGCCCAACAACTGGGTGTCGATACCGGCGTCGCTGAATTCGTTCTCGATCACGGCAATCTTCAGGCCGTGCTCGGCCTTGAGCAGGTGACGCAACAGGGTGGTCTTGCCAGCGCCGAGGAAGCCGCTGAGGATCGTGACCGGGATGGGAGAGGACAAGCTGGATCTCCTTTTTCACACAATGAAAAAACAACACAAAACAAATGTGGGAGCGGGCTTGCTCGCGAAGGGGCCGTCAGCTTCAACAGTTATGTTGACTGATACACCGCTTTCGCGAGCAAGCCCGCTCCCACAGGGTCGCTGTTAATCGAACAACCGGATCAACAGCACTTCGGCCCCCCCTTGCCACCGTAACGGGCTTCCTGACGCTCGCGAAAGAACATCTCATAGCTCATCACCGGTTTGTCCGGGTGCTTGGTCTGCATATGCTCGACGTAGTTGTCGTAGTCGGGCATGCCGACCATCAGGCGCGCGGCCTGACCGAGGTATTTACCGAGGCGACTCAGGTCATTGAACATGGTGCAAATCCTCGATCACGCTTCCGGCTGCGCCTGGAATGGCGATTCTTTATCCGTACGCTCCTTGCTGCCCCAGGCGGAAATACCGACCTTGAGCGCATAGAACAGGATGCTGAACACCACGAACAGGAACAGCGCGGTCAGCGTTGCGTTGGTGTAGGCGTTGAAGATCACGTGCTGCATCTGCGTGATGTCCTTGGCCGGGGCGAGGATCTGACCATTGGCCAGGGCATCGCTGTATTTTTTCGCCAGGGCGAGGAAGCCGATCGCCGGGTTGGCATCGAACAGCTTGATGAAGCCGGCGGTGGTGGTGCAGATCAGCAGCCATGCCGCCGGCAGCAAGGTCACCCAGATGTAGCGTTGGCGTTTCATCTTGATCAGCACCACGGTGCCGAGCATCAGCGCGATACCGGCCAGCATCTGGTTGGAGATACCGAACAGCGGCCACAAGGTGTTGATACCGCCCAGCGGGTCGATCACCCCTTGGTACAGCAACCAGCCCCACATGGCCACGCAACCGGCGGTGGCGATCAGGTTGGCGGTCCAGGATTCGGTGCGGCGCAGGGCCGGCACGAACGAACCGAGCAAGTCCTGAAGCATAAAGCGCCCGGCACGGGTACCGGCGTCGACCGCGGTCAGGATGAACAGCGCTTCGAACAGGATCGCGAAGTGGTACCAGAACGCCATGGTGTTTTCACCCGGCAGAACACTGTGCAGGATCTGTGCGATCCCCACCGCCAGGGTCGGCGCACCACCGGCACGGGCCAGGATGGTGGTTTCACCGATGTCATGGGCCACCGCCTGCAACGCTTCCGGCGTGATGGCAAAGCCCCAGTTGCTGACCGCTGTCGCTACCGCCACCACATCACCGCCAACCACGGCAGCCGGGCTGTTCATGGCGAAGTACACGCCTGGCTCGATCACCGACGCGGCGACCATGGCCATGATCGCCACGAACGATTCCATCAGCATGCCGCCGTAACCGATATAACGGGCATGCCCTTCACTGGCGAGCAGCTTCGGCGTGGTGCCGGAGGCGATCAGCGCATGGAAACCCGAGACCGCGCCACAGGCGATGGTGATGAACAGGAACGGGAACAGACCGCCCTTCCATACCGGGCCGGTGCCGTCGATGAACTGGGTCAGCGCCGGCATTTTCAGCTCGGGCATGGTCACCAGGATGCCGATGGCCAGGGCCACGATGGTGCCGATTTTCAGGAAGGTCGACAGGTAGTCACGCGGCGCCAGGATCAGCCATACCGGCAACACCGCCGCGACAAAACCGTAGCCGATCAGCATCCAGGTGATTTGTACGCCAGTGAAGCTGAACGCCTTGGCCCACACCGGATCCGCGGCAATCTGCCCACCGAGCCAGATCGAACCGAGCAGCAGCACCACGCCGATCACCGAGATTTCGCCGATGCGACCGGGGCGGATGTAGCGCATGTAGACGCCCATGAACATCGCGATTGGAATGGTCGCCATCACCGTAAACATGCCCCACGGGCTATCGGCCAGGGCCTTGACGACGATCAGCGCCAGCACCGCGAGGATGATGATCATGATCAGGAAGCAGCCAAACAGCGCGATGGTACCGGGGATGCGGCCCATTTCTTCACGGACCATGTCGCCCAGGGAGCGACCGTTGCGGCGGGTGGACATGAACAGGACCATGAAGTCCTGGACGGCACCGGCCAGCACCACGCCGGCGATCAGCCACAGCGTGCCGGGCAGGTAGCCCATCTGCGCCGCCAGCACCGGACCGACCAGTGGACCAGCACCGGCGATGGCCGCGAAGTGGTGACCGAAGAGTACGTGTTTGTTGGTCGGTACGTAGTCCAGACCGTCATTGTTGAGCACAGCCGGCGTGGCCCGGTTGGGGTCGAGCTGCATCACTTTATTGGCGATGAACAGGCTGTAATAGCGATAGGCGACCAGATAGATGGCCACGGCAGCGACCACAATCCACAAGGCGTTGATGGCCTCGCCTCGGCGCAGTGCCACGACACCCAAGGCACACGCACCTACGATTGCCAGCACCAGCCAAGGCAGATGGCGTAGCGGGCTATTATTATTTTTCATTTTATTATTCCAGCCAGAGTGGACAAGAAAGACAGCCACCCCGAGTTTAGCGCTCCTGACGGCAAAGGCCATACCCCGACATTGGTCTGGACACCTGCACGCGCTGGCAGCCTTTGATCAGGCGGGTCTATAGTCAGCGTACATTTCCGAGGATCGCGCCATGAGCGAGCACCCTGCCGAACGTCGCCGCTTCAAACGTATTGCGTTCGATGCACGAACCGAGCTGAGTCAGGGTGAGTCCACCTGGTCGGTGAAGTTGGTTGATCTGTCGCTCAAGGGGTTATTGATCGAGCGTCCCGATCCTTGGTTGGGCAACCCGCAGCAGGATTTTCTGGTCGACATACATCTGAGCGAAGAGGCCGACATCACCATGGATGTGCAACTGGCCCATGACGACCATGGCCAACTTGGCTTTGTTTGCCGGCACATCAGCCTGGAATCCATCGGGCGCCTGCGGCGGTTGATCGAGCTAAATCTGGGCGACCAGCAGGAGCTTGAGCGCGAACTGGGTGCCCTGATCGAAGTCTGACCGCCCGGCAACCATCCAGTGTGGGAGCGGGCTTACTCGCGAAGAGGCCGTTACATTCAGCATCTCCGTTGACTGACACACCGCTTTCGTCGGAACGCCGCCCGGACCAAGCCCGCTCCCACAGGGTTTGTGTTTCCCCTGCAGATTATTCGAACAACGCATCCAAGGCCTGCTCCAGGCGAGTAACGGCAATGATCTGCAACCCTGCCGGAGCCTCCTTCGGCGCATTACCCTTGGGCACGATGGCCCGCTTGAAGCCGTGCTTGGCAGCTTCTTTCAATCGCTCCTGACCGCTAGGCACCGGACGCACTTCACCGGACAGCCCGACTTCACCGAACACCAGCAGATCGTGGGGCAACGGCCGGTTGCGCAAACTGGACATCACCGCCGCCATCAAGGCCAGGTCGGACGCCGTTTCCAGCACCTTGACCCCACCGACCACGTTGAGGAACACGTCCTGATCGTGGGTCGGAATGCCACCGTGACGGTGCAGCACCGCCAGCAACATCGCCAGCCGGTTCTGATCCAGCCCCAGCGTGACCCGACGCGGGTTGGCCAGGTGACTGTCGTCCACCAGCGCCTGAACCTCCACCAGCATCGGCCGCGTGCCTTCCCACGTTGCCATCACCACACTGCCCGGGACTTCTTCCTGGGCGCGGGTCAGAAAAATCGCCGACGGATTGGAGACTTCTTTCAGGCCTTTGTCGGTCATGCCGAACACGCCCAATTCATTGACGGCACCGAAGCGGTTCTTCACCGCCCTCAGCAGACGCAGGCGCCCATCGGACTCACCCTCGAAATACAGCACGGTGTCGACCATGTGTTCCAGCACCCGAGGGCCCGCCAGCGCGCCTTCCTTGGTGACGTGGCCCACCAGGAAGATCGCCGTACCGCTCTGTTTGGCATAACGCACCAGTAACGCCGCGCTTTCACGTACCTGGGATACACCACCCGGGGCCGATTGCAGTTGCTCGGTAAAGATCGTCTGGATCGAGTCGATCACCATCACCCTGGGCTTTTCCTGACGGGCCGTGGCAATGATGGCTTCGATGCAGGTTTCGGTCATGACCCGCAGTTGATCCTGAGGCAACCCCAGGCGCCGTGCACGCATGGCCACTTGCTGCTGGGACTCTTCACCGGTGACGTACAACGCCGGCATGCTCTTGGCGAGGTTGCACAGGGTTTGCAACAGAATGGTCGACTTGCCGATGCCCGGGTCGCCACCGATCAGCACCACCGAGCCATCCACCAGACCACCACCCAAAACCCGGTCGAGTTCGCTGGAAGCGGTGGAGAAACGCGGAATTTCTTCGACACTGACTTCGGCCAGGGTCTTGATCTGCGCCTGCTGGCCGGCCCAGCCGGTACGACCGCTGGGGGCAGCTGCCCCGCCGCTTTCCACCATGGTTTCGGTGAGCGTGTTCCAGGCCCCGCACTCACCGCACTGGCCGGCCCATTTGGGGAAGGTTGAGCCGCACTCGGTGCAGCCATACATGCGCTTGGCCTTGGCCATCGGAACCCCCGGAAAAAAACGCGATGATAGCTCAGCCAAGGCGCGCGAGTACGGTCAGGTACTTTGCAACCCGTTTAATATTTTCAAAATATTTCAACAGGCTCAGGCATACCGATATACGCCCCCCCTACAAAAACTTGTATAAGTTTTTCCACGCACGCCCGACAAACACTAGAGACACGCCTTACTGAACGACTTGAAAACCTATACAAACTTTATTCAGTTACACATTTAGTGCAAAATCAATTAAACAAAACACAGCTATCCGCTCCGAGCAATACATAACTTTCTAGCCCTCCAGAACTAACGAAACAGTTAATACAACTACAAACGCACTAGTTCTAAATACAGCCTCCTGACCACCAGCTGCGCGTTCAACTTAAACGGCCCGACTCAGGGATGGTCTCTCAACTCTGGTTCGCTGAAACAAACGACGCCCTGTCGTTGAGAAAAGTCGTATTCGAACTGCCTCAGAATGGCTGATCAGCCCACACATGAGATCGATCGGTGATTTTTTCAACACCGCCCGGGTCGATTGCTGGCAAGCACAACAGGCACTTGACTCGAGCAGGATGCGATTTGCTGATTTACACTGCGCTTATCAACCTCATCTGTAACAAGGAAATAACCTATGGGCGTGCTTAACGAGTTCAAGGCCTTCGCGGTCAAAGGCAACGTGGTCGACATGGCCGTCGGCATCATTATCGGTGCAGCCTTCGGCAAGATCGTTACGTCGTTTGTCGGTGACCTGGTCATGCCGCCAATCGGGATGCTGATCGGTGGCGTGGACTTCAGTGATCTGGCCATAACGCTCAAGGCAGCAGAAGGCGCAACTCCAGCGGTGGTGCTGGCGTATGGCAAATTCATCCAGACCATCATCGACTTCGTCATCGTCGCCTTTGCGATTTTCATGGGCGTCAAGGCCATCAACCGCCTGAAGCGCGAAGAGGCCGTGGCCCCTAGCCTGCCGCCGGTTCCCACCAAGGAAGAAGAATTGCTGGGCGAAATCCGCGACTTGCTCAAGGCCCAGAACAACCGGCCTTGACTTCATTAGCGAAAAAAAACGGCGCTTTGAGGCGCCGTTTTTCTTACCAGAAGTTTTCCACCGCCACCTGGCCGGGTCGCCGACTGAGGCTCAAGTGCATGTCCCGCTGTTTAAGCAGCTTGCGCGTGTCATCGATCATCTGCGGATTGCCGCACAGCATGACCCGTGAGTGCTCAGGCGTCAGCGCAACACCCGCGACACGCTCCAGCTCGCCGTTTTCAATCAACGTGGTGATACGCCCGTTCAATGCGCCAGGATGCTGCTCACGAGTGACCGTGGTGATGAACTGCAGTTTGTGTGTGTACTCCGCCAGATACTCACGTTGCGCCAACCCTGCGATCAGCTCCTGATAAGCCAGTTCCCGGGCTTCGCGAACGCTGTAGACCAGGATGATCCGCTCGAATCTCTCCCAGACTTCGAAGTCCTGGAGTATCGACAGGAACGGCGCCAGGCCCGTGCCTGTGGATAACAACCACAGATCGCGTCCATCGACAAAACGGTCCAGCGTCAGGTAGCCGAAAGCCTGGCGGTCGACCAGTAATGTATCGTCAACGCCCAGTCGGCACAGTTCGCTGGTGAACTCACCGCCCGGTACGACAATGGAAAAGAACTCGAGGAACTCGTCAAAGGGCGAGGACACCATGGAGTAGGCACGCCATACCGTGCTGCCATCAGCCTTGGTGACACCCAATCGGGCAAACTGCCCCGCCCGAAAACGAAACCCTGCATCCCGGGTGGCGCGCAGGGTAAACAGGTTCGGGGTCAACGGATGAACCTCGCGCAAGGTCTGACGCGTAAATTTTTCTTCACTGACGGACATGGAAGGCTCCAATCAAAAGACACCCCCAGTGTCCCGCAAAGAAAGCAGCGTAAACACCGACAGTTTGTAGTGACATTAATCTGCACCAGCGACTTGTTACAAAATATTACGCCCAACCATAGATATAAAATGACATATGGATTTTTTAACTCATCAATTGCCTAAGAACCTTAAATACACTTTTCCAACAGCCAAAAGAGCAAATTTGTTGCACCAGCACCGTAGGAACTGTCCTACACTCGTCACGTGCCGCATTTTGGATCCAATTCTTCACCCAAAAGACACACTTATGGAGATCATTCTATGGAGATCTGGAAAGAGTCACAGCTCAAGCAATTGGCGCATACGCAAGAGATCAATACGGCCTATCGAATCGCGCTCAATTTTGCCAAAAACCTTGGATATAAATTCTGTGGCTTTTCAATTACTTCAAACTCAGTCGGGATCGACGCCAGTACGGTGAACCTGAACAATTTCCCTCATGAGTGGAATACCCAATATGAAAAAAACCACGTCTCGCAAATAGATCCGGTAATGGCTCATTGCAATCATTCATTATTGCCTGTTCTCTGGAGCGAGGAGCTTTTTTCCAGGACACCATGGCTATGGCAGTTGTTGCAGCAACAAGGTTTGCAGCATGGCTGGTCCCAGGCGATCCACGATGAGGAAACAGGCCTGCGCAGTATTCTCAGCCTGGCCAGGAGCCATTGCCCGATTTCCGCTTTTGAGCTGTACGAGAATCTTGGGTTCTCAGTGTTCATCAGTCGCCATCTGCACGCTCTGGCGATCGCAATGCAACCGAAAAAACCGGCTCCCCCTCAGACTCCCCCCTTGTCACGGCGGGAACTTGAAGTGTTGAAACTGTCGGCCGATGGCAAGACGGCCTATGAAATTGCCAGGATCCTCAATTTGAGTGAGCGCACAGTCAACTTTCATGTACACAGGGCTATCGAGAAGCTTGGCGTCAACAACAAGATTGCGGCAGTCATCGCCGCAGCCCGGTCCGGAGCTATCTGAAACGCCCGACAGCAGGAAAACCTGCGGGTAATCCAGGCAAAAAAAACGTACCATTTGCGGTCCCTCCTGAGTGATAGCGTGTAGACCTTCACGGTGCAGTACACTCGGACGGCTCCGCCCGCTCCTACGCCTTAGGGTAGCGGGACATCAGTTGATTACCCAGAGCCCCCCCATGCCTTTGCTCGAAACACCCTTCGCCAGCCTCGACCTGATCCGCCAGCCCGAACAGCAGAACGAACCGCTGCAAGCTTTCGATGCGGCCGATGAATACCTGCTCAATCATCTGGCCGAACAGCAGCCGGCGTCAGACACCCGGGTATTGGTCCTCAATGACAGTTTCGGCGCGCTGGCGGCCAGCCTGGCGGGTAAGGTCCGGGTGGTCAGCAGCGGTGATTCGTTCCTGGCCTTCCAGGGCCTGGAAAAGAACCTGGTGCGTAACGGCCTGGCGTTTGATGCGGTACCGGGCGTCCCCGCCAGCGAGGCCCTTGTCGGGCCGTTCGACTGCGTGCTGATCCGTGTGCCGAAAACCCTGGCGCTGTTGGAGGAACAACTGATCCGCCTGCAGGACCAACTGGCGCCCGGCGCCCAAGTGGTTGCCGCGGCCATGATCAAACATCTGCCCCGGGCGGCGGGCGACTTGCTGGAGCGCTACATCGGCCCAGTGCAAGCCTCGTTGGCCGTGAAGAAAGCGCGGCTATTGATTGCCACTGCTCAAGACAAAGCACCAGCCGTGTCGCCTTACCCGACGCGATACAGACTCGACGAACCGGCTATCGAACTGCTCAACCACGCCAATGTGTTTTGCCGCGAAGGCCTGGACATTGGTACCCGGGCGTTTTTGCCACACCTGCCGAAAAACCTCGGCTCGGCGCGGGTCGCCGATCTCGGTTGCGGCAACGGCGTTCTGGCCATCGCCAGCGCCCTGCAAAACCCCGAGGCCCGCTACACACTGGTGGACGAATCTTTCATGGCCGTGCAATCGGCCTGCGAAAACTGGCGCGCAGCGTTGGGTGAACGGGAAGTGACCGTGCGTGCCGGCGATGGCCTGGCCGGCCAGGAGCCGCAATCGCTTGATGTCGTGCTGTGCAATCCACCGTTTCACCAACAACAAGTGGTCGGCGACTTCCTGGCCTGGCGGATGTTCCAGCAAGCGCGCGAAGCGTTGGTCGTGGGCGGCGCGCTTTACATCGTCGGCAATCGTCACCTGGGCTACCACAGCAAGCTGGCGCGATTGTTCCGTGGTGTCGAGCAAGTGGCAGCCAATCCGAAATTCGTGATCCTCAAGGCGCGTAAGTAACAGGCAAAAAAAACCCTCCGGTCGGAGGGTTATAAATCCGTGCCTTGAGGCTACGGGAGAGATGTCAGTGCGTGGTCAGGCCGGCCGCGTTCATGAACAGACGCATCAGGCTGGCGACGATGAACAAGGCGCCCACGCTGCCAGCCCAGATCAGGGCCAACCAGCCTAGCCGCTGCCACAGCGGCTTTTTTTCGGCTTCTTCAATGTCGTGCAGGGAATCTTTGCCGCTCATTGCTTTGATCCTCCTTCAGTGCGATGGCGCCGATTGCGGCACCATCGCAGGGTTCCATGGGGCTAGTGATAGCCGTCTTCATGGGTGACCTTGCCGCGGAACACGTAGTAGCTCCAGAAGGTGTAGCCCAGGATGAACGGGATGATGAACAGCGTGCCCACCAGCATGAAGCCCTGGCTTTGCGGTGGCGCGGCAGCATCCCAAATCGAGATCGACGGCGGGATGATGTTCGGCCACAGGCTGATGCCCAACCCGCTGTAACCGAGGAAGATCAGCACCAGGGTCAGCAGGAACGGCGTGTAGTGAGCGTTGCGGGCCACAGCGCGGATCAGGCCGTACATCGTCACCAGCACCAGAATCGGCACCGGCATGAACCAGAACAGATTCGGCATGGTGAACCAGCGTGCGGCGATTTCTGCGTGAGCCAACGGGGTCCAGATGCTGACGATGCCGATCACCGCCAGCAGCACGTAAGCCAATGGCCGAGCCAGGTCATGCATCTGTTCCTGCAACTTGCCTTCGGTCTTCATGATCAGCCAGGTGCAACCGAGCAACGCATAGGCCACCACCAGCGCCGCACCACAGAACATCGTGAACGGTGTCAGCCAGTCCAGTGAACCACCGGCGAACTGCCGGTTGACCACCGGCAGTCCATCGATGAACGCACCGAGCGCAACGCCCTGGAAGAACGTCGCAGTGATCGAGCCACCGATGAACGCCTTGTCCCACAGGTGACGCTTGTCATCCCTGGCCTTGAAGCGGAACTCGAAGGCCACACCGCGGAAGATCAACCCGATCAACATCAGGATCAGCGGCAGGTACAACGCCGAGAGCACCACCGAATAGGCCAGCGGAAACGCGCCGAACAACGCCGCGCCACCCAACACCAGCCAGGTCTCGTTGCCGTCCCAGACCGGGGCGACGGTGTTCATCATCACATCGCGATCCGTCTTGCCCGGAATGAACGGGAAGAGAATGCCGATGCCCAAGTCGAAACCGTCCATGACCACGTACATCATGATGCCGAAGATGATGATCACGGCCCAGATCAGCGGAAGATCAATACCCATGATTCAAATCTCCTTGGTCAGGCTGTGGCCGGCATCGGCGTGATCGTCGTCGGCTGCGGACAACGGACGGGCCGGTGTGCGTTTCTGGCCGGGGCCGCCGTCGTTGGTTTCCTTGCCCTCGTCGATCTTCGGTCCCTTGCGCACCAGGCGCATCATGTAGCCAAGACCGGCGCCAAACAGCGCGAAATAAACCACGACAAACAGGATCAGGGTGATGCTCATCTGCATGAAGCTATGGTTGGACGACGCATCCGCCGTACGCATCAGGCCGTAGACCACCCACGGCTGACGGCCGATTTCCGTGGTGAACCAGCCGGCGAGGATCGCGATCAGGCCTGACGGCCCCATCCACAACGCCAGGTACAGGAACGGCCGCGAGGTATAGAGGGTGTCACGCTTGCGCAGCCACAGGCTCCACAACCCTGTGAAGATCATCAGGAAGCCCAGGCCCACCATGATCCGGAACGACCAGAACACAATGGTCGAGTTTGGCCGGTCTTCAGGCGGGAACTCCTTGAGGGCCGGCACCTGTTTATCCAGGGAATGCGTGAGGATCAGGCTGCCAAGATACGGAATCTCAACGGCGAACTTGGTCTTCTCCTCTTTCATGTCCGGCCAGCCGAACAGAATCAACGGAGTCGCCTCATTGCCTTTGTTTTCCCAGTGCCCCTCGATCGCGGCGATTTTCGCCGGCTGATGCTCAAGCGTGTTGAGGCCGTGGAAGTCGCCAATGACCGCCTGGATCGGCGCCACGATCAACGCCATCCACATGGCCATCGAGAGCATTTTGCGGATCGCAGGGTTGTCCTTGCCGCGCAGCAAATGCCAGGCCGCGGAGGAACCGACGAAGAAGGCCGTGGCTACGAACGCCGCCGTGGCCATGTGCATCAGGCGATAGGGGAACGAGGGGTTGAAGATAATGGCCAGCCAGTCGGTGGGGATGACCTGACCGTTGACGATCTCGAAGCCCTGCGGGGTCTGCATCCAGCTGTTGGAGGCGAGAATCCAGAAGGTCGAGATCAGCGTACCGATAGCGACCATCACGGTGGCGAAGAAGTGCAGGCCACGCCCGACCTTGTTCCAGCCAAACAGCATGACGCCGAGGAACCCGGCCTCGAGGAAGAATGCCGTGAGCACTTCATAGGTCAGCAACGGCCCGGTCACGGAACCGGCGAAGTCCGAGAAGCGGCTCCAGTTGGTGCCGAACTGATAGGCCATTACCAGGCCGGAAACCACCCCCATGCCGAAGTTGACGGCAAAGATCTTCGACCAGAAATGGTAGAGGTCACGGTAGGTGTCGTTATGGGTTTTCAGCCAGAGGCCTTCGAGTACCGCCAGGTAACTCGCCAGGCCGATGGTGATGGCCGGAAACAGGATGTGGAACGAGATGGTGAACGCGAACTGGATTCGGGCGAGATCAAGTGCCTCTAAACCGAACATAAGTCTTCCTCTGTCAGGTAGTACGGCTGCCGGCTGGAAGCCTGCACCCACGGCCCCCACGGGTATGGAGTGTGGCGAATCCCTTTTTGTTCTTTTTCTGCACGCATCACAACGCAGGGAGTCTGGCCTTGCGGCCGCCGGATCAATTCCTTTTGCGGGTTTTGATCTGGATCAATCAACGTTGAAAGAGTAGTCCCATTTTCGGGCATGAACCGCGTGGTCTTTTGCCGCGTGACAAGTTGCCTCACGGCCTTGGTCACAAGCTGAAATACATTTCCTGTGGGAGCGGACTTGCTCCGGGCGGCGTTCCGACGAAGGCGGAGTGTCAGTCGACTTCAATGCCGGATGTGCCGTCCTCTTCGCGAGCAAGCCCGCTCCCACAGGGATTGGTAGTGCTACTGAATTCGATGTCTGGCTAACTAAATTTTTTGTCATGGCAACTTCCTGTTACAGGTTGATGCTAATCTCGCCGTTCCCCTCTCCCCAGATTTTCCCGCAGATGCCCAGCCAAGAGCCCTTGCTGTTACGTCACCATCGCCCTTTTCTCGCGTTCTGGCTGGCCCGGATTTTCACCGCCAGCGGCTTCCAGATGCTCACCGTGGCCATCGGCTGGAACCTGTATCAATTGACCGGCAACGTGCTTGACCTGGGCCTGGTCGGCCTGGTCGAGTTCGCCCCGCGCGTGCTGTTCATGCTGCACACCGGGCACGTCGCCGACCGCTATGACCGGCGTAAGGTCGCGGCAATCTGCCAGTCCTTGCAGGCACTGATCGCCCTGTCGCTGGCCATCGGCAGCGCGACCGACCATGTCACCCGGGAAATGATCTTTATCCTGGCCTTCCTGCTCGGCGGCGCTCGCTCCTTTGAAATGCCGACCACCCAGGCCCTGCTACCAAGCATCGTGCCCAGCGCACTGTTTCCCCGTGCGGTGGCCGCCGCGCAATCGGCCCAGCAATCGGCAACCATCGTCGCCCCGGCCCTCGGCGGCTTGCTCTATGCCTTCGGCAGCGTCTGGGTGTATGGTCCGACGGTGCTGCTGTATGTCATCGCCTGTTCGCTGATGCTCAACCTGCCAGCCCGGCAAACCCCGCTGAACAAGGGCAAGGCCACTCTGGATTCACTGCTGGCGGGCATTCGCTTTATCCGCAGTCGTCCGGACATTCTCGGGGCGATCTCCCTCGATCTGTTCGCGGTGCTATTGGGCGGCGCGACGGCGCTACTGCCGGTGTTCGCCAAGGACATCCTGCTAACCGGCCCGTGGGGCCTGGGCTTGTTGCGCTCGGCACCGGCAGTGGGTGCGCTGCTGATGTCGCTGTTGCTTGCGCGGTTTGCCGTGGAACGCAATGTCGGACGGGTGATGTTTACCGCCGTGGGCATCTTCGGCGTGGCAACCATCGCCTTCGGCCTGTCGACCTCGTTCTGGTTTTCCCTGGCGGTGTTGGTGGTGTTGGGCGCGGCAGACATGATCAGCATGGTGATCCGCGCCTCGTTCGTTCAACTGGAAACCCCGGACGAAATGCGCGGCCGGGTCAGCGCCGTGAACGGTCTGTTCATCGGTGCTTCGAACCAGCTGGGAGAATTCGAATCAGGCCTGACCGCCCACTGGTTCGGTACCGTGCCAGCCGTGGTCATGGGCGGGATCGGCACACTTGTGGTGACCGGGGTGTGGGTCAAACTGTTCCCGACACTGGCCAGCCGCGATCGCATGCACGTGGCTAAAGATGAAGAGAAGGAAGAAGCGAAAGCCTGAAGTTATCTAAACCAACAACTCCCCCGCCACCGCCGTGCGTGTGGCGTTTCCGCAGAGTTGTTCCACCAGCGCCAGGGCAAATGCCAATGCGGCAGCCGAGCCTTGGGCGGTGATGCAATTGCCGTCGACCACCACTGGCTGATCGACGAAGGTGCAGCCCGACAGTTGATGGCTGGCCGAGGGCAGGCAAGTCATGCGTCGCTGACGCAATACGCCATAGGCCTGCAGCGCCACGGCAGGCGCTTCGGCGATGCCGGCGAACAGGCGACCGGCTGCCGCCTGATCCTTGATCAATTGTTGCAGGGGGTGGTGTGCTGCCAGGTGCTGCGAACCCACCGCACCACCCGGCAAGGCGATCAGGTCGAAGGGCTGCGCCAGCAAGTCCACCAGCATCGCATCGGACGTCAGGCGTGTACCGCGGGCGCAGGTGAGCATGCGCCGCCCTTCGATACTGGCCACCACCACTTCTACTTTGGCGCGGCGCAGTACGTCGATCAGGGTCACGGTTTGCAGGTCGTCGGTGCCCTCGGCAAGGGCAATCAAGGCTCTAAAGGTCATCGGGCACTGTCCACGGAATGATCTTGTAAGCGTAGTCAGCTTTCCTGACCCTTGTTCGATACGTGAGTTGGTTACTGGATATAAAGCTGCGTCGACATCGTGTTGCCGGGGGCGTTGATCGAAGTATTGCTGAAGGTCAGCGTGCCTTCCTGCTTGCCCGCCAGATCGAGGGCATACAGATAGCCAACGGTTTTTTCCCCGGGGGTGCAACTGGTCAGGTTGCCGTTCTTGAACGCGCAGACCGGTGTGCGGGTGCCATTCACTTCGAAACCGTCCAGGGCGACATGGGCCTCGCGTCCATAACCCACTTCCAGCACGTACACCGTGATGTTCGGGCCATTGTGATCGCAGCGGGTCCGGGTTTGCCCTTCGTCGATGTTCTCGACTCCACAGGAAGGCGACGCGACTTTGAGTACTTTCAATTGCGTCAGCGGCGGAGCTGAGGCCGCCACGGCCGTTTGCGCCCCGAGAAACAACGCCATCCATACTCCGAAGGCGGCAACCAGACGCTTTTTCATGCAGGACCCATCCACCCCAAAAAACCAGCGCGCAGTATGGCGCACTTGGCTTTGTCGCAAAACATCGACGACGATCACCGCCATAAGCAGCCATATTCCCAAGCTACTGGTATGATGCGCGGCTTTTTCCGGCCCACAGTAATTTCCAGGCGCGTTCTGCTGCCTGTGCTTTGCTGTTGAGGTCGATACATTCACGGCGCCCGGCGCGCCACGGGGAGCAGACATGCTGGAAAGGCTGTTTCAACTCAAGGCACACAACACCAACGTGCGGACCGAGACTCTGGCGGGCGTCACGACCTTTTTGGCCATGGCCTACATTCTGTTCGTCAACCCGAGCATCCTCGGCGAGACCGGCATGGACAAGGGCGCGGTGTTTGTCGCCACCTGCCTGGCAGCTGCCATCGGCTCGACGACCATGGGCCTGATCGCCAACTACCCGATCGCCCTCGCACCGGGCATGGGCCTGAACGCCTTCTTTACCTACACCGTGGTCCTGCACATGGGCCATACCTGGCAAGTGGCACTGGGCGCGGTGTTCATCTCGGCGGTGTGTTTCTTCCTGCTGTCGATCTTCCGCATCCGTGAATGGATCATCAACAGCATCCCGCTACCGTTGCGCTCGGCGATTGCTGCCGGCATCGGCCTGTTCCTGGCGCTGATCGCCCTGCACAACGCCGGTATCGTGGTCAGCAACCCGGCGACAATGGTCGGCCTCGGTGACCTGAAACAACCGGCGCCGATCCTCGCCACCCTCGGGTTTGCCCTGATCGTCGCGCTTGAAGCCCTTGCCGTGCGCGGTGCGGTGCTGATCGGCATTCTGGTGGTGACCATCGTTTCGATCGTGATGGGCTTCACCCCGTTCGGCGGCGTGATGTCGATGCCACCGTCGCTGGCCCCGACCTTCCTGCAACTGGACATCAAGGGCGCACTGGACATCGGTCTGGTCAGCGTGATTTTTGCGTTCCTGTTCGTCGACCTGTTCGATAACTCCGGTACTTTGATCGGTGTGGCCAAGCGTGCCGGTTTGATGCGCAAAGACGGTCACATGCCAAAAATGGGCCGCGCCCTGATCGCCGACAGCACCGCGGCCATGGCCGGATCGCTGCTGGGTACCTCGACCACCACCAGCTACATCGAATCCGCCGCCGGTGTGAGTGCCGGTGGCCGCACTGGCCTGACCGCCATCGTGGTGGCGATCCTGTTCCTGCTGGCGCTGTTCTTCTCGCCACTGGCCGCCAGCGTTCCAGCCTTCGCCACCGCACCGGCGCTGCTGTTCGTCGCCGTGCTGATGACATCCGGCCTGGCCGAAATAGACTGGGACGACATCACCGTTGCTGCGCCGGTCGTAATCACCGCGCTGGCGATGCCGTTCACTTACTCCATCGCCAATGGCATCGCCTTCGGTTTCATTTCCTGGACCGCCATCAAGCTGATGTCCGGTCGTGGCCGTGAGCTGAACCCGGCGCTGGTGATCCTGTCGATTCTGTTCGTGATCAAGCTGGGTTGGTTCAACGCATGACTTTTGATTCCCAGGCCTATGCCGTTCAGCTCGAAGAAAAGGTCACGCGCTTGCGTGACCTGCTGGCCCCGTTCGATGCACCCGAGCCAGCCGTTTTCGACTCGCCGCTGAAAAACTTCCGCCTGCGCGCCGAGTTCCGCCTGTGGCGCGAGGCCGGCGAGCGTCATTACGCGATGTTTTCCCAGGAAGACAAACGCACGCCAATCCTGATCGAAGAGTTCCCGATCGCCAGCCTGCGCATCAACCAGTTGATGCCGCAACTCAAGGCCGCATGGCAAGCCAGCGCGGCCCTGAGCCACAAGCTGTTCCAGGTGGAGTTCCTGACCACACTGGCCGGCGACGCGATGATCACCCTGTGCTATCACCGCCCGCTGGACGAGCACTGGCACACGGCGGCTTCGAAACTGGCCGCGGACCTGAACGTCAGCATCATCGGCCGCTCCAAGGGCAAGCGCGAAGTGATCGGCCACGATTACGTGGTCGAGCAACTGGACGTCGGCGGCCGCACCTTCAGTTTCCGCCAGCCAGAGGGCGCTTTCACCCAGCCCAACGGTACGGTGAACCAGAAGATGCTCAACTGGGCATACGATGCGCTTGGCGATCGCTCCGATGATTTGCTGGAGCTGTATTGCGGCAACGGCAACTTCACCCTGCCGCTCGCCACCCGCGTGCGCAAAGTGCTGGCCACCGAAATCAGCAAGACCTCGGTCAACGCGGCACTGAGCAATCTCAGCGAAAACTCGGTGGATAACGTCACCCTGGTGCGTTTGTCCGCCGAAGAACTGACCGAAGCCCTGAACGAAGTGCGCCCGTTTCGCCGCCTGCACGGCATCGACCTCAAGAGCTACGAGTTCGGCAGCGTGTTCGTCGACCCGCCCCGCGCCGGCATGGACCCGGACACCTGCGAGCTGACCCGGCGTTTCGACAACATTCTGTACATCTCCTGCAACCCGCAGACCCTGGCAGCCAACATCGCCCAACTGCACGACACCCACCGCATCACCCGATGCGCAATGTTCGACCAGTTCCCGTGGACCCATCACATGGAATCCGGGGTGATGCTGACCCGGCGTTGATTGCAAGCGCACCCACAAATAAGCCGTCCTCGTGACGGCTTTTTTGTATTCGTATCCGGGGGTCTGATAAATACTGGGCACCTGTACTCATTTGATCCCCGGTGTAATCAATCATGCAGCGACAATTCGACGATCTTCAGTTGGGCAGCATTGAACTGTTTTGCCTGGCCGCCGAGGCCGGCAGTTTTACTGCCGCGGCGCTGGTGGCAGGTGTCACGCCCGCTGCCGTGAGCCGTTCGGTGTCGCGCATGGAAGAACGCCTGGGCGTGCGCCTGTTCGCGCGCACCACACGTAGCGTGAAGCTGAGCGACAGCGGTCGCCGCTATTACGAGGAGTGCCGTCAGGCCCTGGCACAACTGGTCGAGGCCCAGCGTGAGGTGATGGGTCAGCAGCAAGTGCCGTCCGGTACTTTGCGCATCAGTATTCCGACCACCTACGCGCATCATCGAATCCTGCCGCTGCTGCCCGAGTTTCGCGCGCGTTATCCGGCGGTGAAGGTCGAGTCGCACATCAGCAATCGCAACATCGATTTCGTCGGCGAAGGCTACGACATGGCGATTCGTGTGCGAGCCATCCCGGATTCTGGCCTGATCGCCCGACAGTTGGAAGATGCCGCCCTGGTGATGATCGCCAGCCCTGATTACCTGAAACGGGCCGGCACTCCACAAACCCTCGACGACCTCGAAAACCACGAATGCATCCAGTACGAACTGCCCAGCAGCGGCCGACGCATTGCCTGGCTGTTCAACGATGAAGGCGTGCCCCGGGAGATTCTGGCCGAGGGCAACCTCAGTTGCTCCGACGATGTGCTGGGCGGTGTGACCCTGGCCAAACACGGGGCGGGGTTGTTTCAGACCTATCGTTTTATCGTTGAAAAGGAACTGGCCGACGGCTCGCTGGTGGAAGTGCTCAAGCCGTATGGCGGACGCTCGCGGCCATTCACTTTGCTTTACCCGCAAAGTCGTCATGTACCGCTGCGCTTGAGGGCGTTCATTGATTTTCTGGTGGAGCATCTGCCACGCTGAACAGCGAAAGTGTCCGATCATCGCCCACAAACCGTCAGCGTGCCTTCTCTGCAATTGACCGAATTAACTAGTTAGTACAATTTATCTCCACAGGCCGAAAACCTCGGTCGATTCCAAAAATAATAAGTGGAGAGATTCCGATGTCCCCTATCGTTCTGGTGCTCAACGGCCCGAACCTGAACCTGCTCGGCACCCGTGAACCGGCGACTTACGGCCACGAAACCCTGGCAGACATTTCGGCCCTGTGCGGGCGCGCCGCCGAGGAGTTCGGCCTGGCAGTGGAGTTTCGCCAGACCAACCATGAAGGCGAACTGCTCGACTGGATTCACGCGGCCCGCGGTCGCTGCGCCGGGATCGTCATCAATCCTGCCGCATGGACCCACACCTCGGTCGCCATCCGCGATGCCCTGGTCGCCAGTGAACTGCCAGTCATCGAAGTCCACCTGTCCAACGTGCACGCCCGCGAGCCCTTTCGCCACCACTCGTTCGTATCCGCCATTGCGACGGCGGTGATGGCCGGTTTTGGCAGTCACGGCTATCGCCTGGCGCTGGAACACTTCAGTCATCGTTTGAAGGGGTGATCGCCGTGACTCAGAACAACGTGGTACTGGCCGGGCTGATCGGCGCCGGCATCCAGGCTTCCCGCACACCGGCCTTGCACGAGCATGAAGGCGATGCCCAGGGAATGCGTTACCTCTATCGCTTGATTGACCTCGACTCGTTGAAACTCGACAGCAACGCCCTGCCCGACTTGCTGATGGCTGCCGAGCGCATGAACTTCACCGGCCTGAACATCACGTTTCCGTGCAAGCAGGCAATCATCCCGTTGCTCGACGAATTGTCACCGGAGGCCCGCAGCATCGGTGCGGTGAACACCGTAGTGCTGAAGGGTGGCAAACGCATCGGCCACAACACCGATTGCCTGGGGTTCGCCGAAGGGTTTCGCCGAGGCTTGAAGGACGTTGCCGTTGAACGTGTCGTGCAGATGGGCGCTGGCGGCGCAGGGGCAGCGGTGGCCCACGCCTTGTTGAGCGAAGGCGTACAACGGCTGAGCATTTTTGACGTGGACATCCGCCGCGCCCAGGATCTGGCCGACAACCTCAATCAGCATTTCGGCCTCGGTCGGGCGATCGCCGGGCAGGACCTGCCGAGCGCCTTGGCCCAGGCTGACGGCCTGGTCAACACCACGCCCATGGGCATGAAAAAACTGCCGGGCATGCCGGTGCCGGTCGAGTTGCTTCGAGCCGAATTATGGGTGGCGGAAATCGTTTACTTCCCGCTGGAAACCGAACTGCTGCGCAACGCCCGCGCCCTCGGTTGCCGAACGCTGGATGGCGGCAACATGGCAGTGTTTCAGGCGGTGAAGGCGTTCGAGTTGTTCAGCGGCGTGGTGCCGGATGCCCAGCGAATGCTGACGCATTTTCAAAGTATGAATGTTTGACGCGACTTGCAGGAGTCAGCTTGCCGGCTCCTGCAAAGCCGATTCACACAGCTCAATCACGCCTGCAGGTAGCGCAGAACCGACTCGCAAATCATCTCCCGATGACGCTGCTTGATGCGTTCGTCCGGCAGGTCGATCTGAAAAATCTCACCAAAGGTGTGGCGGTTCGAGACGCGATAGAAGCAGAACGAACTGATCAGCAGGTGCACATCCAGTGGGTCAAGACCGGCACGGAACAGCCCTTGCTCGGCGCCGCGACGCAGAATCTCCCCCAGTGAATCGAGGATAGTGTTGTTCATCGCCTTGATCGCATCGGAGCGCTTCACATACTCGGCGTTGTGAATGTTCTCGATGCTGACGATGCGCACGAAATCGACGTTGCGGTCATGGTGATCGAAGGTGAACTCCACCAGCCGCCGAATCGCCTCGACCGGCGCCAGCTCCGCCAGATGCAGGCGATTTTCGGTGCTGCGGATATCGCCGTAGAGTTTCTCCAGCACCTCGACGTAGAGCTGTTCCTTACTGCCGAAGTAGTAATAGATCATGCGCTTGGAGGTGTGGATGCGCTCGGCGATGGCATCGACGCGAGCACCGGAAAGCCCCTGCTGGACGAATTCGACTATCGCCTCCTGCAGGATGTTTTCGCGGGTCTTTTCCGGGTTGTTCTTGCGACTCTTGCGCGGCTCGGCACCTGGTTCTACGGAGGCTGCGGGGAGTTCTGAATTCATTGTCATTGCGGGCTCACGGCCATCACTGCACAGGCTGGCGATTATGGGCCGCGCGACACGGTGAAGGAAGCCGCACAGCCCACGTTTAATCCCGCGTTTACGAAATTCCTACAACTTCGCCTGACGTAATGCGCCGCTACGGGATTTGGCCATGGCCGCCAGCCGCACCGCGACGTTGGCCGCGCCGTAGCCGGCATAACCGTTTTTACGCTGGATGATTTCGAAGAAGAATCGTCCCTCGAACGGCTCGGTGTACACATGAAACAGTTCACCGCCCTGGGCGTCGCGGTCGTACAACACGTTGTAGTAGGCCAGTTCGCTGAGGAACTCGTCGTCGAAGTCGAACCGCGCCGCCAGGTCATCGTAGTAGTTGAGCGGGATATCCAGCAGCGGCACGCCCGCCTCTTTTGCACGGCTGACCTGGGCAAAGATGTCATCACAATCAAACGCGATGTGATGCACACCGGAGCCGCGATAACTCGACAGCGCGTGTGAGATCGCGGTGTTGCGGTTTTCGGAAATGTTCAGCGGCAGGCGGATCGAGCTGTCGCGGCTGCGCAAGGCACGGCTCTTCACCAGACCATAAGGATCCGGCAGCACGACTTCATCGTCCGCCTCGAAATCCAGCAGGCTCTTGTAGAACAGCACCCAGCTGTCGAGGCTGTCGGCCGGCAGCGCCATCGCCATGTGGTCGATGCGTTTCAGACCGCCGTTGACCGGCGCTTGCGGATAAAGATTGAAGTCAGTGCCATAGACATCGGCGTGCTGATCCACCAGATAGATCAGGCTGCCATCCGGCGCACGCACCGCCGCCAGCTCCAATTCGTTGGGGCCGACCAGCCCGCGATAGGGCTGGCCCTTGTAGGCCACGGCACGGGCCAATGCGCTCGCGCTGTCCTTGACCCGCACCGCGGTCGCGCACAACGAAGGGCCGTGGGCTTCGAAAAAGCTGTGGCCGAAGGAGTAAGGCTCCGAGTTCAGGATCAGGTTGATATCACCCTGGCGCAACAGGCTGACGCTCTTGGAACGATGCTGCCCGGCCTTGACGAACCCCAGTCGCTCCAGCCAATGGGAGAGCTTGGCGCCGAGGCTTTCGTCCACGGCGAATTCGAGAAACTCGATGCCGTTGTACTCGCTGGCCTTGGGGGTTTCGAACAGAATCCCGGGGTTGGCCGCAGGCGTGGCTTGCTGCGCCAGACGCTCGCGGGTTTTCTCTTCCAGGTACAACAACGAGCGCAAACCGTCGGCGGCGTTGGCTCGTGGCGGTGCGGCGCGGAAGCCATCGTTGAAGATTTCCAGCGACAATGGCCCGGTGTACCCGCTCTTGATGATTGGCGCGAGGAACCCCGGCAAGTCGAATTCACCCTGGCCCGGGAAGCAGCGAAAATGCCGGCTCCACTCCAGCACGTCCATGGCCAGGATCGGCGCATCGGCCATTTGCACAAAGAAGATCTTGTCGCCGGGGATCTCGGCGATAGCACTGGGATCGCCCTTGAGCGACAACGTGTGAAAGCTGTCCAGCAACACGCCAAGGCTTGGGTGATCGGCCTGACGCACGATATTCCACACCTGTTGATACGTGTTCACATGTCGACCCCAGGCCAGCGCTTCATAACCGATGCGCAGGCCGCGTGCCCCGGCACGCTCGGCCAGCAGCCGCAAATCGTCGACCAGAATCTGTTCATCACCGATGGACTCGGCCGAGGCGTTACTGCACACAAGTACCAGGTCGGTGCCCAGCTCCTGCATCAGGTCGAACTTGCGCTCGGCGCGTTCCAGGTTGCGCGACAACCGATCACGCCGACAGCCTTCGAAATCACGGAACGGTTGAAACAGGGTGATGGCGATCCCGAGATCGGCACACATCTGTTTAATTTCCCGTGGACTGCCGTCGTAGTAGAGAAGGTCGTTCTCGAAAATCTCGACACCGTCGAACCCGGCGGCGGCAATGGCTTCGAGTTTTTCCGGCAGGGTACCGCTCAAGGATACGGTGGCAATGGAACGCTGCATATTTCGGCTCCCGGTGGAGGCTTCGGCTACAGGGAATTTGCGCCGCTTTTAAAAGAGTGAGGGAATTATTGAGCTGGCCCATGTATTGAGCAATGCAAAGTGTACTATCCGGTTAGTTTTGTGTTCGATTATCGAACAAAATGGTAGTTGGCGAATTGACGATTTTTTGTCCAATGCCCAACATCGTCCTCACATTAAGTCCGGACACGCAGCACCGGCCGCGATGTCCAGAACACCAAATAACAAATTCAAAAAACGGGTGGTACACATGATTCCTTCCCAAAGCTCACGCATGGCTCCGGCCATGAACGTCACTGCCGGTGGCATCGGCGACAAAATCCGCGGCGCCATGGCGGTCGGCAAAACCCGCTGGGGCATGCTGGCGCTGGTGTTTTTCGCCACCACCCTGAACTACATCGACCGCGCCGCACTGGGCGTGATGCAGCCCATCCTGGCCAAGGAAATGAGCTGGACGGCGATGGATTACGCCAACATCAACTTCTGGTTCCAGGTGGGTTACGCCATCGGCTTCGTGCTACAGGGCCGGTTGATCGACCGGGTCGGTGTGAAACGCGTGTTCTTCTGCGCCGTGCTGCTCTGGAGCCTGGCGACCGGGGCTCATGGCCTGGCCACTTCGGCGGCCGGCTTTATGGTCTGCCGCTTCATCCTCGGCCTGACCGAAGCCGCCAACTACCCGGCCTGCGTGAAAACCACCCGCCTGTGGTTCCCGGCCGGCGAGCGCGCCGTGGCCACAGGGATTTTCAACGCCGGGACCAACGTCGGTGCGATGTTCACTCCGATGCTGCTGCCGCTGATCCTCCACGCCTGGGGCTGGCAGGCCGCGTTCCTGTGCATGTCGGCACTGGGCGGGATCTGGCTGCTGTTCTGGGGCTTGAAGTACTTCAACCCGGAAGAGCATCCGAGCGTCAAACAATCGGAGCTGGACTACATCCAGAAAGAAGTCGAGCCGGAACAAGCCCGCGTGCCGTTCTCGAAAATCCTGCGCATGCGCGGCACCTGGGCCTTCGCCCTCGCCTACTCGATCACCGCGCCAGTGTTCTGGTTCTACCTGTACTGGCTGCCGCCGTTCCTCAATCAGCAATACAACCTGGGCATCAACGTGACCCAGATGGGCATTCCGCTGATCATCATCTACCTCACTGCCGACTTCGGCAGCGTTGGCGGCGGCATCCTCTCCTCGTTCCTGATCGGTCGCGGGGTCAACCCGATCAAGGCGCGGCTGATGTCGATGCTGCTGTTCGCCTGCTGCATCATTGGCGTGATCATGGCCGCCGGCTCCAGCAATCTGTGGGTCGCCGTATTCGCCATCTCCCTGGCCATCGGCGCACACCAGGCCTGGACCGCAAACATCTGGAGCCTGGTGATGGACTACACGCCCAAGCACATGATGAGCACGGTATTCGGCTTCGGCGGCATGTGTGCGGCGATTGGCGGGATGTTCATGACCCAGTTGGTCGGCCATATCCTGACCGTCACCAACAACAATTACACCGTGCTGTTCACCCTGATCCCGGCGATGTACTTCATCGCGCTGACCTGGATGTACTTCATGGCACCGCGCAAGATTCCGCAAGTAGAAGGCTGACGTTCCCTCGGCGCAGGCCCGATCTCGGGCCTGCGCTTTTTTTTGTCTGCGATTTGCCGGAGCTTAGCGACGGCTTTGCTGCCAGGCCGCCGCCAGCCCGCTGCAGCAGATCACGGCAATACCGATCACGGTGGTCAGTGTCGGCGTATGGGAAAACAGCAGCCAGCCCAGCAGGCCGGCAAAGATGATCTGGCAATAGCTGAACGGCGCCAGCAGTGCCGGTGCAGCAAGACGGAACGCCTGGGTCAAAAACAGGTGTGCCGTCATCCCGCAGGTCCCCAGCGCCACCATCATCGCGCCATGCATCAGGTTCGGCGTCTGCCAGAAGAATGGCACCAGCGCACTCATCACCAGCGTGTTGCACAAGCCCGCGAAAAAATTGCTGGTGGTCGGGCTGTCGATCTCGCTGAGCTTGCGCGTCAACAGTTGATAGAAACAGAAAAACAGCGCCGAGCAGAACGGCAACAGCACCGCCGGGGTGAACAGATCTCCCCCCGGGTGAACGATGATCAGCACCCCGATAAAACCGCAAATCACCGCCAGCCATTGCCCACGCGTCACTCGCTCCTTCAGCAGCGGCACCGACAAAGCGGTGACCAGTACCGGTGCCAGGAAGTTGACCGACGTGGCCTCGGCCAGCGGGATGTACATCAACCCCGTGGTGAAAAACAGACTGGTGCCCAGCAGGCACAGCGCCCGGATCACCTGAAGCAATGGCCGTTTGGTACGCAGGACCCGCAGCCCGGATTGCGGCAGGAAAATCCCGGCCATCAACAAGGTGTGAACCACGTAGCGCGCCCAGACCACCATGACAATGGGATAGAAACCGGAGAGGTATTTGGAAAAGGCGTCGTGGGTGGAAAACAGGAAGGTTGCGACAACGATCAGCAAGATCCCTTTGAAGGGCTGATTGACGCCGGAAAGCGGGGTGCTGACGGTCATTGGGTTTCCTTTTTTACATCCTTAATTTGTAGGAGCGAGCTTGCTCGCGATGGACGTGAGGGCGCCGTGTTTATCCAGGCAGCCATCATCATCGTTGACGACCATCGCGAGCGTGCTCGCTCCTACAGGCGATAGGTGTGCAGCACCGATTACAGCCGCGCCAACAATTCCCGGGTTTTATCCAGCGCCATCTGCGCCCGCTCCAAACCACTCACGCCCCGCTCCAGCAACTGCACGGTGGGAATCTCCAGGCTCAATGGAATGTTAGTCGGCAAAATCCCCAACAACCCCTGCAGATCACAATCGCCATCGCCGGGAAAACGCCGTTCGTTACGCGCCTGGCGCAAGATCTCCGCCATATCGTTCGGCCGCAGTCCTGCGACGTCACATAACTGTGCATACCGTAACCGTGAGGGAGCAACTTTGGCCAGATCTTCCAGCCGCGATCCCGAACGATCGAAGTGGAAGGCGTCCACCAACACGCCGCCGTTTTCCCGCCCGGCGTTTTCTACAATTCGCACGGCTTGTTGAAGATTGCGCGCATCGGTCCAGGGCATGAACTCCAGATGCGGGTGCAGCCCATAGAGTGCCGCCAGATCACAGAGTTCGGAAAAATGCTCCGTCAGCCGTTGTTCATCAGGATCGTTGCCGGCCACCAGCAATTCACTGGCCCCCATTTGGGCACCCACCTCCAGGATTTTCTCAAAGTCGGCAACAACGGTCTCCGGCTTTAGACGCAGGATTTCGACGTCCAGCACCCCGATACCGGTATCGCGCAGACGCGCCAGGGTTTGGCGCCGCAATTCGCTGTCGGCCACCAAGGCAAAATGGTGTTCCTCAGGGGTCGCCGGTACCAGGCGCAAACCGACATGGCTGTAGCCGGCCCGCGCGGCGACCTCGACCATGTCGGGCGGTGACAGCTCCAGCACAGTCAGGCTGGCCAGGGAGAAGACTCGTTCGCTCATGGTCAGCCCTCGACCAGGGATGGCGTGCAGGCACGACCGGTTTCGGCGGCTTCGCGGATGGCTTCGATCAGCGCCAAAGTACGTGCGGCATCGGCGGCACTCACCAACGGCTCGACTTCCCCACGCGCAACACGCACAAAATGCTGCAACTGCAGACGCAAGGCCTCTTCGGCACTGAAGCTTTCCTGGGTCGCCAGCAACGGTTGATGCCATCCGCCATCGGCTTGCGTGTAGTGCCAGTGCTTGAGTTGCGGAATGCTCAGCGCCCCGCCCGTTCCGGCCAACAAGTAACAGGGTTGATCGGCGTGACGCGGATAAACCGGGTTCTCTCCTGAATCCAGTTCCCAACTCCAGGGTGCGGCCACCGCATCCGAGCCGGTCAGGCTGCCCAGCGCACCGTTATCGAATTGCAGCAACACCGCCGCGCAGTCTTCGTTGGCAAACCCGCGTATGGCGTTGCTGGTAATGGCTTGAACCTGACGCACCTCGCCGCACAAGTGCCGCAGCAGATCGAGGTCGTGGATCAGGTTGGTCAACAACATCCCCGCACCGGCCTCGCGACGCCAGGGTGTTTCGAAATAGCTGTCGGGCTTGCGTAGCTGCCAGAGCGCCGTGACCGTGATCAACCGGCCCAATGCGCCGCTGTGGATAAGTTCGTGGGCGCGGACGATCAGCGGATTGTGGCGACGGTGATGGCCGACCAACACCGGAACCCCACTCGCCTTCGAGGCAGCCACCAACTCCCGGGCTTCATCCAGGTGCACACCCACCGGCTTTTCCAGCAGTACCGGCACACCGGCCGCGAGGCAATCGAGGGCCGTGCTGACGTGCAGCGTGTTCGGGTTGGCGACGATGACGGCGTCCGGCTTCGCCTGCTCCAGCATCTGACGATAATCGGCGAAATAAGCCACGTCCCATTCAGCCGCAAGACTTGCCGCCTGCGTTCCGGGATCGGCTACGGCGCACAAGGTCGCTTCGGTCATGGATTGCAGATGCTGGTAATGCTGCTGGCCCATGTTGCCTGCACCGATCAAGGCGATGCGAAGGGGTGAATTCAAGATGCGGTCCTCTTGTCAGTGTTATTGGAGCGATGAATTCCAATAATTTAGAACCGAGTTCCATATTCTTACACAGACCAACCCTGAAAGTGTTCGAACAGCGCACAGCTTCTCAACTTGAACGCTGCTCAACATGTGGGAGCGGGCTTGCTCGCGAATGCACTGTGTCAGGCACCATTGATTTCAGCTGACACACCGCTTTCGCGAGCAAGCCCGCTCCCACAAGGGATTTCGGCGGCCTTAGTTGAACAACTCCGACGCCAGGCTCGCCGCCGACAACTCCTCGGTGTACGCCAGCAACAACGGCGCCAGCTCATGCAGCCGCGCCCCCGGCATCCGCGCGCTCGGCCCGGCAACGCTGAGCACGCCGATCACCCGCCCATCCGCGGGATGGCGCACCACCGCCGCAATGGCCGAAGTCCCCACCGCCGAGCTTTCCTCGACGCAGGCGTAGCCCTGCTCCCGCGCCAGACGCAGGCGTTCGAGCAATTCGATGTTGGAGCGCGGCGCGTTCGGCCCCACATGGTCCGGCACCTGTGCGTCCTGCCGCTCCACCAGCGACAAGGCTTCGGCATCGCTCATGCACGCCAGCCACGCATGTCCCGAGGCGGTGTAAAACAATGGCGCATCACGGCCCATGTCCGGGTCGTAACGCAGACCCGAGCGAGCGCCCTGGGATTTGGCGATCCAGGTCTGACGCTCGCCGTCGATCACACCGAGGCGTACCAGCTCGCCGGTTTCCTGAGCCAGTCGGTCAAGCACCGGCTGCACGATATCGGCACCGCTGCTCGACAGGTAACGGAAGCCCATCGCCACCAGTTTGGTGGAGAGGTGATAGCGCAAACTCTCCGGGTTCTGTCGCACATAACCGAGGCGGATCAGCTCGGCCAACAGGCGATGGGTCGCGCTCTTGGGGATATCCAGCTGCTCCGCCAGCGTCTGCATCGGCAGGCCACGGGGATCGCTGGTGAGGCTTTCGAGCACACTGAAAACACGTTCGATCTGACTGCCGGCCATGGTCACTTCCACACAAAATTTGCTCGATTCTAGAAGACATCCGATCGAATGCGAAATCTGGAACTGACTGTTCGATAACCGCCCGTTTTATGCCCTCAAGACTTTTCCAGCCTCCTCTGATTCTTATATTTTATGGAATCCGATTCCAAAAAAATAAACACCGGAGTTCAAACAATGCCTGCCCAAGCGCACTTCCTTCCCGACATCGACTGCGATGTGCTGATCGTTGGTTCCGGTGCGGCGGGACTGTCGGCGGCAGTGACCGCCGCGTGGCATGGGCTGAAAGTCATAGTGGCAGAAAAGGACCCCGTGTTCGGCGGTGCCACGGCCTGGTCCGGCGGCTGGGCCTGGGTGCCTTGCAACCCGTTGGCCCGGCGCGCGGGCATCGTCGAAGACGTTGAACGGCCTCGCACTTATCTGAAGCACGAACTGGGCGAGCGCTTTGATCCGGCGATGATCGACGCTTTCCTGGAGGCCGGCCCGCGAATGGTGTCGTTCTTCGAGCAGCACACCACGCTGCAATTCGCCGACGGCAACGCCATTGCCGACATTCATGGCGACACACCCGGAGCAGGCACCGGTGGACGCTCGGTAATCGCTGCCCCTTACGACGCACGAAAAGTCGGCAAGCTGCTCAGGCGTCTTCGCAAAACCATGCGGGAAACTTCGTTCATGGGCATGCCGATCATGGCGGGGGCGGATCTCACGGCATTCCTCAACCTGACTCGTTCACTGTCGGCGGCCTGGCACGTTACGCGGCGCTTCAGCCGACACCTGTTCGACCTCGTCGTCCATGGCCGGGCGATGCAACTGGTCAACGGCGTGGCACTGGTGGCGCGCCTGGCAAAATCCGCGGACGACCTCGGCGTGCTGCTCTGGGAGTCCGCGCCCGTGACCCGATTGCTGCGCGAGAACAATCAGGTACGAGGTGCTGTGGTCAGCACCGCCAAAGGCTCGGTACGCATCCATGCACGCAAGGCCGTAGTGCTCGCAGCGGGTGGTTTCGCCAATGACATCGAGCGCCGCAAGGCACTGTTCCCCCGCACACCGACCGGACATGAGCATCTGGCCTTGCCGCCCCTCGGTGTTTGCGGCGATGGCCTGCGCCTGGGCGAAAGCGCCGGTGCGCGGGTGAATACCGACATGGCATCTGCCGTCGCCTGGGCGCCGGTTTCTCAAGTGCCGCACAGCGACGGCAGCACGGGACACTTCCCGCATATCATCGAGCGCGGCAAACCAGGCATCATCGGTGTGCTGAGCAACGGCCAGCGCTTCGTCAATGAAGCCAACGGCTACTACGACTACGTAACGGCCATGGTCGCCGCTGCCCCACAGGGTGAGGAAGTGGCCTCGTGGCTGATCTGCACCCATGGCTTTCAGCGTCGTTATGGTCTGGGCATCTCTCGGCCATTTCCGGTGCCGCTGTCGCCCTTCATCCGCAGCGGCTATCTGAAAACCGGCAACACACTCGAGCAATTGGCCACAGCCTGCGGTATCGACCCGAACGGCTTGCGCACCACCGTGTCGGACTACAACCGCCATGCGCGCAACGGCGAGGACCCGCAGTTTGGTCGTGGCTCCACGCCCTACAACCGCAAGCAGGGTGACGCATTACAACAACCCAACCCATGTGTCGCGCCAATCGAACAAGGCCCGTTCTATGCCGTGAAGGTCCAGCCGGGCTGCTTCGGCACCTTCGCCGGGCTCAAGGTCAACCCACATGCCCAGGTCCTGGACGACGCGGCGCAGCCCATCGCCGGGCTGTATGCGGCGGGCGGCGACATGGCGAGCATCATGGGCGGTCATTACCCCGCTGGCGGCATCAATCTTGGCCCGGCGCTGACCTTCGGCTACATCGCCGCGCGCCATATCGCAGGCGTCACTGCTTATGAAAAGGAGATCGACCATGCAGCACATCGTTAACACACAGGGTTTGAACATGCCGAAACTCGGCCTCGGCACCTGGCCAATGCTCGGCGAGGAATGCACCCGTGCCGTGGAGCAGGCTCTGGCCTTGGGTTACCGGCACATCGACACGGCAGCGGCCTACAATAACGAAGACGCAGTCGGTCAGGCGCTGGCGAACAGTCCGACACCCCGCGAGCAAATCCATGTCACGACCAAAGTCTGGTGGGACCAGCTGCAACCCGACGCCATGCGCCACTCCATGGACCGTAGCCTCAAAGCCCTGCGCAGCGAATACGTCGACCTGTTCATGCTCCATTGGCCAGCCACCGACTGGGATTTGCCGCGCACCATCGACACCCTGGTGTCGTTCAAGGAACAAGGCCTGGCGCGCAACATTGGCGTGGCGAACTTTCCGCTGCCCTTGTTGCGCAAAGTCGTCGAAGAACTGGGAGCGCCCCTGTCGGCGTTACAGGTCGAGTACCACGTGCTGCTCGGACAAAACGCTCTGCTCAACTACGCCCGTCAACACGATCTTGCACTGACGGCCTACACGCCACTGGCACGCAACAAGGTGTCGCAGATTCCCGCCATCCAGCAGATCGCCGCGAAACACGACGTACTGCCGACCCAGGTCGCGCTCAAATGGCTGCTCGATCAACCCAATGTGGCCGCGATCCCCAAGGCCAGCAGCGAGGCCAATCAACTGGCCAATCTTTCGGCGCTGGATGTGCAACTGGATGACGAAGACCGTGCCTTGATCGCCAGCCTGTCCAAACGCGAGCGTCTGGTCAGCCCTGAGTTTGCGCCGGTGTGGGATGCATTCGACGAATAACCGTAGATGGCCACGGTCGACCGGCAACGACCGCGGCCTTACCAAGACTTACACATTTGTCCCACACCACTTTTCCCTCTGCGGTTATTCATGGATACGGCGATACCCGCCCCATCAATCCATGAGAGACCGCAAACATGTTATGGAACAAGGCAAGACGCAGCGAAAACGTGAACGACACCCGGGAGGGCAAGGATGCCCGCACACTCACAGGGAAAAACCTTGCCGCCGCACTGGCAACCGTAGCACTGGCAAGTGCAGGGCTTTACTCGACGCTCGGTACGACACCGGATGAGCTCTCACTGACACCCTTCGACATGCTTGACCCACCCGCCGCCCTCGCGATAGAGCCCGACGAAGATCGGCAACTCATGTTCGTCCAGTCAGTGTTGGGCGATACCGAAGACACCTGGAAACAACTCTTTGCGCAAACGGGACGGCACTATCCGCCTCCCACGCTGACGCTGTTCGACAACGACGTGACCTCAGCGTGTGGCTTCGCCAGTTCCGCCAGCGGCCCTTTCTATTGCCCGGACGACCAGCAGGTGTATCTCGATCTGCAATTCTTCGCGAAGCTGGAACAACAGTTTTCGGTGGTCGGCGACTTCGCACGGGCCTACATCATCGGTCACGAAATAGGCCATCACGTGCAACTGGAACTGGGTCTTTCCAGCCCCTTCGAACAGGCCTTGCTGGACCAGCAACCCGTCACTGGCGATGGTGGCCTGGAAGTCCGTGCGGAATTGCAGGCAGATTGCCTGGCCGGTGTCTGGGCCCACCATGCACAACAGCGTCTGGACTGGCTGGAACCTGGTGATATTGAAGCCGCCCTGCATGCCGCAACCGTGTTTGGTGACGACTACTTGCAGCGCTCCCGAAACGCTCCCGTTCGGCCAGAGACGTTCAGCCACGGCACGTCGCAGCAGCGCGCAAGCTGGTTCAAGACCGGCTTCGCCACAGGCCTGCCGCAAGCATGCGACACCTTCGCCGCCGCGAACCTGTGAGCGCACCCGCCTGTGAAGCCGCCAATGTGAACGTGGATCGAACCGTTGCCGCTCAAGGCTGTCTGACGACCGGACTGGCGCCGCTCCCACACAGCAGCAACACTCATCGCACCGACAACCTGAGGATTCCCACATGCTATGGAAAAAAGGCCGACGCAGCGACAACGTGGTCGATGCCCGTGGCGATGATGGCGGCGGCGGTGGCGGGATGCGCTTCGGCGGTGGCAAGGGCCTGAGCCTGACGGCGATCCTCCTGATCGTCGGCATCGGCTGGATCACCGGCCAGGATCCGCTGCAAATCCTCGGACAACTGACCGGGCAAATGGGCCAGCAATCGGCACCCGCCACCAACCAGAGCCGCAAGGCACCGCCGGCCAATGATGAAGGCGCGGAATTCGTGCGTTCGATCCTCGGCGACACCGAAGACACCTGGGGTGCGATATTCCAGCAGGCCGGCCGCCAATATAAGGACCCGACCCTGGTGCTGTTCAGCAACCGCGTGAATTCGGCCTGCGGTCTGGCCACCTCGGCGACCGGCCCGTTCTATTGCCCGGCGGACCAGAAAGTCTACCTGGACATGGCATTCTTCCAGGAAATGTCCCAACGCTTTTCCGCCGCCGGTGACTTCGCCCAGGCCTATGTGATCGCCCATGAAGTCGGACACCATGTGCAGACCCTGCTTGGGGTGTCCGCAAAAATTCAGGCAGCACGCCAACAAGGCCGGCAGATGGAAGGCGACGGCGGTTTGCTGGTTCGTCAGGAGCTGCAAGCCGATTGCCTCGCCGGTGTCTGGGCCAACAATGCGCAGAAGCGCCTGAACTGGCTGGAACCGGGCGACATCGAAGAAGCACTGAACGCTGCGAACGCCATCGGTGACGATCGTTTGCAGCAGCAGGGTCAGGGCCGCGTGGTCCCGGACTCGTTCACCCACGGTACGTCGGCGCAACGGGTGCGCTGGTTCAAAACCGGTTTCGCCCAAGGCCAGGTAAGCCAGTGCGATACCTTTGCGACGAAAAATCTGTAAATGAAGAAGTGGTTGTTGGTTGTTCTGTTTACTTGCGCAACGTCCCAGGCCGCCGAGCATGGGGTCAAGGAACTCAGCTCAGGGCGCCTGCTGTTGAAATCAGGTGAAATCGCGGTGAGCATCAGCCCCGCCCCGGCTAAAATCGAACGGGTGCTGATCATCCTCCACGGTCGCTTGCGCAACGCGCAAACCTATCTGCAGAGCGGTGAGCACGCGGCCGAACTGGCTGGGCAAAGCGCAACGACCCTGGTGATCGCCCCGCAGTTTCTCAATGAAACCGACGTTGCAATTCACCCGGTGGCCGACACGGTTTTGCGCTGGCAAGGCAATGAATGGATGGCCGGCGGCGAATCCACGGCACCGTTTCGGCTGAGTTCCTACGCGGCGCTCGACGAAATCATCACTCGCCTGGGTGACCGCCAGCAGTTTCCGGATGTGAAGCAAATCGTCATCGCCGGGCACTCCGGCGGCGCGCAGGTGGTTCAGCGTTACGCATTGCTCGGTCATGCGCAGTCCGGCCTTGATGCGGCTGGCGTGCAGGTGCGCTACGTGATCGCCAACCCGTCGTCCTACGCTTACTTCGATGAGCGCCGGCCCGTAGCGTTCAGCCACGCCGGTTGCCCGGATTTCAATCGCTGGAAGTACGGGTTGGCGGATTTACCGGCTTACGCCGCAGGACAAACCGCCGCGCAGTTGCAGGAAAATTACCTCAAGCGTGAAGTCGTTTACCTGCTGGGACAGCAGGACATCGACCCGAATCATCCGGCACTGGACAAGAGCTGTGAGGCGCGGGCGCAGGGACCCTATCGATTGGCGCGCGGGCATTTTTACTTTGACTACCTGAAGCGGCTGGCACCCAAAGGGTTGAACCAGCAACTGATCGAAGTGCCCGGGGTCGGGCATAAAGGGGATGAAATGTTTACCTCGCCAGAGGGACAAAGGGCTTTGTTTGGGCAGTAAATTTGCACTGCCTGATCTGACGCCATCGCGGGCAAGCCCGCTCCCACAGGGTTCTCGGCAGAACACAATGTTTGTGCTCACTGAAGATTACTGTGGGAGCTGGCTTGCCAGCGATGGGGCCCTCAAGCCGAAAGCATCTGCCGCAACTCGACACAATCCGCCGCATGCCAATCGGTCAATTCCGGCCACGGATTATCCGGCAGATTCACCAGCACCGTCCGCGCTCCGGCGGCTCGACCACAATCGAGGTCGAAGCGGTAATCACCGACCATCACCAACTCGCTCGCCGGCACCTTCCACGCTTCGGCCAGTTTGAGCAGTCCGCCCGGATGCGGTTTGGGCGGTGCATCATCGCGGCCCAGCACATCCTCCAGCGCAAAGCAGTCGGCCAGGCCAATGGCCTCCAGCGTGACATGCGCCAGCTCCCGGGCATTGCGCGTGAGAATGCCCAGGCGATAACCGCGCCCGGCCAGCTCGCGCACCAACTCCACCGCGCCCGGCGCCGGTTGCGAACCGAGGGCCAGGTCCCGTTCGTGCTCCAGCAGCCACGCATGCTTTGCCGCGGCTTCATCGGCCGGCAGGGCGGCGAGGTGGGTCAGGATGTCGGCTTCGGCAGGAATCGCCAATGCGACGCGAATCGCCGCGAAATCGTGCACGGCAACGGTCAGGGTGCCGTCCATGTCGAACACCCAGTGACGCACGTCGGCCAGGCTCACGCCCAATCCTTGCGGTGACGGATCAAGCCTTCCTGGGTGACCGAGGCCACCAGTTGCCCGGCGCGATTGAACACGCTGCCACGGGAAAACCCGCGCGAGTTGCCGGCCCACGGACTGTCCATCGCATAGAGCAGCCAGTCATCGGCACGCAGATTCTGGTGGAACCACAAGGCGTGATCGAGGCTGGCGACTTGCATGTCCTTGTGCCAGACCGATTTGCCGTGGGGCTGCATCGAGGTGACCAGCAGACCGAAGTCCGATGCATAGGCCAGCAGGTATTTATGCAGCGCCGGCGAATCGGCCAAGGCGCCGTCGGCGCGGAACCAGACGTACTTGACCGGGTCGGACGGTAGCGGGTTGTAGGGATCTTTTTCGGTTACCGGGCGGAATTCGATCGGCTTGGGGCACAACAGCTTTTCGCGCATTTTCTCGGGGATCAGGTGCGCACGCTGCTGAGTGATTTCCAGCTCCGATGGCAAGTTTTCCGGACCGACCACTTGCGGCATTTCGCTCTGGTGCCGGAAGCCTTCTTCGTCGTACTGGAACGACGCACTGCACGTGAAAATCGGGTGTCCCTTCTGGATCGCCGTCACCCGGCGCGTGCTGAAACTGCCACCGTCGCGCACCCGGTCAACCTGATACACCACTGGCAATCCGGCATCGCCCGGACGCAGGAAATAGCCGTGCATCGAATGCACATGGCGCGTCTCTTCAACGGTCTGACTGGCTGCCGACAACGACTGACCGAGCACCTGACCGCCGAACAGCTGACGAAAACCCAGGTCCTGGCTGCGGCCACGGAACAGGTTTTCTTCGATCGGTTCCAGGGTCAGCAGGTCGACCAGATCTTCCAACACTTGGCTCATTCAGACTCTCCTCACGCAAAACATTGCCGCGCAGTCTTGGCTGCGCCGGTCGATTCAGATTCTGGCCAATGCCAACATGGGGCCATTGTAAACGTCCGTGCCAGGTTATCCATGCAAGGTTTGCAGCCATTGTTCGCGGCTGATGCGATACAGCACATGGCGACGCAACGGATGATCGGCTGCAAGTCGCGGGTGATCGAAGTCATCCGCCGGATCATGCTGCATGCCAATGGCCTGCATGACTTTCTCTGACTGCAGATTGGCTTGCGTCGTGAAAGCCACGACCTCTTTCAGCGGCAAGCGGTCGAACCCGCAGCGCAGAGCGGTCCATGCTGCTTCACTGGCGTAACCGAGACCCCAGTGCTCGCGGGCCAGCCGCCAACCGATCTCCGTGGCGGGGGTGAAAGGTGCGTCGAACCCGACCACGTTGAGCCCGGTAAACCCGATGAACTGGCCAGAGTCCTTTCGCTGCAAGGCCCAGAGACCATAACCATGCTCAGCGAAATGACCACGGATTCGCCCGATCAATGACGCGCTTTCCAACCGGCTCAAGGTTTCCGGGAAATAGCGCATCACCTGCGGATCGGCACACATCGCCGCAAAGTCCGCCAAATCTTCATCGCGCCACTGGCGTAACAGCAGCCGAGCGCTTTCAAGCTCCAGTATTGGCTCCATCGTGCCCCGCCCCTCCATTTCAATGTCGCAAGTCTACAACGCTGGTAGGATCCTTCTCTCATTCCCGTACGCTTTCCAGATAAATCAGTCATGCCCCTGCCCCTGATCTACCACGAAGACTACAGCCCCGAGTTTCCGGCGGATCACCGCTTCCCCATGGACAAGTTCCGCCTGTTGCGCGATCACCTGGTGGACAGCGGCCTGACCCGCGACGCCGACCTGCTGCGCCCGGAGCTGTGTCCCGCGGACATTCTCGCCCTCGCCCATGACCCTTCGTATATCGAACGCTACATGAGTGGCGAATTGTCCCGCGAAGACCAGCGTCGCCTCGGCCTGCCCTGGAGCGAGGCCCTGGCCCGGCGTACGGTGCGGGCGGTCGGTGGCTCGTTGCTCGCGGCCGAGCAGGCGCTGGAACATGGCCTGGCCTGTCACTTGGCCGGCGGCACCCACCATGCGCACTACGACTACCCCGCCGGGTTCTGCATCTTCAACGACCTGGCGGTAATCAGCCATTACCTGCTGGAAAGTGGCCGGGTAAATCGGGTGCTGATCTTCGATTGCGACGTGCATCAGGGCGACGGGACTGCCCGAATACTGCACAACACCCCAGAGGCGGTGACCGTTTCCCTGCACTGCGAGAAGAACTTTCCCGCACGCAAGGCCGAAAGTGATTGGGACATCCCGCTACCCAACGGCATGGGCGATGCCGATTACCTGAAGGTGGTGGACGATGCACTCAACTACCTGCTGCCGCTCTACCAGCCGGATCTGGTGCTGTATGACGCCGGGGTCGATGTGCACAAGGACGACGCCCTGGGTTATCTGAAGCTGACAGACGAAGGCGTCGCCGCCCGCGATGAAAGCGTGATGCGCCATTGCCTGGGCCGCGACATTCCGGTGGTCGGGGTAATCGGAGGCGGCTACAGCAAGGACCGCCAGGCCCTGGCCCGCCGTCACGGCATCCTCCATCACAGCGCGCAACGCGTCTGGCAGTCATCAGGTTGTCACTGAGCTGTGGATGCTTTACCCACAATGCCTGTGGAGCTGCCTGTGGATAACCTGAGTGAAAGGGACTACAGGCCATGCGGACTATGGGCTGCAGAAGGCTGATCATTTTTTAACCACACCTGAAAGCACCACTGACCAATGTGGGAGCGGGCTTGCTCGCGAAAGTGGAGTGTCAGTCGAAATCCATGACACCTGACACACCGCATTCGCGAGCAAGCCCGCTCCCACAGGGATTTGGGCTGCTAGAATGCGCGGCTTATCCAGCCATGCCGCAGCTCTCATCATGACCCAGCCCTCATCTGCCTCCCCTTCCCGCGTCGCCATCATCGGCGGCGGCCCTGCTGGTCTGATGGCAGCCGAAGTGTTGAGCCAGGCCGGGATCAAGGTCGACCTGTACGACGGCATGCCTTCGGTCGGACGAAAATTCCTCTTGGCCGGTGTCGGCGGCATGAACATCACTCACTCCGAAGCCTACCCTGCGTTTCTCTCGCGCTACGCCGAACGTGCCCCGCAAATCGCCCCGCTGCTGCGCGGCTTCGGTGCCGAAGCGCTGTGCCAGTGGATTCACGAACTGGGCATCGATACCTTCGTCGGCAGTTCCGGCCGGGTATTCCCCACCGACATGAAAGCCGCGCCGCTGCTGCGCGCCTGGCTCAAACGCCTGCGCGACAGTGGCGTAGTTATCCACACCCGCCACCGCTGGCTCGGCTGGGACGAGCATGGCGGATTGCGCATCGACAGCCCGGAAGGCGAAAAAACCGTTCAAGCCGATGCCACCCTGCTCGCCCTCGGCGGCGGCAGTTGGGCGCGCCTGGGTTCGGATGGCGCATGGATGCTGCCACTGGAGCAACACGGCGTAGGACTGGCGCCGTTGCAACCGAGCAATTGCGGCTTCGAGGTGCATGCCTGGAGCGAATTGATGGTCAGCAAATTCGCTGGCGCGCCGCTGAAAAACATCGCCATCGGCCTTAACGACGACGTTCCGCGACTCGGTGAATGTGTGATTACCGCCACCGGGATCGAAGGCAGTTTGATCTACGCCCTGTCGGCCCCCATCCGCGAAGCAATCAACCAGCACGGTTCGGCAACGATTCATCTGGACCTGCTGCCGGGCCGGCCTGTGGATAAAGTTCAGGCGGCGTTGAGCAAGCCCCGGGGATCGCGCTCGATGGCCAAGCATCTGCACAGTCAGTTGGGCATCGACGGGGTGAAAGCGGCGCTATTGCGTGAACTGACCAGCGCCGACTGCTTTGCCGATATGGCCTTGCTGGCCAACGCGATCAAGGCTTTGCCACTGACACTGGTGAAAACCCGTCCACTGGACGAGGCGATCAGCAGCGCGGGTGGCGTGGTGTTCGAGGCAATGGATGAGCGATTGATGCTCAAGCAAATGCCTGGCGTGTTCTGCGCCGGGGAAATGCTCGATTGGGAAGCGCCGACCGGAGGCTATCTGCTGACCGCGTGTTTCGCCAGTGGGCGATCGGCGGGCTTGGGGATGGTGGAGTGGTTGCGGCGCAAGGGCTGACGACCGAGGCACGCCCTTCGCGAGCAAGCCCGCTCCCACAGGGGATTTGTGAACGACACAGATCCAGTGTGGGAGCGGGCTTGCTCGCGAAGGCGGCTTAACAGTCGCCGCAACTAATCAAGGCTTGCGTTTACGCGGCCCTGTATTGAACACCGGCACCTTGCGCACTGGCTTGATCGAAGGCTCAGCCGGCGCAACTTCCCCGCTATCCACCCACTTACCGAGATTGCGTTTACCGCCGCCACCACCGGAAGCCTTGGGCTTCTTCGGTTTTTTCGGCTTCTTGATCACCTGGCCGCTGGCATCGGTGTCCGGCACGCGGTGCTCCGGCTCGAAATCCGGTTCGTTCTGCCGCTTCAGCGTCTGACGGGTCAGCATCTCGATGGCCGACAGCAGATTCACTTCATCGGCGCAGACCAGGGAAATCGCCTCGCCCGTCGACCCGGCGCGGCCAGTACGACCGATGCGGTGGATGTAGTCTTCAGCAACGATTGGCAAGTCGAAGTTGACCACCAACGGCAAATCTTCGATGTCCAGACCACGGGCCGCCACGTCGGTGGCGACCAGAATCTGTACTTCGCTGGCCTTGAAACGGTCGAGTGCGCGCTGACGGGTCGCCTGGGGTTTGTCGCCATGGATGCCGTCGGCGTTGATGCCCAGCCCCTGGAGTTTTTCCACCAGCGCGTCTACGCCATTGCGGGTCTTGGCGAACACCAGCACCTGCTTCCACTTGCCCTTGCGCATCAGGTGCACGAACAGTTCCGGCTTGCGCTTCTTGTCTACCGTCACGATCCATTGCTTGACGGTGTTGGCCGCCACGTTGCGCGGGCTGACTTCGATGCTCAGCGGATCGTTGAGCATCTGACCGGCCAGCAGGCGGATGTCATCGGAGAAGGTTGCGGAGAACAGCAACGTCTGACGTTTCTTCGGCAGCGCCTTGTAAATGCTCGCCAGTTCCTCGGAAAAGCCCAGGTCGAGCATGCGGTCGGCCTCGTCCAGCACCAGGGTTTGCAACTGGTTGAACTTCAGCGCGTTCTGGCGGAACAGGTCGAGCAAGCGGCCCGGGGTCGCCACCAGCAGATCGACACCGCTGCGCAGCTTCATCATTTGCGGGTTGATGCTGACACCGCCGTACACTGCGTAAGTACGCAGCGGCAGGTTTTCAGCGTACTGGCGCACGGCTTCGTGAACCTGTTCGGCCAGCTCGCGGGTCGGCACCAGGATCAGCGCGCGGACCGAATTGGCGGTGACTTTCGGCCCTTCCATGGCCAGCAGTTGCAACAGCGGCAGGGCGAAACCGGCAGTCTTGCCGGTGCCGGTCTGGGCGGCGGCCATCAGGTCGCGACCGGCCAGCACCGCCGGAATGGCTTGCGCCTGAACCGGCGTCGGAGTCTGGTAGCCGAGCTTCTCGAGAGAGCGCAGCAAGGGTTCGATCAGGCCAAGGGTGGCGAAAGTCATGGGAGTACCGTAGGAAAATTCAGCGCGGTTGTGCGAAACAAGAGTGCAATGGCGCGCAGTTTACCCTAATTCACACGGGATTCTGTCGGCACTACCGTCGGCACTACCTTTGTCACCGGCTGCTCCGGTACACGACGCCACTGCGGCAGGCCAATCAGCACCACGGCGCTGATGATCACCAGCATGGCCAGTGCTTCCTCGATGCCAATGGTCTCGCCGACAAACACGATCCCCAGCAACACCGCCACCGCCGGGTTGACGTAGGCATAACTGGTAGCCGCCGCCGGACGCACGTGTTTCAACAGGTACATGTAGGCGTTGAAGGCGATGATCGAACCGAACACGGTCAGGTACGCCAGCGCGGCCCAGCCTTCAATCGGCGGAACCTTGTCCATATGCTCACCACTGACCGCACTGGCGATCAGCAACACCACGCCACCCACCAGCATTTCCACGGCACTGGCCATGGCGCCCTGAGGCAACGGCAAGTGTTTGCTCCACACCGAACCGAAAGCCCAGGTGGCCGCCGCAAAAATCAGCAGGGCTGCGCCCAGCGGGCTCGATTGCAGGTTGGAGCCGAGGTTGAGCATGACAATGCCGATCATTCCGAGCGCAACGCCAGCCCATTCGAGACGGGTATTGCGCGCGCCCCAGAAATAGCCACAGAGCAAGGTAAACAGCGGCACCGTCGCCACCGCCAACGCGGCCACACCCGAAGCCACGCCCGTGTGTTCGGCTACGCTGACCGCCCCGTTACCACACGCCAGCAACAATACGCCGATGATCCCGGCGGCTTTCCACTGCGCCCAGGTCGGCGCCGGCGCCCCGCGCCAGCGCAGGAAGGCGTACATCAAGGTCCCGGCAATGACGAAGCGGACCCCGGCGAGCAACAAGGGCGGCCAATATTCCACGCCGATGCGGATCACCAGGTAAGTCGAGCCCCAAATCACGTACAAGGCGAAAAAGGCAGCGATCAACGGTAAGGGGAAGCGACGTAGGCCGGACATGGGGGCAACTCACAGGCAGAACAGGTGAACGGCTATTCTAGAAAGGCTGGAGCCGGAAAATAAGTTACAAAACCTTTTTAAACCGCCAGTACACTTTTCAAAACACGGAGTTCATGGCTATAAACCGTGTTTTCGAAAGTCCGTCATTTTTCAGGAGTGCCACGATGGATAAGTACGACCGCATGCTGCTCAGCGCCCTGCTGGAAAACGGTCGCGCGTCCTACGCGGATCTCGCGCGCAAGGTCAACCTGTCGGCCCCGGCCGTGGCCGAGCGCGTGGCCAAGCTCGAAGCCAGCGGCGTGATCACCGGCTATCAGGCGAAGGTCGACATGGCCAAACTCGGCCTGCCGATCCAGTGTGTGATCGAACTGCGCCTGAACCAGCACGGCAACCAGAAAGCCTATGACGACCTTATCAAAATCCCGCAATTGACCGAATGCCATCGGGTGACCGGCGATCCCTGCGTGATCATGCAGGCAGCCGTGGGCTCGATGCCGGAGCTGGAAGAGCTGATCAACCGGATTGCCACGTTCGGGTTCAGCAAGACGTCGATTGTGTTGTCGAGTGCGATAGAGAAGCGGGTGCCGTTGGGGCATATCGAAGGGAATGGCAAGTAACCCCCTGTAGGAGCGAGCTTGCTCGCGATGGTCGCCAACGATAACGCGGGAAACCTGACACCCCGTGTTGTTCTCGGGTTCATCGCGAGCAGGCTCGCTCCTACAGGAGATTTGCGATGTTCCTAGAACCCGCGATAGCGCTTGAGGTGTTCGCCGACTTTCGCCGCCGGGACCTTCTGCAACTTGCACAGCAAGTCATGGGACAGCTCGCGCAAGCCGTGCTTGTGCCGCAGCTCTTCGGTCAGATGTGTGGTCAGGTTGGCCGCCATCTCGGCATCGGCCATGGCCCGGTGGGCCTTGCCGGTGTCGGGCAGGTTGGCGAAGGTAGTCAGGGTGCCGAGCTTGTGGTTCGGCGCGGCGGGCATCAGGCGCCGGGCCAGTAGCAGCGAGCAGGCAAAGTTCTGCAAGCGGGTGCGTTTGATTCGCCCGAGCTCAAAGTCCCAGAACTTCTGGTCGAATGCGGCGTTGTGCGCCAGCAGTGGCGTGGTGCCGACGAATTCATTGACCTCGTTCATCACCTGCTCCGCCGACGGCGCGGTGCGCAGCATGGCGTTGCTGATGCCGGTGAGTTGCTCGATGAAGGCCGGGACGCGCACGCCGGCGTTCATCAGGCTTTGGTAACGCTCGACGATGCGCCCCCGTTCAAGGATCACCACGGCAATTTCCGTGGCCCGGCAGCTGCTGCTCGGGGAGATCCCGGTGGTTTCAAAGTCGATGACTGCGATGCGTTCCAAACCTGGTTCAACTCCGTAAAAATCAATTCTTGAGCAGCAACGTGCCTTCGATCGGCACATAGCGGCTGGCGGCGCGGATCAGCGAGTTGGCGGTCAGGCCCGGCACGCCGTAGGCCACCGCTTGTACCCCGTGTTTGCTGATGATGCGTTCCAGCAGCATGTCGAAATCACCATCGCCGGAAGCCAGGACGATTTCATCGACATGGTCGGCGGCATCCATGATGTCGAGGGTGATGCCCACGTCCCAGTCACCCTTGGCCGAACCATCGCTGCGCTGGATGTACGGCTTGAGCTTCACGGTGAAACCGAGGTTACGCAGGATCTGCTGGAACTGCTGCTGTTTGCTGTCGCCACGGTCGATGGCGTAGGCGTAGGCTTCGACGATCTCGCCCTGTTTGCTGACGTCAGCCCACAGCGCGGCATAGTTGAAGTGGCAACCATAAGCCTGACGCACGGTGTAGTAGAGGTTCTGGACATCGGCGAACACTGCGATTTTTTTCACCGGTATTCCTCAAAGGCTGAATCAGGCACCAGGCCCGAAAAGTCGCCCAGTATGCCAGCCCGGAGGATTGTTCCGCGAATAATCGCCCCGGAGCGCCGTTGCGCTCCGGACGAATGGCAGGTCAGACGAAGGAATCGTCGTCGCCACCGAAGAGCGAGTCATCGCTGTAGTCAGCGTCGCTGAACCCGCCCTGACCGTTGCTCCAGGAGTCGTTACCGGCCATGCGCTGGTCATCGCCCCAGCCATTGTTGCCCTGGTCGTTGACCTGGGCCGGCTCTTCCTTGATGACTTCGACGACTTCAGGTTGCTGGTTGTGATGGAACAGGCTGCTGATGCCTTGTGCCAGCATCACTCCACCCGCCACGCCGGCGGCGGTTTTCAGCGCACCACCGAGGAAACTGCTGCCAGCCGCTGCCGGAGCCTGCGGTTGCGGGGCATAGCCCTGTTGTGGAAAGTTTTGCGGCGGGGCACCGAAGTTCTGCTGCGGGGCTTGCGAGCCGAACGACGAGCGCCCCGGCTCACGCCAGCCACCGCTCGATGGCGGCGCGCTCTGGGTGGGTGCCGGTTGTGGTTCACGGGAAGCGCCACCAAAAATACTCGACAAAAAGCCACCACTGCTCGGTGCCGGAGCCGGAGCAGGGGTCGACTGAGCCTTGGCCTGTTGCAGCTCGGCCTGCAACTGCTGGACTTGCTGAGTCAGCTGCCTGTTCTGTTCATCGAGGCTCTTGATCGCCGCCTCTTGCACCAGAATCGCCTGGGTCATGAAATAACCTGCCGCGGGCTGGCGCGTCAGGTGTTCCTTGATCCGCGCCTCGGCCTGGGCGTCGCGCGGGGCTGAGTCCGTTTCGGCCTGTTGCAGCCGGGAAAACAGTCCATCGATCAGGGTTTGTTCTTCGCTATTCATGGCGACCTCGTAGATTGCCGGGGGAAATCGTTGTCCTTTTCCACTGAGGATAAGGTGCTCGACCTTAATGGAGGCTGAAACAAGATGTTTCAATGACCTTTACCAATCGTTTACGTTTGCGTCCTCGAGCGTTTCATCGGTTAAAGTGAGCCACTGCTTCCAACCTGCGATACCAACCGATGAATCCGTTAGACGTCCTGCGTGACTCGCTGTATTTCTTCAAGCGCAATCTGGGCCAGATCGTGCAGTTGTGCCTGCCGCTGGTGATTCTCGAGGCGCTGCTGCAACAAGTGGTCGACCACTCCACGGAGCCGGACAGTTTCCCCGGTATCAGCGTGATTGTCGGCTTGCTGGTGTATCCGCTCTACACCGCCGCGCTGATTCTGTTTCTCGACGCCCGCAGCCGCGGCGAGTCGCCGCGCAACCGCGACCTGCTGGCAACGGCGGCGAGCCTGTGGCCACGCTTCGCCCTGCTGACGGCGCTCAATACCGTGCTGATCCTGCTGGGCCTGTCACTGTATTTCCTGCCGGGTATCTACCTGATGGTGACCCTGGCCTTTGGCGAATACCTGCTGGTGTTGCGCGGCCTGGCGCCGCTGGCGGCCATGAAGGAAAGCCTGCGCCAGACCCGCGGTCATTTCATGCGCATTCTGCTGTGCATTCTGAGTGTGATGGGGCCGCTGTGGCTGCTCAAGGGGGTCACCCTGGCGGCGTACCCCGAACCGCAGAACCCGGTGATCTCGCTGCTGATCGACAGCGCCCACAGTTTCCTGCAGCTGTTTACCAGCGTGGTGCTGTTCCGTCTGTTCATGCTGATCAGCCCGCTGCCCGAGAGCAATGACAACTCGCTCTGACCTTGGGCGCGACCATCGCTCTCGGGTATGCTCGGGAGCAATTTTGTAACGCTATTAAGCCGAGCCATGACCCGTCTACTGCGCTACACCCTGCTGGGCCTGCTGATCGCGATCGGCCTGATCGGCGTGATGATCTATAGCCTGACCTGGCGCCCCGATGCCAAAGAAGTGTTGCCCGTCAGTTGCAGTGCACAGGCGCCCACCCTGGTCCCCGGGCAGGTGCTGAAGGTGATGACCTGGAACGTCCAGTACCTGGCCGGCAAGCGTTACGTGTTCTGGAATGACCTGGCCTCCGGTACCGACGAACGCCCCACACCGGAAGACATGGCCTTCAGCCTCGACGAAGTGGCGCGGGTGATTCGCGACGAGCAACCGGACATCGTGCTGTTGCAGGAGCTGGACGACGGCGCCAAGGCCAGCAGTTACCAGCACCAGTTCAAACTGCTGCAAGAACGGCTCGCCGATCTGTACCCATGCAGCGCCAGCGCCTTCGACTGGAAGGCAGACTTCGTACCTAACCCGCATATCTTCGGCAGTGTCGGTCGGCAACTGGCGACCCTGAGCCGTTACCAGATCGAACATGCCGAACGTCTGCAACTGCCCGTCGCCTCGGGCAACACGGTCAGCCGCCAATTCAAACCCAGGAACGCCTTGCTGGTGAGCTACTTGCCCTTGAGTGACGGTGGACAGATGGTGGTGCTCAATACCCATCTGGACCGTGCGACCCAGGCCGACAATACCTTGCAAAACCAGGTCAACGCCGTGACCAGGGCCCTCGATAAATTCGAAAGCCGTGGCACGCCGTGGCTTATCGGCGGAGATTTCAACCTGTTGCCAATCGGCCAATATCGACGCCTGCCCGATGCGCAACGCACGCCCTTCTCCGCCGACAGCCCGTTGCACATCCTGTGGGACAAGTACCCGATGATCCCGACCAACAACGAAGCCAGTGGTATCGATCGCGAACGCTGGCTGACGCATTACCCGAACGACACCGGGCTGAGCGGCCCGGACCGGACCGTTGACTACCTGTTCTACAGCCCGCGGATCAAACGGATGGAGGCGATGGTGCGGCAGGACGATACGTTGCGCATCTCCGATCACCTGCCGGTGATTGCCCGGTTTCTGTTGCCGGTTGCGCCGTAGCGCCGGCTCCAGATAAACGCAATATCTGTGGGAGCGGGCTTGCTCGCGAAGAGGCCAGTACACCCAACATCAATGTTGTTTGCTATACCGCTTTCGCGAGCAAGCCCGCTCCCACAGGGAGGGTGTCAGACCCGCAATCAGCCCTAATGCACTTCCTCCAGATCATCATGCAGCAACCCGAAGATCTCGCGCTTCATCTCGATGAATGAACGCTCCATGACCATGTCCAGGTTCCGTGGACGTTCAATTGGCACATCCAGAATCTGCTTGATCCGCCCTGGCCTGGCGCCCATGACGTACACCCGGTCGCCCAGCAGGATCGCTTCGTCGATGTCGTGGGTCACGAACAATACGGTCTTCTTGCTGTTGCCCCAGACCCGCAGCAACAGCTGCTGCATTTGCAGGCGCGTCTGGCTGTCGAGGGCGCCGAAGGGTTCGTCCATCAGCAGGATCTGCGGGTCATTGGCCAGCGCCCGGGCAATGGCGACACGCTGCATCATCCCGCCAGACAACTGCTTGGCGTAGTTGTCGGCAAAACCGCTCAGGCCCACTTCATTGACGTAGTAGTCGACGATGTCCTTGCGTTGCGCCGCCGGCATGCCGCGCCGCTTGAGGCCGAACTCGACGTTCTGGCGCACTGTCAGCCACGGGAACAGCGTGTAGCTCTGGAACACCATGCCGCGATCCGCACCGGGGCCTTCCACCTGTTGGCCGCCGACGTAAATCTCGCCTGAGGTCGGTTCGGCCAGGCCGGCGGTGAGGTACAGCAGGCTCGACTTGCCGCAGCCCGAAGGCCCCACCAGCACAGCGAATTGCTGGTCCGGCACCTCGAACGACACCTCCTGTAACGCGGTAAAAGTTCCGCCATCGGGTTTCCTGTAACTCAGGCTGACCTTGTCCACTTGCAGCCGCGGCGCGTTCACCGGGGCGGTCTGAGGGGCGACAAAACGATGAGTGGCGGCGGTTACTGAGCCCATGCGGTGATCCTCAGACGTAGGAAACGGAACAGTTGATCGGTGACCAGGCCCAACAGGCCGATGATCGCAATGGCCAGGAAAATCACATCCACCTGAAAACCACGCATGGCCTTGAGGCTCAGGTAACCCAGGCCACTGGAAGCGGCGACCAGTTCAGCCACCACCAGGTAAGTCCAGGCCCAGCCCATTGTCACCCGCAAGGTGTCGAGCACGCCCGGCAGCGACGCGGGAGCGATCACATGCAGCACCGCGTCACGCCGGTTCGAACCGAGGGTGTAGGAGGCATTGATCAGGTCCTTGGAGATGCCTTTGGACACGTCCGCGATCATCACCAGTTGCTGGAAGAACACGCCGAAAATGATCACCGACACCCGCTGCTCCAGACCGATACCGATCCACAGGATGAACAGCGGCACGAACGAAGTTACCGGCAGGTAACGAATGAAATTCACCAACGGCTCAAGGAAGGCCTGGACGATGCGAAAGCTGCCCATCAGCAAACCCAGCGGCACCGCCACCAGGGACGACACAATGAACCCGACCATCACCACTTCGACGCTGGCCCACACGTGCTGACCGAGGGTGCCGTCGCGGCTCAGGCGCACGGCGGCCTCGACCACCGCGCCCGGCGTCGGCAGGAACATGCCCGGCACCACGCCGCCGTAGGACAACCCGGCCCACAGGCCGACCAACAGCACCCAGGCCAACCCGCTCGCGCTCCAGATCACCGAGACCGGCAAACCGGTCTTGGGCGTGATGCAGCGGCTCAGCCATGAATTGCGCTTGAACATGCAGCCTCCTAGAGCGGGGTAACGAAACGGTTGTCGATCAGGTCGTCATTGCTGACGTTGTAGGGTTTGCCTTGCAGCTCACTGGCGGTCTCGTTGGCCAGTTTGATCAGCGGTGCGCTGTCACCCGGTTTGCCCGGCGCCCCCAGCAGTTTTTCGCTCATGGCCTGGTCATAGAAACGCACGCCCTGGGCAGCCGCTTCGAGCTCCTTCGGATCGGCCAGGTAACCACCAACGCCCTTGGCCATGATCTTGTAGGCTTCCTTCGGATGATCCTTGGTGTACTGCACGGCTTTGTACAAACCGGCCACCAGTGCCTTGACGTCTTCCGGCTGTTTTTCGATGACGGTGCAGTTCAGTGCGACCACGTCGACGATCACTCCCGGTGTGCTGCTGCTGTCGATCAGCACCCTGCCCTGCTGCTTGTCGCGAACCATCGACAGGTGCGGCTCCCAGGTCACGGCGGCGGGTACGCGACCGGCGATGAACGCGGTGGCGGCATCGTCGGCGGTCATGTTCTGCACGGTGATGTCGCTCATTTTCATGCCGTTCTTTTTCAGCAGATACGACAACCAGAACTGCGAGGTCGAGCCTTCGTTCACCGCCACGGCCTGGCCTTTGAGCTCCTGCAGGCTCTTGACGTCCTTGCCCACCAGCACGCCGTCGCCACCATGGCTGTCGTCCAGTGCGGCCACGGCCTTGAAGCAGAATTGCGGACGGTACTTGAGCACCTCGTCGATGGTCGACGCCGAGCCGGACAACTCGCCGGAAGCTTGTGCGGCCATGTACATCGCCGCTTCTTCGACCACCGGCAACTCGACGGTCAAACCGTTTTCCTTGAAGTAGCCAAGGTCCTGGGCCAGGTACAGGGTGCCGTAGCCGACCCAGGTGGTATGACCGATGGACAGGGTGCCGGCCTGGGCGCTGGTGGCGACCGTCGCGGCGATGGCGGTGACCGCCAGTGGATGGGCAACGCGCGTAAGCAAGGACTTGATCATGGAGCACTCCCAAAGCTGTTGATTTAGTTTTGTCATGGGCAGTACGGCCAGGGGCCCGGCCTGTGGTCTCTGGTGGACCTTTCGGCATGCAGCACTGGGCTGGCTGGCGAGATCGATGTTGGCCCAAGGGCGGGATTAGGAAAATGAGGAAATATGTGGATGTGAACGATGAAAAAACTCGTTAGCGCGCACTGCCAAAGGGCGCTGCGGGCGGGGATGCCCGAGGTGGGTGCAAGAGGTTAGGAATGTATTGAATGGGGCATCGCATTCGCGAGCAAGCCCGCTCCCACAGGGGATTTGTGATCGACACAGATCCAGTGTGGGAGCGGGCTTGCTCGCGAAGAGGCCCAAGAGAACGCTACAAGATCAAATCCGGCCGTATTCCTGCGCCGTCCGATCCACCGCTTTGAGGGTCTTGCTGATCAGCTCATCAATCTCTTCACGGCTGGCAATCAACGCCGGCGCCATGATCATCCGGCCAAGGGTCGAGCGAATGATCACGCCCTCTTCAAAACCAATCGTACGGCAGCGCCACGCAATGTCGTTCTCGTTGGCAAAACGCTTGCGGCTGGTTTTGTCTTCGGCCAGTTGCAGCGCCGCGACCATGCCGGTGCCCTGGATATCACCCACCAGCGGGTGCTTGCCGAACACTTCGCGCAGGCACTGTTGCAGGTACGGGCCGATGTCATCCTTGACCCGCGTCACCACGCCTTCATCGCGCAGGGCCTTGAGGTTGGCAATCGCCACCGCCGCCGCCACCGGGTGCCCGGAATAGGTCAGGCCGTGGGCAAACACGCCGCCCTGCTCCACCAGCACCGAGGCCATTTTTTTCGACAGGATCAAGCCACCCATGGGGATGTAGCCCGAGGTCAGGCCCTTGGCGATGGACAGGGTGTCCGGCTCGAAACCGAAGTACTCGTGGGCGAACCATTCGCCGGTACGACCGAAGCCACCGATCACTTCATCGGCGCACAGCAGCACATCGTACTTGCGGCAGATGCGCTGGATTTCCGGCCAGTAGCTTTCTGGCGGGAAGATCATGCCGCCGGCACCCTGGAACGGTTCGGCGATGAAGCCTGCGACCTTGTCCGCGCCCAGTTCGAGAATCTTCGCTTCCAGTTGCTGTGCCGCGCGCAGACCGAACTCAGCTGGCGTCAGGTTGCCCTCGTGAGCGAAGAAGTACGGCTCGTCGATGTGCTCGATGTCCGGAATCATGCCGCCCATTTCGTGCATGAATTTCATGCCGCCGAGCGCCGTCGCGGCCAGGGTCGAACCGTGGTAACCGTTCCAGCGGCCGATCATGATTTTCTTCTGTGGCTTGCCGAGCACCTGCCAGTAACGACGCACCGTGCGGATCAACACCTCGTTGGCTTCAGAGCCGGAGTTGGTGTAGATCGCGTGGCTGTAGTGACCCGGCAGCAGACTGAACAACAGTTCGGACAGCTCGATCACCTGCGGGTGGGTGGTGTGGAAAAACATGTTGTAGTACGGCAGCTGTTCCAGCTGCCGGCTCGCCGCGGCCGCCAGGTCCTTGCGCCCGTAACCGAGGTTGGTGCACCACAACCCGGACATGCCGTCGAGGTAACGCCGACCATCGTTGTCCCACAGGTGCAGGCGCTCGCCACGGACCATCACCCGTGGCCCCTCGTCATTGAGGGCTTTCTGATCGACGAACGCATGGATGTGGTGCGCAGCGTCGGCGGCCTGGTAGTCGCGGGTTTCACGTGGTGTGGTCATCGCCAGTTCTCCGTTTTGTTATCAGCGCAATTGAAACCAGGTGGTCTTCAACTGGGTGTATTTATCGAATGAATGCAGGGACAGGTCGCGGCCGAAACCCGACTGCTTGCCGCCGCCAAAAGGCACGGTCACGTCCAGTGCATCGACGCTGTTGACCGACACCGTACCGGCCCGCAACTGTCGCGCCACACGGTGAGCGCGGTTGAGGTCGTCGGTCCACAGCGAGGCCGCCAGACCGTAGACGCTGTCGTTGGCCAACTGCAAGGCGTGGGCCTCGTCATCGAACGCCGTGACGGCCAGCACCGGGCCGAACACTTCATCGCGAAACAGCGGCATGTCCGGCGTCACGCCGGTAAAAATCGTCGGCTGAATGAAGTTGTCGCTGCCATTGAAGATCGACTGCCGACCACCACAGACTTTTGTCGCACCTTGCAGTTCGGCCTGCTGGATGAACTTCATGATGCGTGCGGTCTGCCGGCTGTCAACGATAGCCCCGGCGGCGCTCGACGGGTCCAGCGGATCGCCTGGCTGCCAGCGTTCGGCCTGGGCCTTGAGGCGTTCGACGAATTCGTCATGAATCGAACGCTGCACCAGCAACCGCGAGTTGGCCGAGCAGACTTCACCCTGATTGAAGAAGATGCCGAATGCGGCTTTCTCGGCCGCCAGATCCAGATCCTGACAATCGGCGAACACCAGGTTGGCGCTCTTGCCGCCGCACTCCAGCCACACCTGCTTGAGGTTCGACTGGGCCGAGTACTGCATGAAGTATTTGCCGACTTCGGTGGAGCCGGTGAACACCAGGCAATCAACGTCCGGGTGCAGGCCCAGGGCCTTGCCGGTCTGCTCGCCGAGGCCCGGCAGCACGTTGAGCACACCGGGAGGAATACCCGCTTCCAGCGCCAGCTCAGCCAGACGCAAGGCCGAAAACGGCGACTGCTCGGCCGGTTTGAGAATCACCGAATTGCCCGAAGCCAGGGCCGGGGCGAGTTTCCACGCGGCCATGTCGAGGGGGAAATTCCACGGCACCACGGCCGCCACCACGCCGAGGGCTTCGCGTGTGATGGTCGCCAGCACGTTCTGCGCACTCGGCGCGACCTGATCGTAGAGTTTGTCGAGGCTCTCGGCGTACCAGCGGAACACGCCCGCGGCGCCCGGCACATCGATGTTGTAGGCATCCGCAACGGGCTTGCCCATGTTCAGCGAGTCGAGCAGCGCCAGTTCTTCACGGTGGTCGAGGATCAAATCGGCCAGGCGCAACAGCACTTGCTTGCGTTCGCTCGGTGAGCGCGCAGCCCAGGTGCCCGCCTCGAAGACTTGCCGCGCATTGCGCACCGCCGCGTTTACGTCGTCTTCGCCACAGGCGGCAACGTTGGCCAGGCATTGGCCGGTGGCGGGGTTGATCGCGGCGAAAGTCTGCCCCGACTGCGCCGCACGGCGCTGGCCGGCGATCACGGCCTGGTCGGGAAACCGCAGGGAGGCGGCTTTGCGTTGCCAATACTCAAGCTCGAACACGTTCGGATGCTCCAGAGGACATTCTTGTGTATTGGATAGTCGCTCAGGCCCAAGCGGTGGAAAACCAGTAAAAATGTGTTCGCAGGCCAAGAAAAAACTACGTAGCCAATCTCCCTTCTGGCGCAGCATGTGGTTATTGTTCAACCACAACAAATCGCTGCCCGAGCGGATAGGGGTGGCGCGCAAATTGCCAGGATGCCTGATCCGTTCTCCCCCGAGGTTTGCTGTGGCTGCCTACAATCTGCGTCAACTGAAATACTTCATCACCACCGTCGAGTGTGGCAGCGTCGCCGAGGCCTCGCGCAAGCTGTACATCGCCCAGCCGTCGATCTCCACGGCCATCAAAGGGCTGGAAGACAGTTTCGGCGTGCAACTGCTGATCCGCCATCACGCCCAGGGCGTGTCGTTGACCCCCAGCGGTGCACGTTTTTACCGCAAGGCCCAGGAACTGCTGCGCATGGCCAGGGAGTTCGAACAGAACGCCTTGGCCGACAACGATGTGGTGTCCGGACAGATCGATATCGGCTGTTTCGAAACCGTCGCACCGCTGTACCTGCCGCAATTGATCGCCGGGTTTTCGGCGTTGTACCCGGGGGTGGAAATCCGCATCCGCGACGGCGAGCAGCAAGAGCTGGTGCAGGGCCTGACCTCCGGCGCCTTCGATCTGGCGATCCTCTACGAGCACGACCTCGACGGCACCATCGAGACCGAACCGCTGATGCCCGCGCAACGGCCTTACGCATTGCTGCCGGCAGATCACCGCTTCGCCCAGCAGGCGCAAGTGTCGCTGCGGGACCTGTGCCTGGAGCCGATGATTCTTCTGGACGTGCAGCCGAGCCGGACCTACTTCGTCAGCCTGTTCGAAGAGCTGGGACTGACCCCACGCATCGCCTTCAGCTCTCCATCGATCGAGATGGTGCGCGGCATGGTCGGACAAGGCTTCGGTTTCTCGATCCTGGTGACCAAACCGCATTCGGAATGCACCTACGACGGACAGAAAGTGGTGTGCGTGGACATCGCCGAAGACGTCACCGGTTCGGGACTGGTGGCGGCGTGGCTCAAACGCGGGCAACTGACCAAGCCGGCGCAGTTGTTTGCGGATTACTGCCGCGAACAACTGACCGCCAAATCCGAAAAACCGCATTAATTGCCTTAGCGATTATTTACGCGGTTTGATCCGCGCAGTCGCTTCGGCCACCAGCGGATCATCCGGCCAGTAATGCTTCGGATACCGCCCCTTCAAATCCTTCTTCACCTCGGCGTAGGTGCTGCGCCAGAAGTTGGCCAGATCCTGGGTCACCTGCACTGGCCGCCGCGCCGGGGACAACAGATGCAGCTTGACCACTTGCCGGCCCCCGGCAATGCGCGGGGTCTCGGCCAGGCCGAACAGCTCCTGCAAACGCACCGCGAGAATCGGCGGCTGTTCGCTGTAGTCCAGACGAATCGACGACCCCGACGGCACGCTCAAATGATGCGGCGCCAGCTCGTCCAGCCGCTGCGGTAGCGGCCATGGCAGCAAATTATGGACGATACTCGACAGGTCCAGATTGGCGAAGTGACTGAGCCGGGAAACCTTGCCCAGATACGGCATCAGCCAGTGCTCCAGGCTTTTGAGCAACGCGCCGTCGCTGACATCCGGCCACTCGCTCTCGCCCTTGCCGGCAAGGTCCAGTTGCCGCAACAACGCGACCCGCGCCTGCCACTGACGCAGCTCCGGCGTCCACGGCAACAGCTCCAGCCCCTTGCGCCGCACCAGATTCACCAGCGCCTGGCTGCGCGCGCTTTCGTCGAGGCCGGTGAGCGGTTCACGACTGAGGATCAACTCGCCAACCTTACGCTGACGCTCGGCCCGCAGCACGCCTTCACGCTCATCCCAATCCAGTTGATCGACGCAGCGCACCTGCTCGGCCAGTACCGAATCGAACAACGCCGGATCGAAGTCCGTCGCCAGATAAATCCGCTCTTCGCGCTGGCCCTGACGACTGCCCAGATCGGCGATCACCAGCCACGCTTGCTTCATCAGGCTGTCCGCCTCGGCGAACAAGGCTGCGCGACCGTTGGCCAGGCGATACTCTGCACCACCGGCACGGCGTTGTTGGGCGACCCGGTCGGGATAGGCCAGCGCCAGTAGCGCACCCAACCAGCGCGGATGCTCGGGATCGCTGACCGGTTCCGATGCTTTACCCCGCAGATAACCACGGTACTGCCGCGCCAGTTGCCGTGCGCGCTGCACGCCGCCCTGGGCACCGCGTGCAGCACGTTCTTCGCCAGACAGCAGCACCAGTCGGCTGTGCAGGTCCGCCCCGGCGCCGCGCAGGATATCGCGCTCACCGAGCAGCGCCGCGACGTCGCAGGCCATGTCCGCCAGCCCCAGCGCCTGGCCGCGCAACAGCAAATGCGCGATGCGCGGATGCGCCGGCAGTTCAGCCATGGCTTGACCGTGACGGGTCAGCGCTTCGCCCTCCAGTGCGCCCAGGCGTTCGAGCAGATCCTGGGCCTGTGCATAAGCGGCGGCCGGCGGTACGTCGAGCCACACCAGTTGCCCGGGCGTCACGCCCCAGCGCCCCAGTTGCAAGGCCAGCCCGGCGAGGTCCGCCGAAAGGATTTCCGCGGTGCCATAGGCCGCCAGTTGCTCGTGCTGATCCTGGGACCACAAGCGATAACACACGCCGGGCTCCAGGCGCCCGGCCCGGCCCGCGCGCTGGGTGGCACTGGCCTTGGAAATGCGCTGGGTGTCGAGGCGGGTCATGCCGCTGCCGGGGTCGAAACGCGGCACCCGCGCCAGCCCGGCATCGATCACCACTCGTACGCCATTGATGGTCAGGCTGGTCTCGGCGATGTTGGTGGCCAGTACCACTTTGCGTTTGCCCGCCGGTGCCGGATCGATTGCCGCCCGTTGCGCCGTCAGGTCCAGTTCACCGTGCAACGGACACAACAGAACCTGTGGGTTATCGCCCAGCGCATCGGCCAGTTGCTGATGCACGCGCCGGATTTCCGCCTGCCCCGGCAGGAACACCAACACACTGCCGGTCTCGTCGTTCAAGGCTTCAAGGATGGTCTGCACCAGACGCGGCTCGATGAATTCACCGGCCTGGAACGGCCGCCCCCAACGCATTGCCACCGGGAACATGCGCCCTTCGCTGCGCAGGATTGGCGCATCGTCGAGCAACCCGGCGAGGCGCTCGCCTTCCAGAGTCGCGGACATCAGCAGGATTTTCAGTGGTTGGTCATCACGAAACAGTTCACGGCCATTGAGGCTCAGGGCCAGAGCCAGATCGGCATCGAGACTACGCTCGTGAAACTCATCGAAGATCAGCAGGCCCACGCCTTCCAGCGCCGGGTCGTCCTGCAGGCGCCGGGTGAGGATACCCTCGGTGACCACTTCGATACGGGTATTGGGGCCGACCTTGCTGTCGAGCCGAATGCGATAACCCACGGTTTCGCCGACCTTCTCCCCCAGCTCACTGGCCAGTCGCTCCGCCGCTGCCCGCGCGGCCAACCGGCGGGGTTCGAGCATCAGGATGGTCTGCCCGGCCAGCCACGGCTCGTTGAGCAAGGCCAAAGGCACGCGGGTGGTCTTACCGGCGCCGGGCGGTGCTTCGAGCACGGCTTCGTGACGTGTAGCGAGGGCTTCACGCAGGGCGGGTAAAACTTCATCGATCGGCAAAGAAATCATGCTGGCTCCCCAGGGCGTGCCCACAGTAAATTGCGAGTCGCGTTGAAGCTGTGGGCGTGCCAGGCAAGGCGCGGGACGCAGGTAAGGGTCGTTTCCTTACCAAGTTCCGCAACGCAGCATGGCGCGTCCACAGCTTCAGCCCGGAGGGCCGAACCCCGATTACAACTGTCAGCCGTTACGCGTTGTTGAACTGAAAAAAACAACGTCCATCCTCAACTATCTCTGTAGGGGTGAGACGCGGCCGCAATTTACTGTGGGCACGCCCTGCCAGCGCGAGTATAACGGCGAACTGCAAGGCGTTCGTCAGGGTCTTAATTCATACAGACGACGTTTCGTTTCGAGATTACCCAGGAGATTTCATATGCGTGCTCCCTTTCGCCTGATTGGCGGTGTTCTGGTCGCAACCTTGCTGACTCAAGTGACAGCCTGCGGTTCGATCTTCTATCCCGATCGCCGTGGCCAGATCGAAGGCAAGATCGACCCGGCCATTGCCGCGCTCGACGCCGTTGGCCTGCTGTTCTACATCATCCCCGGCCTGATCGCGTTTGCCGTGGACTTCGCCACCGGCGCGATTTATTTCGAACCGGGCAAGACCGCGCAGGTCGACCCGCAAAAACTCAAGGACGCCATCGGCCCCGACGGCAAAGTCGATAACCGCAAGTTGCAGACTATTCTGGAAAGCGAGCTGGGCCGCAGCTTCCCGCTGGACGATCCACGCCTGATCCAGAGCAAAGGCAGCGCCCAGCAACTGGCGATGTTCGGCCTGCAACCGGCCGCGTAATCCCTGCGCACAAAAGGACTCTTCAAGGAACGATTGCCCCTATGACCTCCAGCTCCGAACACGCCAACCTGCTGCGGCTGGCGACCCGTGCCTCGGTGGCGGTGGCATGCACATTGATCGTCGCCAAAGCCATCGCCTGGTGGTTGAGCGGCTCGGTGAGCATGCTCGCCGGGCTCACCGACTCGGCACTCGACGGCGTCACGTCGTTGCTCAACCTGCTGGCGGTGCATTACGCCCTGCGCCCCGCCGACGATGATCATCGCTACGGGCACGGCAAGGCCGAGTCATTGGCGGGCATGGCCCAGGCACTGTTCATTGGCGGCAGTGCGATACTGATTGCGCTACAGGCCTACGATCGGCTGAAACATCCCGAACCGGTCGGCGCGCCTTGGATCAGTATCGGTGTAATTGTGTTCTCGCTCGCCCTGACCCTGGCCTTGCTGATGCTGCAACATCGGGTGATCAAGGCCACGGGCTCCAACGCCGTGCGGGCCGACTCGCTGCATTACCGTTCGGACCTGTTGCTCAACGGCAGCATTCTGCTGGCGCTGATACTGGCCGGGTTTGGCTGGCATCAGGTCGACGCCTGGTTTGGCCTGGGAATCGCCGTTTATATCTTGTGGAGCGCGGTGCAGATCGCCCGGGAGAGCTTTGCGGTGTTGATGGATGAAGAGCTGCCACCGGATGTCAGCCAGCACATGCTGGAGCTGGCGTGCAGCGTACCCGGCGTGTTGGGTGCGCATGACCTGCGTACACGGATCTCCGGCAACCAGTGGTTTGTACAGTTGCATCTGGAGTTGCCGGGGGAGCTGACGCTGTCAGTCGCCCACGGCATCAGCGATCAGGCGGCCGCGGCCATTCACAGCGCTTACCCGCGAGCCGAGGTGCTGGTGCACGCCGACCCGAAGGAAGTGGTGAAAGCCGCCCGGGCTCAGTAATTGACCTGATAACCGCGACTGCTCAGGCAACTGCCCTGGGCCTGTCGGTAGGCTTGCACCACCGACGGGTCTGGCTGGTAGGTGGCGGTTCGTGGATCGAAACCACTCTGCTGTACCGCGTATTGATAACACTCGTAGCCATCCCGGCTGACCTGCTCCGGCGACTGGCCGTTGGCCGGATACGCCTCCACGTCATAACTATTGCTGGCGGCTGTTGGTTGCGATTGCGCCTGGCCAATCGGCGGCTCGACCACCTCGTAATCCTGAGTGCTTTCCTGGTAGGCGTAATATGAACCGGCCGCAAGGAAAAACAGCGTCCCGGCGATCCACACCTGCTGGGCATAATCGGGCAGGTAGCGAACACGAATCCCGCGCGGTGGCTGCACCACCTCATAGCGCGGGCCAAGCGGGCGATACCAGTAACCGCCGGAATAGTAATAATCCATGCCACGGTAAGGCACGCGGTAATTACGCTCGGGGAAGCGGTCGATCACCTGGCCAGGGCGATTCCTTGGCCCGGGTCCCCAGCCGTTACTGCGCCCGTCAGGGCGACCCTGCCAGGTATTGTAATTGGTCGGTGCACCCATGTAGCCGCCCCAGCGCTGGTTGTAATCGTTGCGGTGCGGCTGGTCCTGGTAGTAACCACGCTGCGGCTGCTGGGTCTGGCGCACGGTGTCGGGGCGGGGCTGGATCGGAAAGTCATTGGCCGGCAACTGCGGTGGTGGCGGCGGCGAGCGAACCGGGCTGTTGAAATCCGGTGCCGGATGTTTCTGCCACTGGGCATTGTCCTGATGTTGATTCTGGCCGTTGCGCTCGGACTGACGATTGTCGTTGTTCTGCGCACGGGGCTGGTTCTGCGGCTGGCTGTTTTGCGGACGCGGCTGGTCGTTGCCACCATGGCCCTGATTACCACCCTGATGCCCTTCCTGGCCGTGCTGCCCGCCATCACGGCCATGGTTTTGCGGCTCATCGGCCATCGTTTGCGCAGTGACACTGACACACAGCAAACCAACACCGGCCAAACGCCAGATGCGCGCTTTCATGCTTTTCCTCATTGCGGGTTAGGGCCTGTACATAAGACTGGGAAAGCACGGGCCGGTTCTGCTAGAGGTTATCAGTCACGCAACTTATTTATTGAGGGCCGGGCGTCAATTCACGGCAGTAAATTGTGCGCAAGAAAAAGGGGAGACCCGTCGGCCTCCCCTTGGAGAACTTCGTCCTGGCTCGACGCTTTTGGCGTCGGCTCACCTCACGCCGTCTTCTGGACAGTGTGCAGCTCGGGGGCCGGCACATCCCCGGTGGGGGTGGCGACCGCGGCGGGCCTGATTGGGCGAGCCGCACTGGACTGTTTGTCCGAGCAGTGATTCTGGTGATAAGAATAGGCCGGGAGCGTCAGCAGAGGATTGCGAAGATTGCTTGATTAAACATCACTTGCGCAATTTTTAACCCAAGATACATAATCCTCAGCAATAGTTACGACAAAGGACCGTTTGATGAGCAAGCTCGACCGATACGACCTGAGTATTCTGGCGGAATTGCAACGCGACGCACGCATCTCCAACCAAGAGCTGGCCGAGCGCATCGGCCTGTCGCCTTCGCCGTGCTCGCGGCGGGTCAAGCAACTGGAAGACGACGGCTACATTTCCCGTCAGGTCGCCCTGCTCGACCGCAAAATGCTCGGCCTGAGCCTGACGGCCTATGTACTGATCGGCATGGACCGTCACACGCCGGAGCGTTTCGAAAACTTCGAAGCAGCCATCCGCACCTTGCCCCAGGTGCTCGAATGCAGCCTGGTGACCGGGATGGATGCCGACTATCAACTCAAGGTCGTGGTGCCGGACATGGATCACTACCAGAAACTGCTGCTGGGGCATCTGACCCGGATTGAAGGGGTGACCAGCGTGCGCTCGAGTTTTGTGCTGAATCAGGTTTTGAATAGCACCGAACTGCCTTTGACTCATCTGCGTAGCTGAGGACGCCATCGCGAGCAAGCTCGCTCCCACATTGGAATGCAATCCCCTGTGGGAGCGGGCTTGCTCGCGAAGAGGCCGGCACAGGCGACGAATGACTGCGACACACCGACGCAGGTCAATACTGCGCGAAGCCAGTGCGGCGTATACTCGCCGCGCCCTTTTAGCCTCGCCTGTGCCGGAGATGTTCGATGGATCCTGCAGTATTCGAAGAGTGGATGATGACCGGACTGGTCACGATCCTGATCATTTTCATGGGTTTCATCGTCTGGGATCTGGCGAAGAAGTCCAAGGCCGGGCGCTTTGGCTCGTTCATCCTGTTCTTCGTGCTGGGCCTGGGTGTTGCTGCCTTCGTGATCAAAAGTGTGGTGATCGGCCTGATCGAGTCCGGCACTTTATAAGCGCGCCGGCACTTCTTTCCACTGCCCCTGATCGAGCCCTTCGATCGTCCAGTCACCGATTCTGACCCGTACCAGGCGCAACGTCGGCAATCCGACCGCAGCCGTCATGCGCCGAACCTGCCGGTTGCGCCCTTCGCGAATCACCAACTCCAGCCAACTGGTCGGCACGCTTTTACGAAAACGCACCGGCGGATTGCGCGGCCACAGATCGGGCTCGTCCAGTTGTCGCGCCTCGGCGGGCAAGGTCATGCCGTCATTCAATTGAACCCCGTCACGCAAGCGCTGCAATTGCCCGGCGTCCGGCTCTCCCTCGACCTGTACCCAATAGGTCTTGGCCAGTTTGTGTTTCGGGTCGGCGATCCGCGCCTGAAGCTGGCCGTCATTGGTCAGCAGCAACAAGCCTTCGCTGTCGCGGTCCAGCCGGCCGGCCGGATAGATGCCCGGTACATCGATGTAATCCTTGAGGGTCGCGCGCCCTTCGCCGTCACTGAATTGCGTCAGCACATCGAACGGCTTGTTGAACAGGATCAGTTTTGGCTCGGCCGGTGGCGCCTTGGCGACACGGCGCTGGGCCGATGGGGATGGCTTCGCGCCAGGGCGGCGAGAAACGGGGCGTGGCGGACGGGACATGGTGAATGTGAACATCTAACGGTCAGGGCTGACAATGCTAGTGCCCCGACCGCTAAATGACCATCGACAAATCAGCGGAACGGCGGCTCGTCGAAGCTGCGCAGTTTGCGCGAGTGCAGTGAGTTGAGTTCGGTACGCAACAGATCCACCGCCTCGATACCGATCTTCAAGTGCTGGCTGACCGCGCGCTCATAGAAGGCGTTCGCCGAGCCCGGTAACTTGATTTCGCTGTGCAGCGGTTTGTCCGATACGCACAACAACGTGCCGTACGGCACCCGCAAACGATAACCCTGGGCGGCGATGGTGCCGCTTTCCATGTCCACCGCCACGGCGCGGGACAGGTTGATCAGCGGTCGTTCCTGCGCCCAGCGCAGCTCCCAGTTACGGTCGTCGTAGGTCAGCACCGTTCCGGTGCGCAGGCGCTTCTTCAGTTCGTCGCCCTTCTCGCCGGTAATGTTCGCTGCCGCTTGCTGAAGCGCCAGCTGCACTTCGGCCAGGGCCGGAATCGGAATGTTCGGCGGCACCACCCGGTCGAGAATCCCGTCGCGGCGCATGTAGGCGTGAGCCAGCACGTAGTCGCCGATGGTTTGCGACTGACGCAGGCCGCCGCAGTGACCGATCATCAGCCAGCAATGCGGGCGCAGAACGGCCAGGTGGTCGGTGATGTTCTTGGCGTTGGATGGGCCGACGCCAATGTTGACCAGGGTCACACCGTGGCCGTCACTGGCGATCAGGTGATAGGCCGGCATCTGATAACGGTGCCAGACCACGCCGGCGGCAATCGCCGAGGCTTCGCCGTGATCCATGCTCTTTTCGATGATCACGTTACCCGGCAGTACCATGCGCACGAAGCGCGGGTCTTTACGCAGTTGTTCCAGGCCATGGACGATGAACTGGTCGACATAGCGGTGATAGTTGGTCAGCAGAATCCACGGCTGCACATGCCGCCAGTCACTGCCGGTGTAATGCACCAGTCGACGCAGGGAGAAATCCACCCGTGCGGCATCGAACAGGGCCAGTGGCAGCGGATCGGTGTTTTCCCAGTCGTACAAACCGTCGGCAATGCCATCGGTCGCGGCCGACAGGTCGGTACTCGGGAACACCCGCGCCAGCACGGCAGCGGTGACGCCGGAACCCGCCAGCTCATCGCCCTGCTCGACCACATACGGATACGGGATGTTCTGCTCGCTGACCCCGACTTCCACGGTCACGGTGAAGTCGTGCATCAGCGGCACCAGCTGTTCCAGCAGGTATTTACGGAAAGCCGATGGATGGGTGACGGTGACGCTGTAGGTGCCTGGCAGCTGGACCTTGGCATAGGCACGGGTGGTCTGCGGGACTTCGCCCTGGCAATGGTAGGTCAGGCGCAGCTCGGGATAACGGAACAGCGCCCGCTGCTCGGCGTCCGGTTCGACACGGTCCTTGAGGTAACGCTTGAGCGCCTGACTCAGCGCGGTGGTTGCACGATTGTGCAAGAGTGCAAGCCGATCCACGGCTTGCTCGGCGGTTTGAACGACAATAAAAGCTTCGGTCACGATCAGCATCCTGTGTTCTGACTTGCAGACCTTCATCTTGCCTGCATCGTCGCTTCACGGGAACAGTGGCATGTTGGCGATGTGCATAGAGAACATCTGTGGGAGCGGGCTTGCTCGCGAAAGCGGTCTGTCAGCCGCATCAATGTTGAATGTGAAACCGCATTCGCGAGCAAGCCCGCTCCCACATGAGGCCCGATGGTGATCAGAAGCCCTGCGGAGTCGAACGGGCGACAATCGCTTCCACGTCCAGGCCTCGTGGTAACGCGCCGTACACTCTGCCGCCGCCATCCAGACGACTGGCAATGAAGGCATCACTGACCACCTCGTTCCCGGCTTCCAGCAACAATTTGGCCTGCAACCCCAGCGCAATGTCCTCGGTCAACTGCCGGGCGCGGTACTGAATGTCACTGGTGTCCTTGAACGCCGCCTGCAACTGATGGATGTGCGCCGCCAGGCGCTTGTCGCCATGGCCATCGCCCAACTCGCTGAACAGCGCGTCGAGCACACCCGGTTCTTTCGACAGGGCACGCAGCACGTCAAGGCACTGCACGTTGCCAGAACCCTCCCACGTCGAATTCACCGGCGCCTCGCGGTACAGCCGCGGCAGGATGCTGTCTTCGACATAACCCGCGCCGCCCATGCATTCGGCCGCTTCGTTGATCATGGCCGGCGCCCGCTTGCAGATCCAGTACTTGCCCACGGCCGTCACCAGTCGGGCGAATCTGGCTTCCTGCGAATCGTCCAGATGATCCAGCGCCCGCCCCATGCGCAGGCTCAAGGCCAGGGCGGCTTCGCTTTCCAGCGCCAGATCCGCCAGCACGTTCTGCATCAATGGCTGCTCGCTGAGCAGTTTGCCGCCAACCGAACGGTGAGCGCAGTGATGGCTGGCCTGAGTCAGCGCCTGACGCATCAGCGCACTGGAACCGACCATGCAATCGAAGCGGGTCATGGCGACCATCTCGATGATCGTCGGAACGCCACGGCCCTCTTCACCGATCATCCACGCCAGTGCGCCACGGAACTCCACTTCGCTGGAAGCGTTGGAGCAATTGCCGAGCTTGTTCTTCAGGCGCTGGATATAGAACTGATTGCGCGTGTCGTCCGGACGATGGCGCGGCAACAGGAAACAGGTCAGGCCCTTGTCGGTCTGCGCCAGGGTCAGGAAGGCGTCGCACATTGGCGCCGAGCAAAACCACTTGTGCCCCACCAACTCATAAGCCTGGCCCGGACCACTGGCACCGACCGGATACGCCTTGGTGGTATTGGCCCGCACATCGGTGCCGCCCTGCTTCTCGGTCATGGCCATGCCGATGGTGACCCCGGCCTTGTGGGCCACGCCGACGTTGCGCGGGTCGTATTCGGTGGCGAGGATTTTCGGTAGCCACTTTTCGGCCAGGTCCGGTTGCAGACGCATGGCCGGAACGCTGGCGAAGGTCATGGTCAACGGGCAACCACTGCCGGCTTCTGCCTGGCTGTGCAGATACGACATGCAAGCGCGGGCGACATGGGCTCCGTCCTGCGGGTGCGCCCAGGGCAGCGAGGTCAGGCCATGCTCGACCGCCGTGCGCATCAATTGGTGATAGGCCGGATGAAACTCCACCAGATCGATGCGATGACCGAAGCGGTCATGGCTGTTGAATACCGGCTTGTTCTGATTGGCCAGGAACCCGGCTTCCATCAACGGGCCACCGGCCAGCGCGCCGTAGGCGTCGATCTGCGCTTCGGCCCAACCGGCCCCGAAGCGCCGCGACCATTCCTGCAACGGCAAGTCGATGCGGTACAGGTTGGCGCCGTCCAGGGACGGTGGCTGATTGGTGACTTCGTGGGTTTCGGCGAACTGATGCAGGTTCATGACTGGGCTCCTTTGGTCGGCCAAGGGACTTCAGTTAAGCACCGCCCCTCGACCGTTCAAAGTGTCATATCCGCCTAACTGTCGGCACTTTCGCCCTGTTGCGGGCAAAGCACACGGCGGTAGAGCGCGGCCTGCAAGTCCTCGAATTTTACCGGCTTGCTCAAGTGATCAATCACTGCGCCGGTCGGGCAGCGCTCACGGTCACCGCCCAGGGCGATCATGAACAGCGGCAGTTCGGCATAACCCGGCAACGCACGGATCTGGCAGCACACCGACCCACCGTCCTGAAGCGGCACCTGACAATCGAGCAGCACCGCGTCAAACACTTCGCGCTGCAAGAGATCGAGCGCAACATCGGCACTGTCGGCCGTACGCACGCGAAACCCCAGCTTGAGCAACATGCCGCGCATCACCAACTGGCTGACGCCGTTGTCATCCACCAACAGCACGGCACAATCCTGAGGCAAGCGCAGGCGCGAAAAGTCGCGGGTCATCAACGGCGTCACCGGGCGCTCGACCACCGGCAGCCCGACTTCCACATCAAGCTGAAACCGGCTGCCGCGCCCAGGCTCGGTGCGATGAGTCAGGCGTCCACCCAGCAATTCGACCAACTGTCGGCAAATCGCCAGACCAACACCCAGGCCACCGTATTCACGGGTCATCGAGCCATCAAGCTGGAAGAACCGCTGATACATCGTGGCCTCCCCCAAATCGGTGAAGCCAATGCCCGTGTCGATCACCGCAAAGGTCAATGCCAGCCGGTCGGGCTCAACGGCCTTGCCGGTCACCCGCAAGGCCAGACCGCCGACCCGGGTGAACTTGATGGCGTTATCCAGCAGACATTCCAGGCACTGGGCGATCTTGACGTTGTCGCCGTACAAGCGATCCGGCACACCTGGCGCGACATCGACCTTGAAGTCCAGCGACTTGCCCGATGCATTGCCTTCGAACTGGGTGTGCAGTGCCTCGACCATGCCGCGCAAGCTGAAGGTGTCGGCCGAGGCCTTGAGTTTGCCGGCCTGCAATTCGGTGAGGGTGAGGATGCCGTTGACCATGCGCATCATGTCCCGCGCCGAGCCCGAAGCCGTCTGCTGATACTGCTCCAGCTCAGGGTCCATTTCGACCGTCTGCATCAGTTCCAGCGAACCGATCACACCGTTCATCGGTGTGCGCAGTTCATGGGTCAGGGTGGCAAGGAATTCGTCCTTGAGCTTGTTACTGCGAGCCAGTTGCTGGTTGAGAACCTCAAGCTTCTGGCTGGCGTCGAACAGGGTTTGCGCCTGCTGCTCGCGCATGTCGTTGATGCGGTCGGCCAGCGCCAGGGACAGCAACGCCACTTCGATGGCCGAGCCGATCTGGCTGGAATACATGGTCAGGAACACGTTCGGCAGGTACCCCAGCACCATCAGTGTATTGACGATGCCGCCGAGCAAAAACGCCGACCAGGCAATTATGAAATACCGCGCGACGCGCAGGCCCCGCAGCCAGGCGAAGATCCCGGCGGCAAAAATCACCACGGTGAACGTCAGCGCCAGCGCCGTGGCCAGGCGCAAGGCCAGGGCGTAACTGGTCATCAACGACAAGCCTACGACCAGCGCACTAAAGACAACCAACGCCAGCAACAAACGGTCGAGCCAGCGACTGTGGGTCGCCATTTGCAGGAAACGGCGGGCGAATTGACTGCCGAACAGCCCTGCGCAGCCGATGAAAAACGGCGTCGCGGCGTTGGCCCACCAGGGGTTGTCCGGCCAGAAATACTGCACGGCCGCCCCGTTTACCGACAGCTGATACAAGCCGAACGAGGCGATATAGAAGATGTAGTAGAGGTAACTCGTGTCGCGCACGCTGAGGTAGATGAACAGGTTGTAGACCAGCATCCCCAACAGCACGCCGTAGATCAACCCCAGTACGTAGAGGCGCACGGGCTGCTCTTCGAGGTAGGCCGTGCTCGACCACAAGATTACCGGTGCCTGGATCGAGCCTTCACTTTGCAGTCGCAAGAACAGGGTTTCGGCCTGGTCAGGCTTGAACGTCAGATCGAACAAATAGTTGTTCTGACGAACCTCGCGGCTGGCGAACGGCAAGGCATCGCCGGTCTGCCTGAGCAACTGATAGTTGCCAGCCGCATCAGGCAAATAGAGATCGAGATGATCGAGGGGCGGATAGGCCAGCTCCAGCAGCCAGGTCCGTTGCGCCGCCGGATTGGCCGGACGGTAATGCAGGTCGATTTTCAGCCAGAACACCGAACGCGAATACCCGGCGTTGAGCGTGTCCTTGTGGTGCGGTTTGAAGTTGCCGGCCGCCGCTTGCGCACGGATATCGGCGATGGTCGCCTGACCACCTGCGTCCTCGTAGACCTGCAGGGTTCGGCCCAAGGGGAGGCTTTGAGTGAACTCATCGAACTCGACGGCGTTTGCCAGGAGGGGCAAACACAACAGCAACATCAGCAAATAGTGCATTGAAGCCCCAGCGTGGCCTGTCCGGTTCTGTCAGGAAGCCCCCCATTCCTTTTGAGCAGACGTAAAACCGGTATCACCTGTTATTGGTTTGGATCCACTCTAGCATAGCCGTTGATGGCCACTAAACACCATTGAAATTTTTCCTACAAAGGCTCTAGAACGGGCGTTCCAGAGCAGCTACCAGAAGACATTTTGTGGCTGATGAGTCACCGTGGCGAGGGAACAGCCGGACTGGCTGTCGCTACACCCGAAAAACGTTGTTTGGTGGTAAGCTCGCGCACCATGAATATCTACAGCTCTCGCCCCGTTGTCCTCTGTCTCTCCGGCCACGACCCAAGTGGTGGCGCCGGCTTGCAGGCAGATATCGAAGCCCTGCTCGCTCAGGGTTGCCATGCGGCTCCGGCCGTCACCGCCCTGACCGTGCAAGACACCGTCAATGTCACTGATTTCCGCGTCCTCGACCGTGAGTGGGTACTGGCCCAGGCCAATGCCGTGCTCAACGACTCCGAAGTCGCGGCCGTCAAACTGGGCATGCTCGGTTCCCTGGAAATGGTCGACACCGTGGTCGAACTGCTTTCGGCGCACCCACACTTGCCGGTGGTCTGCGACCCGGTGCTGCGCGCCGGCGGCGGCGGACGCCTGGGCAAGGACGAAGTCGGCTACGCCATGCGCGAACGCCTGCTGCCCTTGTCGATCATTGCGACCCCTAACCTTCCCGAAGCCCGAATCCTCGCCGAACTGCCCGAAGGCACCGCGGACGAGTGCGCCGAAAAACTCCTGCCGTTCGTCAAACACCTGCTGATCACCGGCGGCCATGGTGACGAAACCGAAATCCACAATCGCCTGTACAGCCGCGATGGCTTGCGCGAAACCTACACCTGCCAGCGCTTGCCCGGCAGTTATCACGGTTCCGGTTGCACCCTGGCCAGTGCCCTGGCCGGTCGTCTGGCCCAGGGTGAAAACCTCGCCGGCGCCGTGCAGACCGCGCTTAACTACACGTGGCGCACCCTGCGCGACGCCGAGCAGTTGGGCAAAGGCCAGTTCGTGCCGCGCCGTTTGCCACTGGATTTCTGTTCGTAACTTCCATTTGTAATGCGGTGAGGCTTGACCGATGAAACTACGTGGCCTGTACGCCATTACCGACAGCCATTTGCTGGACGGCAAGTTGCTCAAGTACGTGGAGGCGGCGCTGGAAGGCGGCGTCACCTTGCTGCAATACCGCGACAAGAGCAGCGACGAGGCCAGACGTCTGCGTGAAGCCGAAGCCTTGCGTGATTTGTGCGAACGCTACAACACCCGGTTGATCATCAATGATGACGCTGAGCTGGCCGCACGCCTGAATGTCGGCGTGCACTTGGGTCAAACTGATGGTCCATTGTCTCCGACCCGCGCCCTGCTGGGTCGCGATGCAATCATCGGTTCGACCTGCCATGCGCAACTCGACCTCGCCGAACAGGCCGTCAAAGAAGGCGCCAGCTACGTCGCGTTCGGCCGCTTCTTCAATTCCAACACCAAACCCGGCGCCCCGACCTGCAGCCTCGACCTGCTGGACCAGGCTCGCCGCACATTGCACCTGCCGATCTGCGCGATCGGCGGCATCACCCTGGAAAACGCCGCGCCGCTGGTGGCCCACGGCGTCGATCTGCTGGCGGTGGTGCATGGCCTGTTTGGCGCCGAGAGCACGGCTGAAGTAACCCGCCGCGCCCGCGCATTCAATGAATTACTAAAAGTCTGAGAGCCCTATCATGTCTCGTTCCGAAACGCTGTTTGCCAATGCCCAGAAACACATTCCCGGTGGCGTGAACTCGCCGGTTCGCGCGTTCAAGAGCGTCGGCGGCACGCCGTTGTTCTTCAAGCACGCCGAAGGTGCCTACGTCACTGACGAAGACGACAAGCGCTATGTGGATTACGTCGGCTCCTGGGGCCCGATGATCCTCGGCCACAGCCACCCGGACGTGCTGGACGCCGTGCGCAAACAGCTTGAGCACGGACTGTCCTACGGTGCCCCGACCGAGATGGAAACTCAGATGGCTGATCTGGTCTGCTCGCTCGTGCCGTCGATGGAAATGGTGCGCATGGTCAGTTCCGGCACCGAGGCGACCATGAGCGCCATCCGTCTGGCCCGTGGTTTCACCGGCCGCGACAGCATCATCAAGTTCGAAGGCTGCTACCACGGTCACTCCGACAGCCTGCTGGTCAAGGCCGGCTCCGGCGCACTGACCCAAGGCGTACCAAGTTCGGCCGGTGTACCGGCAGCGTTCGCCAAGCACACCCTGACCCTGCCGTTCAACGACATCGATGCCGTTGAGAGCATGTTGGCCGAAGTTGGCCAGGACGTGGCCTGCATCATCGTCGAGCCAGTGGCCGGCAACATGAACTGCGTACCGCCTGCTCCGGGCTTCCTCGAAGGCCTGCGGACCCTGTGCGACAAGCACGGCGTAGTGCTGATTTTCGACGAAGTGATGACCGGTTTCCGTGTCGCCCTGGGCGGTGCCCAGGCGTACTACGGCGTGACCCCGGACCTGACCACCTTCGGCAAGATCATCGGCGGCGGCATGCCGGTCGGCTGCTTCGGCGGCAAGCGCGAAATCATGTCGCGCATCGCCCCGCTGGGCCCGGTGTACCAGGCCGGTACGCTGTCCGGCAACCCGCTGGCGATGGCCGCCGGCCTGACCACCCTGCGCCTGATCAGCCGCCCGGGCTTCCACGCCGAGCTGACCGACTACACCACTCGCCTGCTCGACGGCCTGCAACAGCGCGCCGATGCGGCCGGCATTCCGTTCGTGACCACTCAGGCCGGCGGCATGTTCGGCCTGTACTTCAGCGGTGCCGACGACATCGTTACCTTCGATGACGTGATGGCCAGCGACGCGGCCCTGTTCGGCCGCTTTTTCCACCTGATGCTGGAAGGTGGCGTGTACCTGGCACCGAGTGCCTTCGAAGCCGGTTTCACTTCGATCGCTCACGGCGAAGCCGAACTGAAACTCACCCTGGACGCCGCCGAGCGTGCCTTCGCTGCCTTGAAATAACGCTATAACGCTGACGCTGGCCATCGCCAGCGTCAGCTTTCACCTACACGCCCGCGCTTTTTCCTACTCACCTGCCGATAATCCCCCGCAAAGTGGGCGATATATTTCCCGTGCAGCAGAAAAACGAGTAAAGACTTTGTAAGGTTGGCCCTGCTTATTTCATAATGCGCGCTTATTGGATCCCCTCGATGGGTCCGCGCGCCCTTCAGAGGTAAGTCGATTCCCATGAACCGCACCGGCCGCACCCTTGCTCTGGGCTGCCTGTTGCTTCTTCAGCCCCTGCTCGCGCAAGCACAAGCAGGCGGCAACTCGTTGTTAATCCCAGCGATGGGTCGCTGCACCCTCAATACCCAGCCGCAAGACCTGGAGCAAGCGCTCGCCGCCTGCCAGAAGGCGTCGGATGAAGGGGATGCGCAAGCGCAATACGAGTTGGGTGAGTTCTACTATGAAGGCAGAAACGCGCCGCGCGACCTCAATAAAGCCCTGAGCTATTTCGAAAAAGCCTCACTGCAAGGCCACGCCCAGGCGCAATTCAAGCTCGGCACCATGTTCTTTCATGGCGAAGGCGTGCCGGCCAATAACGTTCAGGCGTACATCCTGCTGAAGATGGCCGCGGTCAACGGTGCCGAGGATGCACTGGACACCGCCGACGAAGTCACCGAAAAGATGCCCCGCGAAGAGCTGGAAGTCGCCACTCAGGTGCTTGGGCAAATCTTCCGTAAATACCTGATGGAATTGCAGAGCGCCGATGGGCGTACGCCTTTCTCGCCGCTGCCCTGATTTCTGCGTCGACCTTTCTGACCCCTTCGCGAGCAAGCCCGCTCCTGCATTTGATTTGTGCACGACGCAAATCAAATGCAGGAGCGGGCTTGCTCGCGAAGGGGGCGACTCGGTCTTGAGCCTTACTTCTCAGGCATCGGCATCGGGAACGGCATGACATTGCCGACCGCGCCACGGGCTTCGCTGATTTTCGGTGTGCCCAGACGCTCGACTTCGTCGATACGCACGATCGAATGCATCGGCACAAAACTGCGCACCACGCCTTCGAACTGAGCCTTGAGCTTTTCTTCGCTCGGATCGACGACCACTTGCGTGCGCTCGCCAAAGACGAACTCTTCCACTTCCAGAAAGCCCCACAGATCACTTTGATAGATCTGCTTGGCGTACATTTCGAACACCTGGCCCTGGTTGAGGAAAATCACCTTGTAGATTGGAGCTTCACGTTTGGTCATGGTGGGCGGGTAACACATCGGGGTAAAAATGAGGGCGCAAACTATAGCACAGCCGTCGGACGCGCAACGGTAGGAACCACGGGCCATGTTCCCTATAATGCGCGGTTCTTTGAATCAGGTGATGACTCTTTCCATGGCCAAGAAGCTTTACATCGAAACCCACGGTTGCCAGATGAACGAGTACGACAGCTCGCGCATGGTCGATCTGCTGGGCGAACATCAGGCCCTGGAAGTCACCGCCCGCGCTGAAGACGCCGACGTGATCCTGCTCAACACCTGCTCGATCCGCGAACGTGCACAGGACCGGGTCTATTCCCAGCTCGGTCGTTGGCGCGAACTGAAACTGGCCAACCCGGACATGGTGATCGCCGTCGGCGGCTGCGTGGCCAGCCAGGAAGGCGCGGCCATCCGCGATCGCGCACCGTACGTCGACGTGGTCTTCGGCCCGCAGACCCTGCACCGCCTGCCGGAAATGATCGACGCCGCGCGCATCAGCAAGCTGCCGCAAGTCGACGTCTCGTTCCCGGAAATCGAAAAGTTCGACCATTTGCCCGAGCCGCGCATCGACGGCCCGAGCGCTTACGTGTCGGTGATGGAAGGTTGCAGCAAGTACTGCACGTTCTGCGTGGTGCCCTACACCCGTGGCGAAGAGGTCAGCCGGCCGTTCGACGACGTGATTGCCGAGATCATTCACCTGGCCGAAAACGGCGTGCGGGAAGTGACGCTGCTGGGGCAGAACGTCAACGGCTATCGCGGCCTCACCCATGACGGGCGCCTGGCGGATCTGGCCGAGCTGATCCGCGTGGTCGCCGCAGTCGATGGCATCGACCGCATCCGTTACACCACGTCGCATCCGCTGGAGTTCTCCGACAGCCTGATCCAGGCCCACGCCGACGTGCCGGAGCTGGTCAAGCACCTGCACCTGCCGGTGCAGTCGGGCTCGGACCGCATCCTCGCCGCGATGAAGCGCAACCACACCGCGCTGGAATACAAATCCAAACTGCGCAAGCTGCGCGCCGCCGTGCCGGGAATCTGCATCAGCTCGGACTTCATCGTCGGCTTCCCGGGCGAGACCGAGAAAGACTTCGAGCAAACCATGAAGCTGATTGCCGACGTCGGTTTCGACTTTTCCTATTCGTTCGTCTACAGCCAGCGCCCGGGTACGCCGGCTGCCGACCTGGCCGATGACACACCGGAGGAGTTGAAAAAAGAGCGTCTGAATGCCCTGCAACATCGCCTGAACCAGCAAGGTTTCGAGATCAGCCGACAAATGGTCGGTTCGATCCAGCGGATCCTGGTGACCGATTACTCGAAAAAAGACCCGGGCGAGTTGCAAGGCCGGACCGAGAATAACCGTATCGTCAACTTCCGCTGCGACAATCCGACCCTGATCGGCCAGTTCGCGGATGTGCACATCGATGCCGCGCAGCCGCACTCGCTGCGGGGTTCGCTGATCCAATAATCGCCACAGATCAATGTGGGAGCGGGCTTGCTCGCGAATAGGGAGTGTCAGTCAATAAATAGGTAACAGACACACCGCTTTCGCGAGCAAGCCCGCTCCCACAAAGACCGCACCAGGCGCGGGGATCAGATTGCAAAATTTAAGAGCTTTCGCACCCAGCCCACTGGCGTTATCCTTGATTTCATCTCAATTGCCCCAGGGCGGCTAAATACGACCTTGAACGCACCCATAGAACCACATCGTTTCATCCTCGAGCCTTTTGAAGCTCGCCGCTTCGCCAATCTGTGCGGGCAATTCGACGAGCATTTGCGCTTGATCGAGCAGCGCCTGACCATCGAGATCCGCAATCGCGGAAACCAGTTCGAACTGATCGGCGAACCCAAACACACCACCTCCGCGGAAAACCTCCTGCGCCGCCTGTACCGGGAAACCAAGGGTACCGAGCTGTCGCCGGATATGGTGCACCTGTTCCTGCAGGAATCCGCCGTCGAACAGCTCGACAACCACTCCCCTGCGGAACCGTCCGTCGCCCTGCGCACCAAGAAAGGCATGATTCGCCCTCGCGGCTTGAATCAGCTGCGCTATGTGAAGGAGATCCTCGGCAACGACATCAACTTCGGCATCGGCCCGGCCGGTACCGGCAAGACCTATCTGGCCGTTGCCTGCGCGGTGGATGCACTGGAGCGCGAGCAGATCCGCCGCATCCTGCTGGTTCGCCCGGCGGTCGAAGCGGGTGAAAAACTCGGTTTCCTGCCCGGCGACCTGTCGCAAAAAATCGACCCGTATCTGCGCCCGCTCTACGACGCACTCTACGAAATGCTCGGTTTCGAATACGTCGCCAAGCTGATCGAGCGCCAGGTGATCGAAGTCGCGCCGCTGGCCTACATGCGCGGCCGTACGCTGAACAACAGCTTCATCATTCTCGACGAAAGCCAGAACACCACGGTCGAGCAAATGAAGATGTTCCTGACCCGGATCGGCTTTGGCTCCACGGCCGTCATCACCGGGGACATCACCCAGGTCGACCTGCCACGCGGCACCAAGTCCGGCCTGCACCATGTGATTGAAGTGCTCAAGGACGTGCCGGGAATCAGCTTCACCCATTTCCAGCCCAAGGACGTCGTGCGCCATCCGCTGGTGCAACGGATTGTCGAAGCCTACGAGCGCTTCGAAACCAAAGCGGCCGATGATGCTGCCGCCAAGGATAGCCGCCGCGATGCTTGAGCTTGACCTGCAAATCGCCACCGAAGCCCCCGCCCCCAGCGAAGCCGAGTTTCGCCAGTGGTGCGAACTGGCTTTGCGCCAGCGCACCGCCGACTCGGAGATGACCATTCGCCTGGTCGACGAAGCCGAAGGTCGCGAGTTGAACCACACCTGGCGGCAAAAGGATTACGCAACTAACGTCTTGTCATTCCCGGCCGATGTGCCGGATGAGTTCCTCGACATCCCGCTGCTGGGCGACCTGGTGATCTGCGTGGCCGTGGTCGAGCGCGAGGCCGCTGAACAGGGCAAGGAGCTCAAGGCCCATTGGGCGCATCTGGTGATTCACGGCTGCCTGCATCTGCTTGGTTACGACCATATTGATGACGACGAAGCCGAAGAGATGGAAGCACTGGAACGAACGTTGCTTGCAGAGCTGGGCATTCCCGATCCGTACGCGGACGACGAAACCGATTTATCCCCTACCGAAACAACAAAGGATTCAGAGTAATCGCTATGAGCGAAGATCGATCGAGCAACGGGCAGAAGTCATGGCTGGGTAAGCTCACCCAGGCTTTTGCCCACGAGCCGAAAAACCGCCAGGAGCTGCTGGAGCTGCTGCGCGATGCACACCAGAACAAACTGCTGGACAGCGAAGCGCTGGCCATTGTCGAAGGCGCCATCCAGGTGGCTGACTTGCAGGTCCGGGACATCATGGTCCCGCGCTCGCAAATGGTCAGCATCAAGGCGAACCAGACACCCCGCGAGTTCCTGCCTGCCGTGGTTGAATCGGCCCACTCCCGCTACCCGGTCATCGGCGAAAGCCACGATGACGTGATGGGCGTGTTGCTGGCCAAGGATTTGCTGCCGTTGATCCTCAAGGAGAACGGCGACAGCTTCAACATCAAGGACCTGCTGCGCCCGGCCACCTTCGTGCCCGAATCCAAGCGCCTTAACGTGCTGCTGCGAGAGTTTCGCGCCAACCACAACCACATGGCCATCGTCATCGACGAGTACGGCGGCGTGGCAGGCCTGGTGACCATCGAGGACGTGCTGGAACAGATCGTCGGCGACATCGAAGACGAACACGATGTCGAAGAAGACAGCTACATCAAGCCGCTGCCCAGCGGTGATTTCCTGATCAAGGCCCTGACACCGATCGAGAACTTCAACGAGTTTTTCGACAGCGAGTTCTCCGACGATGAATTCGACACCGTTGGCGGCCTGGTGATGAGCGCGTTCGGACATTTGCCAAAACGTAACGAAATCACTGAAATCGGCCCGTACCGCTTCCGCATCCTGAACGCCGACAGCCGTCGGATTCACTTGCTTCGCCTGACGCCCATTGCTCGCTAAGGATTGAAATGCGCTGGACAACCCGCCCCGGCTGGCCCGGTAACCTGCTGGCCGTGGCGGCCGGTGCAATCACCACACTGGCCCTGGCGCCGTTCGATATCTGGCCACTGGCACTGCTCGCCGTCGGGCTGTTCTATGCCGGCCTGCGCGAACTGAGCCCACGTCAGGCATTGGGTCGTGGCTGGTGCTTCGGTTTCGGCCTGTTCGGTGCTGGCACCAGCTGGATCTACTACAGCATCCACCACTTCGGTGGCGCTTCGGTATTGCTGGCCGGGTTCCTGATGCTGCTCTTCACGGCGGCGATTGCCTGGTTCTTTGCCCTGCCCGCCTGGATTTGGGCGCGCTGGCTGCGCCGCAATGAGGCGCCGCTGGCCGACGCCCTGGCCTTCGCGGCGCTGTGGGTCGGCCAGGAAGCCTTCCGTGGCTGGTTCCTGACGGGTTTCCCGTGGCTGTACTCCGGTTACAGCCAGCTTGATGGCCCGCTGGCCGGGCTCGCCCCCATCGGCGGGATGTGGCTGATTTCCTTTACCCTGGCCCTGACAGCTGCGTTGATCTACAACGGCATGCGCCTGGTTCGTACGGGGCACAAAGGCTTCATCGCTGCCGGCGTGTTGCTGCTGGTCGGTCCGTGGCTGGCCGGCATGGCGCTCAAGCACCACGCCTGGACTAGCCCTTCGGGCCCGCCACTGAGCGTCGCCGCCATTCAGGGCAACATCGAACAAAGCATGAAGTGGGATCCGGCGCAGCTCAACGCGCAACTGGCGCTGTACCGCGACATGAGCTTCAGCTCCAAACGTGTCGACCTACTCATCTGGCCGGAAACGGCGGTCCCGGTGCTCAAGGAGTCCGCCGAGGGCTACCTGAACATGATGGGCAGCTTCGCCGCCGAACGTAAATCGGCGTTGATTACCGGTGTCCCGGTCCGCATGGAGGTACGCCACGAAAAGCGTTTCTTCAATGCCATCACCGTTACCGGTGAAGGCGACGGCACTTACCTGAAGCAAAAACTGGTGCCGTTTGGTGAATATGTCCCCTTGCAGGACATGCTGCGCGGACTGATCGCCTTCTTCGACCTGCCGATGTCGGACTTCGCTCGCGGTCCGGCCGACCAGCCTTTGCTGCAAGCCAAGGGTTATCAGATCGCGCCGTACATCTGCTATGAAGTGGTTTACCCGGAGTTCGCCGCCAGCCTTGCCGCCCGCAGCGACCTGCTGCTGACCATCAGCAACGACACCTGGTTCGGCACCTCCATCGGTCCGCTGCAACACCTGCAGATGGCACAGATGCGTGCCCTGGAAGCCGGGCGCTGGATGATCCGCGCCACCAACAACGGCGTGTCCGGCCTGATCAACCCGTTCGGTCAGATTACCGATCAGATCCCGCAGTTCGAACGCGGCATCCTGTACGGTGAAGTGGTGCCGATGCACAACCTGACGCCTTACCTGGAATGGCGTTCGTGGCCACTGATCATTGTCTGTGTGTTGTTGTTTGGCTGGGCACTGATCGCCAGCCGGATGGCCAAGACCGTTTAAAAGCTTCGCGAGCAAGCCCGCTCCCACATTGGACTGTGTAGCTCCTGTGGGAGCGGGCTTGCTCGCGAAGGCGTCATCACAGACACCGCACCAACCAGCGCCGACATCACCTCAATAGAACAACGAATAACCGATCTGCCCCACCGCCTCGTTCATCAATTGCCCGTTCTGCCAGATCGCCTTGAACTCCGGCATCCAGCCACCCAGTGGCCGCGCGTTGTCGCCGCCCAGAAACCCTACCGGCGCCGGCACCACCTCAAACCCGGCCTTGCGGAAACTCCAGGCCGCCCGCGGCATATGCCAGGCCTGAGTCACGACCACCACACGCTTGATGCCCTGAGGCAGCAACACCTCGGCGCTGAACTGCGCATTCTCCCATGTCGTGCGGCTGCGCCCCTCCTGCCAGCGCACGGTCACGCCAAAATCGTCACGCAAGGAGTCAGCCATCATCTGCGCCTCGCTGGGCGGCGTGCCGTAGTGCAGGCCGCCGCTGGTCAGTACCGGCAGGCCGGAAGCCTTGGCCAGCCGCGCGGCAAAGCGCTGGCGTTCCAGGCCGACACCCGTGGGCTGGTCCGCGCCCCAGGCAACGTCACCGCGCTCGCGCCCCGAACCGAGAATCACGATCGCATCCGCGCGTTGCCCCAGGCCTGCCCATTCGTCGCGGGCCAGCGGTGGCTCCCGCTCGAGCAGGCCGGCACTCCACTGCACCACCACCGGCAGGCTCATCAACCAGACCCCCCCCAGACCCAGCGCAAAGCACACACTGGCAAGCCTCGGCCTTGAGCGGCGCAACCACCAGGCAAGCAAAAGCAGCAGCAATAGAATGCCGGGGGGCAAAAGAAGTTGTTTTACGAAATAACGAAATGGCATCGAGCATCTCCCGGAGATGCCCGAAGCCTAAGTGGGTTGACGCAATGCGACAATCAATACAGAAGGACTATGCTTCAAAAATGCCTGGAGCATGGCTCTGTACCCTATTTGAACTGCAAAGACCGGACCTTTACCGCGTCTCTGCCGCGAACCTTGTCCTTGAGCCAGATGATCTTGGCCGAACGTGGTGCATCGAGTTGTTTTACCGCCTCAGACAAGCATCCGTGTGTCTCACGCTCACTGCGATCCAGGTACGCTTTGACCAGTGCAAACTCTGCGGGGCTCAGGCCGCGCAGTTCCAGTTCCAGAGGGCGTTCGTCGCGCAACCGGCTAGCGGTCCTTGCCGCCTCCAGGGCCAAGGCCAAACGATCGATCAGCCTTTCGTACAGCTCCGGTTTTGTAGCTTTTTGCTGTGACTCAACCATCCCTCACCTCATTGGAAGATAAGACCTACTCCCCAGTTAGAGCTTAGCTTCCATGAACAAACCGGCTGAACGCCGCGACCAACGGCCCTCACAGCGGTTTTTGCAGGACGTGCGGCAGCAATCAGGGTTTCCCTCGGCAGAGCGCGGTCATGTATGCTACGGCGCTTCCTGTAACTCCACTTCCAGCTCGGCTGGGCATCGAAAACGCCAATGTGGCGCGATCACCGTCCAGCGTTGCATTGAAGAGGATTAGGCCACCCCTATTCAGTTCAAAAGTAGCCATGCACGAACAATATCAGCCCCGTGAAATCGAAGCCGCCGCCCAGTCGTTCTGGGACGAGCAAAAGTCCTTTGAAGTCAGTGAACAGCCAGGCAAGGAGACTTACTACTGCCTGTCGATGTTCCCTTACCCCAGCGGCAAGCTACACATGGGGCACGTGCGCAACTACACCATCGGCGACGTGATCTCCCGCTACCAGCGCATGCAAGGCAAGAACGTTCTGCAACCCATGGGTTGGGACGCTTTCGGCATGCCGGCGGAAAACGCCGCGATGAAGAACAACGTAGCGCCGGCCAAGTGGACCTACGAAAACATCGCCTACATGAAATCCCAGCTACGCAGCCTGGGCCTGGCGGTGGACTGGTCGCGCGAAGTGACCACCTGCAAGCCGGACTACTACCGCTGGGAACAATGGCTGTTCACCCGCCTGTTCGAAAAAGGTGTGATCTACAAGAAAAGCGGCACCGTGAACTGGGACCCGGTCGACCAGACCGTCCTGGCCAACGAGCAAGTGATCGACGGTCGCGGCTGGCGCTCCGGCGCGCTGATCGAAAAGCGCGAAATCCCGATGTACTACTTCAAGATCACCGCCTACGCGGATGAACTGCTGGAGAGCCTCGACGAACTGACTGGCTGGCCTGAACAGGTCAAGACCATGCAGCGCAACTGGATCGGCAAGTCCCGCGGCATGGAAGTGCAGTTCCCGTACAACGTCGATTCCATCGGCGAAACCGGCACGCTGAAAGTCTTCACCACCCGTCCGGACACTTTAATGGGAGCGACTTACGTCGCCGTGGCCGCCGAGCACCACCTGGCCACCCTGGCCGCCCGCAACAATCCTGAACTGCAGGCGTTCATCGCTGAATGCAAGGGCGGCAGCGTGGCCGAAGCCGACGTCGCCACCCAGGAGAAAAAAGGCCTGCCGACCGGCCTGTTCGTCGAGCACCCGCTGACCGGCGAAAAACTGCCGGTATGGGTCGCCAACTATGTGCTGATGCACTACGGCGACGGCGCGGTAATGGCGGTTCCAGCCCATGACGAGCGCGATTTCGAATTCGCCCACAAGTACAACCTGCCGGTCAAATCGGTAGTGCGCACCAGCTCCGGCGATAGCAACCCGACACCATGGCAAGACGCCTACGGCGAGTACGGCACGCTGATCAACTCCGGCGAGTTCGATGGCCTCGATTTCGCGGGCGCCTTCGACGCCATCGAAGTCGCGCTGATCAAGAAAGAACTGGGCGCCTCGCGTACCCAGTTCCGCCTGCGCGACTGGGGCATCAGCCGTCAGCGTTACTGGGGCTGCCCGATCCCGATCATCCACTGCGGCACTTGCGGTGACGTGCCGGTGCCGGAAGATCAACTGCCTGTCGTGCTGCCGGAAGACGTCGTACCCGACGGTGCCGGCTCGCCACTGGCGCGCATGCCCGAGTTCTACGAGTGCACCTGCCCTAAATGCGGCGCACCGGCCAAGCGTGAAACCGATACCATGGACACCTTCGTCGAGTCCTCGTGGTACTACGCCCGTTATGCCTCGCCGCACTATCAAGGTGGCCTGGTCGAAAAATCCGCGGCTGATCACTGGCTGCCGGTGGATCAATACATCGGCGGTATCGAACACGCGATCCTGCACCTGCTCTACGCGCGCTTCTTCCACAAGTTGATGCGTGACGAAGGCCTGGTGAGCTCCAACGAGCCGTTCAAGAACCTGCTGACCCAGGGCATGGTGATCGCCGAGACTTACTATCGTCGCGAAGCCAATGGTGCTTACACCTGGTTCAACCCGGCGGACGTTGAACTCGAGCGCGACAGCAAGGCCAAGGTCATCAGCGCCAAGCTGATCGCAGACGGCCTGCCGGTGGAAATCGGCGGCACCGAGAAGATGGCCAAGTCGAAGAACAACGGCGTTGACCCACAGTCGATGATCGACCAGTTCGGCGCAGACACCTGCCGCCTGTTCATGATGTTCGCCTCGCCACCTGACATGAGCGCCGAATGGTCCGACTCCGGTGTAGAAGGTTCGCACCGCTTCCTCAAGCGCGTCTGGCGTCTGGCTCAGGCCCACGTGACCCAAGGCCTGCCGGGCAAACTGGACGTTGCCGGCCTGAACGACGAGCAGAAAGCCATTCGCCGCTCGATCCACCAGGCTATCAAGCAGGCCAGCCACGACGTCGGCCAGAACCACAAGTTCAACACCGCCATCGCCCAGGTGATGACGCTGATGAACGTGCTGGAAAAAGCCGCGCAAGGCAGCGAACAGGATCGCGCACTGGTCCAGGAAGGTCTGGAAACCGTGACTCTGTTGCTGGCCCCTATCACCCCGCACATCAGCCACGAGCTGTGGCATCGCCTGGGTCACGCCGACCCGGTGATCGACGCCAGCTGGCCAGTGCTGGACGAAAGCGCACTGGTGCAAGAAAGCCTGCAACTGGTGATTCAGGTCAACGGCAAACTGCGTGGTCACATCGAAATGCCGGCCAGTGCCAGCCGTGAAGAAGTCGAAGCAGCCGCCCGTGCCAACGAGAACGTCCTGCGCTTCGTCGACGGTCTGACCATTCGTAAAGTGATCGTAGTGCCCGGGAAACTGGTCAATATCGTCGCCAGCTAATTGGATCAGGCGCCGGGTGAGCCTGGCGCCGAGTAAAACCTTTCGGGCCGCTTGATCGGCCCACATGGTTTCAAGGGGAGCAACAAGATGATCAAACGCAATCTGCTGGTGATGGGCCTCGCGGTTCTGCTGAGTGCCTGCGGTTTCCAGCTGCGCGGAACCGGCACCGACGAACTGGCGATCAAGGAACTCGACCTGAGCGCCCGTAACGCCTATGGCGAAACCGTGACTCAGTTGCGTCAGGTACTGGAGGGCAGCGGCGTCAAGGTCTATAACGGTGCACCGTACAAACTGGTGCTGACCAATGAACAGGAAAGCCAGCGCATCCTCAGCTACGCAGGTGCCGGTCGTGCAGGCGAGTACCAGATGACCAGCGTGCTGAACTACGACATCCGTGGTCGCGGCGATCTGCCACTGTTGAGCGACAAGCTTGAAGTGCAGAAAATCTACATGCACGACGGCAACAACCTGGTGGGCTCCGATCAGGAGGCCGCAACCGCCCGGGCAGAAGGTCGCCGGGAGATGGTCCAACGCATGATGCTGCGCTTGCAACAATTGACCCCGGGCCAGCTGAATCAGTTGCAGCAGACTGCCGAAGCCAGGGCCAAGGCTGAAGCTGCTGCACTGGAAGCGGCCAAGAAGGCTGAAGCGGAAACTCCGCGCCAGTCGCCAATCGAACTGCCGCAGCAGTAAGACTTACGGGGCGCCCAGGCGCCCCGTTCGCCCCCTCCTATGAAACTCGCCCCCGCCCAACTCGCCAAACACCTGCAAGGCACCCTTGCGCCGGTCTACATCATCAGCGGCGATGACCCGCTGTTGTGCCAGGAGGCGGCCGACGCTGTTCGCGCTGCCGCCCGCCAGCAGGGATTCGATGAACGCCAGGTGTTTGCCGCCGACGCCAGTTTCGACTGGGGCACGCTGCTGCAAGCCGGTGCCAGCATGTCGCTGTTCGCCGAAAAGCGCCTGCTGGAACTGCGCCTGCCTTCCGGCAAACCCGGCGACAAAGGTGCCGCCGCGCTGATCGAGTACTGCTCGCGCCCGGCCGACGACACCGTGCTGCTGATCAGCTTGCCGAAACTCGATGGCAGCGCGCAGAAAACCAAGTGGGGCAAAGCGCTGGTCGAAGGACAGCAGACCCAGTTCGTGCAGATCTGGCCGGTCGATGTCGCCCAGTTGCCAAGCTGGATCCGCCAACGTTTGTCCCAGGCCGGGCTTTCCGCCAGCCAGGACGCCGTTGAGTTGATCGCAGCAAGGGTCGAGGGCAACTTGCTGGCCGCCGCCCAGGAAATCGAAAAGCTCAAGCTGATGGCCGAAGGGGGTCAGATCACCGTTGAAACCGTGCAGGCTGCGGTGGCCGATAGTGCGCGTTTCGACGTCTTTGGCCTGACCGATGCGGTTCTCAATGGTGAAGCAGCCCACGCGCTACGCATGCTCGAAGGGTTGCGCGGTGAAGGCGTCGAGCCGCCGGTGATTCTCTGGGCCTTGGCCCGGGAGTTGCGCCTGCTGGCCAATATTTCGCTGCAATACAGCCAGGGTACGCCGCTGGACAAGGCTTTCAGCCAGGCCAAGCCGCCGGTCTGGGACAAACGTAAACCGTTGATGAGCAAAGCGCTGCAGCGCTACTCGGCACAGCGCTGGGCGCAACTGCTGCTGGAAGCGCAACGCATCGACGCGCAGATCAAGGGCCAGGCTGCGGGTTCGCCGTGGATGAGCCTGAGTCGGTTGACGTTGTTGATGGCCGGGCAGCGCTTGTCGTTGCCGGCGGAGTGAAAAGTCCCAGACAATGCAGGGACTAGACAGAAACCTCGCTTGAGCAGATGATTTGCCCCGCAAAATCCACTCACTTGCGAGCAATCATCATGAGCAAAAAGCCATCGAAGCATGGCCCCAACAAGGCCAAATCCATCATCGCCCAGCCATTGTTCCGCAGCCGCCAGGAACGCCCCGGCAAGGGCAAAGGCAGTTACCGCCGCGAAGCCTTCCAGTCTGACAGCTGGGAGGCTTCTTACTTTCTGGCAGCCTGAAAGGCAAGCATCCGCTCAACATGTTAAGGTCTGCACCTGATACGTTTTCCCTGGACCTGTGCATGCCCTTTTGTATTTCCCGTCGTTGGCATCTGCGCCAATTGATTGCTGCCTCCAGCCTTGTTTTGCTAGTCGCCTGCGCGGAAAAACCAACCGCCGCCGACGCACAGCCGCTTCAGACGCTCCCTGTCGCCACCGCTCCCGCAGTCATTGCGCCCGTGGTTCCGAGCGGCGATAACCTCGACATCCAGCCAACCCAGACCTTTGCCGAATGGCAAGCAGGTTTCCGCAAGGATGCCCTGGCCGCCGGTATCCGCGCCGATCTGTTCGACCGCGCTTTTGCCAATGTCAGCTTCGACCCCAGTGTGATTCGTGCCGATCGCAGCCAACCGGAGTTCGCAAAACCGGTGTGGGAATACCTCGACGGCGCCCTGTCACCGTTGCGGGTTCGCAAAGGTCAGGCGCTGGTCAGCCAATACGACGGTATCTTGCAGAGTATCGAACAGCGTTACGGCGTCGACCGTGAGGCACTTGTCGCCGTGTGGGGCATGGAAAGCAACTTCGGCCAGTTCCAGGGCAGCAAGTCGGTGATCAATTCGCTGGCGACCCTGGCCTACGAAGGCCGACGCCCGGGCTTCGCCCACGCGCAATTGATTGCCGCCCTGCAGATCCTGCAACAAGGTGATATCGAACCGGAGAAAATGCTCGGCTCCTGGGCCGGCGCCATGGGCCAGACCCAGTTCATCCCGACTACCTACAACACCCATGCCGTGGACTTCGACGGCGATGGGCGCCGCGATATCTGGGGGAGCTCGGCCGATGCCCTGGCCTCGACTGCACATTATCTGCAAAGCTCAGGCTGGCAGAAAGGCCAGCCGTGGGGCTTCGAGGTGCAGTTGCCAGGCGGGTTCAACTACGTGCTGGCCGATGGCACTATTCGCAAAAGCGTCGCGGAATGGCGGCAACTGGGGATTACGCTGCCCAATGGCGGCCAGGTCCCGGCCGGTTCCGAGCAATTGTCCGCGGCCCTGTTACTGCCTGCCGGTTACCGTGGCCCGGCATTCCTGGTGCTCGATAACTTCCGGGCGATCCTCAAGTACAACAACTCGTCGTCCTACGCCTTGGGGGTGAGCTTGTTGTCCGAACGCTTCAACGGCGCGGGCCTGATCAGCGGCACGTGGCCAAAAGATGATTTGCCGCTGAGCCGTACCGAGCGGATCGAACTGCAAAACTTGCTGAGTGCCCAGAATTACGACGCGGGTAATGCGGACGGAATTATCGGTGCCAATACCCGCAAGGCGATTCGCAGCGCGCAGCAGTCGTTTGGCTGGCCGGCGGATGGGTATCCGACGCACAAGTTGCTGGAAGGGTTGCGCAGCCGCTAAAAGCTTCGTCGGAACGCCGCCCGGAGCAAGCCCGCTCCCACATTTGATCTGTGAACGACACAAAAACAATGTGGGAGCGGGCTTGCTCGCGAAGGCGGACTGTCAGGCGATGAAGACCTACAGCCTGACCACCACATCCTGCTCCAACACCAACTCCTTGTTCCCTGCATCCAGCCTGACCAGCGCGCCCATGGGCAATGTCAGGTTCGGATCGCAATGCCCGCTACGCCATCCGGACAACACCGGTATCCGCAACGGCTCGAACGTCTGCTTGAGCAACCGCTCCAGCGCAGGTACCTCCACACCCGCCACATCCCCCACCAGTACCCCACACAACTTGCCCAAAGTAGCGGACAGTCGCAATTGGGTCAGCAATCGATCGATGCGATACAGCGGCTCGTTGATGTCCTCGATAAACAGGATGACACCCTCGGCATCGATCTCGTAAGGCGTGCCCATGGTCGCGGCGATCATCGACAGATTGCCCCCCAGTAAACGGCCGTGGGCAATACCTGGCTCGATCGTCGTCAATGGATAGGCAACGGGATGCGCCAACACACTGCCTGCCTTCACCTGCCCGCGCAGCATATTGAAAAACGACGGCTCGGTAGGCTTTTGCTTGTCGCCCAGCAGATCAGCGTTGAGCAGCGGGCCATGGAAGGTCACGAAGCCTGCATAACGGCTGATAGCCAGATGCATTGCGGTAATGTCGCTGTAGCCGATGAACGGCTTGGCGTTGTCGCGCAGCAGTTCGAAATCGATTCGATCAAGCAACCTCGGCGTGCCGTAACCACCGCGCAGGCAAATGATGGCATCGACCTCGTGGTCGGCGAACGCCGCGTGCAGGTCATTGAGCCGCACCTCGTCACTGCCGGCAAGATAGCCATCCTTCTCGTAGACGCCGGGAAATATCTTCAGCGAATAGCCGCGGGCGCGCATCCATTGCACGGCTTTACTTGTGTCCAGCGGCGCGGGACCGGCAGGTGCAATAACACCGATCATGCCTTCCGGCGGCAGTGCCGGGACAGGAACGTGAGGGCAAAGGGTGTGGGTCGGTCGAGCGGTCATCCGTGAATCTCCCTGCGTAAAAACTTCAGCACACAGTAGTCAGGAATGGGGACAAACAGAAGAGGAACTGTTGCCCCGCAGGTTGCAGGAAAAAGTGGCCAGTGCCGTAGGACAGGCAAAAAAACACCCGCAAGGCTGAATACCGTGCGGGCGTTTTTCATTTCATAACGCAGATCAGGACGACATCAGCTCGGCCTTGACCAGCTTCGCTTGTTCATCGGCATGGTACGAGGAACGTACCAGCGGACCTGAGGCAACGTTCTTGAAGCCCATCTTGTAGCCTTCCTCGGCGAACCAGGCAAAGGTGTCCGGGTGCACGAAGCGCTGCACTGGCAAGTGGCTGCGCGAAGGTTGCAGGTACTGGCCCAGGGTCAGCATGTCGATGTCGTGCTCGCGCATGCGCTTCATGACTTCGATGACTTCTTCGTCCGTTTCACCCAGACCCAGCATCAAACCGGATTTGGTCGGGATGTGCGGCATCATCTGCTTGAAGCGTTGCAGCAGGGTCAGCGACCACTGGTAGTCCGAACCCGGACGTGCGGCCTTGTACAGGCGCGGCACGGTTTCCAGGTTGTGGTTGAACACATCCGGCGGCTCGGCGGCGGTGATTTCCAGGGCGATATCCATGCGGCCACGGTAGTCCGGGACCAGGGTCTCCAGCTGCACGTTCGGCGACAGCTTGCGGATTTCACGGATGCAGTCGGCAAAGTGCTGGGCACCACCGTCACGCAAGTCGTCGCGGTCCACCGAAGTGATCACCACGTATTTCAGGCGCAAGTCGGCGATGGCGATGGCCAGGCTTTCCGGTTCGTTGACGTCGAGTGGCTTCGGACGGCCGTGGCCGACGTCGCAGAACGGGCAACGACGGGTGCAGATGTCACCCATGATCATGAAGGTCGCGGTGCCGCCGGAGAAGCACTCGCCCAGGTTCGGGCAGGAAGCTTCTTCGCACACACTGTGCAACTTGTGTTTGCGCAGCAGGGCCTTGATGCGGTCGACTTCCGGCGAAACCGGGATGCGGACGCGAATCCAGTCCGGCTTCTTCGGCAATTCGGTGGTCGGAATGATCTTCACCGGGATGCGTGCAACCTTTTCGGCGCCGCGCAGCTTGACGCCGGCTTCAACCTTGGGACGCGGGGCCGGGCGCTCGGAGACATCGAGCGTCGGGATCATGGTTTGCACTGCATCAGTAGTCATATCAGTCGATTCCGCCCGTCAGGGTCGTCTGCTCAGCATAGTCGAGGTGTTTGACGAGCTGCGCGCGCAGCCGGGCACTTACCTCGGCAAATTCAATCGATCCTGCGTGATCGCTCAGCTGGGTCATCGCCAGCCCGGCGTAGCCGCAGGGATTAATCCGTCGAAACGGTTCCAGGTTCATGTCTACGTTCAAGGCCAGGCCATGAAAGGAACAGCCGTGGCGAATCCGCAACCCCAGGGAAGCGATTTTCGCCCCGTCGACGTAGACACCCGGTGCATCGGGCTTGGCCACGGCGGTCACGCCGTAACTGGCCAACAGCTCGATCAGGCATTGCTCCATCCGGCTGACCAGATCGCGCACGCCAAAACCCAGCCTGCGCACATCCAGCAGCAGATAAGCCACCAGCTGGCCAGGGCCGTGGTAGGTCACCTGACCACCACGGTCGACCTGCACCACCGGAATATCACCGGGAAGCAACAGGTGCTCGGCCTTGCCGGCCTGCCCCTGGGTGAACACCGCAGGATGTTCCACCAGCCAGATCTCGTCGGCAACATCGGTGCCGCGTTCGTTGGTGAAGCGTTGCATGGCATGCCAGACCGGCTCGTAAGCCATCTGGCCGAGCTCGCGAAAGCCCAGCGTGCCGGACATCACAACACCATGTGCACGAAACCGGTGGCCCGCAGTTCGCTGTTGATGTTGTACAGCTGGTCCTGGTCGGTCGCGACGATGTGCAACTGAATGGTGGTGTATTTGCCGTTGGTGCTTTGGCGCTCATCTACACGGTCATGGTTGATCGTCGCGTGTTTCTTGACGATCTCGATGATCTTGTCCTTGTTGCCCACACCGGTATCGCTGATCACCTTAACCGGGTAATCAACGTTGGGGAATTCGATCTTAGGCGCCTTTACTTCGGTATCGGTCATGGCGTAACGGCCTCGTAAGCGTAAGCCGTGGCGACGGGCATGGCCCCGTGCCGGATCAGCGCGGGGCCATGCAGGTGCACACTATCAGTTGAACAAGCCGTAGAAGAATAGACGGATGCTATCCCACATGCGACGGAAGATACCACCCTCTTCGACGCCATCCAGAGCGATCAGGTCAGCGCTGTGCACCACCTTGTCGTCCAGTTTGACTTCGACTTTACCGATCACGTCGCCCTTGGCGATTGGCGCAACCAGTTGCGGGTTCATGGTCATGCTGGCAGCGAGCTTTTTCAGCTGGCCTTTCGGCAGGGTCATGGTCAGGTCTTCAGCCAGGCCGGCCTTGACTTGATTGGTGGAGCCTTTCCAGACAGGTGCCTGGGCCAGTTCGGCGCCCTTCTGATAGAAGGTCTGGGTTTCGAAGAAACGGAAACCGTAGGTCAGCAGCTTCTGGGTTTCGGCGGCACGGGCCACTTCGCTGCTGGTGCCGAACACCACGGCGATCAGGCGCATGCCATCACGTACGGCCGAAGACACCATGCAGTAGCCGGCTTCGTCGGTGTGGCCGGTTTTCAGGCCGTCGACGGTCTTGTCGCGCCACAGCAGCAGGTTGCGGTTCGGTTGCTTGATGCCGTTCCAGAAGAACTCTTTCTGCGAGTAGATCGCGTAGTGAGCCGGGTCTTCGTGGATGATCGCGCGGGCCAGAACAGCCATGTCGTGAGCCGACGAATAGTGCTCAGGATTCGGCAGGCCGGTCGGGTTCATGAAGTGGGTGTTGGTCATGCCCAGATCGGCGACGGTCTTGTTCATCAGGTCGGCGAAGGCGTCTTCGCTGCCGGCGATGTGCTCGGAGAGCGCGACGCTGGCGTCGTTGCCCGACTGGATGATGATGCCGTGCAGCAGGTCGCTGACGGTGACCTGCGAGCCGACCTTGATGAACATCCGCGAACCGCCGGTACGCCAGGCGTTTTCGCTGACGGTCACCGGATCGTTTTCACCGATCTGGCCACGACGGATTTCCAGGGTCGCGATGTACGCGGTCATCAGCTTGGTCAGGCTGGCCGGTGGCAGACGCTGGTCACCATTGTTCTCGACCAGCACGTTGCCGCTGCTGGCGTCCATGAGCACATAGGCCTTGGCGGCCAATTGCGGTGGCGACGGCATCATCTCGACCGCGAACGCGGCAGGTGAGAGGAGCAGCGGGACTAAAAGGCACAGGCGTTTGGCAAAGGTGGTGATGTTCATCCGTCTCTCGAAATCGCTAATGGAAACTTGCCCGAGGGCAAAACTATTCAGACAGCTTCTTAAAGGCTGTCGCGTGTTCAGCTGCTCACTCTTTAACCCTGTGCCGGGCTTTTGTTCTTAGAAGAGCCAACAACATGGTCCGCCCCCCAAATCGCAAGCGAACCGACAATCAAGTACTACGTATTACTCTGTGACCACGCTCGGCGAACCGAGATTGGCCAGGCGCACACTGTTCTGCACCTGCTGGATCTCACCCGGCGATCCGATCGGGCCCATACGAACCCGATGCAGGGTCTGCTGATTGCGCACGATCGAGCTGATGAACACCGGAGCGCTCACCATCCCGCTGAGCTTGGATCTCAGGAGTTCTGCAGCGTCCGGGTTGGCGAACGCGCCCACCTGCAGATACTGGCCAGAGGCTGGTACAGAAGCGTTTTTTTTTGCATCAAGCTGCACCGGTACCACCGCGGCGGCGTGTTGCTGCGGCGGCGGAGTCCATTGCTCGACGGTGCCGGCCGAAGCCGTGATCACCGGGGCGCTATTCTGCGCGACTTGCGGCTCGTTGAGCATCAAAGGCGCCGGACGGCCTTTGGCCGCCCAATACGCCTGTGGATCAATGCCCTCGACCTTGACCCGCGCGGTGCCGATTTCGGCATAACCGAGCTTCTTGGCGGCGGCGTAGGACAAATCGATGATTCGGTCCGAGTAGAACGGCCCACGGTCGTTGACTCGCAGGATCACGCTCTTGTTGTTGTCCAGGTTGGTCACCCGGACATAACTTGGCAGTGGCAATGTCTTGTGCGCGGCACTCATGCCGTACAGGTCATACACCTCGCCGTTGGCGGTGTTCTGGCCGTGGAACTTGGTGCCATACCAGGACGCCGTGCCCGAAGCCACGTAGGTCTTGGATTCTTGCAGCGGGAAATAGGTTTTACCCAATACCGAGTACGGGCTGGCCTTGTATGGGCCGGTGTGCAGGGTCGGCGTGGCGTCCGGAATGCGCGAAACATCGACATCCCACCACGGCGCGCCATCCTTGTGGGCGCGGTTGATGTCCAGCCCCGGCGTCGAGCGCACGGCGCTGGAGGACTTCTGGGCCGGCGCACGGCTGGTCGAACAACTGGCGACCAGCATTGCCAACGCAGCGAATGCCATCAGCTTCAGGGGTTTATTGATAGGCAATGCCCGCATTACTTGACGCCCCGTGCTTGGACCAGCTGTTCAGACAGTTGATGTACGGCCATGGCGTACATCACGCTGCGGTTATAACGCGTGATCGCGTAAAAATTCTTCAGGCCCATCCAGTACTCGGAGCCATTGTCGCCTTCCAGGCGGAAAGCGGTAACCGGCATATCATCGCGCAGCGCATCATGACTTGACCACCCCAGGGCTCGCAACTCCCCGACGGTTTTCGTCGGTTCGATTCCTGCGGTCAAACCTTCGTCGACCTGATCGCCACGGACATCGGCGCGGCTGACTACCGGTTCGCCGGCGACCCAGCCATGACGCTTGAAGTAACTGGCGACACTGCCAATGGCATCGTCCGGGTTGGTCCAGATGTTGATATGGCCATCACCGTCGAAATCCACCGCATAGGCGCGGAAACTGCTCGGCATGAATTGTGGCAATCCCATTGCGCCGGCGTAGGAGCCTTTGAGCGTCAACGGATCGACCTGCTCTTCACGGGCCAGCAGCAAGAACTCACGCAATTCCTTGCGGAAAAACTCGGCACGGGGAGGATAGTCGAAACCCAGGGTCGACAAGGCATCGATCACCCGGAAATTTCCGGTATTACGACCGAAAAAGGTTTCAACGCCGATGATCGAGACAATGACCTGGGCCGGTACGCCGTATTCCTGCTCGGCACGGGCCAGCACCGCTTCGTGCTGACGCCAGAAGTCCACACCCCGGGCTATGCGCGCATCGGTGATGAACATCGGGCGATATTCGCTCCACTGCTTGACCCGTTCGGCGGGTTTCGAGATGGCGTCCAGAATCGACTGCTTGCGCTCGGCTTCGCGGAACACGCCCATCAACTGTTCACCGGCGAAACCGTAGTCGCGGGTCATTTCACCGACGAATTCGGCCACCTGGGGTGAGCCTTCGTAGTTGCCGGCCAACGCTTCCTGCACGGTGCCAAGGATGCTTACCAGGCCGACCCATGGCGCATGTCGAGTCGCCCAGCCACGCATTACTTGCATTGAAAGTTTCACCTTATTCAAACCTGCGCGATCCACTTGCGATGGGTATGGATCGACATCAAAACCCCAAACGCTGACAGCAGCGTCACCAGCGAAGTTCCTCCGTAGCTAATGAACGGCAACGGCACCCCCACCACCGGCAACAGGCCACTGACCATACCGATGTTGACGAAAACATAAACAAAAAACGTCATGGTCAGGCTGCCCGCGAGCAACTTGCCGAACAATGTCTGCGCCTGGGCGGTAATCACCAGACCGCGGCCGATCAGCAACAGGTAGATCAGCAACAGTGCGCAAATACCCACCAGACCGAACTCTTCACCCATGACCGCAATGATGAAGTCGGTATGGCTTTCCGGGAGGAAATCCAGGTGCGACTGGGTGCCCAGCAACCACCCCTTGCCGAATACGCCTCCAGAGCCGATGGCCGCCTTGGACTGGATGATGTTCCAGCCCGTACCGAGCGGATCGCTCTCCGGGTCGAGGAACGTCAGGATTCGCTGCTTCTGGTAGTCGTGCATGATGAAGAACCACATGGCAATCGCCACGGGAACGGCGGCGGCCAGCACGCTGAGGATCCAGCGCCAGCGCAGCCCCCCCATGAACAGCACGAACGCGCCACCGGCCAGAATCAGCAGCGAAGTGCCGAGGTCCGGTTGTCGCACGATCAGAATGAACGGAATGCCGATCAGCATCAGGCTGATACCGACGTGCTTTAGCTGTGGCGGCAAGGTGCGCTTGGACAGATACCAGGCAATGGTTGCCGGCATCAGAATCTTCATGAACTCCGATGGCTGGAAGCGGATGACACCGGGGATGTTGATCCAGCGCGTGGCCCCCATCGCGTTGTGGCCCATGACGTCCACTACCACCAGCAACAACACACCGATCACATAGCCGACCGGCACCCAGCGCGCCATGAAACGCGGTTCGAACTGGGCGATGACGATCATCGACACCAGGCCGATACCGAACGAAGTGGCCTGTTTTGCCAGCAGATCCCAGCTTTTTCCACTGGCCGAATACAGGACGAACAGGCTGCCGGCGGCAAGCGTCAGCAGCAGGATCAGCAACACGCCGTCGATGTGCATTCGTTGCAACAGTGTTGCACGGCGACGCATCACATCCTCGCTGGAGAGCATGCGATCAAAATTATTCATCACGGGCTGTTGCCTCTGCACTGATAGGGCTGGCGTATTCGGGCTTCAACCGACCGTCCTGGTCCAGGAGCCAGGCGTCCATGACCTGACGCACAACCGGCGCGGCCACGCCGGAGCCCGACTCACCGTTCTCGACCATCACCGAGACCACGATTTTCGGATCGTCGGCCGGTGCGAAACCAACGAACAAGGCGTGGTCGCGATGGCGCTCCTGCACCTTGGAGCGGTCGTACTTCTCGCCCTGCTTGATCGCGACCACCTGGGCCGTACCACTCTTGCCGGCAATCCGGTACTGCGCACCGATCGAGGCCTTGCGCGCCGTACCGCGGGCACCGTGCATCACCTGTTGCATACCGTGGTTCACCCGGGTCCAGTCCGCCGGATCGCGCAGGATGATGTCAGGCATCGGGTTAGGATCCACCGGCTTCTCGCCTTCGATGGTCCTGGCCAGGTGCGGACGGTTCCAGACACCCTTGTTGGCCACCAATGCGGTGGCCTGGGCCAATTGCAACGGCGTCGACTGCATGTAGCCCTGACCGATACCGAGAATCAGTGTCTCCCCCGGGAACCACGCCTGACGGCGCGTCGCACGCTTCCACTCCCGGGTCGGCATCAACCCCGGCGATTCTTCGAACATGTCCAGCGAGACTTTCTGGCCGATACCGAACTTGCTCAGGTACGCCGACAACCGATCGATTCCCAGCTTGTGGGCCAGGTCATAGAAGTAGGTGTCGTTGGAACGCATGATCGCCGTATCGAGGTCGACAAAGCCGTCGCCGGTACGGTTCCAGTTACGGTATTTGTGATCGTAGTTGGGCAGCATGTAGTAACCGGGGTCGAACACCCGGGTCGACGCCGTCACCACGCCGGAGTCCAGGCCGGCGATCGCCACCGCCGGCTTGATGGTCGAACCTGGCGGGTACAGACCACGCAACACGCGGTTGAACAGCGGCCGGTCGATGGAATCGCGCAGCTCGGAATAGGCCTTGGAGCTGATGCCGGTGACGAACAGGTTCGGGTCGAAACTCGGCTGGCTGACCATCGCCAGGACCTCGCCGGTTTTCGGGTCCAGGGCCACCACCGCACCACGACGACCACCGAGCGCGGCTTCAGCGGCTTCCTGCAATTTGATGTCCAGGCTCAGGACAATGTCCTTGCCGGAAATCGGCTCGGTACGCTTGAGTACCCGCAATACACGGCCCCGAGCGTTGGTCTCGACTTCTTCGTAACCCACCTGACCGTGCAGTTCCGGCTCGTAGAAACGCTCGATGCCGGTTTTGCCGATTTGATGGGTGCCGCTGTAACTCACCGGATCGAGGGACTTGAGCTCTTTCTCGTTGATCCGCCCCATGTAGCCCACCGAGTGCGCAAAGTGCGCGCCCTGGGGATAGTGACGAACCAGCTGTGCGACCACTTCCACGCCCGGCAGGCGGAACTGGTTCACGGCGATCCGGGCGATCTGCTCTTCAGTCAGCTCAAACAGGATCGGCACCGGCTCGAACGGCCGGCGCCCCTGACGCATGCGCTTCTCGAAGATCACCCGGTCCTCGGGCGTCAGCTCCAGCACCTCGACGATCACGTCGAGCACCTGCTGCCAGTCGCCGGAACGCTCGCGGGTCATGCTCAGGCTGAAGCTGGGCCGGTTATCGGCAATCACCACGCCGTTGCGGTCGAAAATCAAGCCACGGGTCGGCGGAATCGGCTGCACATGGACGCGGTTGTTTTCCGACAGGGTCGAGTGGTACTCGTACTGGATCACCTGCAGGAAATACAGACGCGCGATCAGCACGCCAATCAGCGCCACCACGGCAATGGCCCCGAACACGACGCGGCCACGCACCAGACGGGCGTCTTTTTCGTGGTCCTTGATGCGGATCGGCTGGGACATGAGGGCAGAATTACTTGTGGTAAGGGTGACCGGACAGCACGGTCCAGGCACGGTACAACTGTTCGCCGATCAGGATCCGCACCAGCGGGTGCGGCAAGGTCAGCGGCGACAACGACCAGCGCTGGTCGGCCCGGGCACAGACTTCCGGCGCCAGCCCTTCGGGGCCGCCGACCATGAAGTTGACCGTGCGCGAGTCAAGCCGCCAGCGATCGAGCTCGACCGCCAGTTGCTCGGTACTCCAGGGCTTGCCATGGACTTCGAGTGTGACAATCCGCTCGTTCGGCCCGACCTTTGCCAGCATGGCTTCGCCTTCCTGGCGGATGAAACGGGCCACGTCGGCGTTCTTGCCACGGGTATTGAGCGGTATTTCCACCAGTTCCAGCGCCAGCTCGGACGGAAGACGCTTGGCATATTCATGCCAGCCTTCTTCCACCCACTTGGGCATGCGTGAACCGACGGCGATCAGTCGCAGTCGCACAGCGGTCCCTTATTCCTGGTCTTTGTTGAGCTTGTTGAAGTGCTCGTGACCAACTTCAGGGCTGTGGTGCTTGCCATCGGCCGCACGGCTCTGCTCGGCACCTTTCCACAGGCGCTCCAGGTCGTAGAACTGACGGGCGTTGGAGGTCATCATGTGGACGATCACGTCGTCCATGTCCAACAGCACCCAGTCGCTGTCGCCCTTGCCTTCTTCACCCAACGGCTTGATACCCAAGGCTTTGACGGCTTCGCGGACCTTGTCCAGCATCGCGCCGATCTGGCGGTTGGACGTACCGGTGGCGATGATCATGTAGTCAGTGATGCTCTGCTTGTCGCGAACATCAATTACCAGCACGTCCTGGGCCTTGACGTCTTCCAGGGCGGCTACGGCGATCTTGACCAGCTCGTCGCCTTTAGGTGGCTCGGCAGCGAGGACCTTTTCAGGCAGCGGGGCACTCTTGAACGTGCCTTTGCGCTTAACTTTGTTTACGTCGTTGTTCGTCATATAAAACTCGTTTTGCTCGTATGTTCGGGCGCTTCAATACACGTTGTTGCCACGTGCCTTGAGGCACTCCTATTCAGTTCGACGCACGGTAGAGTCCGTGCGCATCGATGTAGGCCAGGACCGCGTCGGGCACCAGGAAACGTACCGACTTACCGCTGGCCAGCAGTTGACGGATCTGGGTGGCGGATACCGCGAGCGGTGTCTGCCAGACGAATGCAATCTGTCCGCTCGGCCCTTTGAGGGCCAGCGGGTCGCTCACCGAGCGCGCTGCCAGCAGGTTGCGCAAGGCATCCGGCGGTTCGCTGTCGGCATCCGGGCGTTGCAACACCAGGATATGGCAATGCTGGAGCAACTCTTCCCAGCGGTGCCAAGTGGGCAGGCCGCAAAAAGCGTCCCAGCCCAAAAGCAGAAAAACCTGGTCGGATACGGCCAGTTCGGCGCGCATCAGTTCCAGGGTATCAATGGTGTAGGACGGTTTGTTCCGCTGCAATTCGCGGGCGTCCACCACCAACGGCGCCACACCGGCCACCGCGCACTCGACCATCGCCAGACGGTCTTTCGCCGACACCTGCGGCGTATCCCGATGGGGCGGCCTGGCACTGGGTGTCAGACGCAACTCATCGAGCGCCAGGGTTTCGGCGACTTCCAGCGCACCGCGCAAATGGCCGATGTGCACCGGGTCAAACGTTCCGCCCAGCACGCCAATGCGGCGAGGGGCTGGCTCGCTGACGGTGACCGGGGCTGACGGGTCGAAGTCGCCCAAGTCAGACCGGCTCCTGTCCGCGCAACTGCCCGTCGCCGACCACGATGTACTTCTCGCAGGTCAATCCTTCGAGACCCACCGGGCCGCGGGCGTGCAGCTTATCAGTAGAAATGCCGATCTCGGCACCCAATCCGTATTCGAAGCCATCGGCGAAGCATGTCGGTGTATTGATCATCACCGACGAGGAGTCGACTTCAGCCACGAAACGCCGGGTGTCACCCTGGTGTTCGCTGACAATCGAATCGGTGTGATGGGAACCGTAATGGTTGATGTGCTCGATGGCCTGGCCCAGTCCGTCGACTACACGGATCGACAGAATCGGTGCCAGGTATTCGGTACTCCAGTCTTCTTCGGTCGCGACCACCGCATCGATGATCGCCCGGGTGCGTTCGCAACCGCGCAGCTCGACGCCTTTTTCGCGGAACTGTGCCGCCATCGCCGGCAGGAAATCGCTGGCGACGGTTTGATCGACCAGCAGCGTTTCCATGGCACCGCAGATGCCATAACGGTAAGTCTTGGCGTTGAACGCAATGCGCTGGGCCTTGGCCAGATCGGCGTGTTCACTCACATAAACGTGGCAGATGCCGTCCAGATGCTTGATCACCGGTACGCGGGCATCGCGGCTGACGCGTTCGATCAGGCCACGGCCACCGCGCGGCACGATGACATCGACGTATTCAGGCATGGTGATCAGCGCACCGACGGCAGCGCGATCGGTGGTTTCGACCACTTGCACCACCGCAGCCGGCAGATCGGCCTCGGCCAGACCACGCTGAATGCAGGCGGCGATGGCTCGATTGGAATGAATGGCCTCGGAACCGCCACGCAGGATGGTCGCGTTGCCAGACTTCAGGCACAGACTGGCCGCATCGATGGTCACGTTCGGCCGCGACTCGTAGATGATTCCGATCACGCCCAGTGGCACGCGCATCTTGCCGACCTGAATACCGGACGGGCGGAAACTCATGTCACGGATCGCGCCGACCGGGTCCGGCAGGGCTGCCACCTGACGCAGGCCGACGATCATACCGTCGATACGCGCCGGGGTCAGTGCCAGGCGCTCAAGCAGGGCCGGCTCCAGACCGTTGGCGCGACCGGCGGCCAAATCCAGCTCATTAGCCGCCGTCAGCTCGGCGCGGGCAGCGTCCAGCGCATTGGCGGCGGCCTGCAGGGCGCGGTTTTTCTGCGCAGTGCTGGCTCGGCCGATCACGCGGGAAGCTTCGCGGGCAGCGCGACCCAGGCGGGTCATGTAGTCAAGAACGGACTCAGTCATGGTCTGGCGTGGTCTTTGATTAGGTCTTGGTAAAGAGTAAAGCGGCAGATTATAGCTGTCGCGTCCCGGGACTAACAGCGGTGACGGGCGGATGGTCGAAATGGAGGGGCATTTGCCGATGTTCAGCCGGGATTAAGCTGCAAATTGTTATCATCACGACTCATTCAGCCCTGACAAACACTGGTCATCATGTCCAATCTGACTGTTCGAGCGTCCGCCATGAGCCTGCCAGCAGGCCTTCCGGACGCGTTTTTCGACCGTGACGCCCAGATTCTGGCCCGGGAGTTACTGGGCAAAGTCATTCGCCATCGAGTTGGCGACCTGTGGCTCAGCGCCCGAATTATCGAGACCGAAGCCTATTACTGCGCAGAAAAAGGCAGCCACGCGTCCCTCGGTTACACAGAAAAGCGTAAGGCTTTGTTTCTGGATGGCGGCCACATCTATATGTATTACGCCCGGGGTGGTGACTCCCTGAACTTCAGCGCCCAAGGCCCGGGAAACGCGGTACTGATCAAATCCGCCTACCCGTGGGTCGATCAATTGAGCGGGCCGGCCAGCCTGGCACAGATGCTGTTGAACAACCCCGATGCCCAGGGCCACCCTCGCCCGTCACAAAAACTCTGCGCCGGGCAAACGCTGCTGTGCAAGGCGCTGGGCCTGAAAGTGCCGGTGTGGGACGCCAAACGCTTCGACCATGAAGTGCTACTGGTGGAGCACGTCGGCCAGACGCCCGCCCACATCATCCAGACTACGCGCCTGGGCATCCCCCACGGGCGCGATGAGCACCTGATGTACCGCTTCGTCGATGCGGCTTACGCGCCGTACTGCACACGCAACCCACTGCGACGGGGGCAAATCGAAGGTCACGACTATTTTGTGCTGACTTGAAATTGGATTGATCCATGTGGGAGCGGGCTTGCTCGCGAAAGCGGAGTATCAGGCGATACCAATATCGACTGAAAGGGCCTCTTCGCGGGCAAGCCCGCTCCCACAGGGCTTTTGGGTGTTTTTGAAGAATTGTGTTTGTCCCCAGGGACCAATTGAACATTAGATGGAGTGGTTTTTATGGGCCAATGGCTCGATAGCCTGACCGGTTGGTTGACGGTCAACCCGCAATGGCTGGCGGCGGCGGTGTTCATTGTGGCCTTCGTGGAATGCCTGGCGATTGCCGGGCTGATAGTGCCCGGCACCGTGCTGCTGTTCGCCGTGGCGGTACTGGCCGGCAGCGGAGCGCTCTCGCTGAGTGAAACACTGCTGCTGGGCTTCCTGGCCGGCGTGCTTGGCGATGTGGTCTCGTACTTCCTGGGGCGCCATTTCCACCAGAATATCCGGCGGCTGCCAGGATTGCGCCATCACCCGGAATGGATCGCCGGGGCCGAGACCTACTTCCAGCGCTATGGCATCGCCAGCCTGCTGGTCGGGCGTTTTATCGGACCGTTGCGGCCAATGCTGCCCATGGTCGCCGGCATGTGCGACATGCCCTTCCCACGCTTCTTCGCCGTCAGTCTGCTGGCTGGCGCGGGCTGGTCGGTGGCTTACCTGCTGCCAGGCTGGGCCACCGGCGCGGCGATTCGCTTGCCGCTGCCCGAAGGCTTCTGGACTCAGGCCGGGATCGTTGCCGGCAGCATTGCGGTCATGGTGGGGTTGAGTGCCACCAGTAGCCTGCGCCAGCATCGCCGGGCTACAGCGTTAATTGCCAGCATGAGTTTTCTGATTCTGGCAGGGCTGTTCATCGGCTATCCGTATCTGAGCGCTCTCGATCAAGGGCTGATGACCCTGGTGCAGGAGCACCGCAGCCCAATGCTCGATGAGGTGGCGGTGGTCTTCACGTTGATTGGCGAATTCCGCAACATGCTGCTGTTCAGTGCATTGTTGGTAGCACTGCTGTTGATTACCCGGCAATGGCGACAGGCAGTTTTCGCGTGCAGTACCCTCCTCTGCACGGCATTGGCCAACACCGCAACCAAACAGTTTTTCGCCCGCGTGCGCCCGGAAGTATTGAGTGATCCACTGACCAGTTACAGCATGCCCAGCGGCCACGCCTCAGGCGCGTTCGCGCTGTTTCTGACCCTCGCCGTGCTGGCTGGTCGCGGGCAACCGCCGCGCATGCGCCTGACCTGGTTGCTGGTGGCCAGCTTGCCGGCGATGGCGATTGCCCTTTCCCGGGTGTACCTCGGGGCACACTGGCCGACCGATGTCATGGCTGGCGCGATGCTGGCGGCATGTGTCTGTGCGGCCAGCCTGTGGCTGATCCAGCGCAAGGCCCCGCTGAACGCCTTGCCACCCAAGGTCTGGTGGCTGGTGTTGCCGGCGCTGGTGGCATTGTTCGGCTTCTTCGTGTTGCGGCATTTGCCGCATACGATGTTACGGTATGCGTATTAGTAAAAACGCTCCTCAGGCAAACAACTCACCCTGCAATTCATCCAGCAGCGCCTGAATCGCATCCAGTCGCTGCTGCGGATCATCAAGTTGTAGCAGGTCGATCTTGTCCAGCTCGGCAAAAGGCAGCAAGTACGCCAACTGATTGGCCAGTGACTGCTGCCCGGTCGCTTCAGTGCCCATGTTCAAGGCCTCGACCATCGGGTGCTCCGCCAGGGCCTTGAGCAATGCCACCAGGTCGGCGTCCTCATCCTGCAGGGGCTGTTCCGGTTCGTCCTCCAGCCACTCGACCTCGGCGACGGTCAACTGATCGCGCTGGACCTCCGCTTTCAATACATGGAAACGCCGCCCGCCCTGAACCCGAATCCCCAGCAGGCCGTTGTCCTGTTGTTTGAAATCGGTGATCAACGCTTCGCAGCCCACCAGCGCGTAGCCGGCCGGCGCGATCCCGACTTCTTCACCTTCAAGAATGCACACCACGCCGAAACCGCCGCCCTGCTTCATGCAGCGGCCGATCATGTCCAGATAGCGCGCCTCGAAGATCTGCAAGTCGAGGATGCAGCCAGGAAACAGCACCGTGTTCAACGGAAAAAGCGGCAGACTCATAGACATTTCCTTACACCACCATCGACACCGCCAGCGGCAGTAGCACCGCCGTGGCCACGCCCATCAAACTCATCGCCAGCGCCGCGAAGGCACCGCACTCTTCACTTTCCTGCATCGCCACTGCCGTGCCGACCGCGTGGGCCGTCATGCCCAGTGCCATGCCCCTGGCTTCCGGGCTATGCACGCCCAGCCGGGTCAACAGGGCCGGACCGAAAATCGCCCCGATCACACCCGTAATCAGGACGAACACCGCAGCCAGCGCCGCGACCCCACCGATCTGCTCAGCCACCAACATGGCAATTGGCGAAGTCACCGATTTCGGCGCCATGGTCATCAGGATCATGTGCTCGGCACCGAACGACCAACCCAGCAACACGCCCATCCCCGTGGCCACCACCCCGCCTATCACCAGCGTAGTAAATATCGGCCAGAACAACTGCCGAATCCGTCGCAGGTTGAGATAAAGCGGCACCGCCAGCGCGACAGTGGCCGGACCAAGCAGGATGCTGAGAATCTCGGTGCTCTTGCGATATTCAGCGTAGGTCAGGCCGCAGCCCACCAGCACGCCGATCACCAGCAACATGGAGACCAGCACCGGCTGCAAAAAGATCCATCGGGTTTTCTCGAACACTCCCAGTACAAGCTGATAGGCGCCGAGGGTAATACCAATGCCGAACAACGGATGGTGAATCACCGACGTCCAGGCGCCGTGCCAGTCGAAGATCATTGGCTGTCCTCGGAGACTGCGTGACGCTTGACCATGCGCTGCATCAGCACCCCGGCGAAGGCCATCGAAAGCAGCAGCGACAACACCAGCGCACCGACAATGGCCCAGAAATCCGCCGCGATGTCAGCGGCATAGACCATCACGCCCACGGCTGGCGGCACCAGCAACAGCGGCAGGTAGCGCAACAGGCTGCTGGCCGCCAGGTTCAGTGGTTCGCCGACCTGTCCGCGACAGATGAGGTAAACCAGCAACAGCAGCAACCCCACAATCGGCCCCGGCAGCACAGGCAAAATCAAATGATTGATCGCAGTGCCGAGCAATTGGAACAGCACCAGCCATGTCAGGCCCCGTAACAACATCAAAGATCTCCCGCAAAATCCATCACCCGCATTGGCCGGGCATTATAAGCATGCCCGCGCTATGGATCGGCATTCGCCAAAAGCATGGTCAGTTGACCTGAGCGTTTGGCCATGTTGATCTAAAGTAGTAAGCCGGGAAGTCAAATCCCCGCAAGCCAAAACTATAAAACCGATGAACCCAAGGAGAGTCTCAATGCCCTATGTTCCAGTTGCAGAGCTCAAAGATTATGTCGGCAAGGAACTCGGACGTTCCGAATGGCTCACCATCGATCAGGAACGCATCAACCTGTTCGCTGAAGCCACGGGGGACTATCAGTTCATCCACGTCGATCCGGTCAAGGCCGCGCAAACGCCATTTGGCAGCACCATCGCTCACGGTTTCCTGTCGTTGTCGCTGATCCCGAAACTGATGGAAGACATCCTCGTCATGCCTGAAGGCTTGAAGATGGTAGTCAACTATGGCCTCGACAGCGTGCGCTTCATTCAGCCGGTCAAGGTCAATTCGAAAGTGCGGCTCAAGGTCGACCTGACCGAAGTCACCGAGAAAAAACCCGGCCAATGGCTGCTCAAGGCCACCGCCACCCTGGAAATCGAAGGTTCGGACAAACCGGCGTATATCGCCGAACCCCTGTCCCTGTGCTTCGTATAGACCTTCCCGGATGCGAAGCAGCTCATGCTGTTTCGCGCCCTCTCGCGGTACCTCGCCCTATATAAGGACACATAGCTGCGGCATACTCCTTCGCCTAATTGCCCGGAATCCGCTATGCGCCCACTTGCACTCCTTGCCTTGACCCTGATGCTCACCGCTTGCGGCGACGGCGAATCGCCTTTGTCCCCCGACGCGCGCCTGCCGGACGGCGGACGCTATCGCGGTGACCTGGTCAATGGCTTGCTGCAGGGCAAGGGGCGCATCGACTACCCGAACGGCAGCTGGTACGCCGGCGAATTCGACAAAGGCCAGTGGCAAGGCCAGGGCGAATGGCATGGCAGCAATGGCGAAGTCTATCGCGGACAGTTCAATCAGGGACTGTTCGACGGTCAAGGGGCATTGACCACCAACGGCAACAGTTACAGCGGCGGCTTCAAGGCTGGCCGGCGCAACGGCGAAGGCACACTCAAAGAAAACGGCATGAGCTATCGCGGAGAGTTCAAGGCCGATCAGTACGCCGGCCTGGGTCGCCTCGAACTCGAGGACGGCAGCGCCTATCAGGGCCAGTTCGCCCACGGCAAACCCAATGGCGAAGGCCAGCGTAGCGACGGCAACGGCAATCAGTTCACCGGGCACTTCGTCGACGGCCAACTGGAAGGCAACGGGACGTTCAACAGCGCCGATGGCGATATCTATGTCGGCGGCTTCAAGAACAATCAACTGCACGGCAAAGGCCGCTACGAAAACGCCGACGGCGATGTCTGGCTGGGTCAGTTCAAGGAAGGTTCACTGAACGGCAAGGGCGAGTTGATTGGTGCTGACGGCAGCCACTACATCGGCCAGTTCAACGACTGGCGCTTTTCCGGCCAGGGCCGACTGAACCTGTCGGACGGCAGCTTTTACACCGGCCAGTTCGACAACGACAGTTACCAGGGGCGCGGCACATTGGTGTTGACCGACGGCACCGTGCTCAGCGGCACCTGGATCAATGGCCAGCGCGTGCGCGACGCCGAGGGCAAATTGTTGCCCGACACTCTGGAGCTCGGCCTGCTGGCGCAGGGGCGCTTGCTCGACTCGGCGCTGACCAGCATTCCGCCCTCGACCCCGGCGGTGGAGCTGTATTCGTTGACCTTGGGCGGTGATGGCAAGCAAAGCGTATTTCTGCGCGAATCCGACTACGTCGCCAATATGCTCACCACCCGTTTCGGCGCCTTTGGCCAGATCCGCCTGGTGAACCATCGCGACCACCTCGCCGACCGCCCGATGGCTACCCGGGAAAACCTGCGCCGAGCAGCCCTGACGCTGGCCGAACGCAGCGGTCCGGAAGACCTGATTTTCATCTACCTGACCAGCCATGGCACCAGCGAACACGAGCTGGTGCTGGACCAGCCGCGCATGGAGCTGGCCGATCTTCCAGCCGACGAATTGGCCGCTGTTCTCGCCCCGTTGAAAAACCGCGACAAGATCATCGTGATTTCGTCCTGCTACTCCGGCGGTTTCATCCCCGCCCTCAAGGATGAACGGACCCTGATCATGACGGCCTCGCGGGCCGACCGGGTGTCCTTCGGCTGCTCGGAGGAAGCCAACTTCACCTACTTCGGCGATGCACTCTTCGCCCAGGCCCTGAACCAGACCGATGACCTGGACCAAGCCTTCAAACTGGCCAAGGCCACTGTCGCCGAACGTGAACTGGCAGACGGTTTCGAAGCATCCGAACCACAGATCTGGGCACCGAAAACCGTCCTTTCGCATTGGCAATTACTGCGCAAACAACAGGCACGAAAAGCCCTGCAAAGTGCGTCTAACGAAAGCAAGGATGCAAACAGCAACTAAGCTGAACAGTATCAAGGGAGAAACACTATGTACTTGACGCCTCAGCACGTGCTGCTCGCCGGAGCCACCGGTTTAACGGGTGAACACCTGCTTGATCGCCTGCTTAACGAGCCAACGATTACCCGGGTTCTGGCCCCCTCACGCCGGCCACTGGCCAAACACCCGCACCTTGAAAACCCCGTCGGCGACCCGGCGGAGTTTCTGCCGCAGTTGAACGGCCGTGTCGACATCGCCTACTGCTGCCTGGGCACCACCATCAAACAGGCAGGCTCGGAACAGGCGTTCCGCGCAGTGGACCTGGACATGGTCGTAGCCTTTGCCAAACGCGCACGGGAGATGGGCGCACGGCACCTGATCGTGATCAGTGCCCTGGGAGCCGATCGCAGATCCTCGATTTTCTACAACCGGGTCAAAGGCGAGATGGAGTACGCATTGCGCGCGCAAGACTGGCCGCAGCTGACTATTTGCCGCCCTTCGCTGTTGCTGGGTGATCGCACCGAACCGCGACTGGGCGAGAAAGTCGCCGGCCCGTTGTCTCGGCTGATCCCTGGCAAATACCATGGTATCGAGGCCTGCCAACTGGCTCGTGCGATGTGGCGCCTGGCGCTGGAAGAGCAGGACGGGGTCAGGATTGTCGAGTCGGATGAGCTGAGGAAGTTGGGCAAGTAATTTTATGATGCCTGAGCGGGCCTCTTCGCGGGCAAGCCCGCTCCCACAGGATTTTGTGTCGTACACAAATTTTGAAATCGCTGAAAAACCTGTGGAAGCGAGCTTGCTCGCGATAGAGCGCGAAGCGCTCTATTACAACCCACCCGTCGCCTGAAAACTCACGCCAATTACCGTCAACAACGACAGCGGCAACAGCAGCGTGTCGAGCAAAGCACTCGCCGGCAGGTCGACACCGGGATAGCCCGGTGCTTCGGCACCGAAACGATCCTTGGCGCAACAACCGCCGTTCATCGCGTACAAATCCAGGCGAGTACCCGAGTACACCACCGGTGCCCCCGGCTTGGCCGCATCGAGCGTGCGCGCCGTGGCGCACCCGGCCAGTTGCAGCGCCAGTACCACCACCAGTAGCTTATTCATCGCTGGTCAGATGATGCTCGCCCCAACGCGGCAACATGTCCTGAGGAATATTCAGCAGGTTAAGGATCCGTGCCACGACGAAATCGATCAGGTCGTCGATGGTTTGCGGCTGGTGATAGAAGCCCGGTGATGCCGGCAGGATTGTCACGCCCATGTTCGACAACTTGAGCATGTGCTCCAGGTGAATGCTCGAATACGGCGCCTCGCGAGGCACAAGAATCAGCTGCCGACGCTCTTTCAGCGTCACGTCCGCAGCACGCTCGATCAGGTTGTTGCAGGCACCCGTGGCGATGGCCGACAAAGTGCCCGTCGAACACGGCACCACCACCATCGCCGCGGGCGCGCCGGAGCCCGAGGCCACCGGCGACATCCAGTCTTCCTTGCCGTACACCCGAATCTGCCCGGCGGCAGCACCGGTGTATTCGGTGAGGAACGCCTGCATCATCTGCGGCTTGGACGGCAGCGTGACGTCAGTTTCGGTGGCCATCACTAACTGCGCGGCCTTGGAAATCAGGAAGTGCACTTCACGATCGTCCCGCACCAGGCAGTCGAGCAGGCGCAAACCGTACTGGGCGCCTGAGGCGCCGGTCATTGCCAGGGTGATGCGGTCCGGGCCGTTGTTCATTTCAGCGCCTCGGCCAGTTTGCCGTGCAGGCCGCCGAAGCCGCCGTTGCTCATGATCACCACGTGAGTGCCGGGTTGGGCCTGGCTCTTCACGCGCTCGATGATGCCTTCAAGGGAATCGCTGACAATCGACGGCACAGTGCACAGCGCCGCAGTGCCCGCCAGATCCCAGCCAAGGTTGGCGGGTGCGTACCAGATCACCTGATCGGCATCGACCACGCTTTCCGGCAATCCGTCACGGTGCGCACCGAGCTTCATGGAGTTGGAACGGGGCTCGATGATTGCGATCAACGGTGCATCGCCGATGCGCTTGCGCAGCCCATCCAGCGTGGTGGCGATGGCGGTCGGGTGGTGAGCGAAGTCGTCATAAATGGTGATGCCACGGACTTCCGCGACTTTCTCCATCCGGCGTTTCACGCTTTTGAAGGCGCTCAACGCGGCGATGCCCATGGATGGCACGACACCGACGTGGCGTGCGGCGGCCAGCGTCGCCAGGGCGTTGGCGACGTTGTGCTGGCCAGTCATGTCCCACTCGACCACACCCTGGGCGACGCCTTCGAACATCACTTCGAACTTCGAGCCATCTTCACTGAGCAGCTTGACCTGCCACTGACCGCCGGCTCCTGTGGTTTGCACCGGGGTCCAGCAACCCATTTCGATAACGCGCTGCAACGCCGGCTCGGTGGTCGGATGGATCACCAGGCCTTCGCTCGGGATGGTCCGCACCAAATGATGGAACTGCCGCTCAATGGCCGGCAGGTCCGGGAAGATATCGGCGTGATCGAATTCGAGGTTGTTCAGGATTGCCGTGCGCGGGCGGTAATGTACGAACTTAGAGCGCTTGTCGAAGAACGCGCTGTCGTACTCGTCGGCTTCGATGACGAAGAACGGTGTGTCACCCAGGCGCGCCGACACCGAGAAGTTTTGCGGCACGCCGCCGATCAGGAAGCCGGGGGCCATGCCTGCGTGTTCCAGTACCCATGCCAGCATGCTGCTGGTGGTGGTCTTGCCGTGCGTACCGGCCACGGCCAGTACCCAGCGACCTTGCAGCACGTGATCCGCCAGCCATTGCGGGCCGGAGACGTAAGGCAGGCCTTTGTTCAGCACGTACTCCACCGCCGGGTTGCCCCGGGACATGGCGTTGCCGATCACCACCAGATCAGGGGCCGGATCGAGTTGCGCCGGGTCGTAGCCTTGGGTCAACTCGATGCCCTGGGCTTGCAGTTGAGTACTCATCGGCGGATAGACGTTGGCATCGGAGCCGGTCACGTGATGGCCCAGCTCTTTGGCCAGAACCGCCATTGACCCCATGAAAGTGCCGCAGATACCAAGAATATGAATGTGCATAGTCGACCTCGTAAAACATGGCCGCAGGTTAGCTTAGGGAGGGGAAATTCGCACCTTGTGTTTCGCCCTCACCGACGCCATTCGCGAGCAAGCCCGCTCCCACAGGAACGATGCGGTCCCTGTGGGAGCGGGCTTGCTCGCGAATGGCGCGACTCGGATTAACGGGTAATTCCGTGTTTACGAAGCTTGCGATAAAGGGTATTTCGACTGACGCCCAGTTGTTCTGCTGTATGCGTCATATGCCAGCGCGTCTGCTCCAGCGCGTTCAACAACGCTAAACGCTCGGCATCCTCCAGCGGATGCTCCGATGGCTCTTCAACGGCCTGCATTACCACCGGTCGGACCTTGCGAATCATGGCCGGCAAATCCTCCAGACCGATCCGTCCGCCATCGCATAACGCTGCCAACGTACGCAGCACATTGCGCAACTGCCGCACGTTGCCCGGCCAGGCGAACCCCAACAAGGCCTCCCGCGCCGGCCCGTCGATCAGCACGGTTTCCGTGCCGGCCTCTTCGGACAGTAAAAAGTCGAGTAACTGCGACTTGTCACTGCGATCGCGCAATGCTGGCAGCGCCACCTCCAGCCCGTTGAGCCGGTAATACAAATCCTCGCGAAAGCTGCCGTCCTGCACGCGATCCAGCAAATTGCGGTGGGTGGCGCTGATGATCCGCACGTTAACCGCTTCCGGCTCGCCACCGATCGGCACCACTTGCCGGTCTTCCAGCACCCGCAGCAAGCGTGTTTGCAGAGCCAGCGGCATGTCTCCGATTTCGTCGAGGAACAACGTCCCGCCGTCGGCTTGTTGCAACTTGCCGCGCATGCCTTCCTTGCGGGCGCCGGTGAAGCTGCCGCCGCGGTAACCGAACAGCTCGCTTTCGATCAGGCTTTCGGGAATGGCCGCGCAATTGAGGGCGACAAAGGCTTTTTCCGCCCGCTGGCTGGCGTGGTGCACCGCTTTGGCAAAGGCCTCCTTGCCAGACCCGGTTTCGCCGTTGATCAGCAGTGGCACGTCACGCTCGTAGACGCGCAAGGCCTTGCGGAAGTCCGCCTGCAACGCCGCATCATCCAGGCAAATGCCTGACAGGCGCGGTGCGTGTGCAACCGTGGGAGCAGTTACCCTCGGAGTCGGCAGCGACCGCCGCGCCTCACCGCGCAATACCGCGAACAGCTTGCGACCATCACGGGTACGCAATGGCCAACTGGCCGCGGCATTGATACTCGCCCGCCCCAGCAACTCATCGAGCGAGCAGTCGAAAAACGCCTCCACCGGTTTGCCCAGCAAGCCGCCGCGAATGTGTCCAAGCAGGTTCAGCGCACTCTGGTTGACCGCGCAAATGCGCCCTTCTCCGTCGAACGCCAGCAAGCCTTCGCTGAACAAACCGACGGACTCAGCCTGCAAGTGAAAACGCAGCAACCATTGATTGTCGAAGCAGCGCAGGAAGTAACAGCTTTCGATCATCTTCGCCGACAGATTGACCAGAGCCATGGTGTGGAACTGACTTTGCCGCGACACATCGCGCCGCGCCGACGACACGTCGAGCACTGCCAGCAATTCGCCATGCGGATCGAAGACCGGGCTCGCCGAGCAGGTCAGGCCGGTGTGGCGGCCACGAAAGTGTTCGTCCTGATGGATGGTCAGCGACTGACGCTCCACCAGGCAAGTGCCAATGCCGTTGGTGCCTTCGCAGGCTTCGCTCCAGTCGGCACCGAGCCAGAGCCCGGCGCGCTCGAAAATCTGTCGTTCGGCGGGCGCGGTGACGCAATTGAGGATCACGCCGCGGGCGTCGGTCAGCAGTACCGCATGACCGGCACCGGAGAGTTGCTGGTGCAGGCTGGTCATTTCATTGCCAGCAATGTGCAGCACCTGCTGCAAGCGTTCGCGACTTTCCAGGACACGGCCATGCTCCAGCACCGTCGGTGCGATGCTCAGCGCCGGATCGAGATGATAGTCCTCGAGGCAGCGCAGCCAGGAACGGGCGATGGACGGATCGCTGCCGGGGCCGTGCAGGTGGGCCTTGCCCTGGGTCACGGTCAATACTTGCTGGGCATGGCGACTCAAATGGTTGTCGTGCATTTCTTATTATTCTCCCCGGGGCTCGGCGTCCCGTGCATGAGGTGATGCCGAGCATCCTCCAGCCGGGCCTGCATTGCAATGCCTGCAAGACTACCCGGTCACAGGCTGTGCCAGAAGCGGTACAAAGTGTCACGCCGGCTGTACCGAAAGCGTCACGGGCGTGCTCCGTACGTCCGACAAAAATCGCGCAAGGTCTTGATTTACCTGAGATGCAACGCACTGGCCCGGCCCTTGCTCTACGCTTAAAGCAAGCGCACATGCGCGTCTTCCTTATAAGCACAAGAACCAAGGAGAAACCATCATGCGTTACGCTCACCCCGGTACTGAAGGCGCTATCGTTTCGTTCAAAGCCAAATACGGTAACTACATCGGCGGCGAGTTCGTCGCGCCTGTCAAAGGTCAGTACTTCACCAATACCTCGCCAGTGAATGGCCAACCGATTGCCGAATTCCCGCGCTCCACGGCCGAAGACATCGACAAGGCCCTGGACGCTGCCCACGCCGCTGCCGATGCATGGGGCGCCACCTCAGCCCAGGCGCGCTCGCTGGTGCTGCTGAAAATCGCCGACCGCATCGAACAGAATCTGGAAACCCTGGCGATCACCGAATCCTGGGACAACGGCAAAGCCGTGCGCGAAACCCTCAACGCCGACATCCCTCTGGCCGCCGACCACTTCCGCTACTTCGCCGGCTGCCTGCGCGCCCAGGAAGGCAGCGCTGCCGAAATCGACGGCAACACCGTGGCCTATCACATTCATGAACCGCTGGGCGTGGTCGGGCAGATCATCCCGTGGAACTTCCCGATCCTGATGGCTGCCTGGAAGCTCGCCCCGGCGCTCGCTGCCGGCAACTGCGTGGTGCTCAAGCCTGCCGAACAAACCCCGCTGGGCATTACCGTGCTGGTCGAACTGATCGGCGACCTGCTGCCACCGGGCGTGCTGAATATCGTGCAAGGCTTCGGCAAAGAAGCCGGTGAAGCGCTGGCCACCAGCAAGCGCATCGCCAAGATTGCCTTCACCGGCTCGACCCCGGTCGGCTCGCACATCATGAAATGCGCCGCCGAAAACATTATTCCGTCTACCGTGGAGCTGGGCGGCAAATCGCCGAACATCTTCTTCGAAGACATCATGAAGGCTGAACCGTCCTTCATCGAGAAAGCCGCCGAAGGCCTGGTGCTGGCATTCTTCAACCAGGGCGAAGTCTGCACCTGCCCTTCCCGTGCACTGGTGCAAGAGTCGATCTACGACGAGTTCATGCAGGTGGTGATGAAGAAGGTCCTGCAAATCAAACGTGGCGACCCGCTGGATACCGACACCATGGTCGGCGCCCAGGCGTCCGAACAGCAATTCGACAAGATTCTTTCGTACCTGGAAATCGCCAAGGGCGAAGGTGCCGAGCTGCTGACCGGCGGCAAGGTGGAAAAACTCGAGGGCAACCTGGCAAGCGGGTACTACATCCAGCCGACGCTGCTCAAGGGCACCAACAAAATGCGCGTGTTCCAGGAAGAAATCTTCGGCCCGGTGGTGAGCATCACCACCTTCAAGGACGAAGCCGAAGCCCTGGCCATCGCCAACGACACCGAGTTCGGCCTGGGTGCCGGCCTCTGGACCCGCGACATCAACCGCGCCTACCGCATGGGCCGCGCCATCAAGGCCGGTCGTGTGTGGACCAACTGCTACCACCTGTACCCGGCCCACGCCGCGTTCGGCGGGTACAAGAAGTCCGGCGTCGGCCGTGAAACCCACAAGATGATGCTCGACCACTATCAGCAGACCAAAAACCTGCTGGTGAGCTACGACATCAACCCGTTGGGCTTCTTCTAAAAAACCGGGGGGCGATGCAGGTATTCCTGTGTCGCCCTTTCGATAGTCATCGCGAGCAAGCCCGCTCCCACAGGGGATTTGTGTAGTCCCACATTAGATAACCGACACAAGTCCAATGTGGGAGCTGCGGTGCGACGATTCGACTTGCCCGCGAAGACGTCCTTCATGACACAACACAAAGGCTGGCCGCTCTGGCACGGGCCTTGCGTACCCGTCATTCAGGATCTGCACCCAACCCGTCGTACCCGAAAGTCCAAAAGATCGAACAATAAAAAATAGAGAGGACTTATGACTACTTCTTCCACACAGCTCAAACCCACACTCGGCACCCTGCACTTATGGGGCATTGCCGTCGGCCTGGTGATTTCCGGCGAATACTTCGGCTGGAGTTACGGCTGGGGCACCGCAGGCACACTGGGTTTCCTCGTCACTGCGTTGATGGTGGCGACGATGTACACCTGCTTCATCTTCAGCTTCACCGAGCTGACGACCGCGATTCCCCATGCTGGCGGGCCATTTGCCTATAGCCGCCGGGCCTTTGGCGAGAAAGGCGGGTTGATCGCCGGCATCGCCACCCTGATCGAATTCGTCTTTGCACCACCGGCCATCGCCATGGCCATCGGCGCCTATCTCAACGTGCAATACCCGGAACTGGACCCGAAGATCGCCGCCGTTGGCGCCTATTTCGTGTTCATGGGCCTGAATATCCTCGGCGTCAGCATCGCGGCCACCTTCGAACTGGTGGTCACCGTGCTGGCCGTCGCTGAACTGCTGGTGTTCATGGGCGTGGTCGCGCCGGGCTTCAGCTTCAGCAACTTTGTGCTCAATGGCTGGTCGGGTGCCAATGAGTTCACGATGGGCTCGATTCCTGGCATTTTCGCCGCCATTCCCTTCGCGATCTGGTTCTTTCTCGCTATCGAAGGTGCAGCCATGGCTGCCGAAGAAGCCAAGGACCCGAAACGTACAATCCCCAAGGCCTACGTCAGCGGCATTCTGACGCTGGTGTTCCTGGCCATCGGCGTGATGGTGATGGCGGGCGGTGTCGGCGACTGGCGCCAGCTGTCGAACATCAACGATCCGCTCCCCCAGGCGATGAAAGCGGTGGTCGGCAACAATTCGACCTGGATGCACATGCTGGTGTGGATCGGCCTGTTCGGCCTGGTGGCGAGTTTCCACGGGATCATCCTCGGCTACTCGCGGCAGTTTTTCGCCTTGGCCCGTGCCGGTTATCTGCCCGCCGGCCTGGCAAAGCTTTCGCGCTTCCAGACACCGCACCGGGCGATCCTGGCCGGCGGCGTGATCGGCATTGCGGCGATCTACAGCGATGGCCTGGTCAATCTGCAAGGCATGACCCTGACGGCGGCGATGATCACCATGTCGGTATTCGGCGCCATCGTGATGTACATCATCAGTATGCTGAGCCTGTTCAAGCTGCGTAAAACCGAACCGAACCTGGAACGCACCTTCCGCGCCCCGGGTTATCCGATCGTGCCGGGTATCGCGCTGTTCCTGGCGGTGGTGTGCCTGGTGGCGATGGCGTGGTTCAACACCTTGATCGGCCTGATTTTCCTCGGCTTCATGGCTGCCGGTTACCTGTACTTCCAGCTGACCGCCAAGCAACGCTCCGAGGCACCGGCAGACGCTATGCTCGAAGGTGTCTGAATGCACCGGCACCGGGCTCACTGACCGGTGCCGGCCATATTGAAGTGCACGCAGTTCCCATGTGGGAGCGGGCTTGCTCGCGAAGGCATCGTGTCAGTCGACATTTATTTGGAATGGCACACCGCATTCGTGAGCAAGCCCGCTCCCACAGGAAAAGCAGATCGCAGTAATTATTGGAGGACTCCGCCCCATGGCCGCATTCGCCCATACCGTCGGCGCCCAGACTTACCGCTTCGACAGCCTCAAGGAAGTGATGGCCAAGGCCAGCCCGGCACGCTCCGGAGATTTTCTGGCCGGCGTCGCAGCCCTCAATGACGGCGAGCGCGTCGCGGCACAGATGACGTTGGCCGACACCCCGCTGAGCCATTTCCTGCAGGAAGCACTGATCCCCTACGAATCCGATGAAGTCACCCGCCTGATCATCGATACCCACGACAAACAAGCCTTCGCCGTCGTCAGTCACCTCACCGTCGGCGGCTTTCGCGACTGGCTGCTCAGTGATGCCGCCGACGAACAGGTCCTGCGAGCCCTCGCCCCCGGCCTGACTCCGGAAATGGTTGCTGCGGTATCAAAGATCATGCGTGTGCAGGATCTGGTGCTGGTTGCGCAAAAAATCCGCGTGGTCACGCGGTTTCGCGGCACCCTGGGCCTGCGCGGTCGACTGTCCACGCGCCTGCAACCGAATCACCCCACCGACGAACCGGCCGGCATCGCCGCAAGCATTCTCGACGGTCTGCTGCACGGCAATGGCGACGCGATGATCGGCATCAACCCCGCCACCGACAGCATCGCCTCGATTTGCGCGATGCTGGAGATGCTCGACGCGATCATCCAGCGCTACGAGATCCCGACCCAGGCTTGCGTACTGACCCATGTCACCACGTCGATCGAAGCGGTCAATCGCGGTGTCCCGTTGGACCTGGTGTTCCAGTCGATCGCCGGCACCGAAGCGGCCAACGCCAGTTTCGGCATCAACCTGAGTATATTGAAGGAGGGCTATGACGCCGGCTTGAGTCTGAATCGCGGCACCCTGGGCCAGAACCTGATGTACTTCGAAACCGGCCAGGGCAGCGCCCTGTCGGCCAATGCCCACCATGGCGTCGATCAACAAACCTGCGAAACCCGCGCCTACGCCGTCGCACGTCATTTCAACCCGTTTCTGGTGAATACGGTCGTCGGCTTCATCGGCCCGGAATACCTGTACAACGGCAAACAGATCATCCGCGCCGGCCTGGAAGACCACTTTTGCGGCAAATTGCTTGGTGTGCCCATGGGTTGCGACATCTGCTACACCAACCATGCCGAAGCTGACCAGGACGATATGGACACCCTGCTGACCCTGCTGGGTGTCGCCGGGATCAACTTCATCATGGGGATCCCCGGCTCCGACGACATCATGCTCAACTACCAGACCACCTCGTTTCACGACGCGCTCTATGCCCGGCAGACCCTGGGGCTCAAGCCTGCGCCGGAGTTCGAGCAATGGCTGGCAAAAATGGGCATCTTCACCCAGGCGGACGGCCGGGTTCTGTTTGGCAGCAACCTGCCACCAGCCTTCCGCCAAGCCCTGGCGCAACTGGGATGAGTAATGACATGGACAAACTACCTTTCGATCCCCACAACCCATGGCTGGAACTACGACGCCTGACACCGGCACGAATTGCCCTGGGTCGCACCGGCACCAGCATTCCCACCCACGCCCAACTGGACTTCCAATACGCCCACGCCCAGGCGCGGGATGCGGTGCATTTGCCGTTCGATCACACGGCACTCAGCTCACAACTGGCCGAACGCGGGCACGAAAGTCTCTTGCTGCACAGCGCGGCGATCGACCGCAACAGTTACCTGCAACGCCCGGACCTGGGACGAAAACTGAGTGACACGTCGGCAAAGAGCCTGCGCACGTATGCTTCGGCACACCCTGGCGGGGTCGATTTGGTGATAGTGATCGCCGACGGCTTGTCGGCGCTGGCCGTTCATCGCCATACCCTGCCCTTTCTGGCGCGCCTCGAAGAACAGATTGCAGCCGAAGGCTGGACTGTAGCGCCGGTGATATTGGTGGAACAGGGGCGCGTGGCGGTCGCTGACGAAATCGGTGAATTGCTCGGAGCAAAAATGACCGTAATCCTCATCGGCGAACGTCCTGGCCTCAGCTCTCCGGACAGCCTGGGTTTATATTTCACCTACAATCCCAAGGTCGGCCTTACCGATGCCTACCGTAATTGCATCTCCAACGTGCGGCTCGAAGGCCTGAGTTACGGCATGGCGGCACACCGTTTGCTGTATTTGATGCGCGAAGCCTGCCGACGGCAGTTGTCAGGGGTCAATCTGAAGGATGAAGCACAGGTTCAGACACTGGAGTCGGACGTGGGAGCCGACATGAAGGGTAATTTCCTGCTCGGCCCGCCGAATGCCTGAACCGCTTCTGCATTGCACACTCGTACCAGTTTCAGGCAGGATCGTGGCGCGGCCGCCAAGGGTTTCCCATCGCCGTCATAGACGTAGACAGCCACTTGAAGACGAGACCTACCATGCGGATTATTCAAGCGACCCTCGAACACCTGGACCTGCTGACCCCGTTGTTCGTCAAATATCGTGAGTTTTATGGCTCCCTGCCGTATCCGGACTCGTCCCGGGCGTTCCTCGAAAAACGCCTGCGTCGTAAGGAGTCGGTGATCTACCTGGCGCTGTCCGATGACGACAGCAACAAACTGATGGGTTTTTGTCAGCTTTATCCGAGTTTCTCCTCGCTTTCGCTCAAACGTGTGTGGATCCTCAACGATATTTATGTCGCCGAGGACGCCCGCCGCCAGTTGGTGGCCGACAACCTGATCCGCACCGCCAAAAAAATGGCCAAGGAAACCAATGCCGTGCGCATGCGTGTTTCCACCAGCAGCAACAACGAAGTCGCGCGCAAAACCTACGAATCCATCGGATTCAAGGAAGACACCGAATTCAAGAACTATGTGCTGCCGATCAGCGACGAACTCTGAATCACCTGCACCTGTGGGAGCGAGCAGGCTCGCTCCCACAACGTCTGGTATCAAGCCATCGGTCTTGCCATGACATTCCCCGCTACAATATCGACGCGATTTTCACCTCTCGCCTCGTATAATCCCGAACTTCCCGGCTTGTAAGAAAAACTACCCTTATCCGTAGTCTTACGCGAAGTCATCCGCACAGGCCTGCTGAGTCGGGCCATTACCACAGGTGCTTTCCATGGATTTCAACCCGATCGATATTGTCCTGCATCTCGACGTCTACCTCGACATGCTCGTAACCAACTACGGGGCATGGATCTACGCCATCCTGTTCATGGTGATCTTCTGTGAGACTGGCCTGGTGGTCATGCCCTTCCTGCCGGGCGACTCGCTGCTGTTCATCGCCGGTGCCGTGGCGGCCGGTGGCGGCATGGACCCGGTACTGCTTGGTGGCCTGTTGATGCTGGCGGCGATTCTGGGCGACAGCACCAACTACATCATCGGACGAACGGCGGGTGAAAAACTGTTCAGCAACCCGAATTCGAAGATCTTCCGCCGCGACTACCTGCAACAAACCCACGACTTCTATGACAAGCATGGCGGCAAGACCGTGACCCTGGCGCGCTTCCTGCCCATCATCCGCACCTTTGCACCCTTCGTCGCCGGTGTGGGGAAAATGCCTTATCCGCGTTTCTTCGCCTTCAGCGTCTTCGGCACTGTCCTGTGGGTCGGCGGGCTGGTGACGCTCGGTTACTTCTTCGGCAATGTGCCGTTCATCAAGAAGAACCTGTCGCTGCTGGTGGTTGGCATCATCCTGCTCTCGCTGGTGCCGATGATCATTGGCATGGTACGTAACCGCCTTGCGGCTTCGAGCTCCAAAGCCGAATCGCGCTGACACGATGTGGTCCCTGAGCGCCTGGCGTCGCCGGCGCACCCTGGCAAAGCACCCGATTGCCGATGACATGTGGCAACGGGTGCGCCAGCACCTGAGTTTTCTCGATGGCATCAGTGCCGCCGAAGACCAATGGCTACGCGAAGCTTGCGTGCTGTTCCTCGAAGACAAGCACCTGACCGCCCTGCCCGGCGTCGAATTGCATCAGGAGCAACGCTTGCTGCTCGCTGCCCAGGCGCAACTGCCGCTGCTGCACCTCGGCGACCTGAACTGGTATCAGGGCTTCCACGAAATCATTCTCTACCCCGACGACTTCCTCAGCCCTCAGCGCCATCGCGATGCCAGCGGCGTCGAGCACGAATGGGACGGTGAGCACAGCGGTGAAGCCTGGCAGCAAGGCCCGATCATCCTCGCCTGGCCGGGTGTGATGGCCAGTGGTGGCTGGGAAGGCTACAACCTGGTGATCCACGAACTGGCGCACAAACTCGACATGCTCAACGGCGTCGCCAACGGCCTGCCGCCGTTGCATCCCGACATGCGGGTCAGCGACTGGGCCAACGTCATGCAAAAGGCCTACGACGACCTCGACCGGCAACTGGAGCGCAATCCCGACGCCGAAACGGCCATCGACCCGTATGCCGCCGAAAACCCTGCCGAGTTCTTCGCCGTCACCAGCGAATACTTCTTCAGCGCTCCGGATTTGCTGCACGAGGTTTATCCACAGGTGTACCAGCAGCTGAAGTTGTTCTATCGCCAGGACCCGCTGGCGAGGTTGAAGCAACTAAAGGCGCATGACCCTGTCTATCAGGCAGACCAGTAAGCGCCATACGACTTCTGGTACATGGCGTCGACCCAGGAATATGCCTATAATCGCCGCCACTTTTTGGTCAATCCGGCCAAGTATTTCTGGTCAACTAACGGGGGCAACGCCCAATGAGCTACAGCAAGATTCCGGCTGGCAAAGACCTGCCGAACGACATCTACGTCGCGATCGAGATTCCGGCCAACCACGCGCCGATCAAATACGAAATCGACAAAGACAGCGATTGCCTGTTCGTTGACCGTTTCATGGCCACCCCAATGTTCTACCCGGCCAACTACGGTTACATCCCGAACACCCTGGCTGACGACGGTGATCCCCTCGACGTGCTGGTTGTAACCCCTTACCCGGTTGCTCCAGGTTCGGTGATCCGCGCTCGTCCGGTCGGCATCCTGAACATGACCGACGACGGTGGCGGCGATGCCAAAGTGATCGCAGTCCCACACGACAAGCTGTCCCAGCTGTACGTGGACGTGAAGGAATACACCGACCTGCCAGCGCTGCTGATCCAGCAGATCGAGCACTTCTTCGCGAACTACAAAGATCTCGAAAAAGGCAAATGGGTGAAGATCGAAGGCTGGGCTGGCGCAGACGCCGCCCGCGACGCGATCACCAAGTCGGTTGCTGCCTATAAGGGCTAAAAGCAGCCGCGAGCTTCAAGCTCCAGGCTTCAAGAAAAACCCCGGGTGATCCGGGGTTTTTTGTGGGTGCTTGATAAGCACGCCAAACGGCCCGTTTAACCGTGGCAGCTCTTGGTTTTTGCATGTTTAAAATTCCCCAAGAGCGTCTTACATCCGGTCGTAAATTTCCCGCGAAATTTGAACGAGGCGTTTATTCAAACCCCTACCAGCCGCCAGTAGACTCGTGTTCATGAAAAAGAACACAAGCGGCCCACGCTTTAAAGCGCTCCTCGAAGCAGCGAACATCACAACCACCGGATTTGCCGACTTTCTGGATACGGCTCCGCAAAATGTACATAACTGGTACACCCGTGGCGTGCCCGCCCACTGCATGGAAGAAGTCGCCAGAAAACTCTCCGTCAGCAGCGATTGGCTGAAAACCGGCGAAGGCCTGAAAGACGCCCAACACCTGCGCCTGCTCGACGAATCCGGCAACACCTTCGATGCCCAGACCATTCGCGGTGTCTACACGGTCATCGAGCCTGCCGACGTCGAACTGCCTTTCTATACAGAAGCTTTTATCGCCCCGGGCTCCAACAAAACCCACGTCATAGAAGACCCCAAGCAATCGATCCGCCTGCCCCGCAGCCACCTTGACTCCCTGGAAATCAACCACGCCGACGCCATTTGTGCCTTCATGAGCGGTAACAGCATGGGAGAGAAAATTGAAGACGGTTCGACCCTGGCGATTGACCGAGGCCTGACCCAGATCATCGATGGCGAGATCTACGCCATCGAACATGACGGCATGCTACGCATCAAGTACCTGCACCGATTGCCGGGCAACTCCCTGCGACTGCGCAGCCACAACCGCGCCGAATACCCGGATGAAATCTTCAGGGCCGCACAGATCGAAGAGCAGAACATCAGGGTGCTGGGTTGGGTATTCTGGTGGTCGACCCTGAACAAACGGCGGCCGGCGGTACCGTTTCTTTAAGCGCTCCAGACCACCCATTGCCGCCCCACCCGAGTGGCCCGGCGGCTCTGCCTCGCACTTCCCGCTGGGAATTTCCATCAAACCTGCGTATGCTGCGCCCCACATTTGCGCATCGACCCGCCTTGCGGCTCGGATGCACTGACCTGGCAGATGACTTTCTCACCAGGTCCCACAGCCGGACGCAAGATCCGGGTGTACGTTTTGAAGGCTGGCGCGGTTTACCAAAAATGATCCAAGCCAGTCCCCGAGAAGCCGGCCACAAGCCGGCTTTTTAATTGTCCGAAATAATCCTATCCCATCTGAGAATCCTGCCGATAGCCTAGCTATCACGGGCGTTCTCGGCTCTTCCTTGTCCAATGGTGTTCGACGCCATTTGACCTCATCCGACGATGAAGTGGGGGGACAGGTGGGGGGACAAAAGGGACGAGAGGGGAAATCCAATGGGTAAGCTGAATCCGAAACAAGTCGAAAACCTAACCGAGCCCGGCACCTACGAAGATGGTGATGGGCTTCGCTTGGTCGTCAAACCTACCGGACGTAAATCCTGGCTACTTCGCTTTCAACTGGCAGGCCGTCGCAGAGAGATGGGCCTGGGCTCATTCCCTGAGGTGAGTCTCAAGAAAGCTAGACAGGACGCCAGTGCTAAACGCACCCAATTGAGTGACGGTATAGACCCATTAGCCGCTCGCGACATAGAGCGCGCCGCTCAACGGGAAGCCCAGCGTGCAAGTGAAGCCAAGCAACTGAAGTTCGAAACACTCGCAACGGAATACCGTGATGCTCACGGCGCGGCATGGTCGGATAAATGGCGTAAAGGCTGGCTGCGAAAGCTGGAGCTGTATGCGTTTGATCACATCGGCAAGCTGTCAGCCGAAGACATCGGCACTCCCGAAGTGCTCAAAGTGTTGCAACCCATCTGGGCCACCAAGACTAGGACCGCTGACGAGGTGCGTGGGCAAATAGAACAGGTCCTGGACGCAGCGAAGGCACGCAACCTGCGAGAAGGTGAGAATCCGGCTCGCTGGCGCGGGCATTTAGACAATCTGTTAAGCCGTGCTGAAAAGAAGAAGGCTCGGAAGCGTGAGCACTTTGAAGCATTGCGCTGGCAGGATGTGCCGGCTCTGATGATAAAGCTCAGGGCAAACTCCACACCTCCGTCTTGGGCCGCTCAACTGCTGATCATGACCAGCGCACGCGCCCACATGGTCAGGTTCGCTCGTTGGGATGAATTTGATCTAGAAGCTGGAACTTGGTCACTGCCAGATGAGCGAATGAAGATGCGAGTAGCTTTCGTAATTCCGCTTGCCGAGGAAGTCGTAAAGCTGGTGAAGAGCATTCCCCGAGATGAGGGAAGCGCCTTTCTATTTCCAGGCCAAGGCAAGACGGGGGTCATGCACGCAAACGCAGTACGAACGCTACTGCATGGCATGGGGTACGAACATATCACCCGACACGGCTTTCGATCCTCGTTTCGAGACTGGGCCGGTGAATGCACTCACTATCCACGTGAGGTCTGTGAAATGGCGTTGGCGCACGACGAGCGAGACCAGACAGAAGGGGCGTACTCTCGCTCTGACTTTCTCGACAAGCGACGAGCACTCATGACAGATTGGGTCGATTTCATTTGCAAGCCAAAGGCCGAACATAAGAGATTCCAACCTAATTGATAAAGCAGTCACTTCAAAGTAGCTGCCCTTACTACTAATCCAAGGGTAAAAACCTTGCGCACTGAATGTACAAAAATAAAACTTTACCCTCAACTACTTAGCAGCCTCATCAATGACTAATCCCGTAGCTATAGAGCTAACTCTTGACTTTGATAACTGGACTGCATCGCCCAAATCAAAGCTGGAGCTTATCCTTGAACAATCAACCCACGAAGAAAAATCTATATTACCCAGGCTAGAGGACTACCCAGAATACAAGCATCTAATCCTTCTTGACATAGAGGATGCCGCAAACGAGGTGTTAGACCTAGTAATCAAGCGCTACATAATGCTTCGCAGAACGCTTTCAGACGAAAACAAAACCAAGCTTGACGTGGTATTCAAAGAAAGTATATCGACAAACACAGATAACGACAAAGAGCTCAGAGACAAACTACGACCTATTTTCGGAAATGGAAAAATTGCCGCATTCCACCACATAAAAAACTCCTGCTCGAGCATTTTCTACTCTATAAGCCGCTACGAACAGCTTGGAATTGACGCTGGAGTAAAACTCTTGTGTGCAGGCCTGTATGAACTTTACTTAGGTGAACAACGATTTTTCAACGAAGACGTAAAAACACGATCAGAGATTGCCAAAGAAGGTGGTATCGCTCGTCAAAATCGTCACTTGGCAACCAAGCAAAAAGCTTGCGAGCTACTCGACACACTAACACCAACAAATGGCTGGACACAGGATCTTGATGCATACAAAGCAATATTGCCTGAAATCGAAAAATACATGAAAGAAAACAACATTAGAAATCCAACCAAAGACAATATCAAAAGAACACTAAGACACTGGATAAAGCGTGACCCTCTAGTTTCTGCTGCCGTTAGGATTACCCAACCTTCGACTTGAAAAGGGCCACTTGACATTAATATTCTCTCGGTCGCCCAACTGATTGCTCACTCATCTTTGGGGCGTTACCCTTACCAAAAGTCCTCCTATTCCCAGGCATACAAGCACTTACATACCGATCAACCTTTGTAAGATAAATCGCTGCCTTTTCCTTAAGATTACTCAACTTCTCCGCATCATGGTAATTAATCATTCCTACGCCACAAAATTTATACCTACCCTTGTCACCATTGCAATTGTAGTACACGCCCTCCCCTTGTGTGACTACCTCATTCCAGTGTTCACCTATCAGCTGTGCGATGACAATATCCTTCCGTACCTTTGCCCCATCCAAGAAGAACATCATGTGGTAATGATGGCCTTTCTCCTTTCCATACTCCAACTTCCATACATACCCCACCATCCCCAGTTCAGGGCGCTTGCTTTTCAGGTGATGAAGTAACTGCATGCGATGCCGAACAATCTTTTCTGAAACCAGATTTAATATATTTAACCTTTCATGCACCTTAATGCAATCTTCGATTTCAAACTCACCTTTCCCGTAAGAGAAATCAATTCTTAATACCAATAACCGAGCGTACCGTGCAAACAAGGCATCTATGTATTCCAGCAAACCAGCGTAGTTTTTATTAACAGCACGGACGTGTGCTGACATTTTCCGTCTGAACTCTCCACTAGAGATTTGTTTTCGCACCGCACTAACAAAATCATTTAGCCTACGAAAGCATTCAGGCAAGCCTGCCCTCTCCACACTGAAAGGACTTGAAGGCCTAATACTTTTATAACAATCACAAACAGCACGCACATAAGGATTAACCTTAAATAGCACCATATCTCTTTCAAGCTCAAAATAGTCAATCACGACAGCAGCGACGATGCACTGTTGCGCTGTTGTTAAGACCATCTCCTCTCTAACTCCAAGTACTCCTCCTTTAAAAACGTCCCCTAAGGACGTTTCTGCCACACTTACTAGCTTCATGATCCTGCTAACAGAATCAAACAACATACCGTCATCACCGCGATAAGAAGACTCTTGACCACTTATTGGATCATAGAGACTCTCAACAACCTTTTCTCTATAAGCATCGACAAACTCCCATTCATTAAGACTCATAACCCACCACCTCAATAATCAATACAATCCTCTAGAATAACCAGTCACCACCCTCTACCCAACGAATCTAATCACCAACACCCCCTGATAGTTCTGCACCTGACACTCACCACTATCTTATTATATTGTCTACATACACTTCTAATAACATATAAACCAATATTCACACACCTCCTCCACCCCAGATAAACAGCAAACAAAAAGCAATAGCCAGCCCGAATCGAGCCTTTAATAAACTCAATTTTTATCTTAAGTTAGTACGCACAATTGAAGTTTAGATGGACGGATCTTGAGCTTTTGTCATTTACTGACTGAGGTGTTCTCAACCAATGAATTAATCCACTCATTGATGCTCGACTCCAGCCAACCTACCGCCCATTTGCCAATTTTCACCCGCTTAGGGAACGAATCGTCGTAGCGCGGTGATGCTGGATTCATCCGGTCATAAAGCGTTGACCGCGACAACCCCACACGCTTCAGCACCTCCTTGATCCGTAAAACTCTAGGGTGGGTAGTGCTACTTTCTGCCATTTCGTGAGCTCCAGTGTCGTAGGTACGAGATGAAGCCACTTTAAAGGGTATCCCTCGTTCGGGAAATTACCTGTGCTGGTGTAGAAGTTTTACGGAAACTTCTCAGGGAAGGCCTACAACGCAGCACCGTGGCTCCTGACGGATCATGACTGTTTACCTCGCGAGCGTGCGCGTAGGCGGATACGTGCCTTGGACCCTCCGAAAGTTAGTTCTCAGGCAAATAACTTAGTTCTCATGGGATTTTCCAGTCGGAAATGTCTATTCCCAGACTCGTCCAACTCGATCCAAACCAATCCAGCAAGATCCAAACAGATTCTAGATCGAGAATACAAAGCACAAATCAAGCCATACCGCGCAAAACAACGCCTCAAATCCGACGAGTGGACGACTACTGTAACGCGTCACCACGGCTGTAAATCCCTCATTGGCACGCTACGAATAGCGTGAATAGCAGAAGGCGCCTGCCTGCAATTTGAAAGTTACAGTCAAAAAAATCTCGGTCCTACATCACGAACCTGAATTTCTGCGCACCAAGCAACTCTCCCGACTCAGTAATTCACATCCAAGAAAATCGTCCAGGCGACCTGCCTGGAGGGCTATATGCCGTGCAACGATGCCACCTTAATTAACTCTGCATAGGAATCTCTCATGACCACCACCCAGTGCCCAAATTGCCAATCCGCCTCTGTAACAACCAAAGATTTCGCCAGGAAACTCGGCGCGCTCATCGGCACCCTCGGTGGCGCCACCCAAGGCGCGCAAGGCGCCCTCGCTGGCGCGGAGGCCGGTGCTGTCATGGGACTCGCAGGTGGCCCCGTTGCCGTTGCAGCAAGCACTATGACCGGTGCCATTCTCGGCGGATTGATTGGTGCCGCAACCGGTTGTATCACCGGGGCTAAACTCGGCGAAATTATCGACGATCAGGTGCTCGACAATTACAGCTGTCTCAACTGTGGTTTGTCGTTTAGCTGCCGTCATTACGCTTGAACTGCTCGTCCCACACTTGATGCAACCGCTCCGCACCTAATCCGCTGCTCCCCCTCCCTGTCACATCCCTCGCACGCTGATTGATCCCTGCTGACTGCTCAGCGGCTTCGCCGTGCGCAACTGAAAGGAAACTCCTCATGGCCCACCTCATTGAACAAATGGCTTACGTCGGCGCTACCCCTTGGCATGGCCTGGGCAGTCGCCTCACGAAAAAACAACCGCTGGAGGTCTGGCAGCGTGAAGCCGGTATGAATTGGCAGATTCAGGAAAGTCCGGTTCACTTCAAATCCGACACGGTCGGCAACCTTGGCACCATCCATTCGTTTGCAGAACAGAAGGTGCTCTTTCGCTCGGATACCAAAGCTCCGCTGTCGGTGGTCTCGCAACGCTACCAAGTGGTCCAGCCCCGCGAGGTGCTGGAGTTTTACCGGGACCTGACCGAACGTTCCGGGTATGAGCTGGAAACTGCGGGTGTGTTGAAAGGCGGACGCAAGCTCTGGGCACTGGCGCGCACCGGGCAATCGACGGCGCTCAAAGGCAATGACGTGGTCAACGGTTACCTGCTGCTGGCGACTTCCTGCGACGGCACGCTGGCCACCACCGCCACTCCGACCACCATTCGAGTGGTCTGCAACAACACCCTGACCATCGCCGTCAACGGCGCCAGCCAGGCGATCAAGGTACCGCACAGCACGCGCTTCGATCCACGCGCGGTGAAGCAGCAACTGGGCATCAGCGTGTCGCAATGGGACGACTTTATGTACCGCATGCGCACGCTCGCGGCACGCCCGGTCAAAGACCATGAAGCCAAAAACTACCTGCGCAGCGTGCTGTGTGAGGTACAGGCCACTAATCCCGAGCGCAGCGGAATGTCGAATGAACGCGCGTTAAACAAGGTGCTGAGCTTGTATGAGGGGCACGGCCGAGGTGCTCAGCTAGAAGCCGCTAAAGGCACTATCTGGGGGCTGCTCAACGCCGTCACAGAGTATGTGGACCATGAGCGCCGCGCTCGTAGCAATGAGTACCGTATGGACACGGCGTGGTTCGGCCAAGGGGCGGTCATTAAGCAACGGGCGCTCAACACCGCCTTGCAAATGGTGGCCTGAAGAACTTGCAGCATAAAAGGGAGGTTCACGCCTCCCTCATACACGTCTTACTTCAGTGGTCTCCTCTCTTACCGGAGCATCAACATGTCACCACGTTGCCTGATTTGTGATTCCAAGGCTGTACTGTCCAAGGAGGCGGCTAACGCGGCCGTCCTGCTGATTGGAACCATTGATAGTTTTCTGCTCGGCGTTAGCCAGGTCCATCCCCAGGACTCTGCAATCGACTCGAACACCAAACATGAAAGCCTCCTCGTACAATTGCTCGACCTGCTGGGCGAAAGCCTGTCCAGCGCTAACTCCGGCTACGTCGCCATGACAGCCTTTGCCAAGGACGTGCAGCAATATCAGTTCGGCCAATTCAACTATCTCTGCTTACGTTGCGGTGCCAGATTCGATCAGAACGCCAACACCTAAAATCAGCATCATCACTTCGGGCGATCCGACGATTATGCTTTTGCTAGGCGTTCAGCCAGGTTTTCCACCAAGCTCAAGATCAGCAGTCGATCATCATGACTCAAAGGGGTTAACAGCTGACTGATCCGAATTGCTTGATCATCCGGGCGCGAACTGGCTTCGGTCAAAAGCTCCGCCGCCTCACATCCGAAGATTCCGGCAAACGCTAGCAGGCGCTCAATATTAGGTATGACGATACCGCGCTCAATGCGGGAGACGGCTTCGTTGCCAATTCCCAGACGCTCGGCCACTTCCTCCTGCGTCAAGCCACTGCGAATGCGTTGCTTCGCAATTGCACGCCCCACCACGCCCGCCAAATGTTTCTGATCGCTATCGATCATGGCACCTCCCAATATCAACCTAGATAGTTGGGTACCACCTCATTGACATGAAGAGCTTCACAGGTTGAAAATCAACCTTTAAGGTTGGTTTTCGGCTTTTTATGCCTTCTGTAAAAAACAAGGAGTTTCACGATGGATACTGGTGTTTACTCGGCCTCTAGCATTACCAACGAAGAAATATCGAGGCTAATTTCTCAGAAAAAAACATTCACGATAAAAGACATACCCACTTACTCCTTTGGAAATACGGTCGAGACAATTGAAAAACTCATCGAAGCAGAAGGTCTGAGCTGTCGGGTATATGTTGCAGGCCGAATCGCCGCTGTGGCTGCAAGTGCATGGACTATAATGGGTGGCCTAGCCGCAGGGCTGGCAATAGCCGCTCACAATATCGCCACGTACGACCCAGACTACGAAATAGCGAAGTATTTCGTCGTGAGCACACTAATAGTCACTTATAAGAAAAAATGACTTTAGGTACATGCCTAGCTGCTCGCAGTTGGAAAGGGTCACCCGCCTCGCAAACACCTAGCCAGCAAGTACCTCATGGCTAGGCGTTTTCTTGAGAGACGCCCCCCCCTAAACACTTTGCTCAATGCCCTGAATCGTAGCAGACCGGATGATCTGCCTCGCCCGGTGACTGAGGCAGACTTTCGAGATAATGTCTTTTACGAACGGAAGGAAAACTAGTCGCCTGGGTTAATCAACGCACGTCTTCGCTGAAGATAAATCAACTTCGGGGATTGCTCCTCAGGCACGCTCAATTTCTGCTCATCGTATGGCAAAAGCTGCTCACGTAGTGCTTCGTCGTTACCGACTTTTTCCCAGTCGATCCAAGCAGTAAGATCGTCTTTAATAATTAAATAGCCTTTCTCAAACGCCCGATCTACGAGAAGTGAGAGGCAGATGCCGTTTGACGGATCAAGGCGAATACTTTGATCTACACTCCACGGGACGATATGAGAAGCGACGAGAAAATCTCTGCTTTCAATTCCGGTGATGGCGCACCGATAGCCATAGTTAGTCTTCACCGCATCAGCGAACGCCCTCTGAGCGCTACCTCTAGTTTTAACTGTGGCGTGAGAATCTGCGACTTCATAATTTTCATGCTCGATTTGGTCGCGGAACGCATCGACCTCTTCGGCAGATACTTCCAACGTTTCGGCGGCAGCATCCCCTTGCGGAACCATAGGGAAACGCGCTTCAAGCATCTCTAGAAAAACGTTGGCGGATGCAGCGAACTGCTCATCTAATGGTGCCGCCTGTAACCATGCATCATGGTTGCGAGCAGGGTCAAAAAACAAGCCATATCCGGGGCTTCGGAGGTAGGTAGCTAGTGCGCTGGCCACTTCTACATCAAGTGCATCAATCACCGACACAGGATTTTCCGATGCAGTCAGCCGCACCAAAGCATCATTAACCTCTGCATCTAGAGCCACCCCACCGCTTGTGATTGTCGACCATGCAAGTGCTGATCTCTGCGACGTATTCGTGGCTAAATTCTGAATGCTCTGCGGAACAAGTTGCATGTCACCCCAAGCATACTCCTCACTGGGTTCTTCCAGATAGGCGCGTAAATGCAATGTGCCTGGATCATCCAACAGCTTGACTGCTATTAGATATGGCTGCCCTGCGCCACGACTCGCAAGTAACGCAAACTCATTCTCGGCAGCAGCAATATCAAGGTGAGACGGATCGCCTGGTATCGTTTCAGCAGTAACTTCACTTGGCGCAACTGACATCCTCCAAACCTGGGGAGCACCGATACTTGTCTCCCATTTGAGGTGTGGACGATCAGCAGAACGCAAGACGAGTGCGCCTGTAGCGGTTCCTGTTGGCCACTTGTACGTCAGAGGCGCCGGACTTTTTTCATTTGCCTCTGGGAAGAACCGCTTCACGGCAGCAATGAACTCGTCCTTCCTCGACAGCTGAATGTAGTCTTTCGTGTATGTTTGGTCCTCTGAATTACTGCGGCCTAGGCGCCCATACGTTGCACGATGCGCAGAAGGTCCATAAAAGATCACTAGCACCCATTCCACTGGCAAAGCAGACATTCAACCTCTCCCTATGATGATCGCCTCCGGCGACCGGTGTGCTTCAACCTCTCGACGGCTCTGCGCTGCTAGCGAACGATGGGTTGTGAACTTTATGATTTCGCTATCAGGGAAAAGCTCGTGAACTGATTCAGTATCGCGATTGGACATAATCCACTTCACCCCTCTCCGAGATAGATCGGCGCAAATATCTGCGAGCTCAATGAGGTCAATCGCCTCGAAGGTCTTCGCGGTGTATTTGTTAAATTTCGCAGTGGGTTCTTTTTCAGTATCTGGTCGCGAAAAAATAGGTAAATACGGCGGATCAAGGTAGACGAAATCACCGCACGAGGCGGTCTTCAACACCTCTCGGAAGTCAGAAGCGACGATGTCTGCCCGCCCTAACACTTTTTCTAAGGTTGCCATGGAAGCGTCGTCAAAACCTTTGAAACGACGGTCCCCCCAAGGCGCATTCATCGCACCTGTACGTGAATTTTCACGCCAAAGATGGTTCCAAGAAACACCGTTTAGGTAAAGGAACCGTGCAGCCTTCTCGATAAGGGAAGTTGGAGCGGCCGAGCGAACCTCGTAGTAGAATTCCTTGGAGTCATTCTCCATGTACCAATCGAGGAGCGGACGCAGCGCAGGCTGATGGTCTCGCATTGCAACCCAAGCCGCTACGAGGTGTTCATTGAGGTCTGCTAATTTTGAGCGACCGGAAACGCGCCCGACACAAGCCAGGAACACGGCTCCTCCGCCGAGAAATGGCTCGTAGTAATTTTGAATATTGTCAGGCACGTGCGGAAGAATGCGTGATAGCAATCGCGATTTGCCACCCACCCACCTGACAAAAGGCTTGATAGGCGGATGATGGATGGAGCTGACAAAAGGTAGTTCTACCTGATCCAATTTTGAAGCACAGTTATCCATTTGATCTCTTTCTTTTCGCCGTTAAATCGGCTAGAGGTATTTTAACAGGATGTATGACGTAGGTAACGCATCACCGTCTGATACGTCTCAACTCTGGAGCTCTTATGTCTGAAATTCAGCTTGTTTGGCCGAACAAAGACTTGGCACTGCGCGCCTCAGGCGGGAGTAGCTACGAGTGGGTGCAGCCCACAGATCCTCGACTAAGTGAACCTTTTGACGTTCAGGCCCTCACGAACCATCCAATAGACTCTCAGACCAACGTACTAGCCATTGGCGACGGGCTCGATGTTCTGGAGGCACTGCGCCAACGGACGTCAGTCCTCGACGGAGGCATCCGGCTCGTCTACATAGACCCGCCCTTCAATACGCAGGTGGACTTTCGACAGTACCGCGACACCATGAATAGGTCGATGTGGCTAAGCATGATGCGCGACCGACTCATCGCAATTCGCCCACTGCTTGCCGACGACGCGAGTATTTGGGTACATCTGGATGACAGCGAAGTGCATCGTGCCCGAGCAGTAATGGACGAAGTCTTCGGCGAGACTGCATTCGTGACATCTGTCATATGGCAGAAAAAGACCACGCGAGACTCGCGAGCTGCCTTCTCCTCCAATCACGACACCATTCTTGTGTACGCCCCAAGCGGGCCGAAGAAATGGAAAACCACTAGAAATCTGCTCGTAAAGGACAACGCCCATCTCCTTAATAAGGATGACGACCCGCGAGGCCCATGGGGAGATGCTCCGTTTACAGCTCCCGGTTTTAGGAGCGCCCAGCAATACGAAATCATTGCACCATCTGGACGAGCTCTACGTCCGCCGCGAGGCCGCTCATGGTACGCCACGGAGCCCACCTATCGAGACTTGATAGCGGACGACCGGATATGGTTCCCGAAAGGCGGTGACGGATCACCACGGCTCAAGCTTTTTGCGAGTCAGTTGCGAGGCCTTGTCCCATTCACCGTTTGGGGGACATCAGATACCGGCACAAATGACGATGCTAAGCGCCATCTTCTGTCAATGTTCCCTGACAAAGAGGTGTTCGACACGCCTAAGCCTGAATTGCTGCTCGAACGCATCATCCACATTGCCTCTAACCCAGGGGAGCTGGTGGTGGATATTTTCGGAGGTAGCGGGACGACGGCAGCTGTGGCTCACAAAATGGGGCGGCGATGGGTAGTCGCTGAGCGCAATGCCCAAACGGTCTTAGACTTCATGGTTCCTCGACTGACGCACGTAGTTAATGGGACAGATCCAGGAGGGGTAACTGACACGACCTCTTGGAGCGGCGGCGGAAGCTTTGAGATGATCCACGTTGCGCCACGGTTCGGCAGATTAACGGGGCTTGAGAGGCCCGAATATGTAAAGCCATGGCTGGATAAACTACTCCCCCCCCGTATGCTTTCGACGGCGTCTTGAGTGAGCATCCCCCGATGCCTAAGAGCACATGGCGCCAGGCTTAGGACCCAGGACAAACCTGACCAAACGGCGATCAGTAGCAAGATCGCATGCCTCGCGGAAACCGAGTGGGGGGATAAATGGGGGGACAGCTATAAAAAACTTGCTAATCACCAGCAAAATACGGCATAAATCTAATAATAAAGCCGGCCACAAGCCGGCTTTTTAATGCCTGAAAGAAAGTGAACTGCTCAGCACTTGAATTTGTCGCAGCACTGCTGCGACAAGTAAAACGAATAGTGTCAGCACTGCTGTCACTATCCCCCTCACGGATAACTAAACCCCTTCACCAACGTCAGCTCCCCCACCGCACGCATCGGCACCAGGAACGTCTCCATCTTCTCGCTCGGCGTCCCCTCTTCGGTAATCACCGTTACCTGCGCCGTGGTCAGCGCTTGCACCGCGTCTTCCTGCCCCTCCTCATCACTGCTGTACCCGCCACCGAAGTAGTTCACATACACCAGATATTGCCCCTTGATCGGCGCGGGCATGGCGAAAATTTCCGGGCCGTAGCCGGTGGTGACGTCGACGTCGAGCGCTGCGCCGTTGGGGACGACGCGGTCGCCGTACCAGATGTGCGCGCCGTCGGGGGTGATGAGGTGCAGGTCGAGATCGGTATTGTCGCTGTCCCAGGACAGCAATACGCGCAACTTGGCCGGGGTCGCGCCACCGCTGCTGTTGAGCAATTGCGTGCGGTGACGTTGTTGGCCATCAGGGCTGCGAACCTCGACGCTGTTGCTGCCGTTGGGGAATGAAAACGGGCGGTCGAAACGGCCGGCCGGGTCGATTTTCAGCGGCATGCTCACCCCGTTGACGATCAGTCGACCGGGCTCTGTCGATTTGGCTGTGGCCTTGATCTGCCCGCTGATGCGAGCGGTATTGGCCTGCCCTGTCGGGGTGTTCACCGACGAGGCCGGGTAGTTGACGGTTTGCCGGAAGCTTTCCCCTTCGCCCTCGGGCGCGCCGGTGCGCCAGCCACCTGCGGGGGTGTCGAGCTTGACGCTGTCGGCCGCCATCACCGATGACAGCGCCACCAGCGAACAGAGCAACAGCAAGACCTGTGGATAACGGAGTTTCATGGCCTATTCCAGCAAGAGGTGGCGGGCGAGCCCTTCGATGTAGGTTTCATCCTGGCCGTTGGGGTGTGCTTCGAAGGCCAGGTGCAGGTATTCGTGGGTCAGGTCGAGGCGGTCTTGCAGTGTCTGCGCGCCACGCACGTAGATTCGCTGACGTTCGCGGTCGACATAGGGGCGACCGAAGGCAAGGCGGCATACGGCGAAGGTGCTGACTTCGTTGTAGCCCGTTTCGCTTTCAAGCATTGGGCGCCAGCCGCGCCGTTGTTTCTGCAGCCATTCCTGTGCGGCGGGCAATGCTTCGCAGGACGCGACCGGGTTGTCCCAGCGGCTGAGACTGGCGCGCGGGTAGGCGTGCATCAGGATGGCGTCGTAGCGCTGACCGGCCTGGGCCTGAGTGACGGCTTGCTGCCAGGACAGTCTGTCCGGGCCGGGTTGATCGGAATGGTAGGTGACGGTGCTGCCGGTCAGGACCAGGTCGCTGGTCCACGCGGCGATGTCGCGAGCCCCGGGCGCCGCCGGACGCGGCGCGACCCGCTGCCGGCTGCTGCTGTCGTCGATGCTCAGGCAGTCACCACGGCGCGTGGCGTTTTGCAGCAGGTACGTGCGGATGGCCACGGCCAGGGCTTTGGCGGCTTCGACCGGTTCGGCGCTGGCTTCGCGCTGGAGAACACGGGCAACGTACTCTTCGCGATCCAGGCGAGCCACGAGCTTGTCGTTCAGCAGAAACAGTTCGCCGTCGCTGTGGATATCCAGCGCATTACCGTTGGCGAATTCAACGCGGTAGTCGCCCTGCAACGCTCCGGAAGTCACCGCGGTGCCCTCCGAAAGCACGCGCCGAAGCGGGTAGCGGGAGAACAGGTCGACTTCTACGCATTTCCCTGCATCCGCAGGCCATGCAACAGGCATCGCCGTAGACAATGCCTGTGCGTAATCACGCAGTACCCGCTGACTGGTGCCCCGTCCTCCGGCCCAGACCGGAGTGCCATCCGCCACCCAACCGGCAAACCCGCCCTGGCGCGAGGTTGCATCCTGATCCGCCAACCAGCTCCAGGTCTTCACCCGCAGGCGGCTTCCGAGTTCGCCGACGACATGGCCATCAGCGGCATTAAGCACCACATCGAGCAACACACGCCGGGCTTGATCCTGTGCTGGCAGTACCGAAAGCACCTTCAACAACTCTGCCACTGAAACCCGAGTAGCAGGTTGCAGCTTAGGCAAGTCCAGCAACCATCGCGGCGCCTGCCGCGTCTGCCAATAGGCTCGCCAGTCGGCATCGCTGATGCCCAACCGCGCGGGTTCGAAATACAAACCGCATGACTTCACCAACGCCTGATCGCGCTCGATCCTGCCGCCTGCCGTGCAGCAATAAACCTCGTCCTTCGACTGGCCGCGACATTCATAAGGCGACTCGTGTGCACCGCTATCGACCAGCCAGGCGTAGACGAACAACTTCCACACGCTGCCCAGCGGCGTCTGCAACGTCTGCGGCAGCGGCTCGCGGCTGATCACCTGAGTTCGATTCAACGACAGCAAATCATCCTTGAAAGCCAGGCGCAGCGGTTCGTCCTGCGCTGTCGCCAGCGCAGGGATCAAACACAGCAGACAAGCCATCAGAAGCCTGTGCACGTCAGTGAACCGTGACCTGGCCAAGGGCTGGCTTTTGTTCCATCGCCTGATGCTGCGGCGCATACACTTGGGTGAATCGCACCGGCGGCAAGTTGAACTGCCCCTTCTGCGAGAATCGCACCAGATGCCGCAGACGCAATTCGCCACTCAAGGCGTCGACCGGAACGGCATAAGCCATTTGCCCCGGTTCGAACCGCGCCTTCTCCAGCGCTGTCGGCTCGGTGCCGGCCTTGCCCATGAGCTTGATGCCCCAGGTCGTGCGCTCGACATCCGCGCCCGGTGGCAACGGCACTTCCAGCAGGCCGTAGCGCAGCGGTCTGGTGGCTTTGCTGGTGACGATCACTTCGTCGAGATAAAGGTTATCGCTGGACAGCGGCGCGTTGCCGACCGCCTCGAGCTTGAAGGTGAAGGCTTCATCCCCCGGTACCAGACGCGACAGGCGACGGGTGATGGTCACGGCCATCGGATCGACCACAGGCTGCTGGCTCCGGTAGCTCAATGCTGCACGCAGCGGACGCTCTTGCGCGCCGGTCAGTGACAACACGTTCGGCAACTGTGCGCCTTGCCAAACCCAATAGGTCTCGCCGGTAGCGCCCTGTTCCGGCTTCCAGCCCTCGCCCGGTTTCAAAGCAACGGCCGGCGCGGCCTGCTCGATGCTGTGTTGTAGCCAGGTCAACGCCAACGCACGTTCCAGCGTGGATTGCTGCGGCAGCAAACGCTGCAGCAATGCCTGAACGTGAGCCTGATCGAAGGGTTGCAGCGACAGGTTCAGCGCTTCGGCAAACGGCTGGGAACTGACTGCCAGACGCTGTTGTGCGTCGGCCAGTTGCCGCTTGAAAGCGTCCGGCAGATTGACCTTCGACTGCTTGGCCAACGAGGCGGTCAAGACGCGTGCTGCGGCCAGGCCCAGCGCCGAATCCGGATCGCTCATGACGAGGCTGTCTTCGCCGTCCTCCAGCAGGTTGGCGGCATTACCCTCGCCGGCCTTCGCCAGATCGTCCATCAAACCGCTGAGCAAGGTGTTCACCGGCAATTGCATCTGTTTGGCAAACGACAGAATCAGCGCCCGCTGCAACAGCGGCGTGTTGTTCGCCTGTTTGGCGTAGACCTCCAGCACCCGCTGCCAATGCTCCGGCGGCAGGCTCAGTTCCAGCACCTGACTGGCGTGCCAGTCGGCGTAATAGGCGTAGGCGGTGAGGAACGCATCTGGCTCGCCGTCCATGCCCCACCAGGTGAAGCATGCCGAAGGGCCGGCCATTTGTATCAGGCGCAGGCGACTGTTTTGCATGATCAGGCGCAAGCGATCGCGGATCTGCGGATTCGTCGCCAGCGTCGGGTAGGCGATGCTCAACGGCAACAGGCGACTGGCCGTCTGCTCGACGCCCTCGTAGGGGTAGCTCAACAGGTCGTCGAGGGCAGAACGGAACAATGCTTGCGGACTGTCATCCAGACGCAGGCGAACATCACTGGCGTCTGCCGGCAACGTCAGCGGCGTATCGCCCCCGCCCACTTCGAGACTCTGCGATTGCGTCACTTGCCAGCCTTCACCGGTCGCGGTCAGGCGCACCGCCAGGGCATCAGCGGTTTTGCCGTCCTGCACCAGCTCGGCGCTCCACTCGCCATTCGCCAGCTCAAAGGCCGGCAACGGGATGTAGTTGATGCCGCTGTTCAAGGTCAATGGCACGCGCTGCTCGTTGCCGGCGTAATGCGTCACCAGTTCGGCCTTGACCGGTTTCTCGGTCTGGCTGAAAGCAAATACGCCAAGGTCCGGTTTGTCGCCGGCGCGGAATCGGCTCGGCCCGCTCCACTTCAGGTACAGCGGTTTTTCCGAGCGGACGAATTGCTTCTTCTGCCCGACCTGACCGTCATCGGCGATGGCCCTGGCGGTGATGCGCCAGCGGGTCAGGGAGTCGGGCATCTTGAAGGTGAAGCGGGTTTTGCCGTTGGCATCGGTCAGCAATTCAGGCTGCCACGCAGCCGTGTCGACGTCCTCGCGACGCGGCCGCTCCAGCACCTTCACGCCGCGCTCGCTGCGATTGGCCTTGCCCGGTGCACCGGGGCTGCCCGGCAAGGCGACGTCATAACTGATGAACGACAGACTGGCGCTGGTGCGCACGTTGTTACGCCGTGGGTGATAGAAGAACTGGTCGATGCTCGGCGCGACTTCAGGTTGCAGGGCGTAGACCATTTCATCGACGACGCTGACCGTCAGGTGCGCGGGCATCGGCTTGCCGGCGAACCGGGTGGTCAGGTCCACCGAGACGGTTTCACCCGGCTGGTAGGTTTCCTTATCAGTGGCGATGGCCACGTCGATCTGTGGCGTGATCACCTTGATGCCGGCGTTCTGGAAACTGTACTGGCCGCCCTTGGTGTACAGCACCGAGAAGGTCAGGTTCGGTGCGAAACCGTCCTTCACCGGGATGCGCGCGCGGTATTGGGTATCGCTGAGTTTTTCCATCTTCAGCCAGTCGCCGCCCCTGGACAGCAACGCGGTCGCCTCGACCTTGTCGCGCTCCAGTGACAGCAAGGCATCGCTGACCGGTTCCGGGAAAGTGATCAACGCCAGCGCTTCATCGCCGGCCTGGTACTCGGGTTTGTCGAGGACGATTTCCACCGTGCCGGGTACGGCCTTGACACCTTCGCCGGTGACCGAATGCCCGGTGGCGCCGACCACACGACCGTGCTCATCCTTGAGCATCAGGTTGTAGGTGCCCGGCCGGTCAAAGGCCAGGGTGAAACCTTTGTCGGTTGCCGCGAGTTTGCCTTCGCCGGTGCTCTGGTCCTCCAGGCGCACCCAGCCGTAACTGCCAGGCGCAACGGCTTCGACCTGCTCGCCTTCGCGGGTATAGCTGAAGGCTACCTTGTCACCCACCGCGCTGAAGCGCCGGGGCGCACTCAAGCGGAAATTGGCCGCACCGCGATCGATGAGGATTTCCTTGGTGGTCTTGACCCGATACGCCGCGCCGTCGCTGGCAAACACCGTGAGCATGTAGCGACTCGGTTTATCGACGGCCGGCAAATCGAGGGACGCGTTGCCCTTGGCATCGGTGGTCAATTCGGTACTGGTCAGCTCCACCGGAAATTGCCCGAGGTATTGCAGTTCGTTGTCGACCATCGACAGCTGTTGAGCGCGCAGGCTCAGGCTCAATTTCGCATTGGCCACCGGTTTTCCGTCCGGGTACAGCAACACAAGGCTACCCTTGACCGGTTCGCCAGTACGGTAATCCTGTTTGGCCAGATTGAGCGAAATCTCGAAGTGCGGCTTGATGTATTCGGCGACGCGGAAGGCGCTGCTGTAGGCCTGATCCCTGTAGTTGAACCGCAGTTCATAACCACCGGCCACGGCGTTGTCCGGCAACTGGAAACGGCCCTGGGTGCCGGCCCTGGAATCGAGCTTCAAATCGAGGGATTGCAGCGCCGTGCCAGTCGCATCGAGCACGGTCACGTTGATGTCGGCAGCGGTTGGCTGCACCGAGTCCCGCGCGTTCTTGAATTCACGTCCGACGATTTTCAGCGACACCCAATCCCCCGGCCGATACAACGGCCGGTCGGTGAAGGCATAGAGTTTGGTGTCGTAGATTTCGCTGTCGTAGTAGAAATTTTCGGAGACGAACACCCCGCCCTCTTCGTCCTCGCCGATCACGAACGAACGCTCGGGGCTGACGTGTTTCAGGCGCAGCAAGCCGTCGCTATCCGTGGCGCCGCTGCTCATCACGCCGAGGCCATCGGTCCACAACACATTGACCTTCGGCACCGAACTCCCTTCGTGTTTGCGCGCAGCCCACACCAGCAATTCGTCACCGGCAACCTTGCTCACCGCCACGGTGTTGGAGACGAACACCATGGTCGTCGCGCGGTACTTGCCGATCAGCGCTTCCACCAGATACAGACCCGGTTTGAGATTGCCCAACGGGATGTACAGGTTGCCCGGCGCGACACTGACGAACTCACTGGAAGAACCGGCCAGGTTCACCCCGGCAGGTGGCTGGATCGGCTTGGCCTGCCACAGCGGATAACGGAACTGGCTGACCACCGGCAAACCCGGTATCAGCGCGAATTGCGGCTGTGCATCGTAGGGCGTTGGCGCGGCCATCGCATTGCCCATCTTCAGTTCCGGCACTTGCTCGGTGACTTGTTTACGCGACTCGTATGAAAACGCCCTCTGCATCACCCGACGGGATTTGCGATACCAGTTGTCCCACAGGTAAGCGAGGGTGTTGGACAGACCTTCACCCTTGAACTGGCCATCACTGACCACCCGATGCAGGTTCTTCTGGCGCTTGAGGAAATCCAGCGGCTTGTCGATGCGATACACGCGAATGTCGGCGCCGCCGTAGGGTTCCATGCGAAACCGGCGATAGTCGCGACCCGGCGCTTCGAGGCGCACCATCGCCTGTTCGTCGCTGGCAAAACTGCTGTCGGCCAGCAGGAAAAAACTCTCGCCGGCCACCGGTGTATAACCGCTAGGCGCAACGGAATCATCCGCACGGACCGCCGACACGGACAAAAACAGGACTAGCAGCAACGGCAATTTCGAGCACAGGCGCAGCATGCGGGCTCCGTTCATTGGGAGAGAAAATTCAGTCGATAGATGCCGATGAAGTTGGGGTTGGCTGCGTCGGGTATCCATCGGGTGTCCTTCCATGTCATGAGTTGCTGCAGGCTTGCCGAACGCATGCCGTTGTCGGTGGGAGTGGTGGTGCCGGTGTGATAGGCGATGTAACGGCCCATCCAGATCATCAGGTGCTGGTCGTCGCCCTGATCGAAAAACATCAGGTCGCCAGGGCGCGCTTGAGCCACATCACGGCTGACCAGATGGCTGTTGAACTGGATCAATTTGATCGCATTGACGTACGGCCCGACCTTGCCGCCGCCCTGCTGCCATTGCTGGGCGAGACCGCGCTGGGCATCGCTCAACTGCAGCTCCGGCGGCAGGTAGCGATTGGACAGGCCATTGCTGCGCAGCCATTTGTCGTCATGCACTTTCAGCGCTTCGTTAGCCGCGAAGCGCACCAGCCCGGCGCAGTCTTGCTGATACCAGCGCGGGCTCGGGCCCTGGCTCAGTTGCTCCTGGGCGATGCGCACGAACCAGGCGCGAAATACCTGGGATTGCTGTGGGTCGAGCGGTGGTGTCTCGACGGCTCGGGCGCCCGCGCTCAGCAATAACGCCAGCAGGCCGAGACTGCGGATCAATGCCGTCACAGGGCTTTCCACTCCAGCGGCAGCCACTGCCAATGGCCGTCGGGCTCGCTGCCTTCGGGCAAGGTCAGGGCGTATTTGCCGTAACCGCCGAGCTTGCGCAGTTTCGGGATCAGGTAAGTTTGCGCAGCGTTGTAGAACACCGGTTCCATGTCCTGGGGCAGGCTGTCGAGGGTTTCCTGCTGCATCAGTTGCGCCATGGAGTCCGGGCCGAAATACACCGGCATCAGCAGGTCTTTGGGCACCACGTCGGCCATCGGCGGGAAGCGTTTGTCGAGGGTACCGAGGGCCTTGTCCACCAGCTTGTCGTCGAGGGAAAACAGCAACGTTGAACCGTGGCGCGCCAGGCTCACTTTCATGAACGCCTTGCCGGTGATGGCGTCGGGGTTTTCGGCCTCTTTGGCCGCATAGGGACCGAAGCTGGAGCTGACCTGGCGTTGCCACTGGCGACTCTGGCCTGCCTGTTTTTCCACCACCGGGAAGGCACCGTCTTCGACGTTGTTCTCGTAGGCACCGACCATCGAGCCGAACAGGTTGCCCAAATCCCCATCGAGTTTGCCGCTGTCGTCAGCGTTGAGGCTGGCCACCAGCAAAGGCGTGTACAACCGTGAATCGGCATACCAGCACAGGCCCGCCGCACCGGCCATGTGTTCTGTCAGCGCCTGGGCTACCTTCTCCTCGGCACCGAGTTTCACCAGCAGCGGTTTCTGTTGTTCGGCCGCCAGCGGCAACGCCACGCAAGCGCTGGCCCCCATGGGCATGGCTTGCCAGATCGGTTTGAAATCGAAGTCCGGCTGATTCTCCAGTTCATCCATGGCCAGAAAACTGTGCCAGCCCTTGTCGTCCATGTCGAAGCGCAGGCCGGCAAAGTTCGGGATAAAACGCTGGTAACCCATGGCCAGCACGCTGGCATTCACCGACAGGCGCTGTTTCACTTGCGGTTCACGAGGCGCCAGGCCGAAGGCTTCGGGAAACAGTTTTTCGCCATTGAGCAGCGCAGCAATGGCCGTGGTCGACACGCTACCCGGTTCCTCCATTGCACCGCTTTGCGGATCGTAGAGTTTCGCCGGATTGGACAGCACCACCAGTTTGTCGCCATGGGATGCGAACAGCAGCGCCTTGCTGGCGTTGTAGTTGAGTTGATAGAGCGCCACGCCTTCGATGCCGACCTTCAGGTCAGCGACTTTGCTCAGCTGCGAGTCGTCCAGCGCGACTTTGGCCAGCGGCTCCAGCACCTTGGCCAGCCCGCCGCGATCCATCACCAGCAGGAAATCCTTGAGCCGCCCATCCGCCCCGCGCCACAACGCTACGTCGGCAGGCTGATCGAACAGCTGCTCGATCAAGGTGTCCTGCAGTTTCAGGTCGTGTTCGTAGATGATCCGCCGCAGGCTGCCGATCAACCCCAGACGATCGGCGTGGGTTTCGTAATAGAAGACAAAATCTTCGGTCAGGGTTTCCTTGAGGAACGGCACTGCCAGCAGGTCCTTGGGCAATTGGCTCAAGGAATGGGTTTCCAGCAAGCCATCAGGGCGACTCATACCCAGCTTGTCACTGGCCAACGCAGGCGCCGGGGCCTTGGGCTTGTGCATGAACCACCCGATCCCACCGGCCACGACTACGACCAGGCATAACCCGATCAGCAGCGTCGGCCAATGCACAGAAGATTTGGCCGCGGGGGCGCCAGCGGCTGGGGTAACAGTGCTATCACTCATGTTCACAAAACCCGATGTTCATCCGTGGAGCGGGGATGCTTAGTAGTTGAAAGTCTTGACCAGCAGCAGGTCGCCGATTGCGCGCAGGGGCACGATGAATGTCTCGCGCTTTTCATCGACGGTGTTTTCGTTGAGCACCAGATTGATCTGCGAGGTAATCACCTCGTTCTGGTTGCTGGCCTCATCGAAGTTATAGCCGCCGCTGCCGAAGTTGCCCCAATAGTTCACGTAAACCAGATAGGTGCCATGCAGCGGTGCGGTCATGGTGAACATTTCCGGACCCGGGCCATCGACGCCGTCAGGGTCGAGGCCGCCACCATTGGTCAAGGCCGGGTGCGCCCAGAAGGCATGCTGGCCATCGGGCGTGACGATGTGCAGGTCGAGTTCGGCCTTCGGATCGTCCCAACCCAGCACCACGCGAATCTTTGCCGGCGTGCGCAGGTTGTTGGCTTCGTAAAACTGAACGCGCTTGAGGGACTGGCCTTCGGCGCTGCGGACTTCAACGCTGTTGGAACCGGCACCAAACGCATAGGGCCGGGCAAAACGCCCTTGCTCGTCGGTATAGAGATTCAGCGGATTGCCGTTGACCGCCAACGTGTGCGGCCCGCGCTGAGTGCCGATGGCCTTGAGTCGGCCCTCGATCATCGTGCGATTGCGCTGCACGCCCCGGTCGATCGGCGGCGTGGGGTAGGCGACTTGCGGGTTTTCGCTACGGTCCAACAGACCGTTGAAACGCCAGCCGCCCACCGGTTCCGATAGCTCGGCATTCGGCGCGGCCAAAATCACCGGCGCGGTTGCCAACCCGATCAGCAGCAAAAGAAATGAGCGCATGTGACGCCTCCTGCCATGCATGACGAAACCTTGCGCCTGATCCTGGGCGCATTACAGATGGGGATACTGCGTTTCGTCTGAAAGACCCGTATCTTGCCGAGTCGAATATGATGCGAAGGTTAGACGTGCAGGTGTTTTTTAACAATCGGACGCATCTGGATTTGCGGGAGGAATCACAGCGCTGGGTGGACGATGAACCGAAATGCATCTGCCACCCTGTAGGAGCGAGCTTGCTCGCGATGAACGCAAGCACACCGCGTCAAATCAGACAGTACGCGTCATCGTTAACGACCATCGCGAGCAGTCTCGCTCCTACAGGGAGTTGAGCCAAACAGCCGATCCCCTCTCATTTGCCCATAAACCCCCTATCTGCTAGTGTCGCGCCGGTTTAACGTCAACCGGAAATCGCCGCCATGGCCCGCAAAAAAGCTGCACTGGATTTCGAACAGTCCCTCGCCGACCTGCAAACGCTGGTAGAGCGTCTGGAGAATGGCGAATTGTCGCTGGAGGACTCGCTGGCCGCTTTCGAGCAAGGCATTGGCCTGACCCGCGATTGCCAGGCGGCGCTGGCCCAGGCCGAACAAAAGGTTCAGGTGCTGCTCGAGCGTGATGGCGAGTTGGCCGAGGAACCCTTCGACGCGGATCAGCCAGAATGATTGCAGCGTACTCCGCCACCAGCCAGGCCCGCGTCAACGCAGCGCTGGAAACCCTGTTCACCGCACCGAGCCCCGAGCTGGCGCGGCTGTACGAAGCCATGCGCTACAGCGTGATGAATGGCGGCAAACGCGTGCGGCCACTGCTGGCCTATGCCGCGTGCGAAGCGTTGGGCAGCAAGGCCGAGCAAGCCAACGGTGCGGCCTGTGCGGTGGAATTGATCCACGCTTATTCGCTGGTGCATGACGATTTGCCGGCGATGGACGATGACGATCTGCGCCGCGGCCAGCCGACCACCCACAAGAAATTCGATGAAGCCTGCGCGATCCTCGCCGGCGACGGCTTGCAGAGCCTGGCCTTCAGCGCCCTGCTCGACCCACGTCTGAGCGCGTCGGATGCCGAAATCCGCCTGCAAATGGTCAGCGCCCTGGCACTGGCGGCAGGCCCGGCGGGCATGGTCGGCGGTCAGGCCATCGACCTCGGTTCGGTCGGTCTGAAGCTTGATCAGAAAGCCCTCGAGTACATGCACCGGCACAAGACCGGCGCATTGATCGAGGTCAGCGTCAAACTCGGCGCCCTGGCCAGCGGCCGTGCCGAGAAAGACGAACTCAAGTCCCTGCAGGCTTATGCACAGGCCATCGGCCTGGCATTCCAGGTGCAGGACGACATTCTCGACGTCGAAAGCGATACCGAGACCCTCGGCAAACGCCAGGGCGCCGACATTGCCCGGGACAAGCCGACTTACCCGGCCCTGCTCGGTCTGGACGCCGCCAAGGCCTATGCCCTGGAACTGCGCGACCAGGCCCTGCACGCCCTGCGACCGTTTGACGCAGCCGCCGAGCCGTTGCGTGATCTGGCCCGGTATATCGTCGATCGCCGCAGCTGACGGCGAATCCGTCAAAAAAGACCAACGCGTGGGCAGGGGACGATGCATCAGGTAAACTGCCGCATCTTTTATACCTATAACGATTCGCCTGATGCCCACGACGTTTCATGAGATTCCCCGCAAGCGCCCGACCACGCCCCTGCTCGACCGCGCGAACACGCCGGACGGCCTGCGCCGGTTAGGCGAAGCCGAGCTGGAAACCCTGGCCGATGAGTTGCGCCTGGAATTGCTCTACACGGTCGGCCAGACCGGTGGGCATTTCGGTGCAGGCCTGGGCGTCATCGAGCTGACCATCGCGCTGCATTACGTGTTCGACACCCCGGACGACCGGCTGGTGTGGGACGTGGGTCATCAGGCTTATCCGCACAAGATCCTCACCGGTCGCCGCGAACGCATGGCCACCCTGCGCCAGAAGGACGGCGTCGCGGCGTTCCCGCGCCGATCCGAGAGCGAGTACGACACCTTTGGCGTCGGCCACTCCAGCACGTCGATCAGTGCCGCGCTGGGCATGGCGATTGCCGCCCGCCTGCAAAACAGTGATCGCAAGGCCATCGCGGTGATCGGCGACGGTGCGTTGACCGCGGGCATGGCGTTCGAGGCACTGAACCATGCGCCGGAAGTGGACGCCAACATGCTGGTGATCCTCAACGACAACGACATGTCGATCTCGCGCAACGTCGGTGGCCTGTCGAACTATCTGGCGAAGATCCTTTCCAGCCGCACCTACGCGAGCATGCGCGAAGGCAGCAAGAAAGTGCTGTCGCGCCTGCCCGGCGCCTGGGAAATCGCCCGTCGCACCGAGGAATATGCCAAGGGCATGCTGGTTCCCGGCACCCTGTTCGAAGAGCTGGGCTGGAACTACATCGGCCCGATCGATGGCCACGACCTGCCGACCCTGATCGCCACCTTGCGCAACATGCGCGATCTGAAAGGTCCGCAGTTCCTGCACATCGTCACCAAGAAAGGCAAAGGTTTCGCCCCGGCGGAAGTCGACCCGATCGGTTACCACGCCATCACCAAGCTCGAACCGCTGGACGCCCCGGCTGCCGCGCCGAAAAAGGCCAGTGGGCCGAAATATTCCGGTGTGTTCGGCGAATGGTTGTGCGACATGGCGGCTGCCGATCCGCGTCTGGTCGGGATTACCCCGGCGATGAAGGAAGGCTCGGATCTGGTCGCGTTCAGCGAACGCTTCCCGCTGCGTTACTTCGACGTGGCCATTGCCGAGCAGCACGCCGTCACCCTCGCGGCCGGCATGGCCTGCGAAGGCGCCAAACCCGTGGTAGCGATTTATTCGACTTTCCTGCAGCGCGGCTACGACCAGTTGGTGCATGACGTCGCCGTGCAGAACCTCGACGTACTGTTCGCCATCGACCGCGCAGGCCTGGTGGGCGAAGACGGTCCGACCCACGCCGGCAGTTTCGATCTTTCGTACTTGCGCTGCATCCCCGGCATGCTGGTGATGACCCCGAGCGATGAAAACGAGCTGCGCAAAATGCTCTCCACCGGTCACCTGTATGAAGGCCCGGCGGCCGTGCGTTATCCACGCGGTAATGGCCCGAACGCGACCATCGAGAAAGACCTCGAACCGATCGAGATCGGCAAAGGCGTAGTCCGCCGCCAGGGCAGCAAAGTCGCCCTGCTGGTGTTCGGCGTGCAACTGGCCGAAGCCCTGAAAGTCGCAGAGACGCTGGACGCGACCGTGGTCGACATGCGTTTTGTCAAACCGCTGGATGAAGCGCTGGTTCGCGAAATCGCCGGCAGCCATGAGCTACTGGTCACTGTCGAGGAAAACGCGATCATGGGCGGCGCTGGCGGCGCTGTCAGCGAATTCCTCGCCCATGAAAACATCCTCAAGTCGGTGCTGCACCTGGGCTTGCCGGACATTTACGTCGAACACGCCAAGCCTGCGCAAATGCTGGCCGAGTGCGGGCTGGACGAGGCCGGGATCGAAGCGTCCATTCGCGAGCGCCTGCAACTGCTCAACCGCTAAATCTCTGGATGCATGCAATACCCTTGTGGGAGCGGGCTTGCTCGCGAAAGCGTCGGATCATTCAACTGAGACGTTGACTGACACTCCGCCTTCGCGAGCAAGCCCGCTCCCACATTTGATTTGTGTGCTCCACGAAACACCATCGGACTACCCATGAAGTTTTCCCGCCTCGCCCTGCCTCTGTTTCTGCTGCCCACCGTCAACGCCCTCGCCGATACCTTCGAACGCGACCAGGCCCTGAAGCTGCCGGACGTGCTGATCAGCGCCAACCGCCAGGTCGAAGCACGCAACGACAGCAGTGCCGCCAACACCGTTTTCACCCGCGAAGACATTGATCGCCTGCAGCCCGATAGCGTCACTGATCTGTTGCGTCGGGTGCCTGGCGTGCAGGTCTCGCAGACCGGCGGACGCGGCAGTCTTCCGGGGGTCTACATTCGCGGCACCCAGTCGGCCCAGAGCCTGGTGCTGGTGGATGGCCAGCGCATCGGCAGTTCGACCTCCGGCGACAGCAACCTGCAACACATCAACATCGAGCAGGTCGAGCGCGTGGAAGTGCTGCGTGGCTCCCGCTCGGTGATTTATGGCAGCGATGCGATTGGCGGGGTAATCCAGATCTTCACCCGCCGTGGCGGCGAACAGGGCCTGCAACCTCGACTGCACATTGGGTTTGGCAGCCACCAGACGTGGGAGCGCAGCCTTGGCCTGTCCGGTGGGGATGAGCGAACCCGCTTCAACCTCGGCGCCAGCCTCGACGAAACCGCCGGGATCAATCGCACCCACGAGTCATTCCCTAGCGACGGCGACCATGACGAATACCGCAACAAGTCGCTCAGCCTGAGCTTGAGCCACGCGCTCAGCGATGACATCGAGATCGGCGCCAACGTGCTGGATAACCGTGGCAAGAGCGAGTTCGACAACCCGTTCGGCCGCTTCGACATGAGTACGTTCGAGTCGGTCCAGCAACAGCCCTACAGCGAGTTCGACGTGAGCAGCGTCAGCAGCTATGTCGATGCGCGGATCAACGACCGCTGGAAAACCCGCATAGATGTCGGCCACAGTGAAAACCGCGAGAAGACCCTCGACAAACTCAGCGATGAACGCACGGTGTTCAACACCTATCGCGACTCGGTGACCTGGCAGAACGACCTGACGCTCAACGAGCGCAACAGCCTGATGCTCGGCGGCGACTGGTATGAAGACCGGATCAACAGCAGCACGGCATTCGACGAAGACAGTCGCTGGAACCGTGCCGCGTTTATCCAGCATCGCTTTCAGGCGGACAGTTTTTCCACGGAGTTGGGCCTGCGTCACGACGATAACCAGCAGTTCGGCGGCCAGAATACCTGGAGTGGCACCTTCACTCTGCCGCTGACCCCGGACAACGAAGTGCTGCTGACCTACAGCGAAGGCTTCCGCGCGCCGACGTTCAACGATCTGTACTACCCCGGCTTCAGCAACCCGGACCTGAAGCCTGAAACCTCGAAAAGCTATGAGCTGCAGTGGCGCAGCCAATTGACCGAGAGCAGTCGCCTGGAGACGTCGCTGTATCGCACCGACCTTGAAGACGCGATCATCTTCGGCAGCAACTCGCGCCCCGAGAACGTTGCCTCGGCGCGAATCAACGGCTTCGAAGCCGCGCTGAAGCAGGAACTGTTCGACTGGCAGAGCAATCTCGGCGTGGCGATCATCGACCCGCGTGACCGCGACACCGGACATACCCTGGCCCGTCGTGCGCGGCGCACTTTGAGCTGGGATCTGGACCGCCAGTTCGATCGACTGGGCCTCGGCGCCAGTTGGCAAGCGGTCAGCAGCAGCTATGACGACTTGAACAATCAACAGCCGCTCGGCGGCTATGCCTTGCTGGGACTGCGCAGCAGTTGGGAACTCAGTCGTGAAATCAGGCTGGCGCTGAAGGTCGATAACCTGCTGGACAAGGGTTACAGCCGGGCGTTGTACCGCCACCAGGGTAGCCAGTTCGGGTATCGCGAGGAAGGTCGGGCGTGGATGTTCGGGGTGACGTGGACGCCTGGAATCTGACCCGTAACTTGTACTGTCTGGACTGGCCGCTTCGCGGGCAAGCCCGCTCCCACAGGTTGTAGGGGCGGGCTTGCCCGCGATTGCAGACGCCGCGATCTTAGCGGTCGGGCGCGATCAACTGGCAAAGCTTTGCAGTGGCCTCGATCATCTGCCCACTCGGCCGCTCCAACCCCTTGTCCACCACCAGGCGCAATTGTCCGTTCGCCACCGCCGCCACCTGTGGCCAGGCTTTCCACGCATCAAGCTGCGTCTGTTCGCTGGCCAGAATCACCTCGGGATTACGCTGCAACACAGCTTCCACACTGACTTGCGGTGCCGGCAGTTTCAGGTCGGCAAACACGTTCCGGGCACCGCAGACCTCCAGCGCATCGCTGATGATCTGCTCGCCGCCCACCGTATACAGCGGCCGATCCCAGACCTGATAGAACACGCGTAACGGCTTATCCCGTCGGTAGCGCTGACGCAGCTCACCCAGTCGTTGGCGCAAATCGCTGGCCAATGAAATTCCGCGTTCAGGCCGGCCGAGCTGAGCGGCAATGGCCTCGATCTGCGCGGTGAGCTGGTCCAGGCTGTGGGGTTCGGCGACGTAGGTGGGAATACTCAGGCGCTTGAGCTGGTCGCGCTGGGCGGGGCCGACGCTGCCGGGCCATAGCAGCAACAGATCGGGTTTCAGGCTGAGCAAGCGCTCCACGTCCAACTGGCCATAGCGGCCAACGGAGGGCAGGTTCTTGAGTTCGGCAGGTCGCTCACCGGCGTCCAGCACTCCGACCAGAAGGTCGGCAGAACCCAGCTCAACGACGATTTCAGAGAGCGACGGTGCCAGGCTGACAACCCGCTCGAGCGCAATGGCCGAGCTGCTGGCGGCCAGCAGCAAAACCGCCAGCCAGAGCGCGCGCATCAACCGAGTTGACGCGGAATACGGTAGAGGTAGAACAGCACCGCGGTCGACAGCGCCAGCAGCATCAGCGGCACTGCCTCAAGACCGACGAACACCGCCAGGGCAGCAATCCAGGCCGGCAGGCCGGCGGCGAGGAATGCCGTGCGCCGCTTGGCCGCCAGACTGATCCAGGCGCCAGGTTCTTCAGGGGTATCGAGGGCTTTCTGAGTGGCGATCAGCGCGTGCTTGTAAGCGCCGAAAAACTTCAGGCTGACAAACATCGAGGCAACTCCGGCGATGAACAACGGCATCGCCAGCACCGGCAGGATGGCTTCGCTCTGGCCGAACAGCGCGTTGATCACCAACAGCGGCATCAAGGCCAGTGCCAGGTACTGCCACCAGCTGACGGACAGTCGCCGCCGAACCTGACCGCGGGTCACGCCCGGTCTACCTCGCCCTGATGCTCGTTGCCCATCATGTGATCGAGCTTGCTGGCCTTGGTCGCCAGGTAGAGTCGGTTATGCGGGTTGTGGCCCGTGTGCAGCGGCACGCGCTCGGCGACCACGATACCCATGTCGGTCAAGGCTTTGACCTTGCGCGGGTTGTTGGTCATCAGGCGCAATGACTTCACGCCCAGGTGCTCCAGCATCGGCAGGCACATGGCATAGTCACGCTGGTCAGCGGCAAAGCCCAGACGCTCGTTGGCTTCGACGGTATCGGCGCCACCGTCCTGCAGCTCATAGGCGCGGATCTTGTTCAGCAGGCCAATGCCACGGCCTTCCTGACGCAAGTACAGCAACACGCCACGACCTTCACGGGCAATCGCCTGCAAGGCAGCTTCCAGTTGCGAGCCGCAGTCGCAACGCTGGCTGAACAAGGCATCGCCGGTCAGGCATTCGGAGTGCAACCGGCCGAGTACCGGGGCACCGTCGGCGAAATCACCCAGGCTCAGCACAACGTGCTCGCGGCCGGAGGCTTCATCGAGAAAGCCGTGCATGGTGAATTGCGCAAAAGGCGTTGGCAGCTTGGAAGCGGCGACAAAAACGACAGGCACCGGTGTGCTCCTGATCTAAAAGTCTGAAGATTCGCAGAGCCGGCATTGTAACAGCAGGTTCCGGGCGACGCTTAGGCTGAATTATCGGCGATAACTATCAAAAAGTTTGATATCCGGGCTGACACTGTCCTCTGTGGGAGCGGGCTTGCTCGCGAAGGCGTCGTATCAGTCGACATCGATTTTGTATGACACAACGCTTTCGCGAGCAAGCCCGCTCCCACAGGGACCAATCACCAAGCTCGAGATCGCGATCAATTCGAATCAAACGGATAAGGCTGTTTCCAGCGCTCGAAGATCGGTTTCAGTTCGCCGCTTTTCACCAACTGCTCCATGCGCTGGTCGAACAGGGCCATTAACGTGCGCGCCTTCGGGGTCTTGGCGAAACACAGGTACAGCGGCAATTCTGCGATATGGGTGCGCCGCAGCTGGGACGGATCCTTGGCGCGGTTGATGACATCATCGACTTCGGTCAGGGCATCGATATAGAAATCAGCGCGATTGTGGGTCAGCATCGACACGATGCCGGTACGCCGCATCACTTCGTCGAAGTGGCGCACATTGGGCAAGTAATGCTGGTAATCGTAGCCACGGACCCAGGCCAGTCGATAATTGCCCAGGGTTTCCAGGGTGGGTACCGGACCGCTGGCCAGGCCCAAGGCATAGATGTGATCGGTGTCGAAGTTCCAATGAGGATAGAGCACATCCTCGGATTCATCACGGTAGGAGCCTACGCAGGCATCGACTTCGCCACGTTTGGCCAGGCCCAGCGAACGCACGTAGGGCTCGCTGCGGATGTCGACCTTGACGCCCACCGGTTCGAAGACTTGCCGTAGCACGTCCCAACCCAGTCCATGACCGTCAGCAGCGGTGTAGTCCTCCCAGTCTTCGCTGGCCAGGTGAATCACTGACGGCGGCGTAGCACCCCCTCCTCCCGCCTGGGCAAAAGAGCAAAACATCGCCAACGCCATCACCATCAAACCGCGTAAAGCCATCCCTGCTACCCCCGATTAACCGCTCTCCTGATAACGCGTGGAAATCCGCGGTCAGGCGAAAAACCACACCAGTCCCTGCATCGCCAGCCAGGCGAACACTCCGGCCAGGACATCATCGAGCATGATGCCAACGCCGCCATGTACATGCCGGTCAATCCAGCGAATCGGCCACGGCTTGAGGATGTCGAAGAAGCGGAACATCAAGAAGCCCGCCAGCAACCACTGCCAACCTTCCGGCACCAGCCACAGGGTGATCCACATCCCGACCATTTCGTCCCAGACGATGCCTTCGTGGTCGTGCACCCGCAAATCGTCGGCCACTTTGCCGCACAACCAGAAGCCGAACAGCATGGTGATGCCCAGCATCAGCCAGTAACCCCAATCGGGCAGCATCTGCCACAACGGGATAAAGGGCAGCGCAACCAACGACCCCCAAGTGCCCGGTGCCTTTGGCAAGGTGCCCGAGCCGAAGCCGAACGCCAGGAAATGCCACGGATTACGCCAGACCGACGGCGGAACGTGTTCTGCCGGGACCTGTTTGGGGTGATCTGTCACGGTGACTCCCGAAAATGTTGATAACCCCGGGTTTGCGGGGTGATGTCTTTGCCATCGGCGTCCAGCAGCCTCACGCCCTGCCCCGTCACAACCTGCCCAATCACATGAATCGGCCAGCCGTCGGCAAGCAATAGCGGTAACTCGACGGACGGCAAGGTGAAGACCAGGACGTAATCGTCGCCGCCACTCAGGGCCGCAACCTGTGCGTCCGATTGACCGAGAAAATCGACCAGGCTCTGCGACAGCGGCAATCGATCCCGCTCGACTTCGATACCGACCTTCGAGGCCAGCGCGATATGCCCGCAATCAGCGAGCAGACCATCGGAGATATCCATTGCCGAAGTGGCCTTGCCACGCAACGCCTGACCCAAGCCGAGCTGCGGTTGCGGCGACCAGTAATGCGCCAGCAACGGCTCGGCAATGCTCGCTTCGACCGTGCGCTGGCCGAGCACCAATGGCAAGGCACCGGCGGCATTGCCCAGCTCGCCGCCCACACACAGCAGATCGCCCGGTTGCGCACCGCTGCGGGTCAGCGCCAGACCGGCCGGCACGCGTCCGAACACGGTCATGGTCAGGCTCAGCGGCCCACGGGTCGTGTCGCCACCCACCAGCGCCACGCCACAACTTTGCGCCATCCGGTTCAAACCACGGGCATAGGCTTGCAGCCAATCGGCGGTCACCGTCGGCAAGGTCAGGGCAAGGGTAAAGGCAACGGGGGTGGCGCCCATGGCAGCCAGGTCGCTGACGGCCACAGCCAGCGAGCGCTGACCGAGCAGAAACGGATCGCACGGATCGGCAAAATGCACGCCGGCCACGAGGGTGTCGGTAGAAATCGCCAACTGCTCCCCGGGAGGAACAGCCAGCAAGGCGCAGTCATCGCCAATCCCGAGGGCAACGCCTTCGCCGCCCTGCGCACAAGGCGCGGCGGCAAAGAAATTGCGGATCAGCTCAAACTCGCCCATGGCTTCGTGCCGACGTTACAAGCGCCGATCAGCGCTTGAACGCCTTCACTTCAGCTTCACGCAGACGCGGGGCCAGCTTGTCGAGCACACCGTTGACGAACTTGTGGCCGTCGGTGGAACCGAAGACCTTGGCCAGTTCGATACCTTCGTTGATCACAACGCGGTATGGCACGTCGACGCGCTTGAGCAGTTCCCAGGTGGACAGGCGCAGAACCGCCAGTTCAACCGGGTCCAGCTCTTCGATGGTCAAGTCCAGGCAAGGCTTGAGTGCGGTGTCGATTTCGGTCTTGAACTGCGGAACCCCGTGCAGGATTTCGCGGAAGTACGCGCCGTCGACATCGCTGAAATCGTTATCGACCCGGAACTGCGCTTCGATCTCGTTCAGCGATTGCTTGGCCATGTGCCATTGGTACAGCGCCTGAGTCGCGAGCTGACGGGCTTCGCGACGCTTGGCGCTTTTCGATGGCTTGCCGGCATCCGCAGGCTTTGGATCGCGCGGGTTGAAACGATCGCTATCGTCGCTAATCACTTGGCCTCCAACTGCGCCAGCAGGCTGACCATTTCCAGAGCGGACAGGGCAGCTTCAGCACCTTTGTTACCGGCCTTGGTGCCGGAACGCTCGATGGCTTGCTCGATGGAGTCAACGGTCAGCACGCCGAATGCAACCGGTACGCCGAACTCCATGGACACCTGGGCCAGGCCCTTGGTGCATTCGCCAGCCACGTATTCGAAGTGCGGAGTGCCGCCACGAATGACTGCGCCCAGGGCGATGATTGCCGCAAACTCGCCCTTTTGAGCGACTTTCTGCGCAACCAGCGGGATTTCGAAGGCGCCAGGTGCGCGGATGATGGTGATGTCGCTTTCGCTTACGCCGTGGCGAACCAGGGCATCAACTGCACCGCTGACCAGGCTTTCAACGACGAAGCTGTTGAAACGGCCCACTACCAGAGCGTAGCGGCCTTTAGGGGCGATGAAGGTACCTTCGATGGTCTTCAGGGTCATTCGTTAGATCTCTTAAAGAGCCGGGACGCGTCTCGTACGCGCCCCTCGGTGATTTATTTGCCGCGAATTCAAGCCCGGAAACGACCGGTCATTATTCGGAGGGCACGTATTCTACAACTTCCAGATCGAAACCGGATATCGCATTAAATTTCATCGGTGCCGACATCAGGCGCATTTTGCGTACGCCAAGGTCGCGCAGGATCTGCGAACCGGCACCCACGGTGCTGTAGGTGGTCGGCTTTTTCACCGTCAGGTGGTCGGCGGTTTCGCGGATGTGCGCCAGCAACACGTCGCCATCGAGCGGGTGACCGAGCAACAGCACCACGCCGCTGCCGGCCTCGGCAACCGTGGCCATGGCGGCGCGCAGGCTCCAGCGGCCCGGTTGCTTGACCATCAGCAGGTCGCGCAGCGGGTCCATGTTGTGCACGCGAACCAGGGTCGGTTCTTCGGCACACACGTTGCCCAGGGTCAGTGCCATGTGCACGTCGCCTTCCACCGAATCACGATAGGTCACCAGGTTGAATTGGCCCAGTTCACTGTCCAGTGGCTGCTCGGCAATCCGCTGAACGGTACGTTCGTGGATCATCCGGTAGTGAATCAGGTCGGCGATGGTGCCGATCTTGATGTCGTGTTCGGCGGCAAAAGCTTCCAGCTCGGCGCGACGGGACATGGTGCCGTCATCGTTCATCACTTCGCAGATCACGCCGCTCGGCTCGAAACCGGCCATGCGCGCCAGGTCGCACGCCGCTTCGGTGTGGCCGGCGCGGGCCAGGGTGCCGCCGGCCTGGGCCATCAGCGGGAAGATGTGGCCCGGGCTGACGATGTCTTCGGCCTTGGCATCACGGGCGGCAGCCGCTTGTACAGTGCGTGCACGGTCTGCGGCGGAGATGCCGGTGGTCACACCGGTGGCCGCTTCGATGGAGACGGTGAACTTGGTACCGAAACCGGAACCGTTGCGCGGCGCCATCAACGGCAGCTTGAGCAGTTCGCAACGCTCGCGGCTCATCGGCATGCAGATCAGGCCACGGGCGTGCTTGGCCATGAAGTTGATGTGCTCGGGCTTGCAGCACTCGGCGGCCATGATCAGGTCGCCTTCGTTCTCGCGGTCTTCGTCATCCATGAGGATGACCATCTTGCCTTGGCGGATGTCTTCAACCAGTTCTTCGATGCTATTGAGCGCCACAAGGCACCCCCTTGAGTCAGGATTTGAGGTAGCCGTTGGCGGCCAGAAAGCTTTCGGTAATGGTGCTGCCGGCTGTCGGTTCTGCGGCCTTGTCGCCGAGCAACAGGCGCTCCAGATAACGGGCCAGCAAGTCCACTTCCAGGTTCACCCGGCGGCCCGGCTGGTACGAAGCCATGATGGTTTCGCTCAGGGTATGCGGAATGATGGTCAGCAGGAACTCGGCGCCATCGACTGCGTTCACGGTCAGGCTGGTGCCATCGACGGTGATCGAGCCTTTATGGGCGATGTACTTGGCCAGGTCCTTCGGCGCGCGAATGCGAAACTCCACGGCGCGCGCGTTTTCGGTACGGGCAACCACTTCGCCCACGCCATCGACGTGACCGCTGACCAGATGCCCACCGAGACGAGTGGTCGGGGTCAGGGCTTTTTCCAGATTGACCGGGCTGCCGCTTTTCAGGTCGTTCATGGCGGTGCAGTCGAGGGTTTCGCGACTGACGTCTGCCGCAAAGCCGTTGCCGGGCAACTCGACAGCGGTCAGGCACACGCCGTTGACCGCGATGCTGTCGCCCAGTTTGACGTCGCTCAGGTCGAGCTTGCCGGTTTCGACGTGTACCCGCACATCACCGCCCTTTGGGGTCAATGCACGAATACTGCCGATGGATTCGATGATGCCGGTAAACATGAGGTTCTCCTCGAGAACAAAGCCAGCGCTGTAGCGATGGCCAGAAATTATACGCTTGCTACTGGAGAGGGAATGGCAATGACTCGCCAGTCATCGCCAACCGCACGAATTTCGGTGATTTTGAGTTCCGGTGCATCCTTCATTTGCGCCAGCGGCCAGTCCAGCAGCGGCCGTGCCGAAGAGCCCAAAAACTTGCCGGCGATGAAAATCTGGAACTCGTCCACCAGCCCGAGCTGGGCAAACGCACCCGCCAGACGCGGACCCGCCTCGACCAACACTTCATTGACCCCACGGGCAGCGAGCTCGACCAGCAGCTGACGCAGATCGACCTGGCCGTCATAGCCGGGCACGATCAGGCATTCCGGGCCGTTGGCGTACTGCTCTTCCACGGCGACACAGGTGGCGACCAGGGCTGGCCCCGCCTTGAAGAATGGCGCATCCAGCGGCACCCGCAAACGTCCGTCGACCAGCACCCGCAGCGGCGGGCGGCTCATGGCCAGGGCTGTTTGCTCGGCATCCAGTCCCAACTCATCGGCCCGCACGGTCAACCGTGCGTTGTCCGCCAGCACCGTGTCGGCGCCGGTCAGCACCACGCTGGCCTGGGCGCGCAGGCGCTGTACCGCCGAACGTGCGGCTGTACCGGTGATCCACTGGCTTTCACCACTTTCCATCGCCGTGCGACCGTCCAGGCTCATGGCCAACTTGACCCGCACGAAGGGCAGGCCGTGTTCCATGCGCTTCAGGAAACCCTGATTGAGCCGGCGTGCCTCGCCTTCCAGCACGCCGCTTTCAGTGGCGATGCCGGCCTGGGCCAAACGCTGCAGACCGCGACCGGCGACTTCCGGGTTCGGGTCCTGCATCGCCGCGACCACACGGGCCACTCCGGCATTCACCAGCGCATCGGCACAGGGCGGCGTGCGGCCGTGGTGGCTGCACGGCTCGAGCGTCACATAGGCGGTCGCGCCACGAGCCTGCTCACCGGCCGCGCGCAAGGCGTGGACTTCAGCGTGAGGCTCGCCGGCGCGAACATGCCAGCCTTCACCGACGATCTGCCCGCCCTGCACGATCACGCAACCAACCCGCGGATTGGGGTGCGTCGTGTAGTGTCCCTTACGCGCCAGCTCCAGGGCACGGGCCATGAAATGAGCATCGAGGATGGCAAGTTCTGCGGGCGTGGTCATTCTTTCACCGGTTCACGGGCCAGGCGGTCGATCTCTTCGCGGAACTCGTTGAGGTCCTGGAAGCGCCGATACACCGAGGCGAAGCGGATGTAGGCGACTTCGTCGAGCTTCTGCAGCTCGGCCATCACCAGTTCACCGACCACGAGGGATTTGACCTCGCGTTCGCCGGTGGCTCGCAGTTTGTGTTTGATGTGCACCAGCGACGATTCGAGGCGCTCGACGCTCACCGGGCGCTTTTCCAGCGCGCGCTGCATGCCGGCGCGGAGTTTTTCTTCGTCGAACGGCTGGCGACTGCCGTCGGTTTTAATCAGGCGCGGCAACACCAGTTCAGCCGTCTCGAACGTCGTGAAACGCTCGCCGCAGGCCAGGCATTCACGCCGGCGGCGCACCTGTTCGCCCTCGGCGACCAGACGCGAGTCGATGACCTTGGTGTCGTTGGCACCGCAGAAGGGACAGTGCATGGTGGCAGGCAACAAAAAAAGGGAGGGCCATGGTAGCGCATCCCGGTGGCAAGACAAGCCATAGGGTTTGCGGTATACAGACGCAATGATCACTTGATCCATGGAATTCAGCTTTATGGAGCCACCGATGTCGTTACGTCCGCTCGTTTTGCTCAGTGTTTTCAGCCTGCTGGTGGCTTGCGGCAGCGATGCGCCCAAGCCCCAGCCGCCAACGCCAGGCCCGGCGCCGCAACAGGCGCAGAAGAAGGCCAGGGAGGCGGCTGAGCTCGGCCCCTTGCCTGCCTATCAACGTGAACTGAGCGGCACTCTGCAAGGCGTGCCGGCAGGTGCCGAAGTCGAACTGGCTTTGCTGGTCATCGACGAAAAAGGCCGCCCGCAACAATTGCTCGCCAGCTCCAGCCTGATCGGCAACAACCAGGTGTTGCCGTTTCACCTGCGTTTCAACCCGGATGCCTTTCCGGTCGGTGCCCGTGTGGAACTGCGAGGCCGCGCCAGTCAGTCCGGCCAGTTGATCCTGCACCTGCCGTCGCTGCTGATCACCCAGCCGACCACCCAGGCCTTGGGCCAACTGCAATTCGTCAAAGCCCCATGAGTGCACCGATCGACCTGCAACGGGCCCTGGCTGAACTGCTCGGCGACGCACAACTGGTGGCCTGCCCGTTGCCGGAAACCGATTTGCAACTGTGGCTGATCGACGGCGACAACATGGACCGCGCCTTCAGCCCGGAAGAAACCCGGCGCATTCTGCATGAGCCACCGTACTGGAGTTTCTGCTGGGCCAGCGGCCTGGCGGTGGCCCGCTATCTTGCGCAATTCCCCGAGTGGGTCAAAGGCAAGCGCGTGCTGGATTTCGGCGCCGGGTCCGGGGTGGCCGGGATTGCCGCGGTCAAGGCCGGCGCGCTGGAAGTGGTGGCCTGCGACCTCGACCCGCTGGCGATTGCCGCGTGCCGGGCGAATGCCGAGCTCAATGATGTCCAACTCAACTATTCGACGGATTTTTTTGCCGAAGCCGATCGGTTTGATCTGGTTCTGGTGGCGGACGTGTTGTATGACCGGGCGAACCTGCCGTTGCTCGATGAGTTTTTGAGTCGTGGCCGGGAGGCGTTGGTAGCCGATTCGCGCGTGAGGGATTTTCGTCACCCGCTGTATCAGCGCATTGAAATGCTCGAAGCGATGACCTTGCCGGATCTGGCTGAACCGGAAGAGTTTCGGCATGTGAGCCTGTACCACGCGCGGCGTTAGCCAAGAGCTTCGCGAGCAAGCCCGCTCCCACATTGGAATGCGTTCGCCTTGTGGGAGCGGGCTTGCCCGCGAAGGCGCCCGTTCAGGCAACACACCTCTCACGACTACCCCGCTTCCGGCCCGACCCCACCAAGCCGTATAGTTGCCCCATTCACGCTTTTACGAGATTGCCCATGAGTCAGGAAACGCCGTACATCTTCGACGCCACGACTGCCGATTTCGACCAGTCGGTGATCGAGAACTCTTTCCACAAACCGGTGCTGGTGGATTTCTGGGCCGAATGGTGCGCGCCCTGCAAAGTGCTGATGCCTATGTTGCAAAGCATTGCCGAGAGCTATCAGGGTGAGCTGCTGCTGGCCAAGGTCAACTGTGACATCGAGCAAGACATCGTCGCCCGCTTCGGCATCCGCAGCCTGCCGACCGTGGTGCTGTTCAAGGACGGCCAGCCTGTCGACGGTTTTGCCGGAGCCCAGCCGGAATCCGCCGTGCGCGCCCTGCTCGAACCCCATGTGCAGATGCCGCCACCGGCCGCCGCCGATCCGTTCGAACAGGCCCAGGCACTGTTCGATGACAGCCGCTTTGCCGATGCCGAAGCCCTGCTCAAAGTGCTGCTGGGTGAAGACAACACCAACGCCAAGGCGTTGATCCTTTACGCCCGCTGCCTGACCGAGCGTGGTGAACTGGGCGAAGCCCAAGCCGTGCTGGATGCCGTCAAGAGCGACGAGCACAAGGCCGCGCTGGCCGGTGCCAAGGCGCAAATCAAGTTTCTCGGCCTGGCCAGGGACTTGCCCGATGCCGCCGACCTGAAGGCCCGGCTGGCGAAAAATCCCCAGGACGATGAAGCGGTGTATCAACTGGCCATCCAGCAACTGGCTCGTCAGCAGTACGACGCCGCGCTGGATGCCTTGCTCAAGCTGTTCATCCGCAACCGCAGCTACAGCGAAGGCTTGCCGCACAAGACCTTGCTGCAGGTGTTCGAGTTGCTGGGCAATGACCACCCGCTGGTCAGCACGTACCGCCGCAAGTTGTTTGCCGCGCTGTACTAAGCCGATCCTGTAGGAGCGAGCTTGCTCGCGAAAAACCTGAGAGCACCGAGGTGAATCAGGTTTCCCGCGTTATCGTTGACGCCCATCGCGAGCAAGCTCGCTCCTACAACAGCCAGTGATAGAGCGGTGTATCGGTGCCGCTTTCCACCTTCACGTCCGGACTGTGGCGCAACCGCACCAACAGACGCTTGCCCGCCGCCGCGCTGCCGGTCAGGCCTTCGAGTTGATCGAGCAGATCCGGTCCGCTGAGCTGCCCGGCCGTGCGCAACAAATCCCGGGCGATCTGCCACAGCGCATCATCCTGATTCAGCGGTTTCGCCGCTGGCGCGCTGACTGCGGACTTTTCCACCTGCAGCTGCGCCCCTAGTCGCGCCCAGTCCGCGTCGTCCATCTCCAGGGTCAAATCCACCGGCCAGTCGCCGATGCTTCCGCGAATTCGCAACATAGGTCTGCTCCCGCACATTTCTTCCCTGCATGCTCCCATGGGACTTGTGCAACGCCAAGCAGGCAGTCAAACTCTCCGCACCAACGTTATAAGATTACATAACATATTCTTCATTTTACTTTTCGGAGACTCGTCATGCGTCGTCTGCTTCTTGCCCTGCCGTTTGCCATGCTGCCATTGGCTGTCGCCCATGCCGCCGACGAACACGATCATGAGCATGGCAGCCTGGGCGCCCACGAACATGGCGTGGGACGCCTGAACGCGGCGCTGGACGGGCAGACCCTGGAACTGGAGCTGGAAAGCCCGGCCATGAACCTGGTGGGTTTCGAGCACGTCGCCACCAGCGACGCAGACAAGGCCAAAGTCTCCGCCGCCCGCGCCCGACTGGAGCAACCGCTGGCCCTGTTCAACCTGCCAAAAGCCGCTGGTTGCGTGGTGGAAAACCAGGAACTGGAAAGCCCGCTGTTCGGCGACAAACCCGATGCCGACGATGATCACGATGAAGACGCCAAGGACGAAGACGGCCACGAACATCACCATGATCACAGCGAAATCCACGCTCGCTATCAGTTCACCTGCGCCACGCCGGCGGCACTGAAGTCGCTGGACCTTGCGAATATTTTCACCAGCTTCCCGGCCACCCGGAAAATTCAGGTACAACTGATCAGCCCGAGCGGGCAGCAAGGCGTTGAAGTGACGGACAAGGCTGCTGCGCTGAAATTCTAAATCACCTCGTTCCCCTTGTAGGAGCGAGCCCGCTCGCGATGGACGTCAACGATAACGCGGGAAACCTGATTCACCTCTGTGCTCTCAGGTTTTTCGCGAGCAAGCTCGCTCCTACAAGGGTTCACCACCAACCACACCGGTTTCACATGACCCAAGCACTCATCGAACTGTCCGACCTGGGCTTCAGTTGGCCCGGTCACCCGCCACTGCTGGACATCCCGGCGTTTCGCCTGGAGCGCGGAGAAACCCTGTTCCTCAAAGGCCCCAGCGGCAGCGGCAAGACCACCCTGCTCGGCTTGCTCGGCGGCGTGCAAAAACCTGATCGCGGCAGTATCCGCCTGCTCGGCCAGGAACTGACGCAACTCTCGGCCGGTGCCCGCGACCACTTCCGCGTCGATCACACCGGCTACATCTTTCAGCAATTCAACCTGCTGCCGTTTCTGTCGGTGCGTGAAAACGTCGAACTGCCCTGCCACTTCTCGAAACTGCGCGCCGAACGGGCGAAACAACGCCACGGCAGCGTCGACAAAGCGGCCGCGACGCTGCTTGCCCACCTGGGTTTGAAGGATGAAAACATCCTCGGTCGCCGTGCCGATTCGTTGTCCATCGGCCAGCAGCAACGGGTCGCCGCCGCCCGCGCGCTGATCGGTCAACCGGAACTGGTGATCGCTGACGAGCCGACTTCGGCCCTCGATTACGACGCCCGCGAGAACTTCATTCGCCTGCTGTTCGCCGAGTGCCGCGAAGCCGGGGCGAGCCTGTTGTTCGTCAGCCACGACCAGAGCCTTGCGCCGTTGTTCGATCACAACCTGTCGCTGGCCGAACTCAATCGCGCCGCCACCCCGTCCGAGGTCTGAGATGTATTTGTTTCGTCTAGCCATGGCCAGCCTGGCTAACCGCCGCTTCACCGCGATCCTCACAGCGTTCGCCATCGCCCTGTCGGTGTGCCTGCTGCTGGCGGTGGAGCGCGTGCGCACCGAAGCCAAGGCCAGTTTCGCCAGCACCATCAGCGGCACCGACCTGATCGTCGGCGCCCGCTCCGGCTCGGTGAACCTGTTGTTGTACTCGGTGTTCCGCATCGGCAACGCCACCAACAACATCCGTTGGGACAGCTTCGAGCACTTCGCCAACAACCCGAAAGTGAAGTGGGCCATCCCGATGTCCCTCGGCGACTCCCATCGCGGCTACCGGGTGATGGGCACCACCGAAGCCTACTTCGAGCACTACCAGTACGGACGCCAGCAACACCTGGAGCTGGCCGATGGCCGGGCCTTCGCCACCGACCCGTTCGAAGTGGTGCTCGGTGCCGAAGTGGCCGACGCACTGCATTACAAACTCGGCGACAAACTGGTGCTGGCCCACGGCGTGGCGGCGATCAGCCTGGTCAAGCACGACGACAAGCCGTTCACCGTGGTTGGAATTCTCAAGCGCACCGGCACCCCGGTGGACCGCACGCTGCACATCAGCCTTGGCGGCATGGAAGCGATTCATATCGACTGGCATAACGGCGTACCGGCCCGGGGCGAGGGTCGCATCACGGCCGATCAAGCGCGCAACATGGACCTCACGCCGCAGGCGATCACCGCGTTCATGCTCGGCCTCAACAACAAGATTTCGACCTTTGCCCTGCAACGGGAAATCAACGAGTTCCGCGGGGAGCCGATGCTGGCGATCCTGCCGGGCGTGGCGTTGCAAGAGCTGTGGAGCCTGATGGGCACGGCGGAAAAAGCCTTGTTCGTGGTTTCGCTGTTTGTGGTGCTGACCGGACTGATCGGCATGCTGACGGCCATTCTCACCAGCCTCAACGAACGCCGCCGGGAAATGGCGATCCTGCGTTCGGTGGGGGCGCGACCGTGGCATATCGCGACGCTGCTGGTGCTCGAAGCCTTTGCCCTCGCGCTGTCGGGCGTGATCGCCGGTGTGGCGTTGCTGTATGTGTGCATCGCGGCGGCCCAGGGTTATGTGCAAGCCAACTACGGCCTGTTCCTGCCGCTGTCCTGGCCAAGCGAGTATGAATGGACGCTACTCGGTGGCATCCTCGTCGCCGCGCTGCTGATGGGCAGCGTGCCGGCCTGGCGCGCCTATCGCCAATCCCTGGCCGATGGCCTGTCGATCCGTTTATGAGGACGTTGAAAATGCCCCGCGCTGTACTTGCGCTGTTGATGCTGGTCGCCCTGCCCTTGTGGGCCGCCCAGCCGCGAGACCTGACCTGGTCGGAGATGATCCCGCCGGATGCGCCGAAAGAAGTGCCGAACATGACGCCGCTGCATGACCTGTCGCAGATGAGCAATGCCCTGTCGGCCGAGTCGGCACCGGCCGCCAAGCAGGACCTGCCCAACGCACCAGTGGTCAAGGCCCTCGATGGCCAGAGCATTCGCCTGCCGGGCTACATCGTGCCGCTGGAAGTGAGCGAGGAAGGACGTACCACGGAGTTTCTGCTGGTGCCGTATTTCGGCGCCTGCATCCACGTACCGCCACCACCGTCGAACCAGATCGTGCACGTCAAGAGCGAGGTCGGCGTGAAGCTCGACGAGCTGTATCAGCCGTACTGGATCGAAGGCGCGTTGCAGGTCAAGGCATCCACCAGTGAGCTGGCGGATGCCGGATATCAGATGGAGGCGGACAAGATTTATCTGTATGAACTGCCGGAGTGAAACCGGTCGTTTTGTGCTGTCGGAAATGCCGTCTTCGCGAGCAAGTCGGATCGCCGCACCGCCGCTCCCACAGGGGGGAACACATTCCAGTGTGGGAGCGGGCTTGCTCGCGAAGAGGCCAGCAAAAACACCACAAAATCCACCCCCTTCCCACTTTCCTTGAGCTGCATCAAAAGACCGAATAGTTAGCCGGCTTACCATTGGACATCAAAATTTTTAACGTCCTCTGGAGCCCCCATGAACAAGTCCATGCTCAGCGCTTCGCTGGTTGCCCTCGCGCTCGCAGCCCCGCTCGCCCACGCCCACGAGGCCGGTGACATCATCCTTCGTGCGGGCGCCATCACGGTTAACCCGAAAGCCGACAGCTCCAGCGTGAAGGTCGATCAAGGTCCACTGGCCGGCACCAACCTGGGCGGCAAGGCGACCATGGACAGCGACACACAGCTGGGCCTGAACTTCGCCTACATGATCACCAACAACTGGGGGATCGAACTGCTCGCGGCCACCCCGTTCGAGCATGACGTGAAACTCAAAGGTACCGCCCTGCCTGCTGCCAACGGCAAACTCGGCTCCCTGAAACACCTGCCGCCCACCCTGAGCCTGGTCTACTACCCGCTGGATTCGAAGTCGGCGTTCCAGCCGTACGTCGGCGGTGGCATCAACTACACCTGGATCTACGACGAAAACCTCAGCAGCGATGCCGAGTCCGCCGGCTTCAGCAACTTCAAGGCGAAAAACTCCTGGGGTCTGGCCTGGCAGGTGGGTGCCGACTACATGCTGACCGACAATGTCCTGCTCAACGCCCAGGTGCGCTACATCGACATCGACACCCGCGCCACGGTGGAAAACAACGCCATTGCCCCAGGCACCCGCGCCAAGGTCAACGTGGACGTCGATCCGTTTGTGTACATGGTTGGCCTGGGCTACAAGTTCTAAAGAACGTTCACGTGGTGGTGAATGAGGCTTGGTGGCGAGCAGACTTGAAACTGACGGCGACTGCCATGCAGTCGAACGGGGGAAGCCCCCTCGCCACAGGGAATCTATCCGCTTCAAGGTAAATTCCGGCCGTGAAAAAGGCGCCTGTAAAAAGGCGCCTTTTTCATGTCCGCATGCAAGTGATCTATCGCCCCAGCAACCGCGCCAGCCCCACACGCATCGGTGTCTGCTCTGTGGTAGTGAAGCGTTCCAACAGACGCCGGTTGTTCGCCCGGGAATGACGAATGTCACCGGAGCGCGCCGGGCCGTAGCTCACCGGTGGCAGCTTGCCAACCACGGCTTCGAGCGCTTCGAGCATTTGCTTGAGGGTCGTTGCCTGGTTCCAGCCAACGTTGACTGCACCGACTTCGACCATCGGCTTCTCGATGGCCTGCACCAGCAAGTCAACCAGGTCTTCGACGTAGACAAAATCCCGGGTCTGCTCGCCATCGCCGAACACGGTGATCGGCAGGCCCTTTTGCGCGCGCTCGCTGAAAATGCTGATCACCCCGGAGTACGGCGAGGACGGATCCTGGCGCGGGCCGAAGATGTTGAAGAAGCGGAAAACCACCGGTTCCAGCGCATGTTGGCGGCGGTAGAAATCGAAGTAGTGCTCGCTGGCCAGTTTGTCCGCCGCATAGGGCGTCAGCGGCGCTTTAGGCGTGTCTTCGTCGATCGACTCGCCCTCGCCATTGTTGCCGTACACCGCCGCGCTGGAGGCAAACAGCACGCGCTTGACCCCGGCCTGGCGCATGGCTTCGCAGACGTTCAGCGTACCGATGAAGTTGCTCTGGTGCGTGCGCACCGGGTCGTCCACCGACGCCTGAACCGAGGCCACGGCCGCCAGATGCGCCACGGCGCTGCAACCGGCCATCGCTTGGGCAACCAGCGTCGCATCGGCGACGTCACCGACGATCAGTTCGACCTTGGGATTGTCCAGCGGCAGATTGCTGCGCTTGCCGCTGGACAGGTCATCGAGAATTCGCACCGCATGGCCCTTGGCAAGCAGGGCGTCAGTCAGGTGCGAACCAATGAAACCGGCACCACCGGTGATCAAAACGGGACCGTCAGCCATGGCGATAGAACCTGTCCAGTAGAGCGGGAAGCGCCGCACGCCAGGCGCGCGGCTTGATCCCGAAGGTGTGCAGAATTTTTTTGCAGGCCAATACCGCATGTTGCGGTTCTTCGGCAGCATCCGGACGCGCGGCGTGGGCCTGGGCGGTCGGGGCTTCGATGGCCAGCGGATGCAGGCTGCGGGCTTCGCTCAGAATAGCCTGCCCCAGCGCCAGCGGCGTGGTCGCCTCATGTCCGGCGTAGTGGTAGGTGCCCCACAGCGGCGCAGCGCAATCGAGTTGCTTGAGGACTGAAATGATCACACGGGCGGCGTCGTCGACCGGCGTCGGATTGCCGCGCCGGTCGTCGGCCATCAGCAGTTCTTCGGGTTGTTCGGCACGGGCGAGGAAGCGGCCAAGGGTGCCGTCCGGGCTGTCGTCCAGCAGCCAGCCGAAACGCAGCAGTACGTGTTGCGGGCAGGTGGCGCGAACGCTCTGTTCGATCCGCCATAACGCCTGGCCCCGCAGGCCCAGTGGCACGGGTTCGTCTTTTTCGCTGTAGGCCGTGGCGCGGGAACCGTCGAACACGCGATAGCTGGAAGGTTGCAGCAGAACGATGTTGTGGTGCTGGCACAGTTCCGCCAGACGCTCGATCGCACGCTCCTGGCCGGCCAGGCGCTGTTCGCTCACCGCCTCTGCCTGAAACCAGTCGAAGTAGTAGGCAAGGTTGATCAATGCATCGGGACGGGTGTCGTCGAGCAGTTGTGTCAGGCTCGCGGCATCCCAGCCGTCTTGCGGCGGGCGGGGGGCGAGGAAGCCGATGTCTTCCTCCGCACCGAGGCGAATCAGCGCCTGCCCAAGGGCATTTCCGCCGCCCAGTAACATAAGGCGCATTCGCATAGAGTCAGCAGGCCCAGTCTGATTGAAACAATGGCTTTATCGACACCGCGCCCAGGCGATGTCGTTGGTAATTGCCGGAATCGTTGCATTTTGCGGGTTTAGTGCGCAACCGTCATCCGTAAAGTGTAGATGTCAGGGATTTGTGGTGCTGCCACTGGCCTCATCGCGAGCAAGCTCGCTCCCACAGGGATTTTCTGTGAATAGGTAATTTGTGAACGACACGGACACTGTGGGAGCGGGCTTGCCCGCGAAGGGGCCCTGTCAGCCAATAGAGATCCCTGAGTGGTACTTGCATCTTTCGCCCCCACCCGCATAACTTGCTGCATGAACCTGCCCATCCCCGCAGACAGTGCGCTGAGCGGCTTTCACCCTGCCGTCAGCGCCTGGTTCAGCCACACGTTCGCAGCGGTCACCGCCGCCCAGGCCCGGGCGTGGCCGTTGATCCGCCAGCAGCGCTCGACCCTGATCGCCGCGCCCACCGGCTCCGGCAAAACCCTCACCGCCTTCCTCGCCGTCATCGATGACCTGGTGCATCGCGGCCTGGAAAGCCCCGAAGGCCTGCCCGACGCCACCCTGGTGGTCTACGTCTCGCCGCTCAAGGCGCTGTCCAACGATATCCAGATCAACCTGCAAAACCCGCTGGCCGGCATTACCGAGCAATTGCGTCTGATGGGCCTGCCCGAATTGCAGATCACCACGGCCGTGCGCACCGGCGACACACCACAAAAAGATCGTTCGGCGATGCGCAAGACGGCACCGCACATTCTGGTGACCACGCCGGAATCCCTGTACGTGTTGCTCGGTTCCGATTCCGGTCGGCAGATGCTCGGCACGACACAAACGGTGATCATCGACGAAATCCACGCCATGGCCGCCAACAAACGCGGCAGCCATCTGACGCTGAGCCTTGAACGCCTGCAGGCACTGTGCGCACAACCACTTCTGCGCATCGGTCTGTCGGCCACGCAAAAACCGATCGAAGCCGTCTCGCGCTTCCTCGTCGGTCGCGAGCGTCCGTGCGAGATCGTCGACATCGGCCACGCCCGCCCCCGCGACCTGGACATCGAAGTGCCGCCCGTGCCGCTGTCGGCAGTGATGGCCAACGATGTCTGGGAACTGGTCTACGACCGCCTCGCCGCCCTCGCCCGGGAACACCGGACCACGCTGATTTTCGTCAACACGCGGCGCCTGGCCGAACGCCTGAGCCGTCACCTGAGCGAACGCCTGGGCAAGGACGCCGTGGCCGCCCACCACGGCAGCCTGGCCAAGGAGTTTCGCCTGGACGCCGAGCAGCGACTCAAGCGCGGCGACTTGCAAGTGCTGATTGCCACGGCGTCGCTGGAACTGGGGATCGATATCGGCGACGTCGACCTGGTGTGCCAGATCGCCTCGCCGCGTTCGATTGCCGGGTTTCTGCAACGGGTCGGCCGCTCCGGGCACCAGGTCGGCGGTACGCCCAAGGGCCGTTTGTTCGCCACCACCCGCGACGACCTGATCGAATGCGCCGCGCTGCTCGACTGCGTGCGCCGGGGCGAACTCGATACCTTGTTGATCCCGCAAGCGCCGCTGGATGTGCTGGCACAACAGATCATCGCCGAAGTCAGTTGCCAGGAGTGGTCGGAACAGGCGCTGCTGGAGATGCTGCGCCGCGCCGCGCCCTACGCCGGACTCGACGACAAACACTATCAGGCGCTGCTGCACATGCTCACCGAGGGCTACAACGGGCGACAAGGCATGCGCAGCGCCTACCTGCACCGCGACGCCGTGAACCGTACCCTGCGCGGTCGCCGGGGCGCAAAACTGACGGCGGTGACCAGTGGCGGGACCATTCCGGACAACGCCGACTACAGCGTATTGCTGGAGCCTCAAGGGCTGAACATTGGCACCATCAACGAAGACTTCGCGGTGGAAAGCATCGCCGGGGATATCTTCCAGTTGGGCAATACGTCCTATCGGATCCTGCGCGTGGAAACCGGCAAGGTGCGGGTCGAGGATGCCCAGGGCCAGCCACCGACCATTCCGTTCTGGCTTGGGGAGGCGCCGGGGCGCAGTGCCGAATTGTCTTCGGCGGTGGCACGCTTGCAGGCTCAACTCGACGACCTGCTGGGTGCCGCGCCTGGCAACTTGCAGCCAGCGCTCGACTGGCTGACTGACACCCTGGGCCTGAACCTCGCCAGCGCCGGACAACTGGTGGACTACCTGGCCCGTGCACGGCAAACGCTGGGCGCCCTGCCATCACAGGACACGCTGCTGATGGAGCGTTTTTTCGACGAATCCGGCGGCACCCAACTGGTCATTCACACGCCGTTTGGCAGCCGCATCAACCGTGCCTGGGGCCTGGCCCTGCGCAAGCGTTTCTGTCGCACCTTCAACTTCGAATTGCAGGCCGCCGCCAGCGAAGACGCCATCGTGCTGTCGCTGTCCACCAGCCACAGTTTTGAACTGGACGATGTCTGGCGCTACCTGCACAGCAACAGCGCCGAGCACCTGCTGATTCAGGCCGTGCTCGACGCGCCGCTGTTCGGCGTGCGCTGGCGCTGGAATGCCGGGGTGGCCCTGGCGCTACCGCGCTACAGCGGCGGACGCAAAGTCCCGCCGCAGATCCAGCGGATGAAAAGCGAAGACCTGATTGCCAGCGTGTTTCCCGATCAGATCGCCTGCGTGGAAAACCTCGCCGGCGAACGGGAGATTCCCGACCATCCGCTGGTAGAGCAAACCCTCGACGACTGCCTGCACGATGCCATGGACAGTGAAGGCTGGCTGGCCTTGTTGCGGCGCATGGAGCGCGGCGACATTCGCCTGATCAGCCGCGACTTGCCGACGCCCTCGCCGCTGGCGGCGGAGATTCTCAGCGCCCGGCCCTATACCTTTCTCGACGATGCGCCGCTGGAGGAACGCCGTACCCAAGCGGTGCTCAATCGCCGCTGGAGCGACCCGCAATCCACTGACGACCTCAGCGCGCTGGACGCCGAAGCGATTGCCGCCGTGCGCGACGAAGCCTGGCCGGCACCCTCCGGTGTCGATGAAATGCACGAGGCCTTGATGAGCCTGGCGTGCATCAGCGATGCCGAGGCCAGCGCCAATCCGCAATGGCTCGACTGGCTCGATACCCTGGCCGACAGCGGACGCGCGAGCCGTATGCAGATCAACGCCGGGCAATCGCTGTGGCTGGCGCTGGAGCGCCTGACCTGCCTGCGGGCGATTTATCCACAGGCCGAAATGACGCCGCCCCTGCAAGTGCTACCGGACTTCGATGAAGCCTGGGCGCCCGAGGAAGCCGTACTCGAACTGATCCGCGCAAGGCTCAGCGCCTTCGGACCGCTCCCACTCAATGCCATTGCCGAACCACTCGCCTTGCCCGCCGCGCAGGTCAATCAAGCCCTGGCGCAACTGGAACGCGAAGGCTACGTGCTGCGCGGCCGCTTCACCCCGGGCACCGCTCAGGAAGAATGGTGCGAGCGACATTTGCTGGCGCGGATTCACCGCTATACGGTCAAGCGCCTGCGTCGGGAAATCGAACCGGTGGCGTTGCAGGATTTCATGCGATTCCTGTTCGACTGGCAGCATGTGTCGAGCGCAAGCCAGGGCCGGGGCGCGGCGGTATTGCCAGCCGTCGTCGCGCAATTCGAGGGCTACCCCGCCGCCGCTTCAGCCTGGGACAGCGACATCCTGCCGGCGCGAATCAAGGACTACTCGGCGTCCTGGCTGGATGAGTTGTGCCGCAGCGGCAGACTGGTGTGGACACGCCTGACTGCACACAACAAAAGCGCCAGCACCGCCCTGCGCAGCACGCCGATTGTCTTGTTGCCACGCAACCGGGTCGGCCTCTGGAGCGGCTTGACCGAGCAGACGCCGGTCAGCGAACTGTCGCCGAAAACGCAAAAGGTCCACGCCGCCCTCAGCCAGCACGGCGCGCTGTTTTTCGATGAGCTGATCCATGAGGCCCATCTGCTGCGTTCGGAACTGGAAATCGCCCTGCAGGAACTGGTGGGCGCCGGGCTGGTGAACGCCGACAGCTTCGCCGGGTTGCGCGCACTGATCACCCCGGCCAGCAAGCGCCAGCCACGCAACAGTCGGCGTGGGCGCGGAGCATTCATCGGAGGCATGGACGATGCCGGGCGCTGGGCCCTGTTGCGACGCGCGCCTGCCGCACCGGTGGCGGAAAACCAGCGTCCCGCGCCAGCACCGGCCGAAACGCTGGAACACATCGCCATGACGTTGCTGCGCCGCTACGGCGTGGTGTTCTGGCGCTTGCTGGAACGAGAGGCGGACTGGCTACCGGGCTGGCGCGAACTGCTGCGTACGTTCCATCGTCTGGAGGCACGCGGTGAGATTCGTGGCGGACGGTTTGTCAGCGGCCTGGCGGGTGAGCAATTCGCCTTGCCCGAGGCGATTCCATTGTTGCGGGAGGTGCGGCGCAAGCCTCATGACGGCAGTCTGGTCGCGGTGTGCGGGGTCGATCCGCTGAATCTCGCCGGCACGTTGTTGCCGGGAGCGAAGGTGCCGGCACTGGCGAGCAATCGGCTGGTGTATCGCGACGGGTTGCCAGTCGCCGCAGAGATTGCCGGCAAGCAGCAGATCTGGGTGGAGCTGGATCAGCAGGCGGGTGCCGGGGTGCGCAGCAAACTGATCCGGCATTGAGGTTGTCTGGTCTGCCCCCTTCGCGAGCAAGCCCGCTCCCACAGTTGATCTGTGTCGTTCATAAATCCCTCTGAGGCCATCACAGCCTCCGAAGATTTCCTTGACGACTTACTGCGACCGCGGCCGATCCGGCATCAGCACCGCCGAATGATCCGGCTCATGCACGGCCTCGAGTGGTGGCTCGACCGGATGCCTCGGTACCAGCGCCTGTTGTGGATAAGTCTGCGCGAAATGCACCCACGGGCAGTTATCCACAAGCTTTTTCAGGCGCTGGTTGAAGGCCCGGCTCACGGCATACTGGCCACCGGACACCGTGCGGAATTGCGCGGTCAGCACCACGCCGTTGAGGTCCATCTTGTCGACGCCAAACACATCCAGCGGCCCTTGCAGGTTGTAGCGCAGGAACGGGTCGCTGCTGATGGAATGCCCTGCCTCGCGGATCAGCTCGATGGCTTTGTCGACATCGGTGTCATAGGTGAATTGCACCGAGAAATACGCATAGGCGAATTGCCGCGATTGGTTGGTCACGGCCTTGATCTGCCCGAACGGCACCGAGTGCACGAAACCCTTGCCGTCGCGCAGGCGCAAGGTGCGGATGGTCAGGCCTTCGACCGTGCCGGCATGCCCGGAATCCAGCACCACCCAGTCGCCGATGGACAGGGTGTCTTCGATGATGATGAACAACCCGGTAATCACGTCCTGCACCAGCTGCTGGGAGCCGAAACCGATTGCCAGGCCGATGACCCCGGCACCGGCCAGGAACGGCGCGACGTTGATCCCCAGGTTGGCCATGGTGGTGATCGCGCAAATCACCACCAGGATGATTTTGATCGCGTTGCGCAGCAGCGGCAGGATGGTTTTCACCCGCGTACTGGGCTGGCGCGCCGAGCGCTTGTTGGCCGGTGGTTTCAGGGCTTCCTGAATCGCCGTGTCGAGCACCACCCAGACCATCCAGGTCACCAGCAGGATCAGGCCGATGTGGCTCAGGGAATCACTGATCGCCCGGCCCACGGCATTGCTCACCGCGAATTCGAACAGCGACACGCCCCAGATCCGCCCGAGGATATCGATGAACACGATGGCCATGCCGATGCGCACTAAGGCATGGGACAAGTTGAGAAAACGCTCCTTGTAGGCGCCGCTGCGGCGCAGGTCCGCTGCGCTGCGCGCCTTGAACAGATGGTGCAGCGTGGTGCTGAGAAACACCGTGGCAATCAGCAACACCGTGGTGAACAAGGCGCTGCGCAGCACTCTCTGGTTGTCCGCCCCGGCACCGATCAGGTTGACGATCGACACCAGTACCATCAACAGAATCGGCCAATACCAAAGCCCGGAAAATATCCGCAGGGTTTCACGCAATGCCGGCTGACCGAGGCGCTGGGCCAGCGGCAGGATGCGGATCACATGGGCCACCGGGCGACGCATGCGGATCACCAGCAAGCCGAAGGCAATCGACGCCGCCAACCCGGTGAACACGGCGATGCTGCTGGTGAGATTGTTGCCCAGTTGATGGGCGATCTGCGGACTGGTCAGGGCATCGCTCAAGGCCACCAGAAAGCCGATACCGAATAACGGCCGGGGACTGTTCTCGCGGATGATCTGCACCGCCCGCCGCTTGTGCCCGGCATTGAACGCCACCACCAGCGACATCACCAATGACGCGGAAAATATCCCCGCGCTCGCGGCATAAGCCAGACACAGCGCCAGCGCCCGACCGGCCGATATCGGCAAAAACTGGCTGGCATAAATCGTTAACGGCAGACTGACCACCGCCGGCAAGGTGTAGGGCAGCACGTAACCGAGCAACGCCTGGCCCCGTTCGCGACTGAGCAGTAAACGGTGCTCGCACAGGCGCCTGGCGATCATCCGCCCTAGCAGCCAAAGACAGGCAAACACGGCCGCCCACACGCAGGTCAACAGCAGGAAATCGCTGGCGACGCTCCAGGCCGAACGGGCCGAAGGCTGATTGACCAACTGATCCACTTCATCGGCCGCGCGGTCGGCACGCAGGCGCCAGGCGTCGACCAGGTTCTGATTGAGATCAAGCCTGGACTGGACCTCGTCGATGCTTGAACTGATGGCCCCCAGTAACCCGCCTTGCACCAGCGGCTCGGGGTGTGCCGGCGGCGTCGCGGCGGTCGCGGTGGCCGGCAGCCCCGGTATCGCGGCGGCTTCCAGTTGCTCGCTGCCCAGAAACAGCAACGCCCCCAGCAGTATCGCGGTCTTGAGCCTGATCAAAGCACCCGCTCCTTTGGCTGTGTCGGTAAGGAACTGATCGAGAAATGCCGGGCAAGTTCGGCTATTGCCCGCAGATAGCAGGACGACGATGCCTTCCTGTGGCACAGACTAGCACTCGCGCTCGCGATCTTTGCGTCCAAGGCAAATATCAAATGTCCGTCCCTGTATTTTTCCGCACAACCCGAACCCCGACACTGCGCTCCATCGAATCAATCTCCGGAGTTGCAGAAATGCCCATTGCCTTGCTCGCGCTGACCCTCAGCGCCTTTGCCATCGGGACGACCGAGTTCGTCATCGTTGGCCTGTTACCCACCATTGGTGCCGACCTCGGGGTCAGCCTGCCATCCGCCGGCCTGCTGGTCAGCCTGTATGCCCTTGGCGTTGCCGTCGGCGCCCCGGTGCTGACCGCCCTCACCGGCAAGGTTCCACGCAAGTTGCTGCTGTTATCGCTGATGGTGCTGTTCACCCTCGGCAATCTGCTGGCGTGGCAAGCACCGAGCTACGAGTCGTTGATCCTCGCGCGGATCGTCACCGGCCTGGCCCACGGGGTGTTTTTCTCGATCGGCTCGACCATCGCCACCAGTCTAGTGCCGAAGGAAAAAGCCGCCAGCGCGATTGCCATCATGTTCACCGGCCTGACCGTGGCGCTGGTCACCGGCGTGCCACTGGGGACATTCATCGGCCAGCATTTCGGCTGGCGTGAAACCTTCCTCGCTGTTTCGGCATTGGGTGTCATCGCCTTCGTTGGCAGCCTGATTTACGTGCCGAACAACATCGCCCACAGCAAACCCGCGTCGTTGTTGCAACAATTGCAGGTGCTCAAGAAACCGCGCCTGTTGCTGGTGTATGCCATGACGGCCGTCGGCTACGGCGGCTCGTTCATCGCCTTTACCTTCCTCGCCCCGATTCTCCAGGACCTCTCCGGTTTCAGCGCCAGCACCGTCAGCCTGGTATTGCTGGTCTACGGCATCTCCGTGGCCGTCGGCAACATCTGGGGCGGCAAGCTGGCGGACAAACACGGCCCGATCAGCGCCCTGAAAATCATTTTTGCCCTGCTCGCCGCCGTGTTGTTCGTGCTGACCTTCACTGCCGGCAATCCTTGGCTCGCGCTGGTCACCGTGCTGGTCTGGGGCGCCGTGGCATTCGGCAACGTGCCGGGATTGCAGGTGTACGTGGTGCGCCAGGCCGAACATCACACTCCGCAGGCCGTGGACGTAGCATCCGGCCTGAACATCGCGGCGTTCAACCTCGGCATTGCCGGCGGCGCGTGGGGCGGCGGCCTGATCGTCGCCCACATGGGGTTGATTCACACCGCATGGATCGGCGGCCTGGTGGTGTTGCTGGCGCTGGCATTGACCGCGTGGAGTGGACGCCTTGACCGCCTCGGCCCGGTGTTCGCCGAACAGGCCGAGGGTTCTGCCCGCGTTATCACCGGCCACTGATACACCCTGTGGGAGCGGGCTTGCTCGCGAAGGCGTCGGCACATCCAGCATTGATGTGACTGATACGCCCCTTTCGCGAGCAAGTCGGATCGCCGCACCGCCGCTCCCACATTGGATGGATGTGAGTTCAAGACTGTGTACCGTCCGTAGCCCCATCGAAACTTTCGCCGCCGCCCCGGAGTCATCCAAAAACAGGGGCCGTCAGGCGGGAGGCGACATGACAGCGAATCACACCGATATTCCCGCACACTCAAACGCAACCGACATGCAGGTACAGGGGCCGTCCGTCACTTGTCGTTTCAAGGTGCTGACGGTCAATACCCATAAAGGTTTCACCGCACTCAACCGGCGTTTCATCCTGCCGGAACTGCGTGAAGCGGTGCGCAGTGTGTCTGCCGATGTGGTGTTTTTGCAGGAAGTCCACGGCACCCACGAACAGCACCCCAAGCGCTACACCAACTGGCCGACGATGCCGCAATACGAGTTCCTCGCCGACACCCTGTGGCCGCAGTTCGCCTATGGACGCAATGCGGTGTATCCGGCGGGCGATCACGGCAATGCGCTGCTGTCGAAATTCCAGATCATCCGCCACGACAACCTCGACGTGTCCATCGGCGGTCACGAGAACCGCGGGCTCCTGCATTGTGTGCTGCGCATGCCCGACGACGGCCGGGAAGTGCATGCCATTTGCGTGCACCTGGGGCTGCGCGAAAGCCACCGCACGGCGCAACTGAAATTGCTTGCCCAGCGCCTGGACGCCCTGCCGGTCGACGCCCCAGTGATCGTCGCCGGGGATTTCAACGACTGGCGCCAGCGCGCCGATGCATTGCTCAAGCCAAGCGGTTTGCGCGAAGTCTTCGCCGCGCACCATGGCAAACCGGCGCGCAGTTTCCCCGCGCGCTTGCCGACATTGCGCCTGGACCGCATCTACGTGCGCAACCTCAAGGCCAGCCATCCGCAAGTGCTGACCACCCGGCCCTGGTCGCACCTTTCCGACCACGCCCCGCTGTCGGTGGAGATCGAGCTATGAGCAGCCAGTCGATGGAAAAAACCACGTTGCAAGACATCCCCGCCCCGCCGATCCGCGAACCGGCAGCGGTCGATGTCGAATACGGCTGGCAAGGCAGCAATCGCGTCGAGTTGCTGGAAAACGGCGAAGCGTTTTTCCCCCGGGTATTTGCAGCCCTGCGTCGGGCGCAAAGTGAAATCCTGCTGGAAACGTTCATTGTGTTCGAGGACAAGGTTGGCAATGAGCTGCAACAGATTCTGATCGAAGCCGCTCAGCGCGGCGTGCGCACCACCGTCAGTCTCGACGGGTTTGGTTGCGGCGAACTGAGTGCGGGGTTCCTCAGCGCCCTGACCGCGGCCGGCGTGCACCTGCAAATGTTCGACCCGGCACCGAAACGCCTGGGCATCCGCACCAACTGGTTCCGGCGTCTGCACCGCAAGATAGTGGTGGTGGACGGCAGCATCGCCTTCATCGGCGGGATCAATTTTTCCGCCGATCATCTGGCCGACTTCGGCCCCGAGGCCAAACAGGACTATTCCGTGGAGGTGCAAGGCCCGGCGGTGGCCGACATCCATCACTTCGCCCTGCTGCAATGCGGTCGCCCGGTGCGGGCCAGATACTGGTGGCAAAGGCGCCGGATGCGGCGTTCGGAACTGGCCTTGAGCGATCACGATGGCCAGGTGCGGCTGGTGTATCGCGACAACGGAGAACACCCGTCCGACATCGAAGAGGTTTACCGCCAGGTGTTGCGCCAGGCACAACGGCGGGTGGTGATCGCCAACGCCTACTTCTTTCCCGGTTTCCACCTGCTGCGCGAGATCCGTAACGCGGCCCGTCGAGGCGTGGATGTACGGCTGATCCTGCAAGGGCAGCCAGACATGCTGGTGGCCAGGCTCGCAGCGCGCATGACCTACGACTACCTGCTCAGGTCCGGGGTGAAGATCTACGAGTATTGCGACCGCCCGCTGCACGGCAAAGTCGCGTTGGTGGACGAAGACTGGAGCACCGTCGGCTCCAGCAACCTCGACCCGTTGAGCCTGTCGATGAATCTGGAAGCCAACGTGCTGATCCGCGACCAAGCCTTCAATCGTCATCTGTTCGATCGCCTGGAAGACCTCAGCGACCACCACTGCAAGGTCATGTCTCCCGACATCGCGCCACGCGGACGTGTCTGGCACATGACCATCGGTTTTCTGGTGTTTCACTTCCTGCGGCATTTCCCGGCGTGGGCCGGTTGGTTGCCGGCGCATAAACCTCGCCTGAAACCTGTCCCCCCTCCGACCGGGAGCGCTGACCATGAACCGCGCTGAGACCCACACGGCAACTCACGCCAGAAGCGCTGGCAAGTCGCACTTCAAGCGCTGGAAACGACCGCTGACGATGCTGTTTTTCCTGATGCTGATCGTGCTGTTCACGATGCTCGCCCAGCGTATCGAATGGAACGAAGTGTTCGACAACCTGGCCGATTTCAAGGTACGCACGCTGATCATTGCCTCGGCGCTGACCCTGGTGAGTTTTCTGGTGTACGCCTGCTTCGACCTTATCGGCCGCACCTACATTCGCCAGAATCTGACATGGAAGCAGATCCTGCCCGTGGGGATCATCAGCTACGCCTTCAACCTGAACCTGAGCGCCTGGGTCGGCGGCATCGCCATGCGTTACCGGTTGTATTCGCGGCTCGGGGTCAGCAAGAGCAACATCGCGAAAATCCTTGGCCTGAGCCTGGCGACCAACTGGTTCGGCTACATGGTCATTGCCGGCGCCGTGTTCTGCAGCGGCCTGGTACGCATGCCGCCGGGCTGGAGACTCAGCAGCAGTGCACTGCAAGGCGTGGGGGTTTTGTTACTGCTGCTGAGCGCCGGGTACCTGGCTGCATGCCGGTTTGCCAAACGTCGGGAGTGGGCGATTCGCGGCGTGGAGATCGACTTGCCCTCACTGCACATGGCGGTGCTGCAACTGGCCCTCGGCGCCCTGAACTGGTCGCTGATGGCGGCGGTGATTTTCACGTTGCTGCCGAGCAAACTGGACTATCCACTGGTACTGGGTGTGCTGTTGATCAGCGCCATCGCCGGGGTCATCACGCACATCCCGGCCGGGCTCGGCGTGCTCGAGGCGGTGTTCGTGGCGCTGCTGCAACACGAGGTTTCGCGGGGTAGCCTGGTGGCGGGACTGCTGGCCTATCGGGCGATTTATTTCATTGTGCCGCTATTGATTGCCCTGGTGATGTACCTGCTGGTGGAAGCCAAGGCCAAGTCATTGCGGATTACCAGGAAACCCAAGTGATCTGTGGTGTGTTCTAGTCCGCCTTCGCGGGCAAGCCCGCTCCCACAAGGATCCAGGGTGAACACATTTTTTGGGAACAACCCAAAACCCTGTGGGAGCGGGCTTGCCCGCGAAGGGGCCTGCAAGAACACCACAAATATCAGGATGATTGAATAATGCTCAACCGCTCCCCCACCACCATCTCGGTAATCCAGTCGACGAGGATCGAAGTGTACGCCTGCTGTGAAACCGGGTCGCTCAAAGCGTGATCGGCGCCGTCGATGATACGGTGGGTCAGTGAGTGCGTCTGCTGGCAGGCCGCCCGGTAGCTCATGATCGTCGCGTGGGGCACGTGGTCGTCGGTCTCGGACTGCACCAGCAGGACGTCCCCGGTAAATTGCGAACAGGCATGCAAGGCGCGGTTGCCGTCGACACTCACCAGGGTGCTTCGGTAATCATGCAGATCCAGCTTGTCCAGATCGCGTTTCGGCGTGTGCCATTGCTCATCGCGATACAGCGCCGGCACCCGCAGCGCCAGCCAGCGTACCGGCCTGAGCGAGGTCAGGATCGCGGCCAGATACCCCCCGTAGCTGGTGCCGACCACGGCAATCGCCGACGTATCGAGGGCCGGGTGCGCGAGCAAGCGGTCATAGGCTGCCAGCAGATCCCGCAGGTTATCTTCGCGAGTCACCCGGGACAATGGAATGCCGGTGCCGCCGATGTGTCCGCGCAGGTCGAAGGTCAGGCACACGCAGCCCAACCCGGCGATGCCCTTGGCGCGTTCCAGGTCCCGCTCCTGACTGCCGCCCCAACCGTGCACGAAGAGCACGCCGGGGACTTTCGATTTGGGGCTCAGAAACGTCCCGCTCATCTGTTCGTTGTCGATGTCGATCTGAATGGATTCGCTTCTAGCCGTCATAGGATTCAACCGTTACGTACTTGAGGAGAAAGTCACTGGTGTGCGCCGGCCCGCGGAACACCTCGATGGCGTCTGCCGGCAGCGGCTGGTCGATATAGGTTTCCACCGAAGACACACGAATCGCGCACATCCCCGGTTCGTTGACGAAACTCTGCAAGGCCGCTACCTCGGCACTGCTGGCACCGCCCATGCGCCAGGACTGTTCCAGCACACCACTGCGCGGCTGGCCGTTGCTGTCCAGGCCCTGGGCGATGTCGTAATTGCGCCGCGAGGCATAAAAGCCGGGATAGGCTTCATCGGCCGCGTTGTCGAACACTTGTGCCTGACGAATCGCCAGGCGCACGTCTTGCGGCAGATCCAGTTTCAGTAATTGGTCGTAGTCACCGGACACCACCAGCAGATCGGAACCGCCATACACCGACTCGCCCTGTGCGTCTTCGGTGAGGTATTGCTCTCCGCAGTAACTGAGCACCCTGTCGCCGATAAAACTCTGGCCGACGCTGTGGGTGATCACCTGGTCCAGATCCTGCTCGAGCACCACGCCTTCGGTGAACAGGGCCCCAGCCTCTGGCCTGGCAAGCACTTGATCGAACTCGTCGAGGCTTTTGATCACTTCCTGACCGCGTCCGGCGCAGGCATGAATCGGCTTCAGGCGGATCGGCCCGGCCTGCAACAATTGCTCCGCCGCCGGGCGCGCATCCGCGAGTGAGAACACGCTGAGACCGTCGAGTACTACGCTGCGCACCCGCTCGGAAAACAAGGGTGCCCAGCCTTGCGGTGCATGGGCATGGTGATTGAGCAATCCATGACTGATGGCTTTGGTGCAGATGAAGTCGTGGTCGACATAACCGCCCCACAAATCCTCCGGCCCCTTGACCCCCAGGCGCCGGGCAGCCGCAGCACCCACCAGGGTCTGGGTCGGCAGCAGGTAGAGGTCCCGCCCGCCGTGCCGTTGCGGGTCGTAACTGCCGCCGTACTTGAGCCCCAGTATCTGCGCCAGCCAGCGGGCCAGCGCACGGTTGGTCTCGACTTCGTGCAGTGGCGCATCGGCGATCACCGAATGGGCGACCACCAGTTTCTTGCGGTTTGTCGGGGTCATGCATCCCCCTTCAATCGACGCTTGATGAATGTAGCTGAAGGGGTGCAGGGATCAGGCCAAGGCGGCTTCAGGGGAAACGTATTTCAAATCAGCCCTTTGCACAGGAGATGATGGCATGGGGCCTGTTTTATTCTGCACGACGCCCTTAGTGATTCCGGCATTTTGCACGACTCAAGCCCAACCCTGAGGGAGCCGAGGTGATGTAACTACCGTGCAACCGATCCAGGGCTCACCCCGAACCGCGTCCGATAATCACTCGGCGCCAGCCCGGTGATTTTCTTGAATGTCGCACGAAACGCCCCGGGGTCCTGATAACCCACGGTCCAAGCGATATGGTCGATGGTGCCGTTGGTGAATTCGAGCATTTCCCGGGCCTTGCCGACTCGCAGATGCTGGCAATACTCAGTGGGCTTGAGCCCGGTGGCCGCACGGAATCGGCGCAGGAAGGTGCGTTCTTCAAGGCCTGCCTTTTCGGCCATCGCCGCCAGCGATACATCGGTCGCCCCGGTGCTTTGCAGCCAGTGTTGCACCTTGAGGATCGCCGCATCGCCGTGACTGAGGATCGGCGCAAAATTGCTGCCGCACTCACTGGCGCTGTCGCTGTGCTCCACCACCAGAAAACGCGCGGTATTGGTGGCGATGCTCGGTCCCAGCAGCCGGTTGACCAGGCGCAAACCCAGTTCGGACCAGGCCATCAGCCCGGCAGTGGTAATCAGGTCGCCGTCATCGACAATCGGCGTATCGGCCTTGAGCCTGATCGCCGGATAACGTTCGGCGAAGGCTTTGGCCGAGGTCCAGTGGGTGGTGGCGCTGCGACCGTCGAGCAGACCGCTTTCAGCCAACAGGATCGAGCCCACGCAAACTCCGCCCAGTGTCGCGCCGCCGGCGTGTTGCTCGCGCAACCAGCGGATCAATCCCTGTGGCGCCTGGCCCTCGGAAAAACCGCCGATCGACGGCGGAATCAGCACGGCCACCAGGGCGCGCTCCGGGCCGGGATGGCTGTCGAAGACCCGCACCGGCGGCTGATCACCTTCGACCTGCCAATGGCTGACCCGCAGCAGCGGCAACTGCGCAGTCTGATGCTCGGCGGCGATCCGGTTGGCCACCCCGAACAAGTCCGTCAAGCCATGCACCGCCGCCATCTGCGCGCCGGGATAGATCAGCACACCGAGTTCGGCGATTGCCCTTTCTGCGTCCATTGTCAGTTTTCCCCCTCTTATTGTCGGTGCGGCCAATCCCCGGACCGCCTGCCAGCGCCAATACTGCATTCCACACCAACATACACTTCAAGGAAACAGTCATGGCCAAGCAAGCGCTCATCGTAGTCGATATCCAGAACGACTACTTCCCCCAAGGCAAGTGGCCGCTGGTCGGTGCTGACGCCGCCGCAGACAACGCCGCCCGCCTGATCGAGGCCTTTCGCGCTGCCGGCGATTCAGTGGTGCACATCCGCCACGAATTCACCTCCAACGACGCACCGTTCTTCACCCCCGACTCCGAAGGCGCGAAGCTGCACCCGAAAGTGCTCAACCGCGCCGACGAACCGGTGGTACTCAAGCACTTCGTCAACTCGTTCCGCGAAACCGACTTGAAGTCGATCCTCGACGAGCAAGGCATCAAGGAGCTGGTGGTCGTGGGCAGCATGAGCCACATGTGTGTGGACGGCATCACCCGTGCGGCGGCGGACTTTGGCTATAAAGTCACCGTGATCCACGACGCCTGTGCCACCCTCGACCTGGAGTTCAATGGCGTGACGGTTCCGGCGGCGCAGGTTCATGCGGCGTTCATGGCGGCCCTGGCGTTTGCGTATGCCAGCGTGGTGTCGACCACCGACTACCTCGCGGCCTGAAGCAACGGCGTTTCACCACGAATAAAAAACCCGCACTTCAGGCCGAAGTGCGGGTTTTGTTTTTCAGCTTGCCGCTTGTAGCTCGGGGGCTTACAGCTGCTTAGAACGGAATATCGTCATCAAAGCTGTCGAAATCCGGAGCCGGCTGAGGAGCAGCCTGCTGTGGAGCCGGGCGCGACTGTTGCGGTGCCGACTGCTGTGGACGCGGAGCCTGCTGGCGCGGAGCGGATTGCTGGTAGTTGTTACCGCCGCCCTGAGCCTGCTGGTCGCCCTGTGGACGGCCGCCCAGCAGTTGCATGGTGCCTTGCATGTCGACCACGATTTCGGTGGTGTAACGCTTGATACCGTCTTTTTCCCACTCGCGGGTCTGCAGCTTGCCTTCGATGTACACCTGCGAACCTTTACGCAGGTATTCGCCGGCGATTTCCGCAACCTTGCCGAACATCGAAACACGGTGCCATTCGGTCTTTTCGACTTTCTGACCGGTTTGCTTGTCGGTCCACTGTTCGCTGGTCGCCAGACTCAGGTTGGTCACGGCATTACCGTTAGGCAAGTAGCGAACTTCGGGATCCTGGCCGCAAGTGCCGACCAATATGACTTTGTTAACCCCACGGGCCATAACGTTCTCCTAGGCTACGCACGCTGCCCCGGCCGGGTTGTTCACCAGGCTTTCAAGGGTGGTGCGATCCAATAGTTCGGTGTCCAATTTGATGTAAATGGCCGCCTCATCAGCGACTATCACTGCATCTGTTACCCCTACGACAGCCTTCAGGCGCTCGACCAGACCCGCTTCGCGGATCGCCTCGGGCGACAACGGCAAGCGCAGGCTTGTCACGTAGGGAGGTTCACGCATGGTAACAGCAAAGGCCAGCCAGAGGGCAGCCAGACCGGCGCATCCGAGGAACACAACCGACAAACCGCCGTGCTGGAACAACCAGCCGCCGAGTATCCCGCCCAGTGCCGATCCGAGAAACTGGCTGGTGGAATAAACCCCCATCGCCGTGCCTTTGCCACCTGCCGGTGAAACCTTGCTGATCAGCGACGGCAACGAAGCCTCCAGCAGATTGAACGCGGTGAAGAACACCACTGTACCGATCACCAGAGCCCGCAAGCTGTCGCCGAACTGCCAGAAGAATAGCTCGGTGAGCATCAGTGTCACGACGGCACCGAGTAAAACTCGTTTCATTTTGCGTTTCTTTTCGCCGTAAATAATGAACGGGATCATGGCGAAGAAAGAAATCAGCAGCGCAGTCAGGTACACCCACCAGTGCTGCTCCTTGGGCAGCCCGGCCTTCTCGACCAGTGCCAGCGGCAAGGCGACGAAGCTGGACATCAACATCGCGTGCAACACAAAAATGCCCAGGTCCAGACGCAGCAGGTCCGGGTGCTTGAGCGTCGGGATCAGCGCCTGGCGCGCGACACCGGACTCTCGATGCTGCAACGGGTGGGTGGAGCGCGGCACCATGAACATCACGATCACAATGCCGAAGAGCGCCATGCCACCGGTGGCAAGGAACAGCCCGGACAGCCCGAAGGCACGGGTCAACAGCGGACCGACCACCATGGCCACCGCAAACGACAGGCCGATGGTCATGCCGATCATGGCCATGGCCTTGGTCCGGTGCTGCTCGCGGGTCAGGTCGGACAGCAAGGCCATGACCGCCGCCGAAATCGCCCCGGCGCCCTGCAGGATTCGCCCGGCGATCACACCCCAGATCGAATCGGCATTGGCTGCTAGCAGGCTACCGAGGGCAAAGACGATCAACCCCAGGTAAATCACCGGGCGTCGACCGATGCGGTCGGAAATGAATCCGAACGGAATCTGGAAAATGGCCTGGGTCAGGCCATAAGCGCCAATCGCCAAGCCAATCAGGGCCGGCGTTGCCCCGGCCAGATCCATCCCATAGGTCGCCAGTACCGGCAACACCATGAACATGCCAAGCATACGGAAGGCGAACACCAGGGCCAGACCGCTTGCTGCGCGGGTCTCACCGCCACTCATGCGCTCGCTGTGGGGATCGTGCATGGAAAAACCTCATGTGAACCGGCGGCGATTCTACCAGTCCCATCGATTGGCAGGGTATATCGCGACGCTTTGACGCGCATTGCTGACACAGTCTTCATGTAAGACAGTAACCCTCTCGTTTGATAGTGTGCATCCATCCAGTATTTGGCCGTATACTCCTACGTTTTCGACGCCCGCCGAGCGAGGCCACCTTGGACAAGATCCTGATTCGTGGGGCTCGAACCCACAACCTGAAGAACATCGACCTGACCCTGCCACGGGACAAGCTGATTGTCATCACCGGCCTGTCCGGCTCCGGCAAGTCGTCCCTGGCTTTCGACACCCTGTACGCCGAAGGTCAGCGCCGCTACGTCGAATCGCTGTCGGCCTATGCCCGGCAATTTCTGTCGATGATGGAAAAGCCTGACGTCGACACCATCGAAGGCCTGTCGCCGGCGATCTCCATCGAACAGAAATCCACCTCGCACAACCCGCGTTCGACGGTCGGCACCATTACCGAAATCTACGACTACCTGCGCCTGCTGTATGCACGCGTGGGTATTCCGCGCTGCCCGGATCACGACATCCCGCTGGAAGCGCAGACCGTCAGCCAGATGGTCGACCTGGTCCTCGCCGAACCGGAGGGCAGCAAGCTGATGCTGCTGGCTCCGGTTATCCGCGAGCGCAAGGGCGAGCACCTGTCGGTTTTCGAAGAACTGCGCGCCCAAGGGTTCGTCCGTGCCCGGATCAACGGCAAGCTTTACGAGCTGGACGAAGCACCCAAGCTCGACAAGCAGAAAAAACATTCCATCGATGTCGTGGTCGACCGCTTCAAGGTTCGCGCCGACCTGCAACAACGCCTGGCCGAATCCTTCGAGACCGCGCTGAAGCTGGCAGACGGCATCGCCCTGGTGGCACCGATGGATGACGAACCGGGTGAAGAGATGATCTTCTCCGCACGCTTCGCCTGCCCGATCTGCGGCCACGCGATCAGCGAACTGGAACCCAAGCTGTTCTCCTTCAACAACCCGGCCGGCGCTTGCCCGACCTGCGATGGTCTAGGGGTCAAGCAGTTCTTCGACATCAAGCGCCTGGTCAATGGCGAGCTGACCCTGGCCGAAGGGGCGATTCGTGGCTGGGATCGGCGTAATGTCTATTACTTCCAGATGCTCGGCTCGCTGGCTTCCCACTACAAATTCAGTCTTGAGGTTCCGTTCAACGAACTCCCTGCCGATCAGCAGAAATTCATCCTGCATGGCAGCGGCTCGCAAAACGTCGACTTCAAATACCTGAACGACCGTGGGGATATCGTCAAACGCTCGCATCCGTTCGAAGGCATCGTGCCGAACCTGGAGCGACGCTACCGCGAGACCGAATCGGCGTCGGTACGTGAAGAGCTGGCCAAGTTCCTCAGCACCCAAGCCTGCCCGGACTGCCGCGGCACCCGCCTGCGGCGTGAGGCGCGGCACGTGTGGGTCGGCGAGAAAACCCTGCCGGCGGTGACCAACCTGCCGATAGGCGATGCGTCCGATTATTTTGGCGGGCTCAAGCTCACCGGCCGACGTGGCGAGATTGCCGACAAGATCCTCAAGGAAATCCGCGAGCGCCTGCAGTTCCTGGTCAACGTCGGCCTCGATTATCTGTCGCTGGATCGCAGTGCGGACACCTTGTCCGGTGGCGAGGCCCAGCGTATCCGTCTGGCCAGCCAGATTGGCGCCGGCTTGGTGGGCGTTCTGTACATCCTCGACGAACCCTCCATCGGCCTGCATCAGCGCGATAACGACCGTTTGCTGGGCACCCTCAAGCACCTGCGCGATATCGGCAACACGGTGATCGTGGTCGAGCACGACGAAGACGCCATTCGCCTGGCCGACTACGTGGTGGACATCGGCCCGGGCGCTGGCGTGCACGGCGGGCATATCGTCGCCGAAGGCACACCGGCCGAGGTCATGGCGCATCCGGACTCGCTGACGGGCAAATACCTGTCGGGCCGGGTGAAGATCAAAGTCCCGGCCAAACGCACGCCGCGCAACAAGAAGCTGACGCTGTCGCTCAAGGGCGCGCGCGGCAACAACCTGCGCAATGTCGATCTGGAGATTCCGATTGGCCTGCTGACCTGTGTGACCGGCGTATCCGGCTCAGGCAAGTCGACACTGATCAACAACACGCTGTTCCCTTTGAGCGCTACAACGCTGAATGGCGCCACTACCCTTGAAGCGGCCGCCCACGACAGCATCAAGGGCCTTGAGCACCTGGACAAGGTCGTCGACATCGACCAGAGCCCGATCGGTCGCACACCTCGCTCCAACCCGGCGACCTACACCGGGTTGTTTACACCGATCCGCGAATTGTTCGCTGGCGTGCCGGAATCCCGCTCCCGCGGCTACGGGCCGGGGCGCTTCTCCTTCAACGTCAAGGGCGGGCGTTGCGAAGCCTGCCAGGGCGACGGCCTGATCAAGGTGGAGATGCACTTCCTGCCGGACATCTACGTGCCGTGCGACGTGTGCAAGAGCAAGCGCTACAACCGAGAAACCCTGGAGATCAAGTACAAGGGCAAGAGCATCCACGAAACCCTCGAGATGACCATCGAGGAAGCACGGGAGTTCTTCGATGCCGTACCGGCCCTGGCGCGCAAGCTGCAAACATTGATGGACGTCGGCCTGTCGTACATCAAGCTGGGGCAATCGGCGACCACGCTCTCCGGTGGTGAAGCCCAGCGGGTGAAACTCTCCCGCGAGCTTTCCAAACGCGATACCGGCAAGACCCTGTACATCCTCGATGAACCGACCACCGGGCTGCACTTCGCGGACATCCAACAACTGCTGGACGTGTTGCATCGCCTGCGCGACCACGGCAACACCGTGGTGGTGATCGAACACAACCTGGACGTGATCAAGACCGCTGACTGGCTGGTGGACCTGGGACCGGAAGGCGGTTCCAAGGGCGGGCAGATCATTGCCGTCGGCACGCCGGAGGAAGTGTCAGAGATGACGCAATCCCATACCGGTTATTACCTCAAGCCGCTGCTGGAGCGTGATCGGGCTTGACCGGGCGCCATGAAAAAGCCCCTGTCATTTCATCAATGACAGGGGCTTTTTTGTTGCTGCTGTGTAGGAGCGAGCTTGCTCGCGATGGTCGTGAACGATAACGCAGGTATTTTGGATAACTGCGGCGCCTTCAGATTCATCGCGAGCAAGCTCGCTCCTACACAAGCCGCTGTTGGAGCGTGATCGGACACCATGAAAAAGCCCCTGTCATTTCATCAATGACAGGGGCTTTTTCGTTTCTGCTGAATCAGGCGTGGGACTGCAGGTAGTTCTCGAGCCCGATCAGCTTGATCAGCCCCAACTGCTTTTCGAGCCAATAGGTGTGATCTTCTTCAGTGTCATGCAATTGAACCCGTAGCATTTCGCGGCTGACATAGTCCTTGTGCTGCTCGCATAGCTTGATGCCTTTGCACAGCGCGGCACGGACCTTGTATTCCAGGCGCAAATCCGCTTCGAGCATCTCGGTCACCGTGGTGCCGACATCGAGATCGTCCGGACGCATGCGCGGCGTGCCTTCGAGCATCAGAATCCGGCGCATCAGGGCATCGGCGTGCCCTGCTTCTTCTTCCATCTCGTGGTTGATTCGTTCGTAGAGCTTGGTGAAACCCCAGTCCTCATACATCCGCGAGTGGACGAAATATTGATCACGCGCGGCCAGTTCGCCGGTCAGCAACGTGTTGAGGTAATCGATCACATCCGGGTGGCCTTGCATCGCCCTACATCTCCCTGCTTGAAAGTTGTAGTTTGAACCAACATCCCCATATCGTCACCCGAAAGCCGCAATAAAAGCGAAGATATTCTGAGAAAACCAGCTGAAATAACGCAAAAACCGCCCAAACAAGGGCGGTTCTGCTTCTCATTTAGACTTCGTTAAGCTGTACGTTGAGCAGCTTTGCGATTGCTTCTCCATACGCCGGGTCGGCCTTGAAGAAATGCTGCAACTGGCGATCAACCACATCACTCGACACTCCCGCCATCGCACCGGCGATGTTACTGACCAGCAATGATTTCTGCTCTTCAGACATCAAGCGGAACAACGCGCCGGCGTGACTGTAGTAATCAGTATCTTCACGGTGGTCGTAACGATCGGCGGCACCACTGAGGGCCAACGCGGGCTCTGCGTAACGAGGCGCCTGCTTCGGTGACTCGACGTAGCTGTTTGGCTCGTAGTTCGGCGCTGCGCCCCCGTTACCTCCAAAGGCCATCGAACCGTCGCGCTGGTAAGTATTGACCGGGCTGCGAGGCGCGTTCACCGGCAGTTGCTGGTGGTTGGTACCGACGCGGTAGCGGTGAGCATCCGCGTAGGCGAACACCCGACCTTGCAACATGCGATCCGGCGAGAGACCAACCCCTGGAACCATATTGCTAGGACCGAACGCCGCTTGCTCGACTTCCGCGAAGTAGTTCTGCGGATTGCGATTGAGCTCCAGCTCTCCGACTTCAATCAGTGGAAACTCTTTCTGCGACCAGGTCTTGGTGACATCAAACGGATTCTCGTAGTGCGCCGCCGCCTGAGCCTCACTCATGATCTGAATGCACACGCTCCATTTTGGAAAGTCACCGCGCTCGATGGCATTGAACAAGTCGCGCTGGGCGTAATCCGGATCAGTACCCGCCAGGCGCGCAGCCTCGGCCGGAGCCAGGTTCTTGATCCCCTGTTTGGTCTTGTAGTGCCACTTAACCCAGTGACGCTCACCTTGAGCGTTGATAAGGCTGTAAGTGTGGCTGCCAAAGCCGTGCATGTGACGATACCCGTCAGGAATACCCCGGTCGGAGAACAGGATGGTGACCTGGTGCAGCGCCTCAGGCGAATGCGACCAGAAGTCCCACATCATCTGGGCGCTCTTCAGGTTGCTTTGCGGCAAGCGCTTCTGGGTGTGGATAAAGTCTGGAAACTTCAGTGGATCGCGAATGAAGAATACTGGTGTGTTGTTGCCGACGATGTCCCAGTTGCCTTCCTCGGTGTAAAACTTCAAGGCAAACCCGCGCGGATCGCGCTCGGTATCGGCCGAACCACGCTCACCACCTACGGTGGAAAACCGCAGGAACGTGGGGGTCTGCTTGCCGACTGCGTCAAACAACCTGGCACTGGTGTATTGAGTGATATCGCGCGTCACGGTGAACGTACCGTAAGCCCCCGAGCCTTTGGCGTGCACACGGCGCTCAGGGATGTTTTCACGGTTAAAATGGGCAAGCTTCTCGATCAGGTGAAAGTCGTCGAGCAGCAGCGGGCCCCGAGGGCCGGCGGAACGGGAATTCTGGTTATCGGCAACAGGAGCGCCGCTGGCGGTGGTTAGCGTTGTGTTCTGGCTCATGCGATCTTCCTTCCTCTGTCGGTCTTGAACTGCCGGCTATCGGCTGAGAGGGAGTATTGATCATCAATATGACAGCTACAAATTCATTAACCTGCAGACATCGATAGAGAAAAACTAATGATCATCCCCATCACATCATGACGATGTGAACGAAGGAGACGCTTGTACAAACGATGCATTTCTTACAGGCACAAAAAACCGGGCACTAGGCCCGGTTCTTTGTTTCAGACTGACGTCTTACTCGGCAGATACAGCTTCGCCGGCAGTAGCACGATCAACCAACTCGACGTACGCCATAGGCGCGTTGTCGCCAGCGCGGAAACCGCACTTGAGGATGCGCAGGTAGCCACCCTCACGGGTAGCGTAACGCTTGCCCAGGTCGTTGAAGAGCTTACCAACGATAGCTTTCGAACGAGTACGGTCGAAAGCCAGACGACGGTTAGCAACGCTGTCTGTCTTGGCCAGAGTGATCAGCGGCTCGGCAACGCGGCGCAGTTCTTTGGCTTTTGGCAGAGTAGTTTTGATCAGCTCGTGCTCGAACAGCGACACCGCCATGTTTTGGAACATGGCCTTGCGGTGCGAGCTGGTGCGGCTCAGGTGACGACCACTTTTACGATGACGCATGGTTCATTCCTTACCAAACACTACGTTCGGTGATTACGACGATCAGGCAGTCGCCTTGTCGTCCTTCTTAAGACTTGCAGGCGGCCAGTTGTCGAGGCGCATGCCGAGGGACAGACCGCGGGAGGCCAGAACGTCCTTGATTTCAGTCAAGGATTTCTTGCCCAGGTTCGGAGTCTTCAACAGTTCCACTTCGGTACGCTGAATCAGGTCACCGATGTAGTAAATGTTTTCCGCCTTAAGGCAGTTAGCCGAACGTACAGTCAGTTCCAGATCGTCAACCGGGCGAAGCAGGATCGGATCGATCTCGTCTTCCTGCTCGACAACCACTGGCTCACTGTCACCCTTGAGGTCGACGAACGCAGCCAACTGCTGTTGCAGGATGGTTGCAGCACGGCGAATCGCCTCTTCAGGATCCAGGGTACCGTTGGTTTCCAGATCAATAACCAGCTTGTCCAGGTTAGTACGCTGCTCGACACGGGCGTTTTCCACCACGTATGCGATACGGCGAACCGGGCTGAACGAAGAGTCAAGCTGCAAGCGACCGATGCTGCGGCTTTCGTCTTCATCGCTCTGACGCGAGTCTGCCGGTTCATAACCACGACCACGAGCTACTACGAGCTTCATGTTCAGGGCGCCGTTAGACGCCAGGTTAGCGATTACGTGATCGGGGTTAACGATCTCGACATCATGATCCAGCTGAATATCGGCAGCGGTAACCACCCCCGAACCCTTCTTCGACAAGGTCAGCGTAACTTCGTCACGGCCGTGCAGCTTGATAGCCAGACCTTTAAGGTTCAACAGGATTTCAATTACGTCTTCCTGTACACCTTCGATGGCGCTGTACTCGTGGAGCACACCGTCAATCTCGGCCTCGACTACTGCACAGCCGGGCATTGAGGACAACAGGATGCGGCGCAGCGCGTTGCCCAGGGTGTGGCCAAAGCCACGCTCGAGAGGCTCGAGAGTGATCTTGGCGCGGGTTGGACTGACAACCTGCACATCAATGTGGCGGGGTGTCAGGAACTCATTTACCGAAATCTGCATGGATGCACCTATTTTCTAGCCCTTACTTGGAGTAGAGCTCGACAATCAGGCTTTCGTTGATGTCGGCGGACAGATCACTGCGAGCTGGAACGTTCTTGAAAACGCCCGACTTCTTCTCAGTGTCTACTTCTACCCATTCTACGCGGCCACGTTGGGCACACAGATCGAGAGCTTGGACAATGCGAAGTTGGTTTTTTGCTTTCTCGCGAACTGCAACCACGTCACCAGCACGAACCTGGTAGGACGGAACGTTAACGGTCTGACCGTTTACGCTGATCGACTTGTGCGATACCAGCTGACGGGATTCGGCACGAGTCGAACCAAAGCCCATACGGTATACAACGTTGTCCAGACGGCATTCGAGCAGTTGCAGCAGGTTTTCACCAGTTGCACCTTTCTTGCCAGCAGCTTCTTTGTAGTAGCCGCTGAATTGACGCTCGAGAACGCCGTAGATACGACGGACCTTCTGCTTTTCACGCAGTTGGGTGCCGTAGTCGGACTGGCGACCGCGGCGTTGGCCGTGGATACCAGGTGCTGCTTCAATGTTGCACTTCGATTCGATCGCGCGCACGCCGCTCTTCAGGAAGAGATCGGTGCCTTCGCGACGAGCGAGTTTGCATTTTGGACCAATGTAACGAGCCATTCTTTACAATCTCCTGGATTACACGCGGCGCTTCTTCGGCGGACGGCACCCGTTGTGCGGGATTGGCGTCACGTCGGTGATGCTGGCGATCTTGTAGCCACAGCCGTTCAAAGCGCGGACTGCGGATTCACGACCTGGACCTGGACCTTTGACGTTGACGTCGAGGTTTTTCAGGCCGTATTCCAGCGCAGCTTGACCAGCACGTTCAGCAGCTACCTGAGCAGCGAACGGGGTGGACTTGCGGGAACCGCGGAAACCCGAACCACCGGAGGTAGCCCAGGAAAGAGCGTTACCTTGACGGTCGGTGATGGTCACGATGGTGTTGTTAAAAGATGCATGGATGTGGGCGATGCCATCAACCACTGTCTTTTTAACTTTTTTACGAGGACGAGCAGCAGGTTTTGCCATGATTAAATTCCTGTCGATTCGCTGGGGCGATTACTTGCGGATCGGCTTACGCGGACCTTTACGGGTACGCGCGTTGGTCTTGGTACGCTGACCGCGTACTGGCAGACCACGACGATGACGCAGACCGCGATAGCAACCGAGGTCCATCAAGCGCTTGATTTTCATGTTGATTTCGCGACGCAGGTCACCTTCAGTGGTGAACTTCGCCACTTCGCCACGCAGCTGTTCAATTTGCTCGTCGCTCAGATCCTTGATCTTTGCGGCTGGGTTTACCCCAGTCTCTGCACAAATTTTCTGTGCAGTAGTGCGACCAACACCATAGATGTAGGTCAGCGAGATAACAGTATGCTTGTTATCTGGAATGTTAACGCCTGCAATACGGGCCATTCAGTGGGACTCCAATTGACAGCTACCTACGCCCCGGAAGCCAAGAAATAGGGCGCGAGATAATATCGCTGTAATAACAAATAATCAACCCGGCAGCGCACTAGCTGCCGGGCTTGAAGCACAATCACACTCAGCCTTGGCGCTGTTTGTGACGCGGTTCCGCGCTGCAAATTACTCGAACAACACCTTCGCGGCGAATAATCTTGCAGTTACGGCACAGCTTTTTCACCGATGCACGAACTTTCATCACCAACTCCTCGAACCTTATGGGTCAGCGCAGCATGCCGCTGCCGTAACCCTTCAGGTTGGCTTTCTTCATCAGGGATTCGTACTGGTGCGAAACGAGGTGCGATTGTACTTGGGACATGAAGTCCATCACAACCACGACCACGATCAGCAACGAGGTCCCGCCAAGGTAGAACGGTACGTTGGCTGCAACCACCAGGAACTGGGGCAACAGGCAGACGGCCGTCATGTAAAGAGCACCGAACATGGTCAAGCGAGTCAGAACGCCATCAATGTAGCGCGCAGACTGCTCACCTGGACGGATGCCCGGAATAAAGGCACCGGACTTCTTCAGGTTTTCCGCTACGTCTTTCGGATTGAACATCAACGCCGTATAGAAGAAGCAGAAGAAAATAATCCCTGCACTAAACAGCAGAATATTCAACGGCTGACCAGGAGCGATCGACTGCGAGATGTCCTGCAACCAGCCCATACCTTCAGACTGACCGAACCAGGCACCCAACGAAGCCGGGAACAGCAAAATGCTGCTCGCGAAAATAGCCGGAATAACACCGGCCATGTTCACCTTCAGCGGCAAGTGGCTAGTCTGCGCGGCAAAGACCTTGCGGCCCTGCTGACGCTTGGCGTAGTGAACAGCGATACGACGCTGACCACGCTCAATGAACACCACGAAACCGATAATCGCTACTGCCAGCAAACCGATGGCAACCAGGGCAAAGATGTTGATATCACCCTGACGCGCAGACTCGAAAGACTGCCCGATCGCTCTCGGAAGACCGGCGACGATACCCGAAAAAATCAACATCGAGATACCGTTGCCAACACCACGCTCAGTAATCTGCTCACCCAGCCACATCATGAACATCGCACCAGCCACAAACGTGGATACCGCGACGAAATGGAAGCCAAAGTCACCAGTGAACGCAACGCCCTGCCCCGCCAGACCAATGGACATGCCAATGGCCTGGACGAGAGCTAGGACGACAGTGCCGTAGCGGGTGTACTGGCTGATCTTGCGACGGCCAGCTTCACCTTCCTTCTTCAACTGCTCCAGCTGCGGGCTGACGGCGGTCATCAGTTGCATGATGATCGATGCCGAGATGTACGGCATGATCCCCAGTGCAAAGATGCTCATCCGTTCCAGCGCGCCGCCGGAAAACATGTTGAACAAGCTAAGAATGGTCCCCTCATTCTGTCGAAACAGGTCCGCGAGTCGGTCCGGGTTGATACCTGGAACCGGGATGTGTGCGCCTATTCGGTAGACGATAATCGCCAGGAACAGAAAACGCAGACGAGCCCAGAGTTCAGACATACCGCCTTTGCCGAGCGCAGAGAGAGCACCTTGCTTAGCCATTTATTCCTCGAACTTGCCGCCAGCTGCTTCGATAGCCGCACGCGCACCTTTGGTGGCGCCGATTCCCTTGCCGATAGTGACAGCGCGAGTCACTTCACCGGACAGCATGATTTTCACACGCTGTACGTTGACGTTGATCACGTTGGCATCTTTCAGGGACTGCACGGTGACGATGTCGCCTTCCACTTTGGCCAGCTCGGACAGACGCACTTCTGCGCGGTCCATGGCTTTCAGGGAAACGAAACCGAACTTCGGCAGGCGACGATGCAGCGGCTGTTGACCGCCTTCAAAGCCTGGAGCAATGGTGCCACCGGAGCGAGAGGTCTGACCTTTGTGACCACGGCCACCAGTCTTACCCAAACCGCTACCGATACCACGGCCCGGACGATGCTTTTCGCGACGGGAACCCGGCGCTGGACTCAGATCATTGAGTTTCATCGATTAACCCTCGACACGCAGCATGTAGTAAGCCTTGTTGATCATCCCGCGATTCTCGGGAGTATCCTGGACTTCTACAGTGTGACCGATGCGACGCAGACCCAGACCCTTAACGCACAGTTTGTGGTTAGGGATGCGGCCGGTCATGCTTTTGATCAGCGTAACTTTTACGGTAGCCATGATCAGAAGATCTCCTTGACGCTTTTGCCACGCTTGGCGGCAATGGATTCAGGAGACTGCATTGCTTTCAAACCCTTGAAAGTGGCGTGAACCACGTTTACCGGGTTAGTCGAGCCGTAGCACTTGGCCAGAACGTTCTGAACGCCAGCAACTTCGAGGACAGCACGCATAGCGCCGCCAGCGATGATACCGGTACCTTCAGAAGCAGGCTGCATGTACACCTTCGAAGCGCCGTGAGCGGACTTCATTGCGTACTGCAGAGTGGTGCCGTTCAGATCAACCTGGATCATGTTGCGGCGAGCAGCTTCCATTGCCTTCTGGATCGCAGCAGGCACTTCACGCGACTTGCCACGGCCGAAGCCAACACGGCCTTTACCATCACCAACCACGGTCAACGCGGTGAAAGTGAAGATACGGCCGCCTTTAACGGTTTTGGCTACGCGGTTAACTTGAACCAGCTTCTCGATGTAGCCTTCGTCGCGCTTTTGGTCGTTATTTGACATAACTTAGAACTCCAGCCCAGCTTCACGAGCAGCATCAGCCAGCGCTTTAACGCGGCCGTGGTACTTGAAGCCAGAGCGGTCGAAAGCCACCTGCGAGACGCCAGCGGCCTTAGCACGCGTAGCGACCAGCTGGCCAACCTTAGTGGCCGCGTCGATGTTGCCGGTGGCACCATCACGCAGTTCTTTATCCAAAGTCGAGGCGCTTGCCAGGACTTTGTTGCCGTCGGCCGAAATGACCTGGGCGTAGATGTGCTGCGAAGAGCGGAACACGCAGAGACGCACGACTTCGAGTTCGTGCATTTTCAGGCGTGCTTTGCGAGCGCGACGCAGTCGAGTAACTTTTTTGTCGGTCATTTGCTATGCCCTACTTCTTCTTGGCTTCTTTACGACGGACGACTTCGTCCGCGTAGCGCACACCTTTGCCTTTGTACGGCTCTGGTGGACGGAAGTCGCGGATCTCGGCGGCCACTTGACCTACCAGCTGCTTGTCGATGCCCTTGATCAGGATATCGGTCTGGCTAGGAGTCTCAGCGGTGATGCCTTCCGGCAGTTCGTAATCCACTGGGTGCGAGAAGCCAAGAGCCAGGTTCAGCACTGTGCCTTTTGCTTGCGCTTTGTAACCAACACCGACCAGCTGGAGCTTGCGCTCGAAGCCTTGGCTTACGCCTTGGACCATGTTGTTTACCAACGCACGAGTGGTACCAGCCATTGCGCGAGTCTGTTGATCGCCATTGCGAGCAGCGAAACGCAGCTCACCAGCTTCTTCAACGATCTCAACGGACGAATGGATGTTCAGTTCGAGAGTGCCCTTGGCACCCTTCACCGAAAGCTGTTGGCCTGCGAATTTTACTTCGACACCGGCTGGCAGCTTAACGGGGTTCTTAGCGACGCGAGACATGCTTATCCCCCCTTAGAACACAGTGCAAAGAACTTCGCCGCCGACACCGGCAGCGCGCGCAGCACGATCAGTCATCACACCCTTGTTGGTGGAGACGATAGACACACCGAGACCGCCACGAACTTTTGGCAGATCATCGACGGACTTGTACTGACGCAGGCCTGGACGGCTAACGCGCTTCACTTCTTCGATAACCGGACGGCCTTCGAAGTACTTCAGCTCGATGGACAGCAGTGGCTTGATTTCGCTGCTGATCTGATAACCCGCAATGTAACCTTCGTCCTTCAGGACTTTGGCAACAGCTACCTTCAACGTGGAAGATGGCATGCTTACGACGGACTTTTCAGCCATCTGGGCATTACGGATACGAGTTAGCATGTCCGCTAACGGGTCCTGCATACTCATGGGCTAGACGCTCCTAATACAAAAAAATTAGCCTTGCGGCTATTACGTGTCGCCGAGAATCTCCGGGCATGAAAAACACGGGCTCAGGCGAGCCGGGTATTCTAGACACACCCCAGAAATGAATCAAGCCCCAAAAGGGGCTTGATCCAGATTCAAGGCCACCGGTGGTCAGGATCTTGCGACCCTGGACACCGAGACTTTGACAGTACTTACCAGCTGGCTTTAACCAGACCCGGTACGTCACCACGCATTGCCGCTTCACGCAGTTTGTTACGGCCGAGGCCGAACTTGCGGTAAACGCCGTGTGGACGACCGGTCAGGCGGCAGCGGTTACGCATGCGCGAAGCGCTTGCGTCACGTGGCTGCTTCTGCAGAGCAACTGTAGCTTCCCAACGCGCTTCTGGACTTGCGTTCAGATCAACGATGATAGCTTTCAGTGCTGCACGCTTCTTGGCGTACTTGGCAACCGTGAGCTGACGCTTCAGCTCGCGGTTTTTCATGCTCATCTTGGCCATGGTCCTACTCCAATCAGTTGCGGAACGGGAATTTGAATGCACGCAGCAGAGCGCGGCCTTCATCATCGTTCTTGGCAGTGGTGGTCAGGGTGATGTCCAGACCGCGGAGAGCATCGATCTTGTCGTAGTCGATTTCCGGGAAGATGATCTGCTCTTTCACGCCCATGCTGTAGTTGCCACGACCATCGAAGGACTTGGCATTCAGGCCGCGGAAGTCGCGAACCCGAGGCAGGGAGATCGACAGCAGACGATCCAGGAACTCGTACATACGCTCACGGCGCAGGGTCACTTTGACGCCGATCGGCCAACCTTCACGGACTTTAAAGCCAGCGATGGATTTGCGAGCGTAGGTCACAACGACTTTCTGGCCGGTGATCTTTTCCAGGTCGGCAACAGCGTGCTCGATGACTTTTTTGTCGCCGATCGCTTCGCCAAGACCCATGTTCAGGGTGATTTTGGTAACGCGCGGAACTTCCATCACGTTCGAAAGCTTAAGTTCTTCCTTAAGTTTCGGAGCAATTTCCTTCCGGTAAATCTCTTTTAGTCGTGCCATGGTCTCATCTACCTAGCAGTGTTCAAGCATCAACCGCTTTTTGGGTCGACTTGAAGACACGAATTTTCTTGCCGTCTTCTACTTTGAAACCAACGCGGTCAGCCTTGTTGGTTTCGCCGTTGAAAATGGCGACGTTAGAAGCATCCAGTGGAGCTTCTTTTTCGACGATACCGCCCTGCACGCCCGACATCGGGTTAGGCTTGGTATGACGCTTGACCAGGTTCAGACCACCAATAACCAAACGGTTGTTAGCGAGAACCTTAAGCACCTTACCGCGCTTACCTTTGTCTTTGCCGGCGATCACGATGATCTCGTCGTCACGACGAATCTTTTGCATGTCGGATCTCCTTACAGCACTTCTGGGGCGAGCGAGACGATCTTCATGAACTTCTCAGTACGAAGTTCACGGGTCACTGGCCCAAAGATACGGGTGCCGATCGGCTCTTGCTTGTTGTTCAGAAGAACAGCAGCGTTGCCATCAAAGCGGATAATGGAGCCATCAGCACGACGTACGCCGTGACGAGTGCGGACTACAACAGCAGTCATCACTTGGCCTTTTTTCACTTTACCGCGAGGAATTGCTTCCTTGACGGTAACTTTGATGATGTCACCGATACCAGCGTAACGACGATGGGAGCCACCCAGCACCTTGATGCACATAACGCGGCGAGCGCCGCTGTTATCGGCCACATCGAGCATGGATTGAGTCTGAATCATATAATTTCTCCGACCCCTAGTCCTTAGACTTCCACAGCGCGTTCGAGAACATCAACCAGCGCCCAAGACTTGGTCTTGGCCAAAGGACGAGTTTCACGAATAGTGACTTTGTCGCCGATGTGGCACTGATTGGTTTCGTCGTGCGCGTGCAGCTTAGTCGAACGCTTAACGTATTTACCGTAGATCGGGTGCTTAACGCGACGCTCGATCAGAACGGTGATGGTTTTGTCCATCTTGTCGCTGACAACACGGCCAGTCAGCGTACGGACAGTCTTTTCGGCTTCAGCCATGATCACTTACCTGCCTGCTGGTTGAGCACAGTCTTCACGCGAGCGATGTCACGCTTAACTTGCGAGAGCAGATGAGACTGCCCCAACTGGCCAGTTGCTTTCTGCATACGCAGATTGAACTGGTCGCGCAGCAAGCCGAGCAGTTGCTCGTTCAGCTGCTGTGCGGATTTTTCACGAAGTTCATTCGCTTTCATCACATCACCGTCCGTTTAACAAAGGAGGTGGCGAGCGGCAGCTTTGCAGCAGCCAGGGCGAAAGCCTCACGCGCCAGCTCTTCAGAAACACCCTCGATTTCATACAGGACTTTGCCTGGCTGAATCTGGGCTACCCAGTATTCCACGTTACCCTTACCTTTACCCATCCGAACCTCGAGAGGTTTTTTGGAGATCGGCTTGTCCGGGAATACACGGATCCAGATCTTGCCGCCACGTTTTACGTGACGGGTCAGAGCACGACGCGCTGACTCGATCTGACGAGCGGTGAGACGACCACGAGCAACAGACTTCAGCGCGAACTCGCCGAAGCTGACTTTGCTACCGCGCAATGCCAGGCCACGGTTGTGACCAGTCATTTGCTTGCGGAACTTCGTACGCTTTGGTTGCAACATTTGGCGTACCCCTTACTTAGCAGCTTTTTTACGAGGCGCTGGTGCTTGTGGTTTCAGTTCTTCTTGGCGACCACCAATTACTTCGCCTTTGAAGATCCAAACCTTTACACCGATCACACCGTAAGTGGTGTGAGCTTCGTAGTTGGCATAGTCGATGTCGGCACGCAGGGTGTGCAATGGCACACGACCTTCGCGATACCATTCAGTACGTGCGATTTCAGCACCGCCGAGACGACCGCTCACTTGGATTTTGATGCCTTTGGCACCAATGCGCATGGCGTTCTGTACAGCGCGCTTCATAGCGCGACGGAACATTACGCGACGCTCCAGCTGCTGAGCTACGCTCTGCGCAACCAGCATACCGTCGAGCTCCGGCTTGCGGATCTCTTCGATATTGATGTGCACAGGCACACCCATTTGCTTGGTCAGGTCCTGACGCAGTTTCTCAACATCTTCACCTTTCTTCCCGATAACGATACCTGGACGAGCGGTGTGGATGGTGATGCGTGCAGTTTGGGCCGGACGATGGATATCGATACGGCTTACGGACGCGCTTTTTAGTTTGTCTTGGAGGTACTCACGCACATTCAGATCTGCGAGCAAATAGTCCGCATAAGTCCGACCGTCTGCGTACCAGACGGAGGTGTGCTCCTTGACGATTCCCAGGCGAATGCCAATGGGATGTACTTTCTGACCCATCTCTTCGACTCCGTTACTTGTCAGCAACCTTGACAGTGATATGGCAAGACCGCTTGACGATGCGATCAGCACGGCCTTTGGCACGTGGCATGATGCGCTTCAGCGAACGCCCTTCGTTGACGAAAACAGTGCTGACCTTCAGGTCATCAACGTCTGCGCCTTCGTTATGCTCGGCGTTGGCTACGGCCGACTCCAGCACTTTCTTCATGATCTCGGCGGCTTTCTTACTGCTGAAAGCCAACAGGTTGAGCGCTTCGCCCACCTTCTTCCCGCGGATCTGGTCGGCGACCAAGCGGGCTTTCTGGGCGGAGATTCGAGCGCCCGACAACTTAGCGGCTACTTCCATTTCCTAACCCCTTAACGCTTGGCTTTCTTGTCTGCCACGTGCCCGCGATAAGTGCGGGTACCGGCGAACTCGCCCAGTTTGTGGCCGACCATGTCTTCGTTCACAAGAACTGGGACGTGCTGACGACCGTTGTGTACTGCGATGGTCAGACCGACCATTTGTGGCAGGATCATCGAACGACGCGACCAGGTTTTCACCGGTTTGCGATCGTTCTTTTCCGCCGCCACTTCGATCTTCTTCAGTAGGTGAAGATCGATAAAAGGACCTTTTTTCAGAGAACGTGGCACTGTCGTATCCCTCTATTTACTTGCGACGACGGACGATCATTTTGTCGGTACGCTTATTACCACGAGTCTTCGCGCCCTTAGTCGGGAAGCCCCATGGCGATACCGGATGACGACCACCAGAGGTACGACCTTCACCACCACCATGTGGGTGGTCAACCGGGTTCATGGCAACACCACGAACGGTTGGGCGAACGCCACGCCAGCGTTTGGCACCAGCTTTACCCAGCGAACGCAGGCTGTGCTCGGAGTTCGAGACTTCGCCCAGGGTCGCACGGCATTCAGCCAGGACTTTACGCATTTCACCGGAACGCAGACGCAGGGTAACGTACACACCTTCACGAGCGATCAGCTGAGCCGAAGCACCAGCGGAACGAGCGATCTGTGCGCCTTTACCTGGCTTCAGTTCGATGCCGTGTACGGTAGAACCGACTGGAATGTTGCGCAGTTGCAGAGCGTTGCCTGGCTTGATTGGAGCCAGGGCACCTGCGATCAGCGTGTCGCCAGCACTCACGCCTTTAGGGGCGATGATGTAGCGGCGCTCGCCGTCTGCGTAGCAGAGCAGTGCGATGTGAGCAGTACGGTTTGGATCGTATTCGATACGCTCGACAGTGGCGACGATGCCATCTTTGTCGTTGCGACGGAAATCGACCATACGGTAATGCTGCTTATGACCACCACCGATGTGACGAGTGGTAATACGGCCATTGTTGTTACGACCACCAGTCTTCGATTTCTTCTCGAGCAGCGGTGCGTGAGGAGCGCCTTTATGCAGCTCCTGGTTGACCACCTTGACCACAAAACGGCGGCCAGGGGAAGTCGGTTTGCATTTAACGATTGCCATGATGCACCCCTTCCTTACTCAGCACTGCTGCTGAAATCGAGATCTTGGCCTGGCTGAAGGGAGATAACTGCCTTCTTCCAGTCATTACGCTTGCCCAGACCGCGAGCAGTGCGCTTGCTCTTACCCAGAACATTCAGGGTAGTAACACGCTCTACTTTCACGCTGAACAGGCTTTCGACGGCCTTCTTGATTTCCAGCTTGGTTGCATCGGTAGCAACCTTGAAAACGAACTGGCCTTTCTTGTCTGCCAGAACCGTAGCCTTCTCGGAAACGTGCGGGCCAAGCAGAACTTTAAATACGCGTTCCTGGTTCATCCCAGCAGCTCCTCGAATTTCTTCACGGCCGACACGGTGATCAACACCTTGTCGTATGCGATCAGACTAACTGGATCGGAACCTTGCACGTCACGTACATCTACGTGTGGCAGGTTACGAGCAGCCAGGTACAGGTTCTGATCAACAGCGTCCGACACGATCAGAACGTCGGTCAGGCTCATGTTGTTCAGCTTGCCCAGCAGGTCTTTGGTTTTCGGCGTTTCAACGGCGAAATCCTGAACCACGACCAGACGATCAGTACGCACCAGCTCAGCAAGGATGGAACGCATTGCTGCGCGGTACATCTTCTTGTTCAGCTTCTGGGAGTGATCCTGAGGACGAGCTGCGAAAGTGGTACCGCCGCCACGCCAGATTGGGCTACGGATAGTACCGGCACGAGCGCGGCCAGTACCTTTCTGACGCCATGGGCGCTTGCCGCCACCACGAACGTCGGAACGGGTCTTTTGCTGCTTGCTACCTTGACGGCCGCCGGCCATGTAGGCCACGACTGCTTGGTGAACCAGCGTCTCGTTGAATTCGCCGCCAAATGTCAGTTCGGAAACTTCGATCGCTTGAGCGTCATTTACATTTAATTGCATGTCAGCTTCCCCTTAACCGCGAGCCTTGGCTGCTGGACGTACAACCAAGTTGCCGCCAGTAGCGCCAGGAACAGCGCCCTTGACCAACAACAGATTGCGTTCAGCGTCCACGCGCACTACTTCGAGGGACTGCACGGTCACGCGCTCAGCGCCCATATGACCGGACATTTTTTTGCCCTTGAATACACGACCAGGAGTCTGGCACTGGCCGATAGAGCCTGGAACGCGGTGGGATACGGAGTTACCGTGGGTGTTATCTTGCCCGCGGAAATTCCAACGCTTGATCGTACCCTGGAAGCCTTTACCCTTGGACTGACCGGTTACATCAACCAGTTGACCAGCGGCGAAGATTTCAGCGTTGATCAGATCGCCGGCCTGGTACTCGCCTTCTTCAAGGCGGAATTCCATTACGGTACGACCAGCGGCAACGTTCGCTTTAGCGAAGTGACCAGCCTGAGCTGCTGTTACACGCGAAGCACGACGCTCGCCGACAGTGACTTGCACTGCACGATAGCCATCGGTTTCTTCAGTTTTGAACTGGGTGACGCGATTCGGCTCGATCTCAATGACCGTGACCGGAATGGAGACACCTTCTTCGGTGAAAATACGGGTCATACCCGCTTTACGACCGACTACACCAATAGTCATGTTGTAAACCTCATGAGTGTACGGGGCTTTCACCCGCTATGGCCGCCCATTTCAGAGCGTTACACGACTAAGACCGAGTCTTAGCCGAGGCTGATCTGCACTTCCACACCGGCCGCAAGATCAAGCTTCATAAGAGCATCAACGGTTTTATCCGTTGGCTGGACGATGTCCAGAACGCGCTTATGAGTACGGATCTCGTACTGGTCACGCGCGTCTTTGTTGACGTGCGGGGAGACCAGAACGGTGAACCGCTCTTTACGGGTAGGCAGTGGAATTGGACCACGCACTTGAGCACCAGTACGTTTCGCGGTTTCCACGATTTCCTGGGTGGATTGGTCGATCAGGCGATGGTCGAAAGCCTTCAACCTGATACGGATTTGCTGATTTTGCATTGGATTTCAGACTCCGGCTGCTATTCCCACCGAGCGCAATACGCCCGTTAAAAGGAGGCGCAATTCTATAGACGCCCCAGATAGGTGTCAACCCAATAAAAAAGCCCCCGCTGAGCGGGGGCTTTTTCAAAGCATCGAAGCTATCTCAAAAGAGAAGCTTACTCGATGATTTTGGCTACGACGCCAGCGCCGACGGTACGACCGCCTTCACGGATAGCGAAACGCAGACCGTCTTCCATCGCGATGGTTTTGATCAGGGTAACAGTCATCTGAATGTTGTCACCTGGCATTACCATTTCAACGCCTTCTGGCAGCTCGCAGTTACCAGTCACGTCAGTAGTACGGAAGTAGAACTGTGGACGGTAGCCTTTGAAGAACGGAGTGTGACGGCCGCCTTCTTCCTTGCTCAGAACGTAAACTTCTGCGGTGAACTTGGTGTGCGGCTTAACCGAACCTGGCTTAACCAGAACCTGGCCACGCTCAACGTCGTCACGCTTGGTACCACGCAGCAGAACGCCGCAGTTCTCGCCAGCACGACCTTCGTCGAGCAGCTTGCGGAACATTTCAACACCGGTGCAGGTGGTGGTGGTGGTGTCACGCAGACCAACGATTTCCAGTGCATCTTGAACGCGAACGATACCGCGCTCGATACGACCAGTCACAACAGTACCACGACCCGAGATCGAGAATACGTCTTCGATTGGCATCAGGAATGGCTTGTCGATAGCACGCTCTGGCTCTGGGATGTAGGTATCCAGAGTTTCAACCAGCTTGCGAACAGCGCTGGTGCCCATTTCGTTATCGTCTTTGCCTTCCAGAGCCATACGAGCCGAACCGATGATGATCGGAGTGTCGTCGCCTGGGAAGTCGTAGGTGGACAGCAGGTCGCGAACTTCCATCTCAACCAGTTCCAGCAGCTCAGCGTCGTCTACCAGGTCAGCCTTGTTCAGGAAGACCACGATGTACGGAACGCCTACCTGACGGGACAGCAGGATGTGCTCACGGGTTTGTGGCATCGGACCATCAGCGGCCGAGCAAACCAGGATCGCGCCGTCCATCTGGGCAGCACCGGTGATCATGTTCTTCACGTAGTCAGCGTGACCTGGGCAGTCAACGTGAGCGTAGTGACGAATGTTCGAGTTGTACTCGACGTGCGCGGTGTTGATGGTGATACCGCGAGCTTTTTCTTCTGGCGCGCTGTCGATTTTATCGAATTCAACTACGGCCGAACCGAAAACTTCGGAGCAGACGCGAGTCAGAGCTGCGGTCAGAGTGGTTTTACCGTGGTCAACGTGACCGATGGTGCCAACGTTGACGTGCGGTAGGGAACGATCAAATTTTTCTTTAGCCACGACAATTAACTCCTTGCCTAAAGGACTGAATCAGCCTTGTTTTTTGGTAACGGTTTCGACGATGTGCGACGGAGCCGTATTGTATTTTTTGAATTCCATAGAGTAGCTTGCGCGACCCTGGGACATGGAACGAACGTCGGTCGCATAACCGAACATCTCGCCCAGCGGAACTTCGGCACGAATTACTTTACCGGAGACCGTGTCTTCCATACCCAAGATCATGCCGCGACGACGGTTAAGGTCGCCCATCACGTCACCCATATAGTCTTCAGGCGTAACAACCTCTACCGCCATGATCGGCTCAAGCAACTCACCGCCGCCCTTCTGGGCCAGTTGCTTGGTCGCCATGGAAGCAGCCACCTTAAACGCCATCTCGTTCGAGTCGACGTCGTGGTAAGAACCATCAAACACGGTAGCCTTCAGGCCGATCAGCGGATAGCCGGCAACAACGCCGTTCTTCATCTGCTCTTCGATACCCTTCTGGATAGCCGGGATGTATTCCTTAGGAACCACACCACCCACTACTTCGTTCAGGAATTGCAGACCTTCCTGACCTTCGTCAGCAGGAGCAAAGCGAATCCAGCAATGACCGAACTGGCCACGACCGCCGGACTGACGAACGAACTTGCCTTCGATTTCGCAGTTCTTCGTGATGCGCTCACGATACGAAACCTGAGGCTTACCGATGTTGGCTTCGACGTTGAACTCACGGCGCATCCGGTCAACCAGGATGTCCAGGTGCAGCTCGCCCATGCCGGAGATGATCGTTTGACCAGTCTCTTCATCAGTCTTGACGCGGAAAGACGGGTCTTCCTGAGCAAGTTTGCCCAGAGCGATACCCATTTTTTCCTGGTCATCCTTGGTCTTAGGCTCTACGGCAACCGAGATAACCGGCTCCGGGAAGTCCATGCGAACCAGGATGATTGGCTTGTCAGCGTTGCACAAGGTTTCACCAGTGGTGACGTCCTTCATGCCGATCAGGGCCGCGATGTCACCAGCGCGCACTTCCTTGATCTCTTCACGGGCGTTTGCGTGCATTTGCACCATACGACCCACGCGCTCTTTCTTGCCTTTGACCGAGTTGATCACGCCGTCGCCGGAGGCCAACACGCCCGAGTAAACACGGACGAAAGTCAAGGTACCCACGAATGGGTCGGTAGCGATCTTGAACGCCAGAGCCGAGAACGGCTCGTTGTCGTCTGCATGACGCTCCATTTGCTTTTCCTCGTCATCCGGGTCAGTACCCTTGATGGCAGGAATGTCGGTCGGAGCCGGCAGGTAGTCGATAACGGCGTCGAGAACCAGGGGAACGCCCTTGTTCTTGAAGGAAGAACCGCAAACAGCAAGAACGATCTCACCAGCGATAGTACGCTGACGCAGAGCACCCTTGATTTCCTCGATGGAGAGTTCTTCCCCTTCGAGGTACTTGTTCATCAGCTCTTCGCTGGCTTCGGCCGCAGCCTCTACCATGTTGTTGCGCCACTCTTCAGCCAGCTCCTGCAGTTCAGCAGGGATAGCTTCGCGACGTGGAGTCATGCCCTTGTCAGCATCGTTCCAGTAAACCGCTTCCATGGTCATCAGATCGATCTGACCCTGGAAGTTGTCTTCGGAACCGATAGCCAACTGGATCGGCACCGGAGTGTGACCCAGACGCTGCTTGATCTGAGCGATCACACGCAGGAAGTTCGCACCGGCACGGTCCATCTTGTTCACGTAAACGATACGTGGAACACCGTACTTGTTGGCTTGACGCCATACGGTTTCGGACTGAGGCTCAACGCCGGAAGTGCCGCAGAACACAACGACCGCGCCGTCGAGTACACGCAGGGAACGCTCAACTTCAATAGTGAAGTCTACGTGGCCCGGGGTATCGATGACGTTGAAGCGGTACTGGTCCTTGTGCTGCTTGGCGGAACCCTGCCAGAAGGCGGTAATGGCAGCAGAAGTAATGGTAATACCACGCTCCTGCTCCTGAACCATCCAGTCAGTGGTCGCAGCGCCGTCATGCACTTCGCCCATCTTGTGGCTTTTGCCAGTGTAAAAAAGGACGCGCTCGGTGGTGGTGGTTTTACCAGCATCCACGTGAGCAACGATACCGATGTTACGGTAGCGATTAATCGGTGTAGTACGAGCCATAAAGCCCTCGCAAAATGAGTGACGCTAGAATTAGAAGCGGTAGTGCGAGAAAGCCTTGTTGGCTTCAGCCATACGGTGCACGTCTTCACGCTTCTTAACTGCAGCACCTTTACCTTCGGCGGCGTCCAACAGTTCGCCAGCCAAACGCAGAGCCATGGACTTCTCGCCACGCTTACGGGCGAAGTCTACCAGCCAGCGCATTGCCAGAGCGTTACGACGGGAAGGACGAACCTCGACCGGAACCTGGTAAGTAGCACCACCAACGCGGCGCGACTTCACTTCGACCAGCGGAGCGATGGCGTCGAGTGCTTTTTCGAAGAGTTCCAGGGGATCGGTGCCGGCCTTACGAGCCTTCACGGTATCCAGGGCACCATAAACGATACGCTCGGCAACGGCTTTCTTGCCGCTTTCCATTACGTGGTTCATGAATTTGGCGAGGATTTGGCTTCCGTATTTCGGATCGTCCAGAATCTCACGCTTGGCTGCTACGCGACGTCTTGGCATTGATAAGCCCTCAAACGGTCTTCAGGTTAGCCCGGGACAGATCCTGTGGATACGTGCCCGACCTTACTCTTATCGACTCAATAAAATTAAAAACTGCAAAACGACCGATTACTTCGGACGCTTGGTACCGTACTTCGAACGACCCTGGTTACGACCTTTAACACCGGAAGTATCCAACGAACCGCGAACGGTGTGGTAACGAACACCTGGCAAGTCTTTTACACGACCGCCGCGGATCAGTACCACGCTGTGCTCTTGCAGGTTGTGACCTTCACCACCGATGTACGAGGAAACCTCGAAACCGTTGGTCAGGCGCACACGGCATACTTTACGCAGTGCCGAGTTAGGTTTTTTCGGCGTGGTGGTGTACACACGGGTGCACACGCCACGGCGTTGCGGGCAGTTCTGCAGCGCAGGCACGTCGGATTTCTCGACGATACGCTTACGCGGCTGACGTACCAGCTGGTTGATAGTTGCCATCTACTAGCTCCACTGTTGTCTTGCGACGCTATTGTCTTGCAAGAAAAGCAAAATGGCAGGAACGAGTTCCCGCCAAATTTAGGGGTACAAGAGTCTAAAGAGGATCTTGTCCCCAGTCAAGGCAAGGCCCCGCCCTCCCCGCTCATCCAATCTCGACAATTTGTCTCGATTCGATGAACGGAGCGACCAGGGCCTCACACTCATTTACCGCAGAACTCAGTTACCGCTCAAGTTCAGCGCTTCGGTCAGTGCAGCTTCCACTTCACTGGCGCTTACGCGCAACGGCTTGTCTGCATCACGGCGGCGCTTACGCTCGCTGTGATAAGCCAGACCGGTACCAGCCGGGATCAGACGACCCACGACAACGTTTTCTTTCAGGCCGCGCAGGTAATCGCGCTTGCCGGTTACCGCCGCTTCGGTCAGTACGCGAGTGGTTTCCTGGAAGGAAGCCGCCGAGATGAACGATTCGGTGGACAACGACGCCTTGGTGATACCCAGCAGAACGCGAGTGAACTTGGAGACGAACTTGTCTTCGCCGCTCAAACGCTCGTTCTCTACCAGAACGTGAGTCAATTCCATCTGGTCGCCCTTGATGAAACTGGAATCGCCGGATTCAGCGATTTCAACTTTACGCAGCATCTGACGCAGGATGGTCTCGATGTGCTTGTCGTTGATCTTCACGCCTTGCAGACGGTAAACGTCCTGGATCTCGTTAACAATGTACTTCGCCAGCGCACTCACACCCAGCAGACGCAGGATGTCGTGTGGATCGCTCGGACCGTCGGAGATAACTTCGCCGCGGTTTACCTGTTCGCCTTCGAACACGTTCAGGTGACGCCACTTCGGAATCAGCTCTTCGTACGGATCGCTACCGTCGTTCGGGGTAATGACCAGACGGCGCTTGCCTTTGGTCTCTTTACCGAACGCGATGGTGCCGCTGACTTCAGCCAAAATCGACGCTTCTTTCGGACGACGGGCTTCGAACAGGTCGGCAACACGCGGCAGACCACCGGTGATGTCACGGGTTTTCGAAGTTTCTTGCGGGATACGAGCGATAACATCACCGATCGCGATCTTCGCACCGTCCGCTACACCGACCAGGGCGTTGGCTGGCAGGAAGTACTGAGCGATAACGTCAGTGCCTGGCAGCAACAGATCCTTGCCGTTGTCGTCGACCATCTTCACGGCTGGACGGATGTCCTTGCCGGCAGCTGGACGATCTTTGGCGTCGAGTACTTCAATGTTGGTCATACCGGTCAATTCGTCAGTCTGACGCTTGATCGTGATGCCTTCTTCCATGCCCACGTAGGTCACGGTACCTTTCATTTCGGTAACGATCGGGTGAGTGTGCGGATCCCACTTGGCCACGATTGCGCCAGCGTCGACCTTGTCACCTTCTTTAACCGAGATCACAGCACCGTACGGCAGCTTGTAACGCTCACGCTCACGACCGAAGTCATCAGCGATGGCCAGCTCACCGGAACGGGACACAGCAACCAGGTGACCATCCACGCGCTCTACGTGCTTCAGGTTGTGCAGACGGACGGTACCGCCATTCTTCACCTGAACGCTGTCGGCTGCGGAGGTCCGGCTTGCCGCACCACCGATGTGGAACGTACGCATCGTCAGCTGGGTACCCGGCTCACCGATGGACTGGGCAGCGATAACGCCGACCGCTTCACCGATGTTCACCTGGTGACCACGAGCCAGATCGCGGCCGTAGCACTTGGCGCAAATGCCGTAGCGGGTTTCGCAGCTGATCGGCGAACGCACGATCACTTCGTCGATGCTGTTCAGCTCGATGAACTCGACCCACTTCTCGTCTACCAGGGTGCCGGCAGGAACGATGACGTCCTCGGTACCTGGCTTGAATACGTCACGGGCGATAACACGACCCAATACGCGCTCACCCAACGGCTCTACAACGTCACCGCCTTCAATGTGCGGAGTCATCAGCAGACCGTGTTCGGTGCCGCAATCGATCTCGGTTACAACCAGATCCTGCGCCACGTCTACCAGACGACGAGTCAGGTAACCGGAGTTAGCGGTTTTCAACGCGGTATCCGCCAGACCTTTACGAGCACCGTGAGTGGAGATGAAGTACTGGAGTACGCTCAGACCTTCACGGAAGTTCGCAGTAATCGGCGTTTCAATGATGGAACCGTCCGGCTTGGCCATCAGGCCACGCATACCGGCCAGCTGACGAATCTGTGCTGCGGAACCCCGCGCACCCGAGTCGGCCATCATGTACATCGAGTTGAAAGACTCTTGGTCGACTTCGACGCCATGACGGTCGATGACTTTCTCTTTCGAGAGGTTGGCCATCATCGCCTTGGAAACTTCGTCGTTCGCCTTGGACCAAAGGTCGATCACTTTGTTGTACTTCTCGCCCTGGGTTACCAGGCCGGAGGCGTACTGACTTTCGATCTCTTTCACTTCGTCGGTGGCTGCACCGATGATGCGGGCTTTTTCATCCGGGATAACGAAGTCGTTAACACCGATGGATACGCCGGAAATGGTCGAATAGGCAAAACCGGTGTACATCAACTGGTCAGCGAAGATCACGGTCTCTTTCAGACCAACCACGCGGTAGCACTGGTTGATCAGCTTGGAGATCGCCTTTTTCTTCATCGGCAGGTTGACGACGTCGTACGACAGACCTTTTGGCACAACCTGGAACAACAGCGCACGGCCGACAGTGGTGTCGACGATACGGGTGTTGGTCACGCTGCCGCCGTCACGGTCGTTGACGGTTTCGTTGATCCGGACTTTAACCTTGGCGTGCAGTGCGGCTTCGCCGGCACGGAACACACGGTCAACTTCCTGCAGATCCGCGAACACACGACCTTCGCCCTTGGCGTTGATCGCTTCACGAGTCATGTAGTACAGACCCAATACAACGTCCTGCGACGGAACGATGATTGGCTCACCGTTGGCTGGCGACAGAATGTTGTTGGTCGACATCATCAACGCACGCGCTTCCAGCTGGGCTTCCAGCGTCAGCGGTACGTGCACGGCCATTTGGTCGCCGTCGAAGTCGGCGTTGTACGCGGCGCAGACCAGAGGGTGCAGCTGGATAGCCTTGCCTTCGATCAGTACCGGTTCAAACGCCTGGATGCCCAGACGGTGAAGGGTCGGTGCACGGTTGAGAAGAACCGGGTGTTCGCGAATCACTTCAGCGAGAACGTCCCAAACCTCTGGCAGTTCGCGCTCGACCATCTTCTTGGCAGCCTTGATGGTGGTAGCGAGACCACGCATTTCCAGCTTGCCGAAAATGAACGGCTTGAACAGCTCGAGAGCCATTTTCTTCGGCAGACCGCACTGGTGCAGACGCAGGGTCGGACCTACGGTAATTACCGAACGGCCGGAGTAGTCAACACGCTTACCGAGCAAGTTCTGACGGAAACGACCCTGCTTACCCTTGATCATGTCAGCCAGGGATTTCAGAGGACGCTTGTTGGAACCGGTGATAGCGCGGCCACGACGACCGTTGTCGAGCAATGCGTCGACGGCTTCCTGCAACATACGCTTTTCGTTGCGCACGATGATGTCCGGAGCGGACAGATCCAGCAGGCGCTTCAAACGGTTGTTACGGTTGATCACTCGACGATACAGATCGTTGAGGTCGGAAGTCGCGAAGCGACCGCCATCCAGCGGGACCAGTGGACGCAGATCTGGCGGCAGAACCGGCAGAACGGTCAGCACCATCCACTCTGGCAGGTTGCCGGACCCCTGGAAGGCTTCCATCAACTTCAGACGCTTGGACAGCTTCTTGATCTTGGTTTCGGAGTTGGTTTGCGGAATCTCTTCACGCAAACGGCCAATCTCGTGCTCCAGGTCGATAGCGTGCAGCAGTTCGCGGACAGCTTCGGCACCCATGCGGGCATCGAAATCGTCGCCGAACTCTTCCAGCGCTTCGAAGTACTGCTCATCGTTCAGCAGCTGACCTTTTTCAAGGGTGGTCATGCCCGGATCGATAACGACGTAGCTCTCGAAGTAGAGAACGCGCTCGATATCACGCAGGGTCATGTCCATCAGCAAGCCGATACGGGACGGCAGCGATTTCAGGAACCAGATGTGAGCAACCGGCGAGGCCAGTTCGATGTGAGCCATGCGCTCACGACGAACTTTTGCCAGCGCGACTTCAACGCCGCACTTCTCGCAGATTACGCCACGGTGCTTCAAGCGCTTGTACTTACCGCACAGGCACTCGTAATCCTTTACCGGGCCAAAGATCTTGGCGCAGAACAGGCCGTCACGCTCAGGCTTGAACGTACGGTAGTTGATGGTTTCCGGCTTTTTAACTTCACCGAACGACCACGAACGGATCATCTCAGGCGATGCCAATCCGATACGGATGGCGTCGAACTCTTCGACTTGACCCTGGTTTTTCAGCAAATTCAGTAGGTCTTTCAAGGCCTTTCCTCCTGGCGGAGCAGAGAGCGGGCAATCCTGCCCCGCTCTCGATTCGCGTCACGTGTTATTCGGTTTCCAGATCGATATCGATGCCGAGGGAACGAATTTCCTTGATCAACACGTTGAAGGACTCGGGCATGCCCGGCTCCATACGGTGATCGCCGTCCACGATGTTTTTGTACATCTTGGTCCGGCCGTTCACATCGTCCGACTTCACTGTGAGCATTTCTTGCAGAGTGTAAGCAGCACCGTATGCTTCCAGTGCCCAGACCTCCATCTCCCCGAAACGCTGACCACCGAACTGCGCCTTACCACCCAGCGGCTGCTGGGTAACCAGGCTGTACGAACCGGTAGAACGAGCGTGCATCTTGTCGTCTACCAAGTGGTTCAGCTTCAGCATGTACATGTAGCCAACGGTAACCGGGCGCTCGAACTTGTTGCCGGTACGGCCGTCAGTCAGCTGCATCTGGCCGCTTTCTGGCAGGTCTGCCAGTTTCAGCATGGCCTTGATTTCGCTTTCCTTGGCGCCGTCGAACACTGGAGTGGCCATTGGAACGCCGCCACGCAGGTTTTGAGCCAGATCCAGGATTTCCTGGTCCGAGAAGTCATCGAGGCTTTCCTGACGACCGCCGATCTCGTTATAGATCTCGTGCAGGAACTTACGCAGCTCGGCAACCTTGCGCTGCTCTTCAACCATGCGGTTGATCTTCTCGCCCAAACCTTTGGCCGCGAGGCCCAGGTGGGTTTCAAGGATCTGACCGACGTTCATACGCGAAGGTACGCCCAACGGGTTGAGGACAACGTCGACCGGGGTGCCATTGGCATCGTGCGGCATGTCTTCAACCGGCATGATCACGGAGACCACACCCTTGTTACCGTGACGACCGGCCATCTTGTCGCCCGGCTGGATGCGACGACGGATTGCCAGGTAAACCTTGACGATTTTCAGCACGCCTGGAGCCAGGTCATCGCCCTGCTGCAGTTTGCGCTTCTTGTCTTCGAACTTGTCGTCCAGCAGACGGCGACGATCAACGATGTAGGCCTGAGCCTTCTCGAGCTGCTCGTTCAGGGCATCTTCAGCCATGCGCAGTTTGAACCACTGGCCGTGCTCAAGACCGTCGAGGACTTCGTCGGTGATGTCCTGGCCTTTCTTCAGACCGGCGCCGCCTTCGGCTTTGTGGCCGACCAGAGCGGAGCGCAGACGTTCGAAAGTAGCACCTTCAACGATACGGAACTCTTCGTTCAGGTCCTTGCGGATCTCGTCCAGCTGGGACTTCTCGATCGACAGGGCACGAGCATCACGCTCAACGCCGTCGCGGGTGAAGACCTGTACGTCGATGACAGTACCTTTGGTACCGGTAGGTACACGCAGGGAAGTGTCTTTAACGTCGCTGGCTTTTTCACCGAAGATCGCACGCAGCAGTTTTTCTTCCGGAGTCAGTTGGGTCTCGCCTTTCGGAGTGACCTTACCGACCAGGATGTCGCCTGCGCCAACTTCAGCACCTACGTAAACGATACCGGCTTCGTCCAGCTTGTTCAGCGCCGCTTCACCCACGTTAGGGATGTCGGCGGTGATTTCCTCTGGGCCAAGCTTGGTGTCACGGGCCACACAGGTCAGTTCCTGGATGTGGATCGTGGTGAAGCGGTCTTCCTGAACCACACGCTCGGACAGGCAGATGGAGTCTTCGAAGTTGAAGCCGTTCCATGCCATGAACGCGATGCGCATGTTCTGACCCAGTGCCAGTTCACCCATGTCGGTGGACGGACCGTCGGCCATGATGTCGCTACGCTGAACCCGATCACCCTTACGCACCAGCGGACGCTGGTTGATGCAGGTGTTCTGGTTGGAGCGGGTGTATTTGGTCAGGTTGTAGATGTCGACACCGGCTTCACCGGTTTCAACTTCGTCATCGGCAACACGAACCACGATACGGCTGGCGTCGACGGAGTCGATCACGCCGCCACGACGAGCCACGACGCAAACGCCGGAGTCACGGGCTACGTTACGCTCCATGCCGGTACCTACCAGCGGCTTGTCGGCACGCAGGGTTGGTACAGCTTGACGCTGCATGTTCGAACCCATCAACGCACGGTTGGCGTCGTCGTGCTCGAGGAACGGAATCAGCGACGCAGCGACCGAAACTACCTGCTTCGGCGAAACGTCCATCAAGGTGACGTCTTCCGGCGCCTTGACGGTGAATTCGTTCAGGTGACGAACAGCTACCAGCTCGTCGATCAGGACTTTCTTGTCGTTCATCGTGGCCGAAGCCTGAGCGATCACGTGATCGGCTTCTTCGATGGCGGACAGGAACACGATCTCGTCGGTGACCAGAGCGTCTTTCACCACGCGGTACGGGCTTTCCAGGAAGCCGTACTGGTTGGTGCGCGCATAGGCAGCCAGGGAGTTGATCAGACCGATGTTCGGACCTTCCGGCGTTTCGATCGGGCAAACACGACCGTAGTGGGTCGGGTGTACGTCACGAACTTCAAAGCCGGCACGCTCACGAGTCAAACCACCAGGGCCGAGTGCAGAAACACGACGCTTGTGGGTGATCTCGGACAGCGGGTTGTTCTGGTCCATGAACTGGGACAACTGGCTGGAACCGAAGAACTCTTTCACCGCCGCAGCCACTGGCTTGGCGTTGATCAGGTCTTGCGGCATCAGGCCTTCGCTTTCAGCCATCGACAGACGCTCTTTGACCGCACGCTCAACACGTACCAGGCCAACGCGGAACTGGTTCTCGGCCATTTCGCCTACGCAGCGAACACGACGGTTACCCAGGTGGTCGATGTCATCGACGATGCCTTTACCGTTACGGATGTCGACCAGGGTCTTCAGTACCGCGACGATGTCTTCCTTGCACAGCACGCCCGAACCTTCGATCTCGGTACGACCGATACGACGGTTGAACTTCATCCGGCCGACCGCAGAAAGGTCATAGCGCTCAGGGCTGAAGAACAGGTTGTTGAACAGGGTCTCGGCAGCGTCTTTGGTTGGCGGCTCGCCAGGACGCATCATGCGATAGATCTCGACCAGCGCTTCCAGTTGGTTGCTGGTGGAGTCGATCTTCAAGGTGTCGGAGACGAACGGACCGCAGTCGATATCGTTGGTGTACAGAGTTTCGATGCGAACAACGCCGGCCTTGGCGATTTTCGCCAGGATCTCGGTGTTCAGCTCGGTGTTGCACTCTGCCAGGATTTCGCCGGTTGCCGGATGCACGATGACCTTGGCGGTTGTGCGACCCAGGACGTAGTCCAGAGGCACATCCAGCTCTTTGATCCCGGCTTTTTCCAGCTGGTTGATGTGGCGAGCGGTGATACGACGACCTTGCTCGACAATAACCTTGCCTTTGTCATCCTGAATATCGAGGACAGCGATTTCACCGCGCAGGCGCTGAGGCACCAGCTCCAGGCTCAGGGTCTCGCCCTTCACGTGGAATACGTTGGTGGTATAGAACGCGTCCAGCACTTCTTCAGTGGTATAGCCCAGCGCGCGCAGCAGTACCGAGGCAGGCAGCTTGCGACGACGGTCGATACGCACGAATACGCAGTCTTTCGGGTCGAACTCGAAGTCCAGCCACGAACCGCGGTAAGGAATGATGCGCGCGGAGTACAGCAGTTTGCCGGAGCTGTGCGTCTTGCCACGGTCGTGGTCGAAGAACACGCCCGGGGAACGGTGCAGCTGGGAAACGATTACACGCTCGGTACCGTTGATTACGAAGGTACCGTTTTCAGTCATCAGGGGGATTTCACCCATGTAGACTTCTTGCTCTTTGATGTCCTTGATCGCTTTGTTCGACGATTCTTTGTCGAAAATGATCAGGCGCACTTTTACCCGCAAAGGTACGGCGTAAGTTACACCGCGCAATACGCATTCTTTGACATCAAATGCCGGTTCGCCCAGACGATATCCGACGTACTCCAGCGCAGCATTGCCGGAGTAGCTGATGATCGGGAAAACGGATTTGAAGGCCGCATGCAGGCCCACGTCGCGGAACTGATCTTTAGTCGCTCCCGCTTGCAAGAATTCACGATACGAATCCAGCTGGATGGCCAGGAGGTACGGCACATCCATGACGTCCGGCAACTTGCTAAAGTCCTTGCGGATACGTTTTTTCTCAGTATATGAGTAAGCCATCAGCGTTCCCCAGCTTGGTCACCTGCTTGTTTGGCCCCTCCCGACGGGAGCAGCCAGAAAATCGTGCAAACCCCATGGTTTGCGCCACCGCATCGGGTGGTTACAGCACGCTATCGGCACCGACCCAGTCGGCTGCCAATAACGGAAAAAGGCCGGTGGCAAGAGCCACCAGCCATCAGCCTGTCGCTTAACGCTCGGGCTGGAGGAGCAAAGTCGATGCTTACTTCAGCTCGACTTTAGCGCCTGCTTCTTCCAGAGCTGCTTTGGCTTTGTCAGCTGCGTCTTTGGCAACAGCTTCCAGAACCATGGCAGGTGCGCCGTCAACTACAGCCTTGGCTTCTTTCAAGCCCAGACCGGTCAGTTCACGTACAGCCTTGATCACGTTAACTTTCTTCTCGCCAGCTTCGGTCAGCATGACGTTGAATTCGGTTTGCTCTTCAGCAACGGCAGCAGCAACAGCTGGACCAGCCGATGCAGCAGCAGCGGTAACACCGAATTTTTCTTCGAAAGCTTTGATCAGCTCAACAACTTCCATTACGGACATGTTGCCAACTGCTTCAAGGATATCGTTCTGAGAGATAGACATGAATCTAATTCCTGATATTGGGGACGGCCTACGCGACCATCGAAAAAAACAAAAAACGCGAGAAGTTGACGAGCCTTAGGCTGCAGCAGCTTCTTTCTGGTCGCGAATTGCCGCCAGAGTACGAGCCAATTTGCTGGTAGCGCCTTGAATCACGCTCATCAGCTGAGAAATTGCTTCGTCACGGGTCGGCAGAGTTGCCAGTACGTCGATTTGGTTAGCTGCGAGGAACTTGCCCTCGAACGCAGCTGCCTTGATCTCGAACTTGTCCTGACCCTTTGCGAATTCCTTGAAGATCCGGGCAGCAGCGCCTGGATGTTCCTTGGAGAACGCAATCAGGGTAGGGCCGGTGAACACGTCGTTGAGGACACTGAATTCAGTGTCAGCAACAGCGCGCTTGAGCAGGGTGTTACGTACGACACGTACGTAAACGCCAGCTTCACGAGCCTCTTTACGGAGTCCGGTCATCGCGCCTACTGTTACGCCACGGGCATCAGCCACGACAGCGGACAGAGCGACTTTGGCAGCCTCGTTGACTTCAGCGACGATGGCCTTCTTGTCTTCGAGTTTAATTGCCACGGGTTTAACTCCTGCTTGTTACCGTTTCATCTGGTCGAAACCGGATGTCGTTTTGGTGTCTGATTCGGTAAGGAACCGGGAGCACCATCTGCGTAGGCTTGTGGTTTAAGACTCGCGTCGCCTACGGTCTTGGATAGCCCCCGCCAGGCAGGGACCCCAATTTTTCAATTGGCGCAATCGCTTGCGCCAATCTGTGTCTTACGCGTCGAGCGAGCTTTGGTCGATGACCAGACCTGGGCCCATAGTGGTGCTCAGGGTAACGCGCTTGACGTAAATGCCTTTCGAGGAAGCTGGCTTGATACGCTTCAGATCAGCGATCAGGGCTTCAACGTTTTCCTTCAGCTTGACGGCGTCGAAGCCGATCTTGCCAACGGAAGTGTGGATGATGCCGTTTTTGTCGGTGCGATAACGAACCTGACCAGCCTTGGCGTTTTTAACCGCGGTAGCTACGTCTGGGGTTACGGTGCCGACTTTAGGGTTAGGCATCAGGCCACGTGGACCGAGGATCTGACCCAACTGACCCACAACGCGCATTGCATCCGGGGATGCAATCACTACGTCATAGTTCAGGTCGCCGCCTTTCATTTCGGCAGCCAGGTCATCCATACCTACGCGGTCAGCGCCGGCAGCCAGAGCGGCTTCAGCAGCTGGACCCTGAGTGAACACAGCAACGCGAACAGTCTTGCCAGTGCCGTGTGGCAGCACAGTAGCGCTACGAACGACCTGGTCGGATTTACGCGGGTCAACACCCAGGTTTACAGCTACGTCGAACGACTCGCTGAACTTGACAGTCGACAGCTCGGCCAGCAGAGCAGCGGCGTCTACAAAGTTGTAGGCCTTGCCTGCTTCGATTTTGCCGGCGATAGCCTTTTGACGCTTGGTCAGCTTAGCCATTACACACCCTCCACGTTAAGGCCCATGCTACGAGCAGAACCGGCGATAGTACGCACGGCTGCTTCCATATCAGCTGCAGTCAGATCCGCGTTTTTGGTTTTCGCGATTTCTTCCAGCTGAGCACGAGTCACAGTGCCAACCTTAACGGTGTTCGGACGAGCGGAACCGCTGGTCAGACCGGCCGCCTTCTTCAGCAGAACCGAAGCAGGGGTGGATTTGGTTTCGAAAGTGAAGCTACGGTCGCTGTAGACAGTGATGATCACTGGAGTCGGCAGACCTGGCTCAAGACCCTGAGTACGGGCGTTGAAAGCCTTGCAGAATTCCATGATGTTCACGCCGTGCTGACCCAGAGCAGGACCAACAGGTGGGCTTGGGTTAGCCTGAGCGGCCTTCACTTGCAGCTTGATGTAAGCGGTAATCTTCTTGGCCATGAGGCACTCCAATTACGGGTTCGAACGCCTCGAGAGGCTCCCCGGTTACTTGCGCGTTTATCCCAGTGACGACAAAACCCCACAGCCTACGGCTGCGGGGTTGGGATTTTTGCTCAGTTAGACCTTTTCGACCTGACTGAACTCGAGCTCCACCGGAGTAGAGCGACCGAAAATGAGCACCGCGACCTGGATCCGGCTCTTTTCGTAGTTAACTTCTTCAACAACACCGGTAAAGTCCGCGAACGGGCCGTCGTTGACTCGTACCGATTCGCCCGGCTCGAACAGTGTCTTCGGCTTCGGCTTGTCGCTACCATCAGCAACGCGGCGCAGAATCGCTTCTGCCTCTTTGTCGGTGATCGGTGCAGGCTTGTCGGCGGTACCGCCGATAAAACCCATCACCCGAGGAGTATCCTTGACCAAGTGCCAGGTACCCTCGTTCATATCCATCTGCACCAGCACGTAGCCAGGGAAGAATTTGCGTTCGCTTTTGCGCTTCTGGCCATTGCGCATTTCAACCACTTCTTCAGTGGGAACCAGAATCTCGCCGAAGCCATCTTCCATACCGGCCAGCTTTACGCGCTCGATCAGCGAGCGCATTACATGCTTCTCGTAACCGGAGTAAGCATGCACAACATACCAACGCTTAGCCACGGGACACCCTTAGCCGACGATCAAGGAAACAAGCCAACCGAGCAGGGAATCAAGCCCCCACAACAGCAACGCCATAACCAGAACAACAGCCACCACAATCAGGGTGGTCTGCGTGGTTTCTTGGCGAGTTGGCCACACGACTTTACGAATCTCGGTGCGAGCTTCCTTAACCAGTACAAAGAAAGACTTGCCCTTCGCGGTCTGCAGGCCTACAAAGGCAGCTACAGCAGCAATGGCGAGCAATGCGAGTACACGGTACAGGATCGGCGAAGCAGAGAAATACTGATTTCCAACAACGCCAACAATCACCAGAGCGACTACTACCAGCCACTTGAGGAGATCGAAGCGAGAGCCTTGAGCTTCAGCTTTAGGAGTCATCTATGAAGATCCTGTGAAAAGAAAGCCAGACACACCAAGTGAATCTGGCAGGTCAGGAGGGAATCGAACCCCCAACCTACGGTTTTGGAGACCGTCGCTCTGCCAATTGAGCTACTGACCTAAAACAAAATCAGGCCGACCATTATGCCGGCCTGAAGGAGACTTTACAACAATTTACTCTGCAACCCTGGTTACGACATCCGCAGCGATGGCCCAACCACCGCTACAAACAACCAAAGGCAACATGAACCACTTAAAACAAAGGCAGATATTTTCATATCTGCCTTGTTATATGGAGCTCTTGAGCGGATTTGAACCGCTGACCTCACCCTTACCAAGGGTGTGCTCTACCAACTGAGCTACAAGAGCGTAACGCTGTGCAAAACCTGTAAACTTGGAGCGGGTAGCGGGAATCGAACCCGCATCATCAGCTTGGAAGGCTGAGGTTCTACCACTAAACTATACCCGCGAGGCTTACAGCTCTCGCTAAAAATGGTGGAGGGGGAAGGATTCGAACCTTCGAAGTCGTAGACGTCAGATTTACAGTCTGATCCCTTTGGCCGCTCGGGAACCCCTCCTAAGCGAGCCGGCATTCTACATCATGCCAGCCTTCTGTCAAGCATTTTTCTCATTAAAAACCTGAGCTTAGCTGCGTTGACCTCGCTTCACACCGTTAACCGTTTCCGGTGTTCGCTGTGGAGCGGGCGCCATTCTATGCAAACTATTCGATGGGTGCAACCCCCTCGCACGGCATTATTTTATGTTTTAACTCATTGAATTCTTTAGAAAGGTTTATCAGCTGAAGATCGTCCAGCCAGCGCCGGCTTTCCGGGGCCACACGCAGCCAATAACCGGCAGTTTCGGAGCCACCCCGGGGCAACGCCTGAAACTTGACATCCATACCAGTCAATCTGCGCTCAAGCCCCTGGGCCACGTCCTGACGGGTAAAACCGCCCAGATAAAGGCAGCCGGAATCCGGCTGGGCTGCCTTGCCCTTGTCCTTGGCCGCCTCCCCCGCCTCGCTCAACAGACGGATATCCTGCTGAGACCCACGATACAGACTCAAGGGCGTTACATCCTTCGCGCGCAGAGGAGCCTCCTGTTGATGCCAGATGTAATAAAACACATTGAGAACAAGCAGCAGCAGAAACAACCAACGCATAAAGACCTCAGGACAAAGGGCACGCCATAGCCAAGCCGACAAACACCAGATCCGGAACCACCCTGGCCTCGGGCACTATCCCGGACACCAGGGCGGCATCACCACCCGTGAGGAAAACAGCGAAATCCTCACCCCAATGGCTACGGGCCAACTCAAGCTGAGTCAGCACAAACCCCTGAAGCATCAACAGGCAACCGCGCTCGACAGCCTCAACGGTTGTGCGACCAGGGTCGAGGCTCTCCAGAGCACGCTCGGCAGCAAGATCACCGTAACGAATCTTGCGGGTATGCGTGCGCAGCTGATTGCGCATCAACGGCATCCCTGGACATATGAACCCACCGAGATGCCCTCCATCCTCAGCAACGAAGTCCGCGGTCACGGCTGTACCGAAATCAAGCACAAGGCACGCACCGCCCGCCAAATGGAATCCGCCAAGCAAGGCCAGCCAACGATCGAGGCCCAGCTTCTCGAACTCCTCATAGCCGTTACGGACTCCGGACATTTCCCGCGCGGGCGACGCACTGACGACCGACACATCGAAGGACTCCTTCAACAGGGCGATCAACATCCCGGTTTCTTCGACAGTCCTTACACTGACCAATCGGCAATGCTTGAGAGCAAGCCCCTGGAGCGCCTTCAAGTCCGCGAGCAACGCGAGGTCAGAATCGACAACCCCTTCCCCCACCACCAGCCGGGCATTCGCATCGAGCACGCGCCACTTGATAAAACTGTTGCCACAGTCGAGCTCAAGAATCATGACGCAACCTCAGACTCAGCTCGCCACCACTGAAGACTTTTTCCACACCATCCACCTTCAAGCGCAAGGCGCCCTGACTATCAATACCCAGCACTTCGCCATCTATCTGGTTAACGCCCGCAATCAATGAGACTGCACGCCCTTGCCACAGATGATTTTGCTCCCACTCCGCCTGGACCGCCGAAAACCCACCAGCCCGATGACGCACCAGGTATCTCTGCAGCATCACTCCAAGCGTTGCCACCAGGTGATTGCGATCAAACATCCTACCCGACTCCAGACGCATGGACGTCCACTGCTGGTCCACCTCATCGGTCATCTGCATGTTCACGTTTATCCCCACACCCAGCACCACGTGACACACATCAGCAGGATCGCCGACCAGCTCGAGCAATATCCCGGCAATTTTCTTCTGGCCGACCAGGACATCATTCGGCCATTTCAACCCCACCCCAGGGACACCAAGCTCGCGCAAGGCCTGCAGGACGGCAAGCCCGACAACAAGACTCAAACCTTCGAGCTGACGCATTCCACCGTCGATACGCAGTACCAGGCTGTAATAGACGTTTTCCGCGAAAGGACTCGCCCACTTGCGCCCACGCCGCCCGCGCCCGGCAGTCTGCCGCTCAGCCAGCACCAGGAAAGGCGCAGCCTGAAGCCGCTCGATAGCACGCAGTGCCTCGGCATTGGTGGAGTCGATGGAATCGAAGACCAGGACAGGCCAGTCACAAGAAGGCGCAAGTCTCCCGATCTCGGCAGGATCAAGCAATGTCAGCGGCGTCGCCAATTGATAGCCCCGCCCCCTGACTTTATGAATGGCAAGACCCAGCTCAGCCTCCAAATGCTGGAGCTGCTTCCATACCGCACTGCGACTGATGCCCAAGGCAGCACCCAGTGCCTGACCCGAATGGAATCGGCCATCTTTAAGAAGCTCTAACAACGTCAGCATGCAAGTCTCGCCTCACAATGAGGCCCGCATGATAGCCACGCCCCGAGCACTTGCATAGAAACCCGGCGTTACGGATTTCCCCCAGACAAAAACAAAACCCCTACCTGCGTACGCAGATAGGGGTTTCGGAATTTAATCTTGACGATGACCTACTCTCACATGGGGAAACCCCACACTACCATCGGCGATGCATCGTTTCACTGCTGAGTTCGGGATGGGATCAGGTGGTTCCAACGCTCTATGGTCGTCAAGAAATTCGGGTACTGAGTCGTGACCGGAGGGCCTCGCTTCAGCAAATTGGGTATGTGATGGAAATCGGTGTTTTGTGAGCGTCGAACTTTCGGTTCTTTCGTCTTCACACACCGCAATCTGATGCTCTTTCGAGTAGTCAAATTGCTTGGGTGTTATATGGTCAAGCCTCACGGGCAATTAGTATTGGTTAGCTCAACGCCTCACAGCGCTTACACACCCAACCTATCAACGTCGTAGTCTTCGACGGCCCTTCAGGGAGCTCAAGGCTCCAGTGAGATCTCATCTTGAGGCAAGTTTCCCGCTTAGATGCTTTCAGCGGTTATCTTTTCCGAACATAGCTACCCGGCAATGCCACTGGCGTGACAACCGGAACACCAGAGGTTCGTCCACTCCGGTCCTCTCGTACTAGGAGCAGCCCCTCTCAAATCTCAAACGTCCACGGCAGATAGGGACCGAACTGTCTCACGACGTTCTAAACCCAGCTCGCGTACCACTTTAAATGGCGAACAGCCATACCCTTGGGACCGGCTTCAGCCCCAGGATGTGATGAGCCGACATCGAGGTGCCAAACACCGCCGTCGATATGAACTCTTGGGCGGTATCAGCCTGTTATCCCCGGAGTACCTTTTATCCGTTGAGCGATGGCCCTTCCATACAGAACCACCGGATCACTAAGACCTACTTTCGTACCTGCTCGACGTGTCTGTCTCGCAGTCAAGCGCGCTTTTGCCTTTATACTCTACGACCGATTTCCGACCGGTCTGAGCGCACCTTCGTACTCCTCCGTTACTCTTTAGGAGGAGACCGCCCCAGTCAAACTACCCACCATACACTGTCCTCGATCCGGATAACGGACCTGAGTTAGAACCTCAAAGTTGCCAGGGTGGTATTTCAAGGATGGCTCCACGCGAACTGGCGTCCACGCTTCAAAGCCTCCCACCTATCCTACACAAGCAAATTCAAAGTCCAGTGCAAAGCTATAGTAAAGGTTCACGGGGTCTTTCCGTCTAGCCGCGGATACACTGCATCTTCACAGCGATTTCAATTTCACTGAGTCTCGGGTGGAGACAGCGCCGCCATCGTTACGCCATTCGTGCAGGTCGGAACTTACCCGACAAGGAATTTCGCTACCTTAGGACCGTTATAGTTACGGCCGCCGTTTACCGGGGCTTCGATCAAGAGCTTCGCGTTAGCTAACCCCATCAATTAACCTTCCGGCACCGGGCAGGCGTCACACCCTATACGTCCACTTTCGTGTTTGCAGAGTGCTGTGTTTTTAATAAACAGTCGCAGCGGCCTGGTATCTTCGACCGGCGTGGGCTTACGCAGTAAATGCTTCACCCTCACCGGCGCACCTTCTCCCGAAGTTACGGTGCCATTTTGCCTAGTTCCTTCACCCGAGTTCTCTCAAGCGCCTTGGTATTCTCTACCCAACCACCTGTGTCGGTTTGGGGTACGGTTCCTGGTTATCTGAAGCTTAGAAGCTTTTCTTGGAAGCATGGCATCAACCACTTCGTCACCCAAAGGGTAACTCGTCATCAGCTCTCGGCCTTAAGATCCCGGATTTACCTAAGATCTCAGCCTACCACCTTAAACTTGGACAACCAACGCCAAGCTGGCCTAGCCTTCTCCGTCCCTCCATCGCAATAACCAGAAGTACAGGAATATTAACCTGTTTTCCATCGACTACGCTTTTCAGCCTCGCCTTAGGGACCGACTAACCCTGCGTCGATTAACGTTGCGCAGGAAACCTTGGTCTTTCGGCGTGGGTGTTTTTCACACCCATTGTCGTTACTCATGTCAGCATTCGCACTTCTGATACCTCCAGCAAGCTTCTCAACTCACCTTCACAGGCTTACAGAACGCTCCTCTACCGCATCACTTACGTGATACCCGTAGCTTCGGTGTATGGTTTGAGCCCCGTTACATCTTCCGCGCAGGCCGACTCGACTAGTGAGCTATTACGCTTTCTTTAAAGGGTGGCTGCTTCTAAGCCAACCTCCTAGCTGTCTAAGCCTTCCCACATCGTTTCCCACTTAACCATAACTTTGGGACCTTAGCTGACGGTCTGGGTTGTTTCCCTTTTCACGACGGACGTTAGCACCCGCCGTGTGTCTCCCATGCTCGGCACTTGTAGGTATTCGGAGTTTGCATCGGTTTGGTAAGTCGGGATGACCCCCTAGCCGAAACAGTGCTCTACCCCCTACAGTGATACATGAGGCGCTACCTAAATAGCTTTCGAGGAGAACCAGCTATCTCCGAGCTTGATTAGCCTTTCACTCCGATCCACAGGTCATCCGCTAACTTTTCAACGGTAGTCGGTTCGGTCCTCCAGTCAGTGTTACCTAACCTTCAACCTGCCCATGGATAGATCGCCCGGTTTCGGGTCTATTCCCAGCGACTAGACGCCCTATTAAGACTCGCTTTCGCTACGCCTCCCCTATTCGGTTAAGCTCGCCACTGAAAATAAGTCGCTGACCCATTATACAAAAGGTACGCAGTCACCCAACAAAGTGGGCTCCCACTGCTTGTACGCATACGGTTTCAGGATCTATTTCACTCCCCTCTCCGGGGTTCTTTTCGCCTTTCCCTCACGGTACTAGTTCACTATCGGTCAGTCAGTAGTATTTAGCCTTGGAGGATGGTCCCCCCATATTCAGACAAAGTTTCTCGTGCTCCGTCCTACTCGATTTCATGACCAAGAGATTTTCGCGTACAGGGCTATCACCCACTATGGCCGCACTTTCCAGAGCGTTCCGCTAATCTCAAAGCCACTTAAGGGCTAGTCCCCGTTCGCTCGCCACTACTAAGGGAATCTCGGTTGATTTCTTTTCCTCAGGGTACTTAGATGTTTCAGTTCCCCTGGTTCGCCTCTTGCACCTATGTATTCAGTACAAGATAACCATCTTATGATGGCTGGGTTCCCCCATTCAGACATCTCCGGATCAAAGTCTGTTTGCCGACTCCCCGAAGCTTTTCGCAGGCTACCACGTCTTTCATCGCCTCTGACTGCCAAGGCATCCACCGTATGCGCTTCTTCACTTGACCATATAACCCCAAGCAATCTGGTTATACTATGAAGACGACATTCGCCGAAAATTCGCACTTGCTCATAGAGCAACTCACAAATTTTACCTTAGCCTGATCCGTTACCAGTGAAAGTAACGTTCAGTCTATCTTTCTATCACATACCCAAATTTTTAAAGAACGATCTAATCAAAAGACTAGAAATCAATATTCATCGCGGAATATTCATTTCTAAACTCTTCGACACGTTGAAGCAGTTTATGGTGGAGCCAAGCGGGATCGAACCGCTGACCTCCTGCGTGCAAGGCAGGCGCTCTCCCAGCTGAGCTATGGCCCCATACAAAATTGGTGGGTCTGGGCAGATTCGAACTGCCGACCTCACCCTTATCAGGGGTGCGCTCTAACCAACTGAGCTACAGACCCAATTTCGAGCTTGTAACTGTTAGCGTGAGCTATCAGCTTGGAGCTTAAAGCTGCTTCTATCGTCTTCTTCAATGAATCAAGCAATTCGTGTGGGAACTTATGGAGCAGCTGAGTCGTCGATTAAGGAGGTGATCCAGCCGCAGGTTCCCCTACGGCTACCTTGTTACGACTTCACCCCAGTCATGAATCACACCGTGGTAACCGTCCCCCCGAAGGTTAGACTAGCTACTTCTGGTGCAACCCACTCCCATGGTGTGACGGGCGGTGTGTACAAGGCCCGGGAACGTATTCACCGCGACATTCTGATTCGCGATTACTAGCGATTCCGACTTCACGCAGTCGAGTTGCAGACTGCGATCCGGACTACGATCGGTTTTGTGGGATTAGCTCCACCTCGCGGCTTGGCAACCCTCTGTACCGACCATTGTAGCACGTGTGTAGCCCAGGCCGTAAGGGCCATGATGACTTGACGTCATCCCCACCTTCCTCCGGTTTGTCACCGGCAGTCTCCTTAGAGTGCCCACCATGACGTGCTGGTAACTAAGGACAAGGGTTGCGCTCGTTACGGGACTTAACCCAACATCTCACGACACGAGCTGACGACAGCCATGCAGCACCTGTCTCAATGTTCCCGAAGGCACCAATCCATCTCTGGAAAGTTCATTGGATGTCAAGGCCTGGTAAGGTTCTTCGCGTTGCTTCGAATTAAACCACATGCTCCACCGCTTGTGCGGGCCCCCGTCAATTCATTTGAGTTTTAACCTTGCGGCCGTACTCCCCAGGCGGTCAACTTAATGCGTTAGCTGCGCCACTAAGAGCTCAAGGCTCCCAACGGCTAGTTGACATCGTTTACGGCGTGGACTACCAGGGTATCTAATCCTGTTTGCTCCCCACGCTTTCGCACCTCAGTGTCAGTATCAGTCCAGGTGGTCGCCTTCGCCACTGGTGTTCCTTCCTATATCTACGCATTTCACCGCTACACAGGAAATTCCACCACCCTCTACCATACTCTAGCTTGTCAGTTTTGAATGCAGTTCCCAGGTTGAGCCCGGGGCTTTCACATCCAACTTAACAAACCACCTACGCGCGCTTTACGCCCAGTAATTCCGATTAACGCTTGCACCCTCTGTATTACCGCGGCTGCTGGCACAGAGTTAGCCGGTGCTTATTCTGTCGGTAACGTCAAAACACTAACGTATTAGGTTAATGCCCTTCCTCCCAACTTAAAGTGCTTTACAATCCGAAGACCTTCTTCACACACGCGGCATGGCTGGATCAGGCTTTCGCCCATTGTCCAATATTCCCCACTGCTGCCTCCCGTAGGAGTCTGGACCGTGTCTCAGTTCCAGTGTGACTGATCATCCTCTCAGACCAGTTACGGATCGTCGCCTTGGTGAGCCATTACCTCACCAACTAGCTAATCCGACCTAGGCTCATCTGATAGCGCAAGGCCCGAAGGTCCCCTGCTTTCTCCCGTAGGACGTATGCGGTATTAGCGTCCCTTTCGAGACGTTGTCCCCCACTACCAGGCAGATTCCTAGGCATTACTCACCCGTCCGCCGCTGAATTCGGGAGCAAGCTCCCGTCATCCGCTCGACTTGCATGTGTTAGGCCTGCCGCCAGCGTTCAATCTGAGCCATGATCAAACTCTTCAGTTCAAACATCTTTGGGTTTTGAGAAAACCCTAAACTTGGCTCAGCAATCGTTGGTTACATCTTTGATTTCTCGCGGAGTAACTTGTGATGCTGATAATCTGTTGACTAGCAGTCTGACTCCACAAGCACCCACACGAATTGCTTGATTCAGTTGTTAAAGAGCGGTTGGTTAAGATCTTTCGTCTCAACCGAGGCGCGCATTCTACAGCAGCCTCATTTACTGTCAAGTGATTTTTTTCAGAAGTTTTCAAGGAATCCTTAACAACTTCAACCACTTGCGCTTCCGATCTCTCGTCAGCGGGAGGCGAATTCTACAGCGTTACACGCTGCTGTCAACACCTCTTTTTCAACTTCCTTTCGGCTTCGATGACCTGAAGCAACCTGCTGCCGAAACCTACATAACTCTTTGTTTTCCAAGGAGTTTTCCGTTTCGACTGCGCCGGAAGTGGGGCGAATTATAGGCTTCTAAAATTCGCCGTCAACACTTTATTTCAACTTTATTCAGCCTTGAGCGTAATACGCGCAAATGCCTTCTTGCCGGCCTGGCAAACATGGGTTGCACCCAACGCATATATAAAGGTGCGATCAACCACCTCACCATCTATACGCACGCCACCCGAACCGAGAAGATCTCGCGCCATCGCCGAGTTCTTCACCAGGCCCGCTTTATTAAGGACGGCAGCGATCGGCATATCTTCGGCAGCCGTCAATTCGATCTCTGGCAGATCATCCGGCAGCTCGCCTTCCTTCATACGGTTACCGGCTGCACGATGAGCATTGGCCGCAGCCTCCTCACCATGGAAGCGCGCAACGATCTCTTCAGCCAGCTTGATCTTGATATCGCGCGGATTGGCGCCCGCCTCCACATCAGCGCGAAACGCATTGATCTCATCCATGGAGCGGAAGCTGAGCAACTCGAAGTATCGCCACATCAGCACATCCGGAATGGAGACCAGCTTGCTGTACATCACGCCCGGCGCTTCCTGGATACCGACGTAGTTGCCCAGGGACTTGGACATCTTCTTCACGCCATCCAGGCCTTCAAGCAGCGGCATGGTCAAAATGCACTGGGCTTCCTGACCATAACCACGCTGCAGCTCACGCCCCATCAGCAAGTTGAACTTCTGATCGGTGCCGCCGAGCTCGACGTCTGCGCGCAGAGCTACCGAGTCGTAACCCTGAACCAGCGGATAGAGGAACTCATGAATGGCGATCGGCTGATTGGTCGTATAGCGCTTGTCGAAGTCATCGCGCTCGAGCATGCGAGCCACGGTGTACTGCGAAGTCAGGCGAATGAAGTCGGCCGGCCCCATCTGATCCATCCAGGTGGAGTTGAATGCCACCTCGGTTTTAGCCGGATCCAGAATCTTGAAGACCTGAGTCTTGTAGGTCTCGGCGTTCTCGAGAACCTGCTCGCGAGTGAGCGGCGGGCGCGTAGCACTCTTGCCGCTCGGATCACCGATCATCCCGGTGAAGTCACCAATCAGGAAGATCACCTGATGCCCCAGTTCCTGGAACTGGCGCAGCTTATTGATAAGCACGGTGTGACCCAAGTGCAGATCCGGAGCCGTTGGATCGAAGCCCGCCTTAATACGTAGCGGCTGGCCACGCTTGAGCTTTTCAATCAGCTCGGACTCGACCAACAGTTCTTCCGCACCACGTTTGATCAGCGCTAGCTGCTCTTCAACCGACTTCATAACAGACCCGCAAGGCTCAGATTCAAAGGGAACCAACCATACAAGATCGCGCGTCAAATACAAGGTTTGCCCGGCGCACGGACGCCAATCCGCAGACAGGGTGCCTGCGGACTTGCTTCAAAGATGATTTGGTTATATTTTATACAGTTATTTCATCTTCATCATGTCATTCATCTTTTCCAATTCATCTTTTTCAAAGTCAAAACCACTTATGACCACAGAATCGTCTAAAGCGCCGCCGCTTTACCCGAAAACCCACCTGCTCGCCGCAAGTGGCATCGCCGCCCTTCTCAGCCTGGCGCTCCTGGTATTCCCTTCCAGCGATGTTGAAGCCAAAAAGACGACCCTCAGTCTTGAACTGGAAAGTCCTGCTGAACAACTGACACAAGATCAAGACGCTGCTGACGCCGTTCAAGCCACAAATGAACCAGCAACATCTCCCTTCGCGCAGATCGACAACAGCGCCGAGGACACCCAGGAAACAGCTCTGGCCGAGCCGGCGCCGGTCGTCGAAGAAAAGAAGCCGGCAAGCCACAGGGAAGTGATCGTCGCCAAGGGCGACACCCTCTCTACTCTGTTCGCGAAAGTCGGCCTCCCCACCACCTCAGTGCATGAAATACTGGCCAGCGACAAGCAGGCCAAGCAGTTCAGCCAGCTCAAGCATGGGCAAAAACTCGAATTCGAACTGAGCCCTGACGGCCAGTTGAGCAACTTGCACAGCAAGCTCAACGACCTCGAAAGCATCAGCCTGACCAAGAACGACAAGGGCTACACGTTCAACCGCATTACCGCGAAACCGAGCGTGCGCTCCGCTTACGTTCACGGCGTGATCAACAGCTCGCTGTCGCAGTCCGCGGCCCGTGCAGGCCTGTCCCACAGCCTGACCATGGACATGGCCAGCGTGTTTGGCTACGACGTGGACTTTGCCCAGGATATTCGCCAGGGCGACGAATTCGACGTGATCTACGAGCAAAAGGTAGTCAACGGCAAAGCCGTCGGCAACGGCCCGATCCTGTCGGCGCGCTTCACCAACCGCGGCAAGACCTACACCGCCGTTCGCTACACCAACAAACAGGGCAACAGCAGCTACTACACCGCTGACGGCAACAGCATGCGCAAGGCGTTCATCCGCACACCGGTGGACTTTGCCCGCATCAGCTCGAAGTTTTCCATGGGCCGCAAACACCCGATCCTGAACAAGATCCGCGCCCACAAAGGTGTCGACTACGCTGCGCCGCGCGGTACGCCGATCAAGGCGGCCGGTGATGGCAAGGTGTTGCTCGCCGGCCGCCGTGGTGGCTACGGCAATACCGTGATCCTCCAGCACGGCAATACCTACACCACGCTCTACGGCCATATGCAAGGCTTCGCCAAAGGCGTGAAGACTGGCGGCACGGTGAAACAGGGCCAGGTGATTGGCTATATCGGCACTACCGGCCTCTCCACCGGGCCGCACTTGCACTACGAGTTCCAGGTCAATGGCGTGCACGTCGACCCGCTGGGCCAGAAACTGCCAATGGCCGATCCGATTGCCAAGGCCGAACGCGCACGCTTCCTCGCCCAAAGCCAGCCGCTGATGGCGCGCATGGAACAGGAAAAAGCCACCCTGCTGGCTTCGAGCAAGCGTTAAGTCATGGCGCTCTATATAGGTGTGATGTCCGGGACCAGCCTTGATGGCCTGGATATCGCGCTGATCGAGCAAGCCCCGGCGATCAGGCTGATTGCCTCCCACTACATCCCGATGCCCGATTCCCTGCGCGCCGAGCTACTTGGCTTGTGCGCCAGTGGCCCGGACGAAATTGCCCGCTCCGCCGTCGCCCAGCAGAACTGGGTGAAACTGGCAGCCCAAGGGATTCATGCCCTTCTCGCTCAACAGCAATTGAAGCCTGACGACATTCGGGCAATCGGTAGCCATGGCCAGACCATCCGTCATGAACCGGCTCGCGGTTTTACCGTGCAGATCGGCAACCCGGCCCTGCTGACGGAGCTGACTGGCATCACCGTGGTCAGCGATTTCCGCAGCCGCGATGTTGCTGCCGGCGGGCAAGGCGCACCGCTGGTTCCCGCCTTTCATGAAGCCCTGTTTGAAAAACGGGCCGGCAACCGCGCGGTGCTGAACGTAGGCGGCTTCAGCAACCTCAGCCTGATCGAGCCCGGCAAGCCGGTTGCCGGTTTCGACTGCGGCCCAGGCAATGTGCTGCTGGACGCCTGGATTAATCAGCAACGCGGCGATCACTTTGACCGTGACGGCCAATGGGCTGCCAGTGGCAACGTCCGACCGGTGCTGTTGAATGCGCTGCTCAGCGATCCGTTCTTTGTCACCAAAGGCCCGAAGAGTACCGGCCGGGAAGTGTTCAACCTGCCATGGCTGACGCAGCATCTGGCACAACTGCCAGCCTTCAGCGCCGAGGATGTTCAGGCGACGCTGCTTGAGCTGACCGCGCTGACCATCATCGAGTCACTGCAAAGTGCCCAGGCAGACACGCAGGAACTGCTGGTCTGCGGCGGCGGCGCCCACAACACCGCGCTGATGAGTCGCCTGGCCAACCTGTTGCCAAACGCAAGTGTCAGCAGCACCGCTACTTACGGTGTAGACCCCGACTGGGTCGAAGCCATGGCCTTTGCGTGGCTGGCTCATTGCTGCCTCGAAGGCATCGCTGCAAACCGCCCGAGCGTTACCGGTGCCCGTGGTTTGCGCGTACTCGGCGCCATCTACCCCGCCTGAATCCTCCACACAGCAAAACGCCGCAAGACCATGAGGCCGTGCGGCGTTTTGTGGAACAGGTGCGCTGATCAGATCGAGAACGAAGAACCGCAGCCACAGGTGGTGGTCGCATTCGGGTTCTTGATGACGAAACGCGAACCTTCCAGACCTTCCTGGTAGTCCACTTCGGCACCCGCCAGATACTGGAAGCTCATCGGATCGACCACCAGACTCACACCTTCGCGCTCGACGATGGTGTCGTCATCGGCCACTTCCTCATCGAAAGTGAAGCCGTACTGAAAACCTGAACAACCGCCGCCCGTAACGAATACGCGCAGCTTCAAGCGATCATTCCCCTCTTCATCGACCAGGCTCTTCACCTTGTGCGCGGCACCGTGGGTGAATTGCAAAGCCGTGGGGGTGAAGGATTCGACGCTCATGCTGACTATCTCCCGGCGTTACGCCGTCATATTGCGTGATGACGCGCATTATCCGCTTCTCCTAGAAAAGCGGTCAACTATTGTTATGGTATATCAACCAATCCAATCGCCGGCCCGGAATGCAAAAAGGCCCGTCAGACGGGCCTTTTGCTGTACTCGATAAACCTTACGGCAACATGCCTGCGTGAGACAGGCCCAGACGCTCGTCCAGCCCGAACAGAATGTTCAGGTTCTGCACCGCCTGCCCCGACGCCCCTTTGACCAGGTTGTCGATCACCGACAGCACTACCACCAGATCGCCATCCTGAGGGCGATGCACGGCAATACGGCAGACGTTGGCACCCCGTACGCTACGAGTCTCCGGATGGCTGCCGGCAGGCATCACATCGACGAACGGTTCGTTGGCATAACGCTTTTCAAACAGCGCCTGCAGATCCACCGAACGATCAACAACAGTGGCGTAGAGCGTCGAGTGAATGCCGCGAATCATCGGTGTCAGGTGTGGAACGAAGGTCAGGCCGACATCCTTGCCCGCTGCACGACGCAGCCCCTGGCGAATTTCCGGCAGGTGACGGTGACCTTTGACGGCATAGGCCTTCATGCTTTCCGAAGTCTCGGAATACAGCGAGCCTACGGAGGCACCACGACCGGCACCGCTGACGCCGGATTTGCAGTCGGCAATCAGATGCGAAACATCGGCCAGGCCGGCTTCGAGCAATGGCAGGAAACCCAATTGCGTTGCAGTCGGGTAGCAGCCAGGCACGGCGATCAGGCGTGCTTTCCTGATCTGCTCGCGATTGACTTCCGGCAAGCCGTAAACCGCCTCGTCCAGCAACTCCGGTGCGCCGTGCGGCTGGCCGTACCACTTGGCCCATTCATCCGCGTCTTGCAGACGGAAGTCGGCCGACAGGTCGATGACCTTGGTCCCGGCCGCCAGCAGTTCACCCGCCAAGGCGTGGGCAACACCGTGCGGCGTGGCGAAGAACACCACATCGCAAGCACCGAGGGTCTTGATGTCCGGAACGCTGAACGCCAGGCCGTCGTAATGGCCTCGCAGGTTCGGGTACATGTCGGCTACGGCCAGGCCGGCCTCGGATCGGGAAGTGATGACAACCACTTCAGCTTGCGGATGTTGCGCCAACAGACGCAGCAGTTCGACACCGGTGTAACCCGTGCCGCCGACGATACCGACCTTGACCATAAACCTGCCCTCAACGAACCCACTGGAAAGCCGTCGATAATAGGGGGCGCGCGCCCCTGCGACAACCGTCAAGGTGACGTGCGGAGCCTCAAGCCTCTACTATTCCGGCTACCGTGAATTGGGGAATAACTAAAAATGCTTTATCTGTGGCTCAAAGCGCTTCACATCGTCAGCGTCGTCAGCTGGTTTGCCGGCCTGTTCTACCTGCCGCGGCTGTTCGTCTATCACGCTCAAAGCGAAGATACCGTCAGCAAGGAACGCTTCAGCATCATGGAGCGCAAGCTCTACCGAGGCATCATGGGCCCGGCGATGATCGCGACGCTGATCTTTGGCGGCTGGCTGATCAGCCTCAATCCGAGTGCGTATTTCACTCAGGGTGGCTGGATGCACGCCAAGCTGACGCTGGTGGTGATTCTGATCGGCTACCACCACATGTGCGGCGCGCAGGTAAAACGTTTTGCCCGTGGCGAAAACACCCGCAGCCATGTCTTTTATCGCTGGTTCAATGAGGTTCCGGTTCTGATATTGCTGGCAATCGTAATTCTGGTCGTCGTTCGGCCGTTCTAAATCCAATAGGCACAACTCACCGGGGTACTTCCAATGTCGCTGCCCGCTCTGCTCGAACAACGTTTGCGTCTGCCCGTAGTGGCAGCGCCGATGTTCCTGATTTCCAATCCGCAATTGGTACTCGCCTGTTGTCGCCAGGGCGTGGTCGGCAGCTTCCCGGCGCTGAATCAGCGTGAAAGCAGTGGTTTCAAGGCCTGGCTGGAAGAAATCGAAGCGGGGCTTGCGACACTGGAAAACCCCGCGCCTTATGCCGTGAACCTGATCGTCCATAACAGCAATCCACGCTTACAGGCAGATCTGCAGATCTGCGTCGAACACAAAGTGCCGATCGTGATCACCAGCCTCGGCGCCGTAAAGGAACTGGTCGACGCGGTCCATGGCTACGGTGGCCTGGTGTTCCATGATGTGACAACCCGTCGTCATGCCGAGAAAGCGGCCGAAGCGGGCGTGGATGGCTTGATTGCCGTGGCGGCCGGTGCCGGTGGGCACGCCGGGACCTGGAGCCCGTTCTCGCTGATTGCCGAGATCCGCCAGTTCTTCGACAAGACCCTGTTGCTGGCCGGTTGCTTGAACCACGGCCATGAAATTCTTGCCGCCCAATTGCTCGGCGCGGATCTGGCCTACTTCGGCACGCGATTTATCGGCACGACCGAAAGCCACGCACCCGACGCCTACAAAGAAATGCTGCTGTCTTCCAAAGCGGCAGACATCATCCATACTCCAGCCGTGTCAGGTGTCCCCGCGAGCTTCATGCGCAAGAGCCTGGAGGCCGCCGGTTTCGACATGGCCGCCTTGCAAGGCAAGGGCGAGATCAACTTCGGCTCCAAGCTCAAGCCCGTGAGCGATGAAGCCAAAGCCTGGAAGACCGTTTGGTCCGCAGGCCAGGGCGTGGGAGAAATCGAGGACTTGCCGAGCGTCGAGCAGTTGATTGCACGTCTCGACGCCGAGTACCGCCAGGCCCTGGAGCATGCGGCCCGGTTGCCCAAACGCTGGCCGCGCTGACAGTAAAACTTGGCCAGCCTCACCCGGCTGGCCTTACACTCGCCCGGACACAACATTCTTCTTTCAACCGCTCGCGACAAGGATGCCTCGAATATGGACGAAAACCGTTTCAAGATCGTCTTCGAGGGTGGCTTGCTGCCCGGTGTCGACACCACCACTGCAAAGCTCAACCTCGCCGACTTGTTCAAAAGCGATGTCGCGGCCATCGAACGCCTGTTCAGCGGGCGTCCGGTAGCGCTCAAACGCAACCTGTCGCAGGCCGATGCCCAGACCTACCTCCAGGCACTGAGCAAAACCGGTATCGACGCCCGCATCGAAGCCGAAACACCGATCGAGTTGAACCTCGCCGACGTGCATGACCATACTCCGGCCAGCAATCAGGCCCCTTTGGCAGATCCGCTGTCTCCTTACGCTCCACCTCGCGCGCCCGTCGGCGAAGCCGTGGCGGAATTCGCCATACTCAAGCCATTCAGTTTCGATGGCCGAATCGGCCGCTTGCGTTACCTCGCCTGGACGTTGGTGCTGTCAACTGTGCTCCTGGCTGTTTGCGGGGTGTTTGCATTGGTCGCTCTGGCTCTCATCGGCGCGGATTCGACCGCCGGCCTGATATTGGGCAGCATGCTGGCCTTGATCCTGTTCGTCGGATTTGTATTCGTCAGCATCCAGATCACCGTTCAACGTTTGCACGATGTCGGCTGGTCCGGCTGGCTGTGGCTGCTGAACCTGGTGCCGTTCGTTGGCAGTTTCTTCCCGTTCGTGATCATGGTCGTACCGGGCAACGACACCGCCAACCGCTACGGCCCGCCGCCTCCGCCGAACAGTACCGCGGTCAAGGTATTGTCTTCGCTGTGGCTGATTGTTATCGCGCTGATTCTGTTCGGCTCGCTGGCCGGTGGTCTCACGGCGATACGGGAAGGATACAAAAGCGCCGCACAGAGTAGCTACGAAAGCAGTTCGGTCATCACGGATGAAATCGACGTCGAGGTCGAACCGCTGCCAAATTCCGCCAACGATGCAGCCGAAGAGGCCCAGCCCCCTGTAGACTCTGCGAAAGAATGAACAGCGCTCCTGGCCCGTGACACCTGCGTCGCGGCGCGGAGCTGTTGCGATGGAGAACTGCATGACCCGTTACGCTCTGATCACTGGCGCCTCCAGCGGCATCGGCCTGGCAATGGCCGAAGCGCTGGCCCGGCGCGGCCGCAGCCTGATTCTGGTGGCCCGACAACGTGATCAGCTGGAAAGCATTGCGATTGAACTGACCCAAAGGTTCGGTGTGGAAGTGTTGTTCCGTGCCTGCGACCTGGGCGAACCGCTGCGCCTGTCCGGATTCCTGCTGGAGCTGGAAGAAGGCGACCGGCAGATCGACCTGCTGGTCAACTGCGCCGGTATCGGCACATGCGGCCCGTTTCTGGCCCAGGACTGGATGACCGAGCAAGACCTGATCGAAGTGAACATCCTCGCCCTCACCCGCCTGTGTCACGCCATCGGCAACAGCATGGCCCTGCAAGGCGGCGGGCAGATTCTGAATGTGGCCTCGGTGGCGGCGTTTCAACCGGGACCGTGGATGAGTACCTATTACGCCAGCAAGGCCTATGTGCTGCACTTTTCCGAAGGATTGCGCGTCGAGCTGAAAAAGTGCGCGGTCAAGGTTTCCGTGCTCTGCCCCGGACCGACCCGCACGGCGTTTTTCCGCACCGCGCAACTCAACAGCGACAAACTGACCAACAGCAATTTGTTGATGAGCCCCGAGGAAGTGGCGCTCTACACCGTACGCGCACTGGAAAAGAATCGCGCGATCATTATTCCGGGGCGGCGCAACCGCTGGCTTGCCTTCCTGCCAAGGCTCGGCTCGCGCTGGCTGACTCGCACGATCGCCGGCATGGTCAACAAGGCTTACTGCCCGCGCTGATCCAACTCAAGGTAAAAGGCTGGGCGCTGGCATAAGCCATGAGTACACTCAGGCCAGCCCAAACAACGGAGAAAACAGCTGTGGATACTCTGTTCACCAAGATCATCAACCGGGAAATCCCGGCGAAGATCATTTACGAGGACGACCAGGTACTGGCCTTCCACGACATCGCCCCACAGGCACCGGTACATTTCCTGGTAGTCCCGAAGAAACCGGTGCGCACCCTCAACGACCTCACCGAGGACGATAAGGCGCTGGCCGGGCACATTCTGTTCACCGCGCAGCGTCTGGCCCTGGAACTGGGCTGTGAAGAAGGTTTCCGGGTGGTCATGAACTGCAATGAATTGGGTGGACAAACCGTCTACCACATTCATATGCACGTGTTGGGTCAGCGCCAGATGCACTGGCCGCCGGGCTGAGTTACTGCCTCACCTTGTGGGAGCGGGCTTGCTCGCGAAGACGGAGTATCAGCCAGCATAGATGCTGAATGTCAGTCCCTCTTCGCGAGCAAGCCCGCTCCCACAAGGGCATCACAGGACTGTCACAGCCTCTGCATCACAATGACCCAGCGCAATCCTTCCCCGGCCGTTTGGGTTAAACTGGCCACCGAAATTCCCCCGGAGGTCAGCATGACTACCCAACGTCACTACTCGCCGATTGACCGCCTTCTGCTGCAAGCCGATGCCGCGATGCGTACCCTGCTGCCCTTCAGCGGCCAGCCGTACCGTCCGTCGCCCGCCATCGTGCAGCCGGATGCAAAAATGAGCGATGAAGACACACGCCACGTTGCCGGCCTGATGCGCATCAACCATACCGGCGAAGTCTGTGCCCAGGCGTTGTATCAGGGGCAGGCGCTGACCGCCAAACTGCCGCAAGTGCGTGCTGCCATGGAACATGCCGCCGAAGAAGAAATCGATCACCTGGTCTGGTGCGAACAACGCATCCATCAACTGGGTAGCCACACCAGCATCCTCAATCCGCTGTTTTATGGCATGTCTTTCGGGATTGGCGCAGTGGCAGGCCTGATCAGCGATAAAGTCAGCCTGGGGTTCGTTGCGGCAACGGAAGACCAGGTGTGCAAACACCTGAACGAACACCTGGAACAATTGCCGGCCGAGGATGAAAAGTCCCGGGCAATTCTTGAGCAGATGCGTATCGATGAAGAACAGCATGCCGAAAGTGCACTGGATGCTGGCGGGTTCCGTTTTCCGGCGCCGGTGAAATTCGGGATGAGCCTGATGGCCAAGGTGATGACCAAGAGTACTTACCGGATCTGACTCTGTTTTTTTTTGTAGGAGCGAGCCGGCTCGCGAAAAACGTCAGGGCAACGCGTTAATGCAGCAAACACTCGTTATCGTTGACGTCCATCGTCGGAACGCCGCCCGGAGCAAGCTCGCTCCTACAAGAACCACCAGCCAGAATAAAAAAGGCGACTGCCGTGAGGGAGTCGCCTTTTTTGTGCTTGAAAAGCTTACGCCATGTTGCGCGCGTAGAAGATTTCGAGCATTTCGTGTTTCACCCGCTCGGTCACCTGGGCGCGCTGCTCAGAGGACAGGTTGCTGGTGGCATCGCCGAACAGGTAGTTATCCAGTTCGAAGTTCTTCAGCAGCATCTTGGTGTGGAACAGGTTTTCCTGGTACACGTTCACGTCGGTCATCTGGTACGCGTCGTAAGTGTCGTCGGAGAGGTAGTTCTGGATCGAATTGATCTCATGGTCGATGAAGTGCTTTTTGCCTTCAACGTCACGGGTGAAGCCGCGCACACGGTAGTCCACGGTCACGATGTCCGAATCGAACTGGTGAATCAGGAAGTTGAGCGCTTTAAGCGGTGAAATGACCCCGCAAGTCGACACGTCGATGTCCACACGGAAAGTTGCAATACCGCTGACCGGATGGATTTCCGGGTAGGTGTGCACCGTGATGTGGCTCTTGTCGAGGTGGGCCAGAATGATTTCGGGCAGCGGGCCCGGGGATTCTTCGATCTGACTATCGGTCGGGGTTACCGGCTCTTCGGAGATCAGGATCGTGACGCTGGCGCCCTGCGGCTCATAGTCCTGACTGGCAATGTTCAGGATGTTGGCACCAATGATATCGACAACTTCCGTGAGAATCTGCGTCAGGCGCTTCGCGTTGTACTCTTTATTGATGTACTCGACGTAAGCCTGCTGGTCTTGCGGGGTTTCCGCGTAGCAGATGTCATAGATGTTGAAGCTCAAGGTCTTTGTCAGGTTATTGAACCCGTGGAGCTTGAGTTTGCTTTTCACCGTTAAAAACTCTCTATGTGTTTGCGGCCAGGCCGCGTGATCAAGCATGCCCGTCAGATGCGAACAACGCAGCTGCGTAGGACGGTTAACACCTCTTCGCGATGGCGATTTTGGTTGTCTGTTCGGGTACGAGGCCTGTCGGCTGACGGGCCACTACCCTGAAAAAAGTGGCGCATTATGCAGACGTCAGCTTGTGTTCGCCAGAGTCTGCACTGCTTTTATGATAGTTGAATGTCGATTCAACCGAGCTCGATGATCTCGTAGTCGTGGGTGATTGCCACGCCTGCCGCGCCGAGCATGATCGAGGCCGAGCAATACTTCTCGGCAGACAATTCGATGGCGCGCTTGACCTGGGCTTCTTTCAGGCCGCGGCCCTTGACCACGAAGTGCATGTGGATCCTGGTGAACACCTTTGGATCTTCGGTCGCACGCTCGGCTTCAAGGAAGGCTTCACAGCTTTCGACCGCCTGGCGGGACTTCTTGAGGATGCTGACCACATCGAAATTGCTGCAACCGCCGACACCCAGCAGCAGCATTTCCATCGGCCGGACACCCAGATTGCGTCCACCGGCATCGGGCGGACCGTCCATGACCACGACATGACCGCTACCGGATTCGCCGAGGAACATGGCTTCGCCAGCCCATTGGATGCGTGCCTTCATCGCCAAGACTCCACTGTATAAAAAAGGGTCGCCAGCTTAGCACAGGCCCCGTGATTGACAGCGTCCGGCGTCCTAGGACATATCCCACCAACTTGTAGGTAAATGCTCGAATATTTCAGGAAGTGTCTGTTAAGCTGACGCCAATTCAATGGCGCATGGCCAGCTTTACTCCAGCGTTCACTATTCATAAAAACCAAACATACCGTGCAGTCTTTTCGGGATACAACCATGGTTGCTATTGCCCCCAACCCCAAGATCAAGAACCTCGACAAGCTGTTGATGCATTGCCAGCGCCGCCGTTATCAGGCCAAGAGCAACATCATTTGTGCTGGCGACCGCTCGGAAACGCTGTTTTTCATCCTCAAAGGCTCAGTCACCATCCTGATTGAAGATGACGACGGCCGGGAAATGATCATTTCCTACCTGAACGCCGGGGACTTTTTCGGCGAGTTGGGCCTGTTTGAGCAAGCCGGCCTGGAGCAGGAACGCAGTGCCTGGGTGCGGGCCAAGGTTGAATGCGAAGTTGCGGAAATCAGCTACGCAAAATTCCGCGAGTTATCCCTGCAGGATCCGGACATTCTTTACGTCCTCAGCGGACAAATCGCACAGCGCCTGCGCAACACCACGCGCAAGGTCGGTGACCTGGCATTTTTTGACGTGACTGGCCGCGTTGCCCGCTGCCTGCTGGAGCTGTGCAAACAGCCAGACGCCATGACTCACCCCGACGGCATGCAAATCAAGGTGACCCGTCAGGAAATCGGGCGGATTGTCGGTTGTTCCCGGGAGATGGTCGGTCGCGTGCTCAAGGATCTGGAAGAACGCAACCTGGTGGACGTCAAAGGCAAGACCATGGTGGTCTTCGGTACGCGATAAGCTCGAAAACCTAGCCGCTGAACATCTGCGCCAGCATCAACCGGTAGAGTTTATCGAGGCGCGCCAATGCATCGGGCGCCTTGAACTTCTCATGCAGCGCAATGTGACTTTCGGCGCGGACTCGTTGCTCCAGACCGCAGGCCTCATTGAAACGATTGACCGCGGCGACCATCGACTCTCGCTCGTTATCCAGAAGCATCGCTCCATGTACCAGCCCCACCGGACGCTGCCCACCCTGACTCTGGCGCCAGCGCTGGGCGGTACCGACCATTTTGCGTCCATCGAGGTTGACGTTGAAGCGACCGTCACAGAAAGCGCCTTCGATTTCACCCAGAGATGAAGTGCCACCCAACTCATCGAGCAACTGACAGATCGGATCGCACAAGCGCCGGTAACCGGTCTCGATACGGTTCAAATCCCCTTCGCTGCGCGGCGGCGCGTAAACCAGTGCGATGTTGATGGTCGAGGCCGATTGCGGCACCGGCTCACCACCGGTTTCACGCAACAGCACCGGCCAACCTGCCGCCGCCGACACTTCGCACGCGGCTTCGAAACCGGGCAAGCGATTCAAGCGGCGCGGCATGACCAGTGCCCGATCGGTCGGCTGCCAGAACAGCAGGCCGAACTCGGCGTCGCCGGCGCAGACCGAGGCCAACAGATCCTGCTCGGCTTGCAGGCCGGCTTCGATGGTCAGGGGGATGGGTGAGGTCATAAGCTATTCCGTAGGACATGAAGTCTGTGGTGCATCTTATGCCGCCTTCGCGAGCAAGCCCGCTCCCACACTGGATTTCTGGTGTTAGCAAATTTCTGTGTGGGAGCGGGCTTGCTCGTGGAGGGGTCAACTCGATCTGCGGGTAATCAGTCGAGTGTAGAACCGCTGACGGGCACACCGCGCTCAGGGAAGAACAGGCGCTGCAACTCGGTACCCGGGCTTTCGGCACGCATGAACGCTTCACCGACCAGGAACGCGTAGACGTCGCTGATTTCCATCAACTCGACATCGGCACGGTTGAGGATGCCGCTCTCGGTGATGACCAGACGATCACGCGGGATACGCGGCAACAGGTCAAGAGTGGTTTCCAGGCTGACGTCAAAGGTGTGCAGGTTACGGTTGTTGACCCCGACAAGCGGCGTGTCGAGGGTTTTCAACGCGCGCTCCAGTTCGTCGCCGTCGTGCACTTCAACCAGCACATCGAGATTGACGCTTTTGGCCACGGCCGCCAGCTCGGCCATTTTCACGTCGTCCAGCGCGGAGACGATCAACAGCACGCAATCGGCGCCCAGCGCACGGGCTTCGACGATCTGGTACGGATCGATCATGAAGTCCTTGCGGATCACCGGCAGGTTGCACGCGGCACGGGCCTGCTGCAGATAGGCATCGGCGCCCTGGAAGTAGTCGATGTCGGTGAGTACCGACAGGCAGGTCGCGCCGCCCTTTTCGTAGCTTCTGGCAATATCGGCGGGAATGAAGTTCTCGCGGATCACGCCTTTGCTCGGCGAGGCTTTCTTGATTTCGGCAATCACCGCTGGCTGTTTTTTCTTGGCTTGCTCCAGCAATGCCTTGGCAAAACCACGGGGTGCATCGGCCGCCTTGGCCAGACTTTCCAGCTCGCTCAAGCTCACACGGGCGCTACGCTCGGCGACTTCCTGAACCTTGCGGGCCAGAATGTTTTCCAGAACCGTCGGTACACTCATCCCTCATTCTCCACTTTGAATACCGCGGTAAACGCACCCAGTTCCTCGAGCTTCTCTCGAGCGAGACCGGTGTGCAGCGCATCGTGCGCAAGTGCAACTCCCTCTTTCAAACTGCTGGCATGGTCAGCGGCGTACAGCGCAGCACCGGCATTGAGCATGATCATTTCGGCCGCTTTCTGACCGTTCTCCGTCTTGCGCTTGCCCAGGGCATCACGAATCAGCTCAAGGGAAGCCGCCGGGCTATCCACCGCCAGGCCATGCAGGCTCTGGCTCTTCATGCCCAGGTCTTCCGGCTCGACCCAATACTCGGTGATCTGGTCGTTTTTCAACTCTGCCACGAAGGTCGGTGCTGCCAGGCTGAATTCATCCAGGCCATCCTTCGAATGCACCACCAGCACATGTTTGCTGCCCAGGCGCTGCAATACTTCCGCCAGCGGCCGGCATAAGGCCTGGGTGAATACGCCTACCACCTGATGCTTCACACCGGCCGGATTCGTAAGCGGGCCGAGCATGTTGAACAATGTACGCAGCCCCAGCTCACGGCGCGGACTTGCAGCGTATTTCATCGCAGAGTGATGAGTCTGGGCAAACATGAAACCAATACCAACGTTGTCAATGCAACGCGCCACTTGCACCGGCGTCAGGTTCAGGTAAATGCCGGCCGCCTCCAGCAGATCAGCACTGCCGCTCTTGCCCGAGACTGCACGGTTGCCATGTTTGGCCACGGTGCAGCCAGCAGCGGAAACCACGAACGCAGCCGCGGTCGACACGTTGAAGATGTTCGCACCGTCACCGCCGGTGCCGACCACATCGACCACACCGTCGAGTGTCTTGAGTTCGACCTTGTCCGCCAGCTCGCGCATCACCGACACGGCACCGACGATTTCGTCGATGCTTTCGCTCTTCATGCGCATGGCCATCATGAACGCGCCAATCTGCGCGTCGGAGCATTGCCCGGTCATGATTTCGCGCATGACGTCGCGCATTTCATCGGTACTGAGGTCGAGGTGATCGACGATGCGGCTCAGGGCTGTCTTGATGTTCATGAAAAGTCCTTAGCGCGTGCCGCCGGTTTGTTTGAGGAAGTTGGCGAACAGTTCGTGGCCCTGCTCGGTGAGAATCGATTCCGGGTGAAACTGCACGCCCTCGATGTTCAGGGTCTTGTGACGCAGGCCCATGATCTCGTCGACCGAGCCGTCTTCGAGCTGGGTCCAGGCCGTCAGCTCCAGGCAATCGGGCAGGGTTTCACGCTTGACGATCAATGAATGATAGCGGGTCACCGTCAGCGGGCGATTCAGGCCTGCGAATACGCCCTTGTCCTCGTGAAATACCGGGCTAGTCTTACCGTGCATCACTTGACGGGCACGCACCACGTCACCGCCAAAGGCCTGGCCGATGGATTGGTGGCCAAGGCAGACGCCAAGAATCGGCAGTTTGCCGGCGAAATGCTTGATCGCTTCAATCGAAATACCGGCTTCGGTCGGGGTGCAAGGACCGGGGGACACAACGATACGCTCAGGATTGAGGGCTTCGATTTCAGCGATGGTCAGTTCATCGTTGCGCACGACCTTGACCTGGGAGCCGAGCTCGCCCAGGTACTGCACAACGTTGTAGGTAAAGGAGTCGTAGTTATCGATCATCAGCAACATGGCGTTAAGAACCTCTTGAATTCACTGACTTTAAAGATGGCCTTCGAATGATTGACCCGCAGAGCGCTGCACTTTGTCAGGTGCCGGAGTAGCGCCAGCAAAGCGGCATTTCAAACAGGTAAAGAAGGCAAAGCGGTACAGGTCCGGCCAGGCCGGCAAAAGAATTCAGGCGCGCCAACGCCAGCGGGCGTGTGCCTTGATGACTTGATCCAGGAGTTTACTGATGATCAACACGGGGAAGGTCTCATTCGTACGTCCCGGCACAGTAACTTAGCTGGGCAGAGCGTGCAATATCGCCGGGGGTACTGCCCGCGAAACTCTTAAAGGCTTCGCGACAGATGGCAAAAGGCCGAAAGTTTTTGGTACTGTCGTTTCGTTCACTACAACAATAAATAAACGGACTTGCTCATGATCAAACAGTCGTTGTTTGTACCGCTCGCAGGATGCTTGCTCGCTATGGCATGCGCCCAGGCGAACGCCGCTCCCAATCCTTATACAAGCTACATTGTCTTCGGGGACAGCCTCAACGACGCCGGGACCTTTGCCGACACTGGCGGGCCTTCCGGGGAGACACAACGCTTTACCAACCGTACGGGGCCGGTGTACCTGGATGGCAGCGGCGAAGTCCGCTCGCTCAACTCCACGCAGATACTGGGTGGAAAACTGGGATTCTCGGCGGACCAGACCGCGTCCTCATCTTCGGCAGTGCGCGCCAGCAACGGCCAGCCGGATGGCAACAACTGGGCCGTCGGCGGCTACCGCACGGATCAGATTCTGGATTCGATCACCAGCACTTCCGACACCGGCGCTCGCACCCGAGCCGGATACCTGCCGTCGAACAACTTCCGCGCCGACCCGAATGCGCTGTATTACCTGTCAGGCGGCGGCAACGACTTCCTCCAGGGGCGCGTCACCAGCCTGCCCCAGGCCAGCGCCGCAGCTGACAGACTGGCCGACAGCGTGCAGGCGCTGCAAACCGCCGGCGCCAAATACGTCATGGTCTGGTTGCTGCCCGATATCGGCTTTACCCCGGCATTCAATGGCACCCCGCTGCAAGCGTTCACGTCCCAGCTCAGCACCCAGTTCAACACTGAACTGGTAAGCCGACTGCAAAACATCAATGCCTCAGTCATCCCGCTCAACATTCCGGTACTGCTCAAAGAGACGTTCGCCAACCCGGCACAGTTTGGCCTGGCCACCGACCAGAACCTCATCACCACCTGCTTCAGCGGCAACGGTTGCACCGAGAATGCCCGATACGGCATCAACAGCGCCACGCCGGACCCGACCAAGCTGATCTTCAACGACTCTGTGCACCCCACCGAAGCCGGGCAACGCCTGATTGCCGATTACGCGTACTCCCTGTTGGCAGCGCCGTGGGAGCTGACCTTGCTGCCGGAAATGGCCCAGGGCACCGTGCGCGCGCATCAGGATGAATTGCGCAATCAGTGGCTGGCCGATTGGGAAAACTGGCAAGGCGTCGGCCAATGGCGAGCCATTGTTGCCGGCGGCGGACAGCATCAGGACTTTGACGGTCAGGACAGCGCGGTCAGTGCCGACGGCAACGGAGCCAACCTGAACATCGGTGGCAGTTATCGTCTTGATGATGCCTGGCGCGTCGGTCTGGCGGCCGGCTTCTATAACCAGAAGCTTGAAGCCGGCAGCAACGATTCCGACTACAAGCTCAACACTTACCTGGGCACGGTATTCGCCCAATACCAGCAAAACCGTGTGTGGGCCGACGCGGCATTGACGGCCGGGCATCTGGATTACGACAGCCTCAAGCGCAAATTCCAGTTGGGCGTCAATGAACGCGGCGAAAAAGGCGATACCAGCGGCTACGTCGAAGCTTTCAGCGCTCGCCTGGGTTACGACATTGCACAACAGGCCAGCAGCCCCTGGCATCTGTCGCCGTTTGTCAGCGCCGATTTCGCCAAGGTGCAAGTCGACGGTTACTCTGAAGACGGCAACGACTCCACGGCGCTGACCTTCGCCGATCAGGACCGCATTTCCCGCCGCCTGGGCGCTGGTCTGCAGGGCAAATACCAGTTCACCCCGCAAACCCAGGTCTTCGGCGAAGTGGCTGTCGAGCGCGAGTACAACGACGACACCCAGAACGTGGGCATCAACCTCAACAGCCTGCCGAACAATCAGTTCACGCTGCAAGGCTACACCCCGCAATCGCACCTGAGCCGCCTGAACCTGGGCGTGAGCCACAACCTCACCCGGGACCTGGCACTGCGCGCCAGCTACAACATTCGCAAGGACGACGACTTCACCCAACAAGGCATCAACGTAGGTGTTGCGCTGGACTTCTGATGTGCAGGCAATAAAAAACGCGGCGCCCTCACAGGCGCCGCGTTTTTTATGGGGGTGTAACCCTTGTGGAATCAGGCGTTCGGCGTTTGTTCGGCCAGGGCAACGGCACGGAACATTGCGCGGCGCTTGTTCAGGGTTTCTTCCCATTCCAGCGCCGGCACCGAGTCGGCGACGATGCCGCCACCGGCCTGCACATGCAGTTCGCCGTTCTTGATCACCGCCGTGCGGATCGCAATGGCGGTGTCCATGTTGCCGTTCCAGGCGAAGTAACCGACCGCACCGCCGTAGACACCCCGCTTGACCGGCTCCAGCTCGTCGATGATTTCCATCGCGCGAATCTTCGGCGCACCGGACAAAGTGCCCGCCGGCAGAATCGCTCGCAGCGCGTCCATTGCCGTCAGCCCGGCTTTCAGCTGCCCGGTGACGTTCGACACGATGTGCATCACGTTGGAGTAACGCTCGATCACCATCTTCTCGGTGAGCTTCACCGAACCGATCTCCGATACGCGACCGGTGTCGTTACGACCGAGGTCGATCAGCATCAAGTGCTCGGCAATTTCCTTGGCATCCGACAGCAGGTCTTTTTCCAGTGCCAGATCAGCCTCTTCGTTGGCCCCGCGCGGACGGGTGCCGGCAATCGGACGCACGGTGATCAGGTTGTCTTCGACCCGTACCAGCACTTCCGGCGAACTGCCGACGACGTGGAAGTCGCCGAAGTTGAAGAAGTACATGTAAGGCGTCGGGTTGAAGCAGCGCAGCGCGCGATACAGATCGATGGGTGCTGCCTTGAAATCAATCGACATGCGCTGGGACGGCACGACCTGCATGCAGTCACCGGCCAGGATGTATTCCTTGATGGTGTCGACGGCTCTTTCGTAATCGTCCTGGGTGAAGCTGGAGCGAAACACCGGGTCAGCCGCTTGCTGCTTGCTGAAGTCCAGGCCACGGCGCGGGGTGATCGGCTGACGCAGCTTTTCCAGGAGCTCTTCCAGGCGAGCGCGACCTTGCTCGAAGGCGTCTTCCTGAGCCGGGTCGGCCAGTACGATGGCGTGCATCTTGCCAGCGAGGTTGTCGAACACCACGACGGCGTCGGAGACCATCAGCAGAATGTCCGGCACGCCCAGCGGATCCGGGTTCGGGCACTTGCCCAGACGCTTTTCCACGTAACGCACGCAGTCATAACCGAAGTAGCCCACCAGGCCGCCATTGAAGCGCGGCAGGCCGGCAATGGTCGGCACATTGTAGCGAGCCTTGAAGGCTTCGACGAAGGCCAGCGGGTCTTCCACGTCGTGGCTTTCGGTCTCGACACCATCGACGGTCACGCTCACGTGGTGGTCGTGAACCCGCAGCACGGTGCGGCACGGCAACCCGATGATCGAGTAACGCCCCCACTTCTCGCCGCCCTGTACAGACTCCAGCAAGTAGGAATTAGGCTCGTCGGCCAGCTTCAGGTAGATCGACAGCGGCGTGTCGAAGTCGGCCAGGGTTTCGCAGGCAAGCGGGATGCGGTTGTAGCCGGCAGCGGCCAAACGCAGGAATTCTTCGCGGATCATGAGGTGCCTCGTGGCTTGAGGGTCGAACAGTCAGGTATGCAAACGCGCCGGAAACCGGCCAGGATCAAGTCAGGCGCGCCAACGCCAGCGGGCCAGGGCCTTGATGACTTTCATCCAGAGTTTGCGAGTGACCACCACGATGGCGTTTCCAGAAGGGGGTTTGACAGCGTCGACCAACGTTATCTCAGCGGCCGGATCCAGGCAACCGGGAATTAGCTTGCGCAGATCGTCGATCACCAACGCCGGCGACTCTTCGGCAATCGGCCGGCCGTGGTTATAGCCATAACTCAGGGCCACGCACTTGACCCCCGCCGCTTTCGCCGCCAGCACATCGCTGCGCGAATCGCCAACGAACAACGACTGCGAAGCCGGAATGTTGGCCATTTTCATCACGAAAAACAGCGCGGCCGGATCGGGTTTTTTCTGTGGCAGGGTATCGCCGCCGATGATCCAGCGGAAATAACGACCGATTTTCATCTGATCCAGCAACGGCGCGACGAAACGCTCCGGCTTGTTGGTGATCAGCGCCATCTCGACGCCCTGCTTTTGCAGCCATTTGAGAGTATCGCGCACGCCGGGGTAAACCACCGTCAGCTCGTGACCGTCCTCATAAAAGCCGTTGAACAGTTCCAGGGCATGTTCGGCTTCGATCTCATCGACACCCTCGGCGTCGATGTGATTGGCCAGCGCCCGGCGTACCAGCATGTGCACACCGTTGCCGACCCAGTCACGCACCGACTCGATGCCGACAGGCTGGCGCCCGAGTTTGAGCAGCATGTTGTCCACTGCCGCGGCGAGATCCGGGACCGAATCGACCAGCGTGCCATCCAGATCGAACATCACCAGACGCGGCAGGCGGCCCGGGAACAGCTGCTCAAAACCACTCATGGGCGAGCCAGCGCCAGTTCGGAACGCATCCTTTCGATGACTTCCTGATAGTTCGGCGCATTGAAGATGGCCGAGCCGGCGACGAAGGTGTCGGCACCGGCCGCTGCGATTTCGCGAATGTTGTTCACGTTCACGCCGCCGTCGATTTCCAGGCGAATGTCACGACCGGACGCATCGATCAACGCCCGTGCCTCACGCAATTTGTCGAGGGTGCTGGGGATGAACTTCTGCCCGCCGAAGCCCGGGTTGACGCTCATCAGCAGGATCATGTCGACCTTGTCCATCACGTGCTTGAGCACGTCCAGCGGGGTCGCCGGGTTGAACACCAGGCCCGACTTGCAGCCGCCTTCGCGGATCAGTTGCAGGGAGCGGTCAACGTGCCGGGTGGCTTCCGGGTGAAAGGTGATGTACGTCGCGCCGGCTTCGATGAAGTCGCCCACGATGCGGTCCACCGGGCTGACCATCAGGTGCGCGTCGATCGGCGCGGTCACGCCGTACTTGCGCAGCGCCGAGCAGACCATCGGGCCGATGGTCAGGTTCGGCACATAGTGGTTGTCCATGACATCGAAGTGCACGAAGTCGGCGCCGGCGGCCAGGACGTTGTCCACTTCCTCACCCAGGCGGGCGAAGTCGGCGGAGAGAATCGACGGAGCAATTACGAAGGGCTGCATGACGCACCTTTTCTGAGCAGAATCACGATGGCGCGCATTGTATACCTCATGCTTTGACGCGCGCACCGTGACCGCGATGATTGGGGTGGCCTAATAAGCCGCGCGGTAGATCTTCTCGATATCGACAGCACTCAGTTTGCGCGGGTTATTGCGCATCAGACGTTCGATCTCCGCGGCTTCCATGGCCATGGCCGGGATTGCATCCTCGGGAACCCCGAAACTGCGCAAACCAGACGGGATTTCCACAGCAGCGCACAATGCGCTCATGGCCTCCACGGCTTTGTCGGCCGCTTCATTGGCACTCAAATGCGCGGTCTTCACGCCCATGGCCTCGGCTATATCCTGCATGCGTTCGATGCAGGCCATCTTGTTCCAGGTCATGACATGGGACAGTAACAAGGCATTACTGACACCATGAGCGATGTTGAAACGCCCGCCCAGCGGATACGCCAGCGCATGCACCGCGCCAACCCCGGCATTGCCGAACGCCATGCCCGCCATCAGGCTGGCGGTGGCCATGTCTTCACGGGCCTGCAGGTTGGAAGGATTGGCATAGGCCTTTGGCAAAGCCTTGGCGATCAGTTTGATCGCGCCGATAGCCAGCGCATCAGTAATCGGCGATGCATTGACCGACAGAAAGGACTCGATGGCATGCACCAGTGCATCGACGCCGCTGGCGGCGGTGACACTGCGCGGACAGGTCAGGGTCATTTGCGGGCTGACCAGCGCCACGTCCGGCAGCAGGTAGTCACTGACAATGCCCTTCTTCAGTTGCGCAACCTTGTCGGAAAGGATGGCGACGTTGGTCACCTCCGAGCCGGTACCCGCCGTGGTCGGGATGGCGATCAGCGGCGGGCCTTTGCGCGGAACCTGATCAATACCGAACAGATCCTCCAGCGCGCCGTGGTAGCCGGCATAGGCCGCCACGCTCTTGGCAATGTCGATGGCGCTGCCGCCGCCCAGGCCGATCAGTCCATCATGCCCGCCGTCGCGATAGACCTGCATGCAGTCTTCGACGATGGCGATTTCCGGGTCCGGCAGTACCCGGTCGAAAATCTCGTAGCTGCGTTCGCCCAACTGCGCCAGTGCCAGCTCCACGGTGCCGGACTTGACCAGGGCGGCATCGGTGACGATCAGCGGGTTGTCGATGTCCAGGCGTGCCAGCTCGGCGGACAGTTGCTCGATGGCACCTGCGCCAGTGATCAATTTGTGAGCGATTTTGAAAGAGGAAAGACTCATGTGCGCAGCCTCTTATAGGTAGGGGAGCTGGGCACAAGAGTAGCTGGGGATTTGGGGTTGGCTGGTATTCAGGTCATGAATGACCAAGGTTTCCGGGGACACCAAAAAACACTGTAGGAGCGAGCTTACTCGCGATGGTCGCCAACGATAACGCGGGCCTTCTGAATGCCCGCGTCGCTCTAAGGTACATCGCGAGCAAGCTCGCTCCTACACCTACAGTTACAGCCGATCGGTGTGTGGCTTCAGACCTGCGCAGTACGCAATTTCTCGCTACGCCCACGCAGCCATTCCAGGGTCAGCAGCAGGATCACCGAGAAGGCAATCAGCAGCGTCGCGGCGGCGGCGATGGTCGGGCTGAGGTTTTCGCGGATGCCGCTGAACATCTGCCGTGGCAGAGTCGCTTGCTCGGGACCTGCGAGGAACAGCGTCACCACCACCTCATCGAACGAAGTCGCGAAGGCAAACAACGCCCCCGAGATCACGCCCGGCGCGATCAGCGGCAAGGTCACCCGGCGGAACGTGGTCAGCGGCGAAGCACCCAGGCTCGCAGCGGCCCGCACCAGGTTGTGGTTGAACCCCTGCAAGGTCGCCGACACCGTGATGATCACGAACGGCACGCCCAGCACGGCGTGCACCACGATCAGCGAGGTATAGCTGTTGCCGAATCCCAGTGGAGCGAAGGTCAGGTAACTGGCCACACCGATGATCACCACCGGCACCACCATCGGCGAAATCACCAGCGCCATCACCAGCGCCTTGCCCGGGAAGTCTCCCCGAGTCAGGCCGATCGCCGCCAGCGTACCGAAGATCATCGCCAACACGGTCGCTGCCGGGGCCACGATCATGCTGTTCTTCAACGAACGCATCCATTCCGCCGAGGCAAAGAAGTCCTGATACCAGTGCAGCGAAAAACCTTGCAGCGGGTACACCAGGAAACTGCCGGAGTTGAACGACAGCGGAATGATCACCAACACCGGCAGAATCAGGAACAACAGGATCAAGCCGCAGAGAATCCGCAAGCTGTAGAACCACACCCGTTCGATGGGCGACATATAAGGACTCAGCATTTCGTTCTCTCCTTAGCTCAGGCGCAGGCGACTGGCGCCTACCAGCCAGCTGTAAATCAGATAAAGCACCACGGTCGCCAACAGCAGCAGCCCACCGAGTGCGGTCGCCATGCCCCAGTTGATGCTGGTGTTGGTGTAGAAGGCGACGAAATAGCTGACCATCTGATCATTCGGGCTGCCCAGCAATGCCGGGGTGATGTAGTAGCCGATGGCGAGGATGAACACCAACAGGCAACCGGCGCCGACACCGGCATAGGTCTGCGGGAAATACACCCGCCAGAAGCTGGCGAACGGATGGCAGCCGAGGGAAATCGCGGCACGCATGTAGGTCGGCGAAATGCCTTTCATCACGCTGTAGATCGGCAGGATCATGAACGGCAGCAGGATGTGCACCATGGAGATGTAGACACCGACGCGGTTGAACACCAGCTCGATCGGCTTATCGATGATGCCCATCGCCATCAGGCCGCTGTTGATCAGGCCACCCGATTGCAGCAACACGATCCACGCCGCGACCCGCACCAGGATCGAGGTCCAGAACGGCAACAGCACCAGAATCATCAGCAGGTTGCTCTGCCGCGACGGCAGGTTCGCCAACAGGTAAGCCAGGGGATACGCCAGCACCAGGCAGATCACCGTGATGATCAGGCCCATCCAGAAGGTGCGGGCGAAGATGTCGAGGTAGATCGCCTGATCCGGGGTGGCCGGGGCGATTTCACCGAGGTCATCGATGCGATGATCGACAGCGGCCAGCAGGTAATACGGGGTGATGCTGCTGGTGTTGCGGCGCACCGCTTGCCAGTAGGCCGGGTCGCCCCAACGCTCATCGAGGCCTTCCAGCGCTTCTTTATAAGAAGCCGGCTCAGTGGCGAGCGGCAGGGCGCGGGCGGTTTTGGTCAGCAGGCTGCGATAACCTGCCAGCTCCATGTTCAGGCGTTTGGACAGATCACCCAGGGTCTGATTCTTGCGAGCGTCGGCGAGGTCTTCGGCCGCCGCTTTGTAAACCGGTTCAGCGGGCAGGCCGCGGCCGTCCCAACTGGCGATGGCCGTCACGGTGCGCGGCATGCCGCCGACCACTTCCGGGTTGCCAACGCTTTTGTAGAGCAGCGCCACGATCGGCACCAGAAACACCAGCAACAGAAACAGCACCAGCGGCGCAATCAACGCCTGGGCCTTCCAGCGGTTGACCCGCTCGGCGTGCTTGAGCCGCTGCTTCAAGGTGGGGTCAGTGCCCGCGTTCACGGGAACGGCGATAGCCATGGCGTACTCCGGAAATCTTTGATCATTGCAGAGGCGGGAAACCACCTCGATCGTTTAATACACAACCCTAATGTGGGAGCGGGCTTGCTCGCGAAGGCGGAGTGTCAGTCATCAACGATGCTGAATGTGCTGACGTCTTCGCGAGCAAGCTCGCTCCTACAGCGTAAGCCCGCGGAGCGGGCTTACTTGGCAGCCCAGGCGTTGAAGCGCTGTTCCAGTTGCTCGCCGTTGTCCGCCCAGAAGCTGACGTCGATCTGCACCTGATTGGCGATGTTTTCCGGGGTGGTCGGCATGTCTTTCAGGACATCCTTGGCCAACAGCGGTACGGCCTGGGTGTTGGCCGGACCGTAGGCGATGTTTTCCGAGTAGGTCTTCTGCTGCTGTGGCTGCACCGAGTAGGCGATGAACTTCTTCGCTGCTTCGGCACGCGCCTTGTCCAGGCCTTTCGGGATGGCCCATGCGTCGAAGTCGTAGATGCCGCCGTTCCACACCACTTTCAAGTTGCTTTCTTTCTGCACGGCAGCGATCCGGCCGTTGTAGGCCGAGCTCATGACCACGTCGCCGGAAGCGAGGTATTGCGGCGGCTGTGCGCCAGCTTCCCACCACTGGATGTTCGGCTTGAGCTCATCGAGCTTCTTGAACGCACGGTCCTGACCATCTTTGCCAGCCAGTACTTTGTAGACGTCTTTCGGCGCAACGCCGTCGGCCATCAGTGCGAATTCCAGGGTGTACTTGGCGCCTTTACGCAGGCCACGCTTGCCCGGGAACTGCTTGGTGTCCCAGAAATCCACCCAACTGGTCGGTGCGGATTTCAGCTTGTCGGCGTTGTAGGCCAGCACGGTCGACCACACGAAGAAACCCACGCCGCATGGCTGGATCGCGCCTTTGACGTAGTCTTCGGTTTTGCCGAACAACTTCGGATCAAGCTGCTCGAACATGTCTTCGTCGCAACCACGGGACAGTTCCGGAGATTCAACCTCTACCAGATCCCAGGACACGCTCTTGGTGTCGACCATAGCCTTGACCTTGGCCATTTCGCCGTTGTACTCACCGGCCACGATCTTGCCGTTGCCTGCCGCTTCCCACGGTGCGTAGAAGGCTTTGACCTGAGCCGCCTTGTTCGCCCCGCCAAAGGACACCACGGTCAGGTCCGGGCCAGCAGCCATTGCGCTTGCTGCCCCCATCATGCCCAGTGCCAGAGCGGTGAATTTCAGGGATCTCAACATTTATTGTTCTCTCCACGTGCAGGGTTGGTGTTGTTGAAGCCGGGGCGATCAATTCGCCTCTAGAAGTGGGTCGAGTGCACGAACGTGCTCGACCTGCCAGCCAAGCGGTACCACATCACCAACCGCCAGCCCGGGATCAAGCTCGGCAATCGGTTGCTTCACGAAGAAGTCGGTCTTGCCACAGACTTCCATGCGAACCCGGACGTGGTCGCCCAGATAGATGAATTCCTCGACTCGCCCGGAGAAGCGATTGACGCATTGGTCGCTGGAGCCATTGAGGCTCACGCGCTCCGGACGGATGGACAGGGTCACCGGCTCGCCGGTCTTGCCGACATTCACCGCCAGCGCTTCAACTTTTTCACCACGCCCCAGTTCGACTACGCAGCGGTCGCCGGTCTGACTGTGCAGACGGCCATTGAGGCGGTTGTTCTCGCCGATGAAGTTGGCGACGAAGGTGTTTTTCGGCTCTTCGTAGAGGGTGCGCGGTGGTGCGATCTGCTGGATTTCGCCCTGATGGAACACCGCCACACGGTCGGACATGGTCAAGGCTTCGCCCTGATCGTGGGTCACGTAGACCACGGTTACGCCCAGGCGCTGGTGCAGGTGCTTGATCTCCATCTGCATGTGTTCACGCAGTTGTTTGTCGAGTGCGCCGAGGGGTTCGTCCATCAGCACCAGTTGCGGCTCGAACACCAGCGCGCGGGCCAATGCCACACGCTGTTGCTGACCGCCGGAAAGCTGCGCCGGGTAACGCTGGGCGAAGGCATCGAGCTGGACCATGCTCAGCACGCGCTTGACCCGGGCGCTGACGTCGCTCTTGTTCATGCCGCGCACGGTCAGCGGGAACGCCAGGTTCTCGGCCACCGTCATGTGCGGGAACAATGCGTAGTTCTGGAACACCATGCCGATGTCGCGCTTGTGCGGCGGCACGTTGTTGATGGCGCGCCCGGCCAACAGGATTTCGCCCGCGGTCGGCGTTTCGAAGCCGGCGAGCATCATCAGGCTGGTGGTCTTGCCGGAGCCGGACGGCCCGAGCAAGGTGAGGAATTCGCCTTTGCGAATGTCCAGGTTGAGGTCCTTGACGATCAGGTTCTCGCCGTCGTAGCTCTTCTGCACTCCACGAAAGCTGACCAGAACATCATTGGCCCCTGCGCTTGAATCGACCTGGCTCATACCCACACCTTTGTTATTGATGACTGCTGTGGGGTTAAGCCTAGTGGACGCTGGGGACCACGCAAATCGGGGCGCAAGAGAGATTCGCCTCAGCCGGATGGAAGGCCGGGGGTAGGGATTGCCCTACAAGGATGGCGCGGTTTGGCAAGTGCAGTGGCGAGCGGTCAGCTACAAGCCATGAGCAAAGGCAAAAGCGGATTTGCAGGATGTCGTAAATGGATATGCCACCACAGAACCTGTGGGAGCGGGCTTGCTCGCGAAAGCGGTGTGTCAGACCCGGATATGTCGACTGACATACTGCTTTCGCGAGCAAGCCCGCTCCCACACTGGATTTTGGTGTGGTTTAGAGGAGCTTGTGTTCCATTGCGTACTTCACCAACTCGGCCAACGAGGTGATGTTGAGCTTCTGCATCAGCCGCGCCTTGTGGGTGCTGATGGTCTTGCTGCTCAGTGCCAGCTGCTGGGCAATGTCGTTGACGTTGGCACCCTGGGCCAGGCGTTCGAACACGGAGAATTCGCGCTCGGAGAGCAACGAATGCAATGGACGCGAGTCGGTCAGGCCGACCTCGAAGACCATGCGGTCGGCCAGTTCCGGGTCGATGTAACGCCCGCCTGACGCCACTTTGCGAATGGCCGTCAGCAACAGTGCCGGATCGCTGTCCTTGGTTGCATAACCGGCGGCCCCGACCTTCAGCGCCCGGGCGGCCATCTGTGCTTCGTCGTGCATCGACAACACCAGGATCGCCGGCGGATTGTTCAGGGCGCGAATTCGCGGAATGGCTTCCAGGCCATTGACGCCCGGCATGGAGATGTCCAGCAACACCACTTCGCAGGGCACATGACGCAAGGTGTCGAGCAACTGCTCGCCGTTGCTCGCCTCCCCCACCACCAGCAAGTCCTTGGCCAGGCCAATCAGCTGCTTGATGCCTTCACGGACGATGGTGTGGTCTTCGGCTACCAGTACACGGATCACGTTTTTCTCCAGTTTCAAGATCATTCGCGAGCAAGCCCGCGAAAGCGTCGGTACAGTCAACACAACCTGTTCAGGCTGCATCCAGCGGAACGCGCACACTCAGGGTCGTGCCTTCACCCGGCTCACTCTCAAGGGATAACTCACCCCCCATGATCAACACCCGCTCGCGCATTCCGACAATCCCAAAGGACGTTGGCCTGCCAGGCGCAGCGACAAATCCTACGCCATCATCGCTGACCGTCAGACACAACTCGTCGCCTTCCAGCGTCAGCGTCAGTTCAACAGTATGCGCCTGGGCATGCCGCATGACATTGGTCAACGCTTCCTGAAGGATCCGGAACAGGCCAATGGCCTTGGCGTCACTGAGCACCGGCAGATTATCCGGCACCTGCACCAGACACGGAATCTGCGTACGCGCCTCGAATCGTCGGGCCTGCCATTCAATAGCCGAGGCAATGCCGGCGTCGAGAATCGGCGGGCGCAATGCGGTCGCCACGTCGCGAACCAATTGGAAGAGTTGAGCGATCAGGCGCTTCATGCTGCCCAGGCGTTCGTTGAGGCCCGGATCGAGTTGCGCGTAAGCCAGTTCACACATGGAGGTTTCCAGCTTGAGCACCGTCAGCATCTGACCCAGTTCATCGTGAACTTCCCGGGCGATGCGCGCCTTTTCTTCTTCGCGCACGCTTTCCAGGTGCGCGGACAACTCACGCAGTTGTTCCCGGGAGCTGGCCAGTTCAAGTTCGATGCGCTTGCTCTCGCTGATGTCCCAGACGATCCCGTCCCAGACATAGGCGCCGTCTTCCAGCTGACGCGTGATGGCCTTGATTTCCGCCCAGCGCTGCTCGCCCTGACGGGTGAGGATCCGCCCTTGCCACGACCAGTCACTGTCGGTATCCAGCGCATGATCCTGGGTCTGGTGATAGCTGGCCTTGTCATCCGGATGCACCAGGCTGCGCAGGCCTTTATCGCGATGCGCCAGCGTGGCCGGCGAGTAACCCACCAGGCTTTCACTGCCTTCGCTGATGTAGGCAAAGTCGATCTGACCGGTCACCGGCGCCCGCTCCAGTCGGAAAACCAGGCCCGGAACGTTGGCGGCGATACCCTGCAGCCGCGCCTCGCTTTCCTGCAAGGCGGCCAGGGCGCGGCGCCGCTCGGTGACGTCGTTGAGGTAGACCACCAGGTATTCGCCATCGCGAAAGCGCAGAAAGCTCAACGAGACATCGGCCGGCAGAGTGCTGCCGTCGGCGCGCACACAGTTGGTTTCGAAGCTTTGCGGGCCCTCTTCACTGGCCCTGGCGCGCTTCCACAGATTGAGCCAGCGGTCCATGTGCAGACCGGGTTCGAAATCGATCAAGGGCCGATCGATGATCCCGCCGGGTGGATAGCCGAGCATGCTTTCCGCCGCGCGGTTGGCATAGCGCACGTGGCTGTCCCAGTTGACCCAGAGGATGCCGACGGTGCTTTGGTCAATGGAAAACTGGGTGAGCCGCAGCGCCTCTTCGCTGGCCGCACGCAAGGCAATGTCTTCCTGCGCGGCCATCAAGCGTTGCTCCAGGTTGTGCTGCTGGCGGCGCTGCCAGAACACGATAGCCATGCAGCTCATCGTCAGCACGACCAGTAACAGGCAGAGGTTTTGCCAGAACCCGGGGGACTCGGTGAGCCGCGGATACTTGGGTTGCAGCCATTGATTGTGCAGTTGTTCCAGATCCTTGGCCGGGATCGCCCGCAATGCACTTTCGACGATGCCCGCCAGTTCCGGCTTGTCGCGGCGCGTGGCTACCCGCAGCAGCTGCGGCAGGCCGACATCCCCGACCACCACCAACCCGGCGAACTCCGGCTCGACGGACAGGCGCCCCAATTGCGCCTCATCGACCACCGCATAAGCCGCCTGCTGGCCCGTCAGCAACTGTAATGCCTGGCGCTCCATCGGGACGCCTTGCAGGTTCAGGTGCGGATAGTTGCCGTGCAGGTAATCAGCGATGGCGCTGGGCATGCGCACAGCAACGCGGGTCTGGTTGTCGAGCTTTTCCAGCTCGACCGCGCCGGCGCTTTTCTGGTCGCTGACCACCAGTTGCGGCACCCGCATGTAGGGGTCGGAAAACTGCCAGAGGCGCAACCCGCCAGGGGTTTGGGTCAGCCCCGGGGCGATGTCGATTTCGCCCTCGCGGGCCGCGGCTTCCAATTGTTCAAGGTCGGGAAAGTTGCGCCAGCTCAGTTCGACGTTGAGGGTCTTTGCCAGCCACTTCATCAAATCGACATTCACCCCGGACAGGCGCTGCAAGCGGCGATCGTATTGCGCATAGGGCGCCTGCAACACCAGACCGACCCGCAACTCGCTCTGCTGCGTCAGCCAGTGCTGTTGTTTCGGGGTCAGCTGCGCAACATGCGCCGGGGGCGCGGGCGCCGCCCAACCCATCAAGGGAAACCACAAACAGCCGATAACCCACAGGCAGCGAAAACGCATCATTGAACTCTCACACACAGACAAATACTCACCAACCCATTAGGCTGCCGGAACAACTTCTGGCCTGGAATATCCAATGCCCCCTGTCTACCGCCTGGCACTGCCAGCATTGTGCCTGTCGCTGATCCTGCCTTGCGCTTTTTCCGTCGAGGCGGCCGACCCGGCACCTGGCGCAGCAGAAAAAACTGCCGAAGCAAAACCACTCGAACGTCAGCTGCTGCCTGAGCGTAGTCAGGAAGAAGCGACTGCACTTGAGCGAAAAGTCCCGGCTCTGGAACAGCAACAACTGCAAGCGGGCACCGACACGTTTCTGGCCTTGTGGAAACCGGCCAATACCGCCGAACCCAAAGGTGCGGTGATTATCATCCCGGGCGCCGGCGAAACCGTTGACTGGCCGCAAGCGGTCGGTCCTTTGCGGCGCAAATTGCCGGACGCCGAATGGAGCAGCCTGAGTATCACCTTGCCGGACCTGCAAAGCGATGCCATTGCGCCACGAATCGTGGAAGCAGCGCCGGCTCCCAAGGCTCCCGAAACCGGCAGTAAAGACTCGACCACCGCTGCCCCCATCGAGCAGGCGGCCGGTGGTGAGGCCGAAGTGACCGACAAGGCCGTCGCCGAAACCACCGAAGAACAATCCAGGGCAGATGCCGAGCGCATCTTCGCCCGGATCGACGCCGCGCTCGCCTTCGCCGAACAGCAAAACGCCCGCAGCATCGTGGTGTTGGGGCACGGCACCGGTGCTTATTGGGCCGCGCGCTACCTGAGCGAGAAGCAGCCGTCGCAAGTCGAAAAGCTGGTGATGGTTGCCGCCCGGACACCGGTGACAGTGAAGCCCGAGCTGACGGAACTGACCTCGACCCTGAAACTGCCGACCGCCGATATTTACTACAAAGACAAAGCGCCGGACCGCAACGCGGCACTGGAACGCCTGCAAGCCAGCAAGCGCTTGAAGTCATCGGCATTCAGCCAGGTCGCGCTCAAGGCGTTGCCGGATACCAAGGCAGAACAGGAGCAACTGTTCCGGCGGGTGCGGGGCTGGTTGAATCCGCAGCCCCCGGCGGACTGACAGACCGAGGCGCCATCACAAACAACACCTCAGCCAGAGCTAGCGAAAATCGCGCCGCTCCCGAATCAGCGTATAGGCGTTGTGCAGTTCACGCGTTCGCTCGGTGGCCTCACGAACCTGCGTCGCCGTCGCGCCACTGCCGGCAATCTTGTCCGGATGATGGCGACTGAGCAGGCGCCGGTAAGCACGCTTGATCTGTGCCGGTTCAGTGGTGGCCGACACCCCCAGAAGCCTTAACGCATCCTGATAACTTGGTACGTTGTTGGCCAATGGCCGCTTCTGCGGCTCATAGTCGTGAGCCAGTGCCTGCACCTGATGGGGCGTCCAGCCCAGCCACTTGCCCCATTGGCCGATCAATTCACGCTCACTGCTGCCGGCACGACCATCGGCCCACACCATTCGCCAGCAGGCGCGCAACACACCTTCCGCCGCATGGGGCTGGGCACTCAGGCGACGCAGATAACCGCGTAGCCGGTCGCGGCCCGACTTGCCGCGATTGAACGCGGCAATCGCACGACGCCGGGCCGGCTCGGACATGTCCAGCGCGCGCATTTCCGCCCGGGCCTGATCGATGTGCCCGGCCATCACCTGGCCGTCGCACTTGGCCAGGCGCCCCAACAGGACAAACAGCAATTCATCGTTACGCAACACCGGGCGACCGCCCAGCTTTTCCCGCAAGTGCCCCCAGCTCTGCAGGTGCAGGCGCCGGTCCAGCGCCTGCCCCAACAACGCGCCGAGCAAGGCCCCCGGAATGCTGGCTATGGCATAGCCTGCTCCGGCTCCAATCAGAGTCCCTGGCCACAGCATGTCAGCGGCTCGCTTCTATTAATGATTCAACTTCGGCCAGACGCTCGTGGGTGCCGACATCGACCCAGTGCCCTTTCAGTTGCTCGCCGGTCACTTGGCCGTCAGCCATGGCTTTACGCAACAGCGGCGCGAGCTTGAAGGCACCCGCGGCGCAACCGTCGAACAGCTGCGGATGCAACACGGCGATGCCGCTGTAGGTCAGGGTTGATGTATCCGGCTGACTATCCTGCACATGGCCATCGACCAGGGTGAAATCCCCGCTCGGGTGATGCGCCGGATTGTCCGCCAAAATCAAATGAGCTAGCCCGACGATGGGCTGGTGCAACACGCTGAAGTCGTAATCGGTCCAGATGTCGCCGTTGACCACGACAAACGCTTCATCCCCCAACAACGGCAATGCGCGAAAAATCCCGCCGCCGGTCTCCAGGGGCTCACCTTCCGCCGAGTACCGGATGCTCACGCCATAGCGCGATCCATCGCCAAGATAGTCTTCGATCTGCTGACCGAGCCAGGCATGGTTGATCACGATCTCGGTAAACCCTGCAGCCGCCAGCGCACGCAGGTGATACTCGATCAGCGGCACCCCGCCGGCACGAACCAGCGGTTTGGGGGTGGTCAGGGTCAAGGGGCGCATGCGCTCGCCTTTGCCCGCGGCCAGAATCATTGCCTTCATGCTGTCACTCCGGCACGCAGACTGGCCAACAGCACATCCAGCTCGGCCAGTTCAGGACGGCGAGCGATCACTGCATCTATATAGGCAAAGAAACGCGGCACATCGCCCAGATAGCGCGGTTTACCGTCGCGATGACAGATACGGGCAAAGATGCCGATCACTTTCAGGTGCCGCTGCACACCCATCAGGTCACTGGCACGCAGGAAGTCCTCGAACCCGGGTTGAACCGGAATACCGAGGGCGCCCGCCCGCCGCCAGTAGCTTTCGAGCCAGCCATGCACTCGTTCCTCGGGCCAGCTGAGGAAAGCGTCTTTGAACAGGCAGGTCACGTCGTAGGTCACCGGGCCATACACCGCATCCTGGAAATCCAGCACGCCGGGATTGGGCTCGCTGAGCATCAGGTTGCGCGGCATGTAGTCGCGATGCACCAGAACTTTGGGTTGTGCCAGGGCGCTGTCGATCAACAGATCGCTGACCTGCTGCCAGAGTACTTGCTGCGCCGCGTCGAACTCGATACCCAATTCGCGCTTCACGTACCACTCGGGGAACAGTTCCAGTTCACGTCGCAGCAACGCCACGTCATAGCTCGGCAGCGGCGCAACCATCGGCAACTGCTGGAAAGCCAGCAACGCTTGCAGGGCATCCTCGAACAAATCATCGGCGTTTTCGCTGTCGATGACGTCCAGATAGGTCTTGTTGCCCAGGTCATTGAGCAAAAGAAAACCGCGCTCGAGGTCTTCGGCATAAATTTTCGGCACGTTTATTCCGGATTTCGCCAGCAAAAAGGCGATATCCACGAAGGGTTTGCAATTTTCCTGGGGCGGCGGCGCGTCCATCACGATGAAACTTCTGCCATCGCCTTCCCAGCGGAAATACCGCCGGAAACTCGCGTCGCTACTGGCCGCAGTCAACGTGGCCGGGGGGACTGTGCCCCAACCCTGCTCGGCAAAAAGGGTTGTCAATTGCTCATCGAGCCAAACTTTCAGGTGTTGCAAGCGTACATCTTGATCAGGCATTGCAAGGGTCTCCGACGGCGCTAGCCGTCAAGCGGGTCATGCTTTATTATCCAGCATCTTTTTCAGACCATCGAGAGGCGTGCGGCCCACACCGCGGGCAGATGGCACGCAGGAAGCCCGGACTAATAAGATGGCATTGAAATCCCCCGCGTTTCGTAAAAAATTTCCGTTGTTGGTTACCGGCAGTTTGCTGGCGCTGCAACCCCTTGCCACTTCCTACGTGGTCGCTGCGGAACAGTTTGACTGCTCAGTCTCTGCTTCGGGTTCCTGGGACTGCGCGCCAAAGACGCCGGCGGCTGCATTGCCACCGCGTCCCGTCCATGAGGGCAGCGCAGTCTCCGCTACCGGCGAAACCCCGGCCGAGAACGGTTCCAGCGAAGACACCGGCGCCAAGCCAGTGCTGGTCACCGAATCCAAAGGCCGTGGCCTGAAGTCGCGTAGCGCAGACTACAGTCACCTCGACTGGGTTCCCCGCGAGCAGCTCACCGCCGCACAATTGGCCGAAACCGGTCCTTATTGCTCTGGTTCCTATGTCGAACCGATTCGTCCTGGCATGAATGACAAGACGAATAAAAGTGACGCTCCAACCTTTATCGGCGCAAAAGCCTCCCGCTATAAGCAGGATGAGCAGGTTGCGACCCTGGCCGGCGACGTTGTCATGCGTCAGGGCAGCATGCAGGTCGAAGCCGACGAAGCCAACCTGTACCAGGCCGAGAGCCGTGGCGACCTGAACGGCAACGTGCGCATTCGCGACAACGGCGCCCTGATCGTCGGCGACCACGCCGATGTGCAGCTCGACACCGGTGAAGCCAAGGTCGACAACGCCGAATACGTGATGCACAAATCGCGCATCCGCGGTAATGCGTTGTACGCCAAGCGTGCCGAGAACGCGATCATCCGCCTCAAGGATGGTACGTACACCACGTGCGAACCGAACAGCAACGCCTGGCAGCTCAAGGGCAACAACATCACCCTTAACCCGGCCACCGGTTTCGGTACGGCGACCAACGTGACGCTGCGGGTCAAGGACATTCCGGTCCTGTACACGCCGTACATCTATTTCCCGATCGACGACCGTCGTCAGTCCGGCTTCCTGCCGCCGAGCATCGGCACCGGCAGCGATACCGGCTTCATGCTGGTTACCCCGTACTACTTCAACCTGGCGCCGAACTACGATGCCACGTTGTACCCGCGCTACATGGAAAAGCACGGCTTGTTGATGGAAGGCGAATTCCGCTACCTGACCAAGTCCAGCGAAGGCCAGTTCGGTGCGTCGTACCTCAACGACGAAAGCGACGAGCGCGACAAGCAGTCCGACGCCGAAAAAACCCGCTACATGTACAACTGGCAGCACAAGGGTGGCCTCGACTCACGTGTCTACACACAAGTCGACTACACCAAAATCAGCGATCCGTATTACTTCCAGGATCTGCAAACTGACCAGATCGGCGTGAAAAGTGCTGACTTCGTGAACCAGCAGGGTTCCGTCAGCTATCGTGGCGACAGCTATGTGGCTCGCGTGAATGCTCAGGCTTATCAGCTGGCGACCGTGTCGAACATTACGCCGTATGACCGCTTACCGCAGATCACCTTTGATGGTGCACTGCCGTATCATCCGAACGGTCTGAGTTTTTCGTACAACACCGAAATCGTGCGGTTTGACCGGGATCTGCAGAACGGCAATTACTCCGATGAAGACGGTGTTGTAACCCCACGCCTGGACACCAACGTTGTAGGTCTGGCACGCGCCACGGGTGACCGCCTGAATCTCGCGCCCGCCATCAGCTTGCCGATGAACACGACGTACGGTTTCCTGACACCGAAGCTCAAGTACCAGTACACCCAGTACCAACTGGACCTGGACAGCACTGGCAAAGGTCAGATTGCCAATCAGACCGCAGAACAGGACAAGCTCCTGGGAACGTTCGACAGCAACCAGAACCGCGGCGTACCAATCGCCAGCATCGACAGCGGCCTGTACTTCGATCGCAATACCCAGTATTTCGGCAAGAACTACCGCCAGACCCTCGAGCCGCGCCTGTTCTACCTGTACGTGCCTGAAGTCGACCAGGAAGATATCCCGGTATTCGACACCAGCGAATCCACCTTCAACTACACGTCGCTGTTCCGTGACAACCGCTTCTCCGGCTCCGACCGTGTCGGCGACGAGAACAAACTGTCCCTGGGTGTGACCAGTCGGTGGATCGAAGACAACGGTTTCGAACGTCAACGTGTCAGCGTCGGTCAGGCCATGTACTTCAAGGACCGCGAAGTTCAGTTGCCGGGTATCGATGCCAAGACCCGCAAGGATACGCAAGCCAACGTTTCGCCGTACGCACTGGAATACGAATACCGCTGGAACCGAGATTGGCGCACCACGGCCGACTATAACTGGGACCCGGACAGCCGCAGCCCTCGTTCGGGCAGCGCGATGTTTCACTACCAACCTGAAGACAACCCGAACAAGGTCATCAACGCCGGCTATCGCTATCGAAATGACCAGGTCCGTTATGACCAGAACACTGGTAAGTGGACCGTGGGTGGGGGCGATTACGGCGTCCCCGGCCAGCCTGGTTTTGTGAAGGATTACTACAAGATCAAACAGCACGACTTCTCGGTGATCTGGCCGATCGTGCCGCAATGGAACGCCATCAGCCGCTGGCAGTATGACTACAACCGCAGCCGTACCCTGGAAGCCTTCGGTGGCTTTGAGTACGACAACTGCTGCTGGAAACTGCGCCTGATCAACCGTTACTTTGTTTCCTATGACGAGTTCAGTCAGGAAGCACCGCAAAACGAAAAAGGCGACCATGGCGTCTTCCTCCAAATTGTTCTGAAGGGACTCGGCGGCCTGACTGGCGCCAAGGTAGAGAGCTTCCTCGACAAAGGCATTCAAGGTTATCGTGAACGTGAAGACCAAGCTTTCTGATTGTCTGCGCCCGCTGATGCTGGGCGCGCTGTTCCTGAGTACGGCGGCCAGTGCCGCCGTACAGTCCATCGATAAAGTGGTGGCCATCGTCGACAACGACGTGGTCATGCAGAGCCAACTGGACCATCGCGTTCGTGAAGTTCAGCAAACCATTGCCAAGCGTGGTTCCGCCGTGCCGCCGGCCAGCGTGCTGGAGCAGCAGGTACTTGAGCGCCTGATTGTCGAAAACCTGCAACTGCAGATCGGCGAGCGCTCCGGTATCCGCATTACCGATGAAGAGTTGAACCAGGCGGTCGGCACCATTGCCCAGCGCAACAACATGTCGGTCGAGCAATTCCGCGCCGCCCTGACTCGCGACGGCCTGTCTTATGACGACGCACGTGAGCAGATTCGCCGCGAAATGGTCATCAGCCGTGTACGTCAGCGTCGGGTTGCCGAGCGCATTCAGGTCTCTGAGCAGGAAGTGAAGAACTTCCTGGCCTCCGACCTGGGCAAAATGCAGCTGTCCGAAGAGTTCCATCTGGCCAACATCCTGATTCCTACACCGGAAAGCGCCAACTCCGACGCGATTCAGAATGCAGCCAAACAGGCCGATGCGATTTACCAGCAGCTCAAGCAAGGCGCTGACTTCGGTCAGTTGGCAATCGCCAAGTCCGCCAGCGAAACCGCTCTGGAAGGTGGCGACATGGGCTGGCGTAAGGCCGCTCAACTGCCACCGCCGTTCGATCGCCTGTTGAGCACCATGCCAGTGGGTGACGTCACCCAGCCAATGCGCACGCCGGGCGGCTTCATTATCCTGAAGATCCTCGGCAAGCGTGGCGGCGAGACCCAGATGCGCGATGAAGTGCATGTGCGCCACATCCTGGTCAAACCAAGCCCGATCCGCGACGAAGCGAAAACCAAGGCCCTGGCCCAGTCGCTCTACAGCCGTATCGAGGCTGGCGAAGACTTCGGCGAACTGGCGAAAAGCTACTCGGAAGACCCGGGCTCCGCCCTCAACGGCGGCGACCTGAACTGGATCGACCCGAACGCGCTGGTGCCCGAGTTCCGCGAAGTGATGGCCAAGACCCCGCAAGGTCAGCTGTCCAAGCCGTTCCAGACTCAATACGGCTGGCACGTCCTGGAAGTTCTTGGTCGTCGCGCCACCGACAGCACCACACAGGCCCGCGAGCAGCAAGCAATGACCGTTCTGCGTAACCGCAAATACGACGAAGAGCTGCAAACCTGGCTGCGTCAGATCCGTGACGAAGCGTACGTGGAAATCAAACTCCCTGGCGCCGACCAGGCAGCGCAGTGAAACCGCAACGTTTCGCGCTGACACCCGGTGAACCAGCCGGCATAGGTCCCGACCTGTGCCTGCTGCTCGCCTCGCAAGCACAGCCCCACCCCCTGATTGCCATTACCAGCCGCGACCTGCTCATTGAGCGGGCCGCGCAACTGGGCGTGGCTGTCGACTTGCTGCCGGTCACGCCGGACAACTGGCCGGATGCACCCGCGCCAGCCAACAGCCTGTATGTCTGGGATACACCGCTCAATGCCAAGGTCGTCGCCGGGCAACTGGACAAGGCCAACGCTGCCTTCGTTCTGGAAACCCTGACCCGGGCCGGTCAAGGCTGCCTGAACGGGGACTTTGCCGGCATGATCACCGCACCGGTGCACAAAGGCGTGATCAACGAATCCGGTATCGCCTTCTCCGGGCACACGGAATTCCTCGCCGACCTGACTCACACGGCGCAAGTGGTGATGATGCTGGCCACACGCGGCTTGCGGGTGGCCCTGGTGACCACTCACCTGCCCCTTCGCGAGATTGCCGATGCAATCACGCCGGAGCGCCTGGAACGCGTCACGCGAATCCTGCACGCCGACCTGCAAAACAAATTCGGCATCGCCCGGCCACGCATCCTGGTCTGCGGGCTCAACCCCCACGCCGGCGAAGGCGGACACCTGGGCCATGAAGAAATCGATATCATCGAACCCACATTAGAGCGCTTGCGCGGCGAGGGCATGGACCTTCGAGGCCCCCTGCCCGCCGACACTCTGTTTACCCCCAAATATCTGGAGCACTGCGACGCGGTGCTGGCGATGTACCACGACCAGGGCCTGCCGGTGCTGAAATACAAAGGCTTCGGCGCGGCAGTCAACGTGACCCTCGGCCTGCCGATCATCCGCACTTCGGTCGACCACGGCACAGCCCTGGATCTGGCCGGCAGCGGCAAGATCGACACCGGCAGCCTGCAAGTCGCCCTGGAAACCGCCTACCAGATGGCCGAGACCCGTTTATGACCGAGCACTACCAACACAAGGCGCGCAAACGCTTTGGCCAGAACTTCTTGCACGATGCCGGCGTTATCGACCGCATCCTGCGTTCCATTCATGCCAAGGCAGAAGACCGCCTGCTGGAAATCGGCCCGGGCCAGGGTGCACTGACCCAAGGCCTGCTCAGCAGCGGCGCGCAACTCGACGTGGTGGAACTGGACAAGGACCTGATCCCGATCCTCAACCAGCAGTTTGCCGGCAAGAGCAACTTCAACCTGCATCAGGGCGATGCACTGAAGTTCGACTTCAACAGCCTGAATGCCGCGCCAGGCAGCCTGCGGGTGGTCGGCAACCTGCCGTACAACATCTCCACGCCGCTGATTTTTCACCTCTTGCACAACTCGCACCTGATCCGTGACATGCATTTCATGCTGCAAAAGGAAGTGGTCGAGCGCCTGGCTGCCGGCCCGGGTGGTGGTGACTGGGGCCGCCTGTCGATCATGGTTCAGTACCACTGCCGGGTCGAGCACCTGTTCAACGTCGGCCCGGGCGCGTTCAACCCGCCGCCGAAAGTCGACTCGGCCATCGTGCGCCTGGTGCCTCACGCGGTACTGCCGCACCCGGCCAAGGATCACCGCCTGCTGGAGCGCGTCGTTCGCGAAGCGTTCAACCAGCGCCGCAAAACCCTGCGCAACACCCTCAAGCTGCTGCTGAGCAATGCCGAAATCGAAGCCGCCGGCGTCGATGGCAGCCTGCGCCCCGAGCAACTCGACCTGGCCGCCTTCGTGCGCCTGGCCGATAAGCTCAGTGAACAAGCAACACTAAAGCCCGCCGCTGACTGACAGGCGATGAACGCTATCGGGTAGGACGCCACTCTGGTCTACTACCCGATACTTGGCCTAGACTGAACTCCATCAGCTACGCCCCGCGTCCCGCTTCGTTTTTAAGGCCCCTTGCATGTCCGATCCTCGTTATCAGGTCGACGTCAGCGTCGTCACCCGCTATCTGGCAGACCAATCGCAACCCGAGCACGACCGCTTTGCCTTTGCCTACACCATCACCGTGCAAAACAATGGCGAAAAACCCGTCAAACTGCTTTCACGGCACTGGGTCATCACCGATGGTGACGGGCATGTCGAAGAAGTGCGCGGCGCAGGCGTGGTAGGCCAGCAGCCGTTGATCGACCCCGGCAAGAGCCACACCTACAGCAGCGGCACGATCATGACCACCAAGGTCGGCACCATGCAAGGCACCTATCAGATGCTTTCCGACGACGGCAAACATTTCGATGCCATCATCGCGCCCTTCCGCCTGGCGGTGCCCGGAGCCCTGCACTGATGGCAACGTACGCGGTCGGTGACTTGCAAGGCTGCCTTCAAGCCCTGCAATGCCTGCTCAAACAAGTTGCGTTCGACCCACAACGGGATCGCCTGTGGCTGGTGGGCGACCTGGTCAACCGCGGCCCGCAATCTCTGGAAACCCTGCGCTTCCTCTTTAGCATCCGCGAATCGCTGGTGTGCGTGCTCGGCAACCACGACCTGCACCTGCTGGCGGCCGGACGCAACATCGAACGCCTGAAGAAGGCCGATACCCTGCGCGAGATCATCGAAGCGCCAGATAGTGCCGAGCTGCTCGAATGGCTGCGCCAGCAAAAGCTCATGCACTACGACGAACAGCGCAACGTCGCACTGGTCCATGCCGGCATTCCACCCCAGTGGTCGCTGCGCAAAGCCTTGAAATGTGCTGCCGAAGTCGAGACTGCCTTGCGCGACGACAACCTGTTGCCGCCCTACCTCGATGGCATGTATGGCAACGATCCGGCGAAATGGGACAACGACCTCAAAGGCGTCACGCGCCTGCGGGTGATCACCAACTATTTCACCCGCATGCGTTTTTGCACTGCCGAAGGCAAACTCGACCTCAAGAGCAAGGAAGGCCTCGGTACTGCACCACCTGGCTACAAGCCCTGGTTCCAGCACAAGGAACGCAAGACCAGGGATGTGAAAATCCTCTTTGGTCACTGGGCGGCACTGGAAGGCAAGTGCGACGAGCCGGGTATCTCGGCCCTCGACACCGGTTGCGTCTGGGGCGGCGCCCTGACCCTGATGAACGTCGACAACTTTGAGCGCCTGTCCTGCAAATGCGACGAACACGGTCATGCCGTGCCGCCAGTCGCCTCATCCATTCCACAATCATCGCCAGCCAGCGCCCCGCGCTAGACTGCCCATTCTGCCGAGCCACAGGAGCCCGCCATGAGCGAATTCAAACGTATCCCCCCCGAACAGGCTCAGGCCCTGCGCGAACAAGGCGCAGTAGTGGTCGACGTCCGCGACCCGGCCACTTTTGCCGCCCTGCACATCGCAGGCTCGAAGCATCTGGACAATCATTCCCTGCACGCTTTCATCCAGGGCGCCGACCTCGATGCACCGACCGTAGTGGTCTGCTACCACGGCAATTCCAGCCAGGGCGCGGCCGCCTACCTGATCAGCCAAGGCTTCTCCGACGTCTACAGCATGGACGGCGGATTCGAGTTGTGGCGTACGACCTTTCCTGCGGAAACGGCGCAAGGCACCTCCGAATAATTTTTTTGTAACGTTGCAGGCCCCGGCTCCCGCGGGCTAGCGCGGTGGCAGACGAACGGTCTGCCACAACTAATTACGTATCTTGCCTTTACCTCCCGAATTCCCAACTATCCTTAAGCCCAGGCCATCCAAAACAGGGGAGAGCCGGTACACCGGCGCACGGGTCATCGGGAGTAGCTTTCGGAGTAGTCAGCTCCGGGAGAGTTCTGGGGGGTAAACAGCAATCGCCTGTTCGGTTGCTGCCAGCATCGACTGAGTGATCCGGCGTCGGCTCCACGTATCGAGCGAGGTGACGTCATGAGTATCTTTAGCCACTTCCAACAACGCTTCGAGTCCACACGCCAGGAAGAACTCTCTCTGCAAGAGTATCTTGAGCTGTGCAAAAAGGACCGCAGCGCCTACGTTTCCGCCGCCGAGCGTCTACTGCTGGCCATCGGTGAACCGGAACTGCTCGACACCTCGACCAACTCGAGACTGTCACGCATCTTCTCCAACAAGGTGATACGCCGTTATCCGGCCTTTGAAGACTTCCACGGGATGGAAGAATGCATCGACCAGATCGTGTCGTATTTCCGCCATGCCGCTCAGGGCCTGGAAGAGAAGAAACAGATCCTGTACCTGCTCGGCCCTGTCGGTGGCGGTAAATCCTCCCTGGCCGAAAAGCTCAAGCAACTGATGGAAAAAGTGCCCTTTTATGCGATCAAGGGCTCGCCGGTTTTCGAGTCCCCCCTGGGTCTGTTCAACTCCACTGAAGATGGAGCGATCCTCGAGGAAGACTTTGGCATTCCACGGCGCTACCTCAACACCATCATGTCGCCATGGGCGACCAAGCGCCTGGCCGAGTTCGGTGGCGACATCAGTCAGTTCCGCGTGGTGAAACTCTACCCGTCGATCCTCAACCAGATCGCCGTGGCCAAGACCGAACCTGGCGATGAAAACAACCAGGACATCTCGGCACTGGTGGGCAAGGTCGATATCCGCAAACTGGAAGAATTCCCGCAAAACGACGCCGACGCCTACAGCTATTCGGGCGCACTGTGCCGGTCCAACCAGGGCCTGATGGAATTCGTCGAAATGTTCAAGGCGCCGATCAAGGTGCTGCACCCATTGCTGACCGCCACTCAGGAAGGCAACTACAACAGTACCGAAGGTCTGGGAGCGATTCCGTTTACCGGGATCCTGCTGGCCCACTCGAACGAATCGGAATGGCACACCTTCCGTAACAACAAGAACAACGAAGCCTTCATCGACCGGATCTACATCGTCAAAGTGCCGTACTGCCTGCGGGTCAGCGACGAAGTGAAGATCTACGACAAGCTCTTGTTCAACAGCTCGCTGGCCAAGGCCCATTGCGCGCCCGACACCCTGAAGATGCTGGCCCAGTTCACCGTGCTCTCGCGCCTCAAGGAGCCGGAAAACTCCAACATCTACTCGAAGATGCGCGTGTACGACGGCGAGAACCTCAAGGACACCGATCCGAAGGCCAAGTCGATCCAGGAATACCGCGACAATGCGGGTGTCGACGAAGGCATGAACGGCCTATCGACCCGTTTCGCGTTCAAGATCCTGTCGAAGGTGTTCAACTTCGATCCACACGAAATCGCCGCCAACCCGGTGCATCTGCTCTACGTACTGGAACAACAGATCGAACAGGAACAGTTCCAGGCGGAAACCCGCGAACGCTACCTGCGCTTCCTCAAGGAGTACCTGGCACCGCGCTATATCGAATTCATCGGCAAGGAGATCCAGACTGCCTACCTCGAGTCCTACAGCGAGTACGGCCAGAATATCTTCGATCGTTATGTGCTGTACGCCGACTTCTGGATCCAGGACCAGGAATACCGCGACCCGGAAACCGGAGAAATCCTCAACCGCGTAGCCTTGAACGAAGAACTGGAGAAAATCGAAAAACCGGCTGGCATCAGCAATCCGAAGGACTTCCGCAACGAAATCGTCAACTTCGTCCTGCGTGCCCGGGCCAACAACAATGGCAAGAATCCGACCTGGCTCAGCTACGAAAAACTGCGGGTGGTCATCGAGAAGAAAATGTTCTCCAACACCGAAGACCTGCTACCGGTCATCAGTTTCAACGCCAAGGCCAGCAAGGAGGACCAGCAAAAACACAACGACTTCGTCACACGGATGGTCGAGCGGGGCTACACCGACAAACAGGTACGACTGCTGTCCGAGTGGTACCTGCGGGTCAGAAAATCACAATAACCCGCTGCCGGTCAGACCGGTTGTCGTCAGCCAGAGACCTGTGTGCGCTTTTTCTGATACACAGGCCTCTGGAAGGTGTTCGAAAGTCGGTAGCGAGTTCAGGCAGCATCCAAGGCGCTTGGGGGAGCGTTCAAATATCCCTCGGCTTCTCGGTTCGATGCTGTATCACCGCTCGCCCCTTTCAGGACAGCTTCTAAGGAGCAGTCATGAGCTATGTGATCGACCGACGTCTCAATGGCAAGAACAAGAGCACGGTGAACCGCCAGCGGTTTCTGCGGCGCTACCGTGATCACATTAAAAAGGCTGTCGAAGAGGCGGTCAGCCGGCGCTCCATTACCGATATGGAACACGGCGAACAAATCAGCATTCCCGGCCGCGACATCGACGAACCGGTGCTTCACCACGGTCGCGGCGGCAAGCAGACGATCGTGCACCCGGGCAACAAGGAGTTCACCAGCGGCGAGCATATCGCCCGTCCACCGGGAGGCGGTGGTGGTCGAGGCCCTGGCAAGGCGGGCAATTCCGGTGAAGGGATGGACGAGTTCGTCTTCCAGATCACCCAGGAAGAGTTCCTCGAGTTCATGTTCGAGGATCTCGAACTGCCAAACCTGGTCAAGCGCAACCTGACCGGCACCGATACCTTCAAGACCGTACGTGCCGGGATCAGTAACGAGGGCAACCCGTCGCGGATCAACATCATCCGCACCCTGCGTTCAGCCCACGCCCGGCGTATCGCCCTGTCCGGCAGCAGCCGGGCAAAACTGCGCGAAGCCAAGGAAGAACTCCTGCGACTCAAGCAGGAAGAACCGGACAACTTCGGCGATATTCAGGAAATAGAAGCCGAAATCGAAAAACTCAGCGCACGCATTCACCGCGTACCGTTTCTCGACACATTCGACCTCAAGTACAACTTGCTCATCAAGCAACCGAACCCCAGCTCCAAGGCCGTGATGTTCTGCCTGATGGACGTGTCCGGCTCGATGACCCAGGCGACCAAGGACATCGCCAAACGCTTCTTTATCCTGCTGTACCTGTTCCTCAAGCGTAACTACGAAAAGATCGACGTCGTGTTCATCCGCCATCACACCAGCGCCCGCGAAGTGGATGAAGAGGAGTTTTTCTACTCCCGGGAAACCGGTGGCACCATCGTCTCCAGCGCCTTGAAACTGATGCAGGAGATCATGGCCGAGCGTTATCCGAGCAACGAGTGGAACATCTACGCCGCCCAGGCCTCCGACGGCGACAACTGGAACGACGACTCTCCGATCTGCCGCGACATTCTGATCAACCAGATCATGCCATTCGTGCAGTACTACACTTACGTTGAGATCACCCCTCGCGAACACCAGGCCCTGTGGTTCGAATACGAGCGCATAGCCGAAGCCTTTTCCGACACGTTTGCCCAGCAACAACTGGTCTCGGCCGGCGATATCTATCCGGTCTTCCGTGAACTCTTCCAGCGCAGGTTAGTGACATGACCGCCAAAGAGCAGAAGCGCCAACCCATTTCCACCGGCTCCGAATGGACGTTCGAGCTGATTCAGGCGTATGACCGCGAAATCAGTCGTATTGCGGCCGGCTACGCCCTCGATACGTACCCTAACCAGATCGAAGTAATCACCGCCGAGCAGATGATGGACGCCTATGCCTCCGTCGGTATGCCGCTGGGTTATCACCACTGGTCCTACGGCAAACATTTCCTCAGTACTGAAAAATCCTACACTCGCGGCCAGATGGGTCTGGCGTACGAGATCGTGATCAACTCCGACCCGTGCATCGCCTACCTGATGGAGGAAAACACCATCTGCATGCAGGCGCTGGTGGTGGCCCATGCCTGCTACGGCCACAACAGCTTTTTCAAAGGCAATTACCTGTTCCGCACCTGGACCGACGCCAGCTCGATTATCGACTACCTGGTGTTTGCCAAGCAGTACATCATGCAATGCGAAGAACGCCACGGTATCGACGCAGTCGAGGACTTGCTCGACTCCTGCCATGCGCTGATGAACTATGGTGTCGACCGCTACAAACGCCCGTATCCGATCTCCGCGGAAGAAGAGCGCCGCCGGCAAAAGGACCGGGAAGAGCATTTGCAGAAACAGATCAACGATCTGTGGCGAACCATTCCCAAGGGCGCGGACAAGTTCAGCGACAAGGACAGCGCACGCTTTCCCGCCGAACCTCAGGAAAACATCCTGTACTTCATCGAAAAACATGCGCCGCTGCTGGAGCCATGGCAGCGGGAAATCGTGCGCATCGTGCGCAAGATCGCCCAGTATTTTTATCCACAGCGTCAAACCCAGGTGATGAACGAGGGCTGGGCCACGTTCTGGCATTACACCCTGATGAACGACCTGTACGACGAGGGCCTGGTCACCGACGGTTTCATGATGGAGTTCCTGACGTCCCACACCAGCGTAGTGTTCCAGCCGGGCTTCGATAGCCCCTACTACAGTGGTATCAATCCGTACGCACTGGGTTTTGCCATGTACCGCGACATCCGGCGCATGTGCGAACACCCTACGGAAGAGGATCGCCGCTGGTTCCCGGAAATTGCCGGCTCCGACTGGCTGTCGACCATCAAGTTCGCCATGAGCAGCTTCAAGGATGAGAGCTTCATCCTGCAGTACCTGTCACCCAAGGTGATCCGTGACCTGAAGCTGTTCAGCATTCTCGATGACGACCAGAAGGACGACCTGCTGGTACCCGCCATTCACGACGAAGGCGGCTACCGCATCATCCGGGAAACCCTCGCAGCGCAGTACAACCTGGGCAATCGAGAACCCAACGTGCAGATCTACAGCATTGACCGGCGCGGTGACCGCTCTCTGACCCTGCGTCACCAGCAACACGACCGCAAACCGCTGGGAGACTCCACCGAGGAAGTGCTCAAGCATCTGCACCGCCTGTGGGGCTTCGACATTCACCTGGAGACCCTGCAAGGAGACCAGGTGATGAAAACCCATCATGTTCCACCCAGAAGCGAGCACAGCGAAGGCGATTACGGCCGCCTGGACCTGGCTGTCATTCATCTTTGATACTGTTCCGGCCTCCGAAAGCCCGACGCAACGGTTATCCTGTCGAGCTAACGGAGGTTTTTTATGCGGATCTATAAAGTCGGCGGCGCGGTACGCGATCGCTTGCTGGGCAAACCGGTCACCGACATCGACTGGGTCGTGGTCGGCGCCACCACCGAAGAAATGCTCGCCAAGGGTTTCCGCCCGGTAGGTGCGGATTTCCCGGTATTTCTTCATCCCAAAAGCGGTGAGGAATACGCCCTCGCCCGCACCGAGCGCAAAAGCGGACGAGGCTACGGCGGGTTCACTTTTCACGCCAGCCCTGAAGTCACCCTCGAAGAAGACCTGATCCGTCGCGACCTGACCATTAACGCCATGGCCGAAGACGATCAGCAGAACCTGACCGACCCCTACCACGGCCAGCGCGATCTCGAAGCACGCCTGCTTCGCCATGTTTCCCCGGCATTTGCCGAAGATCCGCTCCGGGTCCTGCGTGTTGCCCGCTTTGCGGCGCGCTATGCGGCGCTGGGCTTTACCGTCGCCCCGGAAACCCTGGAACTGATGCGCCAACTCAGCGCGTCAGGCGAGCTTGAGGCGCTGACCCCGGAGCGCAGCTGGAAGGAAATTTCCCGCGCCCTGATGGAAGATCAGCCACAGGTGTTTGTTGAGGTTTTGCGCGCATGCGACGCCCTCAAGGTACTGATGCCAGAGGTCGACGCGCTGTTTGGCGTACCGCAACCACCAGCCCACCACCCGGAAATCGATACAGGCGCACATACCCTGAGCGTTTTGCAGCAGGCCGCAATACACAAACAGCCACTGACCGTGCGCTGGGCCTGCCTGCTGCACGACCTGGGCAAGGGCCTGACGCTGGAGGAGGAGTGGCCGCAACACATTGCCCACGAGTTCAAGGGCCTGAAGCTGATCAAAGCGGTCAATGAACGTTTCAAGGTGCCCAGAGACTGCCAGGAACTGGCCCTGCTGGTGGGCGAGTATCACACCCACGGGCATCGCGCCCTTGAACTGAAGCCATCGACATTGCTGGAATTGCTGCAAAGCTTCGACGTTTACCGTCGGCCACAGCGGTTCGAGGAGTTCATCGCGGCATGCGAGATGGATGCGCGTGGGCGCAAAGGGCTGGAAGAAAGAAGTTATCCACAGGCGGATTATTTGCGCGGCGCGGCAACCGCTGCCCGCAGCGTGGCGGTTCAGCCGTTGCTGGAGAAAGGCTTCAAGGGACCGGAACTGGGGGAGGCGATCAAGCGCGAGCGACTGAAAGCGCTGAAGGCCTACAAGGAAGCGGCGTCAGCTTGAAAAATCGCGATCAGGCTCGCTCATACAGGGATTGCATCGCACCTGTAGGAGCGAGCCTGCTCGCGAAGGCGTCAGTCAAATCACAACAAATTCAAAGGTGTCAGTTGCTCACCGCGCCATTCGAAAGCCACTGGCGCCAGCACCTGATCGATCTGCGATTCAGCCCACAACGTGGCGAAACTTTTGCCTACGCCCGGGTGCACACGATCCGGCGCTATCAATGACAGCGGCCACAGAACAAAAGCATTTTTCAGAATTTCTGCCCGCGGCAAGATCAAGCCATCGAAGTTGCCCGCCAGATCACCGAACAACAATACGTCGATATCCAGCGGCAAACCTCGGCGATCCGGTGCATATCGGCCGTTATCGGCCTCAATGAACTTCAACCGGCGATCCAGTTCCATGAGCGGCAGATCGGTATACGCCGACACCACGAAATTGAAGAACGGCCCGCTCTTGATACCCACCGGCTGACTTTCGAACACCGCCGAACAGCGGATATCGACAAGAAAGCCCGCCAATGCATCGAGCCCCGCCCGCAAATGGGTTTCACGCTCGATATTGCTACCGAGCCCGAGGTATACCTGAGTCAGCGACATCCGCGCTCGATCTCCACGCCCACACCGCCAGTGGCAGCCGGGATGGCGCCGGGCTTGGTCAGCTTCAGGCGCATCCAGGTGATCTTGAATTCGCTCATCAGCACTTCAACCAGACGCTCGGCAAAGGTCTCGACCAGCTGGAACTGCGCCTGCTCGGCAAATGCCTGGATGCGCGAGGAAACACTGGCGTAGTCGAGCGCCAAGGTCAGGTCATCACCGGCTGCGGCCGGGCGATTATCCCAGGCGAAGCTCAGATCAAGACGCAAGCACTGTCGGATGCCTCGTTCCCAGTCGTAGGCACCGATCACCGTGTCGACTTCCAGGCCCTCGATAAACACTCTGTCCAAGCACTTCTCTCCGCTACACGACAAGGGCGCAATGCGCCGTTAGAATCAGGGCTTCCTCGCCCGGAATAGTTAGCATGTTTTGGTTATTGGCGATCCTCGCCTACCTGCTCGGCTCTCTGTCCTTCGCCATTTTGCTCAGCCGCCTGACCGGTAACCCCGATCCGCGAATGAGTGGCTCGGGCAATGCCGGCGCGACCAACATGTTGCGCCTGGCCGGCAAGAAACTCGCCATCCTGACCCTGCTCGGCGACCTTTGCAAAGGCCTGCTGCCGGTACTGATTGCGCGTCTTGCGGGCCTTTCGCAGCAGGAGCAAGCCTGGATCGGCGTCTATGCCGTCATCGGCCATCTGTTTCCGTTGTACTTCCGCTTTCGCGGCGGCAAGGGTGTCGCAACCGCTGCCGGCATGTTACTGGGACTGTACCCGCCCGCAGCCCTTCTGGCGGTCTGCGCCTGGCTCTTGACGTTCTACCTGACCCGCACCAGCTCCCTGGCCGCCCTGATCGCCACGCCGCTGACCCTGCCTTTGCTGGCCTGGCAAGAACCGGCAGCCCTACTGCCCATGAGCACGCTCACCGGGCTGATCGTCTGGCGTCATCGCGGCAATCTACGCGACCTGTTTGCCGGGCGCGAACGGCATTTTTAGCTGCCGGACATGAGCGCCGCTCATCACAACGCCGACAATTGCTCCATCGGCCAACGCGCCTGGACGCTGATCGCCAGGCTCTCCTGCTGTCCGGCCTGCAGGCGCTGGCAGCCGGCAAAGGCGATCATTGCGCCATTATCGGTGCAGAACTGCGGACGGGCATAGAACACATCGCCCTTCATGTCGCCGAGCATTTTCTCCAGAGAAGTGCGCAACGCCTTGTTGGCACTGACGCCCCCCGCGATTACCAGGCGCTTCATGCCGGCGGCCTTCAGGGCACGCTTGCACTTGATGGTCAAAGTCTCCACCACGGCCTGCTGGAACGCCAGCGCGATGTCGCAACGGGCTTGTTCGCCGTCGTCCCCGGCGCTGACGCACTGCTGCCAGGTATTTAACGCAAAGGTTTTCAGGCCACTGAAGCTGAAATCAACGCCCGGGCGGTCGCACATCGGACGCGGGAAAACGAAACGTCCTGCAACGCCCTGCTCCGCAAGGCGAGCGATCTCCGGTCCGCCCGGATAATTGAGGCCCATCATCTTGGCCGTCTTGTCGAAAGCTTCACCGGCAGCGTCATCCAGGGTCTCGCCCAAGAGTGTGTACTGACCGATTCCGTCGACCTGAACCAGTTGCGTATGGCCACCTGAGACCAACAAAGCGACGAACGGAAATTCCGGCGGTTGCGACTCCAGCATCGGTGCCAGCAAGTGGCCTTCCATGTGATGCACGCCAAGGGCCGGAATGCCCCAGGCAAAGGCCAGCGCCTGGGCACAGGAAGCCCCTACCAGCAACGCGCCAACCAGGCCAGGACCAGCGGTGTAGGCGATCGCATCGATCTCGGTCGGCACGCAGTCGGCCTCGGCCAACACCTGACGAATCAAGGGCAGCATGCGTTTGACGTGATCGCGCGAAGCCAGCTCCGGCACCACACCGCCATAGGCGCGGTGCAGGTCGATCTGACTGAACAGCGCATCGGCCAGCAGGCCGCGTTCACTGTCGTAAAGTGCGACACCGGTTTCGTCGCAGGAGGTTTCTAATCCCAGTACTAGCATGGGTTTGCGCCTTGTTTAGGCTGAATTCGAAGGCGCGCATAATAGTCGTCGCGTGATGCCCCGACCAGCGGTTTTCGATCAGAGGCTTTGCATTCCGAGCGATGAGGGGTTAACATCCGCAACCCTTAAAAACCGACGTCTTCAAGTGCTCTTTTGCCGCGAGGATGTTGACCCCGGTAATGAATGAAGGTAGCTCTGGATGCCAGCCGTCAAAGTAAAAGAGAACGAACCCTTCGACGTAGCTCTGCGTCGTTTCAAGCGCTCCTGCGAAAAAGCCGGTGTACTGGCTGAAGTTCGTAGCCGCGAATTTTACGAGAAGCCAACTTCTGAGCGTAAGCGCAAAGCAGCAGCCGCTGTCAAGCGTCACGCCAAGAAAGTTCAGCGCGAACAGCGCCGCGCCGTTCGTCTGTACTAATACACAGACGATCGTAGCAAGCTTCTGCCAAGCCCGGCCCTCAGCCGGGCTTATGGCATTTGCGTAAAACGCTTGATGCTTCACTGTCAAAGCCGCAGACGCGACCGAGACAAATCTGCTTCACCGCGTCAGACCTGGCTCTTTTGCCAGCGGTGCACGTCTTTTCTGACGAGCCTTTCAAGGCTACTGACGAGCACACCCACTGATTCCTCTTACGACGATCAGCCCAAGGCACCTGCTTGCGTGCCAGATGATGAGCTATCCGGGGCCTATGATTGGCCACAGCGGATTCAGCGCAACACATTCAAACAGTCGAATACTGATTGGCATTAACGTCAGTGGATTTTCGGCAGATACACTTCCCGACAGCGATTACGCAGACGACACTGGTCGAGCCGCACACTTTGCGCGCCTCAAACAATGACCGCGTTCGGTCGCCGTACGTTTCGGGTTCCTTTCAGCGCAGATGACGAGAACGCCATGGCCGGGCTAATTCCCCAGAGCTTCATTGACGACCTTCTGAACCGCACCGACATCGTCGACGTGGTCAGCTCGCGCCTGCAACTGAAAAAAGCCGGCAAGAACCACACCGCCTGCTGCCCGTTCCACAAAGAAAAGACTCCGTCGTTCAGCGTCAGCCCCGACAAGCAGTTCTATTACTGCTTCGGCTGCGGCGCTGGCGGCAATGCCCTCGGCTTCATCATGGACCACGACAACCTGGATTTCGTCCAGGCCGTCGAAGAACTGGCCAAAGCCGCCGGCATGGAAATCCCCCGCGAAGAAAGCGGCCGGCCGCACAAACCGCGACAGCCGACCGATTCGCCGCTGTATCCGCTACTCAGCGCCGCTGCCGACTTTTATCGCCAGGCCCTGAAAAGCCATCCATCGCGCAAGGCCGCCGTGGATTACCTGAAAGGTCGCGGGCTGACCGGCGAAATCGCCCGGGACTTCGGTCTCGGCTTTGCTCCGCCCGGCTGGGATAACCTGTTCAAGCACTTGAGCAGCGATACCCTGCAACAAAAAGCCATGATCGATGCCGGCCTGCTGATCGAAAACGCCGAAAGCGGTAAACGTTACGACCGCTTCCGTGACCGCGTAATGTTCCCGATCCGCGACAGTCGCGGGCGCGTCATCGCCTTTGGCGGCAGGGTATTGGGCGACGACAAGCCGAAATACCTGAACTCCCCGGAAACCACGGTTTTCCATAAAGGCCAGGAACTCTACGGCCTGTACGAAGCGCGCAAGACCAACCGCAACCTCGACGAAATCATCGTCGTCGAGGGCTACATGGACGTCATTGCCCTGGCCCAGCAAGGCTTGCGCAACGCCGTCGCGACCCTGGGCACCGCCACCAGCGAGGAACACCTCAAGCGGCTGTTTCGCGTCGTACCCAACGTGCTGTTCTGCTTCGATGGCGACCAGGCCGGTCGCAATGCTGCATGGCGGGCGCTGGAGGCGACACTTTCGAGCTTGCAGGACGGTCGTCGCGCACGCTTTCTGTTCCTGCCCGAGGGCGAAGACCCGGACACCCTGGTCCGCTCCGAAGGCACCGATGCCTTCCGCGCACGCATCAACCAGCACGCGCAGCCTTTGGCCGATTACTTCTTCCAGCAACTGACAGAAGAAGCCGACCCGCGCTCGCTTGAGGGCAAGGCCCACATGGCTACCCTCGCAGCGCCGTTGATCGACAAGGTCCCGGGCGCCAACCTGCGCACCTTGATGCGTCAGCGCTTGAGTGAAATCACCGGCCTGAGCGGCGAAGCGGTGAGCCAGCTGGCACAAAGCGCCCCGCAAGAAGCACCGCCGGCCTACGATCCGGGCATCGATTACGACGCAATGCCCGATTACAGCGACTATCATCAGCCGCAGGCACAGGAAATGTATGTGCCGCAGCAGGAATGGACGCCGAAGAAACCCGGTGCAGGAGGCAAGAAATGGGACAAGAAACCGTGGGACAAGAATGGCAAACGGGGCGGTGATCGCGACCAACCCCGCGCGCCACGAGTGCCCGCCGCCGTAGAACCGCCGACCCTCGCCGCCTTGCGCACGCTACTGCACCACCCGCAACTGGCCGAAAAAGTCGAGGATGCCGGGCACTTCGCCGCCGAGGACCACACCAACACACAATTGCTGGTGGCGCTACTCGAAGCCGTGCAGAAGAATCCCAAGCTAAACTCAATTCAGCTGATTGCGCGCTGGCACGGCACAGAACAAGGCCGTCTGCTCAAAGCCCTGGCGGAAAAGGAGTGGCTGATTGATGGAGACAACCTTGAACAACAGTTTTTCGACACCATTACTAGCTTGTCAGCCCGCCAACGCGAGCGAAACCTGGAACAACTTCTTAGAAAAGCGCGTCAAAGCGAATTGACCAGCGAAGAGAAAAATCAACTGCGCGACCTCTTGAGTCGCAATGTTTCCGCATCAAACCCGACCTCAACTGGCGCGTGAGGTCATAGCTCAGGTATAATCCTCGGCTTGTTTTTTGCCCGCCAAGACCTTCAGTGGATAGGGTGTTATGTCCGGAAAAGCGCAACAGCAGTCTCGTATCAAAGAGTTGATCACACTTGGTCGTGAGCAGGGCTACCTGACTTACGCGGAGGTCAACGACCACCTGCCGGAGGATATTTCAGATCCGGAACAGGTGGAAGACATCATCCGCATGATCAATGACATGGGGATCAACGTATTCGAGGTTGCGCCAGATAAGGATTCCCTTATGCTGGCCGACGCCGATACCGACGAAGCCGCAGCCGAAGAGGCCGCTGCAGCGTTGGCTGCGGTCGAGACCGACATTGGTCGCACTACCGACCCGGTGCGCATGTACATGCGCGAAATGGGTACGGTGGAGCTCCTCACACGTGAAGGCGAAATCGAAATCGCCAAGCGTATTGAAGAGGGCATCCGTGAAGTGATGAGCGCAATCGCGCACTTCCCTGGCACGGTTGATCATATTCTCTCCGAGTACACCCGCGTCACCACCGAAGGTGGTCGCCTGTCCGACGTCCTGAGCGGTTATATCGACCCGGACGACGGCATTGCGCCGCCTGCGGCAGAAGTGCCGCCGCCGATTGACGCGAAAGCCGTCAAGGCGGATGACGATTCCGACGACGAAGACGGTGAAGCCTCGGATGACGAGGAAGAAGCCGAAAGCGGTCCGGATCCGATCATCGCCGCCCAGCGTTTTGGCGCCGTGGCCGATCAGATGGAAATCACCCGCAAGGCACTGAAAAAGCACGGTCGTCACAACAAGGCAGCGATTGCCGAGTTGCTGGCCCTGGCCGATCTGTTCATGCCGATCAAACTGGTGCCGAAGCAATTCGAAGCCCTGGTCGAGCGTGTTCGCAGTGCCCTGGATCGCCTGCGTCAGCAAGAGCGCGCAATCATGCAGCTCTGCGTTCGTGATGCGCGCATGCCGCGTGCGGACTTCCTGCGCCAGTTCCCGGGCAACGAAGTCGACGAAAGCTGGAGTGATGCTCTGGCCAAAGGCAAAGGCAAATACGCTGAAGCCATTGGCCGCCTGCAGCCGGACATCATCCGTTGCCAGCAGAAGCTGACCGCGCTGGAAACCGAAACCGGTTTGACCATCGCCGAAATCAAGGACATCAACCGTCGCATGTCGATCGGTGAGGCCAAGGCCCGCCGCGCGAAGAAAGAGATGGTTGAAGCCAACTTGCGTCTGGTGATCTCGATCGCCAAGAAGTACACCAACCGTGGCCTGCAGTTCCTCGATCTGATCCAGGAAGGCAACATTGGCTTGATGAAAGCGGTAGACAAGTTCGAATACCGTCGCGGCTACAAATTCTCGACTTATGCCACCTGGTGGATCCGTCAGGCGATCACTCGCTCGATCGCCGACCAGGCCCGCACCATCCGTATTCCGGTGCACATGATCGAGACGATCAACAAGCTCAACCGCATTTCCCGCCAGATGCTGCAGGAAATGGGTCGCGAACCGACCCCGGAAGAGCTGGGCGAACGCATGGAAATGCCTGAGGACAAGATCCGCAAGGTATTGAAGATCGCAAAAGAGCCGATCTCCATGGAAACCCCGATCGGTGATGACGAAGACTCCCATCTGGGTGACTTCATCGAAGACTCGACCATGCAGTCGCCAATCGATGTTGCAACCGTTGAGAGCCTCAAGGAAGCGACTCGCGAAGTGCTGTCCGGCCTCACTGCCCGTGAAGCCAAGGTACTGCGCATGCGTTTCGGTATCGACATGAATACCGACCACACTCTCGAAGAGGTTGGTAAACAGTTCGACGTGACCCGTGAGCGGATTCGTCAGATTGAAGCCAAGGCGTTGCGCAAGCTGCGCCACCCGACGAGAAGCGAGCATCTGCGCTCCTTCCTCGACGAGTGATACCAGACCCCCCGGCCCAGGCCGGGGGTTTTGTTTTATGGCAGATTAATATCTCAGCACCTCCCCCTCCACTCCGTAGCCCGTCTACACTCGAAACATTCCCCAGAGCCATAACGAGACCGTTATGCCCAGACTGCCGACCGTGCTTTTTTTGCTGTCGCTGATGACCTGGACCGCAACGGCTGGCGCGCTGACTCTAACCGACGATGAACGTAGCTGGCTGGCGGCTCACCCGGACTTGCGCCTGGGTGTCGATGCGTCGTGGCCGCCCTTCGAGTTTCGCGACGATGAAGGCCGCTACCAGGGCCTTGCCGCGGATTACATCGAGGTCATCCGCAAAAGGCTGGCAACCCGGCTCACGCCCATCGAGCCGGTGAGCTGGACCGCCGTCCTGGAACAAGCCAAAAAGGGCAAGCTGGACCTGCTGCCGGGCATCATGTCGACCCCGGAACGCCAGAAATACCTGTCGTTCACCCGTCCCTATCTGGACTTTCCGATTGTCATCCTGGCCCATGTGGGGGGCCCCCAGCCACATGACCTGAAAGAACTTTACGGCCTGAAAATCGCTGTGGTGGAAAACTACGCCCCCCACGAACTGCTGCGCACCCACCACCCCGACCTGAACCTGGTGGCGATGCCCAACGTCAGCTCAGCGTTGCAGGCACTGGCCACCGACGCAGTGGACGCCGTGGTGGGCGATCTGGCGTCCAGCGTCTGGAGCTTGCGCCAGCTCAAGCTCGATGGGTTGTATGTCAGCGGTGAAACCCCCTATCGCTATCAACTGGCCATGGCGGTGCCTCGCAACAATACAATGCTCGTCGGTATTCTCGACAAAGTCCTGGCGGACATGAGCCCCGCCGAAATCAGCGCCATTCAGGAGCATTGGGTCGGCAACGTCCTCGATCATCGGACGTTCTGGAGTGACCTGTTGATGTATGGCCTGCCCGGATTGCTGCTGCTGACCATCGTGCTGGCGTCGGTTATCCGCATCAACCGCCGCCTGAGTTCGGAAATCGCCCGCCGGGTCGATCTTGAACAGGAACTGCGCAGCAGCGAATACCACTACCGAGGCCTGGTGGAGAGCCTGTCGGCCATCGCCTGGGAAGCAAAGGTCACCGACTACACCTACAGCTATGTATCGCCCCACGCCGAAGACCTTCTCGGCTATCCCCTGTCCCATTGGCTGATTCCGGGCTTCTGGCGCAACATCATTCACCCCGCCGACCTGACCCGCGCCCAGAACTTCTGCGACCACGAAATACTGGCCGGGCGCGATCACCGCCTCGATTACCGGGTGATCACCGCCGACGGCCGCTGTCTTTGGGTGCGCGATATCGTCAGCCTGATCGAACACGGACATGAGCCGGTGTTGCGCGGGCTGATGATCGACATCACCGACGCCAAGCGCACCGAAGAAGCGCTGCGCCTGTCAGAACAGAAGTTCGCTTCGGTGTTCCAGCAATGCCCGGACATTCTGGTGATCGCGCGCCTGAGCGACGGTTGCCTGCTGGAAGTCAACGAAGCGTTCGAAGAACAGATCGGCCTCAAGGCCGAGGACGTCATTGGCCACACCGCCACCGACCTGAACATCTGGGGAATACCCGGCGTTGGGCCAGGCCTGTTGCAACGCTTGCAGGCCGGCAGCATCCGCAACCTGGAAATGCCCTTTCGTCGCAGCAATGGCCACGTGTTTACCGGCCTGATCTCAGCTGAACCGTTCAATCTCGACATGACATCGGCGCTGGTGGTCGTGGTGCGGGACATCACCCAGCTCAAGGAAACCCAGCAACAACTGCAAACCTCCGAAGAAAAATTCGCCAAAGCCTTCCACGCCTCCCCCGACGGCTTGCTGCTGTCGCGACAAAGCGATGGCTTGCTGCTGGAGGTCAACGACGGCTTCAGCCGCATTACCGGGTTCAACAGCGCGATGTCGGTGGATCGTTCAGCGCTGGAGCTCGGCATCTGGGTCAACCTTAACGAACGCAAACAGATGCTTGATCTGTTGCACCGGGACGGTTTCGTCCGCGACTTCAGCTGCCATATCCGCCGCAGTGACGGGCAGATCCGCCTCTGCGAAGTGTCCAGTCGCCCACTGCCGATTGGCGATGACGACTGCATGCTGACCATCGCCCGGGACATCACCGAGCGACACCTGATGCAGGAAAAACTGCAACAGGCTGCCACCGTGTTCGAGAGCACCGCCGAAGGCGTATTGATCACCGATACCCAGCAACACATCAGCGCGGTCAATCGTGCGTTCACTGAAATCACCGGCTACAGCGAGAGCGAAGCCCTGGGCCATACGCCGCGCCTGCTCGCCTCGGGCCTGCACGACAGTGCGTTTTACGCGGCCATGTGGCATCAATTGACTGCCGAGGGTCACTGGCAAGGCGAGATATCCAACCGACGCAAGAACGGCGAGCTCTACCCGAGTTGGCTGACCATCAGCGCCGTACGCAACCGCGAAAATTTCATCACCCACTTTGTTGCGGTGTTCGCCGATATTTCCAGCCTAAAACACGCCCAGGCCAAACTCGACTATCAAGCGCATCACGATCCGCTGACCGGCCTGCCCAACCGCACTTTGTTTGAAAGCCGCTTGCTCACCGCGCTCAATAGCCAAAAGGAAAATGGTGGCCAGGGTGCCGTGCTGTTCCTTGACCTCGACCGCTTCAAGCACATCAATGACAGCCTGGGCCACCCGGTCGGCGACCTGTTGCTCAAGGGCATTGCCGTGCGTCTCAAAGAGCAGTTGCGTGACATCGATACCGTGGCGCGCCTGGGCGGTGACGAGTTCATTATCCTGCTGCCGGGCCTGCAACAACCCAGCGATGCCGACCACATTGCCACCAAGCTGCTCAATTGTTTCGCCGCGCCGTTCCAGGCCGGTGAACACGAGTTTTTCATCAGCGCCAGCATCGGCACCAGCCTCTATCCGAAGGATGGCTGCGACGTTGCCACACTGATCAAGAACGCCGACGCCGCGATGTACAGCTCCAAGGCCAAGGGCCGCAACCGTGTTGAAAGCTACACCCGAGACCTCACTGCCCAGGCCAGCGAACGCGTGGCACTGGAACACGAACTGCGCCGCGCCATCGAACGCAACGAGTTGCACCTGTGCTACCAACCTAAAATCAGCCTCGAAGACTACAGCCTGGTCGGTGCCGAAGCCCTGATCCGCTGGCGCCATCCGACCTTTGGCGACGTGCCACCGGAACACTTCATCCCGCTGGCCGAAGAGAACGGCATGATCCTGCAAATCGGCGACTGGGTCCTGGAAACCGCCTGCCGGCAGATGGCCGAATGGCACCGGCTGTACGAAAATCCCGGCCCGCTCTCAGTCAACCTTGCCGGCGCCCAATTGCGCCAACCCAACCTGCTGGGCCGTATCGAACAGTTGCTCAAGGACAACCGCCTCAACCCGGGTTTCCTGCAACTGGAAATCACCGAAAACTTCATCATGAGCCAGGCCGAAGAAGCGCTGGCAGTACTGCATCAACTCAAACATCTGGGGGTGCAACTGGCCATCGATGACTTCGGCACCGGTTACTCATCCCTGAGTTACCTCAAGCGACTGCCACTGGACATCCTCAAGATCGACCAATCCTTCGTCCGCGGCCTGCCGGACGATCCCCACGATGCGGCTATCGTACGCGCCATCATCGCGCTCGGGCGCAGCATGCAATTCACCGTGATTGCCGAAGGCGTCGAGACCCAGGCGCAACAGCAATTCCTCGCCGCCGCGGGTTGCGAGCAAATCCAGGGCTACATCGTCAGCCCGCCACTCCCCCCGGACGAATATGCCGCGACGTTTCTTCGTACAACCGTAATGGCTTTTTCGGATGGCACAGTCGCGAAACCGTCGCTATAATCCGCGGCCTACTGAGGGCCTATAGCTCAGTTGGTTAGAGCAGAGGACTCATAATCCTTTGGTCCACGGTTCAAGTCCGTGTGGGCCCACCAAACAGGAAAGCCGCGTTTTTACGCGGCTTTTTCGTGTCTGACGTTTAGTTTTGTTTACTTAAGGTTGCGCATTAACGGATGACGCCTTAGGACCTTGTAGGCAAACTCCGAATCTTCTGTTTGGGCACTTTGATGCCTTGTTGTGCTTTTCTTCGACGGGATAGTCTCCGGACGTCGCTGACCATTCAGCGATCGGGCTTGGAAACCCGTCGAACCGTAACGCAATAACGCCCAATCAGACTGCAGACATTTTTACGACTGCAATCCTGTGTCATGGCAGCTGTGCGTGGGACGCCTTTGGGCGTGCCGGTTTCTCTGGTTCCCGGTTTTCCAACCTGCGCACAGCTGCCACCCATTCGCTTGGAAACGAAAGTGGCGGCTCCTTGAATAACCAGGAGTAATCCCATGAGTAAAACAGACTCGCCCTCACCGTCAGAACTCAAAACCATCGGTTTCACCCCCTTCCTGTATCTCTCGAATCAACCGCTGTTCCACGTTTGCCGCGACGACCCTATCGCCGACGCCCTGTCCCAAGCCTCCGACCTGCTATTCCTCGCCAAGTCCCTCACCGTGGACGCCGCCTACGCTCAAAACTCCGACCGCCACGCCTGGGCCGCGCATTACCTGACGACGATGAGCAAAGCGGTGATTGATGATGTCGTGAAGGTGCTGACGCGACGTTCAGTTGGAACGCAACAAGAAGCCACCTGACTGAGCAACGTGTAATTGCAGCAGCATTGAAAACGCCGAAAAAGAGTTCTGCCAGTCAGCGAAGGAACCTGTAGGAGCGAGCTTGCTCGCGAAAAACCCAAGGACACCGCTGGGAATCTGGCTTTACGCGTGATCGTTCACGACCTTCGCGAGCGAGCTCGCTCCTACAGGGGATTCAACCGTTCAAGCATTTCACGCGTCAATACGACCTCATAGGTGTCCGCCGGTCTGCCCCATTGCTCCACGAGGACCATGCGGTCTACCAGCGTCTCTCCCAGTTCAGTAATGGTCTCGGAGAGCGCCTCGACGATTTCCTGCGTCCGCATCCACAGGCGATCATTGATCGCTTTCATCTCGGTCGTGATGCTGCCCGACGACACGGGATCCGTATCCGGGTAGGCGATGTTGCGCAACAGATACTGAAGCTCCCTGATTTTTGCGTAGTCCTGTTCCGCCCCCTGCTCGCCTTTGAGGATGGCTGTGGCTCTCGGCTTGTCGACGCGTTTTCCGGCTGAGGGCTGCGAAGGCAGTGTCTGCGCCATTGCACCAGCCAGGAGCACCATCATCCGGGCTTCCAGATGCTCTTTCATGGCTTCTATCGACGAAATCGGGCGCACCAGCGTAATGCAGGCTCCACCCTGGTGCCGCAAATCCATGGTCACCGTCAGGGTCACCCCGCCCGTGGCAAAGCCCAGGGCGCGGGCCACGACGTAGTGGCCCATTTCGTGATGGGCGATCTGCAGGGCGCGGTCCCGTACAGCGGCAGGTAGCTTTGTGGCCATGTCTTTCACCTCGCACCTCGACTGCCTCAATCCTAGTCGATGCCTTACAAAAAGCCGCGCTACGGCGTAAGGCTGATCAGTCAAGGCATCAGGCAGCCTCTGTAGGAGCGAGCTCGCGATGAACTCAAGTACGACGCGTTTATTCAGCAAGTACGCATTATCGTTAACGTCCATCGCGAGCAAGCTCGCTCCTACAGCAGTCGCAGAGTCTTAATCAGGCAAAGCATAGGCAATCACATAATCCCCACGATCAGTCGACTGACGCGCACCGCCTACCGTCAGCAGGATGTACTGCTTGCCGGTTTTCGGCGAAACGTATGTCATCGGCCCGGACTGGCTGCCCACCGGCAGGCGCGACTTCCAGATTTCGTTGCCGTTGCCGGTATCGAAGGCGCGCAGGTAGAAGTCCTGGGTGCCGGCGAAGAACAGCAGGCCCGACTGGGTGGCGAGTGACGCGCCGAGGGTCGGCATGCCGATCGGGATCTGCAAGTGCATGCGGATGCCCAGCGGGCCGGTGTCCTGCACGGTGCCGACTGGCACCTGCCACATCAGCTTGTGGGTCTTGAGGTCGATGGCCGACATGGTGCCGAACGGTGGTTTCTGGCACGGAATGCCGACCGCCGAGAGGAAACGCTCGCGCATGGCGCCGAATGGCGTGCCTTCCTGCGGTACCACGCCCATTTCGATGCCGCTGGCCCCGGCGCCGATCTTGTCGCGCGGGATCATGTAGTTGGCCAGCCCCAGGCGCATGTCGTTGACGAACATGTAGTTGGTGTTCGGATCGACCGAGACGCTGCCCCAGTTCATGCCGCCCAGCGAACCCGGGAATTGCAGGGCGCGGTCCATGCCCGGCGGGGTATAGACACCCTCGTGGCGCATGCCCTTGAACTGGATGCGGCACATCAACTGGTCGAACGGTGTGGCGCCCCACATGTCGGATTCGGTCAGGGTCTTGTTGCCGATTGACGGCATGTCGACCGAGAACGGCTGGGTGGGCGAATAGCGCTCGCCGGGGACCTTGCCTTGCGGCACCGGGCGTTCCTCGACGCGGGCAATCGGCACGCCGGTCTCGCGGTTGAGCAGGAAGATCTCACCCTGCTTGGTGACTTGTGCCAAGGCTGGCTGGGTGCCGCCCTTGTCGTCCGGCACGTCGTACAGCAGCGGTTGCGCCGGCAGGTCAAAGTCCCACAGGTCGTGGTGGGTGGTCTGGAAGTGCCAGCGTACCTGGCCGGTTTTTACGTCGATGGCGACGATGGACGAGTTCCACTTGTCGTCGAACCCGGTACGTTGGCCGCCGAAGAAGTCTGGCGTCGCGTTGCCGGTCGGCAGGTACACCAGACCGAGTCTGGCGTCGTAGGACATGGCCGACCAGACGTTCGGCGTACCACGGGTGTAGGTCTCACCCTCCGGCGGACGTTTGGTGGTGTTCGGATTGCCCGGATCCCATGCCCATACCAGCTCACCGCTGCGCACGTCGTAGGCACGAACTACGCCCGGCGGCTCGCCAGTGGAGTAGTTGTCGGCCACGCGGCCACCGACGATCACCACATCCCCTGCGACCAACGGGGTCGAGGTCTGCTGGTAGTAACCGGGCTTCACTTCGCCCATATCGGTGGTCAGGTCGACGGTGCCTTTGTTGCCGAACTCTTCGCAGGGTTTGCCGGTGTCGGCATTGATGGCGATCAGGCGCGCATCGCCGGTCGGCAGAAACAGACGCTTCGTACAGGCAGTTGGCTGATTGTCCGAAGAAGCCGGGGTTTCGGAGTAGCCCAGGCCACGGCAACGCTGCCAGTTGGGCGCGGTGCCTTGCGGGTCGAACTTCCAGCGCTGGGCGCCGGTGTCGGCATCCAGGGCGAAGACTTTGCCGTAGGCGGTGCAGGTGTAGACCGTGTCGCCGATTTGCAGCGGGGTGTTCTGGTCTTCGGCACCGGCGCCGGTGCTTTGCGGAATGTCGCCGGTGCGGAAGGTCCAGGCGACATGCAACTTGTCGATGTTGCCTTTGTTGATCTGGTCCAGCGCGGCAAAGCGATTACCGGCGGTGGTGTTGCCCCAGTGAGCCCAGTCTTTCTGCTCGGTGCCCGGCGCGACCGGCGTTACCGCAGGCTCAACGACAGCCTTGACCACGTGGGTCGGGACGAACATATAGGCCATCGTCGCAACGACTCCCACACCCAGAATGCCGGCCAGACCGTAAGCACCACGCCCGCCGGTCGCACCCGAGGCGCGGACCAGGGTCGGATAGATCAGCGCCACAACCAGACCGATCACGGCGAATGTCAGTACCCGCGAGACCAGCGGCCAGTATTCGAGACCAGCATCCCATACCGCCCAGATCGCCGTGAGGATCAGCGCCACACCATACAGCCATGCACCGAGCGGTTTGCGCCGGGCGATCATCAACCCGGACACCAGCATCGCCAGGCCCATCAGCAGGAAATACCAGCTGCCGCCGAGCGCGATCAGATAGCCACCGCCACCGGCCAGGCCGAGCCCGATCAGTGCAATCAGCACACCCAGCCCCGCCAGCAACCATTTGCTGCCGGCGGCAGCCCCAGAATTGTTCATGTCGGAAATTTTCCCCATTTGTGACAAGGCGCGAATAATGTACTAACCAGTTACTTATGGCAATTTGTCGCAGGCAGAAATGGCATGAACGGTACTCAGACTAGATCCGGGATCCGTCGCGAGCGTCGTACAGAATCTGCCTGTAACATGCTTGCGCACTGATCCATACCGCTGGAGATAACCCTTTGCCTGACACTCGCCCCCCCGTTCTCGATGAAATCGACCGCCAATTGATTGCCGCCCTGCAGATCAACGCCCGCGAGAGCGTGGCCATGCTTGCCCGGCATCTGGGCATCGCTCGCACCACGGTCACCTCGCGCCTGGCTCGGCTGGAAAAGGCCAAAGTGATCACCGGTTACGGCGTGCGCCTCGGGCAGCGGGTGGTGGATGGCGGGTTGCAGGCGTATGTCGGGATCACTGTGCAACCGCGTTCCGGCAGGGAGGTGTTGCGACGCCTGAGCGCGATGGCGCAGGTGCAGCAGCTGTGTGCGGTGAGTGGCGAATTTGATTATGTAGCGTGGTTGCGCACTGACTCGCCGGAGCAGCTGGATCAGTTGCTGGATCAGATTGGCAGTGTGGATGGGGTGGAGAAGACCACGACGTCGATCATCTTGAGCAGCAAGATTGATCGGGGGCAGCCGGTTTGAATACTCCCTCACTGGACAGTGTGCACACCAATATAGTCATATTGACCAGTAAAATGGCAAAACGACGACACTTTGCGTCTTATTAACGTGTTCTGTGCTCTCTAGAATGGCTGGCATCTTTTCCTATACTCAGATGCGCATTCCGCGTCGGGTCGCCAGCAAGGTCAGCCATGAACAAGAACAATCGCCATCCTGCAGACGGTAAAAAACCAGTCACCATTTTCGGCCCGGACTTTCCCTTCGCCTTCGACGACTGGATCGAACACCCGGTCGGCCTGGGCAGCATTCCCGAGCACAATCACGGCGCCGAAGTGGCGATTGTCGGCGCCGGTATCGCGGGGCTGGTGGCCGCATACGAACTGATGAAGCTTGGCCTGAAACCGGTGGTCTATGAGGCCTCGAAGCTGGGCGGCCGCCTGCGCTCCCAAGCGTTCAACGGCACCGATGGCATTGTCGCGGAGTTGGGTGGCATGCGTTTTCCGGTGTCGTCCACCGCGTTCTATCACTACGTCGACAAGCTGGGTCTTGAGACCAAACCCTTCCCCAACCCGCTGACACCTGCTTCCGGCAGCACCGTCATCGATCTGGAAGGCAAAACCCATTACGCACAAAAACTGGCGGATCTTCCTGCACTCTTTCAGGAAGTGGCTGACGCCTGGGCCGACGCCCTGGAGGCCGGTTCACAATTCTCCGATATCCAGCAAGCAATCCGCGACCGCGACGTGCCACGCCTCAAGGAGCTGTGGAACACCCTCGTTCCGCTGTGGGACGACCGCACCTTCTACGATTTCGTCGCCACCTCCAAAGCCTTCGCGAAGTTGTCGTTCCATCACCGCGAAGTGTTCGGCCAGGTCGGCTTCGGCACAGGCGGCTGGGACTCCGATTTCCCGAACTCGATGCTGGAAATCTTCCGCGTAGTAATGACCAACTGTGACGATCACCAGCATTTGGTGGTCGGTGGCGTGGAACAAGTCCCGCAAGGCATCTGGCGCCATGTACCGGAGCGCTGCGTGCATTGGCCGCAAGGCACCAGCCTCAAGTCGCTGCACAATGGCGCTCCACGCTCCGGGGTGAAGAAAATCGCCCACGCGCCGGATGGCCGCTTTGCGGTCACCGACAACAACGGCGACACCCGCGAATACGCCGCGGTGCTGACCACCTGCCAAAGCTGGCTGCTGACCACCCAGATCGAATGCGACGAAACCCTGTTCTCGCAAAAGATGTGGATGGCCCTGGACCGCACCCGCTACATGCAGTCGTCGAAAACCTTCGTGATGGTCGACCGCCCGTTCTGGAAGGACAAAGACCCGGAAACCGGCCGCGACCTGATGAGCATGACCCTCACCGATCGCCTGACCCGCGGCACCTACCTGTTCGACAACGGCGACGACAAGCCGGGGGTGATTTGCCTGTCGTACTCGTGGATGAGCGACGCGCTGAAAATGCTCCCGCACCCAGTGGAAAAACGCGTGAAGCTGGCGCTGGATGCACTGAAAAAGATCTACCCGAAAGTCGACATCGCCGCGCGGATCATCGGCGATCCGATTACCGTGTCCTGGGAAGCCGACCCGCATTTCCTTGGTGCATTCAAAGGCGCCCTGCCCGGCCACTACCGCTACAACCAGCGCATGTACGCGCACTTCATGCAGGATGACATGCCGCCCGAGCAGCGCGGGATCTTCATTGCCGGCGACGACGTTTCGTGGACGCCGGCCTGGGTTGAGGGCGCGGTGCAGACGTCGCTCAACGCGGTGTGGGGCATCATGAAACACTTCGGCGGTGCAACTCACGCCGAAAATCCGGGTCCAGGAGATGTGTTCAACGAGATCGGTCCGATCGCCCTGCCCGAGTAAGAGGAATCCGAAATGCGCGTAGCCCTTTACCAATGTCCGCCGCTGCCTCTGGACGTCGCCGGCAACCTGCAACGCATGCAGCAGCTTGCACAGGAAGCCAAAGGTGCGGACCTGCTGGTGCTGCCGGAGATGTTCCTGACCGGCTACAACATCGGCGTCGATGCCGTCAGTGTGCTTGCGGAGGTGTACAACGGTGAGTCGGCGCAGCAGATCGCGCGCATTGCCAAGACTGCCGGGATCGCCATTTTGTATGGCTATCCCGAGCGCACCGCCGAGGGGCAGATCTACAACGCCGTGCAACTGATCGACGCCCATGGCGAGCGCGTGTGCAACTACCGCAAAACGCACTTGTTTGGCGATCTCGATCACTCGATGTTCAGCGCCGGAGCGGACGAGTTTCCCATCGTTGAGCTCAACGGCTGGAAGCTCGGTTTCCTGATCTGCTACGACCTGGAATTTCCGGAAAACGCCCGGCGCCTGGCCTTGGCCGGTGCCGAGCTGATCCTGGTGCCGACCGCGAACATGATTCCGTTCGATTTCGTCGCCGATGTCACCGTGCGCTCCCGCGCCTTCGAAAACCAATGCTATGTGGCTTACGCCAACTACTGCGGCCACGAAGGCGACATCCACTACTGCGGCCAGAGCAGCATCGCTGCGCCGGATGGCAGCCGTATCGCTCAGGCCGGGCTGGATGAAGCATTGATCGTCGGCGAGCTGAATCGGCAGTTGATGCTCGACTCCCGCGCCGCCAATCGTTACTTCCTCGATCGCCGCCCTGAGCTTTACGGCGACCTGAACAAGCGCTAAACCACTCTAATCCGCTAGCATTGGCACTTCACTGTTCTGGAAGTGCCCATGCCCGCGCTGAATCACCCTCGCCCCCCTATGGAAACCCTGGCCAATGGCCTGCGGGTGACCCTGCGTCATGCCCCGAATCTGAAGCGCTGCGCAGCAGCGTTGCGGGTCGCTGCGGGCAGCCATGATGTGCCGCTGGCGTGGCCCGGCCTTGCGCATTTTCTTGAGCATCTGCTGTTTCTGGGGACTGAGCGTTTTCCCGCAGGGCAAGGGTTGATGGCCTACGTCCAGAGTCATGGCGGGCAAGTGAATGCGCGGACCAGCGAACGCACCACGGACTACTTTTTCGAACTGCCACCCAAAGCATTTGCCGGTGGGCTGGAGCGTCTGTCAGACATGCTCGCCCATCCGCGTATGAATCCGGACGACCAGCAGCGGGAACGGGAAGTGTTGCAGGCGGAATTTGTCGCCTGGTCGCAGGATGCCGCAGCACAGCAACAGTCTGCTTTGTTCAGCGGGCTTGGCGAGGCTCATCCATTGCGGGGATTTCATGCCGGCAATCGTGACAGTCTGCCGCTGCAGCAACCCGAGTTTCAGCAGGCGTTGCAGGACTTTTATCAGCGGTTTTACCAGACCGGGCAAATGACCTTGAGCCTGGTCGGGCCGCAGAGCCTCGATGAATTGAAGGCGATGGCCGAAGCCTTTGGCAACGTCATTGCCAAAGGCGAAACAGCCGTTCAACAGCCCCCAGTGCCGCTGATGGATGCCTCGGCCAACAGTTATCAACAGGCTGGCGAACGACGCCTGGATCTGCTGTTTGCCCTTGAAGCCCTGCCCGACTTCTCTGCCGAAGCGCTGGCGTTCCTGTGCCATTGGCTGAACATGGCAAAACCCGGCGGCTTGTTGGCGGACCTGCGCGAACGCGGGCTGGCCGATAACCTGAAGGCCGAGCCGCTTTACCAATTCGCCGGTCAGGCCTTGCTGCATTTCGAATTCACCCTGCCCGCCGCGTCCCCGGTAACGGGCATCCGCGAACGCCTGATGGACTGGCTTGGCTTCTTTGCCGAGCAAGACTGGCGCCCATTGCGCGAAGAGTACGCCACCCTGCTCCAGCGCCAGCAGCAAGTCAGCAGCGCCTTGCAACTGGCCCGACTGGACAGCGAACAACGCGAAGTCGGCTTGTCCGAGCCGGGTGTTACAGCCCTCAAACCGATCCTCAAACAAATCGGCGCTGTGGATAACTTCAGCGGCCCATGGCAATTGCCGACACCCAACCCGTTCTTGCGCTCCGAAGCACCGACACCCAACGCCGGATTGATTCGTGGCCAGACCAGTGCCCACCGCGGCCTGCGCACATTTGCCCAGGACCGTTCGCGCAGCCGCCGTGAACGCTCGCCGATGCAATTCAGCCAGGCATGGCCGGACAACGGTGCTGAAGGTGCGATTTATCTGCGCTGGCGACTGGACTCGACTCCCGGCAGCTACCTTCAATCACGGCTGGAAAACAACCTGCAACCGTTGCGCGAAGACGCGCGCCAGGCCGGTGTGGATTTTGCCTTCAGTGCGTCGGGCAACGAATGGCTGCTGAAGTTGAACGGCCTACAAGAGCCGATGCCCAGCGTCCTGGAGCATGCGCTGAAAGAACTGACACAACCTGATGCCGCTGTCTCACAAGCCGAACCGACGAGCGTGGCGCTAATACCGATTCGGCAACTGCTCAAGGCATTGCCCGATCACAGCCTTGAGCACTCCGCAAACTCGGATAACCTGCAGCAGCTCTGGTCGAGTGCGCGATGGGACGGGCTGGCCATCGGGTTATCGGCTCAGACTCAAGCGGCCATGAGCCTGGCCTTGAGCCGTGTACCCGGCACGCCGGACAATCAACTGACGCCACCCGCTTCGATCCATTCACAACGTCTGTGGAGCCATGTCGATACCGCCTCCAGCGAGCACGCGCTGCTGCTGTTCTGTCCGACAGCCACCCAGGCGATAGCCGACGAAGCCGCGTGGCGTTTGCTCGCGCACCTCTCCCAGACGCCGTTCTACCAGCGCCTGCGGGTGGAATTGCAATTGGGTTATGCGGTGTTCAGCGCCCTGCGGCAGATCCACGGGCAGACCGGGCTGCTGTTCGGTGTGCAATCGCCAAGTGTTGTGCCGATGGAGTTGCTGCAACACATCGAGCAATTCCTGAATCGATTGCCGGACCTGATCCAGGCACTCGACGACAGCACCTTCAACGTTCAACGCCAGGCTCTGGCGGATCAATTTTCCAGCACCGCACTCACTACCGCTCAAGCGGCCGAATTGCTCTGGCAGGGCAAGCTGGCCGGCCGTTCGTCGGAATATTTGACGCAATTACCCCAGTCCATTGTGCAAATCGACCGGGCTGCTCTACTGGCCATGGCCCGACGTCTGAATCAGGCCGAGGGCGGCTGGCGCTGCCTGGCCAGTGCCGCCAGCCCGGGTGAGCCATGGCAAGCGGCAAAATGATCATTACCGGGGCTGCAAGGAGCTTTCTCAAAGTTTCACGGGCAATTTCTTTGAAATTTTGAGTAACATAGCAACCTAACTATCTGGAACATCTCTGACTTGAGGTGGACTATATCTATAGATAGCGCTATCCCACCCTAACTGAAGGAGTTCGATTTATGGCCTGGACCAAACCTGCTTACACTGACCTGCGTATCGGCTTTGAAGTCACCATGTACTTCGCAAGCCGCTAATCTCTGCTTTGGCAGATGTGCAGCACAACGCCTCGGTTATCCGAGGCGTTTTATTTTCAGCGTTGAAACGATGGAGCGCCCATGTTTGTCCAGATTCTAGGTTCCGCCGCCGGCGGCGGCTTCCCCCAGTGGAACTGCAACTGCGTGAACTGCGCAGGCTTTCGCGACGGCAGCCTGCGGGCCAGCGCGCGGACGCAATCGTCCATCGCGATTTCCGATGACGGCGTGAACTGGGTGCTGTGCAACACCTCCCCGGACATCCGCGCCCAACTCCAGAGCTTCGCCCCGATGCAGCCGGGCCGGGCCCTGCGCGATACCGGGATCGGCGCGATCATCCTGATGGACAGCCAGATCGACCACACCACCGGCCTGCTCATGCTGCGTGAAGGGTGCCCGCATCAGGTCTGGTGCACCGACATGGTCCACGAAGACCTGAGCAGCGGTTTTCCGCTGTTCACCATGCTGACGCACTGGAACGGCGGGCTGAACTGGAACCGCATCGAGCTCGATCAAAGCTTCACCATTCCCGCCTGCCCGAACCTGCGTTTCACCCCGCTGCCTCTGCGCAGCGCCGCGCCGCCGTACTCGCCGCACCGCTTCGACCCCCATCCGGGCGACAACATCGGCCTGATCGTCGAAGACCGGGGCACCGGCGGCAAGCTGTTCTATGCGCCGGGGCTGGGCAAGGTCGATGCGCCGCTGCTGGAGATCATGGCCGGCAGCGATTGCCTGTTGGTCGACGGCACCTTGTGGGATGACGATGAAATGCAGCGGCGTGGCGTCGGCACCCGCACCGGCCGGGAGATGGGCCATCTGGCGCAAAACGGCCCCGGCGGCATGCTCGAAGTGCTTGAACAACTGCCCGAACAGCGCAAGGTGCTTATCCACATCAACAACACCAACCCGATTCTCGACGAAGACTCGCCGCAGCGGGCGGAGCTGGAGCGGCGCAACGTTGAAGTGGCGTATGACGGCATGAGTATTGTGCTGTAGCGGATGGCCCCTTCGCGAGCAAGTCGGATCGCCGCACCGCCGCTCCCACATTGGGTCTATGGCGTACACAAAACCCTGTGGGAGCGGGCTTGCTCGCGAAGGCGTCCGCCCAGACACCAAAGAACCCACCGGATGTTCCCCGGAGAACCACAATGACCGACACCCCGCTGTCCCCCGCCGAATTCGAAGCGGCCCTGCGCGCCAAGGGCGCCTATTACCACATCCATCACCCCTACCACGTGGCGATGTATGAAGGCCGGGCGAGCCGTGAGCAGATCCAGGGCTGGGTCGCCAACCGCTTCTACTATCAGGTGAACATTCCCCTGAAGGACGCGGCCATTCTGGCCAATTGCCCGGACCGCGAGATTCGCCGCGAGTGGATTCAGCGCCTGCTCGACCACGACGGTGCGCCCGGTGAGGACGGCGGCATCGAAGCCTGGCTGCGCCTGGGCCAGGCCGTGGGCCTCGACCCGGACCAGTTACGCTCCCAGGAGCTGGTGCTGCCCGGCGTGCGCTTCGCCGTGGACGCCTACGTCAACTTCGCGCGCCGCGCCCGTTGGCAGGAAGCCGCCAGCAGCTCGCTGACCGAACTGTTCGCCCCGCAAATCCACCAATCGCGCCTGGACAGCTGGCCCCAGCATTACCCGTGGATCGATCCGGCCGGCTACGAATATTTCCGTACGCGCCTGGGCCAGGCACGGCGGGATGTCGAGCACGGTCTGGCGATCACCCTGCAGCACTACACGACCCGGGAAGGCCAGGAGCGCATGCTGGAAATTCTCCAGTTCAAACTGGACATTCTTTGGAGCATGCTCGATGCCATGAGCATGGCCTACGAACTGAAACGCCCGCCGTATCACAGCGTGACCGGGGAACGGGTCTGGCACAAAGGAATCACCTTATGAGTTTCGATCGCAGCAAGATCCCGACCTGGCGCCCCGGCTACCGCTTCCAGTACGAGCCAGCGCAAAAAGGCCATGTGCTGCTGTACCCGGAAGGCATGATCAAGCTCAACGAAAGTGCCGCGTTGATCGGTGGTTTGATTGACGGGCAACGGGATGTCGCGGCGATCATCAATGAGCTCGACCAACAGTTCCCCGGCGTGCCCGAACTCGGTGACGACATCGAGCAATTCATGGAGGTGGCCCGTGCGCAGCACTGGATCGAACTTGCCTGAGGCATCGGTGCAGGTGCCGCCCACACCTGAAGTCGGCCTGCCGCTGTGGCTGCTGGCCGAGCTGACCTATCGCTGTCCGCTGCAATGCCCCTACTGCTCCAATCCGCTGGATTTCGCCGAACAAGGCCAGGAGCTGAGCACCGAGCAATGGGTCAAGGTGTTCCGCGAAGCGCGGGAAATGGGTGCGGCGCAACTGGGCTTTTCCGGTGGCGAACCGCTGGTGCGCCAGGACCTCGCCGAACTGATTGCCGAAGCCCGCCAGCTGGGTTTCTACACCAACCTGATCACCTCCGGCATCGGCCTGACCGAGCAGAAAATCAGCGACTTCAAGAAGGCCGGCCTCGATCACATCCAGATCAGTTTCCAGGCCAGCGACGAGCAGGTGAACAACCTGCTGGCCGGATCGAAAAAAGCCTTTGCGCAGAAACTGGCAATGGCCCGGGCGGTGAAGGCCCACGGTTATCCGATGGTGCTGAATTTCGTCACCCATCGGCACAACATCGACCAGATCGACCGTATCATCGAGCTGTGCATCGCCCTTGAGGCGGACTTTGTCGAGCTCGCCACTTGCCAGTTCTACGGCTGGGCGCAGCTCAATCGCGTCGGGCTGTTGCCGACCAAGGAACAACTGGTGCGCGCCGAACGCATCACCAATGAATACCGCGCCAGACTGGAAGCCGAAGGGCATCCGTGCAAGCTGATTTTCGTCACCCCGGACTATTACGAAGAGCGCCCGAAAGCCTGCATGAATGGCTGGGGCAGTATTTTTCTGACGGTCACCCCCGACGGCACCGCCCTGCCCTGTCACGGTGCCCGACAGCTGCCAGTACAGTTTCCCAACGTGCGCGACCACAGCATGCAACACATCTGGTACGACTCGTTCGGCTTCAACCGCTTTCGCGGTTATGACTGGATGCCCGAACCGTGCCGCTCCTGTGACGAGAAAGAACAAGACTTCGGCGGCTGCCGCTGTCAGGCGTTCATGCTCACGGGGGACGCCAGCAACGCCGACCCGGTGTGCAGCAAGTCGCCACAACACGGCGTGATCCTCAAGGCTCGCGAAGAAGCCGAACACGCAACCCAGACCATCGACCAACTGGCCTTTCGCAATGAACGAAACTCACGCCTCATCGCCAAGAGCTGAACCCCTCAGCGCTGCCAAGGCCGTCGCGGCCGGTATCGACTTTGCCGAACTGCAGGTCGGTCGACAGGGCCTGTTCTGGAACGAGTACCGCCCCGAAGACGCGGCGTGCCGGATCTGGCATTGGCGCGACGGCGCAGCGAAATGCCTGACGCCACCGGGCTTCAGCGCGCGCAGTCGTGTGTACGAATATGGCGGTGGAGCGTTTTGTCTGACGGACGACGGTATCGTTTTCGTCAACGAGGCCGACCAGCAGTTGTATCGGCAAACACTGCAAGGCGAAGCGCCCGAAAGGCTGACGTCTGGCATGTGCCGTTACGGCGATCTGCAATTTGCGCAAGGGCAGGTACTGGCGGTCGAGGAGCGCCGCGATCAACACCGACTGGTGGCAATCGATCTGGACGATGGCGCACGTCACCTGCTGGCCGAGGGTGCTGATTTCTACGCCGCGCCGACACTCAGTCCTGATGGCCTGCGCCTGGCCTGGATCGAGTGGAGTCGCCCGGATCAGCCATGGACAGCGACCCGTTTGATGGTTGCCGAACGCCTCGCCAGCGGCGGTTTTGCCGAGGCTCGTTGTGCGGCGGGCGACGGCGTTCAAGAGTCTGTGCAACAACCACGGTTTGATGCCGGCGGTCGCTTGTATTGCCTGACGGACCGCGCCGGTTACTGGCAGCCATGGAGGGAGTCCGGAAAAGGCCTGAGCCCATTGCCGAGCGCTGCCGCCGACCATGGCCCCGCGCCCTGGCAACTCGGCGGCTGCACCTGGTTGCCGCTGAGTGAAGAAAGCTATCTGGCCAGCTGGAGCGAAGGCGGGTTTGGCCGATTGGGCATATGTGGCGACTCCAACGCCGACTTCACCGGCGACTACAGCCGCTTCCGCCATCTCGCCGTGGATGAGCGGTTCATCTATTGCATCGCGGCGTCGCCCGTCAGTTCAACCGCTGTCATCGCCATCGACCGCCAAAGCCGGCAAGTGAACGTAATGGCCGGCGGCATCGCACCGCTTCCTCCCGAACAGATCAGCCGCCCGCAAACCTTGCGCTACCCAAGTGGCTCAGGCGAGGCACACGGCTTCTTCTACCCGGCGATGACCGGCGGGGTGAAACCACCATTGGTGGTGTTCATCCATGGCGGACCGACGTCGGCGTGTTACCCGATGCTTGATCCGCGTATCCAGTTTTGGGCCCAGCGGGGCTTCGCCGTGGCCGACCTCAACTATCGTGGCAGCAGCGGTTATGGCCGGACTTATCGCCAGGCACTGCACCTGAGTTGGGGCGATGTGGATGTGCAAGACGCCTGCGCCGTGGTCGGTTACCTCAACGAACGCGGCTTGATCGACGCCGACAAGACCTTCATTCGCGGCGGCAGCGCCGGTGGCTACACCACCCTTTGTGCATTGGCCTTTCACAACGTCTTCCGCGCCGGCGCCAGTCTGTATGGGGTCAGCGACCCGGTGGCGCTGGGGCGCGCGACCCACAAATTCGAAAGCGATTATCTGGATTGGCTGATCGGCGATCCGCAGCTGGATGCCGAACGCTACGCCGCCCGCACGCCGCTACTGCATGCGAGCAACATCCGCGTGCCGATGATCTTCTTTCAAGGAGAACTGGATGCCGTGGTCGTCCCGCAGCAGACCCGCGACATGGTCTCGGCACTGCAGGACAACGGCATCCTGGTCGAAGCGCATTACTACGCCGACGAACGCCATGGCTTTCGCAAGGCCGGTAACCAGGCCCATGCGCTGGAGCAGGAGTGGCTTTTTTATCGAAGGGTGATGGATTCAGTGGACTGAAGCCCGCGCTCATCGCCTCGCTGCCGAACTACGCCCCTTCATTGGAATTCGCAAATAAAAAAACGCCCCACGCCAAAAGAATCAGGCGTGAGGCGTGCGGTTTACCGCGAGACGGTTCTGGAAATTGTGCAAGGCGCGTCGGATCAGACGGAAATCCCTTTGCGGCACTGCAATTGCGCGGTGCGTACTCTGGAGAAGGCGCGCGCCAGGCGCAGGAGCATTTCATCGATGTTGGCGTTGCTGACATTCAACGCCGGGGTAAAGCGCAGACAGTCGAGTTGCGGGGCATTGAGCAGCAAGCCTTCGTACAGCGCGGCCTTGACCACCGCATCGGCGCAATCGTCCGACAGCGTCAGCCCCCAAAGCAGCCCTTGTCCGCGCAACTCGCCGTGACCGTAACGATGGGCCAGACGCCCCAAGCCTTCACGCAGATGTTGACCGGTCTCTGCGACGTGCTTGAGGAAAGCCTTGTCCTGCACCGTAGCGAGTACCGAAAGCCCTGCGGCGGTCATCAACGCATTACCGTGATGAGTACCTGTCACTTCGCCAATGTCGAAACAGCACGCCTTGCCCCGCGCCAGCAGCGCGGCCAAGGGCACGCCGCCGCCCAACCCTTTGCCGAGCACGACGATATCCGCCGTTACGCCGCAGGACTGTTCCGCGAGCAAGGTGCCACAACGGCCGATGCCGGTTTGCACTTCGTCGAATATCAGCAAAATGCCGAGTTCACGGCACAGGCGTTCGACACCCTTGAGGTAATGTGCGGTGGCCGGGATCACGCCGGCTTCGCTCTGGATCGGCTCAAGCATGATCGCTACGGTCCGTTCATCCACGGCCGCATGCAAGGCCGGAAGGTCGTTGAACGGGACATGGCTGAAACCCGGCAGTTGCGGCTCGAATCGGTTGATCAATGTCGAACTGTCCGACGCCGAAATCGTCGCCAGGCTCCGGCCATGGCAACCGTTGTTGGCCACAATGATTCGCGACGCACCGCCGCGATACTGTTGACCCCATTTGCGCGCCAGTTTGATCGCCGCCTCACAGGCTTCGCTGCCGGTATTGAGCAGGTAAGCCTGATCACTGCCGGTGCTGGCACACAGATGTTCGGCGAGGCTGAGCATGCCGCGGTTATGCAGGCCGAAACCCGGATTGATCAGCGATTGAGCCTGGGCAGTGATGGCGTTGACCAGTACCGAAGGGCTGTGGCCAAGGCTGTTGGCCCCGCCGCCCTGGGAAAAATCCAGGTATGCACGGCCATCGCTGTCCCACAACCATGAGCCCTGCCCACGCACAAACACCTGTTTCGGCCGCTCGACACTGGGCATCAAGTACTCGCTGGAAAGGTTATCGCCTCGGGATGGCAGGGAAGCGTCCAGGACCAGATCATCAAGACTGGGAGGACTGCGACGCAGACTGAACAGGTTCATCTGAAAAAACCTCTTTTGAGGTTTTTTGCCTTACCTATGTAAACACCATCGAAACAAACGCTATTCATCGCGCTCTATGGCCCTGTAAGCCCTGTGAATGCGGTTAGACTAGGCTCAGACGAGGTGTTCAGCCATTTCGATTTCTCAGTATTTTCAATAAGTAATACTTATGGATTTCAAGCAACTGCGTTATTTCGTCGCGGTCTATGAAGAAGGCCATGTGGGCCGGGCCGCCGAGCGCCTGTCAATTTCCCAGCCGGCGCTGTCCCAGCAAATCCGCCACCTGGAGCAAAACCTCGATGTGAGCCTGTTCGAGCGCAGTAGCAAACGCCTGTTGCCGACTCTCGCGGCCCACACGCTATACAACCATGCCCTGCCTCTGCTCGATGGCCTGCAACGGGCACGGGAAGCGCTCGGCAACTTCAAGGGTCAGGCGCTGCGCACCCTGGCCATCGGTGTATTGCAGACCGTGCACACCAGCCTCGTTCCGCAGATGCTCGAGCGAGTGCGCAAGGCGCAGCCGCATCTGGTGGTGCAGATCTATGAACTGACCGGCCTGGAAATCGAGCGGCGACTGCTCAACGGTTCTCTGGACATCGGCATCAGCTACCTGCCACCCCGCCAGCCTGGTTTACATGGCGTGATGCTGTACGAAGATGAACTGACCCTGGTCATCCCGGCAGAGCATCCGCTGCGTGAATTCAAGAAAGTGTCCATGAGTCAGGCCGCCGAGCTGCCGATGTTGCTGCTGGGCGAGGAGTTTCAAATAAGGCAGATCTGGCAGGCACAACTGGCCAGCCTCGGACGTCGCCCACAGGTGCAAGCCGAACTCAACAACATGGCCGGCATCCTCGACAGCCTGCCGCACACGCGCCTGGCGACGGTACTGCCCGGGCGCTCGCAAAAGACCCATGGCAACCACGAACTGCTGTGGAAACCCCTGAGCGAACCGCGAGTGCCGCTGAAAGTCGGTTTGGTGTGTCGGGATGTGCAACGGCAGCAGACCTCGCTGGCATTGCTGCGGACATTGCTGGAAGAGGTGATAAATGGCCCGGATGTGCGCTTGAACAGCGCGCAGGCCCTGGATGGGCTGAGCTAGAAACTTTTCTTTGGGCAAAAGAAAACCCCGCCGAAGCGGGGCTTTGCAGACTGTTTCCCTGACATCCATTTCACTCCGCCGTCCTGGCAGAATCCTACGTGTCCCTGTTGTTGCTTTGCGCTTCCTGCGCTACGTCCATGTAAAGTAGATTAGCTCTGGATCCAATTTGCATCTATGGGAGAACAGCAGCACGTTATGTAAGAGAATGCTTACACGACTCTACTTCATCAGAATTGTCCTGCGTCCAGCAGAAACAACGACTCACTGCCGGCCTTCACCGACGCGCTCAACGAGTGAATGCGCGGCAACAGGCGGGCAAAATAGAACCGCGCCGTACCCAGTTTGCTGGCGTAGAAATCATCCTGCGCTTCCTTGCCGAAAGCCGCCTTGGCCATCAGCGCCCACATGTAGGCGTAGGCCACGTAGCCGAACACCTGCAGATACTCGACCGACGCCGCGCCGATCTCGTTCGGGTTGGTTTTGACCCGATCCAGCAACCATGCGGTCAGTTCATCAAGGGTGGTCACAGCGTCGTTCAGCGGTTTGGTGAACTCGGCGAGGTCCGCACTGGCGGTCGCCGTGAAGTGACGAATCTCGTCGGCGAACAGGTTGAAGAACGCCCCGCCGCTGCCGACAATCTTGCGCCCGACCAGGTCCAGTGCCTGGATGCCGTTGGTGCCTTCATAGATCTGGGTGATGCGCACGTCACGCACGAGTTGCTCCTGACCCCATTCACGGATGTAACCGTGGCCGCCGAAGACCTGTTGGCCGTGTACGGTGGTTTCCAGGCCGAGGTCGGTGAGGAACGCCTTGGCCACCGGGGTCAGCAACGCCACCAGGTCTTCCGCACGCTTGCGGGTGGCGGCATCTTCGCTGAACTTGGCGGTGTCCAGTTGCATCGCCACGTAGGTGGAGAACGCACGGCCTCCTTCGTTCGAGGCTTTCATGGTCAGCAGCATGCGACGCACGTCCGGGTGGACGATGATCGGGTCAGCCACTTTGTCCTTGTTCTGTGCGCCGGTTGGCGCACGGCTTTGCAGGCGATCACGCGCGTATTCCACGGCGTTCTGGTACGAGCGCTCGCCAGTGGCCAGGCCCTGGATGCCCACGCCCAGTCGCTCGTAGTTCATCATGGTGAACATCGCCGCCAGGCCTTTGTTCGGCTCGCCGACCAGGTAACCCACGGCCTCGTCGAAGTTCATCACGCAGGTGGCGGATGCCTGGATGCCCATCTTGTGTTCGATCGAACCACAGTTTGCCGGGTTGCGCGCGCCCAGGCTGCCATCGGCATTGACCATGAACTTCGGCACCAGGAACAACGAAATGCCTTTCGGCCCCGCCGGTGCATCCGGCAGCTTGGCCAGCACCAGGTGGATGATGTTTTCGGTCAGGTCGTGTTCGCCACCGGTGATGAAGATCTTGGTGCCGCTGACCTTGTAGGAACCGTCGGCCTGAGGCTCGGCCTTGGTGCGGATGATCCCCAGGTCGGTACCGGCGTGGGGTTCGGTCAGGCACATGGAACCGGCCCAGATACCGGCATACATGTTCGGCAGGTACGCGGCTTTCAGCTCTTCGCTGGCGTGGGCGTTGATCGACAGGCAAGCGCCGGCGGTCAGCATCGGGTACAGACCGAACGACAGGCTGGCAGAGTTGACCATTTCTTCGACCTGCGCGGAAACGGCCTTGGGCATGCCCATGCCGCCGTAGGACGGATCGCCACCGACACCAACCCAGCCGCCTTCGGCGTAGGTCTGATAGGCCTGCGGGAAACCCGCCGGCGTGGTGACGGCACCGTCCGCCCAATGGCAACCCTCTTCGTCAGCGGCACGGCTCAGCGGTGCGATGCTTTTGCTGGTGACTTTGCCGGCTTCTTCCAGGATGGCTTCAACCGTTTCTGCATCGACGGTCTCGGCCAGTGCAGGCAGCTCGGCCCAGAGTTTGGCGACCTCGAAAACTTCATTGAGGACGAAGCGCATATCGCGCAGGGGCGCTTTGTAGTCAGCCATGGCAAACCTCGCAAGATCTATACAGGTGATTCACAGGAAGAGTGTTTTCGTTGGATCGGAGTGTACCTCAACAACTTTTGTGACACATAGGGTCAGATCATGACCGTTTTGTTATTTTTAGTCATTGGATTTTGCAGTGTAGGAGCGAGCTTGCTCGCGAAAAACCTGGAGACGCCATCGGCATCTGGTTTTACGCGTTATCGTTCACGACCATCGCGAGCAGAACTCGCTCCTACAGGGGGCGATGTCAGAGCGCAAATAGCTCCGCCGGCAGTTGCATCAGACAATCACTACCCGCTTCGATGGCGGCCCGATGAGAGGCTGTACGTGGCAACAGGCGCTTGAAGTAAAACTCGCTGGTCGCCAGTTTGCCCCGGCAGAAATCGCCATCACCGCTGCCAGCATCGAGTTGCGCCTGAGCCACCAGCGCCATGCGCAACCACAGGTAGCCGAGGATGATGTAGCCGCTGTACATCAGGTAATCCACCGACGCCGCACCGACTTCGTCAGGGTTTTTCATCGCCGCCATGCCGACCTTGGTCGTCAACTCACCCCACTGCTGGTTCAGTTGATCGAGCTGCACCACATACCCGGCCAGTTGTGGATGCCCGGCATTCGCCACACAGAACTTGTGGACGATTTTGGTGAACCCGCGCAGTAGCTTGCCCTGGCTACCGAGTACCTTGCGCCCCAGCAAGTCCAGCGCCTGAATACCGTTGGTACCCTCATAGATCGGCGCGATCCGGCAGTCGCGGACCAACTGCTCCATACCCCATTCGCGAATGAACCCGTGGCCGCCAAATACCTGCATGCCGTGATTGGTCACCTCCAGCCCGGTGTCGGTCATGAAGGCTTTGCAGATCGGCGTGAGGAACGCCAGCAGGTCTTCGGCATTCTGACGCGCCGTTTCATCCGGACTCAGGTGCGCAACGTCGAGCAACTGCGCCGTGAAGTAGGTCAGCGCGCGATTGCCTTCGTTGAAGGCTTTCATGGTCAGCAACATCCGCCGCACATCAGGGTGCACGATGATCGGGTCGGCGGCTTTTTCCGGCGCTTTCGGGCCGGTCAGCGAGCGCATCTGCAAGCGCTCGTTGGCGTACTTGATCGCACCCTGGAAACTTGCCTCGCCCAGACACAATCCTTGCATGCCGGTGCCCAGCCGCGCGTGGTTCATCATGGTGAACATGCAGTTCAGGCCCTTGTTCGCCTCACCGATCAAGAAGCCCTTGGCCCCGTCGAAATTCATCACACAGGTGGCCGAGGCCTTGATGCCCATCTTGTGTTCGATGGAGCCGCAAGAAACGCCATTGCGCTCCCCTGCTTCACCCGAAGCATCGGGCAGGAACTTGGGTACGATAAACAGCGAAATACCCTTGGTTCCGGCCGGTGCATCCGGCAATTTGGCCAATACCAGGTGAATGATGTTGTCGCTCATGTCGTGCTCACCGGCAGAGATGAAGATCTTGCTGCCGGAGATCGCGTAACTGCCATCGGCCTGAGGTACGGCGCGGGTCTTGATGATGCCAAGGTCGGTGCCGCAATGGGCTTCGGTCAGGCACATGGTGCCAGTCCACTGGCCAGCGGTGAGCTTCTTCAGATAGGTCTGCTTCTGCTCCTCGGTGCCATGGGCGTGGATCGCCGACATCGCACCGTGGGTCAGGCCGGGGTACATGCCCCATGAGGTGTTGCTGGAAGCCACCATTTCGCTGATAACCAGCCCCAGAGAGCTGGGCAAACCCTGGCCGCCGTACGCTGGATCGGCCGCCAGGCCATGCCAGCCACCTTCCACATACTGTGCGAAAGCCTGCTTGAAGCCGGCAGGCGTGGTGACCACGCCATTGTCGAAATGGCAGCCTTCTTCATCGCCACTGCGGTTGAGCGGCGACAGCACGTTTTCGCAGAACTTCGCGCCTTCTTCGAGGATCGCATTGACCATATCCGGGCTGGCATCGGTGGCCCCCAGCGCAGCGTAGTTACCGTGAAAGTCGAAGACGTGGTCGATCAGAAAGCGCATGTCGCGCAAGGGAGCTTTGTACTCGGGCATGGTCATTCTCCGTCGGCAGATTTCTTCAACCTACTGCCGCCGACCACGCCTCACAATCACAGTCCAGACGCTGAATGCGTCATCATCACTCAACCGTAGCCGCGTCCATGCGCACCGCGCCACGGCGGTTCTGCCCGAACGCCATCACGCAGTTGCGCCCGGCGCCCTTGGCACTGTAAAGCGCCTGGTCAGCGGACTTGAGCACCTCTTCCGGGGTGCGCTGATCGATCCGTTCGGCAACGCCGATACTGACCGTCACCGATACACTCGACGCAGCGGAACCGGCACGCCGCTGGCGCCCCTGATTATCGTCCTGCGGGCGATTCTCCTGATTACGCAGCTGAATGTTGTAGGTGGCGATGGACTCGCGGATGACTTCCAGGTGTGGCATGCACTCTTCGAGGGTCTTGCCTGCAAACACCAGGGCAAATTCCTCGCCGCCATAGCGATACGCCTTACCGCCACCGCCGATTTTCGCCAGCTTGCTGGCCACCAGCCGCAGCACCTGGTCGCCGACGTCGTGGCCGTGGGTGTCGTTGAATTTCTTGAAGTGGTCGACGTCGCTCATCGCCAACACGTAGTTGCGCCCCAACCGTTGCATTCGTTCGTTCAGCGCCCGGCGGCCCGGCAGCCCGGTCAGTTCGTCGCGGAAGGCCATTTGATAGGCTTCGTGGGCAACGGCGGCGGCGATCATCAGCATCACCTGGCTGCACATGATGTTCAGCGTGAACGGCAGGATGAAGGTTTTCGGCAACATCCAGAACAACCCGAGCAGCCCCACCAATTGCGCGGCATGCAGCGGTCGTGGGCTACGCCAGTATTGCCAGGCCAGCAGCACAAACGCAGCAATGAACACCGGATAGGACAACTGGATCAGGCTCATCCAGGCGCCATGCAAGGCGGGCCAGCGAATCTCCGACAGCCAGATCAGCAGCGTGTGCGGATAGCTTTGCTCAAGCCCCAGCGCCACGCTGCCAACCGCCAGCAATACGGCGAAACGCGCCACCATGTCCTGGAACAGATGGGTGCGCTCCTGCCATGCCGCGAAGATGCCAAACAGCAGCGGCAGCAGCAGGCAACACAAATGAAAGACCACGGCGGCATCGTCGCGCACCTTGCCGTTGTCGCGGTAATAGTCGGTCTGGGTGTCGAGCAAGAAGTAGGCGATGTACACCGTGACCATCAGAAACAGTTCACGCTGACGTCGGTACACCGCGCAATAGGCGCCACCGAGCAACAACACCAGGGTGGGCAGCACGTTGAACAGCGAGGTGAAGAAGACGTTCAGATCCTTGATGTATGCAGCCGCAAGCCCCGCCAGTAACAGCAGTAATGACGGCAGGAAGTGACTGAAACGTACAGCGGAAGAACGCGGCAAGGGTAAAGCTCCGACCGGTCAAATCAATTGATGGCAATGTGCCAACCACTGTAACGGCAGAAACTCCGATTTGCTGAGTGAAATACTGTGGTATTTGTAAAAAGGCGTCACTGGCGTCCATCGGTCACCAGTGACGCAAGGGCAATACCTGTTACAGGTCGTTGTTGAACGGTTGCAGTGGCCCTTCCAGACGTGTGCGACCTTCGGCACCGACCGCTTTGAGCTGGATTTCGGCGTCCTGCGCCTGCCGGGTAGTGATCTTCGGACTGGCCGGTTTTTGCCCGACCGAGTTTTCATCCCCCTTTTCGCCCTGGGGCAGTACCAGCGACGGATGGTCAAACGGCGCCCGTTCCCACGCAACCCGAGGATCGGTCAGGCCGACTTCCATGAATTTGACCAATGCATCCACTTCATCCGGGGTCAGGTTCAGCCGGGTAATGTCCGGATCGAGGTTTGAGCCGTTGTGTTGATTGACCGTCGGGTGCTCGAAGCCACTGGTGTTGCTGGCATCCTCGCCACGCCGGTCGCCGCCGCGGTTGTAGAACTCCATGACCTGTTGCAGCGTTGCGCGACTGCCGTTGTGGAAATACGGCCCGGTCAACGCGATATTGCGCAAGGTCGGCGTCTTGAAGGCGCCATCGACCGCATCGCGGAAACCGACATTGGGCTTGAGCGTCGCATCACAAGGGATGGCCGGGCTCAAAGGCGCTTCGAAGGTGCACACATCAACTTCAAGCGGGTCAGGGATCTGGCCGCCCTGGAGCACGGTGTTGTACTGGCGAGTGAAGGACAACGGATTGCCCCAGGCATCCGAGCCACCGAGCGCAAGGTCTTCCGACGTTGGACGCACCCCGGTGTTGTAGAAACCGCTGTCATACAGTGTGGTCAGGTTGTCGGCCATGACCATGCGCTCGATACGTTCCCGAGGATGGAACAGCAACCGGCTGCCGGCGTTGGTCAACTCCGCGCCACCATGGCAATTGACACACTTGCCCTTGCCCAGGAACAGGTTCATGCCCTGGACCTGCTGGTTGTTCATGGCTGTGTGATCACCCTGCAGATAGGCATCCAGCGGCGCCTGGTCCGAGATCAGCGTGGACTCATACATCTGGATCGCCAGCCCGAAGAACAGCGGGAAGTTCGCTTCCATCTGGGTGTATGGTGCACCGCCCAGCGAGACCTGTTGCGTGGCATTCCACAGACGTGGCTGGAACGCGTTCTTGATCAGTTCACGGTAGGTCGGCCGATGACCACTGGATACCGGCCCGAGTACCGAATCGGTGGACGAGATCCGTTGCTGCTTGAGCATCAAGGTATCGAGCATGCGCCGGCCGATGTCGGCGAAGGTACGCCCGCCGCAGGACATTTCCACCGGGCTGCCGGGAGGCCCTACCGCTTGCGAGGCGGCGGAAGCATCCTTGAGCGCCAGCCGGACTTTGGTCGCCACGCCACTGCCATCGCTGGTCACGAAAATCCCGGCGTCAGGGTCGCGATTGCCGAACGGCGAGAAGCCGTTGAAGACGTTATTGGCCCGGCCATCCCAGAAGTTGCGCACGTTGAACGCGGCGTTGATCACCGTTGGCGCATTGCGCCCGGTGCTACGGCGAACATTGATGCCACCCACCTGGAAGATGCCGTCCGGTTGCTGGATGCACTTATCGAAACGCGACTGATGGGGCTTGACGAAGTTGGCGTCGAACACGCCTTGCGAGCCGATCACATCGTCAGTCGAGTAGAGAATCGCCGAGTTGCGATCCATCGGATCAGCCAGCACATGGGTCGGGAAATCGCCTTTCTTCAACAGGTAGTTCGGACCGCCCTTGCCACCGGATCTGGTGGTGTAGGTCGGCACGTCGCCCGGGATGTCGGCGGCGGTGAACGGTTTGTTGAAGATCGACGAGACGTTCGCATTGGTGTTCGCCTGTCCCGGGTTGATCTGGTTGGTGGTGCGGTGATCGACACCCGCATGGAAGTGGCACGACGCACAAGCGGTGGAACCGTCACTGCCGATCTCCATGTCCCAGAACAGTGCCTTGCCCAGAAGCACTGCAGCCGAGCGATTGAGCACGTAGTCGGTCATCAGGTCGACTTTGCGCCCGCCTTCGGTTCCCGAAGGGTCGGGGGGTGTCAGGCCGTGCAGAGACTGCAGGCTGGGCACATCCGGCACGGCCGGAACGACCCCGACGGGGTCTGCGGCCAAAACGTTCATGCCAGGCAGGCTGGCGGCGAAAAGAGCCATCGCCATCGCACGGGTCAGGCAGGTGGTTCGCAACGTGTTCAAATACTCAAACATGACAGCGTTCCCGATTCAGTATGGAGTAATCAACTCCGTGATTTCCCTGTTGCGAGATGAACTCAGCGCCATGGTTCTTGCTGCCCGCTCGAGTAGCCGCATCAACTTCAAGTTGCATGGGCAAGACGAGGCCTGACTGGCAAAGCACTCTCGCTGCCCAGGCTTTTAAAAGAATGATATTTCGCGCCACTGGGTAGCGCTTGATACAACTCTAGACGTAACAAAACATTTCAACAGAAAATTTCAATATTATTTTATTCAAGACAATTCAAGAAACCCTACTAATTACGGCAACTGTGCACTATTCCTCAGTTCTGGTTAAATCTCACCCCATTATTGGGTGCCATTCCCCAAACAGCCCGCACCGGATGGTCACCGACGACCTATAAAAGCCAGTATTTAAAGGACTTTACGTCACAAGACTAAGTTCTCTTGAGGCTGGCAGAGTATTTGCTAATCCAATCACCGCGGTGTGAACGGCACTTGAAAAAAACACCTGAAAATCCACACCACCCGTCAACAGAAACATCCACCAGACATACAAACCCCATTTGTGCGCAAGTTGCACTGCGTTAGCTATTGCCTTTTTTATTTATACCTAAACTCAAGATTACTTCCTCACCACCCTCTTCAATACTCTCTCTTGCACAACTCCGACTTTAGTCGTACTTAAAAGACAACACTTCTCAACCACTACCATTGGAAACACCCACTAAAACTCTTTTATAGCACTCCAAACTTGGGTATATATCCCCACCTACTTTGGCGCTAATCACATAACTATAACTTCATGTATATCACCAACCTCAGCGAAGCCCGCATTTTTGCTGGCTGACAAGCATTTGTGCCAATCAGGCACGACTACTGCTATGTGCCCCTCAGGCTCAAGGAAATGTCTCTCGCGATTGCGTCCGTAACCGGCCAACGCAACGCAGGTGAAAGCATCCGAACGGCAAGTGTCGACCGTACACAGGCACTTCTCCGGCCGGATCGAGCCCCAATTCGACACTCACGGCTTTGCGTTTTTCTTGCGCAGGATTCAGCGCATCAGCAGATCCGCGATCTCGATCGGCCGGCAATTGGTCCTGCAAGATTCTGGAGTGAGCCATGAGCTTATCTTTGTACGAAAAAACGCTCGCCATACCGCTGCTGCCTCACAAGCGATTCAACGGCATCTTCAGTCGCCATGCTCTGCTCGCTGGTGCCGTCGCTGTCGCACTGGCCATTGGTGGTGGTGGAGATGCATTTGCCAAAAACGGAGCTGGCGGTGGCGGCGGCGGTGGTGGTGGCGGCGGGACTGCCAAGCCCCCGGGATTGCCCTCGCCGTTCACGACACCCACACTTCCCGACCCGATTTTTACCAACCCGAATGCGATTCATGGGTTTGACGTTACCGGTTTTATCCAGGACATGACCCTGGACACCACCAATGCGAATTGCCCCAATACCAGCGACCCGAGCCGCTTTGGGGGGACCGTCCAGTTGAACGGCGTCACGATTGTTGTCCCTTGCAACACCGTAATGCAGATGCCGGCCAACACCCTGACCTGGGCCGACTTCGTCAGGGGTGGAACCCTGGCGCTCGGAAAATCACCGGCGGCTTACCCCTCGTTCGAGATCCATGTGGTAGGCAATACCGTCTCCAACAAGCCAATTGCCGGGCTGATCTTTGTCTCCCAGCAATCCGTCAACGCAGGTAGCGGTGTCATCACCCGGATCGACTACACCAACGGCAACATCGAAGTTGACAGTGGAAACCCGACGCAACCCACGATCATTCAGATCAACGATCCGAATGGCCGTTTTGGCCGCGCCCAAAGCCCCGACCCACGCTTCTCCGTCGATGATGCCAACCCGACCATCCATGCTGCCACCGGCTACCCGATGTGCGTGCCACGTACGCTCTCCGGGGACGATGCGCTCTGCCCACAGAAAAACCGGCCAAAAGTGGTCACCCCGACCACGACCAACAACTGCCGCAATTTCAGCCAGGCCGGCGTCGCGCTTCCGGCCAGTGGAGAGCTCTCGGGTCCAGCGGTGGGGCAGGTCTATTGCAGCCAGTACGTCATGAAGCGATTCAGCGATGCTACACGCACGGCGACGGACCCCGACCCGACACAACAGGCACCCTTCGAAGTCGGCGACTTCATCAGCTGGTCCGGTACTCTGTTCAAGTCAGCAACTACTGGCCTCCCGGACTTTGTCTCTGCACACACGATCGAGGCGAATGTCGGGATCTACACTCAGCCTGGTTCGCAGCCCAGCTACATGGCTATCGGGGAATTTGGCATCGGTACGGCCGACCCGGCCGCAACGGCCATCAACGGAGTAGCCCAGGAGACGCAGGACCGGATTTTCCTTGAAGCCTCGACCACCGACATCAAGACCCCGGTCGACATCTATCTGATAGATGTCAATCCATCGACAGGTGTGCAAACCAATCGCTGGATTACCCCCTATGAGATGACGGGTGAATGCAACCCTGGACTGGGCCTTGCGGCCAGTTGCCTGGGAGCCTCGGGTGGTATCACGACCCAGAACACGGGTGCTCAGCCACAACGCGCCAGATTGCGTGCGACCAAAGCGCCCACTGGGCTGCTTAGCCAGCCGACACGTACCTTGCGCGTCGTTGCCCGGTCACTTTGCGTTCCACAGCTAAGCTTGTCCCAGGCCGGCGTGGATGCTTGCATCCAGAATGCGGGCAGGTTGACCGTCGCCAATGGACTGACTGCCGGACAGTATGTGGCGCCGGTGTTCGAGTTCATCTTTCCGGAAGGCGTCAAGCCTGGCGACCCGGTGGTGCCGAACGACTTCTGGCACCTGCCGTTCATACGTAACGGCGAGGGTGTGAGCACTCCAACAGGCGTAGGCCCTCTGGACCCGACACCATGGTGATCAAGGCCTGAACACAGCGCAAAAAAAAACCGCCGCTCCCGGAGGAAGCGGCGTTTTTTTCAAGACACTGCGTTAAGGCTTAGTAGCCCAGGTCGAAGTTCTCTTCTTTCATGTCCATCAGGTTGTTGGCGCCCGACAGCATGGTTGCAACGTGAGTGCGGGTACGCGGCAGGATGCGCTGGAAGTAGAAGCGCGCAGTCTGCAGCTTGGCGGTGTAGAACGCCTCTTCGGTAGTGCCGGCAGCCAGTTTCTCGGCAGCCAGGCGCGCCATGTCAGCCCAGAAGTAGGCCAGGCAGGCGTAACCGGAGTACATCAGGTAGTCCACGGAGGCCGCGCCGACTTCTTCGCGATCTTTCATGGCGGCCATACCGACCTTCATGGTCAGCTCGCCCCATTCCTTGTTCAGTGCAGCCAGCGGAGCGATGAACTCTTGAACCGCTTCGTTGCCTTCGTTGGTCTGGCAGAACTTGTGGACGATCTTGGTGAAGCCTTTCAGAGCCTCGCCCTGGGTCATCAACACTTTACGGCCCAGCAGGTCGAGTGCCTGGATACCGGTGGTGCCTTCGTACAGCATCGAGATACGGCTGTCGCGAACGTTCTGCTCCATGCCCCACTCGGCGATGAAGCCGTGGCCGCCGTAGATCTGCACGCCGTGGTTGGCCGACTCAAAACCGACTTCGGTCATGAACGCCTTGGCGATTGGCGTCATGAAAGCCAGCAATGCGTCGGCTTTCTTCTTCGCCTCGGAGTCCACACCGTACTTGACGATGTCGACTTGCTTGGCGGTGAAGTAAACCATCGCACGGTTACCTTCGGCGAATGCCTTCATGGTCAACAACATGCGGCGTACGTCAGGGTGAACGATGATCGGGTCAGCGGCTTTGTCCGGCGCTTTCGGGCCAGTCAGCGAGCGCATTTGCAGACGGTCGCGAGCGTATTTCAGGCCGCCCTGGAAACCGACTTCGGCGTGGGCCAGACCTTGCAGTGCAGTACCCAGACGTGCGGTGTTCATGAAGGTGAACATGCAGTTCAGGCCTTTGTTCGCCGGGCCGATCAGGAAACCGGTAGCGCCGTCGAAGTTCATCACGCAGGTGGCGTTGCCGTGGATGCCCATCTTGTGTTCCAGGGAACCGCAAGACACGGCGTTACGCGTGCCAACCGAGCCATCAGCGTTCGGCAGGAACTTCGGCACGATGAACAGGGAGATGCCTTTGGTGCCAGCCGGTGCATCCGGCAGGCGGGCCAGTACGATGTGGACGATGTTGTCGGCCATGTCGTGCTCACCGGCCGAGATGAAGATCTTGGTGCCGGAAACCTTGTAGGAACCGTCGGCCTGAGGCTCGGCCTTGGTGCGCAGCATGCCCAGGTCGGTGCCGCAGTGCGGCTCGGTCAGGCACATGGTGCCGGTCCACTCGCCGGAAACCAGCTTGGTCAGGTAAGCCTCTTGCTGCTCAGGGGTGCCGTGCTCGGAGATGGTGTTCATCGCACCGTGCGACAGGCCTGGGTACATGCCCCACGACCAGTTGGACTCGCCGACCATTTCGCTGATGGCCAGACCCAGAGACTCCGGCAGGCCTTGGCCGCCATGCTCTACGTCGTGGGCCAGGCTTGGCCAGCCGCCTTCAACGAATTGCTTGTAGGCTTCCTTGAAGCCAGTCGGGGTCTTAACGCCGGACTCGCTCCAGGTGCAGCCTTCGAGGTCGCCCACGCGGTTCAGCGGAGCCAGCACCTGCTCACAAAACTTGGCGCCTTCTTCGAGAATGGCGTCAACCATGTCCGGAGTTGCGTCCGCACAAGCCGGCAGGCTCTGATAGTGCGCTTCGTAGCCGAGCAGTTCGTCACGTACGAAGCGAATATCACGCAAGGGGGCCTTGTAGTCAGGCATAGCGATAAACCTCTGCTGATGTAACCGGGAATGAACGACCGCATTGATTTGTTGTTGCGATCAAACAGTTGTTTGAAACATACGTTTACGCCCAAATCTTGTCAAGCGCCGATCTTTTGCCGTTCGTCATCGCAGGTTTGGACACACAGGCACGCGACAACGCCGCCGCGCGTTCGAAGCAGCCCGCCACACAGGAAAGATTAGTTGAGCAAGAAAGACTTACGCAGAAAAACGCCGCGATCGGGCGCGGCGCTTGAAGGTGCGGATTCAGTAAAAAATCAAGCGAAGGTATCGATCAAGGTTCCAAGCACTTCATCGGCTGCCTTGGCGACTTTCACGCCCAGTTCCACCTGAAATTTGCCCTGAGACATTTCGACCGCGTTGCTGGCCAGGTCCGATTGCTGACTACGATCGACAGAACGCAAGCGATCAACCTGAGCCTCGGAAGACTGGCTGGTGACTGAGCGTTCAATGGTGGTGTTGGCGATCTGCCCGGCGGCTTGATCGACACGGTTCTGCCCTGTCTGAATAGTGCTCAGACCGGCATAAAAAGCGCTGTTTCCTGAGATTTCCACGGGAGAACTCGTCCTTGCAAAGGATCAACAGCGGCCATTGAAGCAGAGTGGCCGGCAAAACACCCGACAAAAACACTAATGGCATAATGCCTTGTCATAGGCAAAGCCCGCATTGCAAAAACGTCAGTCCAAGAGGTCCAGTTGCAAGTGCTCGGCCACCGCTTCGGCCGTGACGGCCTTGAGTTTAGGCACACGCCCCAGGCACGGCGCTGGCAGGCGCTCGGCGAGAGTGGCAAGGTTTTCTTCAAGACGCGAGGTCTTCGGGTCGATGATGTTGGCCACCCACCCCGCCAGTTGCAGACCGTCCCGGGCAATCGCTTCGGCCGTCAGCAATGCATGGCTGATACATCCCAAGCGCACGCCGACCACCAGAATCACCGGCAGACCCAGCGCCATTGCCAAGTCCGACAGATTGTCCTGATCTGCCAGCGGCACGCGCCAGCCTCCAGCGCCTTCGATCAAGGTGAAATCTGCCTGCATGGCCAGAATCTGCCGCATCGGCGCCAGCAACGACTGCACCGTCAGCGCCACCCCGGCCTCTCGCGCCGCCAGGTGCGGGGCAATGGCCGGTTCGAAGGCCATCGGATTGACCTGTGCATAGGTGAGTGTTAGCGAACACTCCGCCAGCAAGGCCAGTGCATCGGCATTGCGCAAGCCTTTGGGTGTCACATCGCAACCGGAAGCGACCGGCTTGCCCGCCGCCGTGCTCAAGCCTGCCGAACGTGCCGCGTGCAGCAGCCCCGCAGCGACCGTGGTCTTACCAACATCGGTATCCGTGCCGGTGATGAAATAGGCTGCACTCATAAGGATTTCTCCAAAACGGCGTACACCACTTGATAAGTCGCCGGCAGGCCTTGGGCCTGACGAAACTGCTCGTAAGCCTCAATCAGACCCAGAATCCGTGCCCGGCCGGTCAAGCCACCCGGTCGACCGGGATTGAGGTTGTGCGCGCCCAGCGCCTTGAGTTCATGGGTCAGGCTGCGCACATCCGGGTAATGCAGCACATGCGCAAGGTTTTGCAGACTGACCGTCCTCAAGCCGCTGGCCGCACACAACTGCTGATAAACACCAAACTCCCGGAAACGGTTGACATGCACCATGCCATCGACCTGCCGCCAGCTGTCGCGCAATTCAAACAACGTCCCTGCACACAGACTAGCAAACGCGAAAATTCCACCCGGCTTCAGCACCCGAAAGGCTTCACTGAGCACCGATTCGAAGTCCGCGCACCACTGCACCGCCAGGCTGGAGAAGATCAGGTCGCAAGTCGAATCCTGCAGTGGCAAACGCTCGGCGTCGCCGGCCACGAAGTGCGTGGCACCTCCCAATGGCCGGGCATGGTTGAGCATGCCTTCGGCGATATCCAGCGCCACACCATGACCGCCCGGAAAGTGCTCATCCAGGGCACGACTGAAATGCCCGGTGCCACAACCAAGATCCAGCCAACGCTGCGGTACGAAGTCTTGCGGTAAGCGCCTGAGCAATTGGCTGCCGACATCACGCTGCAACTCGGCAACGCTATCGTAGCTCGCCGCTGCGCGGGAGAAGGAAGCGGCGACCTGGCGCTTGTCGGGCAAGGCGCCGGGCAGGTTGGGAAGGGATAAATCAGTCATCGCCGCACTCATGCAAAAAGGCCTGGATCGCCCCCGCCACACCGTGGGGATCTTCCAGGAGAAACGCGTGGCTGGCCTGTTCAATCAGACCGATTTCAACATCCGGCAGCAATGCCAACAACTCGCCCGCCGCTTGCGCTGGCACCAGCCCGTCATGGCCGGCGAACAGATGCAATTGCGGACCGCGGAACGACTGCATTGCCTGTCGTGTATCCAGTTGCGCGAGCACTTGCAGAGCGCTCAGCAGCAGCGGCGCGGCGGTGTTCGGTGCACCACCGAGCAACAACCGCGACAATCCGCGCGAGTCTTCGGCGCCTTGGGCGCAGAGCAGTGAAAAGCGTTTCAACGTCGCGCGCGGATCGGCTCCACATCCCGCCAGAAACGCATCGAAGGTTTCCCGGGGCATGGCGCTTGCCCATTGTTCATGAGCGACAAAAGAAGCGTTGCTGGCCAGGGTAAACACACCACAGCAGCGATCTGCACGCCGGGCCGCCAACTCGCAGGCGAGCATGCCGCCCAAGGACCAACCGCCAAGCCAGGCGTCCTGCGGCAATATCGAATCAAGCTCGTCGAGCCACTCTTGAAGATCGCTCGACTCCAGTTCCGGTAACGGCTCGATCTCGACATGCAGGTGCTCATCCAGGCCGCGCAAGGCCGCCGCCAAAGGCTCCAGCGGTGAAACGCCAAGGCCCCAGCCGGGCAGCAGAATCAGACGATCACGCATGGCTTGGCTCCGGCTTCAGTTGTTGAAAGCAATCGGCCAGTCCATTTAACAATAGCTGTACCTGGGCCTCGCTGTGGGCAGCCGTCAGCGTGACCCGCAGTCGGGCGCTGCCGGCAGGTACGGTCGGCGGGCGAATCGCGGTCACCATCAACCCGCGTTCGCGCAGCATTTGCGAAAGGCGTACCGCGCGCCCCGCATCACCAATCATGATCGGCTGGATCGGCGTGAAGCTGTCCATGAGTTCCAGGCCAATCTGTTCGGCACCGGCGCGGAACTGGCGGATCAGCGTCTGCAAATGCTCGCGACGCCAGTGTTCGCTGCGCAGCAGTTCCAGGCTTTTCAACGTGGCGCAGGCCAGCGCAGGTGGCTGGCTGGTGGTGTAGATGTAGGGACGGGCGAACTGGATAAGACTCTCGATCAGCTCTTCGCTGCCCGCCACAAAGGCACCCGCCGTACCAAAGGCTTTACCGAGGGTACCGACCAGCACCGGAACGTCATCCTGGCTCAGACCGAAATGCTCGACGATGCCGCCACCGTTGGCACCCAGCGGTCCAAAACCATGGGCATCGTCGACCATCAACCAGGCGCCTTTGGCCTTGGCCTCGCGAGCCAGCGCTGGCAAGTCAGCGATATCGCCGTCCATGCTGAACACGCCGTCGGTGACCACCAGCGTATTGCCGGTGGCTTTTTCCAGGCGTTTGGCCAGGCTCACCGGGTCGTTGTGCAGATAGCGATTGAACCGCGCACCGGACAACAGCCCCGCGTCGAGCAGCGACGCATGATTGAGGCGGTCTTCGAGCACCGTATCACCCTGCCCCACCAGCGCCGTGACCGCGCCGAGGTTGGCCATGTAACCGGTGGTGAACAGCAACGCGCGCGGGCGACCGGTCAGGTCGGCCAATGCTTCTTCCAGGGCATGATGCGGGGTGCTATGGCCGATGACCAGATGTGACGCCCCGCCGCCCACACCCCACTTCGAAGCACCCGCGCGCCAGGCTTCGATCACTTGCGGATGATTGGCCAGGCCCAGGTAGTCGTTGTTGCAGAACGCCAGCAACGGCTGGCCATCGACCACCACTTGCGACCCCTGCGGACTTTCGAGCAGCGGGCGCTGGCGGTAGAGGTTTTCGGCACGACGGGCAGCAAGGCGTGCGGCGAGATCGAAAGACATGCAGGCCTCGACTTTCAAATGACATAGAGCTTTTTGTGGGAGCGGACTTGCTCGCGAATACGGTCTGACATTCAACAAAGATGTTGACTGATACACCGCCTTCGCGAGCAAGCCCGCTCCCACAGGGTTTAGCATTCATCCAGTGGAAGCTGTGATTGCTCAAATAGCTGCGTTGTAAAACTGCTCGCTGCTCTTCTGCTCCACCAGCGCCTGCTCGATAGCCGCCTGATGCACTTCATCGGCGTGCTCTTCGCGGGCTTCCGGCAGGATGCCCAGGCGCGAGAACAGTTGCATGTCCTTGTCGGCCTGCGGGTTGGCAGTGGTCAGCAGTTTTTCGCCGTAGAAAATCGAGTTGGCACCGGCGAAGAACGCCAGGGCCTGCATCTGTTCGTTCATGGCTTCGCGGCCGGCGGACAGGCGCACGTGGGATTTTGGCATCAGGATGCGGGCAACCGCGAGCATGCGGATGAAGTCGAATGGATCGACGTCGTCGGCATTTTCCAGCGGCGTACCGGCGACTTTCACCAGCATGTTGATCGGCACCGACTCCGGATGCTCCGGCAGGTTGGCCAACTGGATCAACAGGTTGGCGCGATCGTCCAGCGACTCACCCATGCCCAGAATGCCGCCGGAGCAGATCTTCATCCCCGAGTCACGCACATACGCCAGGGTTTGCAGGCGCTCGCTGTAGGTGCGGGTGGTGATGATGCTGCCGTAGAACTCCGGCGAGGTATCGAGGTTGTGGTTGTAGTAGTCGAGGCCGGCCTTGGCCAGCGCTTCGGTCTGCTCCTGATCCAGGCGCCCGAGGGTCATGCAGGTTTCCAGGCCCAGGGCTTTCACGCCTTCGACCATCTTCAGCACATAAGGCATGTCCTTGGCCGACGGGTGCTTCCACGCCGCGCCCATGCAGAAACGGGTCGAACCGATGGCCTTGGCGCGAGCGGCCTCTTCGAGGACCTTCTGCACTTCCATCAGTTTTTCTTTTTCCAGGCCGGTATTGTAGTGACCGGACTGCGGACAATATTTGCAATCTTCCGGGCAGGCGCCGGTCTTGATCGACAACAGGGTCGACACCTGGACGCGGTTGGCGTCGAAATGCGCGCGGTGCACCGTCTGCGCCTGGAACAACAGGTCGTTGAATGGCTGAACGAAGAGTGCTTTGACTTCGGCCAAAGACCAGTCATGACGCAGGTTTGCAGTGGTGCTGGCGCTCATGGGCGATTCCTTGATTTATGCTGGGCTGGCGACCGGGGGAATGGAATACCCACAGGCGCGACACGGATGTTCGGCATATTTAAGGAAGAGCGATGCGCTGTCAACCACGATACAAAGGACCGGTTTACATCTGGTTAAAAAACAAACAACACTGCTTGCTCTGCGATGAAATCGCCGATGGCACCCTCCCTGTCTGCATGGCCTGTGAAACCGAGTTGCCCTGGCTCGGCGATCACTGCCAGACCTGCGCCCTGCCGCTCCCGGCTGCGGGCCTGACCTGCGGCCATTGCTTGAAGCAGCCACCGGCCTTCGAACAAGTGATTGCTCCCTGGACCTACAGCTTTCCGGTAGACAGCCTGATCACCCGTTTCAAGCACAACGCAAAGTGGCCGTTTGGTCGCCTGCTCGCCGAACTTCTCGTTCAATGCCTGCAACATCGCTTCGAAGACGATCTGCAGCGGCCCCATGCGCTGATCCCGGTGCCACTGGCCAGCCGGCGCCTGCGCCAGCGCGGGTTCAATCAGGCGGCAATGCTGGCTCAGTGGTTGAGTGCCAGTCTCGATATCCCTTGCGACGAACGGTTGCTGCTGCGAACCCAGGACACCGACGCCCAGCAGGCCTTGAATGCCGAAGCCCGCCGAAAGAACCTGCGCAACGCATTCGCCCTGGCACCCGGCGCCGTCGTCAAAGGCCGGCACCTGGCCCTGATTGACGACGTACTGACCACGGGTGCCACGGCCCAGGCCCTGGCGAGGCTGCTGATGGACGCCGGTGCGGCGAGGGTCGACGTCTATTGCCTGGCCCGCACGCCCAAACCCGGCGAGACACCCTGACTTGACTCGCGCAGCCCAAGCGGCCAACGTCCTCATCATCGTCACCACCCAAAGCGACTCGCCATGTCTTTGCCCACCTTGTTGTCCCAGCACATTGTCCGCCGTCCGCAGCGCATCGCCCTGCTGCAGCACATCGCCGAACAAGGCTCGATCACCCGCGCCGCAAAGAGCGCGGGCCTGAGCTACAAGGCCGCCTGGGATGCGATCGATGAACTGAACAACCTGGCGCAGAAACCGCTGGTGGAGCGGATTGTCGGTGGCAAGGGCGGTGGCGGTGCCCGCCTGTCCAACGAAGGCGAGCGCGTGTTGCGCCTGTACCAGAAGCTGCAAGCCTTACAGGCTCAAGTGCTGGAAGCCGCTGAAGACGCCAGCGACCTCGACCTGCTCGGGCGCTTGATGCTGCGCACCAGCGCACGCAATCAGCTGCACGGCAAGGTAATGGCGATCGAACCTCAGGGACGCAACGACCTGATTCGCCTCGAAGTCGCCGAAGGCGTGATCGTCGACGCGCAAATCACCCACGACAGCACCGAGCGCCTGGAACTGCAAATCGGCACTGAAGTCGTGGCATTGATCAAGGCCGGATGGCTCGATGTGCTTGGAATCGATTCCGTTGAAACCCATGGAAACAATTGTCTGAAAGGCACCATCGAAAAAATTCTCGACGCCGACGATGGCCCCAGCGAAGTGCGCATTACCCTGCCCAACGGCCTGACACTGTGTGCCCTGGACGAACCGAGGCATCTGCAGGCATTGGGGCTGACGTGCGGCAAGCCGGTGCGCGTGGAGTTTTCGCCGTCCAGGGTGCTGCTGGGCACACCGCTGTAAACAGAACTGCAACAAAAGGTTCATTACTCATGATTAAGGTGTCTGCAAAACCGCAGGGAGCCTGAAATGAGCCTATTAGAAGAAAACCAGTCCACCGATCTCGAAACCATGGTCGGCCTCAGTCGTCGCGGCTTCATCAGCGCAGGTGCCCTGTGCGGCGCCGCGATGTTCCTCGGCGGCAACCTGTTGAGCCGCAGTGTGATGGCTGCCAGCGTCAGCGCCGGTAACAGCCGGTTGCTGGGTTTCGACAGCATTCCCGCCGCCACCAGCGACGCAATCACCCTGCCACCGGGCTACAAGTCCTCGGTGCTGATCAGCTGGGGCCAGCCTCTGCACAAGGATGGCCCGGCGTTCGACCCGAGCGGCAACGGCAGCGCCGAACATCAGGAAGCCCAGTTCGGCGACAACAACGACGGCATGAGCCTGTTCGAATTCCCGGGCGAAAAAGACCGGGCGCTGATGGCGATCAACAACGAATACACCAACTACCGCTACCTCTACGCTCACGGCGGCATGCCGCAATCGGCGGAAGATGTACGCAAGGCGCTGGCCTGCGAAGGTGTGTCGGTGATTGAAGTGCAGCGCAAGAACGGCCAATGGCAATTCGTCCAAGGCTCGCGCTACAACCGCCGCATTCACGGCAATGCCCCGATCAGCATGAGCGGCCCGGCCGCCGGCCATGCCCTGTTGAAAACCAGTGCCGATCCCCACGGCAAGAACGTTCTCGGCACCTTTCAGAATTGCGCCAACGGCAAGACGCCGTGGGGCACCTATCTGACCTGTGAAGAGAACTTCACCGACTGTTTCGGCAGCAGCAACGCGGAGCAGAAATTCGACCCGGCACAAAAACGCTACGGCGCGGTGGCGACCAGCAAGGAGATCAACTGGCACCAGCACGACGAGCGCTTCGACCTGGCCAAGAACCCCAACGAGCTCAACCGTCACGGCTGGGTGGTGGAGATCGATCCATTTGATCCGAAGTCGACGCCGGTCAAACGCACGGCCCTGGGGCGCTTCAAGCACGAAAACGCCGCCCTGGCCGAAACTGGCGATGGTCATGCCGTGGTGTACATGGGCGACGATGAGCGCGGTGAGTTCATCTACAAATTCGTCAGCCGCGACAAGATCGACCACAAGAACCCCAAGGCCAACCGCGACATTCTCGATCACGGCACCTTGTACGTGGCGCGTTTCGATGCGGGGGACGGCAACGCCGATCACCCGAAAGGCCAAGGTGAATGGATCGAACTGACCCATGGCAAGAACGGTATCGACGCCAGCAGCGGCTTTGCCGATCAGGCTGAAGTGCTGATCCACGCCCGTCTCGCCGCCAGTGTGGTGAAAGCCACGCGCATGGACCGCCCGGAATGGATCGTGGTCAGCCCCAAGGATGGCCAGGTCTACTGCACGCTGACCAACAACGCCAAACGTGGCGAAGACGGGCAACCGGTGGGCGGACCGAACCCGCGCGAGAAGAACGTCTACGGCCAGATCCTGCGCTGGCGCACCGAGCGCGACGATCACGCCTCGCACACCTTTGCCTGGGACCTGTTTGTGGTGGCCGGCAACCCGGGTGCGCATGCCGGTACACCGAAGGCCGGCTCGTCGAACATCACGCCGCAGAACATGTTCAACAGCCCGGACGGCCTGGGCTTCGACAAGGCCGGACGCTTGTGGATCCTGACTGACGGTGATGTGAGCAACGCCGGTGACTTTGCCGGAATGGGTAATAACCAGATGCTCTGCGCTGATCCTGCGACCGGCGAGATTCGCCGCTTCATGGTCGGACCGGTAGGCTGCGAGGTGACCGGGATCAGCTTCTCGCCGGACCAGAAAACCCTGTTTGTCGGGATCCAGCACCCGGGCGAAAATGGCGGTTCGACCTTCCCCGAGCATCTGCCTAACGGCAAGCCGCGCTCATCGGTGATGGCGATTACCCGGGAAGACGGCGGGATCGTCGGCGCCTGACAGACCCTCTTCGCGAGCAAGCCCGCTCCCACTGGTGATCTATGGTGTGCCACCGATCGCGTGCACACCAACGATCCAGTGTGGGAGCGGGCTCGCCCGCGAAGGCGTCAGCCCAAACACCGCACATCTCAAGCCCACCCCCTAAAACCGCGCCGTCTGCGCTACCATGCCTGGCCGGACGCAGCAACCTGCTGCGCGCAGGAGTCAGCATGGCCCACCCGTTTGAAACCCTTACGCCAGACCTCGTGCTCGATGCCGTCGAAAGCATCGGCTTTCTCAGCGATGCGCGCATCCTGGCGCTCAACAGCTACGAGAACCGCGTCTATCAGGTCGGTATCGAAGACGCCGAGCCGCTGATCGCCAAGTTCTACCGGCCGCAACGCTGGAGCAACGAAGCGATTCTGGAAGAGCACCAGTTCACCGCCGAACTCGCCGACTGCGAGGTGCCGGTCGTGGCGCCGTTGATCCACAACGGTGAAACCCTGCACGAACACAACGGTTTTCGTTTCACCCTGTTCCCCCGCCGTGGCGGCCGTGCACCGGAGCCTGGCAACCTCGATCAACTGTATCGCCTTGGCCAGTTGCTCGGCCGCTTGCATGCGGTTGGCTCGACACGGCCGTTCGAGCACCGTGAAGCACTGGCGGTGAAAAACTTCGGCCATGACTCACTCAATACCTTGCTCGACGGCAACTTCATCCCCCGCAGCCTGCTGCCGGCCTACGAGTCGGTGGCCCGCGATCTGCTCAAGCGTGTGGAAGATGCCTACAGCAACACGCCGCACCAGAACATCCGCATGCACGGTGACTGCCACCCCGGCAACATGATGTGCCGCGACGAGATGTTCCATATCGTCGACCTCGACGACTGCCGCATGGGCCCGGCGGTGCAGGACATCTGGATGATGCTCGCCGGCGATCGCCAGGATTGCCTGAGCCAGTTGTCGGAACTGATGGATGGCTACAACGAATTCCACGACTTCGACCCGCGTGAACTGACCTTGATCGAACCATTGCGTGCCTTGCGCCTGATGCACTACAGCGCCTGGCTCGCCCGCCGCTGGGACGACCCCGCATTTCCCCGCAGCTTTCCGTGGTTCGGCACCGAGCGTTATTGGGGTGATCAGGTGCTGGCATTGCGCGAGCAACTGGCGGCACTCAATGAAGAGCCACTCAAACTCTTCTGATTCACCCTCAAACCCTGTAGGAGCGAGCTTGCTCGCGAAAAATCAGAGAACACCGCGGGGCATCAGGTTCCCCGCGTTATCGTGGACGACCATCGTCGGAACGCCGCCCGGAGCAAGCTCGCTCCTACATGTATCAGCACATCACACAAAATCTCCTTACAATCCCCCTCTTTGTTAGCTGCCTAAGCAAGGATTCTGCATGCAAGCCGCCAACCCGCGTCGCGGGTACATTCTAGGCCTGAGTGCCTACATCATCTGGGGGCTTTTCCCCCTCTATTTCAAAGCCATCGCCAGCGTGCCCGCCGTGGAAATCATCATCCACCGGGTGCTGTGGTCGGCGCTGTTCGGTGCCTTGTTGCTGCTGGTCTGGAAGCATCCCGGCTGGTGGCGCGAGCTGCGGGAAAACCCGCGACGGCTGGCGATCCTGGCCCTGAGCGGTGCGCTGATCGCAGCCAACTGGCTGACCTACGTCTGGTCGGTGAACAACGGCCGCATGCTGGAGGCCAGCCTCGGCTACTACATCAACCCGTTGGTGAACGTGCTGCTGGGCATGCTGATCCTCGGCGAACGGCTGCGGCGCATGCAATGGATTGCCGTCGGTCTGGCGACTGTGGGGGTGGCGCAACAGGTCTGGCAAGTCGGCAGCCTGCCGTGGGTGTCGCTGGTGCTGGCCCTGACCTTCGGCTTCTATGGCCTGATTCGCAAGCAGGCACCGGTCAAGGCACTGCCGGGGCTCGTGGTGGAAACCTGGATGCTGGTGCCGATTGCCCTCGGCTGGTTGCTGCTCAACCCGACGGCCAGCAGCGCCCAGGCCGAATTCTGGACCACGTCCCAAGCCTGGTGGCTGGTGGCCGCCGGCCCGATCACGCTGGTGCCACTGGTCTGCTTCAACGCCGCTGCACGGCATTTGCCCTACACGACACTGGGTTTTCTCCAGTACCTGGCACCGACACTGGTGCTGCTGCAAGCGGTCCTGCTGTTTGGCGAGCACTTGTCGTCCAGCACCCTGGTGGCGTTCATGTTTATCTGGGCCGGCCTGGCGGTTTACAGCGTTGATGCGTGGCTCAGTTTGCGTCGCCGCAGCTGATCAAAAAACACACAACCCCCTACAGGCCACGTCTCCCGTGGCCTGCGTTGATCCTTCCCAAGGTTATCCACAGCGTGATCCCCGCCGATTGTGCGCAAGTGGCTGAAACTGCTGGTTTTTTGATCAAGTCCTGAAGAACCCCGGTCGGCGTGGCCTGGCGGTGTGTCTCTACAGGTTATCCACAGGCCGGTGCACGTTTAACTTGGATAACCTGATCAGGGATCACTGCGCAGCACCAACTCGACCATCAGATCATCGGCCAGGGTTTCCAGGCGCGATTGCAGTACGTCCAGCGACAACGTCAGCGGGACAGCAAGAATCGCTTCGGCATGGAACAACGGCTCGCTGCTCATCGGTGCCGGGCGCACTTCGGTGACCAGCCGTTCCAGATTCACCCCCTGCTCGCTCAACAAGCGTGTGATGTCACGCACGATCCCCGGTCGATCATTGCCCACCAGTTCCATGGCGATCGGCTTCCAGGTGCAGGATTGTTCGATGCTGCTTTCGGCGACCAACACGCGAATGCCCTGGGCGGACAAGCCCTGCAGGGCATCGACCAATTCGTCGTAGGCCTCGGCCGGTACGCCCACCCGCAGAATGCCGGCGAATTGTCCCGCCATGCGCGACACGCGGCTTTCCAGCCAGTTGCCGCCGTGCTCGGCAATGCATTGGGCAATGCGCTCGACTTGCCCGGGCTTGTCCGGAGCAAAAACGGTGAGTACGAGATGGTCCATGGCGCAGCCCTCTGGTCATGTTTTCTGTTTTGGAAAAACAAGTATAGGCAAGGGTTGAACCTGCGCCGACAGGTCCGGCGCCTTCACGAGCAGGCTCGCTCCCACAATGATTGCGCTGGCCCTTGTGGGAGCGGGCTTGCTCGCGAATGCAGGCACCACCGAGGCGACAGACACAACAAATCGTGTACAACTTTTGATATTTAACTGGAACAATCCAATAGTTTTTTGAGAACATCACGACCCCCGACGTGACCGCAATGCGTCATGGGGTCGCAGAACGACGTAATTAGTCTAATTTTCACAACCGCAATTCATCATGTAGTATGCCGCAGCGCGCACTACATAATGTTGGATCGATGTCTGCCGCAGGCACGTTCGCAACCCTGAAAGCCCTGTCAGCAAGGCCCCAAGCCGTTGATTGGTCCCAACCCAGCCGCCCGTCATGGGCATGTACTGGTAGAGGGGTTTGTGGTTTAAATGGCCAAAGGCTTCATTGTTAAATTGAAGAGCTGAAAAGCGAAATAGCTGAGCAGAGTGAGGCAAGCAATGACTGAACACGTTCAAGTCGGTGGCCTGCAGGTCGCCAAAGTCCTGTTCGACTTCGTGAACAACGAAGCCATTCCCGGTACCGGCCTCACCGCCGATAAGTTCTGGGCCGGTGCCGACAAGGTCATCCATGACCTGGCGCCGAAGAACAAAGCCCTACTCGCCAAACGCGATGATTTCCAGGCTCGTATCGATGGCTGGCACCAAGCGCGTGCCGGTCAACCGCACGACGCCGTGGCCTATAAAGCCTTCCTGCAAGACATTGGTTATCTGCTGCCAGAAGCGGCCGATTTCCAGGCGACGACGCAAAACGTCGATGACGAAATCGCCCGCATGGCCGGCCCACAACTCGTGGTGCCGGTGATGAATGCCCGCTTTGCGCTCAATGCCTCGAACGCCCGTTGGGGTTCGCTGTATGACGCGCTCTACGGCACTGACGCCATCAGCGAAGCTGGCGGCGCGGAAAAAGGCAAAGGCTACAACAAGGTACGCGGTGACAAGGTCATCGCCTTCGCCCGCGCCTTCCTTGACGACTCGGCGCCATTGGCGGCCGGCTCCCACGTCGACTCCACCGGCTACAAGATCGTTAACGGCAAACTGGTGGTCGCCCTTAAAGGCGGCAGCAACACCGGCCTGCGCAATGACGCTCAACTGATCGGCTTCCAGGGCGATGCCGCTGCACCGACCGCGATCCTGCTGAAAAACAACGGCCTGCATTTCGAAATCCAGATCGACGCCAGCACCCCGGTCGGCCAGACCGACGCCGCCGGTGTCAAAGACATCCTGATGGAAGCCGCGCTGACCACCATCATGGACTGCGAAGACTCGGTTGCCGCCGTCGACGCCGATGACAAAGTGGTGATCTACCGCAACTGGCTCGGCCTGATGAAGGGCGATCTGTCCGAAAGCGTCGCCAAGGGTGGTCAGACCTTTACCCGCACCATGAACCCCGACCGCACCTACACCGCTGTCGATGGCAGTGAACTGAGCCTGCACGGTCGTTCGTTGCTGTTCGTGCGTAACGTCGGTCACCTGATGACCATCGACGCGATCCTCGACAAAGATGGCAATGAAGTGCCGGAAGGCATTCTCGACGGCCTGGTGACCTGCCTGTCGGCGATCCACAACCTCAACGGCAACAGCTCGCGCAAGAACAGCCGCACCGGCTCGATCTATATCGTGAAGCCGAAGATGCACGGCCCTGAAGAAGCAGCGTTCACCAACGAGCTGTTCGGTCGCATCGAAGACGTGCTGGGCCTGCCGCGCAATACCCTCAAAGTCGGGATCATGGACGAGGAGCGTCGTACCACAATCAACCTCAAGGCCTGCATCAAGGCGGCGAGCGAGCGCGTGGTGTTCATCAACACCGGTTTCCTCGACCGCACGGGCGATGAAATCCACACCTCCATGGAAGCAGGCGCCATGGTGCGCAAGGCGGACATGAAGGCGGAAAAATGGATCGGCGCCTACGAGAACTCCAACGTCGATATCGGTCTGAGCACCGGCCTGCAAGGTCGCGCACAGATCGGTAAGGGCATGTGGGCCATGCCTGACCTGATGGCGGCGATGCTCGAACAGAAAATCGCTCACCCGCTGGCCGGTGCCAACACCGCCTGGGTACCATCGCCAACTGCCGCTGCGCTGCACGCGCTGCATTACCACAAGGTTGACGTGTTCGCCCGTCAGGCCGAACTGGCCAAACGTGCGCATGCTTCGGTGGACGACATCCTGACCATCCCGCTGGCGGTGAACCCGCAGTGGACCGCCGAACAGATCAAGAACGAACTGGACAACAACAGCCAGGGCATTCTCGGTTATGTGGTGCGCTGGATCGACCAGGGCGTCGGCTGTTCGAAGGTGCCGGACATCAACGACGTCGGCCTGATGGAAGACCGTGCAACGCTGCGTATTTCCAGCCAGCACATCGCCAACTGGCTGCGCCATGGCATCGTCACCGAAGACCAGGTCATGGAAAGCCTCAAGCGCATGGCGCCGGTGGTTGACCGTCAGAACGCCGGCGACGCGCTGTACCGCCCGCTGGCCCCGAACTTCGACAGCAACATCGCCTTCCAGGCGGCGGTCGAACTGGTGGTCGAAGGCACCAAACAGCCGAACGGCTACACCGAGCCGGTCCTGCACCGTCGTCGTCGCGAGTTCAAAGCGAAGAACGGGTTGTAAGCCCGCTCTCTCTACAAAAATCCCCCGGTTGAAAAACCGGGGGATTTTTGTTTCTGCGTCCTGAGAATGTAGAGCTACTTCCTGTAACGCAACGCGCTGGCAGCGATGTGATGGCCTATTTTCGATGCATTCATGAACAAAGCAATTCCAACGACCGTGATGACGAGAGCAAACAGTTTTTCGCCACCAATGGGTTCGTCGAGTACATACCACGACGTCAAGATACCCGATATCGGAACAATCACTGACAACGGTGCAACCTGGCTCGCCGGATACTTCTCAATCATTCGGTTCCACACCCAATACCCGAATACCGTCGCCACATAGGCCTGGAACAGGACAGATACCAGCACCGGAGCAGTCATGTCTGTTAGCAACGCCTGGAAAGGGGCCGCTCCCTTGACCCAGTAAGTCATCAGATATAGAGGAGGTGTTGCATACAGACTCGACCAAACGACAAAGGAAAATATATCAACCACTTTGCTTTTCTTGACCAGCACATTGCACAAACTCCAGAACAGTGCGCCGAGGAGTATCAGAAAAAGTCCAAGACTTTCGGCATAACCGTCTGTTACATGAATAATGAACATCAGCCCCAGCAACGCCATGAGAATGCCGGCCACTTGTATTCCCGTCATTTTCTCGCCAAACAGCAGCACCCCCCAGATGACCGTGAAAAAAGCACTGAACTGCAAGAGCAAAGATGTCACGCCGGCACTAACGCCAAGAAACATGCCATAGTTCATCAGCCAACACATTCCGATACCAAACAACAGACCGTAGAGAATAGTTACAAACGTACTGACACCTTTCGGTTTCGGGATGAAGAACACCAGCGGCAGCGCACAGAAAGTAAAGCGCAACGCGGTCAATATGAACGGATCGATACCGTCAAGACTGATATCAATTACCGTAAAATTGCTGCCCCACATGACTGTCACGCCGACAATAAGTACAAGATCGCGAAATTCCATTTTCTTTATCATATCGTCCTCATTGCGATACACACCCACACAACTCGGGAAGAGCAATGACCTGACCTTTGTCAGTGTTTTATCTGCGCGAACCAACCACAGATTGAATACACGACAACCATCGGCATACTCAAACCACTAAAGCCGGAGAGTAAAATCGGTAACTTTTATAGCGCTACGACAGTTCCCGCAAACCACGAATGACATTAGATAATGCCTGCGCTGGCTTTCAAGCACCGAACGATAACTGAATCACCGAAAGAAAATACAAGCTATTTGTGAGGAGCTTTTTCGCAGAGCAAATGGACAACTCTAATTACAATTTGAATTAACAAAAACAACTCAAATTCGCAATTAACAATTACAAATAATAAATTATTTAATGTCCAGTTCGTGCTTTACCAGTGCCACCAGGTGCTCGGCATCAATCGGCTTGAGCAGAAAGTCCACAACGCTCAAATGCATCGCGGCGATTGCATCCTTCACGTCGGCGTCTCCCGAGACAATGATGATCGGCAACGCCGCCCGAACCGATTCACGTATCTGGCGGATCAGATCCAGCCCGTCTACATGGCCCATCCGCAGGTCGGTGATCATCAAACCGATCGAGGGCTTTTTGATCTCTGCCTCAGCCACCAGGATATTGAATGCCGCTTCGCCGCTGACTGCAGTCATGCAGCGAACGCCCTGCAACTCGAGGATCTCTGACAACAGCTCCCGGGCGTCTTTATCATCGTCGACGATCAGCACCCGTTGCGGCGGCAAGTCAGGTTCCAGCATGACGGCACTGAGCGCTTCCCGCTCGGCGTCACTCAAAATATCGTGGTCGGACATGGCGTTCCCTACATGTTCAGTTCAATTCCCTAGCACAGTGGTGAGACATCGCTAAGAGACCTTCAATTTGCACTTCGTCGGAGACTTTTCCTATAGCAGGATAGAGCGATTTTTCTCTCAATTGCGTAAGGTTTTTCTGACATTCCGTCACACTCATTGCCTACCTAGACTTACGTCCAATGGGCACCCTGACCGTAGGGGTCGACCATGGTTGAGTCATCCGACAACAACAATTCAAAAAAGACTGCGGTAATGGTTATGAGTAAAGCGGACGCCTTCACACAGGCAGGGAAAACCGCGGTGTTGCAGAACATCCAGGGCACGTTGCAATTCCTTCAGCGCTTCCCGCCCTTCAATCAGATGGAACACGCTCACCTGGCGTATCTGGTCGAGCAATGTCAGCTGCGTTTCTACGCCCCTGGCGAGAGCATCATCAAACCCGCCGACGGCCCGGTCGAGCACTTCTATATCGTCAAGCAAGGCCGGGTCGTGGGCGAACGTCCGCATACGGCAAAAGGTGGCACCGAGACGGTCTTCGAGATCACCACCGGCGAATGTTTCCCACTCGCGGCATTGCTGGGTGAGCGGGCGACCCGCACCGAGCACCTGGCCGGCGAGGACACCTTCTGCCTGCAACTGAACAAGCCGGCGTTCATCCGCCTGTTTTCGCTATCGGACACCTTCCGCAACTTCGCCCTGCGTTGCGTCAGTAGCCTGCTGGATCAGGTCAACCAGCAAGTGCAGCAAAAAGCCGTGGAAACCCTCGGCACCCAATATTCGCTCAATACCCGACTGGGCGAATTGGCCATGCGCCACCCGGTGACATGCGCCCCGCAGACGCCGTTGCGCGAAGCCGTGACGCTGATGCACGAACAACAGGTCGGCAGCATCGTGGTGGTCGATGAACTCAAGGCGCCACAGGGGATTTTCACCCTGCGCGACCTGCGTCAGGCCGTGGCCGATGGCAGCAGTGATTTCAATGAAGCCATCGAAAGGCACATGACCCGGGCGCCGTTTTTCCTGTCGCCGGATCACAGTGCATTCGACGCCGCGATTGCCATGACCGAGCGTCACATCGCCCATGTCTGCCTGGTCAAAGACCAACGCTTGTGCGGCGTGGTTTCCGAGCGCGATCTGTTTTCCCTGCAACGGGTCGACCTGGTGCACCTGGCCCGCACTATCCGCAATGCACAGAAAGTGGAAAACCTGGTGGCGCTGCGGGGCGAAATCGGCCAGTTGGTCGAGCGGATGCTGGCCCACGGCGCGTCTTCGACGCAGATCACCCACATCATCACCTTGCTCAACGACCACACCGTGTGCCGGGTGATCGAACTGACCCTCGCCGAAAAAGGCGACCCCGGCGTGCCGTTCAGCTGGCTGTGTTTCGGCAGTGAAGGCCGCCGCGAGCAGACCCTGCACACCGATCAGGACAACGGCATTCTGTTCGAAGCCAGGGATGCGGCCCATGCCGCCGAGATTCGCGGCAAGCTGTTGCCCATTGCCCAGCAGATCAACCAGAGCCTGGCGCTGTGCGGCTTCACCTTGTGCAAGGGCAATATCATGGCCGGCAACCCGGAGCTGTGCCTGTCCCGGGCCGAGTGGGCGCGACGCTTTGCGGCGTTTATCCGCGAGGCAACCCCGGAGAACCTGCTGGGTTCGAGCATCTATTTCGATTTGCGCGTGGTCTGGGGCAGCGAACAAAGCTGCGAGCAGTTGCGTCGGGGCATTCTCGATCAGGTCGGTGACAACCGCTTGTTCCAGCGCATGATGGCCGAAAATGCGCTGCGCAATCGCCCGCCCGTAGGGCGTTTCCGCGAGTTCGTGCTGACACGCAAAAATGGCGAAAAGGCCAGCCTGGACCTGAAGATTCAGGGCTTGGCACCCTTTGTCGACGGTGCCCGGCTGCTGGCCCTGGCTCACGGTATCGAAGCGAACAACACACTGGAGCGTTTTCGCCAGTTGGTCGCCAGGGAAGTCATCGACCCCCTGGACGGTGCCGCGTACGAAGAGGCCTATCACTTCATCCAGCAAACCCGCATGCAGCAACATCAACTACAGACCCGAGAGAATTTTCCCTACTCGAACCGGGTCGATCCCGACAGCCTCAACCATCTGGACCGACGCATCCTGCGTGAGTCCCTGCGCCAGGCACAACGCCTGCAAAGCAGCCTGACCTTGCGGTATCAGCTATGAGTCTGTTTTCCTGGTTGCGCCCGACGCCACCCACCTTGCCTGCCCATCTGCAACATCGGCTGGAACGCTTGCCGACTGCTGCCGACCTGGCGCAGTGCAGTCTGCGCGAGCAGCGCTGGGTGGTGCTCGATCTGGAAACCACCGGGTTGAACCTGAACAAGGACCACGTGTTGTCCATCGGCGCGGTGGTGATCGAGGACGGGGCCATCGACTTTCGCCAGCAGTTCGAGCGCACCCTGCAATACCCGCAAGTAAAACTCGGCCCCAGCGTGCTGATCCACGGTATTGGCCCCAGCGCCATTGCGGCAGGCAGCGACCCGGCAGAAGCGCTGCTCGACCTGATGGAGTACCTCGGTGACAGTCCGGTGCTGGCCTTCCACGCGCCGTTTGACCAGCACATGCTCGGCCGTGCGCTGAAAGATCATCTGGGTTTCAAGTTGCAGCATCCGTTTCTGGACGTGGCGGACATTGCACCCCTGCTGTGCCCCCAGGCACACATTCGCGAGGCGGGGCTGGACGATTGGATCGACTGGTTCAAGCTTGAAGTCTTCGAGCGCCACCACGCCAGCGCCGACGCCCTGGCCACCGCTGAACTGGCGCTGATTCTGTTCAGCCGCGCGCGGCAGCAGCAGATTCATAGCCCGTTGAATTTGCAGCAGCGGTTAAGTCAGTGGAAGCGCCGGCAGCAGGCGCCCTCCTTCTGACCTTCAGGCCCCCCCCTGTAGGAGCGAGCTTGCTCGCGATGAATTTGAAGGCGACGCATTTTTCCAGACAGCACGCGTCACCGTTCGCGTCCATCGCGAGCAAGCTCGTTCCTACAGGGGCCGTCGCGAAATTCCCACCCGACCAACGCCAATTGCTTACCTCCCCTGCCTCTGCCACAATCGCGAACAGTTCTCGTTAGTTAATATTTCCCAATCGGTAATGCGGCGTGTCGTCAGTCCCAAGCCCTCAAAGTGAGCTCGTCGGTGCGTTATATCGCGACCATCGCGGTTGGCTATTGGCCTGGCTTCGACGCAACGTCGCCTGCCCACAACGCGCCGAAGACCTGAGCCAGGACACGTTCGTGCGCTTGCTGGGCCGCGAAGAACTGAAGGCCCCGCGCGAGCCCCGGGCATTCCTGGTGGCGATTGCCAAGGGCCTGCTGTTCGATTATTTCCGGCGTGCCGCGCTGGAGCAGGCTTACCTCACTGAGTTGATGCTGGTTCCCGAAGCCGAACAACCGTCGGCGGAAGAACAGCAAATGATCCTCGAAGACCTGAAAAACATCGATCGATTGCTCGGCAAGCTCTCCAGCAAGGCCCGGGCGGCGTTCCTCTACAACCGTCTCGACGGCCTCGGCCACGCGGAAATCGCCGAGCGTCTCGGCGTGTCGGTGCCGCGGGTGCGCCAGTACCTGGCCCAGGGTATTCGCCAGTGCTACATCGCGCTATATGGTGAGCCGACATGAATCCGCTCGGTTCCAAACCGGTATCGGCCAAGGTGCTCGACGCGGCGATTGCCTGGCAATTGTCCATGGATTCCGCCAACCCGGTGGAGCGCGAAGAGTTCGCCAGGTGGCACGCGGCCCACGAAGAACACGCCCGCGCCTGGCGCCAACTGGGCATGCTCGACCAGCGTTTCAGCGTGGCCAGCGGCCCGGCTCGCACGGCCCTGCTGCAATCGCGCGAAGGTATTCGTCGACGGGTGCGCAAACTTGGCAGTGGTGTGGCCGGTATCGTTGCGGTGATCGGCCTGGCGCTGTTCACCGGGCCACGTTACCTGCCGATCGACTATTGGCTGGCCGACCAGAGCACCGCCGTTGGCGAGCAGCGCACCTTGCGCCTGGCTGATGGCACGCTGATCAATCTCAACACCCACAGTGCCCTGGATGTGCGCTTCGATGAAAGGCAGCGACGCATCGTGCTTCAGGAAGGCGAAATCCTGGTGGAAACCGGTCATGGCGACCCCCGGCCGTTCATCGTCGAAACCCGCGAAGGCAGTATGCGTGCGCTGGGTACCCGGTTTCTGGTCAAGCGCGAAGAAGAAGGCACACGCCTGAGCGTGTTGCAGTCGGCCGTGGCGGTTCATCCGGAGTCCAATCCGGACGAACAGATCCTGCGCGAAGGCCAGCAGGTGCTGATCCGCAACAACGGCCTGGGCCCGGTTCTGGCCGTCAACCTCGGCGCGGATGCCTGGACCCGCGGCATGCTGGTGGTAGACAACACGCGGCTGGAAGATCTGGTGCATGAAATCGGCCGCTATCGAAACGGTTACGTCGGCGTCGCGCCGGAGGTAGCCGACCTGCGCATCACCGGCAGTTTCCCGCTGCGCGATACCGACCTGGCGCTCAATGCCCTGCTGCCAACCCTGCCGGTGCAGATCGAACAGCACACGCAATGGTGGGTGAAGGTCGTGGCCAAGGCCGGCAACAAACCCTGAACAGGCATCCACGCCGCTCACTGGATCTACGCGGTGCTTGTGAGCGCATCGCTGGCAAGCCAGCGCCTACAAAAGCCAAAGACTGAATCGAAATTATTTTTATCCAGCCCTATCACTTTTCAATTCTCGCTCGGCACACAGGCAATTGAGAAATATTTCCATTCAGGAGCCGCCGTATGCCCCGTTCGCTAGACACCCTGTTGCGCCCCGGTTTGCTGGCGCTCGCCATTGCCTTGTGCGCCCCTTTGGCCAGCAGCCCACTGTTCGCCGCTGAACAGGCTTCCAGCGTTCGCGCCTACAACTTGCCGTCCGCTCCGTTGGCCAACACCCTGAACCAGATCGCCAGCCAGGCCGGCTTGGCCCTGGCGTTGAACCCATCCCTGGCTGTGGGCAAAACCTCGGCGCCAGTCAAAGGCCAGTTCGACGCAGCCGGCGCCCTGCGTGAAGCCCTGCGTGGTACCGGCCTGCAACTGGAGCAGAGCAGTGCAGGCACCTACAGCCTGGTGGCGGTACCGGAAGGCACCCTTGATTTGCCGGTCACAAGCATTACCGGACAGAACGGTGACGATGAAAGTGCTTGGGGCCCCGTGCAAGGCTATCTCGCCAATCGCACAGCAGCCGGGACCAAAACCGATACGACGCTCGCCGAAGTTCCGCGCTCGATCTCTGTTGCCACTCGTGAGCAGATGCAGGACCGCGCAGTACAGAACCTGGATGACGCTGTGCGTTACATGCCCGGGGTTGTGGCCAGCAGCTACGGCAGCGATAGCCGTGCCGAATGGCTAAAAGTGCGCGGATTTGAACCCACCCAGTTCCTCGATGGCTTGCCGCTGCCAAAGGGCACTTACGCCATGCCGAAGATTGAAACCTGGGATCTGGAGCGCGTAGCCTTGCTGCGAGGCCCTGCGTCTTCAGTTTACGGCCAGACACCTCCCGGTGGATTGATCGACATGGTCAGCCGCCGCCCTGAGGAGTTTGCAAGCAACGAAGTGCAATTGCAGATTGGCAGCTATCAGCGCAAGCAGATCAGTTTCGATAGCACCGGTCCAATTGACGATGAAGGGCGATTTTTATACCGCGTCAGCGGTGTGGTGCGTGATAGCAACACCACCATCGATCACAACGAAGACAAGCGTTACAACATCGCGCCCAGCCTGACCTGGAATATTGACCCGGACACGAAATTGACCTTGCTCAGCCAGTTCAATCGTGACGATACCAGCAACACCAGTCAGTTCCTTCCAGTACAAGGCACCAAACTTTCAACGCCTGCTGGCGAGGTGAAATTCCACGAGAACCTCGGTGATCCGGACTGGGAGTTCTACGACAAAACCTATTACGCGCTGGGTTATGCATTTGAGCACCAGATGAACGACGTTTGGCAGTTCCGTCAAAACCTGCGCTACACCAAGAGCGACCTGTCCTTCCAAGGCATAACCGCTGGCGGTTTTAACGGTTCGGTCAGTGACGATGGCACGGTGGCCCGAGGTGCCAACATCGTCAACGAAGACATCAGCCAGTTCGCCGTGGATAACAATTTCCAGGCAGACTTCGACACCGGCTCAATCAGGCACACACTGCTGCTGGGCCTTGACCACCAACGTGTGAATACCAATTACAAATGGCTGTTCGGCAGCGCGCCGCCCAGCAATATCAACACTCCGATTTACGGCCAGGACTTCAGTAACGTCAGCTATACCGCGTTCAATGATTACAACCAGAAAACCCATGACACAGGCCTGTACATTCAGGACCAGATAGCCCTCGACAACTGGCGCCTGACTTTGGGCGGCCGCCAGGACTGGCTGCACACCGATACGACTTTCTACAACATGAACAATGCCAAGGACACCCGCGACGACACGGCCTTCACCGGCAACGCGGCCCTTAGCTATGTCTTCGACTCCGGTTTCACACCTTACATCTCCTACGCCGAGTCATTTCAAGCCGAACCCGGTGGCGCCAATGGTGAGGCGTTCCGCCCTGGCACTGGCAAGCAATACGAAGTGGGTATCAAGTACCAGCCTCCAGGCAGCGATATGCTATTTACAGCAGCTGCCTATGACCTGACCCGCAAAGACATCGTGCTCAATGACACTCTCGGCGTATCGCGTCCACTGGGTGAAGCCAAAGTGCGTGGCTTCGAGCTGGAAGCAATTGGCAACGTCAACGAGAACTTGAAATTGACTGCCGCGTATACCTACGCCAACACCAAGATGACCAAAGTCACCAGTCCACTGGACCAAAACCGTCCTCTGCCATTGACTCCGGAAAATCAGGCTTCAGCCTGGGCTGACTACACCTGGCATACCGGGGTTCTCGATGGTTTCGGACTTGGTTTCGGCGTGCGCTACGTCGGAGAAACCGACAACATCGCTATCGGCAGCATGGAGTTCGTACGCGATAAATCAGACGGCCACTCCGACTCCTATACCGTCTACGATGCTGCCGTCCACTACGACCTGGGTCGCCTGAACAGCTCGCTCAAGGGCGTCAGCGTTGCGGTCAATGCCAATAACGTATTCGACAAGGAATACATTTCGACCTGTGATGGTTTCTACTGCTATTACGGCGATCGTCGCAACGTAATGGCCAGCGTCGACTACAAGTGGTAACGCCTTGAGCTGACACGCCCAACGACCAGGCCGTCCTTCGTGGACGGCTTTGGTTTTTCTGAAGGCCATGAAATGAAAAGTAAAACAATTCGCCGCTGGTCCGCTGTCCATACCTGGACCAGCCTGGTTTGTACGGTGTTCCTGTTGCTGCTGGCGCTGACCGGCCTGCCGTTGATCTTTCACCACGAGATCGACCACTTGCTGGGCAATGCACCCGAAGTGAAGGCAATGCCGGCGGACACCCCACACCTGAATTTGCAGCAACTGGCAGAGGCGGCCGAGAGACATCGCCCCGGTGAAGTCATGCAGTACTTCGGCTTCGAGGACGATGAGCCCAACGCGGTGCTGACGATCATGGCCGCGACCGCCGGCACCGAGCCGAACTCGTCCCATACCTTCATGCTCGATGCCCGTACCGGCGAAGCGCTGGAAACGCCATCGGCCAACGGTGGCTTCATGCTGACCATGCTGCGTCTGCACGTGGACATGTTCGCCGGCTTGTCGGGCAAGTTGCTGCTGGCGCTCATGGGGGTTCTATTCGTTGTTGCGATCGTTTCCGGCACGGTGCTGTACCTGCCGTTCATGCGTCGCTTGAAGTTCGCCACCGTGCGCCAGGACAAATCCACGCGCCTGCGCTGGCTCGACCTGCATAACCTGATCGGTGTGGTGACATTGACCTGGGCACTGGTGGTCGGCGTGACGGGTGTGGTCAGTGCCAGCGCCGACCTGATCATTGCCGCGTGGCGCAACGACAGCCTGAGCGCGATGGTCGCGCCATACCGCGATGCGCCACCCCTGACGCAATTGGCACCGGCCACCCGCCTGCTCGACATCGCCGAGGAGGTTGCGCCGGGCATGCAGGCGGACTTCATCGCCTTCCCCGGCACGCGGTTTTCCAGCGAGCACCATTACGCGGTGTTCATGAAAGGCAGCACGCACCTGACTTCACACCTGCTGACACCCGTACTGATCGACGCCAGCACCCTGCAAGTCACCGCCGTGGCCGAACGACCGTGGTACATGGACGCCATGGGCATGTCGCAGCCACTGCACTTCGGTGACTACGGCGGCATGCCGATGAAAATCCTCTGGGCGACCCTGGATGTGCTGACCATCATCGTGCTCGGCAGCGGGGTGTACCTGTGGGTAGTGCGGCGCAAGGCTGCCCGGCCTGTGCTGGAAAAAGCGGAGAGCGTGGCATGAAGCCCCGGCAGTCGAACTTCTGGAAAGTGTTCAGCACCCCAATCGTCATCGCCCTGTTCAGCGCGGCAGGGTTGTTTGCCGCGTTGCTCGGGGATGGTGTGTGGGATTCGCTGAGCTGGCTCGGCTTGGGCATCCCCGCCGCTGTTGCCCTGCGGGGCCTCCTGCCACCCTGTAGGAGCGAGCTTGCTCGCGATGGTCGTCAACGATGATGTTGGAAGACTGATACCCCGAGGTGTTCTCGGGTGCATCGCGAGCGAGCTCCTACAAGGGATATTGAGCTCCCGCCACAACGCGCTATGCTGCCCGACACTGCCACCGATCGAGACGTTGCCATGTCCGCCCCGAGCATGACCCTGTACCACAACCCGCTCTCTCCCTTCGTTCGCAAAGTCATGGTGCTGTTGCACGAAACCGGTCAACAGAACCGCGTGGCGTTGCAAAACAGCGTACTCACCCCTGTCAGCCCGGACCTGACCCTGATCGACGACAACCCCCTGAGTAAAATCCCGGCGCTGCGCCTGGCCGATGGCAATGTCATCCACGACAGCCGGGTCATCCTCGACTACCTCGATCAGCAGCACGTCGGCAATCCGCTGATCCCCCGCGAAGGCTCGGCCCGCTGGCGGCGCCTGACCCTCGCTTCGCTGGCCGACGGAATCATGGACGCAGCCGTGCTGGTGCGCTACGAAGTCGCCCTGCGCGCCCCGGAGAAACACTGGGACGAATGGCTCGACGGCCAGCGCGACAAAATCCGCCGTGCCTTGGCGCTGCTGGAAAAAGACGCGATTGCCGAGCTGACCTGCCATTTCGACGTGGCTGCGATCAGCGTAGCCTGTGCACTGGGTTACCTGGATCTGCGCCACCCGGATCTGGATTGGCGTACGGCGAATCCGCAACTCGCGCAGTGGTATTTCGAGGTGAGTCAGCGACCTTCGATGATTGCGACGATGCCGAAGATTTAAGCCTTCAAAAGATCAGCAATCCGGCTTGTCGGCCGTAAACCGCCGAGCCGGGTTCACCGCCGCCCCAAACTCACGCAAGGCCTTGGCGCCGATCAACAATGGATAGTTGAAGCTGCTGCGATCGGTGAGGTTGACCTCGACCGTACGCTTGACGTTGCCCAGGCACAATTCCAGATCAACCACCGGCCGCTTGGTGGGTGCTGCCGCCTCGTCATCCTCCTCTTCGAAGCGGGTCTTGATCTTGCTGATGCGCGCGATCTTGTGTTCGTAGACCTGGTTGTTCGCATCCTTGGTGCCAAGGCGGAAACGCACCCAGTCCTCACCGTCACGCTTGAAGGTTTCGATGTCCTTGGCCGACAGCGACGCGGTCAGGGCGCCGGTGTCCATTTTCGCCTTGAGGACCTGCCCGCCGATTTCCGGCAGGGCAATGTATTCGTAACGCCCATAGAGGGTGGGTTCAGCGGCCATGACCGGCAGGGCGATGAGGGAGAGCACTGCAAGGAGGGATTTCACGTGATGGGCTTCCATGAGAGTGAACAGCGGGAATTTAGACCGCCGTTCGCTTGATCGTTCCCACAAGGTTACCGGCCCAAAGGTGAAACATTCGTCACCACCGATTTGGCCTGTCGCCCGAAGCTGCTTATCATTGCGCGCCCAACCGCTTCCACGAGTGACTTATGCGCCGCCTGCTCACCGGCTGTTTCGTGACCCTGCTGCTTCTGCTCAACACCCTGGTGCTGATCGGACCGCTGATGGTGTTTGCCCTGCTCAAGCTGGTCCTGCCTGGCCGCTTTCGCGATTACGCTTCATGGTCGGTGATGTGGATTGCCGAGACCTGGTCCGAGATCGACAAGCTGATCTTCCGCCTGTGTATCCCCACCCGATGGGACATCCGCGGCGGTGACGATCTGCGCCGTGACACCTCGTACCTGGTGATCAGCAACCATCAATCCTGGGTCGACATCCCGGCGCTGATCCAGACGCTAAACCGGCGTACGCCGTTCTTCAAGTTCTTCCTCAAGAAAGAGCTGATCTGGGTGCCGTTCCTGGGCCTGGCGTGGTGGGCGCTGGATTATCCGTTCATGAAGCGCTACAGCAAGGCGTTTCTGGCCAGACACCCGGAACTGGCGGGCAAGGATCTGGAGATCACCAAACAGGCCTGTGAACTGTTCAAGCGCCAACCGGTGACGGTGGTCAACTACCTCGAAGGCACCCGCTTCACGGCGGCGAAACGTGCCCAGCAACAGTCACCGTTCAATCATCTGCTCAAGCCCAAGGCCGGCGGAGTGGCCTTTGTGCTGGCGGCGATGGGTGAACAGCTGGACGCGATCCTCGATGTGACGGTGGTTTACCCGCAGCAGAACATTCCGGGGTTCTGGGACTTGATCAGCGGCAATGTGCCAAGGGTCATCATCGATATCCAGACCCGCGAACTCGACCCCGCGCTGTGGCAGGGCGACTACGAAAACGATCCGTTGTTTCGCGAAAAAACCCAGAACTGGGTCAACCAGCTCTGGATCGAAAAGGACCGGCACATCGACGCCTTGCGCACCGAGCGCCGCTGAATCAGCTACCGGTGCCGATGCCCGGGCCCCAGATGCTGCCCAGATTGCTCAGCAGCGAACCGCCAACGCCCTGCTGACCGAGGTATTGCAGGAGCACCGGGGTAAACAGCCCGATCATGCCGCTGTCCATGCCCAAGGCGCTAAAGGCATTGTTCAGGTCATTGGTGTTCTTGACGTTGCCCAAGGCGTTATCCAGGCCTGCGGCCTTGCCGGTGGAGCCGAGCAGTCCGGCAAGCGCACCCAGCTCGCCACCGCCGGACAGCATGTCGATACCCGGCACGCTTTTGGCCAGTTCCGAGTAGTCGGTCGAACTCAACTGGTTCTTCGCCAGCCCCAGCATCGCCCCGGCGCCGCCAAGGGCTTGCTGAGGGGTGATGTTCAATTCAGTGAGCGCGCCCAGCAGGTCCGCCGCTTCCGGGGTCGGCGCGGTATCGGTCGCGGCATTGCCGCCCTTCATGCCGGAAATGGCATTGGCCGCATCGCTCAGGTTGAACTGGGCAAAGGCCGGGCTGACCACCAGGGTCAAGAGCGATGCCAGGACAAAACCGCGTGAAATCTTCATTCAGACATCCTCTATGAACGCCGCCCGGCAATGGGCGGCGAAAAACTGTGCTTTGGACTGATATCCCCCGGCATTGTTCCCAGCCACCCATCCCCTGTAGGAGCGAGCTCGCTCGCGATGGACGTCAACGATGACGCGGGCTGTCTGGATAAACGCGTTGCCTTTGAGCCCATCGCGAGCAAGCTCGCTCCTACAGGGATCAGTTTCGGCAGAATATTTTCCCACGCACTGCATCCAGCCTGCCCCCACGCCCGTATATCAAGCACGGACAGACATTCCTGGCCGATTCCCCACCAAAGGATCATCACCATGAAACGCACTACGATCAAAACACCGTTGATTGCCAGCCTGCTGACCCTGGCCCTTGGCGGTGCTTTCGCCCTGAATACCGTACAAGCGGCAACCATGAGCCATGACAGCGTGACCGTCGGCGGCCAGGCCATGCTGCCGAGCAAGGACATCGTCGATAACGCGGTGAACTCCGCCGATCACACCACCCTGGTCGCCGCGGTAAAAGCCGCCGGTCTGGTCGACACCCTCAAGGGCAAAGGCCCGTTCACCGTGTTCGCCCCGGTCAATTCAGCCTTTGCCGCCCTGCCCGCCGGCACCGTCGATACGCTGCTCAAACCGGAAAACAAGACCACCCTGAGCAAAATCCTCACCTACCACGTGGTCGCCGGCAAACTCGACATGTCCACCCTGGCCGAGAAGATCAAGGCCGGTGGCGGCAAAACCGAGCTCACCACCGTTGCTGGCGGCAAGTTGTGGGCGATGATGAACGGCCCGCACAACATCACCATCAAGGATGAAAAAGGTGACGTCGCCGACATCACCACCTATGACGTGTACCAGTCCAATGGGGTGATCCAGGTCATCGACAAGGTGTTGATGCCGAAAAGCTGAACCGTACCGCCGTCCCCGTGCATCGGGGGCGGCGGTCCTCCCGAGGTGTTCGCCGTGAATGGAACAACTGCGCGCCGTGAACTAACCTCTGCCTGCAACCGGCCCCCTGCCCTGCTTTCCGGGAGAACCGCCATTCCAATCACCGACACCGATCAGCTCAGGCAACTGCTGGCCCAGTGCTCACTGGGTGACCGCCGCGCGTTCGAGACGCTGTACCGCAGCGTCGGCCCGCGTCTGCACGGGGTAGCGCTGCGCTTCATGGGCCGTTCGGACCTGGCCGAAGAGGTGCTGCAAGAGAGCTTCGTGCGCATCTGGAACAACGCCTCGCGCTACGAAGCGCATCTATCGGCGCCGTTGACCTGGATGATCAACATCACCCGGAATCAAGCCATCGACCAGTTGCGCAAACACCGTGATCGGCCCTTGAGTGATCTCGAAGAACAGATGCTTGTGGATGAAAGTCCATCGGCCCAGGAGCAACTGGACAGTGCCCGTGAGGCCAGTGCCTTGAGCCGCTGCCTGGACAGCCTCGACGGCATGCAGCGCCAGTCGATTACCGTCGCTTATTTCCAGGGACTGTCGTGTTCCGAGTTGGCCGAACACCTGGCCGCGCCGCTGGGCTCGGTGAAGTCCTGGATCCGCCGCGGCATGGAGCGCCTGCGCAGGTGCCTTGAATCATGAACTATAAAACCCCGACCCTGCGCCGCGCCCTCGCCGCCGACTATGCCATTGGCCTGATGCCCGCCACCGCGCGTCGTCGTTTCGAACAGCTGTTGCTGGAGGATGCGACCTTGCGCGCCGAACTGGCACAGTGGCAGGAAAGCCTGGTCAGCCTGACCGAAGCCCTGCCTGAGCAGCCGGTGCCGGATCGCGTCTGGCAAGGCATTACCGAACGGATCGAACCACAAGTGCTGCACGTGCCGCAGAAGCGTCCGTTCTGGAACTGGCTGCGAGTGTCGGCGGCGCTTTGCTCACTGTTGATTGCAGTGATTCTCGGAGTTCACTACATCTCCGACGACGCCCGCTACAGCGCCACGCTGGTCAACGCCGACGCGAAACCGGCGTTGCGTGTGCAGGCCCATGAGAATTACCTGCAAGTCGAGCCGCTGACGCTGGCGGCTGTCGAACCCGGGCAAAGCCTGGAGTTGTGGGCGATTCCGGCGGACGGCAAGCCGATCTCCCTCGGCGTGATTCCGGCTGGAGGCAAAGGCAAGGTCGAATTGAGCGAGGCGCAGAAAGCGCTGATCGGCAAGCCGATTGCGCTGGCGGTCAGTCTGGAACCGAAGGGCGGTTCGCCGACCGGGCAGCCGACTGGGCCGGTGCTGTACCAAGGGGCGTTGGCGGCACTGTGAAAGCAGAAGATCAAAAAATCGCAATAAAAAACGGCGACCCGAAGGTCGCCGTTTCATTTTGCGTGAAGACTCAAGCTGCGCTGAACATCTTGTGCGGATCAATCACAAACTTCTTCGGCACGCCGGCGTCGAACTCGCCATAACCCTGTGGAGCCTGATCCAGGCTGATCACCTGAACGCCCACCACTTCGGCGATGTTGATGCGGTCCCACATGATCGCCTGCATCAACTGGCGGTTGTACTTCATCACTGGTGTCTGGCCAGTGTGGAAGCTGTGGGATTTGGCCCAGCCCAGGCCGAAGCGAATGCTCAGGCTGCCCATTTTCGCGGCAGCGTCCACGGCACCCGGATCTTCGGTTACGTACAGGCCAGGAATACCGATTTTGCCAGCGACGCGAACCACGCCCATCAGCGAGTTGAGTACGGTGGCCGGAGCCTCGTGTTTCACGCCGGCATGGCCGTGACCGCGAGCTTCGAAGCCTACCGCATCGACGGCGCAGTCCACTTCCGGTTCGCCCAACAGTGCAGCGATTTGTTCGTGCAGTGGGGTGTCTGTTGACAGGTCGGCGATTTCGAAACCCTGAGCCTTGGCATGGGCCAGGCGGATCGGGTTGACGTCACCAATGATCACCACCGCAGCGCCCAGCAGGCGAGCGGAAGCGGCAGCCGCCAGGCCAACCGGGCCGGCACCGGCGATGTACACGGTGCTGCCAGGGCCGACGCCGGCAGTCACTGCGCCGTGGTAACCGGTGGGCAGGATGTCGGAGAGACAGGTCAGGTCACGGATTTTTTCCATGGCCCGGTCGCGATCCGGCAGTTTCAGCAGGTTGAAGTCGGCATACGGTACAAACGCGTACTCGGCTTGGCCACCGGTCCAGTCACCCATGTCGACATAGCCATAGGCACCGCCCGGACGCGCCGGGTTAACGCTCAGGCAGACGCCAGTATGTTGCTCTTTGCACGAACGGCAACGGCCACAGGCAACGTTGAAAGGTACCGACACCAAGTCGCCGATCTGCAGGTTCTCGACACCGCTGCCCTTCTCGATCACTTCACCCGTGATCTCGTGGCCCAGCACCAGACCGGTCTGAGCGGTGGTGCGACCGCGCACCATGTGCTGGTCGGAACCACAGATATTGGTGGAGACCACACGCAGGATGACACCGTGTTCAATCTTCCTGCCGCGCGGGTCCTGCATTTTCGGATAGTCAATCTTCTGCACTTCGACCTTGCCAGCGCCGAGATACACCACACCACGATTGCCAGACATGCTTTCACCTCGCTGTTGTTTTTATGGAACCGCGTTGCCCAGGCAGGCAGCGCGTTAAATGCTCGGGTACAGATGCTGTTTCTTGTGTTGCTTGTGAGGGCCTCTTCGCGGGCAAGCCCCCCCAAAAACCTAGAGAACGACCGTACGATTGGCGTTCAGAAACACCCTTCTCTCAATGTGATAACCAACCGCCCGCGCCAGAGTCAGCCCCTCGATATCCCGCCCCTTGGCGATCAGATCTTCCGGGTAATGGCTGTGGTCCACCGCCTCGACGCCCTGGGCGATGATCGGCCCTTCGTCAAGATCGTTGTTGATGTAGTGCGCCGTGGCGCCCACCAGCTTCACGCCCTTGTTGTAGGCCTGGTGATAGGGCTTGGCGCCCTTGAAACCGGGCAGCAGGGAGTGGTGGATGTTGATCGCCTTGCCATCGAGCTTGCGGCACAACTCCGGCGACAGCACTTGCATGTAGCGCGCAAGGATCACCAGTTCGGCACCGGACTCTTCAATGACCTGCCATACCTGGCGTTCCTGCGCCGGCTTGTCGTTCGGATCCAGCGGGAAGTGGTAGTACGGAATCTGGTGCCAGTCGGCCAATGGCTTGAGGTCCGGGTGGTTGGAGACCACGGCGGCCACGTCCATCGACAACTGGCCGATGCGCTGGCGATAAAGCAAATCGTTGAGGCAGTGATCGGCCTTGGAAACCATGATCACCACTTTCGGCCGATAGTTCGGCGCGACCAGTTCGAAGTTCATGCCAAAGGCATCACCACGCTCGGCCAACCCCGCGCGGAACGACTTCTCGTCGAAACCATCGGGCTGGCGGAATTCCACACGAATGAAGAAACGGCCCGAAAGCCGGTCATCGAAGGAATGGTGCTCGGTGACGTAGCAGCCCTGCTCGAACAGAAAGCGGGTCACCACATCCACCGTGCCAAGCAGGCTTGGGCAGTCGGCGGTCAGAATCCATGTGTCTGGGGCGCGGCTCATGGTGCGGTGACTCCTGAGAATTCGGTGGATGCCTACTGTAGGAGCGAGCCCTGCTCGCGATGGGGGCCAACGACGACGCGTACTGTCTGATTCAACGCGTTGCCTTGAAGTCCATCGCGAGCAAGCTCGCTCCTACAGTGACGGTGGTGATCAAGCCTGAACGCTGAGGCCGAATTCGGCAGAAGCATCCTGCAGCCACAGCCACCAGTAATCCGAGAAGCTGCGACGAATCAGCAGTTCCCAGGTGTCTTCGGCGGTGTGACGGATCATCAGCTGCGACTTGGCGAACACCGTACCGACGGCTTTGCCCACCGGGAAGTTGTTCGGGTGCACGTCGTAGCTGGTGGACTTCATCAGTACCTGGCGCACGTTCGGGCCGCTCAGCTCGAGGAGCTGCTGGCCGCCGCTGACGTTGACGATGGCAATGTGCAGATTGCCCAGCGCTTCGCGCAGTTTTTTCTCGGCGGCAAACTCTTGACCGGTTGGCACGATCAGCAGCCACTCATCCGGCCCCATCCATTGCAAACTGGTTTCGCCTTTGACGATGACGCTCAGCGCGCCCGGCAACTCGATGCCCAGGGCCTTGTGCACGCCTGCGGCGAACGCGGCGTCGTGGCCATCGCCGCGGATGGTCAGGTGGCCGAGGAGTTTTTTCTCACGCACGGTCACGCCGGCGTTCTTGCGGCCCTTGCCCACCAGGCTGGCGAGGTCGGCGTGATGCAGCGACGACTCGGCCTTGGCCCCGGAGGTTGGGCGTTGTTGGTAAACATTGGCTGCGGTCATAAAGCACCTGTCCTGAATTCTGTATTGATCGTTCCCACGCTCTGCGTGGGAACGATCGGAGGCAATTAAACGTTCTGGCGCTCACCCTTCGGATCGAAGAACACCGAAGAAACGATTTCCGCCTCGATCACGCTGCCGTCCGCCAGGGGGGCGAACACACGTTCGCCCATGCGGTTCAGGCCGCCCTTGACCACGCCCATGGCAAACGAATAGCCCAGGGAGTTGTGCAGGTAACTGGAGGTCACGTGACCGACCATGGTCATCGGGATCGCCTGCTTGGTGTTGAACACCAGTTGCGCACCTTCCGGCAGCCACTTGTTCGGATCGATCGGCTTGAGGCCAACCAACTGCTTACGTTGATCACGCACACAGTCTTCGCGGTTCATGCCACGCCAGCCGATCCACGAGAACGGTTTGGTGCGACCGACACACCAGCCCATGTTCAGGTCGTCCGGGGTCATCGAGCTGTCAGTGTCCTGACCGACGATGATGAAGCCCTTCTCGGCCCGCAGCACGTGCATGGTTTCGGTGCCATATGGCGTCAGGTTGTACTTCTTGCCGGCGTCGACGATTTTTTCCAGCACGCCCATGGCGTAGTCGGCTTGCACGTTGACTTCGTACGACAGCTCACCGGTAAACGAAATCCGGAACACCCGCGCTGGCACACCACCCACCAGACCTTCTTTCCAGGTCATGAACGGGAAGGCTTCGTTGGCCAGGTCAATGTCGGTGACTTCGCTGAGCAGCTTGCGGCTGTTCGGCCCGGACAGGGTCATGGTCGCGAAGTGGTCGGTCACGGAGGTGAAGTACACCTTCATGTCCGGCCATTCGGTCTGGTGGTACAGCTCCAGCCACTGAAGCACGCGTGCCGCGCCGCCGGTGGTGGTGGTCATGACGAAATGGTTGTCGGCAAGGCATGCCGTCACGCCGTCGTCGAACACCATGCCGTCTTCTTTGCACATCAGGCCGTAACGCGCCTTGCCCACGTCGAGCTTGGTCCAGGCGTTGGTGTAGACGCGGTTGAGGAACTCGCGGGCGTCCGGTCCCTGGATGTCGATCTTGCCCAGGGTCGAAGCGTCCAGCAGGCCGACGCTGTCGCGCACGGCTTTGCATTCGCGCTTGACCGCTGCGTGCATGTCTTCACCGGACTTCGGGAAGTACCATGGACGTTTCCACTGGCCGACATCTTCGAACTCGGCGCCGTTTTTCAGGTGCCAATGATGCAGAGCGGTGTAGCGCACTGGCTCGAAGATGTGCCCACAGTGACGACCGGCCACAGCGCCAAAGGTCACTGGCGTGTAGTTCGGACGGAACATGGTGGTGCCCATCTGCGGGATGGTCACGTTCAGCGAGCGGGCAGCGATGGCCAGGCCGTTGACGTTGCCGAGCTTGCCCTGATCGGTGCCGAAGCCCAGTGCGGTGTAGCGCTTGACGTGCTCGACCGATTCGAAGCCTTCGCGGGTCGCCAGTTCGATGGCGGCGGCGGTGACATCGTTTTGCAGGTCGACGAATTGCTTCGGTGCCCGTGCGGTGCTCTTTTCATGGGGCACCTGGAACAGCGCCAGCGTCGGCTCTTCGAGGCGGCTCAGGGCTTTCGGCAGTACGCCTTCGACTGTCTGGAACCCGGCTTCAGCAGCGGCGCGGGCGCCGCCTTCAAAACCGTCGGCCAGAGAATCGCCAAGGCCGTAGACGCCGTTGATGCCACCGACACACACGCGTTTCTGCGGTGCTTCACCCGGTACGAAACCGAGGATGTCTTCGCGCCAGATCGGCTTGCCACCCAGGTGCGAAGCCAAGTGAACCACAGGGCTGTAACCACCGGAGCTGGCCACCACGTCGCACTCAAGCCATTCGCCTGGGCTGGTCACGGTGTGGGCTTTGACATCGATGGCGGCCACACGGGCAGCGGTCACGTGCTTGCTGCCACGGGCCTCGATCACGGCGCTGCCGGTAAGGATGCGGATACCTTTGGCGCGCGCTTCTTCCACCAGCGCACCACGCGGGTTGCTGCGGGCGTCGGCGATGGCCACCACTTGCAGGCTGGCATCGAGCCAATCCAGGGCAACGCGGTAGGCGTGGTCATTGTTGGTCGACAGCACCAGCTTCTTGCCCGGTGCCACGCCATAACGGCGCACGTAGGTCGAGACAGCGCCAGCGAGCATGTTGCCCGGCACGTCGTTGTTGCCGTAGACCAGTGGACGCTCGTGAGCGCCGGTCGCCAGCACTACGCGCTTGGCACGAACACGGTGGATGCGTTGACGCACCTGGCCAATCGGTGCGCGGTCGCCGAGGTGATCGGTCAGGCGCTCGTGAATGGTCAGGAAGTTGTGGTCGTGGTAGCCGTTGACTGTGGCGCGCGGCAACAGCAGCACGTCCGGGGTGTTTTTCAGTTCGGCGACGACGCTGGCAACCCACTCCACGGCAGGCTTGCCGTCGAGGCTTTCGCGGGAGTCGAGCAGGCTGCCGCCGAACTCTTCCTGCTCATCGGCGAGGATCACCCGGGCACCGCTGCGCGCAGCCGCCAGGGCAGCCGCCAGACCGGCAGGACCAGCGCCGACGATCAGCACGTCGCAGTGCTGGTTCATGTAGTCGTAGGTGTCCGGATCGTTCTCGGTCGGCGAGCGGCCAAGACCGGCGGCCTTACGAATGTACTTCTCGTAGGTCATCCAGAACGATTGCGGGTACATGAAGGTTTTGTAGTAGAAGCCCGGTGGCATCAGCTTGCCGCCGACCTTGCCGAGAATCCCCATCATGTCGTTGTTCACGCTCGGCCAGCCGTTGGTGCTGGTGGCGACCAGGCCCTGATACAGCGCCTGTTGCGTAGCGCGCACGTTCGGGATCTGCGTGGCTTCGGTGGCGCCGATCTGCAGCACCGCGTTCGGCTCTTCGGCACCGGCGGCGAAGATGCCGCGCGGACGGGAATACTTGAAGCTGCGACCGATGATGTCGACGCCGTTGGCCAGCAGTGCAGCGGCCAGGGAGTCGCCTTCAAAGCCTTTGTAGTTCTGGCCGTTGAAGGTGAAGCTCAAGACTTTGTTGCGGTCGATCCGTCCGCCGTTGGACAGGCGATTGATCTGGCTCATACCTTCTCTCCCAGAGCCGTGCTGGCCGCTTTCGGGCTATCGGTCTTGTCGGTGAATTGTGGCTTGGTGCCGATCTTGTAGGTTTCGAGAATCTCGTAGGTCACGGTGTCGCGAGTGACGTTGAAGTACTGGCGGCAACCGGCAACGTGATCCCACAGCTCGTGGTGCAGGCCGCGAGGGTTGTCGCGGAAGAACATGTAGTCCCCCCACTCCTCGTCGGTGCAGCTGCCCGGGTCCAGTGGGCGCGGGATGTGCGCCTGGCCGGATGCATGGAATTCCTCTTCGGAGCGCAGTTCGCCGCAGTGAGGACAGAAGATATGCAACATAGGGATTTCTCCTGTTAGTGGGCGACTGCTGCAGCGCCGTGTTCGTCGATCAACGCACCGCTGTGGAAGCGGTCGATGGAGAAAGGTGCGGCCAATGGGTGCATTTCACCCTTGGCCAGGCTTGCGGCAAACACGTTGCCCGAGCCAGGTGTTGCCTTGAAGCCACCGGTGCCCCAACCGCAGTTGAAGAACATGTTCGGTACCGGGGTTTTCGAGATGATCGGGCAGGCATCCGGCGTGGTGTCGACGATGCCGCCCCACTGACGGTTCATGCGCACGCGCGACAGGACCGGGAACATTTCGACGATGGCCTGGATGGTGTGCTCGATCACCGGATAGGAACCGCGCTGACCGTAGCCGTTGTAGCCGTCGATACCGGCGCCGATCACCAGGTCGCCCTTGTCGGACTGGCTGATGTAGCCGTGCACGGCGTTGGACATGATCACGCTGTCGATAATCGGCTTGATCGGCTCGGACACCAGCGCTTGCAGCGGGTGGGATTCGATCGGCAGACGGAAACCGGCGAGTTTGGCCATGTGCCCGGAGTTACCGGCGGTGACCACGCCGACGCGCTTGGCGCCGATGAAGCCCTTGTTGGTTTCAACACCGATGCACACACCGTTTTCCTTGCGGAAACCGATCACTTCGGTCTGCTGGATCAGGTCCACGCCCAAGGCATCGGCGGCCCGGGCAAAGCCCCAGGCCACGGCATCGTGACGGGCCACGCCGCCGCGACGCTGGACGGTAGCGCCCATCACCGGGTAGCGGGTGTTCTTCGAGCAGTCGAGATACGGGATCTCGTCGGCAACCTGCTTGGCATCGAGCAGCTCGCCGTCCACGCCATTGAGGCGGTTGGCGCTGACCCGACGCTCGGAATCACGGATGTCCTGCAGGGTGTGGCACAGGTTGTAGACACCGCGCTGGGAGAACATCACGTTGTAGTTGAGGTCCTGGGACAGGCCTTCCCACAGTTTCATCGCGTGTTCGTACAGGTGCGCCGACTCGTCCCACAGGTAGTTGGAGCGAACGATGGTGGTGTTGCGCGCGGTGTTACCGCCGCCCAGCCAGCCTTTCTCGACCACGGCCACGTTGGTGATGCCGTGTTCCTTGGCCAGGTAGTAAGCCGTGGCGAGACCATGCCCGCCACCGCCGACGATGACCACGTCGTAGACCTTTTTAGGGGTCGGCGTGCGCCACATTTTCTGCCAGTTTTCATGGTGGCTGAGAGAGTGTTTGAAGAGGCCGAAGCCCGAGTAGCGTTGCATAGTCATTTACTCCAAAACCGCACTCAGCGATAAACCGGGAAGTCCGCGCACAGGGCCGATACCTGCTGGGCGACATTGGCCTCGACATCGGCGTCGCCGAGGTTGTCGAGGATGTCGCAGATCCAGCCGGCCAGCGTGACGCACTGGGTCACCTTGAAGCCGCGCGTGGTCACCGCCGGGGTGCCGATGCGCAGGCCGGAGGTCACGAACGGCGACTGTGGATCGTTCGGGACAGCGTTCTTGTTCACAGTGATATGGGCACGACCGAGGGCGGCGTCCGCCTCTTTGCCGGTCAGGCCCTGACGGATCAGGCTGACCAGGAACAGGTGGTTGTCGGTGCCGCCGGACACTACATCGTAGCCGCGTTTGATAAATACGCCGGCCATCGCCTGGGCGTTGTCGATCACTTGTTGCTGGTAGGCCTTGAAGCCTGGCTCCAGCGCTTCCTTGAAGCACACCGCCTTACCGGCGATCACGTGCATCAGCGGGCCGCCCTGGGCACCGGGGAACACGGCTGCGTTGAGCTTCTTCTCGATTTCTTCGTTGGACTTGGCCAGGATCAGCCCGCCACGCGGACCGCGCAGGGTCTTGTGGGTGGTGGTGGTGACCACGTCGGCGTAAGGCAGCGGGTTCGGGTACAGGCCGGCAGCGACCAGACCAGCCACGTGGGCCATGTCGACGAACAGCAGCGCACCAACCTTGTCGGCGATCTGGCGGAAGCGCGGGAAGTCGAGGGTCTTGGAGTAGGCCGAGAAGCCGGCGACGATCATCTTCGGCTTGTGCTCGACGGCCAGGCGCTCGACTTCGTCGTAGTCGATCAGGCCGGTCTTTGTGTCGATGCCGTACTGCACGGCGTTGTACAGCTTGCCCGAGGACGACACCTTGGCACCGTGGGTCAGGTGACCGCCGTGGGCCAGGCTCATGCCGAGGATGGTGTCGCCGGCTTGCAGCAGGGCCAGGTACACGGCGCTGTTGGCCGAGGAACCGGAGTGCGGCTGGACGTTGGCGTAATCGGCGCCGAACAGTTGCTTGGCGCGCTCGATGGCCAGGGCTTCAACCTTGTCGACGTGCTCGCAGCCACCGTAGTAGCGCTTGCCCGGATAACCTTCAGCGTATTTGTTGGTCAGGCCACTGCCTTGCGCTTCCATCACGCGCTTGCTGGTGTAGTTCTCCGACGCGATCAGCTCGATGTGATCTTCCTGACGTTGCTCCTCGGCATTCATCGCCGCCAGCAGTGCATCGTCGTAACCCTGGATCTTGTCTTGCTTGCTGAACATCGCGTCTCTCCCAGCGGCGGCGGTGCGCCATTCGTCTCGGTGAGGCACTGGCTTTTCGGCAGTGCCCTTTGATAGCGATGGTATGACCGGCGTCGAGTCGTCAAATGCCTACGGGCGCCACGCAAAGGTGCGTTTACGACATGGCGGGAAATGGCAAGCCGGACACAAACCGCAAATCAGCCTGGATCCCTTGTGGGAGCGGGCTTGCTCGCGAATGCGATGCATCAGTAAGCAGTGAAGTGACTGACACTCCGCTTTCGCGGGCAAGCCCGCTCCCACAGGGTTATGCGAGCACCTGACGCAAAGCCAGCAAAGCGACGAAATGCACGGGATACAGGGCATACGCCCAGCGCCGCATCGGTGGTGGTTTTACGCCCCCTGCGTGTCGCAACAGGAACAATCCGAGCCATGGCGCAATCAGACACGTGACGATGGCCGGAATCGCCGCGATATTGCCCAGGCGAGCGGCGTGATACAGCACCTGCCATTGATTGGCCGCCAGACAGACCAGCCCCGCCAATATCGCGAAATACCAAGGTCGCTGCAGTATCAGCAGCATGGCCAGCGGCAACAGAAGACCAAAAAAACCGAACATCAATCGCTGGGAGAAAAACGCTGCCAGCAATATCGCGCCGGCCGCCAGCAGTCGCGACGCAAGCCCCGGTTGCTGCCAGCCACGAACCACCAGCAAGCCCAGGGCAAGGGTGGGCAGCACATTCAAGGTGCCGGGATCGGGTATGAACATTCGGTAAGGAATTTCACTCACCGCGCTGAACAGCAACAGCCAACCCAGGTAGCGCCACTGGCCACCGGTCGTCGTAGTCCGCACACGCTCCAGATTGACCGCCATCGCCAGGCAGAACCACGGAAACGCCAGACGTCCCGGCACATACAGCAAATCGGCGGAATAACCGACATATCGCAAGTGATCGAGCAGCATGCTCAAAAGCGCCAGCCACTTGAGCAGATCCAGCGCTCCATCTCGTTGCTTTAAGTGCATGGCCTTGTGCATCGTCACGTGCATAATTGCCCTTCGACTGTGTATTTTCCAAACAGCGACATCCTGTGCACTTCACCTGACGATCTTGGGAATAGTGCGCACCCTCATTGACCACGGGACGCTTCACCATAGGCATCTCGACCACGGAAGCAGGCCATGACCGACAAGAGCCAACAATTTGCCAGCGACAACTATTCCGGTATCTGCCCTGAAGCCTGGGCGGCCATGGAACAGGCCAACCACGGCCACCAGCGCGCATACGGCGACGACGAGTGGACCGCCCGCGCCTCCGACGATTTCCGCAAACTGTTTGAAACCGACTGCGAAGTGTTTTTCGCCTTCAACGGCACCGCCGCCAACTCGCTGGCGCTGTCGTCGCTGTGCCAGAGTTACCACAGCGTGATCTGCTCGGAAACCGCCCACGTCGAAACCGACGAATGCGGCGCCCCGGAATTCTTCTCCAACGGTTCCAAACTGCTGATCGCCCGCACTGAAAACGGCAAGCTGACCCCGGACTCGATCCGCGAGGTCGCGCTCAAGCGCCAGGATATCCACTACCCCAAACCCCGCGTCGTGACCCTGACCCAGGCCACCGAAGTCGGCAGCGTCTACACCCCGGACGAAATCCGCGCCATCAGCGCCACCTGCAAGGAACTGGGCCTGAACCTGCACATGGACGGCGCGCGCTTCTCCAACGCTTGCGCATTCCTGGGCTGCACCCCGGCTGACCTGACCTGGAAGGCCGGTGTCGACGTGCTGTGCTTTGGCGGCACGAAAAACGGCATGGCGGTGGGTGAGGCGATTCTGTTCTTCAACCACAAACTTGCCGAAGACTTCGATTACCGCTGCAAACAGGCCGGGCAACTGGCGTCGAAAATGCGCTTCCTGTCGGCGCCGTGGGTCGGCATCCTGGAAAACGACGCCTGGCTCAAATACGCCAACCACGCCAACCGCTGCGCGCAATTGCTGGCCGAACTGGTCAGCGATATTCCCGGTGTGGAACTGATGTTCCCGGTTCAGGCCAACGGCGTATTCCTGCAACTGTCGGAACCGGCCATCGCCGCACTGACCGCCAAGGGCTGGCGTTTCTACACCTTCATCGGCAACGGCGGCGCACGCTTCATGTGTTCGTGGGACACCGAGGAAGAGCGTGTGCGGGAATTGGCTCGGGACATTCGCGTGGTGATGAGCGCCTGAAGTCGCTGTCAACGGCGCTGCACATCTCGGCAGCGCCGTTCATCCGAACTGGCATTTCTGACAGTTCACCGTCTCTGCATCGCCGGCGTAGCGTGTGAGCACCTGAAAAGGAGTTCACGCAGTCTTTCGGGAACAACCATGTGTCGAACTTTCGATGCAAAACAATGTTCTAGCAGAGAGTAATTCAAATGAGCAATCAAGCCCTGAAGCAGGTCCTGGCAAACACCCCGAAACCTACTGTCACTAACGTGAGCTGGGACGAAGTTCAAAAAATCGCACAGGTCGGCGACATCATTAAACAGCACGGGAACACGTTTGAACTCGCGCGTAAGGAGTTCGTGCAGCAAATGGACAACTCATTCGAAATAAAGCTGTTTAGAGCTGATAAATAACTCATGATTCCGGTAATCCATTTCGTCAATTGATGGCGAACTGATTCACAGCCAAATCCTGCATGGCGAAGAAAGATACCTCTTCGCCATGCAGGATTTTTTTCATCTCATCTTTCTCACGGCAGCTCCTGAAAGACTTGGTCTACATTGTGTGTCGAGCCTCCGCTCACATAACAACAATCAGGAGCGTGTGCATGTCATTGCAAGGCAAAACCCTGTTCATCACCGGCGCCAGCCGGGGGATCGGCCGCGAGATCGCGCTGCGGGCCGCGCGCGATGGGGCCAATATTGTGATTGCCGCCAAAAGCGCCGAACCCCACGCCAAGCTGCCGGGGACGATTTTCAGCGTGGCCGGGGAAGTGGAAGCCGCGGGAGGCAAGGCGCTGGCCTTGCAGGTGGATGTACGTGAAGAGGATGCCGTACGTGAGGCGCTGGCCCAGGCCAACGAACATTTCGGCAGTATCGATGCACTGATCAACAACGCCGGGGCGATCAAGCTGACCGGGGTCCAGCACCTTGAGCTCAAGCGCTTTGACCTGATGCACCAGATCAACACTCGCGCCGTATTGCTGTGCAGTCAGGCTGCGCTGCCCTATTTGAAGAAGTCCGCCGGGCACATCCTCAACCTGTCGCCACCACTGAACCTCGCCACCAAATGGTTCGCCCAATACAGCCCCTACACCGTCACCAAGTACGGCATGAGCATGCTGACCCTGGGCATGAGCGAGGAATTCAGGAATTACGGGATCAGCGTCAACTCGCTGTGGCCACAGACGATGATCGCCACTGCAGCCATCGAGTTTCAGCTGGGATCACGGGAGTCGTTCAAGCACGCACGTACGCCTGCGATCATGGCCGATGCCGCCCATGTGATCCTGAGCAGCGCAAACCGCAGCCTGACCGGGCGTTTGCTGATCGATGAGGAAATACTGCGAGAAAACGGTGTGACTGAGTTCGAACACTATCGGTTCGCGCCCGACAGCAGCGACAAGCTGATGACGGATCTGTTTATCGACTGAAGCCCCCTCCCTCTGCAGGAGCGAGCTTGCTCGCTCCTGCAGAGGGTCATCGGTGTGGATCAGTACTCGATGCGCACGTCGCCTTTCGGCACGCTGCAGCACGACAGGATGAACCCTTCGGCTTCGTCTTCCTCGGTGATCCCGCCGTTGTGCTCCATCTCCACTTCGCCGCCCAGCTTCATCACTTTGCAAGTGCCGCAGATACCCATGCCGCACGCTTTGGGAATCATCAGGCCAACCTTGGCTGCCGCCGCATGCACGGTCTCGCCCGGGGCCACGCGGATGCTCTTGCCGGAGGCGGTGAATTCCACTTGATGTAGATCCGCCGCGTCCACTTCCGGTGCCTCGGCCGCTTGTTCGGCGTGCTCCTCGGCATCGGCGCGAGCCTCTGGCGGGGTCGCTCCGAAGGACTCTTCATGGTAGCGCTTCATATTGAAGCCGGCGTTTTCCAGCAAGCGCTTGACCGCGTTCATGTAGGGTGTCGGACCGCAGCAGAACACTTCGCGCTCAAGGAAGTCCGGAACCATCAGTTCGAGCATCCTGTGGTTCAGGTAACCGCGATATCCGGCCCATGGCTCACCGAAACCGTGCTTCTCGCAAATCAGGTGCAGGCTGAAGTTTTCGATCCGCGCCGCCATATGTTCCAGCTCGCGGTGATAAATGATGTCCTTGGGCGAGCGGGCGCTGTGGATGAATGCCATGTCGACATTGCCGTTGGTGTCGAAGAACCAGCGAGCCATGGACATGCACGGTGTGATCCCCACACCGCCGCTGAGATACAGCACTTTCGGATTTGGGAAATCAATGGCGTTGAACAGCCCCACCGGGCCATGCACCGCCAGCTCGTAGCCTTCATGCAGGGTGTCGTGCAGCCAGTTCGAAACCTTGCCGCCCGGAACCCGCTTGATGGTCACCGAAAAGCTGTAAGGCACCGACGGCGAGCTGGAAATGGTGTACGAGCGCATGATCGGCTGCCCTTCGATTTCCAGCTCCAGGGTGACAAACTGCCCCGGCTTGAAGAAGAACATGATCGGCTGGTCGGCCATGAAACAGAAGGTACGCACATCCCAGGTTTCCTGGATGACTTTGACGCAACGGACGATGTGCCGACCATTGGCCCAGGTCTGGGTGGTTACCGGGTTCAGGAAGTTGTTGGACATGCTGATCTCCACGGCCGACTGTCGGCCTTCATGTTGGCGATTCTGCGTATAGCGCGAATCACCCATTTACCTATCTGCGACATTGACATGCTTATCGCGACCAGCCCCCAACTGCCGGGGCTTGCGCGTCGGGAACAGATTGCACCATGTCGCCCATGGATAAGGTTCTGGCCTGCGCCGGCCCCACACTCGCCCCATACCAAGACATAACCATTACACCTTGCGTAGCAACCCTGAACAGCACACCTGATTAGCCACTTTCGCCGGCCACGCAGATGGCCTTGAGGATTAAACGATGGACGTCACTACTACCCTGAGCCTGGGCGATCCGCTGGAACCCGCACGCAAGGCCACTGCACAGATGCTGCAAGAGCGCGAGCGCACGTTTTCGCTGCCGCAGCCGTTTTACTCCGACGACCGCCTGTTTGATATCGACATGCAGGAAATCTTTCAGAAAGAGTGGTTGATCGCCGGCATGACCTGCGAAATCCCCGCCAAGGGCAACTACCTGACCCTGCAAGTCGGCAAGAACCCGATCATCGTGATCCGTGGCGCCGACGGCGTGGTGCATGCGTTCCATAACGTGTGCCGCCACCGTGGCTCGCGCCTGTGCACCAGCGACAAGGGCAAGGTCGCCAAGCTGGTTTGCCACTACCACCAGTGGACCTACGAGCTCGACGGCCGCCTGTTGTTCGCCGGCACCGAAATGGGCGCCGACTTCGACATGAACCAGTACGGCCTCAAACCGGTGAACGTGAAGACCGCCGGCGGCTACATCTTCATCAGCCTGGCCGAGAACCCGCCGGCCATCGATGACTTCCTGTCGACGCTCAGCCACTACATGGAACCGTACGACATGGAGAACACCAAGGTGGCGGTGCAAACCACCTTGATGGAAAAGGCCAACTGGAAACTGGTGCTGGAAAACAATCGCGAGTGCTACCACTGCAACGCATCGCACCCGGAACTGCTGAAAACCCTGCTGGAATGGGACGACGTCACCGACCCGCGTGCCGACCAGGCGTTCAAGGACCACGTAGCCGCCTCCGCCGCTGCCTGGGAAGCCGAGAAGATCCCTTACGCCCACGCCAGCTTCGGCCTGCGTAACCGCATCGTGCGCATGCCTCTGCTCAAGGGCACCGTATCGATGACCATGGACGGCAAACAGGGCTGTGCCAAGCTGATGGGTCGCATCAAGAACCCGGACCTGGGCTCGATGCGCATCCTGCACCTGCCGCACTCCTGGAACCACTGCATGGGCGACCACATCATCGTGTTCACCGTGTGGCCGATCAGCGCCCAGGAAACCATGGTCACCACCAAGTGGATCGTGCACAAGGACGCGGTCGAAGGCGTGGACTACGACGTGGAGCGCATGCGCCAGGTCTGGGACGCCACCAACGACCAGGACCGTCGCCTGGCCGAAGAGAACCAGCGCGGCATCAACTCCACCGCGTACCAGCCTGGCCCGTACTCCAAGACTTATGAGTTCGGCGTGGTGAACTTCGTGGACTGGTACAGCGAACGCCTGCTGAGCAACCTGGGGGCCGAGCCTGCGCCGTACCTCAAAGGGGTTCCTGTTCAAGGCTAAATGCCCCCCTGCAGGAGCGAGCTCGCTCGCGATGGATGCCTGAACACCGCGGATTGCCTGATACCCCGCGTTTTCGTTCACGACCTTCGCGAGCAAGCTCGCTCCTACAGGAGTTTGCCCTCCTCTCAAAACTGTACGAAATATGATCTATCTCGTTCAGACCTATGCCCGCCGCACCTCCCAGCCTTCCGCGAACAAGTTATCCACATCTCCACCCACAGCTAATGGGGACAACTGTGGAAATGTCGCCAACTTTCTTCACTGAAACCAAAGAAAAACCGTGACTTATCCAGAAGCATGCTTCCACGGATAGACTGGCTGTTTTTTGATCAGCACCCTGAAAGCCACGGATTACATAGCCTTCAGAGGATGGCAAACACCTTATCCACAGAAGCGCCAACAGACTTTGGGGTTAACTTCGCAGGTTCTGTGGAAAACCGCTGAAGCCCGCAGAAAACCGGTGTTTGCGTGACAGCTGACGGCACAAAACCGGCTTTTGATCATTTTTTAACCACGAGCCTGCACACCACGGTTTATAAGGCCTACAGACGATAGCAAACATCTTATCCACAGAAGCGCCAACAGAGATTGGGGGCAAGTCTGCATCGACAGCAGCACTTATCCCCTTGAAAAAGCTTGGAAAAACCACGAGCCATGGTGGTTGTTTTTTGTACGACGCCCTGCAGGGCTTGATTTGCATGGGGTGTAGCGAGGGACGAACATGTTATCCACAGAACCGCCAACAGGGATTGTGGGTAAATGGCAAAGTTGTTCAGACTTTATTGAGGCATGAGCGACCTGAATCCAGCTCCAGGTTCAATTCGAAGTCTTTGAAGGCACGCCACCCGAGCAATATCGACGGGACGTATTGCCCGTCCACCAACGACGGCGGGATGGTAAAGCCCGGGTAGTATTTGTAGCTGACCACCAGGGTGTCGCCTTGCAGGGCCAATACGCCGGTGAAGCGTTGAAAGTGCCTGTTGTCGCCGGTGTAAACGTTCGAGCCTCCCGGCGTCAGCGCCTGCGCCACGCTGACTTGCCTGCCGGGCGACGAGGCCGTCAGGTAGTCGACATTTCCCGTATCGATGATGGCCTGCGTTGCCCGACGATCCAGCTGTGCGGCGACTACCAGCCGCTGGTTGAGATCCAGGCGGCTTAAGGCAATTGGCGCATCACAGCGCCTGGCAGGCGGCGGGTTAAGCTCCAGTGTTCTCCTGGTTATCTTCAAGCGCCCCAGCTTGCTGATCAGATCCAGCCCCAACAGATTATCCCGGTCGCTGACAAAGACCAGGACGTTCCTGAACTCACGGCTGCCGACTTTCAGTGACCCGAGAATTCCCAACCTCGCGGCCAAGCCGCTTTCGCCATAAAACGTGCTGTAGCGATAATGAGCATCGGGCAGCATCCTGACGCCCATCTGTTTCGCAGTTGCAATATTGACCCGGGTTTGCGGTGCCCCCGTGTCCAGTACAAAACGCGCCGAGACACCGTTGGCCGTTCCGACCTCGATAAATGGCAGCGCCTGTTCAGCGATGTAGAAGTCATTGGCATAGGGATGGAGCTGCAGCACCTCATGTCGCGCCGAACCCTTGACCGAGAAATTGCCAGTCGTCGCCAGGATAGCCAGCGATTCGCTGCCAAACATGGAGAACAGGGCGTTCAGGTCGGCGTCGGCCGCAATCGCCAGGGCATGCTTGCCCTTGATGGCCAGATAGTATTCAGGGAGTTGGTTGGCGGCCTTGGCTTCGAACATTCTGGCAAGGACCGTTACCGAACAGCTGAGGTGCTTATCGGCATCCAGTACCTGGTCGCACTGCTGCCGTAGCTGCGCCAGGGATGCGTTGCGCCCCTGATCGGTCTCCAGCCACTGATAAAAGTCCTGATCAGCCACGGGCACGTTTGCCGGGACAGCAGGCAGCAAGCCTGTGGATACCCACAAGGTCGATGCAAAAAGCGCCAGAAGAGCGAAAGTCTTCATGTTCAAGCCAGTCACAAACACCAGGGTTCATGAGTCAGCGCTGAACGTCTGAAAACTCCCGAAAGCGTGTCGCACCCTTGATCAGCGCATTAAAAACTGTAGCTCAGCGCCCTCGTCAGCGTGGGACGAGGGGCGTGGCGTTGTGGATAACCGTCGCTGGTCGAACCCTCGGGCAAGCTCAGGGCCTGTGCATAAGATAGGCGTCACCAGTGACACGGATCATTGGATGAGGGGTGACCTGGCAGGTTTTGATGATCGCGAAACCGTGTCGCTCGTAAAAGCGCCGGGCGCCAGTGTTGGCGGCATAATCGATCAGGCTCAGGCCATTGAGCCCCAGTCGCTCGGCACGCTCTTGAGCATGGGCGAGAAACTGCACGCCCAGCCCCCGATTGCGCCAGCCTTCATGCAAGGCCAGGCTGGAGATGTAGAGAGTATCGGGCACTTCCATGTCGGCGTACGGCGCCAGTACCGGGTCGGTCGTCGGCACCGCCAGTGGATCGTGGCGCATCACGTAACTGTGCATCATGCCAACGACCTGGCCATCGGCCTCGGCAATCAGGCAGTTCTGGTAGGAGAAATCCACGTCGTCGCGGGCATATCGAATGGCGCCGACGTCCAACAGATCCTGGCCGGGCTCTGCTATCTGGCTCCAGATGTAGTCTGAAGCGCCCTCGGATGAAATCTGGAACAACCGCGCAATCTCACGCGCATCCGCGCGGACTGCCGAACGAAATTCAACTGCCATGGTTTTCTCATGAATGTTGGTAATACAGACATCCGGTGGGATCACTGTTAGCCGCGGGGTTTAGCGCTCATCGAAGATCAAAAATTGTAGGAGCGAGCCTGCTCGCGAAAAACCTGAGGACACCACGGTCATTCAGGCATCCCGCGTTATCGTTGACCACCATCGCGAGCAGGCTCGCTCCTACAGGAGATCTGTGCTGAAACCGGGTTAGCGGACCACACCTTCTTCAATCAGCAACTTGAGAATCGCTTCAGCCCCAGCTTGCGCCGTAACGCCCTTGAGCACTTGTCCACCTCCGCCACTGGCTTTCGCCGTTGCGGCTTTCATGCGGTCGGCGCCGCTCTTGGCCTTGATCACCTTCAGGCGCTTGGGTCGTGGCTTGGCCGGTTGCAGGCTGGCGACCGCGAGCAATTGATCATCGATGATTTCAACTTCCTGCGCTTGCAGCACGCCGCGCCGGGCCGGGCCGTAAGCGCTCTGGCGTGGTTTGGGCGCTGCGTTATCCACAGTCGCCAGAAACGGCAGACGCACCTTCAGCCGGCGACGTTGACCACGCGGCAAGGCTTGCAGCACCAGCGCCGAACCGCCATCGATGGACTCGACCTGTGCCAGCCCCACCACCAGCGGCCAGCCCAGGCTTTCGGCCAGCAGGAAGGGCAACATGCCCGAGCCTTCACCGGTTTCCGCCTGGCTACCGGTCAACACCACCTGAGCACCGGCATCACGCAGATACTCGGTCAGCGCCGGTAGCGCATCGGCACCTTGCGGTTGCTCCAGCACATGCAGTTGTTCAAGCCCCATGCCCAGGTAAGCGCGCAATGCAGGCTCGGCGATGTCGCCAGCATGCAGCACTTGCAAGTTATCCCCAGCCAGTTGCAGGCCCAGTTCTACCGCCCGCGCATCCTGTTCCGCGCGACGCGGCCGACCGGATGTCGGGTGGGCGCCGATGGACACCAGGCTGATGATTTTCGTGCTCATAACCCTTTCCTTCCCTTAAGCCGCATCGCGCTTGGCGTCGTTGCGGTAAGCCTCTACCGCCTCGATCAAGGCTTGAAGAATCTCCGCGCTCTCGCCGATCACCGAGAGGTCCGCGCGCTTGATCATGTCGCAACCAGGGTCGAGGTTGATCGCCACCACCTTGTCGCAGGCACCAATGCCTTGCAGGTGCTGGATCGCCCCGGAAATCCCCACGGCCACATAGACCCGTGCGGTGACCCAGGTGCCGGATGCCCCGACTTGACGGTCGCGGGCCATGAACCCGTCGTCCACCGCCACCCGCGATGCGCCTTCGGTCGCGCCGAGGGCTTCGGCGGTCCGGTGGAAAAGTCCCCAGTCCTTGACCCCGTTGCCGCCGGAGAAAATGAATTCGGCTTCGGCCATGGGGATGGCCGCCGGATCGACTGCCACCGCGCCCAAGTCTTCGATCCGCGACAGGCTGCGCGCCACCGTTGTGGATAACTCCACGGGCAGCGCTTCGTGACGGGTTTCGCTGACCGGTTCGGCGCACTCGGCAGCCGCCAGGATCAGTCGCGCCAGTGGACGGGCAAGGTCCTGCAGACCCGCGCCGGCGCGGCCGATGCACTCCTGATCCTTGACCTGCCAGACCCGTGTGGCCGGGCGTTCGCCCAGTGCCGCGGCAAAGCGCCGCCCCAGTTCGCCGCCACCGCTGCGGCTGTCCGGCAGCAACCAGTGACGCGGGCTGAACTGGTTATCCACAGCCCGCAGGCCCTGGACGCGTTGTTCCGGTGCATAACCGCTGAATTCGTCACCTTCCAGTACCAGCAAGCGGTCGACGCCCGCCGTGGCGAAAGCGTTTTCCTTGTGCTCGCCGAAGACTACGGCCAGTACCGCGCCGTCCTTGCCAGCCAGCTGGTGGGCCAGGCCCAACAAGTCGCGGTCGTGGCTGCTCAAGCGACCGCCGACCATGTCCGGCACCACGCTGATGTAAAACGCGGGTGCAGTCACTTGATGCAGCGGCAACTGCACTTCAACCGCGGCCGAACGTTTAGTCGTCCCGCCCTGCTGAGCGCCACTGCGGTCGATTCGTTTGATCCCGTTGGGACCGATAAAACCGATCCCGTGGGGATTCTTGCGGATGACACCGTTCGGCCCCATCCAGCTGTGTTGCGCCGGTTGCATGGCCGCGTGCAGCGGGTGCAGACGGTTGCGGGCGATCCATTCAGCGCGAGGGTCGCGGCGGATAATGTCACTCATCAATGCACCTCCGCAGGTTCACGTTTGGCCGGTGCCGATGGCTTTCCCGGCGCGGCGTCTTCGAGCAACGCATCGGCCACCAGTTCGGCGATGTCCTTGATCAGCGGACGCGGTTCGACCACGCCTTCAAGCATCGCGGTGCACTGTGGACAACCCACGGCCACCAGTTCGGCACCGGTTTCACGGATGTCTTCCATGCGCATGTCGGGAATACGTTGCTTGCCAGGGATGTCGGTGATCGGCGCGCCGCCACCACCGCCGCAGCAGCGGGAGCGGAAACCGGAGCGTTGCATTTCTTTCACTTCAATCCCGAGGGCGCGCAGTACCTGACGCGGCGCCTCGTACTCGCCGTTGTAGCGGCCGAGGTAGCACGGATCGTGGTAGGTCACGCTGTCGCCTTTGTGCTGACCGAGATTGAGCGCGCCAGCATCGATGATTTCCGCCATGTAGGTGCTGTGGTGCTGCACCAGATAGTTGCCATCAAATGCGCCGTACTCGTTTTTCAGCACGTGGAAGCTGTGCGGGTCGCAGGTGACGATGCGGTTGAAGCTGTATTTGGCCAGGGTCTGGATGTTGCGTTTGGCCAACAGCTGGAAGGTCGCTTCATCGCCCAAGCGTCGCGCCACGTCACCGCTGTCACGTTCTTCGAGGCCGAGCACGGCGAAGTCGATTTTCGCCGCCTTGAGCACTTTGACGAACGCACGCAGGGTGCGCTGGTTACGCATGTCGAAGGCACCGTCGCCAACCCAGAACAGCACGTCGGTGGATTTCTTTTCACTGAGCAGGTTGAGGTTCAGGTCAGCCGCCCAGTTCATCCGCCCGCCCGGCGCGAAGCCGCCCGGGTTGTCGGTGGCGATCAGGTTTTCCAGGACTTCCGCGCCCTTGTTCGGGGTCGCGCCTTTTTCCAGGGTCAGGTGACGGCGCATGTCGACGATGGCATCGACGTGCTCGATCATCATCGGGCACTCCTCGACGCAGGCGCGGCAGGTGGTGCACGACCACAGGGTCTCGGCGTCCACCAGGCCGTTGACGATCGGCTGATGCGGATTACCCCCGTGCTCACCAATCGGTTTGCCCGGATACGGACTGCCGGCGAACTTCGCATCGGTGCCGCCAGCCAGGCCGACGACCATGTCCTGAATCAGTTTTTTCGGGTTCAGCGGCTGGCCGGCAGCAAAGGCCGGACACGCCGCTTCGCATTTACCGCACTGCACGCAGGCGTCGAAGCCGAGCAACTGGTTCCAGGTGAAATCCTTGGGTTTTTCCACGCCCAGTGGCGCGCTCGGGTCGTTCAGGTCGAGCGGTTTCAACCCCGTGGAGCGACCGCCGCCAAAGCGTTCGGCGCGACGGTGCCAGGCCAGGTGCAGCGCACCGGCGAAGGCGTGCTTCATCGGCCCGCCCCAGGTCATGCCGAAGAACAGTTCCGACACGCCCCACAACACGCCAACCCCGAGAATCGCCGCCACCAGCCAGCCGCCAAAGTTTTCCGGCAGGATCCCGGCCACCGGCAAGGTCACCAGGAAGAACGAAGCCGAGAACGCCAGCAGGCTTTTCGGCAGGCGCATCCACGGGCCTTTCGACAGGCGCGACGGCGGGTTGCGCCGACGCAGGTAAACAAAGATCGCGCCGACGAACATCACCGCCGACATCAACAACAAGGCATAGCCGAGATAGCGGTTATGCAGGCCAAAACCGTGCACCAGAATCGCCAGCACGGCAGACGCTACCGCACCGCCAGCCGTGGCGACGTGGGTATTGGCAATGTATTTGTCCCGCGCCACCACATGGTGCAAATCGACCATGTAGCGCTTGGGCATGGCGAACAGGCCACCGATCAGGTCGACTTTCGAAGCCCGGCCTCGGCGCCACATGGCCACCCGCCGCAACGCACCCAGAACCGCAAGGCCCAGGGCAGCGAACAACAGGATTGGAAGAAGGGTGTTCAACATGGTGAAGCTCCCAAAGACCTCGGGGTCTCATGTGGGAGCGGGCTTGCTCGCGAATCGGGCGACGCGGTGTATCAGGTGTACCGCGTTATCGTTCTTCGCGAGCAAGCCCGCTCCCACATTGGTTCGGTGTGGTTTTAGAAATCCTTGCACAGCCGCAACGCGTCGTAGATCGCCGCGTGTACGTTACGCTGGGCCACGCAGTCACCGATGCGGAACAGCAGGTAGCCGTCGCCGCTCTGTTCCAGGCATGGCTGCGGCTTGATCGCGAACAAGGCTTCGACGTCGATCTGGCCTTTGTTGCGCGAGCCTTCCTTCAGCGCGTAGTAGATTTCTTCGTCCGGGCGCACGCCGTTTTCCACGACCACCTGGTCCACCACCCGCTCCTCTTTGGCGCCGGTGTATTCGTTTTCCAGCACCGCCACCAGCTTGTCGCCTTCGCGGTAGACCTTCTCCAGCATCATGTCGCCGGTCATGATCACTTCTTTCGGATACATGCTGCGGTAGTAAGTCGGGAACGACGTACCGCCGATCGCCACGCCAGGCTTGATGTCGTCGGTGACGATCTCGACCTGACTGCCCTTGTCGGCGATGTAGTCGGCGGTCGACATGCCGGTGAATTCGCAAATGGTGTCGTAGACCAGTACGTTCTTGCCCGGCGCTACCTTGCCATCGAGAATGTCCCAGCTGCTGACCACCAGGCCTTCAGCCGCGCCCCAGTGCTCGTTCTGCTCGATGAACGGATGACCGCCGACCGCCAGTACCACCACATCCGGACGCAGGTCCATGATGGTCGGCGCATCCGCCGCGGTGCCCAGGCGCAGGTCGACTTTCAACCGTGCCAGTTCCAGCTGATACCAGCGGGTGATACCGGCGATCTGGTCGCGCTGCGGCGCTTTCGACGCCGTGGTGATCTGCCCGCCGATGAATTCCTTCTTCTCGAACAGGGTCACGTCGTGGCCACGCTCGGCGGCCACACGAGCGGCTTCCATCCCCGCCGGGCCGGCACCGACCACCACCACCTTGCGTTTTTTACCGGTGGTTTTTTCGATGATGTGCGGCAGGCCCATGTATTCACGGGAGGTTGCCGCGTTCTGGATGCACAACACATCCAGGCCCTGATACTGACGGTCGATGCAGTAGTTGGCACCGACACACTGCTTGATCTGGTCGATCTGGCCCATCTTGATCTTGGCGATCAGGTGCGGGTCGGCGATGTGGGCGCGGGTCATGCCGACCATGTCGACGTAACCGCCTTCCAGAATACGGGTGGCCTGGTTCGGGTCCTTGATGTTCTGCGCGTGCAGCACCGGAACCTTGACCACTTCCTTGATACCGGCCGCCAGGTGCAGGAACGGCTCCGGTGGATAACTCATGTTCGGAATCACGTTGGCCAGGGTGTTGTGGGTATCGCAACCCGAACCCACGACGCCGATGAAATCGAGCATGCCGGTGTCGTCGTAATACTTGGCGATCTGCTTCATGTCTTCATGGGACAGGCCGTCCGGGTGGAACTCGTCACCGCAGATCCGCATGCCCACGCAGAAATCGTCACCGACCTCGGCGCGCACGGCCTTGAGCACTTCCAGGCCGAATTTCATGCGACCTTCGAAGGTGCCGCCCCATTCGTCGGTACGCTTGTTGACCCGAGGGCTCCAGAACTGGTCGATCATGTGCTGGTGCACAGCCGACAGTTCGACGCCGTCCAGGCCACCGGCCTTGGCGCGACGCGCAGCTTGCGCGTAGTTGCCAATCACCCGCCAGATTTCTTCCGGCTCGATGGTTTTGCAGGTGGCACGGTGCACCGGCTCGCGCACGCCAGACGGCGACATCAGTGTCGGCCAGTTGAAGCCGTCCCAACGGGAGCGACGGCCCATGTGGGTAATCTGGATCATGATCTTGGCGCCGTGCTTGTGCATGGCGTCGGCCAGATTCTGGAAGTGCGGAATGATGCGATCGGTGGACAGGTTCACCGAACTCCACCATTCCTGCGGGCTGTCGATGGCGACTACGGACGAACCGCCGCAAATCGCCAGGCCGATCCCGCCCTTGGCCTTCTCTTCGTAATACTTGACGTACCGATCGGTGGTCATGCCGCCGTCGGTCGCGTAGACCTCGGCGTGCGCGGTACTGAGCACGCGGTTGCGGATGGTCAGTTTGCCGATCTGGATCGGCTGGAACATTGCTTCGAAAGCCATGGCGGGTTCCTCGACTTACAACGGCTTGACGATGAACAAGCCGTCTTCGTGGCCCTCTTCGGAGCCACCGTAGACTTGCTCGGCCACGGTGCGGATCTTGCTGCCGCGAGCGGCGAGGATCTGGTCCATCGCGCCGGCAAACCAGCCGGTGAACATATAGTCGACCTTGCGCCCGACCTTGCCGTACACGTAGACGAACGCCGAGTGCTCGAGCTTGACGCTGCAGGTGCCTTTGTCGAGGTCGATGTCCTGGATCTTGAACAGGCCCCAGCCGCGCTGCGACAGGCGCTTCATGTAGTGCTCGAAAACCGCGACGCCTTCCAGGCCATGGCATTCGGCTTCTTTTTCACACCAGTGCCAGGCGGACTTGTAGCCGGCCTTGTAGAGGATTTCGGCATAGGCTTCGGCGCCCAGCACTTCCTCGATGCCCATGTGGTTGTTGACGAAGAAATGCCGCGGTACGTACAGCATCGGCAGGGCGTCGGAGGTCCAGACACCGGTTTCGCTGTCGACTTCGATTGGCAATTGCGGGGCGATCTTGGCCATGGAAACTTAACTCCAGAAGAATTTTGGTATTGCCCCCGGCGCGGATGGCCGGGGGGAAAAGATTCAGAAGTGCTGCGGCTTACTCGCCCCAGACGTCCTTGAGCACGTTGACCCAGTTCTCGCCCATGATCTTGCGCACCACGCGCTCGGAATGGCCGCGCTTGAGCAGTGTTTCGGTCAGGTTCGGGAACTCGCCCACGGTGCGGATGCCCAGCGGGTTGATGATCTTGCCGAAGCTGGTCAGGCGGCGGGCGTAGCCCTTGTCGTGGGTCAGGTATTCGAAGAAGTCCTGGCCATGGCCCTGTGTGAAGTCGGTGCCGATGCCGATGGCGTCTTCGCCAACGATGTTCAAGGTGTATTCAATGGCTTCGGCGTAGTCGTCGATGGTCGAGTCGATGCCCTTGGCCAGGAACGGCGCGAACATGGTCACGCCGACAAAACCGCCGTGGTCGGCAATGAACTTCAGTTCTTCATCGGACTTGTTGCGCGGGTGCTCCTTGAGCCCCGACGGCAGGCAGTGGGAGTAGCAGACCGGCTTCTTCGACTCGAGGATGACTTCTTCGGAAGTCTTGGAGCCGACGTGGGACAGGTCGCACATCACGCCAACCCGGTTCATCTCGGCGACGATTTCGCGACCAAAGCCCGACAGGCCGCCATCGCGCTCGTAGCAACCGGTGCCCACCAGGTTCTGGGTGTTGTAGCACATCTGCACGATACCGACGCCGAGCTGCTTGAACACCTCGACGTAGCCGATCTGGTCTTCATAGGCGTGGGCATTCTGGAAGCCGAAGAGGATACCGGTCTTGCCCTGCTCCTTGGCCTTGCGGATGTCGGCGGTGGTACGCACCGGAATCACCAGGTCGCTGTTCTCGCGGATCAGTTTCTGGCTGGCGGCGATGTTGTTGACGGTGGCCTGGAAGCCCTCCCACACCGACACGGTGCAGTTGGCCGCGGTCAGACCGCCTTTGCGCATGTCTTCAAACAGCTCGCGGTTCCACTTGGCAATAATCAGCCCGTCGATAACGATGCTGTCGGCGTGCAATTCGGCTGGGCTCATCAGGCTGTCCCCTTATTAGCGATTCATGCGCCGAATCGTCTGCCGGCGCTTTGGGGCCAGCATATGCCTCGGTGCAGGGGCAGCCGGGTGCAAAAACGACAGGGGGTTTGCCGAAAGCGTCAATCCGCGACAAAGGGTCGTAGTCAGGCACAATCAACGACCTGTTCAAGGCCCTCGGCTTGGGCCAGAATTCGCCGCATCACTGGAATAGAGCGGCGACCTGAATGAAATCCATCCTTCTGGCTTTGGCACTGATTGCGACCGGCGTACACGCAGCGGAGGTGTCCGACGACAACCCGTGCGACAAAGTCGAAAACGACGTCCAGACCCTCGAGTGCTCGGCGTTCAGCAAAACCACCGCCGAAGACCTGCTCAAGGAAAACCTCCAGGGCCTGACCGATCGCATGCAGTCGCAATACGGCAAGAACCCGTCGCAACTGGCCGACATCACGGCCAAGCTCAAGGCCGCCCAACAGCAATGGCTGAAGACCCGGGATGCCGACTGCGCCGTCGAAGCCTTCCCGGCCACCAATGGCAGCAAGGCGTTCACCATTGCCCAGAACGATTGCATTGCGCGGATGAGTGACGAACGGTCGGAGTTTTTGGAGTCGATCGGGCAGGAGTAATGCAATCGCCATACAGCTTGAGCTGTAAGCTGCTCACCTTCTGTCACTAACGGGATTCAACATGAAAGTCTGCGGCATCGAAATCAAGGGCATCGAAGCGATCATCGCATTGGCCACGCTGGATGGTCAGGCGCTGAGCCATGTCGCGCTCGCTACCAAGAAAATTGCCCTGGACGATGACGACGAAGCCGCCAACGTCAAAGTGTTCGCCGCTCAGGTCGCTTCGTTTGTCCGTGAGAATTCCATCGATCGCATCGCGATCAAGAAGCGCAGCAAGAAAGGCGAATTCGCCGGTGGGCCGACCACGTTCAAGATCGAAGGGGTTTTCCAGCTGCTGGAGAATTGCGAAGTGACCTTGCTGTCGCCGCAGACCATCAATGCTCAGGCCAAGAAGCACGGGTTTGAGCTGCCGGCGACGCTGAACAAGTATCAGCATGAGGCGTATAAGGCTGCCTGTTCGGCGTTACTGAAAAAGTAACCTTCAACCCTGTAGGAGCGAGCTCTGCTCGCGATGGACGTTAACGATTACGCGTGCTACCTGAATGAACGCGTCGCCCAGGCGTTTTTCGCGAGCAGAGCTCGCTCCTACAGCGGATCTCGAGTGTTCATGCTTTCGCGGTACGCCGGTCTTCTCGTGGGCACCGCTCGTATTTCGCCCGATAACTGCGGGTGAAATACGACGGCGATTCAAACCCGCAGGCAATGCTCACTTCCAGCACGCTCATGTCGGTCTGGCGCAGCAACTGCCGGGCTTTCTCCAGCCTTAAGCGCAGGTAGAAGTTGCTCGGCGTGTCGTTCAAGTGCAACCGAAACAGTCGCTCCAGCTGCCGCCGCGTCACCTTGATCGATTCCGCCAGTTCCAGCGTACTCAGCGGCGGTTCGCTGTGCTGCTCCATCTCGCCGATCACGTGCACCAGCTTCTTGTTGCTGATGCCATAACGCGTGGCGACTTCCATGCGCTGGTGGTCTTTGCGCGGACGGATACGGCCGAGCACGAATTGTTCGCTGACCTGGATCGCCAGCTCGGGGCCGTGGGCCTGGGCGATCAGATCCAGCATCAGGTCAATGGACGCGGTGCCACCGGCGGAGGTGATGCGTCGGCGGTCGATCTCGAACAGCTCCTGGGTGACGCTGAGCTGTGGATAGGACTCTTTGAAGGCGTCGATGGCTTCCCAGTGCAGGGTCAGGCGATGGCCGTCGAGCAACCCCGCCTCGGCGAGGATGAAGCTGCCGGTGTCGATGGCGCCGAGCGTCACGCCTTCGTTGTCCAGGCGGCGCAACCAGTGTTCCAGCGCCGGGGTGGCGAATTTCAGGGGTTCGAACCCGGCGACCACCAGCAGTGTCGCGCCTTTTTTCAACGGCTCCAGCGCCGCATCGGCGTTGACCGACATGCCGTTGCTGGCCAGCACCGCCCCGCCATCGGCGCTCAGCACATGCCAGCGATAGAGCTCGCCGCGAAAGCGATTGGCGACCCGCAACGGCTCGATGGCCGAGATGAATCCGATGGCCGAGAAACCCGGCATCAACAAGAAGTAGAAATCCTGGGACATGGAGCGCACTCGCTTAGCAGGTAACAAGAGGCCAGGTAACGGGAGGGCGGGCAGCGTGTGGACGTTGATACGCCACTTGCTCGTGGCATTCAAGAGCACAGGTCGCTGCAGTGCAAGAGTCGGTCGCCGCAGTGCGCTTTCAGGGGCGCTTAGCTGCGTAACTTGGCATCACCGGCGCATCAGACACCGGAACTCACAATAAACGAACTGCCGAGGAACCTGAGATGAAACGACTGATCAGCAGCTGTGTTCTTGCACTCAGTGGTACCGCTTTGCTGAGCGCCAGTGTCATGGCCGCCGAACCCGCCGCGTGCCAGAACGTGCGCATGGGTGTAGTGAACTGGACCGACGTGATCGCGACCAGCGCCATGACCCAGGTATTGCTCGATGGCATCGGCTACAGCACCAAACAAACCAGCGCCTCCCAGCAAATCATCTTCGCCGGGATCCGCGATCAGCGTCTGGACCTGTTCCTCGGCTACTGGAACCCGCTGATGACCCAGACCATCACCCCGTTCGTCGACGCCAAACAGGTCAAGGTGCTGGAAGCGCCAAGCCTGCAAGACGCCCGCGCGACCCTCGCCGTGCCGACCTACCTCGCCGACAAGGGTCTGAAAACCTTCGCCGACATCGCCAAGTTCGAAAAAGAACTGGGCGGCAAGATCTACGGCATCGAGCCTGGCTCGGGCGCCAACACCCAGATCAAGGCAATGATCTCCAAGAACCAGTTCGGCCTCGGCAAGTTCCAGCTGGTCGAGTCCAGCGAAGCCGGCATGCTCGCCGCCGTGGACCGCGCCGTTCGTCGCAACGAAGCCGTGGTGTTCTTCGGCTGGGCGCCGCACCCGATGAACGTCAACGTGAAAATGACCTACCTCACCGGCAGCGACGACGCCCTCGGCCCGAACGAAGGCAAGGCCACCGTGTGGACCGTCACCGCACCGACCTACGCCGAACAATGCCCGAACGTCGGTCGCCTGCTGAGCAACCTGACGTTCACCGCCGAAGACGAGAGCCGGATGATGCAGCCGCTGCTGGATCACAAGGACGCTTTCGCGTCGGCCAAACAATGGCTCAAGGATCACCCGCAGGACAAAAAACGCTGGCTTGAAGGCGTCACCACCTTCGATGGCAAACCGGCCGCTGAAAACCTGCAACTGACCAGTAAATAACCCTGATTTGAACCACCGACTCGCAGCCCCAACGGGCTGCGAACTGGACCACCACGCCCGGCCAAAACCAAAAACTCGCCTGTAAGGAACCGCCAAATGAACCACGACGTCATCATCACCTGCGCACTCACCGGTGCTGGCGACACGACCGCCAAGAGCCCACACGTGCCGGTCACCCCGAAACAAATCGCGGCTGCCGCCGTGGAAGCCGCCAAGGCCGGTGCCACCGTGGTTCACTGCCATGTGCGTGACCCGCAAACCGGCAAGTTCAGCCGTGACGTGGCGCTGTATCGCGAAGTGATGGAGCGTATCCGCGAGGCGGACGTGGACATCATCGTCAACCTCACCGCCGGCATGGGTGGCGACCTGGAAATCGGCGCTGGCGAGAACCCGATGGAGTTCGGCCCGAACACCGATCTGGTCGGCCCGCTGACCCGTCTGGCCCACGTCGAAGAATTGCTGCCGGAAATCTGCACCCTGGATTGCGGCACCCTGAACTTCGGCGACGGCGACACCATTTACGTCTCCACCCCGGCGCAGCTGCGTGCTGGCGCCAAACGCATTCAAGAGCTGGGCGTGAAGGCCGAGCTGGAAATCTTCGACACCGGTCACCTGTGGTTCGCCAAGCAGATGATCAAGGAAGGCCTGCTCGACAACCCGTTGTTCCAGCTGTGCCTGGGTATCCCTTGGGGCGCGCCGGCGGACACCACCACCATGAAAGCCATGGTCGACAACCTGCCGGCCGACGCGGTCTGGGCCGGCTTCGGTATCGGTCGCATGCAGATGCCGATGGCGGCGCAAGCGGTGTTGCTCGGCGGCAACGTGCGGGTCGGGCTGGAAGACAACCTGTGGCTGGACAAGGGCGTACTGGCGACCAACGGCCAACTGGTCGAGCGCGCCACGGAAATCCTCAGCCGCCTCGGTGCACGCGTCCTGACGCCGGCTGAAGGCCGCAAGAAAATGGGCCTGACAAAGCGCGGTTAATCCCACACATCCCCCCTGTAGGAGCGAGCTTGCTCGCGAAAAAGGTACAGCCGACGCCAATCAGCGCCTGGAATACCATCGCGAGCAAGCTCGCTCCTACAGAAGATCACCGAATTCTCTAGGAAATCGCCATGAGCTTTATCACCGAAATCAAAACCTTCGCCGCCCTGGGCAGCGGTGTCATCGGCAGCGGTTGGGTGTCCCGCGCCCTCGCCCATGGCCTGGATGTAGTGGCCTGGGACCCGGCCCCCGGTGCCGAAGCGGCCCTGCGCAAGCGTGTCGCCAATGCCTGGGGCGCGCTGGAAAAACAAGGCCTGGCGCCAGGTGCGTCGCAGGATCGCCTGCGCTTTGTCGCGACCATCGAAGAGTGCGTGCGCGATGCCGACTTCATCCAGGAAAGCGCCCCGGAACGACTGGAGCTGAAACTGGACCTGCACAGCAAAATCAGCGCGGCGGCCAAGCCCAATGCGTTGATCGGCTCCAGCACCTCCGGCCTGTTGCCGAGCGAGTTCTACGAAAGCGCCACGCATCCGGAACGCTGCGTGGTCGGTCACCCGTTCAACCCGGTTTACCTGCTGCCATTGGTGGAAGTGGTCGGCGGCAAGAACACCGCACCTGAAGCGGTGCAAGCGGCGATGAAAGTCTATGAATCCCTGGGGATGCGCCCGTTGCACGTGCGCAAGGAAGTACCGGGCTTCATCGCTGACCGCCTGCTCGAAGCGCTGTGGCGCGAGGCGCTGCACCTGGTCAACGACGGCGTGGCGACTACCGGCGAAATCGACGATGCAATCCGCTTCGGCGCCGGTTTGCGCTGGTCGTTCATGGGCACGTTCCTGACTTACACCCTGGCCGGTGGTGATGCCGGCATGCGCCACTTCATGGCACAGTTTGGTCCGGCATTGCAGTTACCCTGGACTTACCTGCCGGCTCCGGAACTGACCGACAAGCTGATCGACGACGTGGTCGATGGCACCAGCGATCAACTGGGTAAACACAGCATTTCGGCGCTGGAGCGCTATCGTGATGACTGCCTGCTGGCGGTGCTGGAGGCGGTGAAGACCACCAAAGAGAAGCATGGGATGGCGTTCAGCGAGTAAGCCTCAAGCCAATGGGGCAGCAGGTCTGCCCCCTTCGCGAGCAAGCCCGCTCCCACATTGGATTTGCGGTGTGACATAGACAGTGTTCACGACAGAAATCCCTTGTGGGAGCGGGCTTGCTCGCGAAAGCGGCGGTACCGTCACCACACATATTGGAAGTTAAACCATGCCCGCACTGACCACCTACCAGACCACCATCATCCCCGACTGGGTCGACTACAACGGCCACCTGCGCGATGCGTTCTACTTGCTGATTTTCAGCTACGCCACCGATGCCCTGATGGATCGCCTGGGCCTGGACAGCAACAGCCGGGAAGCCAGCGGCAACTCGCTGTTCACCCTCGAACTGCACCTGAACTACCTGCACGAAGTGAAGCTCGACGCCCAGGTCGAAGTGCATACCCAAATCGTCGCCCACGACAGCAAGCGCGTGCACCTCTATCACAGCCTGCATTTGGTCGGGGATACCGAGGAACTTGCAGGCAACGAACAGATGCTGCTGCACGTGGATCTCGCCGGGCCGCGTTCGGCACCGTTCAGCGAGCAATCCCTGAGCCGACTGCAAGCCATCGTCGCCGAACAGGCGGACCTGCCGACACCCGAATACATTGGCCGAGTGATCGCATTACCCGCAAAAAAATAACAAGGAGATCGCCATGAACACCGCCGCTGCATTTGCTGACTTTCGTACCTATCCGTTGATCAGCGCGCTGGCTGGCGTGCAGACTCTGGCGGACCGTGTTCTGGTGAGCTGGGCCGACGATCGTGTCAGCCCTTTCCACCATCAATGGCTACGGGACAATTGCCCGTGCCCGCAGTGCGTCTACACCGTGACCCGCGAGCAAGTGCTGGAAATCGTCGATGTGGCTCAGGATCTGATGCCCGAGAGCGCCAGTATCGACAACGATGGCTGTCTGGCGATTGCCTGGCAGGACGGCCACAGCAGCCGCTTCGACCCCGGCTGGCTACGCGCCCACGCCTATGACGATCAATCCCGCGCCGAGCGCCAGCAGCGCAAGCCTGTAGCCAGGCTCTGGCACAGCGATTTGCAGTTGCCGGTGTTCGAATATCAAGCGCTGATGAACGACTCCGACGCCTTGTTGCAATGGTTGTTGGCGGTGCGGGATGTCGGATTGACCCAGGTCCGTGGCGTGCCCACCGCGCCAGGTTCCCTGAAGCTGATCGCCCAACGGATTTCCTTCATCCGCGAGAGCAATTTCGGCGTGCTGTTCAACGTGCAATCCAAGGCCGATGCCGACAGCAACGCCTACACCGCTTTCAACCTGCCGTTGCACAGCGATTTGCCGACCCGGGAGCTGCAACCGGGGCTGCAATTCCTGCACTGCCTGGTCAATGACGCCGAAGGTGGCGAGAGCATCTTTGTCGACGGTTTTGCCATTGCCGACGCCTTGCGCCGGGAAGACCCCGAGTCCTTCAAAAACCTCTGCGAAATCCCCGTGGAGTTTCGCAACAAGGACCGTCACAGCGACTACCGCTGTCTCGCGCCGATCATTGCCCTGGATGCGCTGGGGCAGGTGTCGGAAATCCGCATGGCGAACTTTCTGCGCGGACCATTCGATGCCTCGGTAGAGCAGATGCCCAGGCTGTACAAGGCCTACCGACGCTTTATCGCGATGACCCGCGAGCCTCGATTCAGATTGATGCAGCGGCTCAATCCCGGTGAGCTGTGGTGCTTTGACAACCGCCGCACCCTGCATGCCCGCAACGCCTTCGACCCCGCCACCGGGGCACGGCATTTCCAGGGCTGCTATGTCGACCGGGATGAGTTGTTGTCGCGCATCCTGGTGTTGCAACGCTAGGCCGCGTCATCGTTCTTCGTCGGAACGCCGCCCGGAGCAAGCCCGCTCCCACAGGTTATACGCAATCCCTGTGGGAGCGGGCTTGCTCGCGAAGACGGTATCTCAATCAAAACAAGACCCACTGATTCACAGACAAAAAAAACCCCGATCAAGCCGTGACAGGATCGAGGCAGAGGGTACTGTTGAGGAGCCGCCGTGCGAGGGTGACCAAACCTTCGTGAAGCGAGCTGAGTCCAGTGTGCCCACTCCCCCGCGGACCAGGTTAGCCGAAAACGACATGTTCATAACCAATTGAGCCATTGCGACAAATCGTCCTTGCCGACACCCGGCACCCCCACCAGAATCGAACCACGACACCGTTCCCTGAAGAAGGATTGCGTCATGATGCACGCCGATTTGATAGACCAGGAAGACCTGTTGGGCCAGCTCAAGTCATTGGGTTTCGAAGTGCCCACCGGCGCCACCGCAGAACAAGCCTGCGAGTGTGCGGTACGGGGTTTGAACGATGTACGGGCGATGACCTTGCGGACCATGGTCAAGCAGATGTACACCAGCAGCGCGACCATCCTGCCGGCGGTGCGCCAGGCGATCGACAAGCAGTTGTTGCCGGCATTGGCGGAGTATCAGCAGAGCCACACAGGCCGATAAAAAGCCTTCGCGAGCAAGCCCGCTCCCACATTGGAATGCATTCCAATGTGGGAGCGGGCTTGCTCGCGAAGGGAGCGACTCGGTCTAGAGCCTTACGCTGGCAAAGGTCGACTCGTTACGCGCCTGGCTCAGCGCCGACAACGGCCCGGACAACGGCGACAGCACCAGCGCTTGCGGCAGCGGCATCATCGCCACTTGCTGGGTAGTGTTGGAGCCTACGCGCTCGTCGCGCGGCGGAATGCCGAAGTACTCGCGATAGCACTTGGAGAAATGCGGCGTGGACACGAAACCGCAGACCGACGCCACTTCGATGATCGACATCGGCGTTTGCTTGAGCAATTGCCGCGCACGGATCAGGCGCAGCTTGAGGTAGTAACGCGATGGCGAGCAGTGCAGGTACTTCTGGAACAGGCGTTCGAGCTGACGACGGGACACCGCGACATACACCGCCAGTTCGTCGAGGTCGATCGGCTCTTCGAGGTTGGCTTCCATCAGCGCAACGATTTCCTGCAATTTTGGCTGGTTGGTGCCGAGCATGTGCTTGAGCGGCACACGCTGGTGATCCTGTTCGTTGCGGATGCGCTCGTAGACGAACATTTCCGAAATGGCCGCCGACAGTTCGCGACCGTGATCGCGGCTGATCAGGTGCAGCATCATGTCCAGCGGCGCGGTGCCGCCCGAGCTGGTGAAACGATTACGGTCGAGGGTGAACAGACGGGTGCTCATGGCTACCCGCGGGAAAGCTTCCTGCATTGCTGCCAGACATTCCCAGTGCACGCTGCAATCGAAGCCGTCGAGCAGGCCGGCGCAGGCCAGGGCCCAGCTGCCGGTGCACACCGCGCCGAGGCGGCGGGACTGACGGGCCTGGCTTTGCAGCCATGAAACGTGTTCCCGGGTAACAGTGCGCTGAATACCGATACCGCCGCAGACGATGACAGTGTCCATTGGCGGGGCTTTGTGCATGGAGGCGTCGGGGGTGATCTGCAGGCCGTCACTGGCCCAGACCTGACCGCCATCGACGGTGAGGGTAGTCCAGCGATACAGCTCGCGACCGGACAATTGGTTGGCCATGCGCAGGGGTTCCACTGCGGAGGCCAGAGAAATCAGCGTGAAATTGTCCAGCAGCAGAAAGCCGATGGATTGAGGCGCACGGTTCTGGGGTTGGGCCCCGGAGTTGAACGACGTCATCGCGGTATCTCCTCACACAAAGCGGGTGATGGCCTCAGGCGGAGGCTCTTGTTATTGCCATCGTTCTCGCGTGGGAGACGGGCTTTGTAATGACAGAGCAATTGCCATGCCTAAATTTGAATGCGCGTTCAATAACTCCTAAAAACGACGTCGGAATGTGTCTATATATGACGCGCAGGGAGTGGGGATTTAAATGGCCATCAGGGCTGGCAAGCGCCCCGGCCCACAAGCTGTGAGCAATTCGGTAGCACTTGTGGGAACAGGGCTACGAGCCGCTGGAAAAGAGTGTCACCGCAGGCACGGGTGACGAATGGTCGAGGCCTTGAATGACTCCGACCGCTGGCAGGACGATTTATCTATGAGCGACGCACTAAAAGGCGGCGCGGTTTCGAGCGGGTGTTCACTTGGCGCGCAGTTTTGACTGGTCTGCCGCTATCGCGGGCAAGCCCGCTCCCACAGGGATTTTGGGTGTGATCAAGATATCAGCCACACCAAAGAACCTGTGGGAGCTGGCTTGCCAGCGATGAAGTCAGCTAGATCTCAGCACTCGACGGCGCTGACCGCCAACCCACCCCGCGATGTCTCCTTATATTTGTCATGCATGTCGGCACCGGTATCGCGCATGGTGCGGATCACCCGGTCCAGCGAGATAAAGTGCTGGCCATCGCCGCGCAAAGCCATTTGCGCCGCATTGATCGCCTTGACCGCGGCAATTGCGTTGCGCTCGATGCATGGCACCTGGACCAGCCCGCCCACCGGGTCGCAGGTCAGGCCGAGGTTGTGTTCCAGCCCGATCTCCGCCGCGTTGCACAGTTGCTCTGGCGTGGCGCCAAGAATTTCCGCCAGCCCGGCCGCCGCCATGGCGCAGGCCGAACCGACTTCGCCCTGGCAACCAACTTCGGCACCGGAAATCGAGGCGTTTTTCTTGCACAGGATTCCCACCGCCGCCGCACCGAGGAAGTAGTCGACGACATTGGCGTCGGTCACCGCTTCGCTGAACTTCATGAAGTAATGCAACACCGCCGGAATGATCCCCGCCGCGCCATTGGTCGGTGCCGTGACCATGCGCCCGCCGGCGGCGTTTTCTTCGTTGACCGCCAGGGCGAACAGGTTGACCCACTCCATGGCGCTCAAGGTCGAGCCGATCACGTTGGGTTTGTTCAATTCCTGCAAGCTGCGATGCAGCTTGGCCGCGCGGCGGCGCACGTTCAGCCCGCCGGGCAGGATGCCTTCGTGTTTCAGGCCTTGTTCGACGCAATCCTGCATGGCGCGCCAGAGCTTCATCAGGCCGCTGCGGATTTCCTCTTCGCTGCGCCAGACTTTCTCGTTGGCCATCATCAATTCAGCCACACGCAGGTTGTGTTTTTTACACAGCTCCAACAGCTCGGCGGCGCTGGAGAAATCGTAGGGCAATTCGGTGCGATCGAGGTCGACGACACCACTGGAGGCCTGGGCTTCATCGACGACAAAACCGCCGCCGACCGAATAGTAGGTGTCGCGATGCAATTCGCCGTCATCGCCTTCGACAATCAGGGTCATGGCGTTGGGGTGATACGGCAGGTTTTCGTCGATCAGGCGCATGTCCCTGGCCCAGATAAACGGTACCGACAGCCGACTGTCGAGCAACAGCGTGTGGGTTTCGCGCAGGGCCTGGATGCGGATGCCGATTTGCGACGGATCGATCGCGTCCGGCCACTCGCCCATCAGGCCCATGATCACCGCGTTGTCGCTGCCGTGGCCGATGCCGGTGGCCGACAACGAGCCGAACAGCCGGACTTCGACACGCCGCACCTGCTCCAGCAAACCACGCTCGCGCAATCCCTGCACAAACAACGCCGCCGCCCGCATGGGCCCCACGGTGTGCGAACTGGAAGGACCGATGCCGATTTTGAACAGGTCGAAAACACTGATAGCCATTACTGCCGAACTCCTGGATGGGCCTACTGCGCACGCAAAAGCGCACGGTAACGGAGCTGCTACGCTCAAGCTGCAATCCGCCGAGATGACCGCATCATCAAGCTTTTATCGTGTTGTTCGACGTCTCTAACCGACGCACTCATGCCCAACAGCGCCGCGTGTCTTTTACGCCGTGTTTTCGCCGTTTTTTTGCGATTCAGAGCGAGAAAATGGGCTGAAAAAATCTGTAAACGACGTCACCGACACTGGATGCGACCATCCCTGTACTGGATACGACGCACCCTGTAGGCGTCAGATTTTCACTGGTACATGATCATATCGACTCGATTGCAAGGCGCCGTGGTAGAGCTGTCTCCAGAACGCCATCCAACCGCAACCTATAAGTGCGGTGGTCCAGTCGGAACACTGCCAAAAAAAACACCAAGGAGTCCATCCATGAAAGGTTCCCCGTCGTTGTTGTTGGCCGCCATGCTTAGTCTGCCGGTTCTGGCGCAAGCCGCAGAACCGGCGCAGTGCAGTACCGTAAACTTCTCCGATGTCGGCTGGACCGACATCACCGCGACAACCGCGACCACCAGCGTCGTGCTCAACGCCCTCGGCTACAAGACCAAGACCACCATGATTTCCGTGCCCGTGACCTACAAGTCCCTGGCCGACGGCAAGAACATGGACATATTCCTCGGCAACTGGATGCCGACCATGGAAAACGACATCAAGGCCTACCGCGATGCCGGCACCGTGGACACCGTGCGCACCAACCTCAAGGGCGCCAAGTACACCCTCGCCGTTCCCCAGGCGCTATACGACAAAGGGCTGCATGACTTCGCCGACATCGCCAAGTTCAAGAAAGAACTCGACGGCAAGATCTACGGCATCGAGCCTGGCAACGACGGTAACCGCCTGATCCAGACGATGATCGACAAGAACGCCTTCGGCCTCAAGGACGCGGGCTTCAAGGTCGTAGAGTCCAGCGAAGCCGGCATGCTGTCGCAGGTCGACCGCGCTCAGAAACGCGACACCGCCGTGGTCTTCCTCGGTTGGGCGCCGCACCCGATGAACAAGCGCTTCAAGATTCAATACCTGACCGGCGGCGACGATTTCTTTGGCCCGGATTTCGGTGCTGCCACCGTGGCGACCAACACCCGCAAGGGTTACGCCGAAGAATGCAGCAACGTGGGCCAACTGCTGAAAAACCTGGAGTTCACCGTCGACATGGAAAGCGAACTCATGGGCAACATCCTGGACGACAAGATGAAGCCTGACGCGGCCGCCAAGGCCTGGCTTAAAAAGAATCCACAGGTGCTCGATACCTGGCTCGCTGGCGTGACCACCACTGACGGTAAACCTGGCCTGGAAGCCGTGAAAGCCAAGCTGAATCAGTAATCGCTTATGCCGGACGGCTTCGGCCGTCCGGGCTGTTTATTTCCTTGCATGCGGACGTTCACTACCATGCTGATTGATCAGAAAATCCCTTTAGGCCAGTACATCGCGAGCTTCGTTGAATGGTTGACGCAACACGGCGCCAGCACCTTCGACGCAATCGCCGTGTCACTGGAAACGATGATCCACGGCGTGACGTTTGCGCTGACCTGGTTCAACCCGCTGGCACTGATCGGCCTGATCGCGCTACTGGCACACTTCATTCAACGAAAATGGGGCCTGACCGCGTTTGTCGTTGCCTCCTTTCTGCTGATCCTCAATCTGGGGTACTGGCAGGAAACCATGGAAACCCTCGCCCAGGTGATGTTCGCCACCCTGGTCTGCGTGGTCATCGGCGTACCGCTGGGCATCGTCGCGGCGCACAAGCCGATGTTCTACACTTTAATGCGTCCGGTACTCGATCTGATGCAGACCGTACCGACCTTCGTTTACCTCATTCCTACCCTGACCCTCTTCGGGCTGGGTGTGGTCCCGGGCCTGATCTCCACGGTGGTGTTCGCGATTGCCGCGCCCATCCGCCTGACCTACCTGGGTATCCGCGATGTCCCGGAAGAATTGATGGACGCCGGCAAGGCCTTTGGCTGCTCGCGTCGCCAACTGCTGACGCGGATCGAACTGCCTCACGCCATGCCGAGCATCGCGGCCGGCATCACCCAGTGCATCATGCTGTCGTTGTCGATGGTGGTGATCGCGGCACTGGTAGGCGCCGACGGATTGGGTAAACCGGTGGTCAACGCACTGAATACCGCTGATATCGCCCTGGGCTTCGAAGCGGGCCTGGCGATCGTACTGCTGGCGATCATGCTCGACCGTATCTGCAAACAACCCGAAGCCAAAGTAGGGGGTGACGCATGAGCATTATTCGCTTCGAAGACGTCGACGTGATCTTCACCAAAGATCCACGCGAGGCACTGAAACTTCTCGATCAAGGCTTGACCCGCAGCGAGATCCTGAAAAAGACCGGGCAGATCGTTGGCGTCGAAAAGGCCAGCCTGGATATCGAAAAAGGTGAAATCTGTGTGCTGATGGGCTTGTCCGGCTCCGGCAAATCCAGCCTGCTGCGCTGCATCAACGGCCTCAACACCGTCAGCCGCGGCAAGCTGTTCGTCGAGCACGAAGGCAAGCAGATCAACATTGCTTCCTGCTCCGCCGCCGAACTGAAAATGATGCGCACCAAGCGCATTGCGATGGTGTTCCAGAAGTTCGCCCTGATGCCCTGGCTGACCGTTCGCGAGAACATCAGCTTCGGCCTGGAGATGCAGGGTCGTCCCGAGAAAGAACGCCGCAAGCTGGTGGACGACAAACTTGAGCTGGTGGGCCTGACCCAGTGGCGCAACAAGAAGCCCAACGAGCTGTCCGGTGGTATGCAGCAACGCGTGGGCCTGGCCCGTGCGCTGGCGATGGACGCCGACATCCTTTTGATGGACGAACCGTTCTCGGCCCTCGACCCGCTGATCCGCCAGGGCCTGCAAGACGAACTACTGGAACTGCAACGCAAGCTGCACAAGACCATCGTGTTCGTGAGCCACGACCTCGACGAAGCCCTGAAACTGGGCAGCCGTATCGCGATCATGAAAGACGGCCGGATCATCCAGTACAGCAAACCGGAAGAAATCGTCCTCAACCCTGCGGACGACTACGTGCGGACCTTCGTGGCCCACACCAACCCGCTGAACGTACTGTGCGGTCGCAGCCTGATGCGCACCCTGGACAACTGCAAACGCATCAACGGCTCGGTATGCCTGGATCCGGGCGGCGATTCGTGGCTGGACCTGGCAGAAGGCAACACCATCAAAGGCGCGCGCAAGAACGGCTCGAGCATGGACCTGCAGAACTGGATGCCGGGGCAAGCCGTCGAAGGCCTGGAACGCAAGCCGACTCTGGTGGACTCCAACATCGGCATGCGCGACGCGCTGCAGATTCGTTATCAGACCGGCAACAAACTGGTGCTGCACGATAACAACCATGTGGTGGGGATTCTTGGCGACAGCGAGCTGTATCACGCACTGCTCGGCAAGAACCTGGGGTAAGGCAACAGATGCAAAAACGCCGCGAGAGTATCGCGGCGTTTTTGTTTGTGGGGTATCGGGTGATGCAGCTTTGCGGCTGATTGCCCCTTCGCGAGCAAGCCCGCTCCCACATTTGATCTGCGGTGTTCACAAATCCAATGTGGGAGCGGGCTTGCTCGCGAAGAATGCGACGCGGTGCTTCAGACAGAAACACCGCATCAGTTCAGAACTCAGCTATAAACCCGGCCAAGGAGCTGCCGATGGCTTTCAAACTGGTCGAGCACGTCACGGGTGATCTGATCCTGGGTGAAGCCCATCAAGTCGTAGTCCTGGCTGCCGTTGTGCAGGTACACCTCTGCGCGGTAGTAACGCTGACGCGCCTCATCGGACTGAGCCGATTCGGTTGGCGTGGCCAGGTAGCCGTCCAGGCTCACTTCGTAGACAAACGGGTTGCCCTCATCCATCTCGATCCGCAGGCCCATGCAACGCTTGGACTTGCCCAGCAGCGTCTGCACTTGCAGCCCTTGCGTACGCAACTGCACAGCCGCATCGTCCAGCGCCGGAGTCACGTGCTTGTCCATGAAACGCTGGACCACCGACTGGCTCGGTTGCAGGTCCAACTGGGTCAAACGCTCAGTGAAACCACGGCGCCCGCGTGCCGCCAGCTCCGCTTGTTCCTGTTCGATCTGTACGTCCTGGCGCATGGCCTTGTGCAAGCCGAACATGAAGAACACCAGCACCACCGAGAACGGCAGACCGGCCAGTACCACCATGGTTTGCATGGCTTCGAAGTTGCCGGCGAACAGCAGGCCGATGGTCACCAGGGTGATCACCACCGACCAGAAGATCCGCAGCCAGTGCGGTGCGTCTTCGTCGACGGTGCCGCCTTTGCAGGACAGGTTGGCCATCATCACCGCGCCGGAATCCGCCGGGGTCAGGAACAGCACGAAACCGACAAAGATCGACACGCCGATCACCACTTTCGACGCCGGGTAATGCTCAAGCAACTGGTAGATCGCCATGGATGGCTGTTCCAGCGCAGTCTTCCCGAGCTCTACCGCCCCATGGTTCATCACCAGGTCCAGGGCCGAGTTACCGAAGATCGACAGCCACGCCAGAGTAAAGCCCAGCGGAATCAACAGCACGCCCGCGACCAGCTCACGCACGGTGCGACCACGGGAAATACGCGCAATGAACATGCCCACGAATGGCGCCCAGGAAATCCACCAGGCCCAATAGAACAGGGTCCACAGGCCCAGCCAGCGGTCGGACTTCTCACTGTCGCCTTCGTACACATAGAGGTCGAAAGTCTTCAGCACCACGCCGTTCAGGTAGTCACCGACGTTCTGCACGAAGCCGTTGAGCAGGTGCAGGGTCGGGCCGAACAACAGGACGAAAATCAGCAGGCCGCTGAACAGCACGATGTTCAGGTTGGACAGACGACGGATGCCGTTTTCCACACCCGACACGGCAGCGATGGTCGCCACGGTGCTCATCACGATGATCACGATCAGCAGGTTGGTGTTGCTGTGCTCCATGCCGAACAGGTTTTCCAGCCCCGACGACACTTGCAGCGAACCAATCCCCAGGTTGGTCACCAGACCCAGCAGGGTCACGAACATGCCGAAGCCGTCCACCGCATGCCCGGCCGCGCCCTTGACCCAACGCTCACCCACCAGCGGGTACAACGCCGAGCGCAACGCCAGCGGCTGGTTATGCCGGTAGGCAAAGTACGCCACGGCCAGGCCGACCAGCGCGTAGATCGCCCAGCCATGCAGGCCCCAATGCAAGAAGGTCAGTTGCACTGCCTGACGGGCGGCAAGGTTGCTGCCGGCCACGCCTTCCGGCGGGTTGAAGTAGTGGTCCAGCGGCTCGGATGCACCGAAGTACAGCAGCGAAATACCGATACCCGAGGAGAACAGCATCCCCGCCCAGGCGCCGTAGCTGAAGTCCGGGGTGTCATCCTTGCTGCCGAGCTTGAGTTTGCCGTAGGACGAAAACGCCAGGCCGACGACAAAAATCAGGTAGGCGGCAATCACCACCATGTAGTACCAGCCGAAGCTGCGGGACAACCAGGCTTGCGCCGTACCCAGCATTCTGCCGGCCTCTTGCGGGGCGATGATCAGAATGGCGGTCAACAGCAGAATCAACGCGGTAGAGGTGTAGAACACCCAACCGTTGACCGTCACCTTCTCGGGTGGGGTCTTTATTAGCGAGGCAGAACTCATGGCACAGATGCTCCGGGCAGTGCGAGAGAAGAACGCAAGACAAACGGGTTACCCGACCAATCGGTTAGTGGGCAGCCGACCGGCGGGTGATATAAAGACAGCCCGAAAAAAGCCCGAAGCCCATGAGACGCCGTGGCGTACAGGCTTCGAGCCGTTTCGGATGTCGGTTTGCCGCCATTTACACGCAGGAAAAATCTGTAAGCAGCGACGAATTGTCGCAGATCTTATTCTTTGTTGATTGAACGTTCAATCAAAACAAAATAGACTGGCCCTCAAGCCGGTAGCCGTCTGACGTCTGCCGCAAGGCCTAAGGAGATGTGCAAGATGCCCAAGGTCGGTATGCAACCCATCCGCCGCCAGCAATTGATCGAAGCCACTTTGCTGGCCGTCGATCAGGTCGGAATGGGGGACGCCAGCATTGCGCTGATCGCCCGCTTGGCCGGTGTCTCGAACGGCATCATCAGTCACTACTTTCAGGACAAGAATGGCCTGATAGCTGCCACGGCGCAGTACCTGATGAGTGTCCTGAGCGAGAACGTCACCGCGCGCCGTCAGGCGCTGAAGGACAACAGCCCACGGGCTCACCTTCAGGTGATCATCGAAGGCAACTTCGACGCCAGCCAGGTCAATGGCCCGGCAATGAAAACCTGGCTGGCCTTCTGGGCCACCAGCATGCACCACCCGTCTTTGCACAGGTTGCAGCGGATCAACGATCACCGTCTGTATTCCAACCTGTGTTGCCAGTTCCGCCGCGTACTGCCGCTCGAAGATGCGCGCAGTGCAGCCCGTGGCCTGGCAGCCCTTATTGACGGCTTGTGGTTGCGCGGCGCGCTGTCGGGAGACTCTTTCGACACCGAGCAGGCGCACCGGATCGCTTACGAATACATGGATCTACAACTGGCCAAGCAGGTGAGTTAGAGCACACATAGAACGCTCGACACCTGAATCGCGCCAACAACCAATGCACTTGCGAGGACAATATGGCCCGTTTCGAACTGCAAAAACTCTACATCGATGGCGCTTACAGCGACGCCAGCAGCGACGCCACTTTCGAAGCCATCAACCCGGCTAACGGTGAAGTCCTCGCAAAAGTACAACGTGCGACCAAGGAAGACGTCGAGCGCGCTGTGGTCAGCGCCGAAAAGGGCCAGAAAATCTGGGCTGCGATGACCGCCATGGAGCGTTCGCGCATCCTGCGTCGCGCCGTGGAAATCCTGCGCGAGCGCAACGATGAACTGGCTGCCCTGGAAACCCTGGACACCGGTAAAGCATTCTCCGAAACCAAATACGTCGACATCGTCACCGGTGCCGACGTGCTGGAATACTACGCGGGCCTGGTACCGGCCATCGAAGGCGAGCAGATCCCGCTGCGCACCACTTCGTTCGTCTACACCCGTCGCGAGCCGCTGGGCATCGTGGCCGGTATCGGCGCGTGGAACTACCCGATCCAGATCGCCCTGTGGAAATCCGCACCGGCCCTGGCCGCCGGTAACGCGATGATCTTCAAGCCGAGTGAAGTCACCTCGCTGACCACCCTGAAACTGGCCGAGATCTACACCGAAGCCGGCCTGCCGAATGGCGTGTTCAACGTCCTGACCGGCAGCGGCCGTGAAGTCGGCACCTGGCTGACCGAGCACCCGCGCATCGAGAAAGTCTCCTTCACCGGCGGCACCGACACCGGCAAGAAAGTCATGGCCAGCGCCTCGGCTTCCTCGCTGAAAGACGTGACCATGGAACTGGGCGGCAAGTCCCCGCTGATCATCTGCGACGACGCCGACCTCGATCGCGCCGCCGACACCGCGATGATGGCCAACTTCTACAGCTCCGGCCAGGTCTGCACCAACGGCACTCGCGTGTTCGTGCCAGCTCACCTGAAAGCAGCCTTCGAAGCCAAGATCGTCGAGCGCGTTGCACGCATCCGCATCGGCAACCCGGAAGACGAAAACACCAACTTCGGCCCGCTGGTCAGCTTCGCCCACATGGAAAACGTGCTGGGCTACATCGCCAAGGGCAAGGAAGAAGGCGCCCGCGTACTGTGCGGCGGTGAGCGTCTGACCGACGGTGAATTCGCCAAGGGTGCATTCGTGGCCCCGACCGTGTTCACCGACTGCACCGACGACATGACCATCGTCCGTGAAGAGATCTTTGGCCCGGTGATGGCGATCCTCACCTACGAAACCGAAGAAGAAGTGATCCGCCGCGCCAACGACACCGACTTCGGCCTGGCCGCCGGCATCGTTACCAAGGACCTGAACCGCGCTCACCGTGTGATCCATCAACTGGAAGCCGGTATCTGCTGGATCAACGCCTGGGGCGAGTCCGACGCGAAGATGCCGGTTGGCGGCTACAAGCAGTCGGGTGTTGGTCGTGAGAACGGCATCAGCTCGCTGAACAACTTCACCCGCATCAAATCGGTACAGGTCGAGCTGGGCGATTACGCCTCGGTGTTCTAAGACCCGAGCCTTGTATTGCCTGCGAAGGCCACTTCGCGGGCAAGCCCGCTCCCACAGGACTACGCGTTCCAATGTGGGAGCGGGCTTGCTCGCGAATCGAGTGCGCAGCACTCGCCATGGCCTGACCTGACCAACTTCAAAGAGGGTGCATTCAATGTCCCAAGAATTCGACTACATCATCATCGGTGCCGGTTCCGCCGGTAACACCCTGGCGACCCGCCTGACCGAAGACGCAGGCGTCACCGTCCTGCTGCTCGAAGCGGGCGGCCCGGACTACCGTTTGGACTTCCGCACACAAATGCCGGCCGCCCTGGCGTTTCCGCTGCAAGGCCGTCGCTACAACTGGGCCTACGAAACCGATCCGGAACCACACATGGACGGTCGCCGGATGGAGTGCGGTCGCGGCAAGGGCCTCGGCGGTTCCTCGCTGATCAACGGCATGTGCTACATCCGTGGCAACGCCATGGACTACGACGGCTGGGCAAAATTGCCAGGTCTCGAGGACTGGTCGTACCTGGACTGCCTGCCCTATTTCAGAAAAGCGGAAACCCGCGACATCGGCCCGAACGACTACCACGGCGGCGAAGGCCCGGTCAGCGTGACCACGCCGAAAGCCGGCAACAACCCGCTGTTCCACGCCATGGTTGAAGCAGGCGTGCAGGCCGGTTACCCGCGCACCGAAGACTTGAACGGCTACCAGCAGGAAGGCTTCGGCCCGATGGACCGCACCGTGACGCCTAAAGGCCGTCGCTCCAGCACCGCTCGCGGCTACCTGGACACTGCTAAAAAGCGTTCGACCCTGACCATCGTCACCCACGCCCTGACCGACAAGATCCTGTTCGAAGGCAAGCGTGCGGTCGGCGTGCGTTACCTGGTCGGCGCGGCTGAAGAGCGTGTTGAGGTCAAGGCTCGCAAGGAAGTGCTGCTGTGCTCCGGCGCCATCGCTTCGCCGCAGATCCTGCAACGCTCCGGCGTCGGCCCGGCGAAACTGCTGCAAAGCCTCGACATTCCGGTGGTCCACGACCTGCCGGGCGTGGGTGAAAACCTGCAGGACCACCTTGAGTTGTACCTGCAATACGCTTGCACCCAACCGGTCTCGCTGTACCCGTCGCTGCTCTTGCACAACCAGCCGGCCATCGGTGCCGAGTGGCTGTTCAACGGCACCGGCATCGGTGCCAGCAACCAGTTCGAAGCCGGCGGATTCATCCGCACCCGCCCGGAATTCGAATGGCCGAACATCCAGTACCACTTCCTGCCGGTGGCGATTAACTACAACGGCAGCAACGGTGTGAAAGAGCACGGCTTCCAGGCGCACATGGGCTCCATGCGTTCGCCAAGCCGTGGTCGCATCCAGGTCAAGTCCAAGGACCCGCGCCAGCACCCGAGCATCCTGTTCAACTACATGGCCACCGAGCAGGACTGGCAGGAATTCCGCGACGGCATCCGCCTGACCCGTGAAATCATGCAGCAACCTGCACTGGACGCCTTCCGTGGTCGCGAGATCAGCCCGGGCATCGAAGTGCAAACCGATGAGCAACTGGACAAGTTCATCCGCGAACACGCCGAAACCGCGTTCCACCCGTCCTGCTCGTGCAAGATGGGCACCGACGAAATGGCCGTGGTCGATGGCGAAGGTCGCGTGCATGGCATGCAGGGCCTGCGTGTGGTCGATGCCTCGATCATGCCGATCATCACCACCGGCAACCTCAACGCCCCGACGATCATGATGGCCGAGAAAATCGCCGACAAGATCCGTGGCCGCAAGCCGTTGCCGCGCAGCACAGCCACTTACTATGTGGCGGCTGGAGCGCCGGTGAAGGGCAAGCCGGTGCGGGAAGTGAACGCTACTGCACAGTAAGACAGTTACACCGCGGTGCTGCCTTCGCGAGCAAGCCCGCTCCCACATTTGATCTCCAGTGGACACAGATCTTGTGAACAACCGGAATCAAATGTGGGAGCGGGCTTGCTCGCGAAGGGGGCCGACCAGACAACACCCTCTTCCCGGTAATCCCTCTCTACACCGCTCCACCCTTGATCCTCCCCCCTTGCAGGCCTAATCTAGCGCCACGCAAACGTTTCACCTCTTCCCCCTCGCAACACCGCTGCGCCGCCACTCCATACCCAGGAGGTTCACGAATGTTCGATTTCTACCCCCAGCTCAAGCAGCGCTTCGCCGCCTTGCGCACGGGTGCTGAATTCTTTTCCCTGCGTTATGTGCGCGAATCCGGGCAGTACCTGTCGGTGCGCAAGAACGTCGCCGAACCGCCAAGCCTGAGCCGTGACGAAGGGGCGATGCTGACCGTGCGAGTCAATGGCGTCGAGGCCTATGCGGCGACCAGTGATTTGTCGCAACAAGGCCTGCAAGCCGCCCTCGAACGCGCCGAACTCCAGGCCCGTCGGCTCAAGCCCCACGCCTTGCTGGACCTGCGCGAGCAAGCTGTTTCCAGCGACCGCGCCGATTACTATTCGCCCAACCTCGACCAGGCCTTCCCGTCCCTGAGCGACTGCTACACGTTACTCGGTGCCGAATCCGCCGCCGTGCCCAAGGACGAGCGCCTGGTGAACTGGCAGGTCAGCCTCGGCATCACCCACGTCGAACAGATTTACCTCAACAGCGCCGGTGCCGAACTGCGTCAGGCCCAACGCTTTGTGTACCCCGGCCTGGATGTCACGGCCTACGACGGCAACGACAGCCAGACCCGCAGCCTGGGTCGCGAGAACTTCGGTCAGCAAGGCGCGGCGGACGTCATCAGCCGCTGCGGGCTGATCGGTGCCGGTATCCAGGTGGCCGATCAGGCCCTGCAATTGCTGCTGGCGCCAAACACCCCGCAAGGCCAGCGTGACCTGCTGCTGATGCCCGACCAGATGATGCTGCAAATCCACGAATCCATCGGTCACCCGCTGGAGCTGGACCGCATCCTCGGCGACGAGCGCAATTACGCCGGCACCAGTTTCGTCAAAGCCGAAGATTTCGGCCGCCTGCAATACGGTTCCGGCCTGCTCAACGTGACCTTCGACCCGGACATCCCCGAGGAGCTCGCCAGCTACGGCCATGACGACGACGGCACGCCCGCCAGCAAACAGTTCCTGATCCGCGAAGGCTTGTTGCTGCGCCCGTTGGGCGGCGCACTGTCACAATTCCGTGCCGGCATGGACGGCGTCGCCAACAGCCGTGCCTGCGGCTGGAACCGTCCGCCGATCGACCGCATGGCCAACCTCAACATCGAGCCGGGCGACCAGTCCATTGAACAACTGATCGGCGGCATCGAGCACGGCGTGCTGATGTCGACCAACCGCTCCTGGTCGATCGACGATGCCCGCAACAAATTCCAGTTCGGCTGTGAGTGGGGCCAACTGATTGAAAACGGCGAACTCAAGGGTGTGGTGAAGAATCCCAATTACAGGGGCATCTCCGCACAGTTCTGGAAAAGCCTCAGCGCCGTCGGCGATGCCAGTACCTTCAGGGTCCTCGGCACACCGAACTGCGGCAAGGGTGAACCGAACCAGGTGATCCGCGTCGGCCACGCGTCACCGGCCTGCGTATTCAGCAACGTTGATGTATTCGGAGGAGACGCCTGATGAATCCTTCAAACAGTTCGTCCGCGTCGTTCAAGGCACTGGTCAACAGCCTGCGTGAAGCGCTTCGCGAACCCGAGCAGTTCACCCTCAGCTATGCTGCCGAATCGTCGGCCTTCGTGCGTTTCAATCACGCCAAGGTACGTCAGGCCGGTCAGGTGCAGCAGGCGAGTATCGGCCTGAAGCTGATCAACGAAGGTCGGCATGCCGACCTGCACATCACCCTGGCCGGCGATCCCCAGGTCGATCTGCAACGCTTGACCGAAGGCCTGCAACAGCTGCGGGAAACCTTGCCGCTGCTGCCTCAGGATCCTTATCTGCTGCTCAACCACAATGGCTGGCAGAGCAACAACGTGCAGTCGCATCCACTGCCGGACACCGAGCAGGTGGTCGCGCAGATTACCCAGGCCGCCGAAGGACTGGATCTTGTCGGTTTTTACGCTGCCGGACCGATCAGCCGGGGCTTTGCCAGTTCTTCGGGTGCCTTCGGCTGGCATCAGGCCAACAGTTTCAATTTCGACTTCAGCCTGTTCCACGAGAACGGCCAGGCCGTGAAAGCCAGCTACGCCGGGCACGACTGGAGCAGCGAAGGCTTTGCCAAACGCTTCCGGCAAGCCCGCGAACAGCTTGAGTTTCTGGGCCGACCACTGCGCACTTTGGCGCCCGGCCAGTACCGCGCTTACCTGGCACCGGCGGCGCTGGAAGAAATCATGGGCATGCTGTGCTGGGGTGGCTTCTCGGCACAGTCGATTGCCAGCAAAAGCAGCCCGCTGCAAAAGCTCTATGGTGGCGACAGCGCTTTCAGCCCGCTGGTCTCGCTGGATGAAAAAGTCAGCGGCTCGCTGAGCCCGGCGTTTTCCGATGAAGGTTATCCACGCAGTGATCTGGAGTTGATCGTCGGTGGCAAGGCCGGGGCACAACTGGTCAGCTCGCGCAGCGCGGCGGAATACGGTTTGACCGCCAATGGCGCCAGCGGCGGTGAATCGCCGAGCGCGCTGAACATGAAAGCCGGGCTATTGCCTGACACCGACATCCTCAAGCAACTGGGCACGGGGTTGTACATCAGCAACCTGTGGTACCTGAACTTCTCGGATCAACCGGCCGCACGCCTGACCGGCATGACCCGCTTTGCCACGTTCTGGGTCGAGAACGGCGAGATTCAGGCGCCGGTCAGCACCATGCGCTTTGATGACAGCGCCTTCAGCCTGCTCGGTTCGCAGCTCGAAGCGCTGACCGCAGAGCGGGAGTTGTTGCTGTCGGCGAGCACCTATAGCCAGCGGGCGACGGCGTCGGCGTTGTTGCCGGGGGCACTCGTGAGCCGACTGACATTAACGCTGTAAACACGCATACACCTGTAGGAGCGAGCTTGCTCGCGATGGTCGTGAACGATGACGCGTGCTACATGGAAAAATGCGCCGTCTCCACATTCATCGCGAGCAAGTTCGCTCCCACAGGAACGGTGTAAAGTTCACACGGACAAGAGGTCCCATGCCCAACCGCCCGCCTCTCGACGCCGTCACCGCCCGCTGGGTGCCGTGGGTCGTCGCCATCGCGTTTTTCATGCAGTCCCTCGACGGGACGATTCTCAACACCGCCCTGCCGGCCATGGCCCGCGACCTGGCCGAAGACCCCTTGCGCATGCAGGGTGTGATCATCGCCTACATGCTCACGGTCGCCTTGCTGATTCCCGCTTCGGGCTGGATCGCCGACCGTTTTGGCACCAAGAAGATCTTCTTCAGCGCAATCCTGCTGTTCAGTCTCGGTTCGTTGCTCTGCGCACTGTCGAGCAGCCTGAGCCTGCTGATCGGCGCGCGGGTGATCCAGGGCCTGGGTGGCGCGCTGATGTTGCCGGTCGGGCGGCTGGTGGTGCTGCGTGCCTACCCGCGCTCGGAGCTGGTGCGGATCATGGGCTTCATCACCATTCCCGGGCTGCTCGGCCCGCTGATCGGCCCGACCATGGGCGGCTGGATGGTGCAATACCTGACCTGGCACTGGATCTTCCTGATCAACCTGCCGGTGGGGCTGGTCGGTTGCTACGCCGTGTGGAAATTCATCCCGGACCTGCGCGGTTCCGAGCGCACCCGTTTCGATAGCCTGGGCTTCGTGCTGTTCGGCGCGGCGATGATTCTGATCACCATCGCCATGGAAGGCCTGGGCGAATTGCACCTGCCGCACCTGCGGGTGATGTTGCTGTTGTTCGGCGGCATGGCTTGTCTCGCCGCATACTGGCTGCGCGCCGGGCATGTCGAGAATCCGCTGTTTGCACCGTCGCTGTTCAAGACCCGGACCTTTGCCGTGGGCATTCTCGGCAACCTGTTCGCCCGCCTCGGCAGCGGCGCCCTGCCCTTTCTGGTGCCGTTGTTGCTGCAAGTGGCGCTGGGTTACTCGCCGTCCCAGGCCGGGATGAGCATGCTGCCGCTGGCGGCAGCGGCGATGATCGCCAAGTGGGTGGCGCGGCCGTTGATCGAACGTCTGGGTTATCGCATCGTGCTCACCGGCAACACCCTGGCGCTGGGCATCATGCTGGCGAGCATGGGCCTGGTCAGCGAGCAGACGCCGTACTGGCTGCTGCTGTGCCTGCTGGCGATCCTTGGCGCGATCAACTCCTTGCAGTTCACCGCGATGAACACCGTGACCCTGATCGACCTCGACGATGCCAGCGCCAGCAGCGGCAACAGCCTGCTGTCGGTGGTCGCGCAATTGTCCCTGAGCCTGGGGGTTGCGTGTGCGGGCGCGCTGCTCGGTGGCTTTACGGCGGAGATTGGCAACGACGGGGTAGACACGGTCCTGGGAGCCTTCCAGCTGACATTTGTGACCGTCGGAATCATGGCCATGCTGGCCGCGACTATCTTCTCGCAACTGTCAAAGAATGACGGACGGCGAGTCAAACGTCCGGAAGAACACATAGAGCCTTAGGGCGAATGGCCATCGGACTGGTACACTGCGCGACATTTTGTTTTGCAGGCCAGTCCCGTGACCACCATCGCCACCGAATTTAATACTTTGCCGCTGTCCGCCGCCATGCTGGCTAACCTGGACTCCCTCGGTTATGCCCAGATGACGCCGATCCAGGCGCAAAGCTTGCCGGTGATCCTCAAGGGGATGGACCTGATCGCCCAGGCCAAGACCGGCAGCGGCAAGACCGCCGCGTTCGGCATCGGCCTGCTGAACCCGATCAATCCGCGCTACTTCGGTTGCCAGGCGCTGATCCTGTGCCCGACCCGCGAACTGGCTGACCAGGTCGCCAAGGAAATCCGTCGCCTGGCCCGTGCCGAAGACAACATCAAGGTCCTGACCCTGTGCGGCGGCGTGTCCCTCGGCCCGCAGATCGCTTCGCTGGAACACGGCGCGCACATCATCGTCGGCACCCCGGGGCGCATCCAGCAGCACCTGCGCAAGGGTTCGCTGGTGCTTCACGGCCTCAACACGCTGATCCTCGACGAAGCCGACCGCATGCTCGACATGGGTTTCTACGACTCCATCGAAGAAATCATCATGCAGGCCCCGGAGCGTCGCCAGACCCTGCTGTTCTCTGCCACCTACCCGGTCGGCATCAAGCAGCTGGCCTCGAAGTTCATGCGCAATCCGCAGCAGGTCAAGGCCGAAGCGTTCCACGACGACACGCAGATCGAGCAACGCTTCTACGAAATTTCCCCGGATGACCGCATGAGTGCGGTGACCAAGGTGCTTGGTCACTTCCGCCCGGCGTCCTGCGTGGCCTTCTGCTTCACCAAGCAACAGGTTCAGGAAACCGTCGATCACCTGACCGCCAAAGGCATTTCCGCCGTTGGCCTGCACGGCGATCTGGAACAGCGTGACCGCGACCAGGTGCTGGCGATGTTCGCCAACCGCAGTACTTCGGTACTGGTCGCCACCGACGTCGCCGCCCGCGGCCTCGACATCGACTCGCTGGACATGGTGATCAACGTTGAGCTGGCCCGTGATTCGGAAATCCACATCCACCGCGTGGGCCGTACCGGTCGTGCCGGCGAGAAAGGCCTGGCCATCAGCCTGGTCGCGCCGTCCGAAGCGCAGCGTGCACAAGCCATTGAACAACTGCAGAAGACGCCGTTGACCTGGGATCAGGTGGACAACCTCACCTCCAAGGGCGGCGGCCCGCTGCTGCCGCAGATGAGCACCCTGTGCATCGCTGCCGGCCGTAAGGACAAGGTTCGTCCGGGCGACATTCTTGGCGCACTGACCGGTGACGCCGGCATCCCCGGTGCCCAGGTCGGCAAGATCGCGATTTTCGACTTCCAGGCCTACGTGGCCGTGGAGCGCGGCGTCGCCAAGCAGGCCTTGCAGCGCCTGAACGACGGCAAGATCAAGGGCCGTTCGTTGCGCGTGCGCATCCTGTAACAACACGCCCCCCCCTGTAGGAGCGAGCATGCTCGCGATGGACGATGAAACACCGCTGGGCATCAGACAGCCAGCGTTATCGTTGACGACCATCGCGAGCATGCTCGCTCCTACAGGTCTGTTTTGTGGTGAGACATTTAGAGGACACCGTTTTGCGCTCTACCGAAGTCGTGATCATTGGCGCTGGCGCCGCAGGGTTGATGTGTGCACTGACCGCCGCCGGGCGCGGGCGCGAGGTGTTGCTGCTTGACCATGCCAACAAGGCCGGCAAGAAAATCCTGATGTCGGGCGGTGGCCGCTGCAATTTCACCAACATGTACACCGAGCCGGGCAACTTCCTCTCGCAGAATGCGCACTTCTGCAAATCCGCCCTGGCCCGTTACACCCAATGGGATTTCATCGGTATGGTGGCCAAGCATGGCGTGCCGTACCACGAGAAAAAACTCGGCCAGTTGTTCTGCGATAACAAGTCCAGCGACATCCTCGAAATGCTCCTCAACGAGTGCGATCAGGTCGGCGTCAGCCTGCACCTGGACACCTCGATCCAGACCATCGAGAGGCTTGAGAAGGGCTACCTGCTGGACACCACAATGGGCCAGATTACCTGCGAATCGCTAGTGATCGCCACTGGTGGTCTGTCGATCCCGACCCTGGGCGCCACCGGTTTCGGCTATCAGGTGGCCAGGCAGTTTGGCCACGAGCTGCTGCCGACCCGCGCAGGCCTGGTGCCGTTCACCATCACCGACCAGCTCAAGGCTTTGTGCACAGAGTTATCCGGTACGTCGGTGGATTGCCTGGTGAGCTGCAACGACCAGAGCTTCCGCGAGAACATCCTGTTCACCCACCGCGGCCTCAGCGGCCCGGCGATTTTGCAGATTTCGTCGTTCTGGGAGTCCGGCGATACCGTCGAGATCAACCTGCTGCCGGATCACGACGTGCCGGAGTGGCTGCAACAGCAACAGGCCGAACGCCCCAACAGCGAGTTGAAAACCCTGCTCGGGGAAATTTTCACCAAGAAGATGGCCAACCTGCTGGCGGACAACTGGTTTGTCTCCAAACCGATGAAGCAGTACACCCACGCCGAACTGGCCGATGTCGCGGAAAAACTGGCGAGTTGGAAAGTCGTGCCGGCGGGCACCGAAGGCTATCGCACCGCCGAGGTGACCCTGGGCGGCGTCAATACCAATGAAGTGTCGTCCAAGACCATGGAATCGCTGAAAAGCCCGGGGCTGTATTTCATCGGCGAAGTGCTCGACGTGACCGGACATCTGGGCGGGTTCAACTTTCAGTGGGCCTGGGCGTCAGGGTACGCGGCTGCGCAATACGTCTGACCGTACACATAACAACATGTGGGAGCGGGCTTGCTCGCGAAAGCGGACTGACAGTCAACATCTATGTTGAATGTACTGACCTCTTCGCGAGCAAGTCGAATCGTCGCACCGCCGCTCCCACATTTGTTTTATGTTGTTCGGTAAAGGAACAGATTTTGCTGTCTGATGTGATCGGCGCCATTGCGTCGGCGTCATTAGTGGCTCAATTTAGCGTCATTGCCTCGGAAGGCCTTCGCATTTCATGTCATCGACTTCATTCCGCCAGTCTCTGCGCCGCCTTTGGGCGCTGGATAAGTTCAGCTACAGCGTGCGGGTATTCATTGCCCTGACCGGCACCATGGCGCTGTGTTGGTATCAGGACGAAATGGGCCTGCTGATCCCGTTGTTCCTGGGGATTATCGCCAGCGCCCTGGCCGAAACCGACGACAGCTGGCAGGGCCGTCTCAACGCGCTGGCCGTGACGCTGGTGTGTTTCGCCGTTGCCGCCCTGTCTGTCGAACTGCTCTTCCCCTATCCCTCACTGTTTATCATCGCCTTCGCCCTCGCCGCGTTCTGCCTGACCATGCTCGGCGCCCTCGGCGAGCGCTATGGCGCGATTGCCTCGGCGACGTTGATTCTGTCGGTCTACACCATGATCGGCGTGGACCAGCGTGGCGGTGCGGTCACCGATGTCTGGCATGAGCCGGTGCTGCTGGTGGCCGGCGCTGCCTGGTACGGCCTGCTCTCGGTGTTGTGGCAGGCGCTGTTTTCCAATCAGCCGGTACAACAGAGCCTGGCGCGGTTGTTCCGCGAACTGGGCTTTTACCTGAAGTTGAAATCCTCGCTGTTCGAGCCGGTCCGGCAGATGGACGTGGAGGCGCGGCGCCTGGAACTGGCCCAGCAGAACGGCCGGGTGGTGGCGGCACTGAATGCCGCCAAGGAGATCATCCTGCACCGGGTCGGTAACGGTCGACCTGGGTCGAAAGTCAGCCGCTACCTGAAACTGTACTTCCTCGCCCAAGACATCCACGAACGTGCCAGCTCTTCGCACTACCCTTACAACGCCCTGGCCGAGGCCTTCTTCCACAGTGACGTGATGTTCCGCTGCCAGCGCCTGTTGCGCCAGCAAGGCAAAGCCTGCCGGGCCCTGGCCGAATCGATCCAGATGCGCCAGCCGTTCACCTATGACGCCGGTTTCGCCGAAGCCCTGAGCGACCTGGATGCCTCCCTCGAACACCTGCGCATCCAGAGCAACCCGGCCTGGCGCGGCTTGCTGCGCTCACTGCGGGCACTGGCGGCCAACCTCGGCACCCTCGACCGCTTGCTCAGCGATGCCAGTAACCCTGACGCCCTGGCCGACGCCACCGACAGCAGCCTGCTTGACCGTTCACCGCGCAACCTCAAGGACGTCTGGCTTCGTTTGCGCACGCAGCTGACGCCGACCTCGCTGCTGTTCCGCCATGCCCTGCGATTGCCCCTGGCACTGAGCATCGGCTACGCCATGGTGCATTTGATTCACCCGTCCCAAGGCTACTGGATCATCCTCACTACGCTGTTCGTCTGCCAACCGAACTACGGCGCCACCCGCCGCAAACTCGGTCAACGGATCATCGGCACCGCCATCGGCCTGACCCTGGCCTGGGCGCTGTTCGACCTGTTCCCGAACCCGCTGATCCAGTCGTGTTTCGCCATTGCCGCCGGGGTGGTGTTCTTTACCAACCGCACCACCCGCTACACCCTGGCGACGGCAGCAATCACCTTGATGGTGCTGTTCTGCTTCAACCAGGTGGGTGACGGTTACGGGCTGTTCCTGCCACGGTTGTTCGATACCTTGCTCGGCAGCCTGATCGCCGGGTTGGCGGTGTTTCTGTTCCTGCCGGACTGGCAGGGGCGGCGCCTGAACAAAGTGCTGGCCAACACCCTGGCCTGCAACAGCATTTACCTGCGCCAGATCATGCAGCAATACGCGGCGGGCAAAAGCGACGACCTGGCCTACCGCCTGGCCCGCCGCAACGCGCACAACGCCGACGCGGCGCTGTCGACCACACTGGCCAACATGCTGATGGAGCCCGGGCATTTCCGAAAGGAGGCGGATGTGGGCTTTCGCTTCCTGGTGCTGTCGCACACGCTACTCAGTTACCTGTCGGGCCTGGGCGCGCACCGTGAAACCCAACTTCCGGCGGGCGTGCATGAGCACTTGATCGAGGGCGCCGGGGTGAAACTGGCCGCCAGCATCGACGAGATCGCCCAAGGGCTGGCGAGCAAGTCTTCGATCGCGATTCAGAGCGATGAAGAGGAAGCACTGGCCAATGAACTGGAACAGATGCCTGATGAAATCGATGAAGGCCAGCGGCTGGTGCAGACGCAACTGGCACTGATTTGCCGTCAGCTCGGACCGTTGCGGACATTGGCGGCGCATCTGATCAAGGACACCAGCGAAGATTGAGACTTGTGGTGTCTGGGCGGGCCCCTTCGCGGGCAAGCCCGCTCCCACATTGGTTATGTGAACGACGAAATCTGGTGTGGGAGCGGGCTTGCTCGCGAAGAGGCCACCAGCAACAACACAGAATCCGGATCAACTCACTTACATCCCGTGCTGTTTCATCAACTTTTCATAACTCCCGTCCGCCTTCATGGCCGCGATCTCGCGGTCGAAACCGGCGACGATCTGCTCATGCTGCGGATTCTTCAGGCTGACCAGAATGTGCAGGCTGTTCTCGCTCAAAGCCTTGGGCAGGAACTCCACGGCGTTGCGTACCTTGGGTGACTCGCGGGCCAGGTAGTAGCGGGCAACGTACTCATCTTCCAGCGTCAGTTTGACCCGGTCGGCCGCGACCATGCGCACTGCCATGGCGAAGCTGTGCACCGGGACTTTCTGCAATGAGTCGTCCTTGTCGAACTCGGGCGAATAGGCGTAACCGCGCACGATGGCAATCGGATAGGTGTGCAATTGCTGCAGGTTGTTGAACTCGATGGACACGTCTTTGCGCTTGAGAAAGCGTACGCGATTGAGCAGGTACTTGCCGGAAAACTGGCCGAGTCTTGTACGCTCGTCGTTGTACCAGGCGTTTACCAGCACGTCGTATCGGCCCTCGCCCAATCCCATCAAGGCCCGTGCCCAGGGCACCTGTTCGAACTCACTGGCATAGCCGGCCCTGGCGAGCGCGGTACTGACAATGTCCGTGGCCAGACCACCGTTGACGAGCGTGGAATCGGTAAAGGGGGGCCAGGCATCAGCGACCAGCCGCAGTTTTTCTGCCGCCGCTCCCTGAACCAGCAACAGCAATCCAATCAAGGCAAAAGCTCGATGCAATCGCGGCATGCTAGAAAATCCTTAGCGGGCGGATTGCCCGGCGTGTTTTCAGCCAAAACCCCAAGGCCCCGTACCGGCAAGACCCGGGTGCTAAACATTAGCTCATCGAAGCCACAGCACAGCGCTTCGATCCAGATTACACAAAGAAGACATCCGCGCGAGAAATGAATGATGGCATTTTGGCCTATGTCACAGATTCTTCCGCCATAAAGACTTCTGACGTGAGTGCGCTTAGTATCGGAACGACGTTTTCAGGGAATCAAAACATGACAGTCGACTGGATCTGCAAACACCACAGCGACCTGGGCAAGGAGCAGCTGTACGCCATTTTGCAGCTGCGTGCAGAAGTGTTCGTCGTCGAGCAGCAATGCGCTTATCAAGATGTGGATGGCCAGGACCTGGAAGGTGACACTTGCCACTTGATGGCCTGGGACAGCAATCAACTTGTAGCCTACCTGCGGCTGCTCGACCCGGAACTGCAAGGCGGGGACGTAGTGATCGGTCGGGTGATCATTGCTCCCCACGCACGAGGCGCCGGGCTTGGACATGAGTTGATGGAGCAGGCGTTGAAGCAGATTGAAGAACGCTGGCCGGAAACGCCGATCTACCTCTCGGCCCAGGCGCATTTGCAGGGGTATTACGGGCGGTACGGGTTTGTCGTGACGGGCGAGGAATATGTGGAAGATGGCATTCCGCACATAGGGATGCGCCGTCCGTAAGGGCCTCTTCGTCGGAACGCCGCCCGGAGCAAGCCCGCTCCCACATTTGATATCTATCGCACACAAAACCTGTGTTCGCTGCTGATCTAATGTGGGAGCGGGCTTGCTCGCGAAGGCGTCAGTCAAACCACTGAAAGACTTCAGGGATACTCCAGCACCGCCTTGATCTGCCGCAGGTTACGCTCGATCCACCCGCGATCGATCGCACCCCACTCGCGAATCCGATAGCGCCCCGCATGGTTGCGCGCGCCTTCTTCCTGCTCGAATTCACAAACGATATCCAAATCCGCCAACGCCGCAATGGTGTCCTGTGCCGTGCGCCGGGGCATACCGGTGACATCGGTCAGCGCCGGGACGCTGCTGGCCAGCCCGCTGTCGATCAGGTACGCCACGTACAACCGGCGATAGAAGCTGCTCTTGGTCTTGCTTACGTCCATCCAATGCTCCTTATAAGATCGCAGCCTGCGGTAGCGCCTACAAATCCCGCCACGTCAGGTACACCCGCACATCGAATTCCACCTGGTGATAACCCGGCAGCATGTGCTCGCACAGTTTGTAGAACGCCTTGTTGTGGTCCGACTCCTTGAAGTGCGCCAGCTCATGCACCACGATCATTTTCAGGAACTCGGACGGCGCCTCCTTGAACAGCGAAGCGATGCGGATTTCCTTCTTGGCCTTGAGCTTGCCGCCTTGCACCCGGGAGATTGTGGTGTGCAGGCCGAGGGCACGGTGGGTCAGGTCCAGACGGTTGTCGAACAGCACCTTGTCGATGGCCGGAGCATTACGCAGGAACTCCTGCTTGAGGTCCAGGGCATAGGTGTACAGCGCCTTGTCACTCTGCACCCCATGCTTTTGCGGGTAACGCTGGCTCAGGTAATCGCCCAGCCGACCGTCGGCGATCAGCTGGCGCACCTGAGCCTGCAAGGTAGCAGGATAGGCCTGGAGATATTTCAACACGGTCATCGGGGCGGCAATACACGTCACTAAAAGGTCGCCAGTGTAGCGAATTCAGCAGGGTAACGCGCTCCAGTCAAACGGCTGGACAAACCGTCCGGTGTCTTCGGCCATCATCGGCCTGGCCACCAGGAAGCCTTGCACATATTCACAGCCATTGGCCTTCAACCATTCATACTGCGCGACGGTTTCCACCCCTTCGGCAATCACCAGCATCCCGAACTGTTTGCACAGGTCGATCACACTGCGCACCAGCGCCGCATCCCGTACCGACTCCGGCAACCGGGCGATCAGATGCCGGTCGATCTTGAGGGTATCCAGCTCCAGGTCGCGCAAGTGCGACAGGGAACACGGTCCGGCCCCGAAGTCATCCAATGCCACGCGTACGCCCAGATTGTGCAGCAGACGCAATTGCTTGCGGGTTTCTTCGGGGTTGCGCATCAAGGCCTCTTCCGTGACCTCGACTTCCAGATGATGCGGTTGCAAGCCATGACGCTCCAGCACCTGGCGCAACTCAGTGACCAGGTTGGGCATGCCGAACTGCGTACTGCTCAAACTGACGCCGAGCACCAGGTCCTCGGTAAACAGGGATTCCCAGGCTTTGCGTTGCCCGGCGCTGCGATGATAGATCCAGCTCCCCAGACGACTGATCAGCCGCGCCTCTTCCAGCAGCGGCAAAAACAGCCCCGGGGGGACATCGCCAACGCTCGGATGCTGCCAGCGCAACAAGGCCTCGAAGCCACGAATCCGCCCGTCGGCAATCGCAACCTGAGGCTGATACACCAGATTGAAATCCCGGTTCTCGATGGCTGTGCGCACACTTTCTTCCAGCATCAACCGCGTACGCGCCCGACCGTTCATATCGTGATCGTAGAAGCGATATTGCTGGCGACCGGCACGCTTGGCTTCGTACATGGCGATGTCGGCCGCACGCAGCATCCCGTCGAGATTGGCACCACAATCAGGGAATGTGGCGATGCCGATGCTGGCACCCAGGGCGATATCGAGGCCGTCGATCTGCTGACAGATCGACACTCGCTCGATGAGCTTCTCGGCAATCTTCGCCGCCTGCTCGGGGAACTCCAGATCCAGCAGCGCGGTGAATTCGTCGCCGCCCATCCGCGCCAGAATGTCGAAGGGTCGCAGGCAGGCCTTCAACTGTTCGGAGACCCAACGCAACACCCGATCGCCGGCATCGTGCCCGAGCGAATCATTGACGCGCTTGAAGCCGTCGAGGTCCAGGTACATCAAGACCCATGCACTGTCGGAACGCTCACCGCGCAACAGCAGGTTCTCTACGGTCTGGTAAAAACCCCGGCGGTTGAGCAACCCGGTCAGCGGATCGGTGACCGCCTGAAATTCCAGCTGCTGATGCAGATGACGCACCACCGACATGTCCAGCACGGTCACTACCATCGCATGTTGCTCGGCAGGCAACGGTGCGCAGGACAAGGCCACTGGCACCTGCTGGCCGGGCGCCGTACGCAGCAGGGCATCGTGCAGGCGCAGGGTTTCACCGCGTTTGTATCCGGCCAGCAACTCGGAATCGGCCCAGATCGGGATATGCGGTTTTTGCAGGTAGTCCAGAAACTCCTTGCCTTGCAGTTCCTGCACCGTGGCATTGAGCAGCCGCGACATGGCCGGATTGGCAAAACGAATCAGACCGTCCTCACCCAATACCAGAATGCCTTCGGCGGCGTTATCCAGCACCGACGCATTAAAGGCACGAGCGGATTCCAGATCATGACTCAGGCGCTGCAAGGCCCGGCGATTTCGCTGGTGTTCGAGCAATGCCTGGACCTTGGGCGTGAAGATCTGCGGGTCAAACGGCTTGAACAGGTAATCCACCGCACCGCTGGCATAGCCCTTGATCACCGCGTCCAGGGACTGTTCGTTGGCGGTCAGGAAAATGATCGGCGTGAGACGGGTCCGCTGGCTACCGCGCATCAGGCGCGCGACTTCATAACCATCCATGCCCGGCATCTGCACGTCCAGCAGCACCAGGTCGATATCGTGTTCAAGCAACAAGCCGAGGGCCTCGAAGCCCGAGGCGGCAGTAATGACCCGCCAGTCCTGGCGCTGTAACAACGCGCGCATGCTGATCAGGTTTTCGGGGTAATCGTCGACGACTAAAAGGGTTGAGCCGCCTTCTACTGGCGTGGGTTGCGCGCATTCCATGCTGCTTCTCTTATTGCGGGGCGTCAGACCGGTTTCTCGTGAAAACCGGACAAATACTGTGCTTTCACTCTAGACCCGGTTCTGCAAAAGCAGAAGGTGTCAGTGAGCCATCATTTAATCATAGTGTCTTTTTACCGACTAACGGTCGATGGTTCAGGCGATGGAAACCGGGAAAGATGGCGTTTCGACAGGATGTTGACGTCAGCCACCCGTCAGACAGGCGTTAACAAAATCTCCCGCTACGCTTATAAAGGCCGCCCCCGAAGGTGCGGGCTAGAGCTTCTGGCACGTCCGTGCAGCATGAATCAAGTGGAAGAACCGACATGATCGATCTTGCAACCTGGAACCTCAGCGTCCCCGTCGGCAGCCCGCCGTACACCGTTGAAACCTCCAAGCTGGTGAATGGCTTCAAGGATCAATACTTCCATTCCGACACCGGCACCTTGTTTTTCTGGTCGCCCGTGACCGGTTCCCGTACCGAAAACGCGATTTATCCACGCACCGAACTGCGTGAAACCTACAGCAACGGCACATTGAAAAACTGGTACTACCCGGACGCCGACAACTTGTTGCATGCCACTTTGGCCGTTAACCAGGTGCCCAGTTCCGGGAAAATCGTCATCGGCCAGATTCATGCCTATCAAAGCCAGAAACCGCTGGTGAAGGTCGAATACCAATACAAGACAAGTACAGCCACCGGCAACATCGTCGCCAAGGTCCGGATGCATCCGGATGACGATGAGGGTCGGGTGATCATTGTTGCGACGGGGGTGAAACTCGATCAGCAGTTCAACTATCTCATTCACCTCAGCCCCGGTGGCGCCTTGGGCATCAGCGCGGCGGGCTATAACTGGGATACGCAAATCAGCACAACCTGGCGCGACAAACCGCTGTACTTCAAGGCCGGGGTCTATGTGCAGGACAACACCGGGTACACCACTGAAGGCGGGAAAGTGACCTTCAGCAAGCTGGATATCGATCACAACAATTGATATCGAGGCACTGTTGACCTTGTGGGAGCGGGCTTGCTCCGGGCGGCGTTCCGACGAAGGCGTAGTGTCAGACGACATTAATGTTGAATGACACACCGCTTTCGTCGGAACGCCGCCCGGAGCAAGCCCGCTCCCACACTGTCCGCGTCGACCATGGATCTTCGCCCATAAAAAACCCGCCTGTCTCGGCGGGTTTTTTATGGGGCTCAAACGCGAAAGGCTTAGTTGACCTTGGCGTTCAACTCACCTTTCAGGTAACGCTGATACATGCCTTCCAGCGAGATCGCCTTGATCTTCGAAGCGTTACCGGCGGTGCCGAAGGCTTCGTAGCGAGCGATGCACACGTCGCGCATGGCGGTCACGGTGGCGCCGAAGAATTTACGCGGGTCGAATTCGCTCGGGTTGGTGGCCATCAGGCGACGCATTGCGCCAGTGGATGCCAGGCGCAGGTCGGTGTCGATGTTGACCTTGCGCACGCCGTGCTTGATGCCTTCGACGATTTCTTCAACCGGTACGCCGTAGGTTTCCTTGATGTCGCCGCCGTACTGGTTGATGATCGCCAGCCACTCTTGCGGAACCGAAGACGAACCGTGCATCACCAGGTGAGTGTTCGGAATGCGCTTGTGGATTTCCTTGATGCGGTCGATCGCCAGCACGTCGCCGGTAGGCGGCTTGGTGAACTTGTAGGCGCCGTGGCTGGTGCCGATGGCGATGGCCAGGGCATCAACCTGAGTGCGTTTTACGAAGTCAGCGGCTTCTTCCGGGTCGGTCAGCATCTGGCTGTGATCCAGAACGCCTTCGGCGCCGATGCCGTCTTCTTCACCGGCCATGCCGGTTTCCAGCGAACCCAGGCAGCCCAGCTCGCCTTCTACCGAAACGCCACAGGCGTGAGCCATGGCCACGGTCTGCTGGGTCACACGGACGTTGTAGTCGTAGTCGGTCGGGGTCTTGCCGTCTTCACCCAGGGAGCCGTCCATCATCACCGAGCTGAAGCCCAGCTGGATGGAGCGCTGGCAGACGTCAGGGCTGGTGCCGTGGTCCTGGTGCATGCACACCGGAATGTGCGGGAATTCTTCGATGGCTGCCAGGATCAGGTGACGCAGGAACGGTGCACCGGCGTATTTGCGAGCACCGGCCGAAGCCTGGACGATCACCGGGGAGTCAGTCTTGTCAGCGGCTTCCATGATGGCGCGCATCTGCTCAAGGTTGTTGACGTTGAAGGCTGGAACGCCGTAGCCGAACTCGGCTGCGTGGTCCAGCATCTGGCGCATGCTGATAAGTGCCATTGTATGTATCTCTCCCGGTTGAGGGTCGTTAATCGTGCCAGCCTGCCGGAGCGGCGGCGGCTATTCAAGTTATTGCAGATCGGGGGTTAAGCCCGGGCTGCGAATTTGGTGTTGCATCAATCTTAATCACAACACAAAACAACTGTGGGAGCGGCGGTGCGACGTTTCGACTTGCTCGCGAATGCGATTTAACATTCGACATTCATGCAAGCTGATCCACCGCTTTCGCGAGCAAGCCCGCTCCCACATGGGGTCCGTGGTGTTTCAGTTATTGCGCCTTACAACCGCGGCCAATCAAATCATTGGTGGCGACCCAGTAAACCAGGCCTTCCTCACCTTTTATGTGAAACGCCAGCATGTCATTGCTGTACAGCGAACCCGACGCACCCGGTTCCTGCTTCAAACGGTAGACCTGATCCGCACCGCCCAGGCGCACGTCGACTTCTTTGCGGCTGTCGTCGGTGTAACGCCACAGCACTTTGGCCTGGCTGTCGCAGGTCCAGGTGGTCCAGTTATCCACAGGTGCGGACGACTGGAACAGGTTCAGCTGAGCACAACCAGCCAACAGCGCCAGCGCCGTAACGGCGATAAAACCTTTCATCCGTGTCCCTCGGCTGACGGCGCACGCCGCCAGCCCTGAGTAAAGAGTCAGACCCGTCAAGGGCAGCCATGTTCCTTGGCGGGTGCCTGGGTCTCGTATTTGTCCAGGCCCTCGGGCCCGGAGCGCTTGTTGAGCACCGGGTTGGTTTCCGCCTGCCAGTCCGCCTGATAACAGCCGTTGCGTGACGCCGGCGCCTCGGGCTCCGGCGTGGCTTTCGGGCTGCTCCCGCAAGCCGCCAGTGAACCCGCGACGATCAACAGCGCTAACGTCTTGACCATGTCAACACTCCCTTGCCTGGTCAAACGGGCGACCCTCAGGCCTTGGCCCGGCTTTCCAGGACTTCGACGGCTGGCAGGACCTTGCCTTCGACGAACTCGAGGAACGCGCCACCACCGGTGGAAATGTAGGAGATCTGCTCGGCCACGCCATACTTGTCGATGGCAGCCAGGGTGTCGCCACCGCCAGCGATAGAGAACGCCGCGCTGTCCGCGATGGCCTGGGCCAACACTTTGGTGCCGTTACCGAACTGGTCGAATTCGAATACGCCAACCGGGCCGTTCCACAGGATGGTTTTCGACGATTTCAGCAGCTCGGCAAAATTCGCGGCGGTCTGCGGGCCGATGTCGAGGATCATGTCGTCGGCAGCGACGTCAGCGATCAACTTGACGGTTGCAGCGGCGCTGTCAGCGAATTCCTTGGCAACCACCACGTCCACTGGCAGCGGTACGCTGACTTTGGCGGCGATGGCGCGAGCGGTGTCGAGCAGGTCCGGCTCGTACAGCGACTTGCCGACCGGGTGACCGGCAGCGGCCAGGAAGGTGTTGGCAATGCCGCCGCCGACGATCAACTGGTCGCAGATCTGGCTCAGGCTGTTCAGTACGTCGAGTTTGGTCGACACCTTGGAGCCGGCAACAATGGCAGCCATTGGCTGGGCCGGAGCGCCCAGGGCCTTGCCCAGTGCATCCAGCTCAGCAGCCAGCAGCGGGCCGGCAGCGGCGATCTTGGCAAACTTGGCCACGCCGTGGGTCGAACCCTCGGCACGGTGCGCGGTGCCGAAGGCGTCCATCACGAACACGTCGCACAGGGCAGCATATTGCTGAGCCAGTTCGTCGGCGTTCTTTTTCTCGCCTTTGTTGAAGCGCACGTTTTCGAACAGCACGATGTCGCCGGCCTTGACGTCAACGCCGCCCAGGTAGTCGGCCACCAGCGGCACTTCGCGGCCCAGGGCGCGGCTCAGGTAGTCGGCGACTGGCTTGAGGCTGTTCTCGGCCGAGAACTCGCCTTCGGTCGGACGGCCAAGGTGCGAGCAGACCATCACGGCCGCGCCTTTTTCCAGGGCCAGCTTGATGGTCGGCAGCGAGGCCAGGATACGCGCATCGCTGGTGACAACACCGTCCTTGACTGGGACGTTGAGGTCTTCGCGGATCAATACGCGCTTACCTTGCAGATCGAGGTCGGACATCTTCAACACGGTCATGGGTCGCATTTCCTGGGTAGCTGTTTAGAGAGCAGTTTTTTTGGATGAAGCTATTTGCAGATAGTGTTCTGCAACGTCGAGCATTCGGTTGGCAAACCCCCATTCGTTGTCGAACCAGGCCAGGATGTTCACCAGCCGCGGGCCGGAAACTCGGGTCTGACTGGCATCGACGATCGCCGAATGTGGATCATGGTTGAAATCACAGCTTGCGTGAGGCAACTCGGTGTAGGCCAGCAGGCCTTTGAGCGGGCCGCTGGTGGCGGCTTCGCGCAGTATCCGGTTGACCTCGGTGGCGTCGGTCGCGGTGGCGGTCTGCATCGTGATATCGAGGCAGGACACGTTGACCGTCGGCACCCGTACGGCTTTGGCCTGAATTCGTCCGGCAAGTTCCGGCAACAGGCGTTCAATGCCACGCGCCAGACCGGTGGACACCGGAATCACCGACTGGAACGCCGAACGGGTGCGGCGCAGGTCTTCGTGGTGATAGGCATCGATGACCGGCTGATCGTTCATGGCCGAGTGGATGGTGGTGATCGACACGTAATCCAGGCCAATGGCCTGATTCAGCAGGCGCAGCAGCGGCACGCCGCAGTTGGTCGTGCAGGACGCGTTGGACACCAGCAACTCGTCGCCGGTCAGGCAATCCTGGTTCACGCCATAGACGATGGTCGCGTCGACGTCCGTCTCGCTGGCCATCGGCTGGGAAAACAACACACGCGGGGCGCCGGCGTCGAGGAAACGCTGGCCGTCTTCGCGAGTGTGATAAGCACCGGAGCACTCGAGCACCAGATCGATGCCCAGGGATGCCCAATCGATGCCTTCGGGGGTGGCACTGCGCAGGACCTTCACGCAGTCGCCATTAATATGCAGACAATCGCCGTCGACTTTCACTTCACCGGGGAACCGGCCATGGGTGGAGTCGAAGCGTGTCAGGTATTCGATACTGGCCATGTCGGCCAGATCGTTGATCGCGACAATCTCGAACCCGGCCTTGTCGCCTCGCTCGAACAACGCACGCAAGACGCAACGACCAATCCGGCCGTAGCCGTTGAGTGCAACTTTGTAGGGACGCGGTTGAGGCATGGGGTTCTCGATAGACGCAGGCAAACGAATTCTCGTTAACAACACCCTCCTGTAGGAGCGAGCTTGCTCGCGATGGACTTCAGGACAACGCGTTCATCCAGACAGCCAGCGTTATCGTTAACGACCATCGCGAGCAAGCTCGCTCCTACAGGGGACGGCGGCGGTCGTGAGACCACCGCACGGTGCTTAGTCTTCCAGCAGCTCTTCAGCCTGACCCAGGATGTTTTCCAGGGTGAAGCCGAACTCTTCGAACAAGGCCGACGCAGGCGCCGACTCGCCGTAGGTGGTCATGCCGATCACGCGACCTTCCAGGCCGACGTACTTGTACCAGTAGTCGGCATGGGAAGCTTCGATGGCGATACGGGCGCTGACCTGCAACGGCAGGACCGATTGCTTGTAGCCGGCGTCCTGGGCATCGAACACGCTGGTGCACGGCATGGAAACCACGCGCACCTTGCGGCCTTGCCCGGTCAGCTTGTCGTAAGCCTGAACCGCCAGACCCACTTCGGAACCCGTGGCAATCAGGATCAGTTCAGGCTCGCCTGCGCAGTCCTTCAACACGTAACCGCCACGCGCGATCTCTTCGATCTGAATCGCATTGCGGGTTTGGTGCTGCAGGTTCTGACGCGAGAAGATCAGGGCCGAAGGACCGTCCTTGCGCTCCAGTGCGTACTTCCAGCATACCGCCGATTCAACGGCATCGGCCGGACGCCAGGTATCGAGGTTCGGCGTGCAGCGCAGGCTGGCCAGTTGCTCGATTGGCTGGTGAGTCGGGCCGTCTTCGCCCAGACCGATGGAGTCGTGGGTGTAGACGTGGATCACGCGCTGCTTCATCAGGGCCGACATGCGCACCGCGTTGCGGGCGTATTCCATGAACATCAGGAAGGTCGCGCCGTAAGGCACCAGGCCGCCGTGCAGGGCAACGCCGTTCATGATCGCGGTCATGCCGAACTCGCGCACGCCGTAGTACATGTAGTTGCCGCTGGCGTCTTCGGCGGTGACGCCTTTGCAACCCTTCCACAGGGTCAGATTGGAACCGGCCAGGTCAGCCGAACCGCCGAGGAACTCTGGCAGCAGCGGGCCGAACGCGTTCAGGGCGTTCTGGCTGGCTTTACGGCTGGCGATGGTTTCGCCCTTGGCAGCGACTTCGGCGATATAGGCATCGGCCTTCTCGGCGAAGTCGGCCGGCAGCTCGCCGCTCAGACGACGAATCAGTTCGTTGGCTTCGGTCGGGAATGCTGCGGAGTAGGCCGCGAAACGCTGGTCCCACTCGGCTTCCACAGCGCGACCGGCTTCCTTGGCGTCCCACTCGGCGTAGATATCGGCCGGGATTTCGAACGGACCGTGGTTCCATTTCAGCGCCGCACGGGTCAGGGCGATTTCCGCGTCACCCAGCGGGGCGCCGTGGCAATCTTCCTTGCCTTGCTTGTTCGGTGAACCGAAGCCGATGGTGGTCTTGCAGCAGATCAGGGTTGGCTGCGCGCTCTTGCGTGCCGTATCGATCGCAGTCTTGATCTCTTCCGGATCGTGACCGTCGACATTGCGGATCACTTGCCAGTTGTAGGACTCAAAACGCTTCGGCGTATCGTCGGTGAACCAGCCTTCGACTTCGCCGTCGATGGAGATGCCGTTGTCATCGTAGAAGGCGATCAGCTTGCCCAGGCCCAGGGTGCCGGCCAGGGAAGCGACTTCGTGGGAAATGCCTTCCATCATGCAGCCATCACCCAGGAACACATAGGTGTGGTGGTCGACGATGTTGTGGCCAGGACGATTGAACTGCGCCGCCATGACTTTTTCAGCCAGGGCAAAACCCACGGCGTTGGCCAGGCCTTGGCCCAGTGGACCGGTGGTGGTTTCTACGCCCGGGGTGTAGCCGAGTTCCGGGTGGCCCGGGGTCCGGCTGTGCAGTTGGCGGAATTGTTTCAGGTCGTCGATCGACAGGTCGTAGCCGGTCAGGTGCAGCAGCGAGTAGATCAGCATCGAGCCGTGGCCGTTGGACAGCACGAAGCGGTCACGGTCGGCGAACGATGGATTGCTCGGGTTGTGCTTGAGGTAGTCGCGCCAAAGTACCTCGGCGATATCCGCCATACCCATTGGGGCACCGGGATGGCCGCTGTTGGCTTTTTGCACGGCATCCATGCTGAGGGCACGAATGGCGTTGGCACGCTCACGACGGCTAGGCATCGCTGTTCTCCTGGGGGCTTGAATAAAACGAAACGGAAAAAAGGCGAGCATTTTCCCTCACCGGGCCGCCTCGGGGCAATGACAGATAGTCATCTGGAGGCGTTTTTCCAATGGATAACGACGTATTAACGTGATGAAACCTTTCTGCTCTGACTTAGTTGACTGAACCTAACGTCAGGAAGTGCCATCCATCGAGCAATATCAAAACTTTTTGATATTGCTCTTGCGATGCCTTCGACCCGTGACTAGACTGCCGGCCTTATGAATTTACGCGTGCCCTCCATTCAACATGACGATTGCGATGAGCTGGCGGCCTTGTGCAAGGCTGGCGGCGATCCCCTGCGGTTGAATGTTTTGCGCGCATTGGCCAACGACTCGTTCGGCGTGCTGGAGCTGGCGCAGATCTTCGGCATCGGCCAGTCAGGCATGAGCCACCACCTCAAGGTACTGGCCCAGGCCGGCCTGGTGGCAACGCGCCGCGAAGGCAACGCGATTTTCTACCGTCGCGCCCTGCCCCACACCGAGCTGCTGGGCGGCAAATTGCACGCAGCCCTGCTCGAAGAAGTGGACAACCTGACGCTGCCGACCGACGTACAGTCGCGCATCGCCCAGGTCCATGGGCAACGCGCGGCCGCCAGCCAGGACTTTTTTTCACGGGTAGCGGAGAAATTTCGCGCCCAGCAAGACTTGATCGCCGGCTTGCCGCAATACCGCGAAAGCGTAGTGGCCCTGCTCGACAAGCTGAGCTTCGACAAAGACGCCACGGCCATTGAAGTCGGCCCCGGTGATGGCGCATTCCTGCCTGAACTGGCGCGCCGCTTCTCGCAAGTCACGGCGCTGGATAACAGCACCGCGATGCTCGAACTGGCGCGCCAGGTCTGCGAACGCGACAAACTGACTAACGTTAGCCTGCAACTGGCCGATGCATTGAACGGCGTCAGCCTCAAGGCCGATTGCGTGGTGCTGAACATGGTGCTGCACCATTTTGCCGCGCCGGCCGATGCGCTCAAGCACATGGCCCACTTGCTGCAACCTGGCGGTAGCCTGTTAGTGACAGAGTTATGTAGCCACAACCAGAGTTGGGCCAAGGAGGCCTGCGGTGATCTCTGGCTGGGGTTTGAACAGGACGATTTGGCCCGTTGGGCCACCGCTGCGGGACTCGCTCCCGGGGAAAGCCTCTATGTAGGCTTACGCAATGGTTTCCAGATCCAGGTCCGCCATTTTCAGCGACCGGCTGGCGACACTCACCATCGGTAAATTCAGGAAAACATCGAGATGAGCGAATACTCCCTCTTCACCTCCGAGTCCGTGTCTGAAGGGCATCCGGACAAAATCGCCGACCAGATTTCCGATGCAGTGCTGGACGCCATCATTGCCCAGGACAAACACGCTCGCGTAGCGGTGGAAACCCTGGTCAAGACCGGCGTGGCCATTGTTGCAGGTGAAGTGACCACCAGTGCCTGGGTCGACCTGGAGCAGATCGTTCGTGATGTGATTTGCGATATCGGCTACACCAGTTCCGACGTCGGCTTCGACGGCGCCACTTGCGGCGTGATGAACATCATCGGCAAGCAGTCCCCTGACATCAACCAGGGCGTCGACCGTGCCAAGCCTGAAGATCAGGGCGCCGGCGACCAGGGCCTGATGTTCGGCTACGCCAGCAACGAAACCGACGTGCTGATGCCAGCACCGATCACCTTTTCGCACCAGCTGGTACAGCGCCAGGCCGAAGCCCGTAAATCCGGCCTGCTGCCTTGGCTGCGTCCGGATGCCAAGTCTCAGGTCACCTGCCGTTACGAAGGCGGCAAGGTTGTCGGTATCGACGCGGTAGTCCTGTCGACCCAGCACAACCCTGAAGTCTCGTACAAAGACCTGCGCGAAGCCGTGATGGAGCTGATCGTCAAGCACGCGCTGCCTGCCGAACTGCTGAGCAAAGACACCCAGTTCCACATCAACCCGACCGGCCAGTTCATCATCGGCGGCCCGGTGGGTGACTGCGGCCTGACCGGTCGCAAGATCATCGTCGACAGCTACGGCGGCATGGCCCGTCACGGCGGTGGCGCGTTCTCCGGTAAAGATCCATCGAAGGTTGACCGTTCGGCCGCCTACGCCGGTCGTTACGTGGCCAAGAACATCGTTGCCGCCGGCCTGGCCGAGCGCTGCGAGATTCAGGTGTCCTACGCCATCGGCGTTGCCCAGCCGACTTCGATCTCGCTGAACACCTTCGGCACCGGCAAGATCAGCGATGACAAGATCATCAAGCTGGTCCGCGAAGTGTTCGACCTGCGTCCATACGCGATCACCACCATGCTCGACCTGCTGCACCCGATGTATCAGGAAACCGCTGCGTACGGCCACTTCGGTCGCACCCCGGCAACCAAGACCGTTGGCGAAGACACCTTCACCACGTTCACCTGGGAAAAAACCGACCGCGCCGACGCCCTGCGCGCTGCTGCCGGCCTGTAAGACTTCCCCGCAACACCCGAAGCCCCGCACGGTTCGCGCCCTGCGGGGCTTTTTATTGGCATTCGCTTTACACCGCGTCGCAGCCTTCGCGGGCAAGCCCGCTCCCACAGTAGACGGCGGCGTTCTGACCAACTCATAACCCTGTGGGAGCGGGCTTGCTCGCGAAGAGGCCGGCAAAGCCACCAGAAATACCCGGCAAAACACCCCTTCTCTGCGCCAACTGATACTGACCTAGCCTTCACGCACCTCACCGAGCAAGGACGCTCAAGATGCTTCCGGACCTGCGCCTGTTTTTCGCCACTCTACTGACCCTTGCCCACCTGACCGCCAGCGCCGCCGACTGCCCGGACTGGCCACCCGAACGCGCCCTGAACGAAGTCGGCACACTGCAACAGCAAATCGATCTCTGGGACGACAGCTACCACCGCCTGGGACGCTCACTGGTCGCCGATGAACTCTATGACCAGTCCCGCGCGCGACTCACCCAATGGCGCCACTGCTTCAACCTGAGCCCGCCCGCAGACCCCTTGCGCACTGCACGCGGCAAGTTGCCCCACCCCATCGTCCACACCGGCCTGGACAAACTGCACGATCGCCCCGCCGTCGAAAAATGGCTGAGTGACCGGGTGGACGTCTGGGCCCAGCCTAAAATCGATGGCGTGGCGGTGACCCTGGTTTACCGCAACGGCCTGTTGGCCCAGGCCATCAGCCGTGGCGACGGCAAAAGCGGTCAGGACTGGACGGTTCCGGCACGGCAGATTCCGGCCATCCCGCAACGCCTGTCGCAGACCCGGGACTTGCTCGTGCAAGGCGAACTGTATTGGCGCCTGACCGATCATGTGCAAGCCCAGGCCGGCAGCCTCAACGCTCGCGGCACGGTGGCGGGCCTGATGGCGCGCAAGGTCTTGAGCCCCGAACAGGCCGCCGAAATCGATCTGTTTGTCTGGGACTGGCCCCAAGGGCCGGCGAGCGTGCCCGCGCGTGCCGCCGCACTGAGTGTGTTGGGCTTCCCGAGTACCACGGCATACAGCCAGCCGATCACCTCCGTCATCGAGGCCGAGCGCTGGCGTGAACACTGGTATCGCTCCCCCCTGCCCTTTGCCAGCGACGGCATCGTCCTGCGCCAGAACCAGCGCCCCGCCGCCGAACGCTGGCAGGCGCGGTCGCCCTACTGGGCCATCGCCTGGAAATACCCCTTCGCCCAGGCACTGGCCGAAGTCCGCCATGTTCACTTCAGGATCGGCCGGACCGGGAGGATCACTCCGGTACTCGAGCTGACCCCGGTGACGCTCGACGACCGGCAGATCAAACGCGTCAGCGTCAGCTCGTTACAGCGCTGGCAGACACTGGACATACGTCCGGGTGATCAGGTCGCCATCAGCCTGGCCGGGCTGACCATTCCCAGGCTCGATAGCGTTGTATTGCGTAGCAGCGAGCGCGCCGAAATGAACGCACCGCTGGCGGCGGACTTTCATTCATTGAGTTGCTGGCAACCGACGCCAGGCTGTGAAAGCCAGTTTCTCGCGCGCCTGACCTGGCTCAGCAGCAAACAGGGGCTGGCGCTGCCTAATGTGGGTCCGGGGACTTGGGAAAAACTTCTTGCAACAGGTCGCCTGAACGGTCTGCTGGATTGGTTGACCCTCGATGTCCAAGAGCTTGCTACCATTGACGGTTTCGGCGAGCGCAGCGCGGCTCGCCTTGCAGACAGTTTCAACCAGGCCCGGCAACGCCCGTTCGCGCACTGGCTGAAAGCCCTCGGAATGCCGCCGACAGGTCAGGCACACCCTGGCGACTCATGGCAGGCCATGGCGCAGCGAGACATCGAACAATGGCGGGCCGAGGCTGGTATCGGACCAGGACGCGCGGCACAGCTGAACGCTTTTTTCCGCGATCCGCAGGTCCTGGCCTTGAGTAAAACGTTACGTGATGCAGGGATTGACGGCTTTTAGCTGCCAGCCCTGTGCCCAGCGGGAACCCAAGGGGGACCGTCGGGCTCCAACAAGCCATCGCCACACCGGCCCGCTTGCATTCTTACATGGAGCTTTTATGAAATTTCTTTCACCGCTCGCCCTGTTGACCCTTTGCAGCGTACTGGCCACCCCGTTGATGGCGGATGAAGAAGCGCCCGGGCTGACCGGTTGCGCCGCCAAGAAGCAAGGTATCGTCAACCAGATCGAATTGGCCAAGGTCCACGGCAACGCCGACCAGCAGGCAGGCCTGGAAAAAGCCCTGAGCGAAGTCGAAGCGAACTGCACCGACGCCTCGCTGAAGAAGGAACGGGAAAACAAGGTGCTCGACGCCAGGCATGAAGTCAGCAAGCGTCAGGCAGACCTCGACAAGGCCATGGGCAAAGGCGACCCCGACAAGATCAACAAGCGCAAAGACAAACTCGCCGATGCCCGCAAGGAATTGCAGGACGCCCTTGATGAGCTGGATAAGTAATCACTGGTAACGAACAGAGGTCTTCGGTATTGCCGAAGCAGCCTTCGCGAGCAAGCCCGCTCCCACAGGGGATGTGTGGTGTGGCACAAATCCCCTGTGGGAGCGGGCTTGCTCGCGAAGACGTCAGACCGGGCAACGCCAGTCAATGATCCCGAAACGCCTTATGACACGCACTGCAGGCATCTTCGACTTTCTGCACCGCCGGCCCCAGGTTGCTGGCCTTGTAGGGTTGAACCTGGCTGGCAATCACCAATTCACCGGTGGCGGATTCAAGGTCACGGGCCATTGCCTGGAAGCGCGCCTGCTGCTCCCAGACATCGCTCTTGGCGCTGGTGTGATCTTCCTCGCGGACCTGCGGAAAATGTTGCCACGGCTCACGGGACAGCACATCGAGTTTCACCGCGCCTTCGGCGAACTTCGGACCATCGAACGGAATGCGCCCACGCAGCATGCCACCCAGGTCTTCGCCAGTCTTGAGCATCTGCTTGAAAATGCTCTTGCGCTGGCCGAGCGGCGAGTTGGGGTCGACGCCGCCACAAGCGGACAACGTCAGGCAGGCCAGCAATACAACAGAAAGTCTTTTAAGAGTCATGGTGGCTTCAGGTCACGGGAAACGGCGGCCAGTATCCTCGCGTCATCGGCAAAGACCAATAGCCCTATTATCAACATGGGTTGTTTGAGCGCATGGAGCGCCCAGGCAACCGGCAAAGGAATCACTCCATGAACAGCCGTTTCAAGGCATGGCGTCACAGCCTGGCCTGGACCCTGCCGATGGTGGCCCTGCTCGCAGGCTGCACCGGTGGCGACAATAAACAACCGAAAACCCATGCCCTGGCCACCTACTCCAGTGCCACATGGGAAGCGCTGCCGGCGGTGTCCGACAACGACCTGGTCGCCGGCTTCGGCTCGTGGCGCAGTGCCTGCACCCGACTCAAGGCCGACCCGGTCTGGGGCGGCACCTGCGCAGCGGCTGCCACCGTGCCGCAAACCGCCAGCGACATTCGCGGCTTTCTCAAACAGAACCTCGATGTCTATGGCCTGCGCGCCGCCAATGACAACCCCAACGGCTTGATCACCGGGTACTACGAACCGGTCTATCCCGGCAGCCTGACCCAGACTGGCGCCGCCAATGTCCCGGTCTATGGCGTCCCTGAGGACATGATCGTCGTGGCCCTCGACAGCATTTACCCGGAACTCAAGGGTAAACGCCTGCGTGGTCGACTCGAAGGTCGCGTACTCAAGCCGTACGACGATGCGGCGACCATCGAAAGCAAAGGGGTCAAGGCGCCGGTCGTGGCCTGGCTGACCGATCCGATGAACCTGCAGTTCCTGCAAATCCAGGGTTCGGGTCGCATCCAGCTCGACAATGGTCGCCAGTTGCGCATCGCTTACGCCGATCAGAACGGCCATCCGTATCGACCGATCGGCCGCTGGCTGGTGGAACAGGGCGAGTTGAAAAAAGAAGACGTGACCATGGGTGCCATCAGTACCTGGGCCAAGGCCAATCCGACGCGGATTCCCGAACTGCTCGGCAGCAACCCCAGCTACGTGTTCTTCACCCGTAACCCGGACAGCAACGAAGGTCCGCGCGGCTCGCTGAACGTACCGTTGACGGCCGGTTACAGCGCGGCGGTGGATCGCAAGGTAATTCCACTGGGCAGCCTGTTGTGGCTGTCCACCACCAGGCCGGACGGCACCGCCCTGGTTCGCCCCGTGGCAGCACAGGACACCGGCGGCGCCATTGCCGGCGAGGTGCGGGCGGATCTGTTCTGGGGCACAGGCGATGCAGCCGGGCAACTGGCCGGGGACATGAAACAACAGGGGCAGATCTGGATGCTGTGGCCCAAGGGTGCTGCGCTGCCGCAAGTGCCGCAGGTGGCTGACGCGCAGAAGACCACCCCTTAAATGCTGCTTCGCCTGTTAGATAGCTTTCGCGAGCAAGCCCGCTCCCACAGGTTCTACACTACCCATGTGGGAGCGGGCTTGCTCGCGAAGAGGCCGGTAAAAACCCTGAAGATCTTTTAGACCGACACGACAAAGAAACTCACAATCAACGCCATCCCCACGAACCACACCAGCGACCGCAGCGTCGCCCAGTCCGCCAGGTAGCAAATGATGTAGAGCAGGCGGCTGGTGATAAACAGCACGGCCAGCACATTGATCGTCACCAGTTCGGCATTGCCAGCCAGATGCGCCACGATTACTGCAGCGGCGAACGCCGGGATCACTTCAAAACTGTTCAGTTGCGCAGCATTCGCCCGCTTGCCGACGCCGTCCAGATTGTCGAGAAAACCCCGAGGATCATGATTGTCTTTGAGACTGAACCCGCCACTGAGCTTGGCGATCCACGTGCACACATACGGCAGGAAAATCGCGATCAAAATGCACCACAGAGCCACCGTCATAACGCCGTCCTTTCTTCAGGTTACAGAGAGTCGAATTCCATCGGGGGCGATCAAAACTTCATCACCAGTATGCCGATCAGTACCAGCCCGCAAGCCAGGAGCCGCGGCCGGCCGAAGGGTTCCTTCAAGTAGCGCATGCCGAACAGCACCACCAGGATCACACTGATCTCGCGCAGCGCTGCGGCCTCGGCAATCGAACCCATCTGCATCGCCCACAGCACCAAAGCGTAGCTGAACAACACGCAGAACCCGACCGCCAGGCCCAGCCGCCATTGCTCGCGCCAGAACAACTTGAATGCCGGACGCTTGCACACCCAGGCCAGCAACGGAAACGGCCAGGCGCTCAGCAACGTGACCCAGACCAGGTAATCCAGCGGATGGGACCAGCGCCGCAACGCCTGACCGTCGATGTAGGTGTAACAACCGATGCACAGGCCGATCAACGCCACCACCGGCAGCATCGACCACGGCAAACGCGCACCGCCACCGCCCTGCCAGAGCAGGCACAGCATGCCGAACGGGATCAGCAAAATTCCGAAAATCTGCTGATGGGTCAGCACCTCTCCGGCAAAGATCAGCGTCAGCGCGAGCACCACCAACGGTGACAGACCGCGCATCAGCGGATAAACCAGCCCGAGGTCGCCGACCCGATAGGCCTGGATCAGCAAGTAGCGATAGAGCAGCTCGAATGCCGCCGATGCCAGGATCCACGGCCAGATCTCCAGCGGCGGCACGGCCAGGAGCGGCAACATCAGCGCGACAAAGAGCAGCGCCACGCTGTCCATGCAGGCCACCACCAACAGCCGCTCCGCACTGAACTTGATCAGGGTATTCCACGCCGCATGCAACAGCGCCGCCACCAACACCAACGCCGTCGCAAGCACGGCCTACTCCTTTTGTTGTCTCCACGATCCCTGTAGGAGCGAGCTCGCTCGCGAAAAACGCCAGGGCAACGCGTTCGAGCAGTAAACACGCGTCTTCGTTCACGTCCATCGCGAGCAAGCTCGCTCCTACAGGGGGCCAGGTAGAGAATTGATTCGCCATATTTCAGTGGCTGTTTATACTGCAAGCGACCACGCCGCACTCAGTTGCGCACAGACTAATTCCAATAAAAATTCTGCCCGGCCCGCTCTCGTCGAGAACGGCCGTCGGCCTGCGTATGCCTGATCACAGCGTCAAGACTACCGACAGAGACCTTGCGCATGCCACTCGCTTTACTTGCCCTCGCTGTTGCCGCCTTCGGCATCGGCACCACCGAATTCGTCATCATGGGCCTGCTGCCCGACGTTGCCCGCGACCTCAGCGTGAGCATTCCCGACGCCGGCCTGCTGATCACCGGCTATGCCCTGGGCGTGGTGTTCGGCGCACCGATCCTCGCCGTCGGCACCGCCAACATGCCGCGCAAGGCCACCCTGCTGGGCATGACGCTAATGTTCATCCTCGGCAACATGCTCTGCGCGCTGGCGCCGAATTACGCCACGCTGATGGCCGCGCGAGTGATCACGGCACTGTGCCACGGCGCATTTTTCGGAATTGGTTCCGTGGTGGCCGCCGGACTGGTGGCCACCAACAAACGGGCGCAGGCGATTGCCTTGATGTTCACCGGCCTGACCCTGGCCAACGTGCTCGGCGTGCCGCTGGGCACCGCACTCGGGCAATACGCAGGCTGGCGCTCGACCTTCTGGACGGTGTCGGTGATCGGTGTGCTGGCCGCGATTGCGCAATGGGTCTGGCTGCCGAAAAACATCGCGATGGATAAAGCCAACCTGGCCAGCGAGTTCAAGGTGCTGGGCAAGGCCAACGTACTGCTGGCCCTGGGCATGAGCGTGCTGGCCTCCACCAGCCTGTTCAGTGTGTTTACCTACATCGCGCCGATCCTGCAGGACATCACCGGCGTCAGCCCCCACGGCGTCACCATCATGCTGCTGTTGTTCGGCGTTGGTTTGACCGCCGGCAGCATGCTCGGTGGCCGTCTGGCAGACAGTCGCTTGCTGCCTTCGCTGGTGGGCATGGCGCTGGCGGTGCTGGTGGTGCTGGCGGCATTCACGCAAACCAGCCATTCGGTGATCCCGGCGGCCATCACACTGGTGTTGTGGGGAACGTTTGCCTTTGCTCTGTGCCCGATCCTGCAACTGCTGATCATCGATCAGGCCCATGAAGCACCGAACCTGGGCTCGACCTTGAACCAGAGCGCCTTCAACCTCGGCAACGCCGCCGGGGCATGGATTGGCGGACTGGTGGTGGCCAGCGGCGCGGATCTGGCGGACTTGCCATGGACCGGTGCGCTGGTCAGCGGGCTGACCGTGTCGACTGCACTGTTCTTCATCTATCGTCAGCGGCGCGCTGCGGCTGTGCTTGATGTGGCGGGTTGAACATCACCCGTGGCGGGTCATTTAGCTACGACCGTTGCCACGGGTATTACGCTCTGTAGGAGCGAGCACGCTCGCGATGGACTTGAGAGCACCACTGGGTGTCAGGTGCCCAGTGTTATCGTTAACGACCATCGCGAGCAGGCTCGCTCCTACACGCCGGCGTCATCCTTGAACTGGTCCTTGACGTACCTGATCTCGGTCCGGCCGTGAGGTGCCGGCAAGCCGTCTTCACCGAGGTTCACGAACACCATTTTTTCAACGGTGAGGATGCTTTTGCGGGTGATCTTGTTGCGCACTTCACACGTCAGGGTGATCGAGGTGCGGCCGAATTCGGTAGCCGTGATGCCCAGTTCGATGATGTCGCCCTGGCGAGAGGCGCTGACGAAGTTGATTTCGGAAATGTACTTGGTCACTACACGCTGGTTGCCCAACTGGACGATGGCGTAGATCGCCGCCTCTTCGTCGATCCAGCGCAGCAGGCTACCGCCGAACAAAGTGCCGTTAGGGTTGAGGTCTTCGGGTTTTACCCATTTGCGGGTGTGGAAATTCATATTCACTCCTGACCATCTTGCCGATTGATGCCCGGCATCATGGCAGAGCCCGGGCTAGAGCTCTATCAAGCTTCGACTATGGTCGCGATTACCGTTCGGACATTGACTGACAGAAACGCTTTGGAAGATCAGCATAGCCCGCTATAATCGCCCCCGTTTCAAAACGGTAACCTCTACTTGATACCGTTTTCCCGCCACCTGTCCGAGGGGCGCTGCAGCAGGCTAGACCTGTCAGGCTCGGATGGGGCGTTGCCAGGCCTTGACCGGCCCGACACTAAACGCACAACGGCGCCCATTCGCATACATTACGAATGGAGGCTCATCATGAGCGCTGTTATCACGCCTGCAGATTTTACCGACTACAAAGTTGCCGACATGTCCCTGGCTGCCTGGGGCCGTCGCGAAACCATCATCGCCGAGTCGGAAATGCCGGCCCTGATGGGTCTGCGTCGCAAGTACTCCGAAGAGCAACCGCTCAAGGGCGCGAAGATCCTCGGCTGCATCCACATGACCATTCAGACTGCCGTGCTGATCGAAACCCTGGTTGCCCTGGGTGCCGAAGTGCGCTGGTCGTCCTGCAACATTTTCTCGACTCAGGATCAGGCCGCCGCTTCCATCGCCGCTGCCGGCATCCCGGTTTTCGCCTGGAAAGGTGAAACCGAACAAGAGTACGAGTGGTGCCTGGAGCAAACCATCCTCAAGGATGGCCAGCCATGGGACGCCAACATGATCCTCGATGACGGCGGCGACCTGACCGAGCTGCTGCACAAGAAGTACCCACAGGTGCTGGATCGCGTCCACGGCGTGACCGAAGAAACCACCACCGGCGTTCACCGCCTGCTGGACATGCTGGCCAAAGGCGAGCTGAAAATCCCGGCCATCAACGTCAACGACTCGGTGACCAAGAGCAAGAACGACAACAAGTACGGCTGCCGTCATAGCCTGAACGATGCGATCAAGCGTGGCACCGACCACCTGCTGTCCGGCAAGCAAGCGCTGGTGATCGGCTACGGCGACGTGGGCAAGGGTTCCGCTCAGTCCCTGCGTCAGGAAGGCATGATCGTCAAAGTTTCCGAAGTCGACCCGATCTGCGCCATGCAAGCCTGCATGGACGGTTTCGAAGTGGTTTCGCCGTTCATCGACGGGATCAACAACGGCACCGAAGCAAGCATCGACAAGGCACTGCTGGGCAAGATCGACCTGATCGTGACCACCACCGGCAACGTCAATGTTTGCGATTCGAACATGCTCAAGGCCCTGAAAAAGCGCGCCGTTGTCTGCAACATCGGTCACTTCGACAACGAAATCGACACCGCTTTCATGCGCAAGAACTGGGCATGGGAAGAAGTGAAGCCACAGGTGCACAAGATCCACCGTACCGGCGCTGGTGATTTCGACCCACAGAACGACGACTACCTGATCCTGCTGGCCGAAGGCCGCCTGGTTAACCTGGGCAACGCCACTGGCCACCCAAGCCGCATCATGGACGGTTCGTTCGCCAACCAGGTTCTGGCTCAGATCTTCCTGTTCGGCCAGAAGTACGCCGACCTGTCGCCAGCCCAGAAAGCCGAGCGCCTGACCGTTGAAGTACTGCCGAAGAAACTCGACGAAGAAGTGGCCCTGGAAATGGTCCGTGGCTTCGGCGGCGTAGTGACTCAACTGACCAAGACCCAGGCCGACTACATCGGCGTGACCGTCGAAGGTCCGTTCAAGCCGCACGCCTACCGCTACTGATCGGCCGGCTCCTCCTGTGTAGGAGCGAGCTTGCTCGCGATGGACGTTAACGAAAACGCGTGCTGTCTGGATAAATGCGTTGTTCTTGCGTTTTTCGCGAGCTAGCTCGCTCCTACAGGGGTCAGCGTCCGCTTTACGTGTTTCCAAGGATATGACCATGTCCCAAGAACGTCGCTACAGCTTCGAGTTCTTCCCTACGAAGACCGATGCCGGGCAAGAAAAACTGCTCGCCACTGCTCGCCAGCTGGCTGCCTACAACCCCGATTTCTTTTCCTGCACCTACGGCGCCGGCGGTTCGACCCGTGATCGCACGCTGAACACCGTGTTGCAGCTCGAAAGCGAAGTCAAAATCCCTGCCGCTCCGCACCTGTCCTGCGTGGGCGACAGCAAAGACGACCTGCGCGGTCTGCTGGCCCAGTACAAGGCCGCCGGCATCAAGCGCATCGTTGCCCTGCGCGGTGACCTGCCTTCCGGCATGGGCATGGCCAGTGGCGAAATGCGCCATGCCAATGACCTGGTTGAATTCATTCGTGAAGAAACCGGTGATCATTTCCACATTGAAGTTGCTGCTTACCCGGAAATGCATCCGCAAGCGCGCAATTTCGAAGAGGATGTCGCCAACTTCGTGCGCAAGGCCAACGCTGGCGCCGACAGTGCGATCACCCAGTACTTCTTCAACGCCGACTGCTACTTCTACTTCGTGGAACGCGTGCGGGCGCTGGGTGTGAACATTCCGATCGTGCCGGGCATCATGCCGATCACAAACTACAGCAAGCTGGCGCGGTTCTCCGATGCCTGCGGTGCGGAAATCCCGCGCTGGATCCGCAAGCAACTGGAAGCCTACGGCGACGACACCCAGAGCATTCAGCGCTTTGGCGAACAGGTCATCACCGAGATGTGCGAACAACTGCTGCAAGGCGGCGCTCCAGGGCTGCACTTCTACACGCTGAACCAGGCTGAAGCGAGCCTGGCGGTGTGGAATAACCTGAAGTTGCCGCGTTGAAGCAACGGCCAGTTCAAAGCTGAAAGCTACAAGCAAGATCAATGGATCGCATTCTTCGGCAGCTCCTCCAGGAGCTTTCGCAGGCTGCGATCTTTTGCTTTCAACGCACCATTAATGTGCGGCAATCCACGGAGTTAGAGCATCTGCAGTCAGTTTCTGGCTCTTTCCGGTTTCTCGTCGTAATCTCAAGCACATGCCTTTGATCACGCAATTGACCGCCGTGCTTGTCTTCACTTGCCTGAGCTTCGCCGCCTGGGGCGAGAAGCTGCGCATTGTCACCGAGCCGTGGGCGCCTTATGTGTATGAAGACAACGGCAAATCACTGGGCCTGGACTACGAAACCACCGCCATTGTCTTCAAGCGCCTGGGCATCGAAGTGGAATGGCAGTTCCTGCCATGGAAACGCTGCCTGTCGATGCTTGAATCAGGCCAGGCCGACGGCGCGCTGGACATCTTTCACAGCGATGAGCGTGATGCCACCCTGCTCTACCCCAGCGAACCACTGTCTGAAGTCCAGTTCGTGATGTTCTACGCCAATGCCCGGCCCCATCCGTTTCGCACCCTTGATGACCTGCGCGGCCTGACCATCGGCACATCGCCAGGCTACCTGTACAGCAAGGACTTCAGCGATTCGACGCTGTTCACCCGCGAGCCGGCCCCCACCCATGAAGCCAACTTCGGCAAACTGGTGCGCGGGCGGATCGACCTGTTGATTACCGACCGCCGGGTCGGCCAGCATTTGCTCGATGAACTGGGCATCCGCGACAAGATCACCGAAAATCCCACGATCATCAGCCAGCAAAGCCAGTTTCTCGCAGTGCGGCGCAATGCGGGCATGGACCTGCTCGTGCAGCGTTTCGGTGCCGAACTCAAACGCTTCAAGCGCGAACCCGCCTACGCTGAACTGAGCGCCCGCTATGGTGCGGAACCGGCCGTCAGCGTGAAGACTGAAAAGGCCACGGCCGCCACGGAAAAAACCGTTGAGCAGCAGGAAAGCAGCGCACAGTGATTGCTCTGTTATACTCCGGCCTTCCCGCCAGGCTCACGCCCGGACGCTCGGAATCGTTCAAGGCATCTCAACCCCGCTACTGCGCAGCTTCACAGCCCGCGCGAGCGCTTGCAGGCGAGCCTTCGAGACCCAGCAGGACCGGACGGGATAGCGTCTTCTTAAACGCCATTCGCGCCAGGCAAGACTCCCATTGGGCCAAGCCCTAACTAAAACAGGATTTCTCATGTCCTTTGCTTCCCTCGGTCTCTCCGAGGCTTTAGTCCGCGCCATCGAGGCGGCGGGCTATACCGAGCCTACTCCGGTGCAACAGCGGGCCATTCCCGCCGTGTTGCAAGGTCGCGACCTGATGGTTGCGGCACAGACAGGTACTGGTAAAACCGGCGGTTTCGCCCTTCCGATCCTGGAGCGGTTGTTCCCCAACGGTCACCCGGACAAATCCCAGCGTCACGGCCCGCGCCAGCCGCGCGTACTGGTCCTGACCCCGACTCGCGAACTCGCCGCGCAAGTGCATGAAAGCTTCAAGGTCTATGCCCGTGACCTGAAGTTCGTCAGCGCCTGCATCTTCGGCGGCGTCGGCATGAACCCGCAGGTTCAGGCCATGTCCCGCGGCGTTGACGTGCTGGTGGCCTGCCCTGGCCGCCTGCTCGACCTGGCCGGCCAAGGCAGCGTCGATCTGTCCCACGTGGAAATCCTCGTGCTGGACGAAGCCGACCGCATGCTCGACATGGGCTTCGTCCATGACGTGAAGAAAGTGCTGGCGCGTCTGCCGGCCAAACGCCAGAACCTGTTGTTCTCGGCGACCTTCTCCAAGGACATCACCGACCTCGCCGGCAAGCTGCTGCACAACCCGGAACGCATCGAAGTCACTCCGCCGAACACCACGGTCGAGCGCATCGAACAGCGTGTGTTCCGCCTGGCCGCCAGCCACAAGCGTGCCTTGCTGGCCCACTTGATCACCGCTGGCGCCTGGGAACAGGTGCTGGTGTTCACCCGCACCAAGCACGGCGCCAACCGCCTGGCCGAGTACCTGGACAAACACGGCCTGAGCGCCGTCGCGATCCACGGCAACAAGAGCCAGAACGCCCGCACCAAAGCCCTGGCCGACTTCAAGGCCGGCACCGTGCGCATCCTGGTGGCCACCGACATCGCCGCCCGCGGCCTGGACATCGACCAGTTGCCACACGTGGTCAACTTCGAACTGCCGAATGTCGATGAAGACTACGTGCACCGTATCGGTCGTACCGGCCGTGCCGGTCGTTCGGGCGAAGCGATTTCGCTGGTAGCCCCGGACGAAGAAAAACTGCTGAAAAGCATCGAACGCATGACCAAACAGAAAATCGCCGATGGCGACCTGATGGGCTTCGATGCCAGCGCCGTGGAAGCCGAGAAACCTGAAGTGCGCGAGCGTCCGGACATGCGTAACCCACGCAATCCGCGTGGCCCGCGCGGCGACGGTCCGAACGGCAGCGGTGGCGGTCGCAAGGACAAAGGCAAGGACAAGGGCAAGGAAAAACCGGCAGGTGAACGTGGTGAGCGTCCGGCCCGTCAGCAAAAGCCTCGCGAAGGTACTCCGGCCCGCGAACAGCGTCCGAGCCAACCGCCACGCGCCGCCGCTGATCGTGCCCCGGACGAGTTCCTGGACGACGATATCGATAACTTCGGTAACCGCGTCGACTACGTGCCGCAGCAGAAACCCGCGCAAGGCCGTGGCCGCCGCCCGGGTGCTCCGGCACAAGGCACCGCAGCAGGTTCGGGTGCTCCACGTTCCGGCAAGCCACAGGGTCGCCAGAGCGGTCCGCGCAACAGCGATGGCGCCAGCACCGGCACCCCACCGGCCAAGCGCAACGGTCCACGCAGTGGCGCACCGCGCGACGGCCAGGCCCGTCGCGAAGACTCGCGCAATCGCCGCCCGGCCCGTGACGACCAGTCGCGCTCCGAACCGGCCGTGCAGAACCCGCGCGGCCCTGCGCCGAAGATCATGCACAAGGAATCGAAAGCCGACCGCTTCCCGACACCTGAGCAACTGGATCAACTGCCAAGCCGTCCTCGTGGTGAGAAACCAGCGCTGCTGACCCGCAATCGCTGAGTTATCGCTGCAATAAAAATGCCCCGGTTCGAAAGAGCCGGGGCATTTTTTATGCGTCGCAAATGACCTGTAGGAGCGAGCTCGCTCGCGATGGTGGTCAACGATAACGCTGGAAACCTGACACCCCGCGGTGTTCTCGGGTTTCTCGCGAGCAAGCTCGCTCCTACGGGAGGCTATGCATAGGCAATAAAAAACGCCCGCGCTCGTATGAGCAGCGGGCGTTTTTTGTCAGGCGCGAAAATTACTTCGCTTTGACACCTTCGAACGAGACGTACATTTCAACCGCATCGGACGCTGGACCCAGGTCCATCATCTTGCCGAAATCGGAACGCTTGATGTTGAAAGTGCCCTCGAAGCCTGCACGGTAGCCGCCCCATGGATCCTTGCCTTCACCCAGGAAAGTGGCCTTGACCACGACTGGCTTGGTTACGCCAGCGATAGTCAGGTCGCCTGCCACGTCGGCAGTGTCTTTGCCAGCGGCGTTCTTGCCGGTGGATTTGACGCTGGTGGACACGAACGTGGCTTTAGGGAAATCAGCCACTTTCAGGAAGTCTTTGCTGGAGATGTGCTTGTCACGCTCAGCGTTGTTGGTGAAAACGCTGGCAGGATTTACGTTGAACTCGATCTTGCTGTCTTCAGGCTTGGCAGCGTCGAAGCTGAACTTGCCGTCCATAGTCTTAAAGGTACCGGTGATGTAGCTGTAGCCCAGGTGGCTGATCTTGAAGTTGACGAAGGCGTGCTGGCCGGTTGTGTCTACAACGTAGTCAGCCGCCATCACGTTGGCGGACAGCAGAGCGGAACCGATTGCCAGAGCGGCGAGAGTCTTTTTCAACATGCTTTATTTTCCTTGGGAGTCGAGGTTGAACTTCAGGCTTTGCGACCCAGCATTCGCTTGAGGGTCGCATCATGGTCGATAAAGTGGTGCTTCAATGCTGCCAACGCGTGGAGGCCGGAAAAAATTACCAGCACCCACGCCAGATAGAGGTGAATCGCACCGGCGTTATCTGCCTGGTCCGGCAGTCCGGAAATCAGGGCAGGCACTTCAAACCAGTCAAACACCGGAATCCCGGCACCTTCTGCGGTGGAAATCAGGTAACCGGCAATCATCACAGCGAACAGACAGATATACAGAAACAAATGGCCGAGCATGGCGCCCAGACGCGTCATGCGGCTGTAGCTGGTCAGGGCCGGTGGTGGTGGGCTGATGAAACGCCACAACACGCGCAGCACCATGACGCCCAGCAAGATCAAGCCGATGCTCTTGTGCAGATCCGGTCCGTCCTTGCGCCATGGGTCGTAATAACCCAGGCCAACCATCCACAGCCCGAGGGCGAACAAACCGAATACGGCCAGTGCCACGCCCCAGTGCATGAAGATGCTGACCCAGCCGTAGCGGGAGGTAGAGTTACGTAGCTGCATTGCCTAGATCCCTGTAAGTGCTGGCCCAAGACTATCGAGTTATCTATCGAATTAAAGCCGAAAATTTCGCTTTGAAATATCGAAAAATGCGATTAAGAGTCTAAAGCCAACGAGTTAAGGAAAGATTAAGTCGAAATTGTAAGAAAAAGTGCATACAAACCAGAGAACACCTGTATCAAAAGATTTATTCGATTTCTGTTCCCGGTTTTTCTTCAGGCAAAAAAAACGCGGCCCTTGGGCCGCGCTTTTTTACGCCTGAACGTTACTGCGTCTTGGCATCCGCTGTCGGAGTCGCCGTCGATTTAGCCGCTGGCTTCTTCGCCGGTTCAGCCTTCTTGACCGGCGCCTTGGCCGGGGCTTTTTTCGCCTCGGTCTTGGCTGCCGGTTTGGCCGGAGCCTTTTTGGCTGGCTCGGCTTTTACCGGGGTCGCAGGCTTCGGTGCTTCCACCGGGGCCGGCGCGACGACCGGGGCTGGCGCCGGAGCAGGCGCTGGCGGCGCAACGGGTTCAGGTGCCTTGACCGGCTCTGGCTTCTTCTCGTCATCCGAGCCGCCAAACAGGTTGCTGAAGAAATTGCCTTTCTTCGCCGCCACCGCACCAGCGCCCGCAGCAGCAGCAGCTGCCGGGACCACTTTCGCGGGTTCCAACGACTTGCCCGCCGCCAGGTCTTCAACCTGGCTGGCCGCACGCTGACCAGTGCGCAGCGCGCCTTCCAGAGTGCCAGGGTACAGGGTGTCGGTGTGTTCGCCGGCAAAGGCTACACGCTGGACCGGACGTTCCCACAGGCGCCAGAACTTGCTGATCTGGCCCGGGCCGAAGGCCAGGTAGGCACCGCCAGTCGACGGATCGGTGCTGTAGCGACGGATCTCATAGCCGGTGAACGAACCGCGAGCCTGCGGATAGAACGCATGCAGGCGGATCAGCACCTGATCGACCATCTGCTTGTCGCCGAAAGCCTGCATCACCCGCGCGTTGTCGCCGGACAGGTTGATCACCACATTGGCACCGCCCTTCAGGGCAGGTTCGACCCACAACATGCCCAGGCCGGTGTTGCTGTAGATTTCGCCAGACATGCGCGCCTTGGACTCCCACACCGGCGTCTTGAACTTCAGCATGATCTGGTCGCGCCAGCCGTAGTTGGTGCCCTTGATCGCCGCCAGGTGCTGGGCGTCCAGCGCCGGGGTCATCTGGATCTTGTTCAGGGCGCGCAGCGGCACGGCCAGCACGGCGTAGTCAGCCTTATAACTGACGTTGTCGACTTTGACGGTCACACCATCCTTGTCCTGAATGATCGCCGAGACCGGGGAGCTGGTCTTGATGGTTTTCAGCTGTTTGACCAGGGCCTGGGCCAGCACCGGACTGCCACCGACCAGGCGCGATGCACGCAGGTCACGATCGGAGACGCCACGGTAAACGCGGCTCTGCTGCGCGAAGTACAGCAGCGACAGGCGCGAAGGTTCGTCGTAGCGGGTACGGATCTGCTGGTTGATCAACTGGCGAGCGGTGGCCGGCAGGTTCTGCTTGTCGAGCCAGCTCGACACGTTGATCTGATCCAGCGCGTGCAGCGTGTTGTTGGCAGCCGGGTTCTGCGGATCGTCGATCGAGCGCGCCAGATCGTCCACGGTCTTGTCGAAGCGCTTGAGCACCTCGGCGGTGGCCGGTTGCTTCGTTGCCAGATCGGTCGCGGAGAAATACTCGCCATCGATCAGGTAGCCGGGAGTCCGCACAAACTCAGGGGCCGGCGTGGTGCTCAGTTTGAAGTTCGATACGTACTTGTTCAGCGCCGGTTGAGCCTTGTCATTGCCGATCCACTCACTGGTGGCCATGCCGGAACGGCCGCCCAGGCTCGACCTGGCTTCCAGCAGAGTGACCTGCCAGCCCTTGTTCTGCAGCTCGTATGCGGCAGTCAGACCCGACAGGCCGCCGCCGATCACGATCGCGGTTTTATCCTTGGCCAGCGCAGACACGCTGAACAGCCCCAACATCACCAGCGCACAGGCGCGCAGCCAACCGACAGACATTCAGCGAACTCCGGAATTACACGAGGAAAACAGCAGTTTTTGCGAGCCAGGCGGCTCAAGAACCGCGAAGGATACGTCAGCCTTCAAACACCCGCCAGCAACGTCTTTCGGCCTGGATAAAGTAGCTGATTCAACACAATGGGTTGTCCCCGTGGCACGCATTGCATAGGCTTGCGCGATTGTTTGTCCGCGCAGGTAACGGACCGCCTCCAGGAGAGTGAAAATGGGCCTGAATAATCAGTGGATGCAACGCGATCTCGCCGTGCTGTGGCATCCCTGCACCCAGATGAAAGATCACGAACAACTGCCGCTGATCCCGATCAAGCGCGGGGAAGGCGTGTGGCTGGAAGACTTCGAAGGCAAACGCTACCTCGATGCGGTCAGCTCCTGGTGGGTCAATGTGTTCGGGCACGCCAACCCGCGGATCAACCAGCGCATCAAGGACCAGGTCGATCAGCTCGAACATGTAATCCTTGCAGGTTTCAGCCATCAACCGGTGATCGAACTGTCCGAGCGCCTGGTGAAGATGACACCGGAAGGCCTGACCCGGTGCTTCTACGCCGATAACGGTTCGTCCTGCATCGAAGTCGCGCTGAAAATGAGCTTTCACTACTGGCTCAATCGCGGTCAGCCGAACAAGAAACGCTTCGTCACCCTGACCAACAGCTACCACGGCGAAACCATGGCAGCGATGTCGGTGGGCGACGTGCCGCTGTTCACCGAGACCTATAAAGCGCTGTTGCTGGACACCATCAAGGTGCCGAGCCCGGACTGCTACCTGCGCCCCGAGGGCATGAGCTGGGAAGAGCATTCGCGCAACATGTTCGCGGCCATGGAGCAGACCCTGGCCGAAAACCACGACACGGTCGCGGCGGTGATCGTCGAGCCGCTGATCCAGGGCGCCGGTGGCATGCGCATGTACCACCCGGTGTACCTCAAGCTGCTGCGCGAAGCCTGCGACCGCTACGGCGTGCACCTGATCCACGACGAAATCGCCGTCGGCTTCGGTCGCACCGGGACGATGTTCGCCTGCGAACAGGCCGGCATCCGCCCTGACTTCCTGTGCCTGTCCAAAGCCCTGACCGGCGGCTATCTGCCGCTGGCGGCGTGCATGACAACCGACGAGGTCTACAGCGCCTTCTACGACGACTACCCGACCCTGCGCGCGTTCCTGCATTCCCACAGCTACACCGGCAACCCGCTGGCGTGCGCGGCGGCCCTGGCGACCCTGGACATTTTCGAAGAAGACAACGTCATCGAGAACAACAAGGCCCTGGCGCAGCGCATGGCTGCGTCGACGGCACATCTGGTCGACCACCCGAACGTATCCGAAGTGCGCCAGACCGGCATGGTGCTGGCCATCGAGATGGTCAAGGACAAGGCCAGCAAAGAAGCTTGGCCGTGGCAGGAACGTCGCGGCCTGAAGGTGTTCCAGCACGCCCTGGAGCGTGGTGCTTTACTGCGTCCATTGGGTAGCGTGGTGTATTTCCTGCCGCCGTATGTGATCACTCCGGAGCAGATCGACTTCCTCGCCGAAGTGGCCAGCGAAGGGATCGACATTGCGACCCGTGACAGTGTCAGCGTGGCCGTGCCGAAGGACTTCCATCCGGGGTTCCGTGATCCGGGCTGATTCGTTCGGTTGAGATTCTGTGGTGTCCGGGCCGGCCTCTTCGCGAGCAAGCCCGCTCCCACAGTTGGCACCGCATACCCTGTGGGAGCGGGCTTGCTCGCGAATGAAGTCAACACCGGTTTAACTGATTCACATTTTTCCAGAGATCCAGCATGAGACTGTCCCGCTTCTTCATCGACGCCCCCCTGAGCACCGGCGAGCACGAGTTGCCCGAAGCCCAGGCCCACTACATCGGCCGCGTCCTGCGCATGGCCGAAGGCGATGCGCTGCAACTGTTCGATGGTTCCGGCCACGAGTTTCGCGCCACCCTGGTCGAAGTCGGCAAGAAGCGCGTAGTGGTGCAGATCGATGAAAGCTTTGCCGGGCAGATCGAGTCGCCGCTGCAAATCCATCTCGGCCAAGGCCTGTCCCGAGGCGAGCGCATGGACTGGGCGATTCAGAAAGCCACGGAACTGGGCGCCACTGAAATCACCCCGATCTTCACCGAACGCTGCGAAGTCCGGCTCAAGGACGAGCGCGCCGACAAGCGTCTGCTGCATTGGCGCCAGGTGGCGATCAGCGCATGCGAGCAATGCGGGCGCTCAAGGGTGCCGGTGATTCATCCGCCAATGCTGTTGGTCGACTGGCTCAAGCAGGCACAAGCCGAGTTGAAACTGGTGCTGCACCCGGTGGCCGAACCGTTGGTGAGCCACGCCAAACCTTCAAATCTGGCATTCCTGATCGGTCCGGAGGGTGGTTTGTCCGATGCCGAAGTCGATCAGGCCAAGGCCAGCGGCTTCCACGCCGCCCGCCTCGGTCCACGGGTGCTGCGCACCGAAACCGCGCCGGTTGTTGCACTGGCGGTGGCCCAGCAACTCTGGGGTGATTTCTAGGCTACTGCACCGGATCACTCACCGGTTTGGCAATGATCGCCTTGAGTTCGCTGGTCATCGGGAACTCAAGGTTCAACCCCTTCGGCGGGATCGGCTGCTCGAACCAGCGTTTGTAGATGCCATTGATCTCACCCGAGCTGTACAGATCCGCCAGCGCTGCGTTGACCAGCGCCAGGAACTGCGGATCATCCTTGCGTACCATGCAGCTGTAGATCTCCCGCGATTGCTCCTCCCCGACCACCACCCACTTGTGCGGGTCATGGGCCTTGGCCCGCTCGCCGTAGAGCAGCGCGTCGTCCATGTAGAACGCTGCTGCCCGGCCCGATTGCAGCATCTGGAAGGCTTCGCCGTGGTCCTTGGCGCTGATCACGAACATGTCGATCTTGTGATCGATGTTGTAGCTTTTCAGGAAGCGCTCGTTGGTGGTGCCGGCGGTAGTCACCACATTCTTGCCGCGCAGGTCGGCGAAGCTCTTGATCCCACTGTCCCTGGCTGTCAGCAACTGGCCTTTGACGTAGATGAAACCGTAGGAGAACGCCACCTGCTTCTGCCGCTCGGCGGTCACGCCGGTGGAGCCGCACTCAAGGTCCACGGTGCCGTTCTGCACCAGTGGAATGCGGGTCTGCGAGGTCACCAGGTTGTACTTCACACTCAAGTCCGGCAGCGCCAGTTGCTGCCGGATGCGCTCGACGATCTTGCCCGCCAGATCCACCGAGTAACCCATCGGTTTGCCGCTGTGATCACCCACGTAGGAGAACGGCACCGAAGCATCGCGATAGCCCAGGGTGATGCTGTTGGCGCTGGCGATCTTGCTCAAGGTACCGGTCAGCGGCGCCTCATTGGCCTGAACCTGGCTGCCGAGCAACAGGCCAAGCGTACAAGCGAGCAACGTGATTTTCTGCATTGTTATTCTCCGTTGTGGGTGTTGGTTTATCAGACGCGTGCAGCGATGACGGTGATTTCCACCAGCACCTGCGGGCGGGCCAGTTCGGCCTGCACGGTAGTGCGGCTCGGCGCCTGTCCCGGCGATAGCCAGGCCGACCAGACCTCGTTCATCGCGGCGAAATCCCCGGTGATGTCCTTCAGGTAAATGGTCGCGCTCAGCAGATGATCCTTGTCGCTGCCCGCCTCGGCCAGCAGGGTATCGATTTTCGCCAACACTTCGCGGGTCTGGCCGCTTGCATCCTGGGCATCGCCAGGCACCTGCCCGGAGAGAAACACCAGGTCGCCAAAAGTCACGGCGCCAGACAGGCGCGGGTTGCTGTGCAGTCGGGTAATGGTCATTGCAATGTCCTCCTCGGAAATCAGTATTCAGGCGACCCGATGGTTGAAACCCTGCAGGTCGATGGAAGGCCGGCGCTCGCCGATCAGTTCACTGAGCAAGCGCCCGCTGCCGCATGCCAGGGTGAAACCCAACGCACCGTGGCCGAGGTTGAGCCACAGGTTGCGATACGCCGTCGCGCCCAGCAACGGCACGCCGCTGGGGGTGGCCGGGCGCATGCCGGCCCACTCGACGGCTTCGTCATAGGCGCCGGCATTTGGAAAGGTGTCATGGGCCTGACGCTTGATCAGTGCCAGGCGCCTGGGGTCCGGCGCAGGGTCGAAGCCGACGATGTCGACCATCGCCGCCACCCGCAATTGCTTGCCGATGCGGGCGTAGACGATCTTGCGGTCGTAGTCGGTGATGCTCACGTCCGGCGCCCGGTGACCGGCGCCGATGGGCACGGTCAGGCTGTAGCCCTTGAGCGGATAAAGCGGCAGTTGCAGTCCGGGCAGCGCCAACAGCGGACTGCGGTGGCCGGCGGCGATCACCAGTTGATCGACCGGCAGCAATTGCTCGCCGAGTTCGATCGCGTTGACACTGCCGTTGCTGTGGCGAATGCCGGTCACCGCTTGCCCGAGGAGAAATTCGCAACGGCCAGACGCCTTCAGTCGTGCGGCCAGTTGCTGGCAGAAACCGTGGCAGTCGCCGACCTCTTCGTCCGGGGTGTAGATCGCCCCGACAAAGGGGGCATCGATCAGGGCCGGTTCCAGTTGCGCGCATTCGGCCGGCGACAACACCTGCTGTTGCTGCGGGTCGGCCAGGCCTTGGCGCGCATGCTCGAAGCTGCTGTTCTGGCGGAAAGTCACCAGCTTGCCATTGCGCCGCCACTGGAATCCCGCCAGCCCATCGTCCTCGCGCCAGGACTTCAATGTGTCCTGGCTGAACAGCGCCAGGCGCAGCAAGTGCGCGGCGTTCTCGCGGTTGACCGAGCGGCGACAGGCGCCGAGGAACGACGCCATCCAGCGCCACTGGGCCAGGTCGAAGCGCGGGCGCAGCTTCAGCGGTGAGTCGCCGCGCAACATCCAGCCGACGGCTTGCAAAGGCACACCGGCGTCGGCCAGGGGCGCGACATAGCGATAGGACAACTGGCCGCCGTTGGCGAAGCTGGTTTCGCTGCCCAGCGAGTCCCGTGCCTCGACCACCGTCACCTCGAAGCCGTCGCGCACCAGCGCATAGGCCGTTGCCAGGCCAATCACGCCGCCACCGATGATGCACACACGCTGAGCCATGTCCGTCCTTAAAACCGTAGTGAAGACGAGGCCGAGGTTAGAGCCAGGTGACAGACGTTGAACAATGCATAAAGATGGCAAACCCATAAACAAAGGTTATGGACTTGCCATGCGCCTTCGCCATATCGAGATTTTCCAGGCCATTCGCCAGACCGGCTCAATCAGCGCTGCCGCACAATTGCTGCACGTCTCGCAGCCGGCGGTGAGCAAGGTGTTGCAGCACGCCGAGCAGCAATTGGGCTTCCCGTTGTTCCTGCGGGTGCGCGGCAAGTTGCAGGCGACCCCGGAAGCGCTGGAGCTGGAGCGCGAAGTGGACAAGGTCAGCGAAAGCCTGCAAGGCGTGCGACGCCTGGCGCAGAGCCTGCGCCGCGAGCCTGGCCACAGCCTGCGCATCGGTGCCACTCCGGCGCTGGCACTGTCATTGCTGCCGCCGGCCATTCACGAATGGACCGGGCGTTACCCGGACATCGTTTGCGAACTCTCCAGCGCCCACAGTCGCGAACTGGTGCAGAATCTGTTGATGCGCGAAGTGGATGTCGCCCTGACCCTGCAACGCCCGGATCACCCGGGGCTCAAGGCCCAGGCGCTGGCGTCCGGCGTGCTGGTGGCACTGGCGCCGAGTGGTTACTGGCCTCAGGAAGATGCGGGCAAACCGTTGCCGCTGATCGCACTGGCGGACGCGCCGCTGATCGGTTTATCCAGCGCCGATCCGCTGGCCGCGCGGCTCGACAGTTACCTGGAAGCGGTCGAACCCCCGCCCCGGGTACACATCGCCGTGCAAACCTATTCCCTGGCACGGGCGATGGTGGAATCTGGCGCGGGCCTGGCGGTGATCGATCCGTTCACCGCCCTTGGCGCCTCTCCCGCCACCACAACGATTCGCCCCCTGGCACCGCCGCTACCCATCACCCTCTACGCGGTGACCCGCGCCGCTGAACCGCCGCCCCACACCTTGAACGACCTGTTGCAGGTATTCAGCCGTCGAGCCCGGGAGCAGCTGGATCGCCTGGTCCCGGTACAGCCTTAAAGCACATAAAAACAGATCGCCACAAAGTGCAGCAGGCTCCCGGCGATGACAAACAGATGCCAGATCCCGTGGGCATGCCGCAGCCGGTCGTCCAGGGCAAAAAAGATAATCCCCACCGTGTACAACACCCCACCTGATGCCAGCCACGCAAATCCGGCGCCGCCCAGCGCCGCGAGCAACGGCTTGACTGCCACCAACACAATCCAGCCCATCACCGCGTAAATCACGATCGACAGAATCCGCGCTTCCGAACGCGGCTTGATCTCCTGCAGGATGCCGATCAGCGCCAGCCCCCAGACAATCCCGAACAACGTCCAGCCCCACGGCCCGCGCAGGGTCACCAGGCAGAACGGCGTGTAGCTTCCGGCAATCAACAGATAGATCGAAAAGTGATCGACCTTCTGCATGATCGCTTTCTTGCGCCCGCGCACGCTGTGGTACACAGTCGATGCGCTGTAAAGCACCAGCAGGGTAAAGGCATAGATCGCCATGCTGACAATCTTCCACGGGTTGCCGTCGAGGCTGGCAAGCACAATCAGCCACACCCCTCCGACAAACGCCGCCACTGCCCCGACCAGATGCGTCCAGGCATTCAATCGTTCCCCGTGATACATGTGTTGCTCACCTCGAATCTCACTACCGCAACGCGCAAGGCTCAGGCCTGGAGCGTAAAAGCGCAATGTTTCTGTACGACGGGCCCGGCGTAATTGGGCACAATCGAGTCATTCCAAAAAGAGTCCGGCCCATGCTGATCGATGAAGAGTTGACCCTGAAAAAACTCGAGGTGTTCCTGGCCTTCATGCGCACCGGCAACCTGGCACGCGCCGCTGCCGAGCTGCAGACCAGCAATGTCAGCGTGCATCGGGCGATCCATTCCCTGGAAAGCGCCCTGCGCTGCCCGTTGTTCAAGCACGAAGGGCGCAGCCTGACGCCACTGGAAAGTGCCTATGTGCTGGAAGAACGGGCGCAGAAGCTGATTCAGGATGTCGTCGAAACTGTGCGCCTGACCCGCGAGGCCGCCGGGTTCTCGGCCGAACGCTTCAAACTGGGCTCGCTGTATTCACTGACGGTGAAGACCGTGCCGCAGCTGATCATGGGTTTGAAGATCCGCCGCAGCGAGCTCAACATCGACCTGATCCTGGGCTCCAACATCGACCTGCTCTACAAGCTCAAGAACATGGAAGTCGATGCGGCCCTGGTGTCACTGGACGACAGCGTCAACGATCCGGATTGCGAGCACATCCCGCTGTTCTCCGACGATATCTTCCTCGCCACGCCCGCCGACTCCAGGTTTGCCCAGCGCACCGAAGTCGACCTGGCCGAGGTCCGCGACGAAACCTTCATCACCCTGACCCAGGGCTTCGCCACCCACCAGGACGGCAAGCGGGTATTCGAGCAGGCAGGGTTCGAGCCGAAGGTGGCGATGCAGGTCAACGACATCTTCACCCTGCTGAGCATGGTCAGTTCAGGCGTAGGTTATGCGTTGCTGCCGGGGCGGATTGCCGCGGTGTACGAGAACCGGGTGAAACTGATCCCGTTGCAGGAAAAGTACCGCTTGCAGCAGCACATTGGCGTGGTGTTCCTGAAGGCCAAGGAGCGGGATCCGAACCTGCTGGCGTTGCTGGCGGAGTGTCGGATGTATGCCAATCGGCAGGTTTGAAACCGTGGCGCCTGCATCGCGGGCAAGCCACGCTCCCACAGGAATTGCGCTGTCCCTGTGGGAGCGGCGGTGCGACGATTCGACTTGCCCGCGATGACGCCGGAACATTCAATGATGAAGTAGCGGACTAACCCACAATCCCGCGAACAATGAAGTACAACAGCGAAGGCCCCAGCAAGCAGCCCAACCCGGTGTGGAACGTCGCAGTCAACGCGCCATAAGGCACCAGCCGCCGATCCGTCGCCGCCAACCCGGCAGTCACGCCACTGACAGTCCCGGCCAGCCCACCGAACACCATCGCCGAGCGCGGGTTATCCAGGCCCATCCAGCGCGCTGAATCCATATTATTGGTCACTGCACAGCAATGAAAAAATTTTAACCTCAACTTCAAAACGACCCACAAACTAATTTAACGCGCTGTTTTCTAGACATAAAGTCGAGAAGTTGATTTACGCATCGCATCAAAGCGGCAGACCCAAAAATCTATATTCACCACTTACTTGTAGGATAATTCCCTTAAAGTAGGATACGACCTACAAAGCCACAAGCATCCTAGGAAATTTCGGAAGTTTTAATTTTTATTTGACTGCAATCTGATTCGATACTTATATGAAACCGTCACAGATAGCTATCCATCAGTGGCAGGAGGTTAGACACTCAACTGTGCACAGCTATATATCTGCCGAGTTCTAACTTCAACGTTGTCAAACCGGAGATATCCTGTGACTTAGCTGTCACATTTCAGAAGGAGAAAGGTATGAATGACGAAATAATTTATGATGAAAACAACTTAGATGATTTAGCCTCCGATGTTGAGGTTATGACTCCTGTTCCAGATGGAACGTATGACATGGTTGCTGGAAAAACAGCGCCAGAGTTCTGATGAAATAACCAGGGCATCGTTTAACGATGCCCACTTCTAAAATCCAAGGCTGCCAACACATGAGAGCTACAATCAATGAAGGTGTTCTATGCTTAACAGAACTCGGATATTGTTTTTTCCACAATGGCACACACCTCCTGAAAATTCCGAAAAAAAAGTTTATTGAAGCAATGGATTCCCATGAAAAATCCTTGGCGCTAACAGAGCGGTATCCAGCTTTTTTCAATATGTCTGAGGCCAAAGAGGCAAGGAGTGCGTATGAACGAAGCGTGCTGGAATTCACTAAACAATGACAGTGACATTTATGATTCTACTCGACTAGCGTTAGTTTCGCTGCCATACGGCGAAGGTCCGCAAAAAGTAATGCCTCTGGGACTGCAGAACATATCAGCCTACGTAAAAAAACATGTAGCACATGTAAATTGCAAAATATTTGATTATTCTGACTTATATACCTCAGACGCTCACGAGTTAAAAGACTTGATAGACTGGCAACCTGCCCTGGTAGGAATATCTATTTACAGCAGCCATGTTCAAGCAGCGATCGCCTGGGGGAAGTTAATTAAAAACGCACTACCTGAGGCAGTATTATTTTGCGGCGGCCCGCATATAAGCCTTGCAGCGAAAGATTTTTTACGTGTATCAAATGGTATTTTTGAACTGGCACTTTATGGTGAAGGAGAACACTCAACAGCCACACTACTAAAGTTATTCAATAAATCGCGCGAGGAAGCCCCACCCTCTCAGCCCACAGAGAACACCAATAAAAACTTTACACCAAAACAAATATTTATAGATAACCACTTACAATACATACCAAATGCAGCTTGGATCTCCGCAACCGGGAAAACGTACGAAACATATAAACAGAAGATACAATTACCCGCAACCGAGTGGGAAAATCCATTATTGGAATATTGTTCCGAGCGTTTACAAAACCTCTATTTCACGGACAGGCGAGATGGTAAGAAAAGAAGATCAATAGCTCTCACCAGTAGCCGTGGCTGCCCTTTAGCGTGCTCATTCTGCGCTATCGTTGCGGCAGATAAAGATGGTCCTAAGTGGCGTGCTGTCGACGCAACCACTCTTGTCAATTGGATTGTAGAGGCTCACAAACAATACTCTTTTGAACATATTTACATGATGGACGCTAATTTTTTTGTACGAAAAGACAGAGTACTGGAGTTCTCTGAAAAACTATACAAGCTGTTCGGTGGCGAGGTTACATGGAGCAGTTCTTCTACAGTAGGATACCTGCTTAAGTTACGCACAGAATTGCCAAAATTAGTTACGCAAGGATTAAGACTGGTCGAAATGGGTATTGAGTCTGGCTCGCAAACTCAGCTCGATTACATGAACAAGAGAGTCACAGTAAAGAATAATATAGACGCAATTAGGGCCTTACAGATCAATGGCATTGACGTCGGCCTCGACTTTATCATGTTCTATCATGACCAACAAAAAAGAGAAATTATAGAAAATCTAAGTTTTCTGCTCAACTCTGGAATGACTGAACATGAATCCTTTGATCATTATTTCAATATCATGATGATATATCCAGGAACGCCTGTTAGAGATAATCTTGAAAGGAAAATGGGCATTAAGTTCAACTTGATCGACTTACCTAACAGCAGACAGCTTATAGAGAATCAAGAGGTGAAGGAAATCTACGACGCCTATATAGATTATTTTGCAAAACCTCTCCTAAACTCTCTAGAGAACGCAATTTCTATAAATATAGAAAAAATCTCACAAAGCACCTCGCCACGAGAAATTGCGCACCTATCCTTGCTAAATATTTACCTAAGACATATGCCATTCAAAATTCTGTGGGGGCTCTGTCAGCGGACGGGGGAGCGAACGGCGATATTTACAGGAAAAGAGTTCCTAACATATACCTCTATCTTAAAAAAAACCTTGCACGGCAAAGAACCAAATAACTCGCCGAAACGAGTCGCTTTAGAAACCTTTACGCTTGGTGTTGGCGGTAGAAAAGGTGAATTAATCGGAAAGTCTGCATAACTATCGTTCGAGCAGGTAAATTTTATGGACATCAATTCGATAAGTCTAGGTGTGAGTGGCGATATAAATAAGCTAAAACAATTTATTTATTTACATACAAGCACCAATAGCGTTTACCGTGGTGCCCCGATCAAGCACTTCAGCCTGGGCGTGCGCCCCTGGGATAGGTTGGAGAACTCAATTATTGATTTTTGTGCAACTGCTGACTTCACTATTTCCGTACACCCAGTAGATATAAACTTCTCTGGCGTGATCGACATGGCAGAGTTAGCAAATCTGAAAAAAATAGTTGATACTCTCCCGGTAAGTTACATCGAAGAAGACATAGGCATATGGAGAAATGGCAATCTTTTTCTAGGCGCCCATCAGACCAATCCACCTTTAAACAAAAAATCATTACAAACAACAATAATTAACGCCAAAATGGTAAAGCATTTTCTTGAGTTACCCATACTTTTAGAGAATCCTCCCGTATACAGCGAGTTCGGAAGCATACCGTTTTGGGACTTCTATTTAGAGCTATGCATTCAGTCTGGTTGCTCCATGGCCTTTGACATAGGACATTACTTGGGCTATTGCAAAAGCAAAGATCTTGCTTTCGCTATACCTGACGCCAAACATGAAATATGGCGCCTCATCAAGACGTTACATATTTCAGGAATAAAATCCTGGATGTGGAATAGTATTCCCGTGTGGCTCGACCAACACTCAGACCCCTTCAATATTGAACTGATGGAAGCTTTCAAGCCAACCATCTCCCAGGCATACAATACGGAAAATATTTTGCTAGAAATGGAGGGATCATCCATTGAAGTTGAGCGAAGCAACATTGATCTCGTAAAAAAATCGCTCGCAGAGGTATCAGAAAATGATAATAAAAAACACTGATACTATCGACTTGATTTTCACTGAAATATATAAATCTAAAAATATTCTCAGTTCCCCAACCACTGCATGCGATAAACATTTCACATTTGAATGCGTTAGACGATACCTAGACATATCTCGGCATTTAAATAGAAGATGGCCTTATACGATTAGATACCTACAATCAATCTATGGAGATGACATATTAACTAACGTATTTGAACAAATTGATACGACCGGGAGCACCTACAGAAACCTCAATGATGCAGCCTGTGGTATTTTTTTTAACAATACCGCTAAAAACTCAAATATTGATTTCGAGTTATTACTTTACGAAGACTTTAGAAATGGAAAAGCTAGAAGTTCAGCATACACCACTAAGCAACCTTTAGAGAGATCCACACTAATCCCTTACGATCTTGATTCAATATATACGACACTGATGTTTTACGGTCGCGCCTACGCGCCGTCTGCTCTATATGTAAACCTTATTCTAGAGCCCGGTAAAACTTATAGAGTAAACGAATGAAAAGTGCACACACACTAATCGCGAGATCAGATGCCTTGTATGGTGGCGTTGCAATGGGAGCAACAATTCTCGAACTAGCCTTAATTGCAAGCAATCCAAATTTAGGCCAGTTTTCGTTGGAATTCTCGCTTGCAACGCAGTTAATCATTTCCTTGATTGTGGAATTTTACATTGGACACTACTTTGTATGTAGACTAGGCATTGCCAATACCACCATCTATGGCTTTATATTCAAACTGGCATGCGCTATTTTCCTGACATTGGGATTTTGGGCAGCATTGCTTGAATATTGGTACACAGGCTGGAGCTTAATTCTAATTGCTTTCGTATGCGACTCAGCAGGAACAGGCTGTTTAAAAGCATCTTTCCGGCCAGCTTATAATGCCTTACATATAAAAATGACTGGCCAGACCGCTGATTACATCAAAGCATTCAATCATCTTCTATACATTCGAATTGGAACTCCTTTTACTTTATTACTGACGGCCTCCCTTGTAATAAATTTCACCTCATATTTATATGCCACAACAGCAATAATGTCGATGCTGCTATTACTCAGATCAGCGCAAATATACATATCAAACAGTGATCTACGACCCGCCGACACAAGCAGAACCACTTTAATACATTCAAGCCGGCATGCATATCTTAAGCATTTCACTGTTGCCGCGAAATATCCAGCGCAAATAACTGGCTATGTTGCGGGAAACGTATTTGAATCTTTGGTATTTATGTACGCAATAGGTTTGCTCTATCGGCATAGCAACCTCTTGGGCTTAGCCCAGCAATTTTCTTGGTTAGGAAGCTCAGCGATTGCGTACATGGTCTTTTTGGCATCTACCGTATTAGGGAGGCTTGTGACATCCAGACTTATCATCAGCAAATCCAGCACCACACTCGCAACTTCCTGTTTGATTGCGACTGTTATCACATCTCTACTGCTGGCACTAACCAACAAGGACATTACGTTCTTTTTATCGCTAGCTTTTTTTTGTCTATTAGGCGTGGTGATCGGAACAATATTTACCCGACTAACATCAAATGAAGTTTTCCATAACGCAAACGATAGCGATGCAGTATCTTTTTTTCTTGTCAGCGAACTTGCCACAACATTAACCATCATACTGATCATCACTGCGAGCAGTTTTATTTTTAATCCTGAGAGGATAATTGAGGGCCTAAGTTATGGCCTAGTTGCACTTATGATGGCATATTACCTAACCACAACTCTTATCCGAGCCACAACAAAAACCTCCAAATGACATCAAACAAACATTTCACTTCCACATAAAATTTCAGCCACGCCAATTTGAGCCGCCTCCAACTTTGTGAAGGTTATATTTGTATAACTCCACATTTCACCGAGCAGCTCATGAAACTCGGTAAATGTGGAGGCGACCATTAGCAAATTCGGAGAATCTACCCAACAATCCCGCGAACAATGAAGTACAACAGCGAAGGCCCCAGCAAGCAGCCCAACCCGGTGTGGAAGGTCGCGGTCAACGCGCCATAAGGCACCAGCCGCCGATCCGTCGCCGCCAAACCGGCAGTCACGCCACTGACCGTCCCGGCCAGCCCACCGAACACCATCGCCGAGCGCGGGTTATCCAGGCCCATCCAGCGCGCCGCCATCGGCGTACCGACCATCACCAGAATCGCCTTGATCAGGCCGGTGGCAATCGACAGCGCCACGATATCGGAACTGGCACCAATGGCCGCTCCGGTGACCGGCCCGACAATGTAAGTCACCGCTCCGGCGCCAATAGTGGTCATGCTCACCGCATCGCGGTAGCCGAATGCCCAGGCCATGCACGCGCCGACAATAAATGGCAGCACCGTGCCCAGCAGTAGCGCGATCACGCCGATCAAGCCGGCTTTTTTCGCTTCAGTGGCCTGCACCTCGAATGCCGTGGCGACGATGGCGAAGTCCCGCAGCATGGCACCGCCCATCAACCCGATGCCGGAAAACAGCGTCAAGTCCGCCAGGCCTTTTTGCCCACCGGTCATTGTGCCCCCGACCCAGGCGAGCACCAGGCCGATGACGATGGCAATCGCCGAGCCGTGGATACGCCCGAAGGTCAGGCGCTTGGAGATCACCACTGACACCCACATGATCACGCCAACGAAAGCGAAAGCAGTGACCAGGCCGTTGTGTTCAAGGCCGTTCTTGATGAGATCCCACATATCAGCGACCTCCTGCCGGTGCGCCAACAGCCGTTACATCCGCCGGTTCATCGGGCAAGGGTTCGCCTTTGTGGGTCCGGCTGATCAGGGCAATGGTGCAACCGCAGACCACCACCGAACCGATCGCCGCCAGCACCGCCACCGGACCACCGTGCAGCGCCGTGACCACGTTTTGTTGCGCCGCCATCGCCACCACCACCGGGATGTACATGGCACCCCAGAAACCGACGCCCAGCTCGCAATCCCTGGTCATGCCGCCACGCTTTTGCATCCACAACCGTGCGCAAATCAGCAGGATCATCGCGATCCCGACACCGCCGACGTTTGACTTCACGCCCAGCAGCACACCGAGCATGTCCCCCATGATCACCCCTGCCAGCGTACAGATCGCCAACAGCGCCACACCGTAAATAATCATTGTTGTAGTCCTCAAAGTGCATTTCGAATGTTGTTTTTGTTGTTCGAAGCCTGAGTCGGCGATTTAAGAGTGACGGCTTCCCTCCTCACGCATCAGCGCCTGAAGCGTATCGAGCCGCGCACCGTCGAAGGCAATCACGGTGCCCTGCTCGAACACCCGGCGCGCCAGCCCGGTCAACACCGCACCAGGCGGCAGTTCGATCTGTAGGCGTACGCCGCGCTCGTAAGCGCTTTGTACCGTGCCCCGCCAATCAACGATGCGACACATGTTGAAGGCCAGGTCGTCACGCAAGGCTTCGGGCTTGATCAGCGGACGCGCACGGCTGCCGCTCAGATAACCGATTTTCGGTGTATTCAGTGACACGTTGGCGAAGGCGTCGGCCAGTCGTTGCGCGGGGGCCTCAAGCAATGGGCAATGTGACGGCACGCTCACTGCCAGACGCTTGGCCAAGCCGGCTCCACAACCTTTCGCCAACTCGGCCACCGCCTTCATCGCCGCGTCGCTACCGGCAATCACCACCTGGTTATCGGCGTTGATGTTGGCCAGATAAACCGGCATTTCTGCGCTGTGCACCCGGGCCAGTAATCCTTCCACCGTGGCCAGGTCCAGGCCGATGATGGCGGTCATGCCGTAGCCCTGTGGATAAGCCTGTTGCATCAGCTCACCGCGCAGGCTGACCAGATGCAGCGCATCACTGAAACTCAGGGCACCGGCCACCACTGCAGCCGGGTAGGCACCGATCGACAAGCCAGCGACGTAATCCGGAGTCATGCCCAACTGGCGTGAAGCGGCGACGCCGGCGATCAGCAGGCAAAGCTGAACCGCCCTCGTCGACTGCAACGCCTCGGCAGAATCCAGCTGCGTCACTTCTTCACCGAGCAGGTCGCTCGCCTCGTTCAACGTTTCCCGAGGCAAACGCGCCAGCATGCCGGGTTGTTGCGCGCCCTGGCCAGGGAACACCAGCAAGCTGCTCACGCCGCTTGCTCCTGTGGATTCCACGGATCGCTGACCAGGCGGGCCTGAGTGGCACTTTTCAACAAGACCCGCGACGAAGCACCGGCCCACTCGCGCAGGGCGATGGCGCCCGACGGTGTCTGCAATTGCAGGTCAACGCGGCACACGGCCGTGTCCAGAATGACCACCAACGCCTGCGCGTCGACACGACTCAACGGACGTGGTGTACGCAGGATCAGATCGAGATCGCTGCCCTCGTGCAATGCGGCAAACCCGCTGGCCAACTCGAACCCGGCACTGCCACTGACACCCCAGGTCCAACCACTGTCATCGAGGTGCGGGCGCAGCTGCGCCAAGGCTCGCAACGCCGGGAAATCACGCTGGCCTTGCACATCGCACAGTTCTTCCGGTCGTACCCGTCGCGTGATGGCGGCAACTTCCATCTGCGCGGCAAATCGCTGTTCGCGCAACGGTCCACGCACGCCCACCGCCACCTGCCCCGCCGCGCTCAAGGCGCGACGGACCACCACCGGCTGGCCGGCACTGATCGACTCGATCACCCACACAGGCACATCCGCAGGCAACTGCTGCGGGGTCATGCCCCACAGCAGGTCGTGAGCCAGAAGCCCTTTCACCACTGCGCTCTCAGCAATTGGCGAACCTTGCTCGACGCCGCACGGTTGGCCGCACCAAGACGACCGCTGAGATCAGCGCCCTTCTCGGCGATATCACCCATCGCCTGACCCAGGCACTCGGCCACCCGCGCCAGATCCGCCGAAGTCGGCTGCTCGATCTGTTCCACCGACAAGGTTTCCCACAGCAGCCCGAGGCTGGCATAGCTGTCGATGTCATAGGCCATCGGCGGCACGCTGGCGGCGAAGGCTTCGAGTTCTTCAACGCTGCGCAAGGTCACCCGCGCTGCCGATGCCTTGCCCATCGCATGTACCATCACGCCCGGATCGCGCAGGGCGATCAAGCGATTGGCCTGATAGCCGTGGGCCAGAAACGCCCCCGACATTGCCTTGCCCACCAGCAAACCGATAACCGCATGACCGGCCAGACGGGCACGGGCATAACTGTCCGCCGCACCGGCCAGCGCCTGATGAATGCCAAGGGCTTCCTCGCGTCGACCGTAAGCCTGGCTCGGCACATCGACGATGGCGATCAGGGCGCGTTTCTGTGCCTTGTTCTGATCGGCAGCAATGACTTCATCCACGGCCTTGGCCAGGCCCCAGCCTTCGAGCAAACCCACTTCGCCGTTGCGTGCGCGGACGAAGCGGTTTTCGGGGTCAGCCACCACGGCGATGAAACGCACAGGCTGATCGCCCAGTACACCGTCCGCGACCTTCAGCGAAACAGGCAAGCCCTCGACCGGTTTCGCCCCGTCACTCAAGGCGTTGAACCAGTTCAAACCACGCAGGGAATACGAACTCATGGGCGTTCTCCTTGGTACAGATCGCGAACCACCGACGGCTCGATTTGCGGTTCGGCGTCCAGACGCGCCAGGCGCTGCAGGAACAACCCGGCCTGACGGCTGCGGGGTTGCGCCGGCAAACCTTGCTTGAGCCATTCACCGACCTGCTGGCGAATCTGCACCACGTCGTCAGCGACATAGCCGTCCGCCAGACCGCTGGCAAAGCGCTGCTCGCCACCGGTCAGGCTCCAGATGAAAGGCCGGTCGCGGGAGTCGTATTCCTCGAGTCCGGCTTCCTGCTCGATTACCTGCGGGCCGTTCAGGCCGAGCCGCGCTTCCTGGGTCACCAACAGGTAGCTGCATAACCCGGCGGCAATCGACATGCCGCCAAAGCACCCGACGCTGCCCGCCACGACACCGACCACGGGTTGGTACTGCTGCAAATCGACAATCGCGGCGTGGATGTCGGCAATCGCCGCCAGGCCGAGGTTGGCTTCCTGCAACCGCACGCCGCCGGTTTCCAGCAGCAGTACGGCGCGGGTCGGGATGCCGTTGCGGTTGTCTTCGGCGGCCAGTTCCAGTGCGCCAGCAATTTTTGCTCCGCCGACCTCACCGAGGCTGCCGCCCTGGAACGCACCTTCGATGGCCGCGACCACCACGGGCAGGCCAGCGAGACTGCCCTTGGCGATCACCACGCCGTCGTCGGCCTGCGGCACCACGCCCTGGCGCGACAGCCATGGCGACATGATGCGCTGGAACGGGTCGAGCAATTCGCGGAAGGTCCCGGCGTCGAGCAGGGCCTTGGCCCGTTGCCGGGCACCGAGTTCGACGAAGCTGTGCTTGTTCAGCAGGGATGCGCTGTCAGTCATGGCCGATCTCCTCGAAGCCCTGTTCCAGACGCAGGCGCACCACGCCCGGTGTCGCACCGAAATCATGGATGTCGATGGCCATCGCCGGCGGCGTCTGGCCGTCGAACATCCGTGCGAACAGATGCTGCCAGCGTTGTTCGCTGCCATTGACCGAGGTCTGCACGTTGATCGTCAGCTTGCCGGCCTGACCCGGTTCGATCAGCACTTCCAGATCGCCCGAGCCGACACAACCCACCAGCGTACGGCCGCGTGGTGGCTGCCCGGCGGGGAATTCAAAGGATAAAGTTTCCATCAAAACACTTCCCTTCTTGAATGGCAGAGGATGAGGCCGTCGTCCGACTCGATACGGTCGATGAACAGGCAGGCGGCGAGCAGGTCCGCAGCACCACCGGGCGAGGCATTCAACGCGATCAGTTGTTGGTCCAGTTCATACAGGCGGCGACGTCCGCCGAGGCTGGCACTGCCACCCGCATCGAGCACCGCCCGGGCGCCCCGCTGCATGGTGTGCAGCCCTTCTTCGCCGGCGCGGTAAAGCACGCAGGTGTCGGCCAGATTGGTCATGATCGCCAACAGCGCATCGAGCCGGGCATTTTGCTCGCCATGCCCTTCGTCACGGCTGCGGCGCAGTTGCGGCAGCGCACGTTGGATCACCGCCGGGAAGCCCAGTTGCGCTTCTTCACGGGCACCCCGTGCACCGAAACGCTGGGCGACTTGAGCGCCGTGGCTCAGCGGGCGCGGCGCGTGACGGTCGTCGAGCAGCGCCAGGCGCGCGGCACGAATCGATACGCTGCTTGCAGCCGAGGACTTGGGGTCCAGCGCAACGGCCGTGACCAACAAGCCCAAGGCCCAGATCGCCCCTCGGTGGGTGTTCACGCCGCCGGTGGTGTCGAGCATCGCTTGCTCGCCCTCTCGACCGATGCGGCCAACGGCTTCGCGCAGCGGCAACCCGACTTCGCCGAACTCGATGGCTGCTTCAGCCATTTCCTTGAAGGCCGGCCACAAGGACAGCGCCGAAGCGTGCATCAGCCCCAGGTGCAAATCGGTGTGGGCGCCATTACCGCGACGGTCGACCAGTGCCGGTTTCGGCGACAGATCTGCCTCGTCGATCAGCGCGTCAACCGCGAGGTCCGCCAGCCGTTCGGCCAGGCTCAGGGCTTTGGTTTGCAGGTTAAGTGCGTGCATTACCAGCTCCTGAACTTGGCAGGCGGGTTGTAGAGGCCACCGGACCATTCCACCAGATCGGCCACGCTTTTCGCCGCGAGCAGTTCGCGAGTGGCGTCGGTGCGGCGGATGCCGAGGTCTTCGGGCAAGGCGATCCGGCCTTCACGGCGCATGCGTGCAGTATCCTTGGGGTTGTGACGCAGGCCGATGGCGGTCACCCCGGCGACGGCGGCGATCATCGCCTGGCGTTCTTCCAGCGAGCGCGCCTTGTACAGATAGGCGATGCCTTCTTCGGTCAGCAGGTGGGTGACGTCGTCGCCGTAGACCATGATCGGTGCCAGGGGCATGCCGCTTTTCTTCGCCACATCAACCGCATCGAGGGTTTCAACGAAGGTCGGCTTACCGCCCTCCTGAAAGGTCTCGACCATCTGCACCACGAGTTTTTTACCGCGCTCGAGCATCGGCTCGGCCACGTCGGTGTTGCGCATGTCGAGCCAGGCTGGCGTGCCGTGACGACGACCGCGCGGGTCGTGGCCCATGTTCGGCGCGCCGCCGAAACCGGCCAGGCGCCCACGGGTCACGGTGGAGGAATGACCATCGCCATCGACCTGCAAAGTTGCGCCAATGAACAGGTCCACGGCGTATTGCCCGGCCAGTTGGCTGAACATCCGATTGGAACGCAGGGAACCGTCGCGCCCGGTAAAGAACACATCCGGCCGCGCCGCAATGTAGTTCTCCATCCCCAGCTCGGTGCCGAAGCAATGCACGCTTTCGACCCAGCCGCTTTCAATCGCCGGAATCAGGGTCGGGTGCGGGTTGAGCGTCCAGTTGCGGCAGATCTTGCCCTTGAGGCCTAGGGATTCGCCGTAGGTCGGCAGGATCAATTCAATGGCGGCGGTGTTGAAACCGATGCCGTGATTCAGCGACTGCACGTTGTGTTTTTCGTAGATGCCACGGATCGCCATCATCGCCATCAGCACGTGCACGGGCTTGATGTGCCGTGGATCGCGGGTGAACAACGGTTCGATGTAGAACGGCTTGTCGGCCACTACCACGAAGTCGACCCAGGAGGCGGGAATGTCTACGCGCGGCAGGTCGCTGACGTCGTCCACCAACTGGTTGACCTGGACGATGACGATGCCGTCGCTGAAGGCTGCCGGTTCGATCAGTGCCGGAGTGTCCTCGGTGCTCGGCCCGGTGTAGATGTTGCCGGCGCGGTCGGCCATGAACCCGGCCGACAACACGACGTTGGGAATCAGGTCCACCACCAGCCGTGCGTAGAGTTCGATGTAGGTGTGGATCGCGCCGATTTCCAGCAGGCCGTCTTCGAGCAACTGGCTGATGCGCAGGCTTTGGGTGCCGGCAAAAGAGAAGTCGAGCTTGCGGGCGATGCCGCGTTCGAACAGGTCCAGGTGCTCGGCGCGGCCGACGCTGGGCATGATCATGTGCAGGTCATGCAGCTTCGCGGGGTCGGCCTTGGCCAGGGAGCGGGAAAGGAAATCCGCCTGCTTCTGGTTGTTGCCTTCGAGCACCACACGGTCGCCGGGCAGGATCAACGCCTCCAGCGCCGCGACGATGTTGTCGGTGGGCAACACCACACCGTCGGCAAGACCTCGCACCAGCTCGAGGCGCCGCTGCTTTTCGCTGCGCCGCCGCGTCCATCGCGAGTCGGGGGATATTGTTGTTGTCATGACCACTCCACGGGTTCGCTGTCGTGGGAGTCACCTTAGGAGTGTTGAGTGGGGGCATCAATCAAGCAGAGCGGTGGATCGTTACGCTCAGGTTAATGATCAAGATTGGCGTCGTTCATGCTGGCCTCTTCGCGAGCAAGCCCGCTCCCACAGTTGATCTGTGGTGAACACAAAACCCTGTGGGAGCGGGCTTGCTCGCGAAGGCGTCAGTCAGATCACCGCTGAATCGGGATCAGTCGATCAACCCGGCATCCACCAACAAGTTCTCCAGAGCCAACAAATCCGGTACCTTGGCCACTTGCTCGCCCACCTGCACCGCCGCCTGCTCCAGCGGACACAACGGCACATCCACGTAGCTCAACTGGCTATCGAGCTTGCAGGAGCGCGGAATCCCCTGCACCAGCAGCGCGATGAATTTCAGCTCGGGTCGCCCGCCGAGTGTGTTGAGGATGACGATCCGCGCGCGTTCGCCGATGACGACTTTCTGTGCGCATGCCGACTCGAAACTCAGCAGCGGAATCTGCCGGTCGCGCCATGTCACCAGCCCCAGGTACCACGGCGGTGTGTCGAGGTCGAAAGTCCCCGGCTGCTGGTAATCGATCAGCTCGGCCACGGCGACGTTGGGCAGGATCAGATTGCGGTCGGCCAATGGCAACAGCAGGCCGGTGAGGTTGCTGGTGCGGTGCTCAAGCATGGGTCTTGCTCCACAAGGCGATGCTTTCGAGCAGCACCGATTCCTGGTACGGCTTGCCAAGGTAGTCGTTGACGCCGATGGCCATGGCGCGATCGCGGTGTTTCTGTCCGGTGCGCGAGGTGATCATGATGATCGGCAGGTGTTGCAGGCGTTCGTCGTTGCGCACCTGGGTCGCGACTTCGAAGCCATCCATGCGTGGCATCTCGATGTCCAGCAGCATCAGGTCGGGCATGTGTTCTTCCAGCAGCAACATGGCATCTACCCCGTCCTTGGCGGTCAGCACGTTCATGCCGTGGCGTTCGAGCAAGCGGCTGGTGACCTTGCGCACGGTGACCGAGTCGTCGACCACCATCACCAGCAGCGGACGATGCGGTTCGGCTTCGACTTCCTGGCCCGCCGGACGCTGGGGGATACGGGCCTGCATGGCGCGGATCGGCGCCAGCAAATCCAGGATCAACACCACCCGGCCGTCCCCGAGAATCGTCGCCCCGGTCACCCCTTGCACCGCCGCAAACTGCGGCCCCAGGCTCTTGACCACGATCTCGCGAGTGCCGGCCATGGCATCCACTTGAACGGCGATATGCCGCTCGTTGCACTGCACCAGCAACACCGGCAATGGCAGGCTCTGGCCCAACAGTTTCGGGCGCGGGCTGGTTTTCAGCAGCTCGCCCAGATAGCACAGCTCATAACGTTGCCCGGCGTATTCGTAGGTTGGCGAATCGAAACGGAAATAGCCTTCGAGCTCGTTGGGCAGGACGCGAACGATGCCGTCGATAGTATTGAGCGGGATGGCGTACTGGTCCTCACCGCACTGCACCATCAGCGCCCGGTTGACCGATACCGTAAACGGCAGGCGAATGCGGAAATGCACGCCCTGCCCAGGCACCGAGTCGATGCTCATGGTGCCGCCCAGTTGGCGCACCTCTTCGTGCACCACGTCCATGCCGACACCGCGACCGGAAATCTGGGTGATTTTCTCGGCGGTGGAAAACCCCGGTTGCAGGATGAACTGCAACACGTCGTGATCACTGATGACAGTGTCCGGGGCCAGCAAGCCGCGCTTGATCGCCTTGCGCCGTACCGCGTCCAGCGGCACACCGGCCCCGTCGTCGCGGATGTCGAAAATGATGTCGCCGCCTTCGCGCAGCAGATCGAGGGTGATCTTGCCCTTGGCCGGTTTCCCCGCCGCCAGCCGCACGTCAACGGACTCCAGGCCATGGTCGACGGCGTTGCGCAGCATGTGTTCCAGCGGCGCGGCCATGCGTTCGAGGACGTTGCGATCCATTTCGCCTTCGGCGTTATCGACGATGAAATCCACGTCTTTGCCCAGTTCGCTGGACACCTGCCGAACGATGCGTTGCAAACGCGGGAGCATGCGTTCGAACGGCACCATGCGCGTACGCATCAGGCCTTCCTGCAATTCGGTGTTGATGCGGCCCTGCTGTTGCAACAGGTTTTCCGCATCCTGATTGCGGCGTTCGAGGGTTTCCTTGAGGTCAAGCAAGTCAGAGGCCGATTCGAACAACGCCCGGGACAGTTGCTGCAACTGCGAGTGGCGGTCCATTTCCAACGGGTCGAACTCTTCGTAGCCCAGACGTTCGGCGTCGACTTGCTGGCGGCTGAGGATCCGCCCCTGGGTTTCGGTATCGAGACGGCGCAACTGGTCGCGCATGCGCTCGATGGTGGTTTCCATCTCGCTCAGGGCGATGTGTGCATCGTTGACCTGTTGTTCGATCCGCCCCCGGAAGATCGACGTCTCACCGGCCAGGTTGACCAGATCGTCGAGCAGCTCCGCCGAGACCTTGACCATGTCCGCCCCGGTATCGGACGGCGGCGCCAGCGGCTCGGCCTTGGGCGTGGTCGACGGCGCCACCGGCGCGGGGGTTTCGGGCACAACCGGGTGGCTGAAGTTCTTGATCGCATCGATCAAGCGATCGGCGGGCGGCATGGGCTCACCGGCGCGGGCTGCGTCGAGCATCTGCGCCAGGCGGTCATGGCTGCGCTGCAACAGCGTGAACAACGGCTCCGTCGGTTGCAGCACACCGGTGGACAGGCCTTCGTAGAGGAACTCCAATTCATGGGCCAGATCACCGATCGCGGCGATTTCCACCATGCGCGCACCGCCCTTGAGGGTGTGCAGGTCGCGCAGCAGGGTTTCCACTTCCTGGCGATTCGAAGGCTGGGCCTGCCAGCGCTCCAGCGCCGCCCCGGAGCTTTCGATGATGTCGAAACCTTCCTCGAGGAAGATCTCCAGCAATTCCGGATCGTGCGCAGCCGAGTCGCTGTCGATCGCTTGCCGGGCCGCCTCGGCGACTCCCGCATGACCTTGGCGGTAGGCACGAATGGCTTCGATCAGCTCACGGGAATCGTCCAGCGGCTGGTTGAGGTGCAACTGTTCAAGGTACAACGCCAGTCGGTCATGGCTCTGTTGCAGCAGCACTGCCAGTGAATCGCTGAAGGCGTAACGACGGTCCAGCAGGCCTTGGTAAAGGCTTTCCAGTTCATGGGCCAGATCGCCGACCGGTCCGACCCCGGCCATGCGCGCGCCGCCTTTGAGGGTGTGCAAATCCCGTTGCAGCGATGACAGCGGCGCGGCGTTGTCCGAGTCGCGCAACCAGCGCTGCGAGGCCTGACCGGCGCTTTCGAGGATATCCACCGCTTCTTCCAGGAAGATCGCAACAATTTCATCGTCCAGCTCGCGCCCCTCTCCTGTAGGAGCGAGCTCGCTCGCGATGGGCGTTAACGATGACGCGTTGTCATTGGATAAGCGCGGCGCATTTGAGTCCATCGCGAGCGAGCTCGCTCCTACAGGGGGTTGCGTGCGCTCAAGTTCCTCGGTGGCAGAACCCAGTTCGCGGATGCTCAGGCTCCGGCTGCCATCGCTGCGGATCAGGCCCATGGCCGACGGGTCAAGGCTCTCGTCGAGCAGCTCGCGCAAGGCCCTGATCCGTTGCGGCTGCGGGCTGACTTCCTGGCCGGCGGCCAATTCATCGAGCATGTTGATCAGCGCTTCGTGGGCATGCTGGGCTTCATGGAAAAACCGCTCGCTGACCGCAAGGCTGCTTTCTTCCACGGCACCGTACAAGTCGAGCAACGCTTCGCACAACTCGTCCACCGGGTGCAGATCGGCCAGATGGGCACCTTCGCCGAGGGTGGTCAATTCGTCCAGCAGCGCGCTGAGCTCCTGACGTTCGCCGGGGTGCTGCTGCCAACGCTGCAACAGGCTTTCGGCGTCCAGCAGGATGTCCATACCCTGGGCGAGGAAATTGTTGATCAACTGTGGGTCGCGCTTGATCCGCAGCCCCGTGTTCGGTGTGCTCAGGAGGTTTTCCAGGCGCTCGGTCAGCAGCGCCCTGGCTCGCTCGGTCAAACCCCGGGCACCGGGAATTTCCGCCAGCGGATCTTTCTTGAGCTGACGCAAACCGAGGCGGAACAGTCCCTCTGCTTCCAGCAGCAACTCGACTTCATCCAGATCCAGCGTGATCAGGTGCGCCTTGTATTCCCGGGCCAGCTGATCCAACGGGGCGGCCAGTTCGGCAATCGGCAGGACACCGGCCATGTAGGCACTGCCCTTGAGGGTGTGCAAGGCGCGCTGCAATTCGTCGCTGGCCTGCACCGGCATATGTTCGGCAGCCTGATCGAGGAACCGATTGAGGCTGCCCAAGTGGGTTTCGGCCTCTTTGCGGAAGATCTCCAGCAACAGCGGGTCGAGGGCCGCGACATCTTGCGTATCCTCATCGGACACCGGTTCCTCGCCCTTGGCCAGGGCATGGGCGCGGGCGGCCAACTGGTCGACATCGTTGCGCTGGCGCTGGGCATTGGCGGCGTATTCTGCCACCAGCTCTGGCAGCAGATGCAGCACATCACCGATCAGTTGCTGCACCGTAGCGCCCGGCTCCACGCTGTTTTCCAGTACGCGGTTGAGCAGGTTTTCCACGGCCCAGGCCAGCTCGCCCAGCACCAGGGCGCGCACCATGCGACCACTGCCCTTGAGGGTATGGAAGGCGCGGCGCAGCTCACTCAAGGCCGAGCGGTTGTCAGGGTTGACCGACCAGCGTGGCAAGTACTCGCGCAGGATTTCCAGGACTTCGTCGGTTTCTTCGAGGAACACCTCGCGCAGTTCCTCGTCCACCGGCTCTTCGCCTGAAGGCGGCGGCAGCAGGCTGCCCGGGGTGTTCAGCGCGGGCGGGTTGAGGCTCGAAACCGGGCTGGCGAGCACATCGGCCAGAGTCTGGACGATCTGTGGATCATCCAGCTCCTGCATCATCTGCATCACCTGCGCTTCGCTCGGGTTGAGCACATCATCAAGCACTGGCACATGCTGCTCACTGGGGAAGAACCCGAGGCTCGCCAGGCTCTTTTCCGCAACATCGAGCAGGTTTTCGCCCTGCGCTTGCGGGTCGTCGCTGAGGCGCTCGAGGTAGTACTCGATGCTGGTGATCACGTCGGCCAGGCTGTCCAGTTCCTGCCAGCCCGGTTGACCCGGTTCGAGCAACAGGTGCTCGCGAATGAAGTGATTGCAGGTTTCGACCAGGCTCGCCGCGCGGCTCAGCGGAATCATCGCCAGCGCGCCGCGCACCTGGGTCAGCAAGGCCGGCAGCGCCTGCAAATGCTGGCGGTCCCAATCGGCGTCGATGTAGTCGACGATCATGTCCTTGGCCTGCTGCAAACAGATGCGCGCCTCCTTGATCACGATCTGGTGGATCTGCGTCAGGTCGGTGGTCGGCAGGCGGTTGTCGTCCTGGCTCTCCGGTTCCACGGTACCGACCATGCCGGCCAGCGTCGCTTCGACGTACAACAAGGCCCCGGCAACGTCCATGAGGATGGCATCGTTGGGTTCGCGCTGGCCCTGAGCGAGGCTTAGCACCACCGCCAATTGATCGATGATCACCTTGCGCGGCTGGCCGAAGCCCAGGACCGCCAGGGTGTCGGCAATCTGCCGCAGCGGCGCCAGCAGGCTGTCGAGGTCGGAGGTGTGCTGGCGGTCACTGCGCACGAACAGATCCAGACGCTCCTTGACCCGCACCAGCTCTTCGCACAGCGCTGCCAGCACCGAGCGCATGGCGTCGCGGTCGGGACCGGCCAGCCGCGCGCGTTCTTCATCGACCATCGCGCTGTCGGGCAGCGCGTCGTCCAGTGAGTAGCGTTCTTTCATGGTCAGCATCTGCCCGGTGGGATGTTCGGCCTTGGCAATGTAGAACAGCAAACTCTTGAGCAGCTCCGGCGGGGCCGGCTGGTTGATGCCGGGCATGCCTTGCTCGAGCAGGCGCTTGAGTTCCTTGTCGGCATCCTTGAACAGGCTGCGCAAGGCCGGGCTGTTGGCAATCACACCGCCCTGCATGCCTTCGACCAGCGCCGATGCCACCTGCCACAACGGGCTCAGGGGCGCGTTGCCGCACAGCGCTTCGAGGCGGGTGAAGACCTTGGCCAGGTAGTCGAGGTTGGTGTCGTTGTCCTGTTCGCGCAGGAACCCGACCAGCGCCAGCTGCAGCATTTGCCGCAACTTGCGCAACACATTGGGCAATTCGTCCGGTTCCAGCTGCGCCAGCGTTTCTGCGTCCAGCGCCGGCAACTCGGGCAATTGCGGGCTGAACAGGCTGGTTTCCGACAGCAGGCTTTCGCCCCGGGCGCTGCGCAGGTCGTTGATCAGTGGCAACACCACCAGTGGCAAGTCGCGGCGCGCGCCTTGCACCCGGTCCAGATAAATCGGCAGTTGCCCAAGGGCCTGCATCAGCAGGTGCAGCGCCTCGTCGCGATGGCTGACACGGTTACCCTGCAAGGCCATGGCCAATTGTTCCATCTCTTCGGCGAGCAGCGCCGCGCCGTAGAACTCGACCATCTGCAGACTGCCGTGGACCTGATGGATGCACGCCAGGCAATCATCCAGCGCCTGCGTCGCCTGCGGGTCATCGAGCAGGTTTTCGATCGCGTGATGAGCCTGTTTCAGCGTTTCGGCAATCTCGCCCTTGACCCACTCGAGGGCCACATAGTCGTGCCGATCACCCATAACCACTCCAATCACAATTCAGATACCCATGGGCGGTTCAAGCTTTGTCCACAACCTGCGCCTTGGCATCCGGCAAGGTGAAACCGGACACCGAACGACGCAACTGACTGGCCATTTTCGCCAGGTTGCCGATGCTTTCGGCAGTGGCAGTGGAGCCCGACGATGTCTGCGAGGTGATCTGCTGGATCACGTTCATCGTCAGGGAGATTTGACCGGCTGACGACGTCTGTTGTTGCGCCGCATTGGAAATACTCTGGATCAACGCCGCAAGTGTCTTGGAGACGCCTTCGATTTCTTCCAGGGCCACACCGGCATCCTGCGCCAGCCGGGCGCCGCGTACCACCTCGGTCGTGGTCTGTTCCATGGAGATGACCGCTTCGTTGGTGTCGGTCTGGATCGCCCGCACCAGGGTTTCGATCTGCCGGGTGGCGGCGGATGAGCGCTCGGCCAGGCGCTGCACTTCATCGGCGACCACGGCGAAACCACGACCGGCGTCACCGGCCATGGACGCCTGGATAGCCGCGTTGAGGGCAAGGATGTTGGTCTGGTCGGCAATGTCATCGATCAGGCTGACAATGTCGCCGATTTCCTGGGATGACTCGCCCAGGCGCTTGATGCGCTTGGCCGTGTCCTGGATCTGCTCGCGAATGTTGTCCATGCCGTGGATGGTGTTGTGCACCACCTCGTTGCCCTTGTTGGCGATTTCCACCGAGCGTTCGGCAACCGCCGAAGATTCAGCCGCGTTGGCCGACACCTGGTCGATGGATTCGGCCATGTCGTTGATCGCCATGGAGGCCTCGGAAATCTGCTGGGCCTGATGTTCCGAAGCCTGGGCCAGGTGCATGGCGGTGGCCTGGGTTTCCTGCACGGCGGCGGCAACCTGGCCGGCGGTGAGGTTGATGGTCGCGACCAGATCGCGCAGCTGGTCGACGGAGTAATTGATCGAGTCGGCGATGGTGCCGGTAAAGTCTTCGGTCACCGAGGCCGTCACTGTGAGGTCGCCGTCGGCCAGGTCTTCGATCTCGTCGAGCAAGCGCATGATCGCGTTCTGGTTGCGCTCGTTCTTCTCAGCGGTTTCGCGCAACTGACGATTGGTTTCGCGCACCATCACCATGCCAATCAGGATGATCGAAGCCAGCGCCAACAGGCCCAGCACGTAACCGCCTATGGTGTCGGTGGTGCGCCCGCCGACCATGTTTTCAAAACCGCTGGCCAGGTGCGAGGCTTCGTCGAGCAGGGTTTGCGACAGGCTGAAAATGTTCGAGGCCGATTCACGGACCTTCAACAATTCCGGCGAGGTTTCGAGGATCTCGTCCACCGAGCCCGATACGAACTCGAACAGCTCGGAGATTTCCGCGAGTCGCGCACGGGCATCGCGGTCTTCGACCTGGCTGACCTTGAGCGCCGGGTCGCCCTGAAGCATGCCGTTGAGCACCTTGCCGAACTGCGTCGCGTCACGTCCGAACGCATCGGCGGCCTGCTGTGAATTTTCGTCGCCGGCCAACACCGTGTTGACTGCGCCGAGGATCCGCTCGGCCAGCAGCGATTGGCGCTGGGCCATCGCCACCTGGGCCGCCGGGGCGCCCCGCTGCAGGAGAATCTCGACGACCTTTTCGTACTCGACCTGCAACTGCGGCACGGTTTCGGCCAGAGTCGCGGCAACCTGATGCAGCGACAGTACGGTTTGCTCGCTGGAGAGGATCGCGTCGGTGTTTTTCAGCAGGCGTTCCCAGTCCTGTTGCACCGCGCGCATCTCTGGACGCACGGTGGCGGGGGCAGGCGGCAGGCCGGTGGCCGGGTCGCCCTTCTTCAGATAACCCCAGCGCTGGGCAAAATCGTTGCGCGCATCACTGAGCAACTTGAACGCGGCAGCCTTGCCGGCGGCGGCTTCGGTGGCGTTCTTGGCGATACGCTGGGACAGCACGCGCAGTTCGCCGGCGTGGCCGATGTACTGTTTGTCGTAGGTAGCCTGGGTGTTGAGGTACGCGAAGTTGGCGAACAGCAGCATGATGAAGACGATCAGCGCGATGAACAGCACGATAATCTGCGACCGGCTGCGCGACCCTTCCATTGGCTTGCCTGCTTTTGCTTTTATCATCGGTCCTCGCCTGTTAACCCATTTCCGAGCCTGCCCGGGACCCTGTGGGAGCGGGCTTGCTCGCGAAAGCGGTAGATCAGCCAATATCAATGCTGAATGGACTGCCGCCTTCGCGAGCAAGCCCGCTCCCACATTGGATCTGTGTTGTTCCTGTCACACCGCGACGTTCATGAACCCCTGAGACTGCGTCAATGCAAACGGGCTGAACACCTGCCAGCACTGCTCACGCTGAAACCGGCCTTTGACAAACGCCGCCATCGTCCCCTTCAACTCATCTGTCGGCACCGGCTCCAGGCTGTCCTGGGCAAAGTGCTGGAGGCCGAAGACTTCATCGACCAGCAACCCGGCGAACACCTCTTCATGTTCCACCACCAACACCCGCCGCTGTCGGCGCACAGCCGAAAGCTCGTGCCCGAAGAAGCCGCACAAGTCCATGACCGGCAGCAAACGCCCGCGCAGGTTGGCGACACCCTTGATCCAGGGTTTGACCCCCGGTAGCTGAGTGAGGCGCGGCTCGTGCAAGACTTCGCTGACTTCGCTCATAGGGGCGACATACCAGTGCTCGCCCAGGCGAAAACCGATGCCGCTCCAGCTGTCCCGCCGGGCTGGCTGGGACGGCAAGTCCGCCGCCAGCAACCGACAGCGCTGGTCGATTTGCAGCAGCAGTTCGAAAGCCGTCAGCGACTCGTTCATGGCCTGTCGATCAACCGGCCAGCACGTTGTTCAGGGTCTTGATCAGGGTGTCTTCATCGACCGGTTTGGTCAGGTAGTCCTTGGCGCCCTGGCGCGTGCCCCAGACCTTGTCGGTTTCCTGATCCTTGGTGGTGATGATGATCACCGGGATGTGCCCGGTTTCCGGGTCCTTGGTCAGCTGGCGGGTCGCCTGGAAGCCGTTGAGGCCGGGCATGACAATGTCCATCAGGACCGCATCGGGCTTTTCCTGGCGGGCCAGGGCGACACCGTCGGCGCCGTTTTCGGCTTTCAACACTTCATGACCGTGCTTTTCCAGCATGCCGGTCAGTTTGTACATTTCGGTCGGCGAGTCATCGACGATCAGAATACGTGCCATGGTCTTCCCCATTCTTGTCGACGCCGGGCCCGATGGCCGAGCGTCACTGTGCGTGTCCTACTGCGGCAAAACGGCGGCGAAACCAGGAACATGGGCCTGGATCGCATCAAGCAATTCTTCCTTGCTGAATGGCTTGGTCAAAAACTGGTCGGAGCCGACGATGCGACCCTTGGCCTTGTCGAACAGCCCGTCCTTGGACGACAGCATGATCACCGGAGTGGACTTGAACGCGCTGTTGTTCTTGATCAGGGCGCAGGTCTGGTAGCCATCCAGGCGCGGCATCATGATGTCGACAAAGATGATGCCGGGGTGGTTGTCGGCAATCTTGGCCAGGGCATCAAAACCGTCGATGGCCGTGATGACCTCACAACCCACGTTCCTGAGCAGCGTTTCGGCGGTGCGACGGATCGTCTTCGAATCGTCGATCACCATGACCTTCAAGGCGCTGGGATGCTGTTCCATAAAATGCTCTACCGTCGCCTTTGCGAAACAAATTGTCCGTTTGCCGGTTAACCCGGCTCGAAACCCTTGATGTTCAAGGGCTAGCACGACATGGCAGCCTTTTTAGCACAGTCTCCAAAACCAATCTATCGGCCGGCTTGCAAGGTGGTTTTTCCTTGACCGGGAACACACTCGGCGCCACTCTGACGCCACTTTTATACGCTGATCTTTTGTAGGAGCGAGCTAGCTCGCGATGGTCGTCAACGATGACGCGCATTCGCTGGATGAGCGCGGTGCTCTGAAGTCCATCGCGAGCGAGCTCGCTCCTGCAAAGGTCGCCATAGCCCCCAAATTTCGAGGAAACACCCATGAGCGTTCGCGTCGGGATTGTCATGGACCCTATCGCCAGCATTTCCTATAAAAAGGATAGCTCGCTGGCCATGCTGCTGGCCGCGCAGAAGCGTGGCTGGGAGCTGTTCTACATGGAACAGCGCGACCTGTATCAGGGCGAAGGCCAGGCGCGGGCGCGGATGCGTCCGCTGCAGGTGTTCGCCAACCCGGAAAAATGGTTCGAACTGGGCGCTGAAAGCGATGCGTTGCTGAGCGACCTGGACGTGATCCTGATGCGCAAGGATCCACCGTTCGACCTGGAGTTCGTCTACTCCACTTATTTGCTGGAACAGGCCGAGCGCGCCGGCGTGCTGGTGGTCAACAAGCCGCAAAGCCTGCGCGACTGCAACGAAAAGCTGTTCGCCACACTGTTTCCGCAGTGCACGCCGCCGACCGTGGTCAGCCGCCGCGCCGACGTACTGCGTGAGTTCGCCGCCAAACACGGCGATGTCATCCTCAAGCCGCTGGACGGCATGGGCGGCACTTCGATTTTCCGTCACCGCGCGGGCGATCCGAACCTGTCGGTTATCCTCGAAACCCTCACCGCCCTCGGCGCCCAGCAGATCATGGGCCAGGCCTACCTGCCAGCGATCAAGGACGGCGACAAGCGCATCCTGATGATCGACGGCGAGCCAGTGGATTATTGCCTGGCACGGATTCCGGCCCAGGGTGAAACCCGCGGCAACCTGGCCGCCGGTGGCCGTGGCGAAGCCCGACCGCTGACCGACAAGGACCGCTGGATCGCCGCACAAGTCGGCCCGACCCTGCGTGAGAAAGGCCTGTTGTTCGTTGGCCTGGACGTGATCGGCGAGCACCTGACCGAGATCAACGTCACCAGCCCGACCTGCATTCGCGAGATCGACAATGCGTTTGGCACCGACATCGGCGGCCTGTTGATGGATGCCATCGATCAGAAGCTCAAGGCACGTTGATTAGCCAAACCAACATTGCGTTATCATGCGCGGCCTGTGAAAACGCGATGTTGGTTTCCTTGTCATGACACTCCCGTCCGATCTGCCTGCCGAACTCGCCCACCGCGGCGTGCGCCCGGCCGATCGCCTCGGTTTTACCCTGTTTCTGGCAGCGCTGATCCACCTGGCCTTGCTGTTGGGTGTCGGGTTTGCAGTGGTCGAGCCCAAGCAGATCAGCAAAACCCTGGAAATCACCCTCGCCACCTTCAAAAGCAAAAAAAAGCCTGAGAAAGCCGATTTCCTGGCCCAGGAGAATCAGCAAGGCAGCGGCACCCTGGATAAAAAGGCGATTCCCAAGACCACCGAGGTCGCGCCCTTCCAGGACAACAAGGTACAGAAAGTCACGCCACCGCCGGCCGCCAAGCCTGACGTGCAGGAAGCGCCACCGAAGGCGGCCGTGACCACCGTGGCGCCGAAGCCGAAAAAAGCCCCCGCCAAGACCGAGGAGCCCAAGACCGAGGTCAAACCCCAGGTCCAGGCACCGACGTTCGACAGCGAGCAGCTGTCCAGCGACATCGCCAGCCTCGAAGCGGAACTGGCGGCCGAACAACAGCTGTACGCCAAGCGCCCGCGCATTCACCGCCTGAGCGCGGCCTCGACCATGCGCGACAAGGGCGCCTGGTACAAGGACGAATGGCGCAAGAAAGTCGAGCGCATCGGCAACCTCAACTACCCCGACGAAGCGCGGCGCAAACAGATTTACGGCAATTTGCGCTTGATGGTCTCGATCAATCGCGACGGTTCGCTGTATGAAGTGCTGGTGCTGGAGTCTTCAGGCCAGCCGCTGCTGGACCAGGCCGCGCAGCGGATTGTCCGGCTGGCAGCGCCATTCGCACCGTTTACCGGGGATTTGTCGGATGTTGACCGGCTGGAGATCATCCGCACCTGGAAATTTGCCCGCGGCGATCGTCTCTCCAGCAACTGACCACACACCCCCACCTGTAGGAGCGAGCTTGCTCGCGATAAACCTGAGAGCACCGCGGGGTGTCAACCAGGCAGCGTTATCCTTGACGACCATCGCGAGCAAGCTCGCTCCTACAGAATTGCGCTATTTCCCATGCATCCCCAGCTTGTCAGTTCGCCCCCCGAACGCCACACTAGCGCACATGAAAAACGTCAGCCCCAGCTACCTCAAGCATCAATTCCTGATCGCCATGCCGCACATGGCCGACCCGAACTTTGCGCACACCTTGACCTACATCGTCGAGCACACGGCCAATGGTGCCATGGGGCTGGTGGTCAACCGTCCGCAAGAGCTGAACCTGGCCGATATCCTCGAGCAATTGCGCCCGGATATCGAACCGCCAGCGCTCTGCCAGCATGTGCCGATCTTTATCGGCGGCCCGGTGCAGACCGATCGCGGTTTTGTCCTGCACCCTTCGGGCAAGACTTTCCAGGCGACCGTTGATCTGGAAGACGACTTGTCCCTTTCGACCACCCAGGACATTCTGTTCGCCATCGCTGACGGCGTTGGCCCGGAAAAAAGCCTGATTGCCCTCGGCTATGCCGGTTGGGAAGCCGGGCAACTGGAGGCTGAACTGGCGCAGAACGCCTGGCTGACCTGCCCGTTTGATGCCGACATCCTGTTCAACACCAGCAGCGAGCTGCGCCTGGAAGCGGCGGCCAAACACCTGGGCATCAACCTCAGCCTGCTCACCAGCCAGGCGGGGCACGCCTGATGGCCCTGCGGCTGATACTCGGATTCGACTACGGCACCAAACAGATCGGCGTTGCGGTCGGCCAGGTGGTTACCGGCCAGGCCCGTGAGCTGTGCACCCTGAAAGCGCAGAACGGCATTCCTGACTGGAACCAGCTCGAAGCGCTCATCAAAGAGTGGAAACCCGATGCCGTGGTAGTCGGCCTGCCATTGAACATGGACGGCACGCCCAGCGACATGTGCGCCCGCGCGGAAAAGTTCGCCCGGCGCCTTAACGGACGCTTCAACCTGCCCTTTTATACCCACGATGAGCGCCTGACCACCTTCGAGGCCAAGGGCGAACGCCTGGCCCGTGGCGGCCAGAAAGGCAGTTACCGCGATAACCCGGTCGATGCCATCGCTGCCGCCCTGCTGCTGCAAGGCTGGCTCGACGAGAATGGCGCACTGTTCGAATCCTGAAGAGCCGCTGCGCGTCTCTATTAGCTACAACCCGGGCCACCAGCAGCACAACCGGCCCGAGCCCAAGAAGGAGCAACCATGAGCCTGCCCAATCCCGCCGAACTGATCAGCCAGATGGCGACCCGACTTGACGCTTATCTGGCCAAACGAGGCATTAGCGACCCGCGTTTCATCGGCATCCGTACCGGTGGCGTCTGGGTGGCCCAGGCCCTGCTCAAGGAACTGGGCAGCACGGAGCCCCTCGGCACCCTGGACGTGTCCTTCTACCGCGACGATTTCAGCCAGAGCGGCCTGCACCCGCAGGTTCGCCCTTCGGCCTTGCCGTTCGAGATCGAAGGCCAGCACCTGGTGCTGATCGACGACGTGCTGATGAGCGGTCGGACCATCCGCGCCGCCATGAACGAACTGTTCGACTACGGCCGCCCGGCCAGCGTGACGCTGGTGTGCCTGCTGGATCTGGACGCCGGCGAGCTGCCGATCCGCCCGAACGTGGTCGGCGCCACCCTGTCGCTGGCGGCCCACGAACGGGTGAAGCTGTCCGGTCCGGAGCTCGCGCTCGAACTGCAAGACCTCGCCCTTTAATTCGCCCTATTGAGAGTCCCCCTTGCGATGACGCCTCTAGAAACCAAGCGCCCGCTGCAGCTCAATGATCAGGGCCAGCTGCGCCACTTCCTCTCGCTCGACGGTTTGCGCCGCGAGCTGCTGACGGAAATCCTCGACACCGCCGATTCCTTCCTCGAAGTCGGCGCCCGGGCCGTGAAGAAAGTCCCGTTGCTGCGCGGCAAGACCGTGTGCAACGTGTTCTTCGAGAACTCGACCCGCACCCGCACCACCTTCGAACTGGCGGCCCAGCGGCTCTCGGCGGACGTGATCACCCTCAACGTGTCCACGTCGTCGGCGAGCAAGGGTGAAACCCTGCTCGACACCCTGCGCAACCTGGAAGCCATGGCCGCCGACATGTTCGTCGTGCGTCACGGTGATTCCGGTGCCGCGCACTTCATCGCCGAGCATGTCTGCCCGCAGGTGGCGATCATCAACGGCGGTGACGGCCGGCACGCGCATCCGACCCAGGGCATGCTCGACATGCTGACCATCCGCCGGCACAAGGGCGGTTTCGAAAACCTTTCGGTGGCCATCGTTGGCGACATCCTGCACTCGCGGGTCGCGCGCTCGAACATGCTGGCCCTGAAAACCCTCGGTTGCCCGGACATCCGCGTGATCGCGCCGAAGACCCTGCTGCCGATCGGCATCGAGCAATACGGCGTGAAGGTCTACACCGACATGACCGAAGGCCTGAAAGACGTGGACGTGGTAATCATGTTGCGCCTGCAGCGTGAACGCATGACCGGCGGCCTGCTGCCGAGCGAAGGCGAGTTTTACCGCCTGTTCGGCCTGACCACCGCGCGCCTGGCCGGCGCCAAGCCCGATGCCATCGTGATGCACCCGGGGCCGATCAACCGTGGCGTGGAAATCGAGTCGGCGGTGGCCGACGGCCCGCACTCGGTGATCCTCAACCAGGTGACCTACGGGATCGCCATTCGTATGGCGGTACTGTCCATGGCCATGAGCGGGCAGACTGCGCAACGCCAATTCGAGCAGGAGAAAGCCCAGTGAAGCTCAGCATTCTCGGCGCCCGTGTGATCGATCCGGCCAGCGGCCTGGATCAAGTGACCGATATCCACATTGAAGCCTGCAAGATCGTCGCCATTGGCGCCGCACCGGCCGGTTTTGTCGCCGTCGACACCATCGACGCCAAAGGCCTGGTGGCCGCTCCCGGCCTGGTCGACCTCAACGTTGCCCTGCGCGAGCCGGGCTACAGCCGCAAAGGCTCGATTATCAGCGAAACCCGCGCGGCGGCGGCTGGCGGCGTGACCAGCCTGTGCTGCCCGCCGAAGACCAAGCCGGTGCTGGACACCTCCGCGGTGGCCGAACTGATCCTCGACCGCGCCCGTGAGGCCGGCAACACCAAAGTTTTCCCGATTGGCGCCCTGAGCAAAGGCCTGGACGGTGAACAGCTGGCAGAACTGGTTGCACTGCGAGATGCCGGTTGCGTGGCCTTCGGCAATGGCCTGGAGAGTTTCCGCAATACCCGCACCCTGTGCCGGGCGCTGGACTACGCGGCGACTTTCGACCTGACAGTGATCTTCAACTCCCAGGATCACGACCTCGCCGAAGGCGGCCTGGCCCACGAAGGCCCGACCGCCAGCTTCCTCGGCTTGCCCGGCATTCCGGAAACCGCGGAAACCGTGGCCCTGGCCCGGGACCTGCTGCTGGTCGAACAGACCGGCGTGCGCGCGCACTTCAGCCAGCTCACCAGCGCTCGCGGCGTAGCCCTGATCGCCCAGGCCCAGGCCCGGGGCTTGAAGGTGACCGCGGATGTCGCCCTGTACCAGCTGATCCTGACCGACGAAGCGCTGATCGATTTCAGCAGCCTGTATCACGTCCAGCCACCGCTACGCACCCGCGCCGACCGCGAAGGCCTGCGCGCAGCGGTGAAATCGGGCGTGGTCTCGGCCATCTCCAGTCATCATCAACCCCACGAGCGTGACGCCAAACTGGCACCGTTCGGCGCGACCGAGCCGGGCATCAGCAGCGTCGAACTGCTGCTGCCACTGGCAATGACCCTGGTCGAAGACGGCTTGCTGGACCTGCCGACGCTACTGAAACGCCTGAGCGTCGGCCCTGCCGAGGCCTTGCGCCTGCCGGCAGGCAAACTGGCGGTGGGTGGCGCGGCGGACATCGTGCTGTTCGACCCGGCGGCCTCGACCGTGGCGGGTGAAAGCTGGCTGTCCAAAGGCGAAAACTGCCCGTTCATTGGCCACAGCTTGCCAGGTGTAGTGCGTTACACCCTGGTGGATGGCCGCATTAGCCACCAGGCGTAACTCCGCGTCGCCTGCATTCGCGAGCAGGCTCGCTCCCACAGTGGATTTGTACTGACTCACAAATCTGCGGCTGTACGCCAATTCTGTGGGAGCGAGCCTGCTCGCGAAGACTTACTAAACGGCGCCGCGACTCTGTGCGTTACGCAGTGAAACCTGATCACTCAACGTCCAGAAGTCATATAGCCCTCCAGCCCCTCCTCCACTACCTTTCCCCAAACAGCACATCCGCATCAAGAACATTTCTACAAGCGATGGCGAATAAAACTATCCAGCGAACAGAAATTCCTGACTTCTCACCATCTGTGCGAAAAGAACTTCGCAACATACAGAAATAGCCTACAGAGTTATTGAATGCAGATTCAATACCCATCATTTAGTATAAAAACAGCACAAGGAAAAATTATTACCCTCTGAATACAAAGTCGGCACAAACAAGGAGCAATACATGAAAAACGGACTTACTCTACCTCCTATCGTAGTGAAAGGAACAACAGGCAACTCAGGCGGCTTTACAGTTAATCCCGGGTTCAACTGGGGAGCCTATGCGACTGCAGATTGGCAGGGAGCCGGTGAAGCCATCATCACCAACGACGGACAAACTTACTCACTACCACTATGCGATGGCCCCATCATTACCTCAGCCGAAATGGATATGTTCCATGCTTGGCTCGAAATGAAAAGTGGCATAAAAGCCTTTACCTATGAACTGCAAATGGTGGGCAGAGCAATTAACAACGACGCCTCCGGCGCCATTCAAGACCTTTGGAAAATCACGGAGAGCGACAACTACCTACTAAATAATTCTTCGATCATTACTCATGCCTACTTCAAAAACAAACTCGTAAACTTCAGCCTTGCCGACACCTTCGCAACACAACAAAAACTAAGCGACCTGGACGCCCTGATCAAAGTAGCATCGACAAGTCTGTACAATATCAAGTATGAAACACAAACAACCGAGCTATCAGGGGGAACATTTAGCCCTGTCAAAGCATTTGCTCACTACCTATGGGGAAATGGAGAGAAACTGCGGGTCAATATAAATAATATAGACCTCAACATAAAGGCGAGTGAAATTCCGCTGTTAGCCAACACCATAGCCAGCACGAGAGAATCCGGAAGGTACTATTTATCTGATCCAAAAGTACCTTACGACACTAAATACGACAGCAAAATCACAGGATATTATCTAGGGCGAATAACATTAAAAATCGAAGGAGATTTTACAAGAGAAGAAAACGGCTCCTGGATTTTCGAAGGAACTGCAAAGGCCTATACTGACTTATACGACTTCAACGAAAGCAACAGATCAACACTACTCGAGATTTTAACCACAGCAGGCAGGGTATTCTCAGGAACGGATTATGAAATCGACATAACAGGAGAGCACAAAATAAGGCTAACTGGAACTGGCTTCCAGCCGGATCTGCAATAGATAAATCCGTTAGAGTTTTCAACTATCAACTGCACTCAAGAAGAGCCCACATGAAGACTCTCTACAAACACCTGAACTACATCTACCCTTTACTTTTAGCGATCACTTCCAGCGTAGCAATATTTACCATAGAAAGAAATTTGAGCGCAGGCATTTACGACATAAATCGAGACTCAATCGGAATACCAATAGGCGCAATCCTGATTGCGGGCTTAGTGTTATTCATATTTCACCTAATGCAAATATTTTTATACAGAAAAGCCCGCCACACCAATTCAACCTTGATAAAAATATCAGCATTAATAGTTGCAATTGCATCGCTTGCGATTCTCGCCGATAGCATAAATTACTGGGCCATCCCAAACCACTTCATCATTTCAATCTTATACAGCTTCAGCACAATGGCATTTTTAACGCTTCAGCTTCAATTACTGAAAGCATTTCAGTAACCACTCATAGGCTGTAATTCAAGCGGGCAGATAGCTGGACTAGTCACCAGAAGTAAAAACCTGCGGCGAGGGGGCCTGCCCCTCGCCACATTAATCAGCGACTCTGTGCGTTACGCACGGAAACCTGGTCATTCAGCGTCCAGAAGTCATACAGCACGCCAATAAAGAACAACCCACCCGTCAGCAGGTAAAGCAGCCCACTGATCCATTTCCCCTGATACATCCGGTGCACGCCAAACACCCCGAGAAACGTCAGCAGAATCCACGCCACGTTGTATTCGATCGGCCCGGCGGTGAACCTCAGGTCCGCTTCACGGTCCATGGACGGGATCAGGAAGATGTCGATCAGCCAACCGATGCCCAGCAAGCCGAAGGTGAAGAACCAGATCGTCCCGGTCACCGGCTTGCCGTAATAGAAGCGATGAGCGCCGGTAAAGCCGAAAATCCATAGCAGGTAACCGATCACTTTGCTGTGGGTGTCTTGCTGCTGGACTGTCTGTTGATAGGGGTTCATGAATGACCTCGATTCGCGCGATAGATAAATATTCTTCATTTCTTTGTGACTTTTTTACAGGCACCCGACGTATGGCAGGTGCTACCTTCACTCCCGTCAAAGCCTTGTAACACCTGACTTGTGTCGGACAATTGCGCCAATTTGCCGCTATTTTGCCGCCATTGCCCCCCAGGTTGAATCGACCAACGGCCTCGGAGGCGGCAAAAAAGCTGTTATAAAGTTGCGCGCCAACTTATTAAGAGCCTTGCCTAATGCGTTCATTTTTCAAGACATGGCTAACCATTTGCCTTTTGATGCCACTGGCCGCCCACGCCACCAATCGTGAGCAACGTCTTCCTAACGTTAATGGTTACACCCCCAAATCCCATGTTTCTGCTCCTTCGAGCAAAGACAAGAAATTCGCTAAACATGCTCCGACACTGGCCAGCGAAAACAGCGGCCTGGTTCCACCGATGGGCACCAAGGAAAGCAGCAACGTGCTGAGTCGCGCTGTGAACGTCCTTGGCACTCCCTATCGCTGGGGCGGCAGCAGCCCAAGCAAAGGTTTCGATTGCAGCGGCCTGGTGAAATACGCGTTCAACGACGCCACGTTCGACCTGCCACGCACCTCCAACGCCATGGCCAGCGGTCATGGGGAGAAAGTCGATCGCGACGACCTGAAGCCGGGCGACCTGATTTTCTTCAACATCAAGAGCCGTCGGGTCAATCACGTTGCCATTTACCTGGGTAACGACCGCTTCATCCACGCCCCACGTCGCGGCAAGTCGGTGAGCATCGACACTTTGAAGAAACCGTACTGGGAAAACCACTACGTGGTTGCCAAGCGGGTTCTGCCGAAAGAGCCGAATCAGTTGCGTGTGGTTCAGCGTTGATTTGAGCTTCCGGGGAATGCCCTTGGAAAGCGCTTGAACATGATGGCCCCTTCGCGAGTAAGCCCGCTCCCACTTTGGAATGCATTCCCCTGTGGGAGCGGCGGTGCGGCGATCCGACTTGCTCGCGAAGAGGCCCTTGAAAGCACCGCAAATCCTCCTCAAAAACCATCCGGCGACCGCGCCTTCTCCTGCGCATGATCACGACTGATCAAACCCTTGGTCACCAAGCCTTTCAAACTCATATCCAGCGTCTGCATTCCCAATGCCCCTCCCGACTGAATCGCCGAGTACATCTGCGCCACCTTGTCCTCGCGGATCAGGCTCCGGATCGCCGACGTCCCCAGCATGATCTCGTGGGCCGCGATGCGCCCGCCACCGACCTTCTTCACCAGCACCTGGGATACCACCGCCAGCAGCGACTCGGAGAGCATCGAGCGCACCATCGACTTCTCGTCCCCCGGAAACACGTCGACCACCCGGTCGATGGTCTTCGCCGCCGACGTGGTGTGCAGAGTGCCGAACACCAGATGGCCGGTTTCAGCGGCGGTCAGCGCCAGGCGAATGGTTTCCAGATCGCGCATCTCCCCCACCAAAATCACGTCCGGGTCTTCCCGCAGCGCCGAACGCAACGCGGTGGCGAAACTACGGGTATCGCGATGAACTTCACGCTGATTGATCAGGCACTTGCGCGACTCGTGAACGAACTCGATAGGGTCCTCGATGGTGAGGATGTGGTGATGGCGATGGGTATTGAGGTAATCGATCATCGCCGCCAGCGTGGTGGATTTGCCGGAACCGGTCGGGCCGGTCACCAGCACCAGGCCACGGGGAGCGTCAGTCATCTTGCGAAACACTTCTCCCATGCCCAGTTCGTCCATGCTCTGCACTTTTGACGGGATGGTACGAAACACGGCGCCCGCGCCACGGTTCTGATTGAACGCATTGACCCGAAAACGCGCCACACCGGCCACTTCAAAGGAAAAATCGATTTCCAGATGCTTCTCGAAGTCAACCCGCTGGGCGTCATTCATGATGGAGAAGACCAGCGCCTGCACCTGCTGGTGGTCCATGGCCGGCAGGTTGATGCGTCGCACATCGCCATCCACCCGAATCATCGGCGGCAGGCCGGCGGACAAGTGCAGGTCGGATGCGCCCTGTTTAGCGCTGAACGCCAGCAGCTCGGTGATATCCATTGCGCCCCTCAATTCCAGTAGAATGCCGCGAACCTTCAGACCGCTGGCGCCTCTTGATGTCCACCATAGCAGACAACATTCTCGAAGTTAGTTCGCGCATCCATGCCGCGACACTCGCCGCCAACCGCGCCGAAAACTGCGTCCAGCTGTTGGCCGTGAGCAAGACCAAGCCTGCACAAGACCTGCGTGAAGCCTACGCCGCCGGCCAGCGTGACTTTGGCGAGAACTACCTGCAGGAAGCGCTGGGCAAGCAGCTCGAACTGGCCGACCTGCCCTTGATCTGGCACTTCATCGGCCCCATTCAATCGAACAAGACTCGCGCTATCGCCGAACATTTCGACTGGGTGCATTCCGTGGATCGCCTGAAAATCGCACAACGCCTGTCCGAACAACGTCCCGCCGACTTGCCGCCGCTGAACATCTGCATTCAGGTCAACGTAAGCGGTGAAGCCAGCAAATCCGGTTGCACCCCGGCCGACCTGCCGGCCCTGGCCAGCGCCATCAGCGCCTTGCCGCGCTTGAATCTGCGCGGGTTGATGGCCATCCCCGAGCCGACCGAAGATCGCGCCGCCCAGGATGCCGCGTTTGCTGCCGTGCGCGACCTGATCAAAAGCCTGCAAACCAGCCTGAACCTGCCGCTCGACACACTTTCCATGGGCATGAGCCACGACCTTGAGTCGGCCATCGCCCAGGGCGCCACCTGGGTCCGCATCGGTACGGCCCTGTTTGGTGCTCGCGACTACAGCCAGCCATGAACGATGGCTGACACACTTCTGAATAAGGACCTGACATGAGCAAGACACGTATTGCCTTTATCGGTGCCGGCAACATGGCCGCCAGCCTGATCGGCGGCCTGCGGGCCAAGGGTCTGGAAGCCACACAGATCCGCGCCAGCGATCCGGGCGAAGAAACCCGCGCCCGCGTGAGCGCTGAACACGGTATCGAAACCTTCGCCGACAACGCCCAGGCCATCGATGGCGCCGACGTCGTCGTCCTCGCGGTCAAGCCCCAGGCGATGAAAGCCGTGTGCGAAGCCCTGCGCCCAAGCCTCAAGCCCGATCAACTGGTGGTTTCGATTGCCGCAGGCATCACCTGCGCCAGCATGAATAACTGGCTCGGTGCCCAGCCGATCGTGCGCTGCATGCCCAACACCCCGGCGCTGGTACGTCAGGGCGCGAGCGGCCTGTTCGCAACAGCCGAAGTGTCAGTTGAACAGCGTCAGCAGGCCCAGGAGCTGCTGTCCGCGGTCGGTATCGCCCTATGGCTGAATGAAGAGCAGCAACTGGACGCCGTCACCGCCGTTTCCGGCTCGGGTCCGGCGTATTTCTTCCTGCTGATCGAGGCCATGACCGCCGCCGGCGTGAAACTCGGCCTGCCAGCGGACATCGCCGCGCAACTGACGCTGCAAACCGCACTGGGCGCCGCACACATGGCGGTCTCCAGCGACGTCGACGCGGCCGAGTTGCGCCGCCGTGTCACCTCGCCTGCGGGCACCACGGAAGCTGCAATCAAGTCGTTCCAGGCCAATGGCTTTGAAGCCCTGGTTGAAAAAGCACTCGGCGCTGCCGCGCATCGCTCGGCCGAGATGGCCGAACAACTGGGTCAATAAGGAGCTTTTCATGATTGGATTGAACACCGCAGCGGTCTACGTGCTGCAAACCCTCGGCAGCCTGTACCTGCTGATCGTGCTGATGCGTTTCGTGCTGCAACTGGTGCGGGCGAACTTCTACAACCCGCTCTGCCAGTTCGCCGTGAAGGCTACCCAGCCGCTGCTCAAGCCGCTGCGCCGGATCATCCCGAGCATGTTCGGCCTGGACATGTCCTCGCTGGTGCTGGCGATCCTGGTGCAACTGGCGCTGATGGCCCTGACCCTGTTGCTGACCTACGGCACCACCGGCAACCCGCTGCAACTGCTGATCTGGTCGATCATTGGGGTGACCGCGCTGTTCCTGAAGATTTTCTTCTTTGCCCTGATCATCAGCGTGATCCTGTCCTGGGTCGCCCCGGGCAGCCATAACCCGGGCGCTGAACTGGTGAACGACATCTGCGAACCGGCCCTGGCGCCGTTCCGCAAGTTCCTGCCAAACCTTGGCGGGCTTGATCTGTCGCCAATCTTTGCATTCCTGGCGATCAAACTGATCGACATGCTGGTGATCAACAACCTCGCCGCGATGACCATGATGCCGGAAATCCTCCGCGTGCTGATCTGACCCGGTGAGCTGGTTTCGCTGGGACGGTGACGACCTGATTCTGGAGTGTCACCTGCAACCGGCAGCCCGTAGCGATGATTTCTGCGGGCTGCACGGCGATCGCCTGAAGATCCGCCTGACCGCGCCGCCAGTCGAGGGCAAGGCCAACGCGTACCTGATGGCCTTTCTGGCCAAGGCCTTTGGCGTGTCCAGGAGCCAGGTCAGCCTGATCAGTGGCGAGCTGAACCGGCAGAAACGGGTGCGAATCTGCTCACCGAAGAAGTTGCCGGATTTGCCTGGACTGGTGCGACAGAACTGATATACCGAGGTGCTGCCTTCGCGAGCAAGCCCGCTCCCACATCGAATGCGTTCCCCCTGTGGGAGCGGGCTTGCTCGCGAATGGCACACCTCGGTCTTGTTGAATGAAATCAGGCCCGGCCTTTGCTTGCCGCTAACCCCAGCGGTCTTTAGACTTACGCCTCATTTCAATGAGAGCAGGGTCGATGCCAGCTGCCTTTCCCCCCGATTCTGTTGGTCTGGTGACGCCGCAAGTGGCGCACTTCAGCGAGCCGCTGGCCTTGGCCTGTGGACGTTCGCTCCCGGCCTATGACCTGATTTACGAAACCTACGGCACGCTGAACGCCACGGCGAGCAACGCCGTGCTGATCTGCCACGCCTTGTCCGGGCACCACCACGCCGCAGGCTATCACAGCCCCGACGACCGCAAGCCCGGTTGGTGGGACAGCTGCATCGGCCCCGGCAAGCCAATCGACACCAACAAGTTCTTCGTGGTCAGCCTGAACAACCTCGGCGGCTGCAACGGCTCCACCGGCCCGAGCAGCATCAACCCCGAGACCGGCAACCCGTTCGGCGCCGACTTCCCGGTCTTGACCGTCGAGGATTGGGTACACAGCCAGGCGCGCCTGGCAGATCGTCTCGGCATCGCCCAGTTCGCGGCCGTGATCGGCGGCAGCCTCGGCGGCATGCAGGCGATGCAATGGAGCATCACCTACCCTGACCGCATCCGTCACTGCCTGGCCATCGCCTCGGCTCCCAAGCTGTCGGCACAGAACATCGCGTTCAACGAAGTGGCACGCCAGGCTATCCTCACCGATCCTGAATTCCACGGCGGTTCGTTCCAGGAACACAACGTGATCCCCAAGCGCGGCCTGATGCTGGCGCGGATGGTCGGGCACATCACCTACCTGTCCGACGACTCCATGGGCGAGAAATTCGGCCGCGGGCTGAAGAGCGAGAAGCTCAACTACGACTTCCACAGCGTCGAGTTCCAGGTTGAAAGCTACCTGCGCTATCAGGGCGAAGAGTTCTCCGGACGCTTCGATGCCAACACCTATCTGTTGATGACCAAAGCGCTCGATTACTTCGATCCGGCGGCGAACTTCGACGATAACCTGGCAAAAACCTTTGAAGGTGCCAAGGCCAAGTTCTGCGTGATGTCGTTCACCACCGACTGGCGCTTCTCCCCTGCCCGCTCGCGGGAACTGGTGGATGCGCTGATGGCCGCGCGCAAGGACGTCTGCTACCTCGAGATCGACGCACCGCAAGGCCACGACGCCTTCCTGATTCCGATCCCGCGCTATCTGCAGGCATTCGGCAATTACATGAACCGCATTACGTTGTGAGAAAGCCATGAGAGCTGATCTGGAAATCATCCAGGAATGGATCCCCGCCGGCAGCCGCGTGCTCGACCTCGGGTGCGGCGATGGCGAACTGCTGACCTGGCTGCGCGATAACAAGCAAGTCACCGGTTATGGCCTGGAAAACGACGCCGACAACATCGCCGAGTGCGTGGCCAAGGGCATCAACGTCATCGAACAGGACCTGGACAAGGGCCTGGGCAACTTTGCCAGCAACAGTTTCGACATCGTGGTCATGACCCAGGCGCTGCAAGCGGTGCACTACCCGGACAGGATCCTCGACGAAATGCTGCGCGTCGGTCGCCAGTGCATCATCACCTTCCCCAACTTCGGTCACTGGCGCTGCCGCTGGTACCTGGCGAGCAAGGGCCGGATGCCGGTTTCCGAGTTCCTGCCGTACACCTGGTACAACACGCCCAACATTCACTTCTGCACCTTCGCGGACTTTGAAGCCTTGTGTCGCGAACGTGAAGCGAAGGTCATTGATCGACTTGCCGTGGATCAACAGCATCGGCACGGGTGGGCCAGTAAGCTATGGCCTAATCTGTTAGGTGAGATCGGAATCTACCGCGTCAGCAGTCCGGGACTTTCCGACCACAAGGTCGCGGTCTGATTCACCCTATTGCAAGGAGAACGATCATGGGTCGTCTAGCGTTATTTCTACTCACTGCCTGCCTGAGCGTTACCGCCATGGCCGCCGACGTCATCAAGGGCGAGCGCAAGGAAACCTTCGGTGACGTGACGGTGCATTACAACACCTTCAACTCCACCTACCTGACCCCGGACATTGCCAAGTCCGCCGAACTGATCCGCAGCAAGAACCAGGGCGTGATCAACATTTCGGTACTCAAGGAAGGCAAGCCACTGATGGCCCAGGTGAGCGGCTCGGTCAAAGACCTGACCAGCCAGACCGTGCCACTGAAATTCAAACAGATCACCGAGCAAGGCGCGATCTACTACATTGCGCAATACCCGGTGGATCAGCAGGAAGTCCGCACCTTCGATATCAAGGTGCAGACCGGCGATAAAACCAACACCATCAGTTTCCAACAAGAGCTTTTCCCCGGCCAATGATGAATTTCACCCAACTCGTACTGGCCAGCCATAACGCCGGCAAACTCAAGGAACTCCAGGCCATGCTCGGCGAATCGGTGCATTTGCGCTCGATCGGCGAGTTCAGCAGCGTCGAGCCTGAAGAAACCGGTCTGTCGTTCGTCGAGAACGCCATTCTCAAGGCCCGCAATGCCGCGCGCATTTCCGGCCTGCCGGCGCTGGCCGACGATTCCGGGCTGGCGGTGGATTTCCTCGGCGGAGCGCCAGGCATCTACTCGGCGCGTTATGCCGACGGCCGGGGCGATGCGGCGAACAACGCCAAGCTGCTCGACGTGTTGAAAGACGTGCCTGAAGCCGAACGTAGCGCGCAGTTCGTCTGCGTACTGGCGCTGGTGCGCCACGCCGATGATCCGTTGCCGATCCTCTGCGAAGGTTTGTGGCACGGACGCATCCTGACCCAGGCCAGCGGCGAACACGGTTTCGGCTACGATCCGCTGTTCTGGGTGCCGGAGCGCGATTGCTCCAGCGCCGAACTCAATCCCGGCGACAAGAACCAGATCAGCCACCGCGCCCGTGCAATGGATCTGCTGCGCCAGCGTCTGGGATTGAAATGACTTCTGAATCATCCGCGTCACCGCTGATCTTCGGTGGCGCGCAATCTCCTCGGGCGGCCTTGCCTGTGCTGCCGCCCCTGGCGTTGTACATCCACATCCCGTGGTGTGTGCGCAAATGCCCTTATTGCGACTTCAACTCCCACACCGCCAGCCCTGTGCTACCGGAAGAAGAGTATGTCGACGCCTTGCTCGCCGATCTCGATCAGGACCTGCACGCCGTCCATGGTCGTGAGCTGAGCTCGATCTTCTTTGGTGGCGGCACGCCAAGCCTGTTCAGCGCCAAGGCGCTGGGCCGTTTGCTCAAGGGCGTCGAGCAACGCATCCCGTTTGCCAGCGATATCGAAATCACTCTGGAAGCCAATCCGGGGACGTTCGAGCAGGACAAGTTCGTGGCGTACCGGAAACTGGGGATCAATCGTCTGTCGATCGGCATCCAGAGCTTTCAGCAAGAAAAGCTCGAGGCCCTGGGACGGATTCACAACGGCGACGAAGCGGTACGCGCCGCCGGCATGGCGCGGCAGGCCGGGTTCGACAACTTCAACCTGGACTTGATGCATGGCTTGCCGAATCAGTCCCTGGACGATGCCTTGGCCGACCTGCGCACAGCCATCGCCCTGAAACCGACACACCTGTCGTGGTATCAACTGACCCTGGAACCGAACACGGTGTTCTGGAACCAGCCGCCGACGCTGCCGGAAGACGACACGCTGTGGGACATTCAGGAAGCCGGGCAAGCGCTGCTGGCCGAACACGGTTACGCGCAATACGAAGTCTCGGCCTATGCCCTGCCCGGTCGCCCGGCGCGACATAACCTCAATTACTGGAGTTTTGGTGACTACATTGGCATCGGCGCCGGCGCCCATGGCAAGCTCAGTCACCCGGACGGGCGCATCATCCGCACCTGGAAGACCCGCCTGCCGAAGGATTACCTGAATCCGGCGAAAAGCTTCAAGGCCGGCGAGAAAGCGCTGAGCAATGAAGAGATGCCGTTCGAGTTCCTGATGAACGCGCTGCGCCTGACCGAGGGTGTCGAATCACGGCTGTACCCGGAACGCACGGGTATGTCGCTGGACAGCCTCGCCGAAGGTCGCCGCGACGCAGAACAAAGCGGCCTGTTACGGGTCGAACCGTCACGTCTGGCGGCCACCGAGCGCGGACAGCTCTTCCTCAACGACTTGCTGCAGAAATTTCTGACATAAGGAAATCGAATGGATCTGATACTCGACCTGCTGGCCACAGTATCCCGCTGGAGCCGCAGCAACCTCTCGGAAATCGCCCTGGCCCTGGTGGGCTGCCTGCTGGTGCTGTTTGGTGCGGATTTCAAAGGCTGGGTCGAGCAGCGTCTGGGCAGCATCGCCGGCGCCTTGCGCGTGCCACTGATGTCCCTGCTGTGCATGATCGGCAGCGGCGCGGCGCTGATCTACGCCACGCCATGGGTCGTGCGCGGCTTGAGCCAGTTCAACAACTACAGCCTCGCGCCGGTGTTGCTGGTGGTGCTGGTGCTCATTGGCGTCGTAGCCGACCGCCGCTGAATTTTTGACCAACACAAAGCCACTGTAGGAGCGAGCCTGCTCGCGATGGTCGTCAACGATGACGCGGGGATTCTGAATGCCCGCGCCGCTCTCGGATTCATCGCGAGCAGGCTCGCTCCTACAGTTTGGATTGTGTGAAGTTTAGGACTGTTTTTCGAACTTCAGATCCCACACGCCATGCCCAAGACGTTCGCCACGGCGTTCGAACTTGGTGATCGGGCGCTCGGCCGGGCGCGGTACGCACTTGCCGTCTTCGGCAAGGTTGCGGTAACCCGGTGCAACGCTCATCACTTCCAGCATGTATTCGGCGTACGGTTCCCAGTCGGTGGCCATGTGCAGAATGCCGCCGACCTTCAACTTGCTGCGCACCAGCTCAGCGAAGGACGCCTGAACGATACGGCGCTTGTGATGACGGCTCTTGTGCCACGGGTCCGGGAAAAACAGCATCAGGCGATCGAGGCTGTTATCGGCCACGCAGCGGTTGAGCACTTCGATGGCGTCGCAATCGTAGACTCGCAGGTTGGTCAAACCCTGGGTCAGCACGCCATTGAGCAGCGCCCCGACACCCGGCCGGTGAACCTCCACGCCGATGAAATCCTGATCCGGAGCCGCCGCCGCCATTTCCAGCAGCGAATGGCCCATGCCGAAACCGATTTCCAGCGAGCGCGGTGCCGAGCGACCGAACACCTGGTCGAAGTCCACCGGCGCGTCGGCCAGCGGCAGCACGAACAGCGGCGCGCCCTGCTCCAGGCCGCGTTGCTGGCCTTCGGTCATGCGCCCGGCACGCATCACGAAACTCTTGATGCGGCGGTGTTGGCGCTCGTCGCCTTCTTCCGTCTGGATAGGCGTGTCGTTCGATTCAGTCATCAATGGCTCTTACTTGATCAGACCATCCAGCGGCGAAGAGGCGCTGGCATAGAGTTTTTTCGGCATACGGCCGGCGAGGTAGGCCAGGCGGCCTGCGACGATCGCATGTTTCATGGCTTCAGCCATCATGACCGGCTGCTGGGCATGGGCGATGGCCGAGTTCATCAGCACTGCATCACAACCCAGTTCCATGGCGATGGTGGCGTCGGAAGCGGTACCGACACCGGCATCCACCAGCACCGGGATTTTCGCTTCTTCGAGAATGATCTGCAGGTTGTACGGGTTGCAGATCCCCAGACCCGAACCGATCAGACCGGCCAGCGGCATGACCGCGATGCAGCCGATTTCCGCCAGTTGCCGGGCAATGATCGGATCGTCACTGGTGTAGACCATCACGTCGAAGCCTTCCTTGACCAGCGTTTCGGCGGCCTTGAGGGTTTCGATCACGTTGGGGAACAGGGTTTTCTGATCCGCCAGCACTTCCAGCTTCACCAGGTTGTGGCCATCGAGCAGCTCACGGGCCAGGCGGCAGGTGCGCACGGCCTCGATAGCGTCGTAACAACCGGCGGTGTTCGGCAGGAAGGTGTAGCGATCCGGCGACAGCACTTCAAGCAGATTCGGCTCGCCCTCGATCTGTCCGAGGTTGGTGCGGCGCACGGCGAAAGTGACGATTTCGGCACCCGAGGCTTCGATGGCCTGGCGGGTTTCTTCCATGTCACGGTACTTGCCGGTACCGACCAGCAAACGCGACTGGTAAGTACGACCGGCCAGGACGAAAGGCTTGTCGCTACGAACGATGCTCATGGGAAATCCTCTGTAGGGGTGAGGTTCTTGCAGAATTCTGCGGCCACTCGGCCGAGACCACTAGCCGCCGCCGATGGCGTGCACCACTTCGACGTTGTCGCCGTCGTTCAACGTGGTGTCTGCGTGCTGGCTGCGCGGGACGATATCCAGATTGAGTTCGACCGCCACCCGACGCCCGGTCAGGTCCAGACGGGTCAGCAGGGCCGCAACGGTTTCACCGTCGGGCAGTTCAAAGGATTCGCCGTTCAACTGAATGCGCATGCCGGATGCCGCCATCATTTTTAGGGGCAGGCATTCTAGCCCGATCAGTCAGGTCGACCCAAGCCATTCGTCTGTAATGGGGCCCTGTAGGAGCGAGCTTGCTCGCGATGGACCCGAAAACACCTCGGGGTGTCAGGTTTCCAGCGTTACCGTTGACGTCCATCGCGAGCGAGCTCGCTCCCACAGGATCACGTCAGTCGCCAGGCGGCGAGGCCCAGGCAGAGCCAGCCCGCGAGGAAGGCCAGGCCGCCGAACGGGGTGACGATGCCAAGCTTGCTGACACCGGTCAGCGTGAGCACGTACAGGCTGCCGGAGAACAGCAGGATGCCGATGGCAAAGGATGCGCCGGCCCAGGTGAGCAAACGGCCGGGAACCTGCGCGGCCAACAGCGCCACGCCCAGCAGCGCCAGGGTATGCACCAGTTGATAGGTGACGCCGGTATGAAAAATCGTCAGATATTCAGGGGTCAGACGGCTTTTCAGGCCGTGGGCGGCAAAAGCCCCAAGGCCGACACCGGTGAAGCCGAAAAAAGCGGCCAGCATCAGAAAGCCACGCAGCATGCAGAACTCCAGTCAGACTCGATCAACAGGGTCTGTATAATGGCCCGCTCAACGGGTTCGGCCAAGCCATCTATATGCTGCGTATCTATTTTCGTCTTTTCACCAAGGCCGTGCTCTGGTTCATGGGTGGCAGCGTATTGCTGGTGCTGATCTTTCGCGTGGTACCGCCACCGGGGACGGCGCTGATGGTCGAGCGCAAGATCGAATCCTGGTTCGATGGCGAACCCATTGACCTGCAACGGACCTGGAAACCCTGGGACGAGATCTCCGATGACCTGAAAGTCGCCGTGATTGCCGGGGAAGACCAGAAGTTCTCCGAGCACTGGGGCTTCGATATCGGCGCGATTCAGGCCGCGTTTGCCCATAACGAGCGCGGCGGTTCGATCCGCGGCGCCAGCACCCTGAGCCAGCAAGTCTCGAAAAACCTGTTCCTGTGGTCCGGCCGCAGCTGGCTGCGCAAAGGCCTGGAGGCCTGGTTTACCGCGTTGATTGAAGTGCTCTGGCCCAAGCAGCGGATTCTTGAGGTTTATCTCAATAGCGTCGAATGGGATGAAGGGGTGTTTGGTGCAGAGGCAGCAGCCCGGTATCACTTCGGTGTAAGCGCTAAAACTCTCAGCCGCCAGCAATCGAGCTTACTGGCCGCCGTATTGCCCAACCCGCGAGTCTGGAGCGCTAGTCACCCTACTTCCTACGTCGCGCGTCGTGCCGGCTGGATACGACGGCAGATGAGTCAGCTGGGTGGTGGAAGCTATCTGGCAGGTCTCAACGATTCGCGCCGGGCGCCGTGGTCTCAATAACACGACGCCTTCCCCTGTAGGAGCGAGCCTGCTCGCGAAAAACCCAAGTGCGCCGCTGGGCATCTGGCTTTACGCGTTATCGTTCACGACCATCGCGGGCAAGCCCGCTCCCACAGGGGCCTGGGTGGACTTGAAAAATGGGCACAAACAAAAACGCCCCGATCAATGATCGGGGCGTTTTTTATTGCCTGCTCGCCAGTTACGCGGCGATCGACAACTTGAGCTTGTTCATCGCGCTCTTCTCGAGTTGGCGAATACGCTCGGCCGACACGTTGTACTTCTGCGCCAGGTCGTGCAGCGTGGCTTTTTCTTCCGCCAGCCAGCGCTGGTAGAGGATGTCACGGCTGCGGTCGTCCAGCACTTCCAGCGCTTCGTGCAGGTTGTGGTTGGAGTTGTCGCTCCAGTCGGCGTCTTCCAGTTGACGCGCCGGGTCGTACCGGTGGTCTTCCAGATAGTTGGCCGGCGACTGGAATGCACTGTCGTCGTCCGCTTCGGCAGCCGGGTCGAAGGCCATGTCATGGCCGGTCAGGCGACTTTCCATCTCGCGGACTTCCCGAGGCTCTACACCCAGGCTTTCCGCTACGCGATGGACTTCCTCGTTATTCAACCAGGCCAGACGTTTCTTCTGGCTGCGCAGATTGAAGAACAGCTTGCGCTGGGCCTTGGTGGTCGCGACTTTCACGATGCGCCAGTTGCGCAGGATGAACTCGTGGATTTCCGCCTTGATCCAGTGCACGGCAAAGGACACCAGGCGCACGCCCATTTCCGGGTTGAAGCGTTTCACGGCCTTCATCAGGCCGACGTTGCCTTCCTGGATCAGGTCAGCCTGAGCCAGGCCGTAGCCGGAATAGCTACGGGCGATATGTACGACAAAACGCAGGTGGGCGAGCACCATCTGCCGAGCCGCCCCCAAATCCTGCTCATAATAGAGACTCTCGGCCAGTTCACGCTCCTGCTCCGGCGACAGCAATGGAATGCTGTTGACGGTGTGCACATAGGCCTCCAGGTTCGCACCCGGGACCAGAGCATATGCAGGTTGCAAAGAATTGGTCATACGAAAAAACCTCCGACTTACAAACTCGTGCAGTTCAGCACTGCGAAAATTGACCGGAAACCGAAAGACAAGTTCCCTAAAACCCATAAACGCTGAAAGGTCAATACGAGCAAAATGATACTACTTAGGCGCAAGCTCCCTCAGGTGGCGTGCGACTGCAATCCATGCACCGATATACCCCAACAGCACCGCGCCAAGCAAGAGAGACAGACCGTCGGCAACTGGCACTCCAGCCAGCGCAAAGTCACTGCCGTACAAGCCGGCCAGCCCCACCACTGCATCGTTCAGCCAGTCAAGGCCGAACGCCAGTACGCCCCAAGACAGAATCCCCGCACCGAAGCCGTACAGCGCGCCCATATATAGAAAGGGCCTGCGTACATAGCTGTCAGTGCCGCCGACCAGTTTAATCACTTCTATCTCTGTGCGGCGGTTTTCAATATGAAGACGAATGGTATTGCCTATCACCAAAAGTAATGCAGAAACCAGGAGCACGGTCAGACCGAAGACAAAACGGTCACCCAGCTTGAGGATGGCGGCCAGACGCTCGACCCAGACTAAATCAAGTTGCGCCTGCTGTACCTTCGGCAACTCGGAAAGTTTTTGTCTTAATGCTTCAAGGGCTGGCTTGTCGACTTCGGTCGGCGTTACCAACACCACGCCCGGCAACGGGTTTTCCGGCAGTTCCTTGAGCGCCTCACCCAGACCGGACTGTTGCTGGAACTCTTCCAGCGCCTGCTCCCGGCCAACATATTCGGCCTCGGCGACGCCGGGCATACCCTTGATCTGATCGCGCAACGCTTCGCCTTGCGCTGGGCTCGCCTCGATTTCCAGATACAGGGAAATCTGTGCCGCGCGCTGCCAGGAACCGCCCAGACGTTCGACGTTACTTAGCAAAAGTGACAGGCCCATGGGCAAACTCAAGGCCACCGCCATCACCATGCAGGTGAAAAAACTGCCGATGGGTTGTTTGCCCAGACGGCGCAGGCTGTCCACCAGGCTGGCACGATGGCTTTCGATCCAGGCACGGAACAACGTGGCGAAGTCCGGCCCGTCGTCATCGTCGTGTTTTTTCTTTTGCGGTTGCGGATCGGCGGCTTTCGGGGCCACGCGCTCGGAAACCTTCGGGCTGCGGGTAGCACTCATACGGCAGCCTCCCCGTCGCCGATCAATCGGCCGCGTTGCAGGGTCAGCATGCGGTGACGCATGCGGGCGATCAGGGCCAGGTCGTGACTGGCGATCAGCACGCTGGTACCCAGACGGTTGATGTCTTCGAACACACCCATGATTTCGGCGGCCAGACGCGGGTCGAGGTTACCGGTCGGTTCGTCCGCCAGCAGCAAGGCCGGACGGTGGACGATGGCGCGGGCGATACCGACGCGCTGTTGCTGACCGGTGGACAGGTCACCCGGGTACAGATCGGTTTTATCCGACAGCGCCACGCGCTCCAGTGCCGAGTCCACGCGCTTGGCGATCTCGGCCTTGGACAGGCCCAGGATCTGCAATGGCAACGCGACGTTATTGAACACCGTGCGATCGAACAGCAACTGGTGATTCTGAAACACCACGCCGATCTGCCGACGCAGGAAAGGTATCTGCGCGTTGCTGATGGTGCTCAGGTCTTGCCCGGCGAGCAGCAACTTGCCGCTGGTCGGGCGCTCCATCGCCAGCAACAGGCGCAACAGGGTGGATTTACCGGCACCGGAATGGCCGGTGACAAACAGAAACTCGCCACGACGGACTCGAAAGCTCAGCTCATGCAAGCCGACGTGACCGTTCGGGTAGCGTTTACCGACCTGTTCGAAACGAATCATGAACGCTCCCGCTCGGCAAACAATGCCTGGACAAAGGGTTCTGCTTCAAAGGTACGCAAATCGTCGATGCCTTCGCCGACGCCGATGTAGCGGATCGGCAGGCCGAATTGCTTGGCCAGGGCGAAAATTACCCCGCCTTTTGCGGTGCCGTCGAGCTTGGTCAGCGCCAGGCCAGTCAGTTCGACGGTCTGGTTGAATTGCTTGGCCTGGTTGATGGCGTTCTGGCCGGTGCCGGCGTCAAGCACCAACAGCACTTCGTGAGGTGCGTCGGCGTCGAGCTTGCCGATCACCCGGCGAACTTTTTTCAGCTCTTCCATCAGGTTGTCTTTGGTGTGTAGGCGACCGGCGGTGTCGGCGATCAGCACATCGATGCCACGAGCCTTGGCGGCCTGCACGGCGTCGAAGATCACCGAAGCCGAGTCAGCGCCAGTGTGCTGCGCGATCACCGGGATCTTGTTGCGCTCGCCCCAGACCTGCAACTGCTCCACCGCCGCCGCACGGAAGGTATCGCCGGCTGCCAGCATGACTTTCTTGCCCTCCAGCTGCAGTTTCTTCGCCAGCTTGCCGATGGTGGTGGTCTTGCCGGCACCGTTGACGCCGACGACCAGAATCACGAACGGCTTGTTCTGCGAGGTGACTTTCAGCGGCTGCTCGACAGGCTTGAGCATGGCGGCCAGCTCGGCTTGCAGGGATTTGTACAGGGCATCGGCGTCGGCCAGCTCTTTGCGCGCGACCTTTTGCGTCAAACGCTGAATGATCACCGACGTGGCTTCTACGCCGACATCGGCGGTCAGCAAACGCGTCTCGAGATCTTCAAGCAGCTCGTCATCGATGACCTTCTTGCCCAGAAACAGGCTGGCCATGCCTTCGCCAATACTGGCGCTGGTCTTGGACAGGCCTTGCTTGAGACGGGCAAAGAAACCGGCCTTGGTTTCTTCGGTGCGTGCCGGCGCGGCCGGGGTTTCGACCGGAGCCGGGACGGGAGCAGCTGCTGCAACAACCGGGACTACCGGGGCTACGACGGGCGGAGCAACCGGTGCAGGTGCAGCCATAACGACGGGGGCCACCACCGGCTCGACCACAGGCGCATGGACCGGTGCCGGCGTGAACGCCGCCGAGGCCGGAATCGGCGGGGTCACATGGGGTGCCAGGTCATTCTCGACCAGTGCCACGGCCTCTTCCGCCACAGGTAAGGTCAGCCATGGCTCGGCAGCGGTAGTCAGCGGCTGCCCGATGATTTCGCGGACAGGTTCGACCTGCTGTTGCAGTACTGGCTCTGCAGTCGGCAGGACCACCGGCGCGGACGCTTGTTCTATTACCGGAGCCGCGGCAGGCGCTGGCTCAGGAGCGGGTTGTGGCTGTTCGACGGCGGGTTCCTGCGGCTTTTTGCGCAGCCATCCGAACAGGCTTTTCTTCTCGCCAGCCGCAGCTGGGGTCTTCTTGTCGTCGTTGGAACCAAACATGGAGGACGGCTATCTCACGGTAGCGACGCGCCAATGGCGCCCCGGCAATTAAATATTCGATGCAGAACAGACTGCGATTGACTCAGCTTGTTCACGCGCAACATTTTGTCGAGGTGCTCATCGGCGCCTCAAGAAATCGATTTCTCATAGGACTAAAGCAGCAAAATCGGCGAAAAAGCAGAATTTAGTTGATAAATATCCACCTTCCGTCGCAAACCCATACAACCTGATCAAGCATAAAGGCCTGATAGGCGTGGCCGCCGCTAAAACGGATCAGTATCCTAGCACCCTCTCGCCCGCTGACGCTAAGAACAAGCGGGCAGCCCCAAAGGTTTGAAAACGAATGAATGCTCTTGCCCGCCGCGCCGCAGGCCTGCTGCTCAGCACAGTTTGCCTGCCCCTTTCGGCCTTGGCTGCCGACCCGCAACCCACCCACGAATTCACCCTCGACAATGGCCTGAAGGTAGTCGTGCGTGAAGACCACCGTGCACCCGTGGTGGTTTCCCAGGTCTGGTACAAGGTCGGCTCCAGCTATGAGACACCGGGCAATACCGGCCTGTCCCACGCCCTGGAACACATGATGTTCAAGGGCAGCGAGAAAGTTGGCCCCGGCGAAGCCTCGCTGATCCTGCGCGACCTCGGCGCCGAAGAGAATGCATTCACCAGCGACGACTTCACCGCGTACTACCAGGTGCTGGCCCGCGACCGCTTGGGCGTAGCCTTCGAGCTGGAGGCCGACCGCATGGCCAGCCTGCGCCTGCCGGCCGACGAGTTCGCCAAGGAAATCGAGGTCATCAAGGAAGAACGTCGCCTGCGCACCGACGACAAGCCGATGTCCAAGGCCTACGAACGTTTCAAGGCCATGGCCTACCCGGCCAGCGGCTATCACACGCCGACCATCGGCTGGATGGCCGACCTTGAGCGAATGAATGTCGAAGAGCTGCGCCACTGGTACCAGACCTGGTATGTGCCGAACAACGCCACGCTGGTGGTGGTCGGCGACGTGACGCCTGACGAAGTCAAGGCTCTGGCCCAGCGCTATTTCGGCCCGATCGCCAAGCGTGATGTACCGGCCGCGAAAAAACCGCTGGAACTGGCCGAACCCGGCGAGCGCCAGATCACCCTGCACGTACAGACTCAACTGCCAAGCCTGATGCTGGCCTTCAACGTGCCGGGCATAGCCACCGCCGACGACAAGCGCCTGGTCAACGCCCTGCGCCTGATCTCGGCGCTGCTCGATGGCGGCTACAGCGGGCGCATCCCGACGCAACTGGAGCGCGGTGAAGAACTGGTGTCCGGCGGCTCGTCGAGTTACGACGCCTATACCCGTGGCGACAGTCTCTTCACCCTGTCGGCATCGCCAAACTCACAGAAGCACAAAACCATCGCCCAGGCGCAAGCCGGTTTGTGGAAGCTGCTCGAACAACTGAAAACCACCGCGCCGACCGCCGAAGAACTGGAGCGCGTACGCGCACAAGTCATTGCCGGCCTGGTTTACGAGCGCGACTCGATCACCAGCCAGGCTACTGCCATCGGCCAACTGGAAACCGTCGGCCTGTCATGGAAGCTGATGGACACCGAACTGGCCGACCTGGAAAGCGTGACACCGCAAGATATCCAGAAAGCCGCCAAGCTGTATTTCACCCGCGAACGTCTCAGCGTCGCCCATGTACTGCCTCTGGAGACGACTCATGAGTGAGCGTAAACCCTCCCGCCCGGCCCTGATCGGCCTGGTCGCCGTTGCCGTTATCGGTTCCGCTGCGTTCTATTTGTCACGCCCTGGCGAAACCAGTGCCAGCGAAGCCCTGGACAAGGCCAAGGCCAGCCAGAAACTGCAATCGCTGACCGAACTCAACGGCAAGGCACCGGACCACCGCAAGCTCGACGTGCAGACCTGGAACACCGCTGAAGGCACCAAGGTACTGTTCGTCGAAGCCCATGAGCTGCCGATGTTCGACATGCGCCTGATCTTCGCTGCCGGCAGTAGCCAGGACGGCAATACACCGGGCCTGGCGGTGTTGACCAACGCCATGCTCAACGAAGGCGTGGCCGGCAAAGACGTCGGTGCCATTGCCCAGGGCTTCGAAGGCTTGGGTGCCGACTTTGGCAACGGTGCCTATAAGGACATGGCAATCGCTTCACTGCGCAGCCTGAGCGCCAAGGACAAGCGCGAGCCGGCCCTGAAACTTTTTGCCGAAGTCATCGGCAAGCCGACTTTCCCTGCCGATTCGCTGGCCCGCATCAAGAACCAGATGCTCGCCGGTTTCGAATACCAGAAACAGAACCCCGGCAAACTGGCCAGCCTGGAACTGATGAACCGCTTGTACGGTGATCACCCGTACGCGCATTCCAGCGACGGCACGGCGAAAACCGTACCGGCGATTACCGCGGCACAACTGCGTACGTTCCACGAGAAAGCCTACGCAGCGGGTAACGTGGTGATCGCGCTGGTCGGTGACCTGTCCCGCGCGGAAGCCGAGACGATTGCCGCACAGGTTTCCAGCGCGCTGCCCAAAGGTCCGGCCTTGCCGAAAATCGCGCAACCAGTCGAGCCCAAGGCTGGCGTCAACCATATCGAGTTCCCGTCCAAGCAGACCAACCTGTTGCTCGCGCAATTGGGCATCGACCGTGACGACCCGGACTACGCGGCATTGTCCATGGGTAACCAGATTCTCGGTGGCGGCGGCTTCGGCACCCGGCTGATGAGCGAAGTGCGCGAGAAGCGTGGCCTGACTTACGGCGTATATTCGGGCTTCACGCCGATGCAGGCGCGTGGCCCGTTCATGATCAATCTGCAAACCCGCGCCGAGATGAGCGAAGGCACCCTGAAGCTGGTACAAGATGTGCTGGCCGATTACCTTAAAACCGGCCCGACCGAAAAAGAGCTCGACGACGCCAAGCGCGAACTGGCCGGCAGCTTCCCGCTGTCTACCGCCAGCAACGCCGACATCGTCGGCCAGCTGGGCGCCATCGGTTTCTACAACCTGCCGTTGAGTCACCTGGAAGACTTCATGCAACAGTCCCAGGCCTTGACCGTCGAGCAGGTCAAAGCCGCCATGAACAAACACCTGAGCACGGACAAAATGGTCATCGTCAGCGCTGGCCCGACCGTGTCGCAACAGCCGTTACCGGCCCCTACTGATAAACCTTCCGAGCAGCCGCTCGGGGTTCCGGAGCACTAATGGCCCATCCAAAAAAACCCGCCAAAAACGTCCACAACGGCGTAAACCAGCTGCGCATCATCGGCGGCGAATGGCGCAGCCGGAAGCTGAGCTTCCCCGACGCCCCGGGCCTGCGCCCGACGCCGGACCGCGTGCGTGAAACCCTGTTCAACTGGCTCGCACCGTACGTGCCGGGCGCCAAGGTGCTCGACCCGTTCACCGGTAGTGGCGCGCTGTTCCTCGAAGCCTTGTCCCGTGGTGCGGCCATGGGTCAGGCGCTGGACGCCAGCAGCCTTGCGGTATCGAGCCTGAAGGAACACCTGGGCACACTGCGTTGCACCAACGGCCAGGTCCAGACCGCCGATGCCCTGCGCTATCTGGAAACCCAGACCGCAACAGCCTACGACCTGGTGTTCCTCGACCCGCCGTTCAACCAGAATCTGTTGCCCGCCGTTTGCAAGTTGCTCGAAGAGCGCCAATGGCTGGCCGAAGATGCATGGGTGTACACCGAAAGCGAGTCCGCGCCGTCGACCCTGGGCCTGCCGCAGAACTGGCGCCTGCACCGGGAGCAAAAATCCGGGCGCGTCTACTACTCGTTGTGGCAACGTATGGCAGAGATCGCCGGTTAACCGACCGGCCTGAAAAAGGTGCGTAGGCGCTACGCACCGCTGCATCGAGAATGATCGTGTCTCATCCGCCAGAACGCTTCACCCCCGCCTTCGGCCTCGGCAACCCGCACTTGCAAACCTTGTGGGGACCGCTGTGGCGTAAAACCGTGCACATCGGCCGCGAACGCGAACGCCTGTGGCTTGAAGATGGCGACTTTCTCGATCTGGACTGGCACGGCCCACACAGCGCAGACGCGCCTTTGGTGCTGGTGTTGCACGGGCTCACCGGTTCGTCGAACTCGCCTTACGTGGCCGGGATGCAGAAAGCCCTGGGCGACCGGGGCTGGGCCAGCGTCGCGCTGAATTGGCGCGGTTGCTCCGGCGAACCCAATCTGCTGCCGCGCAGCTACCATTCCGGCGCCAGTGAAGACCTGGCCGAAACCATCAGGCACTTGCGGGCCAAACGGCCTCTCGCGCCACTGTATGCGGTGGGTTACTCGCTGGGCGGCAATGTCCTGCTCAAGCACTTGGGCGAAACCGGCAGCGACAGCGGCGTGACGGGGGCCGTGGCGGTGTCGGTACCGTTTCGCCTGGACCAGTGCGCCGACCGTATCGGCCAAGGCTTCTCCAAGGTTTACCAGGCGCACTTCATGCGCGAGATGGTCGCCTACATCAAGAACAAGCAGCGGCAGTTCCAGCACGACGGACGCGAGGAGGGCCTGGCAGCCCTGGCGGCCCTCGGATCACTGGAAAACATGCGCACGTTCTGGGATTTCGATGGCCGGGTTACCGCGCCGCTGAACGGTTTCGCCGATGCCGAGGATTACTATCGCCGGGCCTCCAGCCGCTATTTCCTCGGCGAAATCCGTACGCCGACCTTGATGATCCAGGCTGCCGACGACCCCTTCGTGTTTCCCCACAGCCTGCCGCACGTCGATGAGCTGTCCGCTTGCACGCAATTCGAACTGCAAGCCAAGGGTGGGCATGTCGGTTTCGTCGACGGCACGCTCAGGCAGCCGAGTTACTACCTGGAACGGCGCATCCCCGAGTGGCTGGCCGCCGTAGGGCGCGCTTGAATCATGGAAGCGGACCAAGGCGAGTCGATCCATTTCTGGCAAACCCCGCCACTGGCCGGGGTCGAGTTGTTGTCCGCCCGCTACATCGATCATCGCTTCGCTCCCCATGTGCATGACGGCTATGTGATCGGCATGATCATGGCCGGCGCCCAGCGTTATCGCTATCGCGGCGCCGAACACCTGGCGGGCAGCGGCACGCTGGTGCTGATCAACCCCGATGAATTGCACACCGGCCACAAGGGTACGGAGGATGGCTGGCTGTACCGGGCGTTTTATCCGGACAGCGAACAGATACTCTCGCTGTTGGCCGAACTCGAACTGCCAACCCACAACCCGCCAGCCTTCGGCGCCACGCTGTATCGCGACCAGGATCTGGTGAGCGGTTTCTGTCAATTGCACCGCTTGCTGGAAAGCCCCGCCACCGCGCTGCAACAGCAAACCGCCTGGCGCGAGCTGATGCTGTCGCTGTTACAACGCCATGCGGCGGTCCCCGATGCCGCTAAGCCTGGCAAGGAACATCGGGCCGTGAGCCTGGCCAAGGAATTGCTGCACGCGCAACTGGCAGCACCGCCCTCATTGGAGACACTGGCGGCGGCGGTCAACCTTTCGCCCTTCCATTTCGCCCGGGTGTTCCGCCGGGCCACCGGCATGCCGCCGCACACCTGGCTGATGCAGCAGCGCATCGCCCGGGCGCGCGGGTTATTGCAAAGTGGTTGTTTACCGCTGGAAGTCGCAACGCAACTGGGGTTTGCCGACCAGAGCCATCTGAGTCGGCAGTTCAAGCAGGTATATGGGGTTGGACCGGGGGCGTATCGCAGTGCAAAACGGGGACTTGAGGCTTAACGAGATCCCACAAGGTTTCGTGGTGCTCATTCGCCTGTGGCGACGCCCCGCGCAGGCTCGTTGATCCATTCGCTCCACGACCCGGCATACAACGAACCCAACGGATATCCGGCCAGACACAACGCAAACAGGTTGTGGCACGCCGTGACGCCGGAACCGCAGTACGCCACCAGATCATTCGGCGAGCGATCACCCAGTTTGGCGGCGAAACGCTGCTTGAGCTGATCGGCCGGCAGGAAGCGCCCATCACTGCCCAGGTTGTCGGTAAACGCCGCGCACTGGGCGCCGGGAATGTGCCCGGCTATCGGATCGATCGGCTCCACTTCGCCCTTGAAACGCGGCAGTGCACGAGCATCGAGCAGGGTCAGTTCCGGTCGGACGAGGCGCTTTTGCAGCTGCTCGGCACTGATCAGCAACGCCGTGTCAGGACTGCCGGTGAAAGAGCCACGGACGATCGTCGGCGGATCAAGGCTCAGTGGCAAACCAGCCGCATGCCAGGCCTTGAGACCGCTATCAAGGATGAATACACCGTCGCGCTTGCCCAACCATGCCAGCAACCACCAGGCCCGCGCCGCATAGGCACCCGGACCGTCGTCATACAGAACCACTTCGCTATCGGCATTGATGCCCCAGGCTTGCAGGCGCTCAATCAACTGCGCCGGCTCGGGCAACGGATGACGCCCGGTCACGCCCTTGACCACGGCGCCACTCAGATCACGCTCAAGATCGGCATAGCTCGACCCGGCGATGTGCCCTTCGGCGTAGCTGCGCTGACCGTAATCCGGGTCTTCGAGGGCAAAACGACAATCCAGAATCACCAGCCCCGGCTGGTCCTTTTTCAGGTCCAGTGCGTGCGGGCTGATCAATTGCGCAATGGGCATAGCGGGCTCCTGTGATTTTTATCGGATTTCGATCCTACGACACTTCCTCAAGCGCTTGGGCCAAGGGCACGTAAAACTCTTCGAACAAGGCGTTGACCGCATCGCGGGCCAGATCCGTGACAAACCCGGCTTCCAGCACCAGCACCTGATACACCCCGCGTTTAATGGCCTGCTCACTCAAATGGCTGGAGTTTTCCCGCGTGGTGCACAGAAAACGCACCCAGGACGTGAGGATGATCCAGGCATTGAGCGTCAGGGACTCGATCTGCACCTTGTCCATCTTCAGGATACCGGCGGCAACAAAACCTTCGTAGATCGCCGCCCCCTGGATCAGGCAGCGCTGGGAGAAGCGTCGATAGCGGTCGGCCAGGTCGGGATCGCTGTCGAGCAAATGTTCGAGATCGCGATGCAGAAACCGGTAGCGCCACATCGCCGACAGCAGCTCCTTGAGGTAGAAGCGCTTGTCTTCCACCGTGGCAGCGCGGCCCTGAGGCGGGCGCAGGAAGCTGTCCACCAGGCTTTCGTACTCGCTGAACAGCACGGCGATGATCGCCTGCTTGTTCGGGAAGTGGTAGTACAGGTTGCCCGGGGAAATTTCCATGTGGGCAGCAATGTGGTTGGTGCTGATGCTGCGCTCGCCCTGTTGATTGAACAGCTCCAGGCTGTTCTGCACGATGCGCTCGCTGGTTTTGATCCGTGGGGCCATGGCTTGAGCTTTAATTCAGAGTGCGTTGACGGGCATCTTAGAGCTATCCGCGAGCGGATAAAACAAAGCTGTTACAGGATGTCATTTGACTTTTTAGAGCATAGACTCTAAAAAGTGCCTCATTACAATAAATCCGGAGCCGACCATGACTGCTGACATTTCCTACCTGCAGAACCAACAGCAGTCGCTGGAAGAGCTTCAGGCCCTGTTTGTCGCCCAGCGTTCCGCGTACGCCGCCAATCCGATGCCACCCGCTGCGCAGCGCCAGCAATGGCTCAAGGTGCTCAAGGATTTATTGAGTAATGAACGCCAGGCCCTGATCGATGCGATCAGCCAGGACTTCAGCCATCGCAGCGCCGATGAAACCCTGCTCGCCGAACTGATGCCCAGCCTGCACGGCATTCATTACGCCAGCCGCCACCTCAAGGGCTGGATGCGCGCTTCGCGGCGCAAGGTCGGTGTTGCCTTCCAGCCGGCTTCGGCGAAAGTGGTTTACCAGCCGTTGGGCGTGGTTGGGATCATCGTGCCGTGGAACTACCCGCTGTACCTGGCCATCGGTCCGTTGGTCGGCGCGCTGTCGGCGGGCAACCGGGTGATGCTCAAGCTCAGCGAATCAACGCCCGCGACCGGCCTGTTGATGAAGCAGCTGCTGGCGCGAATCTTCCCTGAAGACCTGGTTTGCGTGGTCCTGGGCGAGGCCGATATGGGCGTGGCGTTTTCACGCCTGCCATTCGATCACCTGCTGTTCACCGGTGCCACCAGCATCGGCAAGCACGTGATGCGCGCCGCCGCGGAAAACCTGACCCCGGTGACCCTGGAGCTGGGCGGCAAATCCCCGGCCATCGTTTCTCGCGACGTACCGCTCAAGGACGCCGCCGAGCGCATCGCCTTCGGCAAGACCCTGAACGCCGGCCAGACCTGCGTGGCCCCGGACTATGTGCTGGTGCCGGAGGATCGCGTCGGAAGTTTCGTCGAAGCCTATCGCTGCGCTGTCCGCGGGTTTTATCCGACGCTGGCCGACAACCCGGACTACACCGCGATCATCAATGAACGACAACTGACGCGCCTCAACGGTTACGTCAGCGACGCCACCAGCAAGGGTGCGCTGCTGATGCCGTTGTTCGACCAGGGCCAGGGCCGCCGCATGAGCCATAGCCTGCTGCTCAATGTCACTGACGACATGACGGTGATGCAGGACGAGATCTTCGGGCCGCTGCTGCCGATCGTGCCGTACAAGGATCTGGACCAGGCATTTGCCTACATCAACCAGCGCCCTCGCCCACTGGCGCTGTATTACTTCGGTTATGACAAGCGCGAACAACAGCGCGTGCTGCACGAAACCCACTCCGGCGGCGTGTGCCTGAACGACACGCTGCTGCACGTCGCCCAGGACGACATGCCGTTCGGCGGCATCGGCCCCTCGGGCATGGGCCACTACCACGGCCATGAAGGCTTCCTGACGTTCAGCAAGGCCAAGGGCGTATTGATCAAACAGCGGTTCAACGCGGCGAAGCTGATCTACCCGCCGTACGGCAAATCCATCCAGAAGCTGATCCAGAAGCTGTTCATCCGCTAACGATCGTCACCGTCGGGTAATAACAACAATGAACCCAAGCCTGTCCGATTCACCCGCGCTGTCACGGCGCGGGTTGCTTAAATTCAGCCTCGGCGCCACAGCGTTCCTCACCACCGCCGGGCTCGGAGCCAGCCTCAGCGGCTGTTCCTCGAGCGTCCCGGCCAGTGGTTTCACCACGTTACGCAGCGGCGACCTGCTGTTTTTGCGGGCGTTGATTCCGGTCATGCTCGAGGGTGCCGTGACCTCCGAACGGATGCCCGAGGCTGTCGAAGGCACACTCAAAAGCCTGGATTACAACCTCGCCCATCTGTCGCCGGAAATGCTCAAGCTGACTCGGCAACTGTTCGATGTGCTGGGCATGGCCGTGACCCGCGGACCGCTGACCGGAATCTGGGGCAGTTGGGAAAACGCCAGCGCCGACGATATCCGGCGCTTTCTCGATCGCTGGGAAAACAGCTCGTTGAGCCTGTTGCGCATGGGCCACAGCTCCTTGCTGCAACTGGTGATGATGGCCTGGTACGGGCGCAAGGAATCGTGGGCGCATTGCGGGTATCCCGGGCCGCCAACCGTCTGAAATCGAGTCGACCCCATCGCGAGCAAGCTCGCTCCCACAGGTTTGAAGTGGCCGCACCTTTTGTGAACGACTTGATCCTGTGGGAGCGAGCATGCTCAGGGCTGCGTTCCGACGATAGCGTCAGCCGCTTCACCGCCTACTCCAACAATAAAAAGAGAATCCGAAGATGCCCGTACCCGATCCGTTCCGCGAAGGCATGGCCCGAGGCTGGAAAACCTACGACGGCTCGCAACTGACCCAGGACCTGACACTCGAAGCGGACGTGGCGATCATCGGCAGCGGTGCCGGCGGCGGTACCACGGCTGAAATCCTCAGCGCGGCCGGCTACAAGGTGTTGTTGATCGAGGAAGGCCCGCTCAAGACCAGCAGCGACTTCAAGCTGCTCGAAGACCAGGCCTACACCAGCCTTTATCAGGAAGGCATTGGTCGCATGAGCAAGGACGGGGCGATCACCATCCTCCAGGGCCGGGCGGTGGGCGGCACCACGTTGATCAACTGGACCTCCAGTTTCCGCACCCCGGAGCCAACCCTGGAGCACTGGGCCAAAGAGCACAACGTCAAGGGCCACAGCCCGGCGGAAATGGCGCCGTGGTTCGAACAAATGGAACAACGCCTGGGCGTCGCGCCGTGGATGGTGCCACCCAACGCCAACAATGATGTGATCCGCAAGGGCTGCCAGGCGCTGGGCTACAGCTGGCACGTCATCCCGCGCAACGTTCGCGGCTGCTGGAACCTCGGATACTGCGGCATGGGCTGCCCGACCAACGCCAAGCAATCGATGATGGTCACCACCATTCCAGCCACCCTGGAAAAGGGCGGCGAGCTGCTTTACCTGGCCCGCGCCGAAAAACTCATGATCAGCGGCGACCGGGTCACCGGCCTGCAATGCTCGGCGATGGACGAACGCTGCGTCGCACCGACCGGGCGCACCATCACGGTCAAGGCGCGGCATTTCGTGCTGGCCGGTGGCGGCATCAACAGCCCGGCCTTGCTGATGCGCTCCGGGGCACCCGACCCGCACAAGCGCCTTGGAAAACGTACGTTCCTGCACCCGGTGAACATGTCTGCCGCGTTGTTCGACGAGGTGGTCAACCCGTTCTACGGCGCGCCACAGTCGATCTATTCCGACCATTTCCAATGGCAGGATGGCACCACCGGCAAAATGTCCTACAAACTGGAGGTCCCGCCCCTGCACCCGGCGCTGGCCACGACACTGCTCGGTGGGTTTGGCCAGGAAAACTCGCAGCACATGGCCAACCTGCCCCATACCCACGCCATGCTGGCGTTGCTGCGGGACGGTTTTCACCCGGACAGCCCCGGGGGCAGCGTCGAATTGCGCAGCGACGACACGCCGGTGCTGGATTATCAGCTCTCGCCTTACGCCTGGGATGGATTGCGCCGGGCGTTCCATACCATGGCCGAGATCCAGTTTGCCGGTGGCGCCAAGGCCGTCATGCCGATGCACGCCGATGCCCGTTATGTGAAGACCCTCGCCGAAGCCCGCACGCTGATCGACGGCCTGAGCCTGGAGTTGTACCGCACGCGCCTGGGCAGCGCCCATGTGATGGGCGGTTGCGCCATGGGCGAAAGCCCGGAAACTGCGGTGACCGACAGCCTCGGCCGGCATCATCAACTGGGCAATCTGTCGATCCACGACGGCTCGCTGTTCCCCACCAGCATTGGCGCCAACCCGCAGCTATCGGTCTACGGACTGACGGCGCAACTGGCGACAAACCTGGCCGAGCGTTTAAAAAACTCATGAAAATGACGATAATTCCCATCGTCTATAGTGCTTTCTTACCCAACAGGCGACTTGGCCGACCGGGAAGGCTGCGATACCATCCGACTCCCCAACGGATTCCCGCCAGGACGACGCGATGAACCGAGTGTTGTACCCAGGTACCTTCGACCCTATTACCAAGGGCCATGGCGATCTGGTCGAACGCGCCTCGCGCCTGTTCGATCACGTGATCATCGCCGTCGCCGCGAGCCCGAAGAAAAACCCGCTGTTTCCTATGGAACAACGGGTAGAACTGGCGCGCGAGGTCACTAAACATTTGCCGAACGTTGAAGTCGTCGGCTTCTCGACGCTGCTGGCGCACTTCGCCAAAGAGCAGAATGCTAACGTGTTCCTGCGTGGTTTGCGCGCGGTGTCGGACTTCGAATACGAGTTCCAGCTGGCCAACATGAACCGCCAGCTGGCGCCGGATGTGGAAAGCCTGTTCCTGACCCCGTCCGAACGTTACTCGTTCATCTCTTCGACGCTGGTCCGTGAAATTGCTGCCCTGGGCGGCGATATCACCAAGTTCGTGCACCCCGTGGTGGCGGACGCCCTGACCGAACGTTTCAAGAAATAATCCCCGCAAACTGTAGGAGCGAGCCTGCTCGCGATGGACGTCAACGATAACGCGGGAAACCTGACACCCCTCCGCGTTCTCAGGTTTTTCGCGAGCAGGCTCGCTCCTACAGCGCCAATGCGGCACAATTAAGCGCATTGGTTTATTGCGCCCGGGCCTGCCGCCCCGGCTGGAGTTAGCATGTCCCTGATCATCACCGACGATTGCATCAACTGCGACGTCTGCGAACCCGAGTGCCCGAACGCCGCCATTTCCCAAGGCGAAGAGATCTACGTGATCGACCCGAACCTGTGCACCCAGTGTGTCGGCCACTACGACGAACCGCAGTGCCAGCAGGTCTGCCCGGTGGATTGCATTCCACTGGACGAAGCCCATCCGGAGACTGAAGAACAGTTGATGGAGAAGTACCGCAAGATTACCGGTAAGGCTTAAGTCATTCGGCGCCTGTCAGGCCGCCTTCGCGAGCAAGCCCGCTCCCACATCTGGAATGCGTTCCCCCTGTGGGAGCGGGCTTGCTCGCGAAGGCGTCATCAGCCTCACTGAAGCTGTAACTGACTGTCAGCTCTGACAGCGCGGGCAAAAAACGCTGGCGCGTTGCCCGAGCTTCACTTCCCGCAGGCCCGTGCCACAGACTTTGCAGTGCTCGCCGCCGCGACCGTACACGAACAGTTCCTGCTGGAAATAACCAGGCTGACCGTCACCACCGATAAAGTCCCGCAGCGTGGTACCGCCGCGCTCGATGGCGGCCGCCAGGATGCGCTTGATCTCGATTGCCAGTTTCAAATAGCGCGCACGGGAAATACTCTTGGCTTCGCGGCGCGGGTCGATTCCAGCGGCGAACAACGCTTCGGTCGCATAGATATTGCCGACGCCCACCACCACCGCGTTATCCATGATGAACGGCTTGACCGCCATCGAGCGTCCACGGGACAGCTGGAACAGGCGCTCGCCGTCGAACAGGTCGGTCAGTGGTTCCGGCCCCAGGCGGATCAGCAATTCATGATTGAGCGGATCGAGGCTCCAGAGCATTGCACCGAAGCGCCTCGGGTCGGTGTAACGCAGGGCCAGGCCCGACTCCAGTTCGATGTCCACATGCTCATGCTTGGCCGCCGGCAACCCGGCCTCTACCAGACGCAAATTGCCTGACATGCCCAAATGGCTGATCAAGGTGCCGACTTCGGCATTGATCAGCAGGTATTTGGCGCGCCGCTCCACCAGTACGATGCGCTGCCCGGACAACCGCACATCGAGGTCTTCGGGGATTGGCCAACGCAAGCGACGATCACGCACGATCACCCGGCTGACACGCTGGCCTTCCAGGTACGGCGCGATGCCGCGACGGGTGGTTTCGACTTCTGGCAATTCAGGCATGGTGCTCTCGGATCAGGCTCAGGGCCCTTAAAGTTCCGACACTCAGCGATGAGTGCCGAGGTCGCGGATCGTCTGCTTGAGGGTCTCGAAGTCGTAGTCCGAGAGGCCGACATAATCGAGCACCAGCGGCGCGATGCTGTTCCACTCGTGATCTTCGGTCTGATTGCCCAGCACCCGGTACGACGCGCAAATGTGCTCGGCCATCTTCAGGATCGCCAGCAGGTTCTTCAAGGAACTGTTGCGCGAAGATTCATCGCTGAAGATCGCCAGGGCATTGTGGTGATTGGCGATCGCCGCACTCACGTGCTCCGGCAGGCGCCAGGACTTGGCCGTGTAATACCCGACCACCGAATGATTGGTATTGAACACCTGATTCTCCGTGTCCACCACCCGGCATTCGGCACTGGCGTTGGCATAGGCCTGTTCCAGAACGCCCATGTACTCGGGAAAACGCTGGAGCATCAAGGGTACGCCACAATCGTGGAACAAACCGAGCGCATAAGCTTCATCGCCGTTTTCAACGCCGATGCGCTTGGCCAGGGTCAGGCAGGTCATTGCCACGTCCTGGGCGGTGTCCCAGAAACGGTTGAGGGTGACAATGGTGTCGTCGTTCATCTCGCCCTTGATCGACTGCGCGTTGATCAGGTTGATGACCGAGCGGCTGCCCAGCAGATTCACCGCGCGCTGGATCGAGGCGATCTTGTTGCTCAGCCCGTAATACGGCGAATTGACGATCTTCAGCAGGGAACCGGAAAGGCCCGGGTCCTGGGAGATCAGTTTGGCGATGACTTCCAGATCCGGGTCGGGCATGTACTGCTCCATCTGCAAATCCACCATGATTTGCGGCTGGGCCGGTACGCTGATGCCCTGCAGGGCGTGTTGGATCTGTTCGGAAGTCAGCTCTTGGGACATAAGTACACACTCTGGGTCAGGCGCAGATTCTAGCTTCTAACAGTTGGATCCGAAACCTTGTACGGCCCATCGCCTGAAGTTTCATCCTGGCCGGCCCTGCCCACCGCATGTCCATCCACCATGCCGTGGCCTTGCGCAACAGGCTATACTCCCGCTCTTTTTTCCGGAGCGACGTCATGTCCCTGCCTAGCCTGCGCCTCAAAGCCAACGCCGACCGCCGTCTGCGCAACGGCCACTTGTGGGTCTACAGCAACGAAATCGATGTAGCCGCTACGCCTTTGCACGGTTTCAAGGCCGGCGACCAGGCGATCCTCGAAGCCGCCGGCGGCAAGCCGCTGGGCATCGTTGCCATGAGCCCGAACAACCTGATCTGCGCCCGTTTGCTGTCGCGCGACATCAAGCTGCCGCTGGACAAATCGCTGCTGGTGCACCGCCTGAACGTGGCGCTGTCCCTGCGCGATCGTCTGTTCGACAAGCCGTTCTATCGCCTGGTCTACGGCGACTCCGACCTGTTGCCAGGCCTGGTGGTTGACCGTTTCGGCGACATCCTGGTGGTGCAGATCGCTTCGGCGACCATGGAAGCCCATAAAGACGACGTGATCGCGGCGCTGACCCAAGTGCTCAAGCCAAGCGGCATTCTGTTCAAGAACGACTCCGCCGCCCGTGACGCCGAAGGCCTCAACCGCTACGTCGAAACCGTGTTCGGCCTGGTGCCGGAGTGGGTTGCCCTCGAAGAGAACGGCGTGAAGTTCGAAGCCCCGGTCATCCAGGGCCAGAAAACCGGCTGGTTCTACGACCACCGCATGAACCGCGCACGCCTGGCGCCTTACGCCAAGGGCAAGCGCGTACTGGACCTCTACAGCTACATCGGTGGCTGGGGCGTGCAGGCTGCCGCGTTCGGCGCCAGTGAAGTGTTCTGCGTCGACGCCTCGGCCTTCGCCCTCGACGGCGTCGAGCGCAACGCCGCGCTGAACGGCTTCGCCGAAAAAATGACCTGCATCGAAGGCGACGTGTTCGAAGCCCTCAAAGAGCTCAAAGCCAGCGAAGAACGCTTCGACGTGATCGTGGCCGACCCGCCGGCGTTCATCAAACGCAAGAAAGACATGAAGAACGGCGAAGGCGCCTACCGCCGCCTGAACGAGCAAGCCATGCGCCTGCTGACCAAGGACGGCATCCTGTTCAGCGCATCCTGCTCGATGCACCTGCCGGAAGACGACCTGCAGAACATCCTGCTGACCAGCGCCCGTCACCTGGACCGCAACATCCAGATGCTGGAACGTGGTGGTCAGGGCCCGGATCATCCGGTGCATCCGGCCATCCCGGAAACCCGCTACATCAAGAGCATTACTTGCCGGTTGTTGCCAAACAGCTAACAACCCAAAACCCTTGTAGGAGCGAGCTCTGCTCGCGATGGTCGTCAACGATAACGCGGGGAACCTGATACCCCGCGGCGTCTTTGAATTCATCGCGAGCGAGCTCGCTCCTACAGGGTGCAAGACACATCCTGATCCACTGCCGAAGCGACAACCTCCCACCCCACGCCTACCGTTTTCTCTTCCCATCACCGAAGAGGACAACGGAATGTCCAACACCCCGAAAGCCCATCACTTACGCACAGGCCGCCGCTCGGAACCCGGGCGAATCTATCTCCTAACCGCAGTCACCCATGAACGGCAACCGATCTTCAATGATTTGTACGTTGGACGCTTGGTAGTGAGCGAATTCAGAAGAGCTCATGAAACCGGCAATGCCACCTCAATAGCCTGGGTCGTCATGCCGGATCACTTTCATTGGCTGGTTGAATTGCACAACGGTGATTTGCCGAAACTAATGCAAGCGGCCAAATCCAGAAGTGCTCGCGCCATCAACCAGCAAAGAGGTCGCCACGAAGCGCTATGGCAAAAGGGTTACTTCGACCGAGCCTTGCGTCGCGAGGAAGATCTGAAAGCAGCAGCCCGATACATCATCGCCAACCCTTTGCGCGCAGGGCTTGTGACTCGAGTCGGAGACTACCCGCTGTGGGATGCCATGTGGATTTAATATTGTAGGAGCGAGCTCGCTCGCGATGGTGGTCAACGATGACATGGGAAGCCTGCCACCCCGCGGTGCTCTCAGGCTTTTCGCGAGCATGCTCGCTCCTACAACAGATTCGGAAATGTCCTGCGCCTGCCTGAGTTGACATTCTCTCTCATCAATTCGATCTTCAGCCACCTCTCACGGACCGAGCAAACTGGCTGATGACGCAGCGTAAATCCCCCACCAAAAAATCCTCAGCCATTACGTTGCTGATGGTCATGACGCTACTCAGCGTCTTCCCTCTCGATGTCCTTCTTCCCTCTTTCCCGGCCCTGGCCAAACATTTCCAGACCACACCCACCGACATTGCGCTGTCAATCAGCCTGTTTGCTATCGGCATCTCTCTGTCCCAGCTCCTGATCGGGCCACTATCGGATGCCATGGGGCGCAAGGGCCTCCTCCTGGCTGGAATGGCCGTCTCAATCCTGGGCGCGGCGGGTTGCATCCTGTCGACCGAGTTCAGCTGGTTCCTGATGTTCCGGGTAGTCCAAGCCGTTGGCTGCGGCTGCTTTGTACTGTCACAGGCGCTGGTCCAGGATTTGTTCGAAGGCCCAGAACGGGATCGACTGCGGATTCTGATGGTCACGGCCAGCGGGATTTTCATTTCCTTTTCGCCATTGTTGGGCAGCGTGCTGCAGGAGGCGCTGGACTGGCCCGGCAGTTTTTATCTGTTCATTGCCTTGGCTGCGGCCGTGTTTCTCAAGGCGTGTTTCTTTCTGGAAGATGTGCGGCCTACCGCGGCCTCACACCAGAACATCATTCACTCATACCGACGGGTGTGCGCTGATGCGGGCTTCATGGGCTATTGGCTGATCGCGGCAATCGCCTTCACCTGCCACTTTTCCTTCATTGTTGTCTCACCGTTGATCTTCATGGATCAGTTGCACATGTCGGCCTACGAGTTCTCTCTGACCCTTCTACTTTATGGTGCGGCTTATATCATCGGTGGCGTCGTCGCCCAGATGCTTGCCCGTCGGATAACCGCGAATGTTCAAATCATTGTCGGCCTGGGCCTGATTTTCTTCTCTGGGCTGTTAATGCTTTTACTATCGAGCTTGATGGGGCTTTCAGCCCTGACGGTTTTGGTCCCGATGATCATCTGCACCGCTGGCACCACCATCGCCCGCCCCGTCGCCACGTCCAGAGCCATGGATGTGTTCCCCGCCAGCTCCGGCACTTCTGCTTCGGCCGGTAGCACGGTGGTTTTTATCTTCGGCGGCCTGATCAGTGCCCTCATCAACGTGAGCGGGGGCGATCTGCAAACGACCCTGGCACTGGCATTCCTGCTGCTAAGCACCACGGCCATAGGCATGAATGCGCTGATCAACCGCCGGACCACTTGTAGGAGCGAGCTCACTCGCGATGGTGGTCAACGATAACGCGGGGAACCTGATGCCCCGCGGCGTTCTCGGGTTCATCGCGAGCGAGCTCGCGCCTACAGGGGCGGTCGCCGAACGTCTTGTGAATGCGTGGAGCCATTCCCTCCAGCCGCCAGCCGTGTAGAATCGCGAACATTCATCGCCAGTCATCCCCCGGCGGGTTTATGAGCTCAAGCTGAAGCGCGCGGCGATCCCGCAAAGTTATCGGCAACTTCCGGACACACGGCCATTTCCGGGTGTTCCAGACGTCAATAGAAGCTCACTTCCCTTTTGATACCTGATTAGCCGCCCGGAGTGCTTCATGCCTGATTACCGCTCGAAAACATCCACCCACGGCCGCAACATGGCCGGCGCCCGCGCACTGTGGCGCGCCACGGGGATGAAAGATGACGACTTCAAGAAGCCGATCATCGCCATTGCCAACTCGTTCACCCAGTTCGTACCGGGCCACGTCCACCTCAAGGACCTGGGCCAACTGGTCGCTCGTGAAATCGAACGCGCTGGCGGTGTGGCAAAAGAATTCAACACCATCGCTGTCGATGACGGCATCGCCATGGGCCACGACGGCATGCTGTATTCGCTGCCGAGCCGCGAGATCATCGCCGACTCCGTCGAGTACATGGTCAACGCCCACTGCGCCGACGCCATCGTCTGCATCTCCAACTGCGACAAGATCACCCCCGGCATGCTGATGGCGTCCCTGCGCCTGAACATCCCGGTGATCTTCGTCTCCGGCGGCCCGATGGAAGCCGGCAAGACCAAACTGGCCAGCCACGGTCTCGACCTGGTCGACGCCATGGTGATCGCCGCCGACTCCAGCGCTTCTGACGAGAAAGTCGCTGAGTACGAGCGCAGCGCTTGCCCGACTTGCGGATCGTGCTCCGGCATGTTCACCGCCAACTCGATGAACTGCCTGGTTGAAGCCCTGGGCCTGGCCTTGCCGGGCAACGGTTCGACCCTGGCCACCCACAGCGACCGCGAGCAGCTGTTCCTGCAGGCCGGCCGCACCATCGTCGAGCTGTGCAAGCGTTACTACGGCGAGAACGACGAGTCGGTATTGCCGCGCAACATCGCCAACTTCCAGGCGTTCGAAAACGCCATGACCCTGGACATCGCCATGGGCGGTTCCACCAACACCATCCTGCACTTGCTGGCCGCCGCCCAGGAAGCCGAGATCGATTTCGACCTGCGCGACATCGACCGTCTTTCGCGCAACGTACCGCAACTGTGCAAGGTCGCGCCGAACATCCAGAAGTACCACATGGAAGACGTGCACCGCGCTGGCGGCATCTTCAGCATCCTCGGCTCGCTGGCCCGTGGTGGTTTGCTGCACACCCAGCTGCCGACCGTGCACAGCCGCAGCATGGAAGAAGCCATCGCCAAGTGGGACATCACCCAGACTGACGACGAAGCGGTGCACCACTTCTTCAAGGCCGGTCCTGCGGGCATCCCGACGCAAACCGCGTTCAGCCAGTCGACCCGTTGGGAAACCCTGGACGACGACCGTGAAAACGGCTGCATCCGCAGTGTCGAGCACGCCTACTCGCAAGAAGGCGGCCTGGCCGTGCTGTACGGCAACATCGCCCTGGACGGCTGCGTGGTGAAAACCGCCGGCGTCGACGAGTCGATCCACGTGTTCGAAGGCAACGCCAAGATCTTCGAAAGCCAGGACAGCGCCGTACGCGGCATCCTCGCGGACGAAGTGAAAGAAGGCGACATCGTCATCATTCGCTACGAAGGCCCGAAAGGCGGCCCGGGCATGCAGGAAATGCTCTACCCGACGTCGTACCTGAAATCCAAAGGCCTGGGCAAAGCCTGTGCCCTGCTCACCGACGGCCGTTTCTCCGGCGGTACCTCGGGCCTGTCCATCGGTCACGCTTCGCCTGAAGCCGCTGCTGGTGGCGCAATCGGCCTGGTGCAGGACGGCGACAAAGTGCTGATCGACATTCCGAACCGCTCGATCAACCTGTTGGTCAGCGACGAAGAACTGGCGGCACGCCGGGTCGAGCAGGACAAGAAAGGCTGGAAACCGGTGGAAGTGCGTCCACGTAAAGTGACCACCGCGTTGAAAGCCTACGCCCTGCTGGCGACCAGCGCCGACAAGGGTGCGGTGCGTAACAAGGCGATGCTCGACGGGCTGTAAGGCTTAACCGTTGAACAAAAAATGCCCCGCCAAGTGCGGGGCATTTTTGTTTGCATCGATCCCTTGTAGGAGCGAGCTTGCTCGCGATGGTCGCAAGGACACCGCGTCAAATCAGACAGCACGCATCATCGTTAACAACCATCGCGAGCAAGCTCGCTCCTACAAGTTATTTTTGTGGATCGAGGTTATCGAGCGCCTGGTTCACCGCCAGCTCGCCCAGCATGATGACCTGCGCAATCCCCAGCATCGTGCTGCGTTGGGAGCCGTCCAGCAGGCCGGCAAAATCGCTGGCCATGACATTGGCTGAAGCGAGGGACTCGCAGGCGTGGGCCAACAGGGTTTCGGTGTCGAGGCCCGGTGCGATGATGAATGTTCGGCTGGGTTTGCGCGGAGGATCGGGGGTAATTTTGAGCATTGATAAAACTCCTTACACCATAAGACAAGGAGCCATCACCCTCGCTACCAAACGAAGGGTGGCGGCCATGCGCAGGTTGGTAGACCGGGGTGTAAGGAAACCGGCGCGCCCGAAAGCGCCCTGTGCATGACCACCATAAAAAGCAGAGACGCAAGAACGTCTGCAAATCATGATGCTTTGCACCCTACACAGCCGGGCTACCAAACCCGATCACTGATGTTCAGTGACAGGTAGACGGTAGAGTCCGGGAGTAAGGCGCACAAGCCGGCGGATTCTGGCGTAGTCGTAGTCCCTTACGCAAGAATGCGTAGGTTGCGACTGTCAGAGGATGTCGATCAAACAGAGGCTTTCATTGCACTGGCTGGCCTCTTCGCGAGCAAGCCCGCTCCCACAGGGTGTTTGATGTGAACACTGGATGTGTGAACAACAACAATCAAACTGTAGGAGCGAGCTTGCTCGCGATGGTCGCAAGGACACCGCGTCAAATCAGACAGTACGCGTCATCGTTAACGACCATCGCGAGCAGGCTCGCTCCTACAGTGGATCAAAATCCTTACTGGATTTCTTCAGGCTTCACGACCACCCAGTTCTTGTCGGCAGTCACCGTCAAGCCTTCCTTGGCCTGGGCCGCAGCGTGCTTGGCCATCATGCCTTGGATCTGGGTCATGTATTTGTCTTTGCGATTGACCCACAGGTGGATGCCGCCCTTGGCCACGTCAACACTGTGGAACAGCATGTAGCCGTCGCTGCTCGGGGTGTCGCCGCCGACCAGTACCGGTTTTTTCCACTCGTCGATGTAGGTCAGGATTGCCGCCTGTTTGCCAGCCATCCAGGTCGCCGGAGTCCACAGGTACGGGGTCACTTCAAGGCCGAGGTTGGCCTTCTCGTCATATTTGCCGGCGGTGATCTGCTTGCGTGCGGTGGTCAGTTCGCCCGTCTTCGGGTCCTTGAGCAGCAACGACACGCCGATCACGTTCTGCGGCTTTACGTTGTAGCCGTACTTTGGATCGGCCGCGACCATGCGCACCAGCTCTTCGGAGGCGGCGGTCATCACATAGACCTCGATGCCGTTCTCCATCAGTTTGTTGTACAGCTCTTGCTGGCCGGTGAAGATTTTCGGCGGGTTGACGTCGAGCTTCTTGACCACGTCGCCTTCGTAATAGGTGGCCGGCACCGGTTTGCCGGACGCCATCATCTCGTCGACGTAGCCCTTGAGTTCCTTGAGCGTAAAGCCGGAGAACACCTGGGCGACCCATGGATAGCAAACCATGTCGTCAACTTCACAGAGGCGGTAGTAGTAGCTGAACAGGCTTTCCTTGTGGTCGGCGGTGTCCTTGAACGGCATCAGCTTCAGGGAGGGATCGAGCTTGTCGCGGGTGATCAGGCCCTTGTTTTCCATGAACGGCAGCAGCGACTCTTCCAGGTCATAGCGGTAACTGGTGTTGTCCATGTCGAACACCGCGTAGTTACCCTTGTTGGCGTTGGCCGCGATCATCGCGTCCAGTGCCTTGGCCTGATCGGCTGGCCAGTGTTTCAGATCCGTTGCGAAAACCTGGCCGGCAAGGCCCAGGCAAAGTGCTGCAGCCAGTAATTTCGGTGCGAACTTCATCGGCGTTTCTCCCTGAATGTGAAAGACATCGACGCTAACAAATAAGTGTGACAGTCCTCGTCTGTCAGCGACCGTCCGCGTCCCTTTCGCGTCAGTTGCATTTCTGACAGCGACATCCGCTTATTCCAAAAACGACGGATACCATACGTTTTTGATATTAATTCATTAGTTTTCAAGCTGTTAGGCTTGCCGGTTCGCAGCTGCCCCGGATGGTAGCTGGCACAAGTCTCATGGGAGTCCCAATGAATCTGCCGCTGATTCTCAATCTGCTGGTGTTCCTCGCTTTGCTCTTCGGCCTGGCGCAAACCCGCCACACCACCTGGAGCCTGGCGAAAAAAGTCCTGCTCGCGCTGGTGCTGGGCGTGGCGTTCGGTGTGGCGTTGCACACGGTCTACGGTGCCGGCAACCCGGTACTGAAAGCCTCGATCGGCTGGTTCGATCTGGTGGGCAACGGTTATGTGCAATTGCTGCAAATGATCGTGATCCCGCTGGTGTTCGCCTCGATCCTCAGCGCCGTGGCCCGTCTGCACAACGCTTCGTCGCTGGGCAAGATCAGCTTCCTGACCATCGGCACGCTGCTGTTCACCACGGCCATAGCGGCGCTGATCGGCATCGGCCTGACCAACCTGTTCGGCCTGACCGCCGAAGGCCTGGTGGCCGGCACCCAGGAAATGGCGCGCCTGCAAACCATCCAGACCGACTACGCCGGCAAGGTCGCCGACCTGAATGTGCCGCAACTGTTGCTGTCGTTCATTCCGCAAAACCCGTTCGCCGATCTGGCGCGGGCCAAGCCGACGTCGATCATTAGCGTGGTGATTTTTGCTGCATTCCTGGGTGTCGCCGCGCTGCAACTGCTCAAGGATGATGCCGAGAAAGGTCAGAAAGTGATCAACGCCATCGACACCCTGCAAGCCTGGGTGATGCGCCTGGTGCGCCTGGTGATGAAGCTGACCCCGTACGGCGTACTGGCGCTGATGACCAAGGTGGTCGCCGGTTCCAACCTGCAAGACATCATCAAGCTCGGCAGTTTCGTGGTGGTGTCCTATATCGGCCTGGGCCTGATGTTCGTGGTGCATGGCGTGTTGGTGTCGGTGGCCGGGATCAATCCGCTGCGCTTCTTCCGCAAGATCTGGCCGGTACTGACGTTCGCGTTCACCAGCCGCTCCAGTGCAGCAACGATTCCATTGAGCATCGAAGCGCAAACCAGTCGCCTGGGCATCCCGCAGTCCATCGCCAGTTTCGCCGCTTCGTTCGGCGCGACCATCGGCCAGAACGGCTGTGCCGGTCTGTACCCGGCGATGTTGGCGGTGATGGTAGCGCCAACCGTGGGCATCAACCCACTGGACCCATTGTGGATCGCGACGCTGGTGGCGATTGTCACGCTGAGCTCGGCCGGTGTGGCCGGAGTGGGTGGCGGCGCGACCTTTGCCGCATTGATCGTGCTGCCGGCGATGGGCTTGCCGGTGTCACTGGTGGCGTTGCTGATTTCGGTCGAGCCATTGATTGATATGGGGCGTACGGCGTTGAACGTCAGTGGGTCGATGACGGCGGGTGCGATTACCAGCCAGGTGATGCAGCAGACCGATAAGGCGCTGCTGGATGCGGATGAGCATTCGGCGTTGGCGCAGGCTTAAGTACTTTAGCGACTGAGCGGGCCTCTTCGCGAGCAAGCCCGCTCCCACATTGGATCTGTGAGCGACACAAATCCCCTGTGGGAGCGGGCTTGCTCGCGAAGCTTTCAGGCTTTTTCCCAGACTTCGAAGCTGTACGCCGGCTTGTCGCCTTCGGCCGGGTTCGGCACATTCGACACCAGCTTCCACTGGTTCAAATCAAACTCCGGAAACCACGCATCCCCTTCCGGGCTCAGCGCCACGCGGGTCAGGTACAACCGGTCAGCCTGTGCCAGGCCTTGCGCATACAACTGCGCACCGCCAATCAGCATCAGCTCATCGACGCCCTGCTCCTTCGCCCATGCTTCAGCGCGAACGACGGCGGCTTCCAGCGACGGATAAACCTCCGCGCCTTCCAGCAGCAGGTCATCCTGACGGCTGACCACGATGTTCAAGCGGCCCGGCAACGGGCGACCGAGGGAATCCCAGGTCTTGCGACCCATGATGATCGGCTTGCCGAGGGTGGTGGCCTTGAAATATTTGAAGTCCCCCGGCAGGTGCCAGGGCATGCTGTTGTCGACGCCGATCACACGGTTTTCACCGAGGGCTGCGATCAGGCTGAGGGGGAGTGATTTAGTCATGTCGGCGAGGATACCAGAGCCTCGCTTTCGCCGATAAGCGCCACAGCGGTTATGCTCTCAGCTCAATGAAGCGACGGGATGCCGCGTGACTGAACTCAATACCCTCTGGCTGACGGAAACCATTCGCCTGCGCGAAGAACACGCAGGTCCCCTGGAAGACCTTGAAGCCAACCGGATGGCCCGCAGCGCCGGCGGCGATTTGCCGTCGCGCATTCAACGCCGGGCTCTGTGGCTGGCTGAACGCGATGGCCTGGCTGCAGCCCTCCAACACTGGCTGCAAGGCGCACGACTGGCGCTGATCGTAATGGCGGCGCTGGCCGTGATCAGCGGCGCCGGCCTGGCCTTTGCGGCAATGGGCGACGGCCTGCACCCGGTGAATGTGTTCTGGGCCCTGGGCAGCCTGCTCGGGCTGAATCTGATCCTGCTGCTGAGCTGGGCCCTGGGGCTGGTGTTTGCCGGCGAACACGGCGCCAGTCTCGGGCGGTTGTGGTTATGGCTAAGTGAAAAACTCGCTCGTGACGCCAAAGCCGCGCAACTGGCACCGGCCCTGCTCCTGTTGCTGCAACGCCAGAAACTCAATCGCTGGGCCATCGGCGTGCTGGTCAACAGCCTGTGGTGGCTGGCGATGCTCAGCGCTCTGGTCATTCTGCTGACGCTGATGGCGACCCGGCGCTACGGCTTCGTCTGGGAAACCACGATCCTCAGTGCCGACACCTTTATCGCCGTCACTCAGGCGCTTGGCGCGCTGCCGACCCTGCTCGGCTTCAGCGTGCCGACCGAGGAGATGATCCGTGCCAGCGGCGATGCCGCACTGAACATCGAAAGTGCCCGCCAGGCCTGGGCCGCCTGGCTGGTGGGGGTACTGCTGGTCTACGGCGTTTTGCCGCGCCTGCTGCTCGCGCTGTTTTGCCTGTGGCGCTGGAGGACGGGGCAAACTGCGCTGCGTCTGGATTTGAACCTGCCCGGATACGCGCAACTGCGCGAACGCCTGATGCCCACCAGCGAGCGCCTCGGCGTCAGCGATGCGGCACCGGCCCAACTGCATCGCGTGGAAAACGGTGTCACCGAGCAGCAAAGCGACGGCGCGCTGTTGGTCGCCATCGAACTGGACGATCAACGCCCGTGGCCACCGCAATTGCCGAAAAACGTGAGCAACGCCGGCATCCTCGACAGTCGCGAATCGCGGCACAAACTCCTCGAACAACTGAGCCGCTTTCCTCCAGCGCGCCTGGCCATCGCGTGCGATCCACAACGCTCGCCGGATCGCGGCAGCCTGGCCTTGATTGCCGAACTGGCCCGCAGCGCCAGCGCCACCCGCGTGTGGTTGTTGCAGGCACCGCCCGGTGAAGCGCTGGACGCCGAACGCCTTGGCGACTGGCACGTGGCGCTGCAACAACTTGAGCTGCCTTTTGCCGACTGCGCGCCGATGAACTGGCTGGAGACGGGCCATGACTGACACCCGCAAGCAGCCTCTGAAACTCGCCGTCGTCGGCCACACCAATGTCGGCAAGACCTCGCTACTGCGAACCCTGACCCGCGACGTCGGCTTCGGTGAAGTGTCCCATCGCCCCAGCACTACACGGCACGTCGAAGGTGCCCGTCTTTCGGTGGACGGCGAGCCACTGCTCGATCTCTACGACACCCCTGGCCTGGAGGACGCCATCGCCCTGCTCGATTACCTCGAACGCCTGGAGCGTCCCGGCGAACGCCTCGACGGCCCGGCTCGCCTGGCGCGCTTCCTTGAGGGCAGCGAAGCCCGGCAACGCTTCGAACAGGAAGCCAAGGTGCTGCGCCAGTTGCTGGCGTCGGATGCCGGGCTCTACGTGATCGACGCCAGGGAACCGGTGCTGGCCAAGTACCGCGACGAGCTGGAAGTGCTCGCCGGTTGCGGCAAGCCCTTGCTGCCGGTGCTGAATTTCGTCAGCAGCGCCAACCACCGCGAACCGGCGTGGCGTGAAGCGCTGGCGCGGCTGGGTCTGCATGCCCTGGTGCGCTTCGACAGCGTCGCGCCGCCGGAGGATGGCGAGCGTCGACTCTATGAAAGTCTCGCCCTGCTGCTGGAAACGGCCCGGCCGCAACTCGAACGCCTGATCGCCGATCAGCAAGCCCAGCGTCTGGCTCGCCAACAAAGCGCCGAGCGACTGATTGCCGAATTGCTGATCGATTGCGCGGCGTGCCGGCGCAGCGTGGTCAGTGAGGCCGAGCAGGAACAGCAGGCGATCAGCGAACTGCGCAAAGCCGTACGCCAGCGTGAACAGCGTTGCGTCGAGGCCCTGCTCAAGCTTTACGCCTTCCGTCCACAGGATGCCGCGGCTGGTGATTTGCCGCTGCTCGACGGCCGTTGGGGCGATGACCTGTTCAACCCGGAAACCCTCAAACAACTGGGTGTACGCGTGGGTGGCGGTATCGCCGCGGGTGCTGCTGCGGGAGCCGGGGTCGACCTGCTGGTGGGCGGGATTACCCTGGGTGCGGCGGCACTGGCGGGGGCCATCGCCGGCGGCGCGCTGCAAACCGCACGCAGTTATGGCAGCCGCTTGCTCGGCAAGATCAAGGGCCAGCGCGAACTGACGGTAGATGACAATGTGCTGCGCCTGTTGGCGCTGCGCCAGCGGCAATTGCTGCAAGCGCTGAACGCCCGCGGACATGCAGCGATGGACAGCATTCAGGTGGCCACGCCCCAGGACAAGAGCTGGCGCGAAGGCAAACTGCCCGAAGCCCTGAACAAGGCACGGGCACATCCGCAGTGGTCGTCGCTCAATCCTCATTCAAAACTGAATCAGGCGGAGCGGCAGGAGCAGGTTGAGGCGTTGGCGCAGCAGCTTTAGTGGCTTGACTGATGATGCATGCTGTCAGCGCTGGCCTCTTCGCGAGCAAGCCCGCTCCCACAGGGGATGTGCGTCGGTCACAAATCCAATGTGGGAGCGGGCTTGCTCGCGAAGGCAGCCACTCGGCGCCGAGACTTACGCAGCCAACAACCGCACCGCTTTTTCCTTCAGTACCCCAAGATCAATCACCGGCACATGCATCTCTTTCGCCAGCTCATCCCACTGGCGCATGCGCAAGCTCACTGCACACAGCGGGTCCTGCTCGAACGCCTCAGCCTCTTCAGCCGTCATCACCCCGCCCTGATACTCCAGGGTCCGGCGGCTGGCTACGCTCAAGCGTTCGTAATACCCCGGTTCCTTGAGCGTCAGATAACGCTTGGCTTGAACGTGGTACTCCACCAGCCGCGCCATGCGTTCGCCAAAACCGGCGCGACGCAGGTAGTCGGCGCCGAGCCGCTCATGGCTGACCACGCCGAAGCCGCCCATGTTCTCCGCGCTTTCAGCGCAGATATGCCCGATGTCGTGGAAGAACGCCGCCAGCACCACTTCATCGTCGAAGCCTTCGGCCATGGCCAGCTCCGCCGCCTGGGACATGTGCTCGATCTGTGACACCGGCTCGCCGATGTAGTCGCTGTCGCCAAAGCGCTCGTACAAACCGAACACCTCGGCAATCACTCGTTCATTGCGCTCCATCAGATTTCCTCCAATACGGTGGCCACGTTGCGCTCAGCCATTGCCGGCCCGACGCTCATGCCGACACCGGTGTGCATCAACGCCACGCCCAGGCCTTTTTCCGGGCGCAGGAACGAGAACGGTCCTGGCCCCCGTGAACCATAGACGCCCTGCCAGCGTTCGACCACCTGCACCTTGCAGCCCAGGGTTTGCTCGGCCAGCTCGATCATCCAGTCATCGACCTGCTCGGCATTGAAGGGCGACGGATCGCGACCGTAATGGTGCGAATCGCCAATGATCAACTCGCCATAGGGTGTCGGGCTGATCAGCAGGTGGATGCCATTTTCGTGCAGGTGCGGCGCGTGCCGCAGGATTTCCGCCTGCACCGCTGCAGCCTCCGGCAAGTCGGCGAAGGCGCCGTAGTGCACGCAACTCAAACCGGTGAGCAACGCGTGTTGCAGGTTGAGGTTGATCTGCGGTCGGGCGCGGAGCATTTGCAGGCGGCAGATTTGCGGGTCGAGCTCGGCGATGTGCTCGGCCAGCAAGGTCTGATAGTCATGACCGGAGCAGACGATGATCTGCTCGGCACTGAAGCTGCCGGCGGTGCTGTACAAGCGGCCCGGTTCGATATCGCGAACCAGGGTGGAGAAGTGAAATTCGACACCCAGGTCGCGGCGCAGGAAGTCGATCAGCGCCGGAATCGCTTCGCGTGAATACAGTTGCTGGTCGTCCACACCGTGCAACGCCGCGCGATGATGGCGGAACTGGCCGCCATACAAATCGCGCAATGCGGCACCGCGCAGCAGGTCGACGCGGTAGCCGTGTTCGACGGCGCGGCCCTCGCAGAAGGCTTCCAGCAGTTGCTCTTCCGCTTCGGTGCGGGCGAACAGGTACGAGCCATTGCGCTTGAGTTGCAGGCCGGCGAGCTGTGCCCAATCGCCCCAGATCCCGCGACTGGCGCGGGCCAGCTCCAGCATCGGGCCCGGCGGTTGGCCGGTGACCAGTGCCTGGCCGAAGTTGCGCACCGAAGCGCCGACCGGCGTTTCGCTACGCTCGAAAACCGTGACCTTGAGACCGCGTTTGGCGGCGGCATATGCGTGGGACAAACCCAGGATGCCGGCGCCGACGATCAGCATGTCGTTGTGTTGTGTCATGGAGTCTTGTCCTGAATTTGAAACCGCTTTCGCGAGCAAGCCCGCTCCCACATTGGAATGCGTAATCCTGTGGGAGCGGGCTTGCTCGCGAAGAGGCCCTTTCAGCCGATAAAGATCTTACTTGGCCGCCACTTTCTCGGACTTGCCGTCATAACGCTTGCGCCATTCGGTGAGGATCTCGTCGCGGTTCTTCGAAGCCCAGGCGAAGTCGTTCTTGATCAGGCGCTGTTCGTAGTCGGCTGGCAGTTCGGTTTGCGGCTTGGCGATGCCAGGCTGGGCGAGCACGGCGAAGTTTTCTTTGTAGAGTTCCATCGCCTCAGGGCTGGCGGAGAAGTCAGCCAGTTTTTTCGCGGCTTCCTCGTGGGCGGTGCCCTTGATCACGGCCGTCGCTTCGATCTCCCAGCCCAGGCCTTCCTTCGGCAGGATGATGTCCAGCGGTGCGCCCTGGCGTTTCAGTTGAACGGCCGGGTACTCGAAGGAAATACCGATCGGGAACTCACCGGCGGCGGCCAGTTTGCAAGGCTTGGAACCGGAGTGAACGTACTGGCCGATGTTCTGGTGCAGGCCGTCCATGTACGCCCAGCCCTGCTTCTCGCCGAAGGTTTGCAGCCAGGCGCTGACGTCGAGGAAACCGGTGCCGGACGATGCAGGGTTCGGCATGACGATCTTGCCTTTGTACTCAGGCTTGGTCAGGTCTTGCCAGCTCACTGGCTTGGTCAGGCCCTGCTTCTCGGCTTCGACGGTGTTGAAGCAAATGGTCGCGGCCCAGACGTCCATGCCGACCCAGGCTGGCGGATTGGCGGCGTCGCGGTAGTTGGCGCCGATCTTGCCCAGATCCTTGGGTGCGTAGCTTTGCAGCATGCCCTGCTGGTCGAGAATTGCCAGGCTGGAAGCCGCCAGGCCCCACACGGCGTCAGCCTGCGGACGAGCTTTTTCGGCCAGCAGTTTGGCAGTGATGATCCCGGTGGAATCACGCACCCACTTGATCTCGACGTCCGGGTTGGCCTTTTCGAAGGCTTCCTTGTAGGTCTTCAGTTGTTCGGCTTCGAGGGCGGTGTACACCGTCAACTCGGTTTTCGCCGCGAAGGCGTTCAGGCTGAAAGCGGTGAGAACAGCAGCGGCCAGGGCCAGGGGCTTGAACATGATCTTTTCCTGTTTTGAGTTGAGGGCTTTCGGTTTGAGGAGAAGCAAATCAATGACCGGGCGCGGTCTGCCGCCAGGCCTGGGAGCGGCGCAGCAAGCCGCGCGAAGCCCAGGCCAGCAGCAGGGACACGCCCGCCGAGGTGAACAGAATCAGGGTCGACATCGCTGCCGCGCCGCCGACGTTGCCGGCGTCGTCCATGTTCAGCACCGCCACCGCCGCGAGGATGGTGTCGGGGCTGTAGAGGAAGATCGCCGCCGAGACGGTGGTCATGGCCGAGACGAACAGGTAGCGCACGATGTCCAGCAACGCCGGCAGGCAGATCGGCACGGTGACGCGCAGGTAATGGCGGTACAGCGGCGCCTTGAGCGACAGCGCGGCGGCTTCGAACTCGGCATCGAGTTGACGCAGCGCGGTGGTGGCGGTCATTTGCGCGGTGGTCAAATAGTGCGCAATGGTGCAGACGATCAGCAGCGCCATGCTGCCGTAGAGCACGTGCAGCGGGTTGCCGGTGAGGTTGAAGAAGAAGACGTAACCCAACCCCAGCACCAGGCCCGGCACCGCCATCGGCACGAAACTGAGCATGCGCAAGGTCAGGTTCAGGCCGCGCTGTCCCTTGGTTTTTTCCATCAGGTAGGCGCCGGTGAAGATCAGCATGGAGCCGATCAGCGCGGTGCCCAAAGCCATCTTCAGGCTGTTGCCGTAGGCCAGCCAGCCACCGCCGGCGGTTTCGTTGAACTGGTAGTGGTTGAGCGACAGCGACAGGTTGTACGGCCAGAACTTCACCAGCGACGAGAACACCGCCATGCCGAACACCAGCAGCAATGCCGCGCTTATCAGCAACACGATGGCCAGGTAGCATCCGTCGCGCAGCTTCGATGGCACAGGCTTGAACACCTGGGCACGACCGCTCATGGAGTCGCCGTGACGTCGACGCAACCAGGCATCGACCCCGAAACTGAACAGCGCCGGCAGCAGCAACACCATGCCGATCAAGGCACCGCGGCCGAACTGCTGCTGACCCACTACCGCCTTGTAGGCCTCCAGCGCCAGCACCTGATAGTCGCCACCGACCACCACGGGCACACCGAAATCGGTGATGGTCAGGGTGAACACCAGGCAGAACGCCGCGAACACTGCCTGGCGGGACGCCGGCCAGGTGATGCTGCGGAAAGCTTTCGCAGGACTCGCGCCCATGCTGGAGGCGGCATCGAACAGTCGTGCATCCGCCAGGGACAACGCCGACAGCAGAATCATCAAGGCGTGCGGGAAGGTGTAGATCACCTCACCGAGCACAATGCCCCAGAAGCCGTAGATGTTGTCCGAAAGCAGACCACGCAACATGCCCTGGTTGCCGAACAGGTAAACCAGCGCAATGCCGGGCAGCATCGACGGCGCCATCAATGGCAGCAGCGAGATGCCGCGCCAGATGCCTTTGGCCGGAATCAACGTGCGTTGCAGGGCGTAGGCAAACAGGTAGGCCAGCGGTACGACAATGGCCGCGACGCTGAGGGAAACCTTCAGACTGTTACCGAGCAACCAGTGGAAGTTCTCGCTGGTCACCAGTTCTTTCGCTGCGACCCAACCACCGCCCTGCCCGGCTTCGGCGCTGAAACCACGCCAGAAGATCGCCAGCAACGGCATCAACACGGCAATGCTGAGCAACACCAGCAGGAGGACTTTGCCGCCGACCACGAACAGGCGGTCACCGATTTCGGCGCGGGAGGTCCGCCGAGCCTGCCTTTGTGGCAGCGGCAGCGCGAGGTTCGCGCTCATCAGGCAAACACCTGCAGGCTACGCGGCGGCAAGGCGACCATGATCTGCTGCGCACCAAGACGCGGCATGGCTTCCGGCGCCAGTTCCGCCAACAGTGCATGGCCCGGCAACTGATCGAGTTCGAAGCTCATGCGGCAGCGGTTGCCGAGGAAGGTGATTTCGCGAACCTTGGCCGGGAACAGGTTTTCCTCGTGCACCAGCGGGTTGATGCTGATCGCTTCCGGTCGGCAGAACAAACGGCCCGACGCGGTCCTGGCGCCGCCATCGGCCAGGCGCATGTTCATTCCGCCGACCTGGGCGTGGCTGTCGCTGCTGCGCTGGAACGGCAACCAGTTACCCTGGCCGACGAACTCCGCCACGAATGGCGTGGCCGGGCGATTGTAGATTTCCTGCGGCGTGGCGTACTGCTCGACCTTGCCGTTGTTCATCACGGCAATGCGGTCGGCCATCAGCATGGCCTCGTCCTGATTGTGGGTCACCATCAGCGTGGTGATGCCGAGGTTGCGTTGCAGCTGGCGCAATTCGGTGCACAGGTGCTCGCGCACCCGGGCATCGAGGGCCGACATCGGTTCGTCGAGCAGCAACAGCGAAGGCGCCGGGGCCAGAGCGCGAGCCAGTGCAACCCGCTGCTGCTGGCCGCCGGACAATTGACCGGGATACTTTTTCTCGCTGCCGCCCAGGCCGACCAGCTCCAGCATCTGGCCGACACGTTGGCGAATCTGGTCGCGGCCATTGCCGGCGAGGCCGTAGGCAATGTTCGCTTCGACGGTCAGATTGGGGAACAACGCATAGGACTGGAACAGAATGCCGTAGTCCCGCGCCTGGGGTGGCAGGTGGGAAACATCGCGGTCGCCTAGGTACAACTCGCCACTGTCCTGCTTTTCCAGACCGGCGATGCAGCGCAGCAAGGTGGTTTTGCCACAGCCCGACGGGCCCAGCAGACACACCAGCTCACCGGCCGCCACGTCGAGGGAAACGTTATCCAGCGCCGTGAAGGCGCCAAAACGTTTCTGAACGCCGCGCACTTTCATCGGTGCACCGGGGTTGGTCAGGGCAGTTGCAATCGGGTTGTTCATGGACGGACCTCATCGAGCAGATGGGGGCCATCCTAGAGTTGTAATGAGTCCGTCATGTGGCAGTAAGGCAAAAACTGCCGATAGTGGTATTCGGGATTTTTGGTTCAGAGTTCAAGAGATGTATTGCCCGATCCGACGCCTTCGCGAGCAAGCCCGCTCCCACAGTTGAGTGCGGTCCCCTGTGGGAGCGGGCTTGCTCGCGAAGGGGCCGGTACTGTCACCACTGATCTCAGGCCGGAGCCATTTCCTGCGCCAACCCCAGAAACGCCGCCGGCAGCCGCGCGTTTTTACGCTCCTTGAGGCAATACAGGTATTCCGGGATTTGCGGCGCATTTTCGATGGTCAGCACCCGCAACTGCGGATCGTGCGGGACTTCCTGGCGGGCAATGATGCTGATGCCTATGTTGCGCAACACCGCTTCGCGGATCGACTCGCGGCTGCCGATTTCCAGCAGCGGGCCGAAACACACCCCGGCACTGGTGAGCAATTCTTCGGTCAGGCGACGGGTGGTCGAGCCCGGTTCGCGCATCAGCAGGGTATGCCCGGCCAAGGCGCCGAGCGGTACGTGATCGTGAACCGCCAGCGGATGATTGCGATGCACCGCCAGCACCAGCGGATCGCTGCCGAGCACCCGGCGAATCAGCCGCGCGTCATCGAGCAACTGCGACGACGCCGCGACATCGACCCGGTATTCCTCCAGCGCTTCGAGCACTTGCTGGGAGTTGCCGATTTCCACCGAAACCTCAACCTGCGGCAGTCGCTCGCGAAAGGTCTTCACCAGGTCGAGGATGTAATACGGCGCCGTGGCGGCAATACGCAATGTGCCCTGGACCTGGCCGCAGTTACGCAGGAAAAACTCGATGTCGGCTTCCTGTTGCATCAGCACCTTGACCATCGGCAGCAGCCGCGCGCCCTCCTCGCTGACGCTCAGACGCCGGCCGCCACGATAGAACAACTCGACCGAGTACTGACTTTCGAGGTTGCGGATCTGCGTCGTCACCGTCGGCTGGCTCAGGCCAAGCTTTTTTGCAGCCTGGGTAATGCTGCCCAGGCGGGCCACCATGTAAAACGCCTTCAGCTCGGCACTCAGCACAACCGTCCCTCATCCTTCACTTGCGCAGCAGGCGCAATCCGTTGAACACCACCAGCAAACTCACGCCCATGTCGGCGAACACCGCCATCCACATGGTAGCGACCCCGGCGAAGGTTACCCCAAGAAAGATCGCCTTGATGACCAAAGCCAGGGCGATGTTCTGCTTGAGAATGCTCGATGTCTGGCGTGACAGGCGGATGAATGCCGGGATCTTGCGCAGATCGTCGTCCATCAGGGCGACATCGGCGGTTTCAATCGCGGTATCGGTGCCGGCGGCGGCCATGGCGAAACCGATCTCCGAACGCGCCAGTGCCGGGGCGTCGTTGATGCCGTCGCCGACCATGCCGACCCGATGCCCTTGGGCATAAAGGGCCTCGATGGCCTGCAATTTGTCACCCGGCAACAGGTCGCCCTTGGCCTCGTCGATACCGACTTGTGCAGCGATAGCCTGCGCGGTGTGGACGTTATCGCCGGTGAGCATCAGGGTCTTGATGCCCAGGTCATGCAGTTGCCGGATAGCTTCGCGGCTGCTTGCCTTTACCGTATCGGCGACGGCGAACAACGCCAACGGACCGGACGAATCAAGCAGCAGCACCACCGACTTGCCCTGCTTTTCAAGGGCAAACAGCTTTTCTTCCAGCGCCGGCGAACACAGGCCCAGATCCTCGACCAGACGATGGTTGCCCAAATGGTAGAGCTGGCCGTTGATCTCGCCGCGCACGCCACGCCCGCCCAAGGCTTCGAAGTTATCCACAATCAGCGGCGCAATTGGTTTATCCACAGCCGCTGTGGCGATGGCCAGGGAAACCGGGTGGTCCGAGCGCCCGGCCAGCGCGGCGGCAATGGCTGGCGCCGATTCATCGACGGTCGGGTCCAGCGACAGGTAATCGGTCTGTACCGGTTTGCCGTGGGTGATGGTGCCGGTCTTGTCCAGGGCCAGGTAGTCGAGCTTGTAACCGCCCTCCAGATAGACGCCGCCCTTGACCAGAATGCCTTTGCGCGCCGCCGCCGCGAGGCCACTGACGATGGTCACCGGTGTGGAAATCACCAGCGCACACGGGCAAGCCACCACCAGCAGCACCAGCGCCCGATAAATCCAGTCGAACCACAACGCGCCCATGAACATTGGCGGGATCACCGCCACGGCCAAGGCCAGGACGAACACCGCCGGGGTGTAGATTTTCGAGAAGCTGTCGACGAAACGCTGGGTCGGCGCCCGCGCACCCTGAGCCTGCTCGACGGCGTGGATGATGCGGGCCAGGGTCGAGTTGTCCGCCGCGGCGGTCACTGCGTACTCCAGGGAGCCGGCCTGATTGATGGTGCCGGCGAATACTTTGTCGCCGACGGTTTTCTCCACCGGCAGGCTTTCACCAGTGATGGGCGCCTGATCGATGGTCGAGCGACCGGACAGCACTTCGCCGTCCAGGCCGATACGCTCACCGGGACGCACCCGTACCCGCGCGCCGAGCCCTATGGTTTTGACATCCTGCTCAAGCCAGGTCCCGTCAGCCTGCAATACCGTTGCCGTGTCCGGGGTCATCTGCATCAGGCCACCGATGGCATTGCGCGCACGATCGAGGGATCGGGCTTCGATCAATTCGGCCACGGTGAACAGGAACATCACCATGGCCGCTTCCGGCCACTGGCCGATCAGCACCGCGCCGGTCACGGCAATGCTCATCAGCGCATTGATGTTCAGGTTGCGGTTCTTGAGAGCGATCCAGCCTTTTTTGTAGGTACCCAGGCCACCACTGAGGATCGAGACCAGTGCGATAACCGCCACCACCCAGTTCGGTGCGGTACCGGTGAAGTGGATAACTTCCGCCAGCAATGCACCAACACCGGACAGCGCCAGGGGCCACCACGGCTTTTTCCGCGGCGCCGGCCCCGGGGTTTCAGCCCCCTGATCCATCGGCTCGGCATGCATGCCCAAGGACTTGATGGCCTCGACGATCGGCTCGATATCGGGCAAGTCGTGGGTCACGCCGAGCACCCGATTAATCAGATTGAACTCCAGCTGCTGCACCCCGGTCAGTTTGCTTAGCTTGTTCTGGATCAGCGTCTGTTCGGTTGGACAGTCCATGGCCTCGATGCGAAAACTGCTCAGTCGGGCCCCGGGCGTCGGCGCTTCGCTCAGTTTTACCAGCGCAGGCGCTGCCGCTTTAGATGAGCAGCAGGAGTCGCCGTGACTGCCATGGCCATGTTTTGGCACGGGTTTGAGCTTGTGGCTGTGCTCGTGTTCAGCCCCGGGTTTGTGGGAATGCAGGGAATCGCTCATTGGTTGCGTCCATAAGAGTGCCTGTTGCCAAGTAAAGACCCTGTAGCCACTATAGGGTCAAGCACCCTTTCTGGAGTTTTGGAGATTGGCGTCATGAAAATTGGAGAATTGGCGAAACTCACGGACTGCGCCGTGGAGACGATCCGCTACTACGAGCGCGAGAACCTGCTGCCGGAACCAGCCCGCAGTGACGGTAATTATCGCGTCTATACCCAGGCCCACGCCGAGCGCCTGACGTTCATCCGCAACTGTCGCACCCTAGACATGACGCTCGAAGAAATCCGCAGCCTGCTGGCGTTTCGCGACAGTCCGCAGGACCAGTGCGAAAGCGTCAACGCGCTGATCGACGAGCACATCCATCACGTCAAGGCGCGGATCGACGGCTTGCTGGCCTTGCAGACACAACTGCTCGACCTGCGCCAACGCTGCGGCGAGCGGCCGGGTGTCGATCAATGCGGGATTTTGCAGCGGCTGGAAGTAAGCGGCGGGGTTGTGGCGACGGAGGTTGAGCATTCCCATGTAGGCCGCAGTCACGGCCATTGAGAACACCACCCTCCCTCTGTAGGAGCGAGCTTGCTCGCGATGAACTCAAGGGCGACGTGGGTCGTCAGACAATACGCGTCATCGTTAACGTCCATCGCGAGCAAGCTCGCTCCTACAAGGGGGATAGCGTGAAGCGTCAGACCGCCATCGGCGCGGTCATTGGCGCGTGGTGTTCGTAGCCTTCCAGCGAAAAATCGCTCGGCTCCACCAGCTCCAGCCATTGCGGCTGATACACGCCCGTCTTGGCAAACTCCGGCACACGCTCGGAAATCACCAGTTTCGGCATCGGGAACGGCTCGCGCTTGAGCTGTTCGTTGAGCATGTCCAGGTGGTTTTCGTAGACGTGGGCATCACCGATGAAATAGGTGAACCAGCGCGGCGTGTAGCCCGTCAGGCGACCGATCAGGCTCAGCAGCGCTGCACCTTCGGTGAGGTTGAACGGCGTGCCAAGGCCCAGGTCGTTGGAGCGGATGTAGAGCGTCAGGGAAATCTCCTTGGTCTCGACATTCGGGTGGAACTGGTACAGCAGGTGGCACGGCGGCAGGGCCATTTCATCAAGCTGGGCGCAGTTCCAGCCGTGGAACAGGATACGACGGCTACCCGGGTCCTTGATGATGGTATCGACGCACTGGCGGACCTGGTCGATGGCCTTGTACAGCACCACGTAGGCCTGGCCGTTTTCTTCGCCTTCAGCGATCTGGCGATAGCCTTGCTTCAGGGTCTGCTCGATGGCGGCCGGGTTGCTGAGCGGGATCTGCTTGTACGCCGGCCATTTTCGCCATTGCACGCCGTAGATTTCGCCGAGGTCGTCTTCGCCCTGACGGAACGGGTTGGCCAGCCACTGGGCGTTTTCGTTGGCGTTCTGGTCCCAGACCTTGCAACCCAGGGCGCGGAATTCGGCGGCGTTGTTCACGCCACGCAGGAATCCGCACATTTCGCCGACGGCCGATTTGAACGCCATTTTGCGCGTGGTGATCGCCGGAAAGCCTTCCTGCAGGTCATATCGCAGCATCGCGCCAGGAAAACTGATGGTGTTCACGCCGGTACGGTTGGCCTGTTTGGTGCCGTTCTTGATGACGTGGGCGACCAGTTCGAGATATTGCTTCATGAGTTACCTGTTTCCTTGAACCCGCAGCCATCGCTGCGGGGTTCGAATTTATACGGCTGCTGCTGGAGATGCCGGGGCGCGGTGATACGCCAGCCAGATCAGCAACAGACCGCCGACGATCATCGGCACGCACAGCACCTGGCCCATGGTCAGCCAGTTCCAGGCCAGATAGCCCAGCTGGGCGTCCGGTACGCGGACGAACTCGACGATGAAACGGAAGATGCCATAGAACAGCGCGAACATCCCGGACACCGCCATGGTCGGCCGCGGTTTGCGCGAGAACAGCCAGAGGATCAGGAACAGCGCCACGCCTTCGAGGGCGAACTGGTACAGCTGCGAGGGGTGACGCGGCAGCTGCGACGGGTCGCTGAACGGCGGGAAGATCATCGCCCACGGCACGTCGGTCGGCTTGCCCCACAGCTCGGCATTGATGAAGTTGCCGATACGCCCGGCACCCAGGCCAATCGGCACCATCGGCGCGACGAAATCCATCAGCTGGAAGAACGACTTGTTGTTCTTCCTGCCGAACCACAACGCCGCCAGCATCACACCGATGAAACCACCGTGGAACGACATGCCGCCCTTCCACACTTCGAAAATCAGCGTCGGGTTGGCGAGGTAGGCATGCAGATCGTAGAACAGCACATAACCCAATCGCCCGCCGACGATCACCCCCATCGACATCCAGAACACCATGTCGGAGAGTTTCTCCTTGGTCCAGGTCGGGTCGAAGCGGTTCAAGCGGCGGGACGCCAGCAGCCAGGCGCCGCCGATGCCGATCAGGTACATCAGACCGTACCAGTGGATTTTCAGCGGACCGATGGCCAGGGCCACCGGGTCGATCTGCGGGTAAGGCAGCATTGCGACTCCTCGTTAGAGTTCAAATCTTAAAAATTCCCGGGCGACGCTGCCACCTCAGGATTAAGCCAGGATTGCGCTGTGCGTCAGAGCAGATGCTTCAGACTAGAAAGTTCAGGCCAACGCAGAACAGCAAAGCGGCAAACAGCCTTTTCAGCAACTTCGGCGACAATCGGTGGGCCAGTCGCGCGCCCAATCGGGCGAACACCATGCTGGTCAGGGCAATGCCCAGCAATGCCGGCAAATAAATGAAACCGAGACTATGGGCCGGGAGCAACGGATCGTGCCAGCCCAGAATCATGAAACTTAATGCACTGGCCAGGGCAATCGGCAGACCGCAGGCCGATGAAGTGGCCACGGCTTGCTGCATCGGCACACTGCGCCAGGTCAGGAACGGCACGGTCAACGAACCGCCGCCAATGCCGAAAATCGCCGAGGCCCAGCCAATCACGCTGCCGGCCAGGGTCAGACCGAGTTTGCCCGGCACGGTTCGGCTGGCCTTGGGTTTGACGTCCAGCGCCAGCTGAGCGGCGATCACCAGGGCGAATACACCAATGAGTTTCTGCAGGTTGGGGCCGGAAATCGCTTCCGCCGTCAGGGCGCCGAACCCGGCACCGATCAGAATGCCGACGGTCATCCACATGAAGATCGGCCAAAGCACGGCGCGACGGCGGTGATGCTCACGCACTGCGTTGACCGAGGTGAAGATGATCGTCGCCAGGGAAGTACCCACTGCCAGGTGCGTGAGGATCGACGGATCGAACCCTTGGGCCTTGAAGCTGAACACCAGCACCGGGACTATGATGATCCCGCCGCCCACGCCAAACAGCCCGGCGAGTACACCTGCACAGGCGCCGAGCGCCAGATAGAGCAGAAATTCCATGGTTGTCCCGCCCGTATCCCCAAAACCGGAGCGGCATGGTACCGGATGCATGGCCTCGAGCTCCACTGTGCAAGGCGATGGATCGATGAGTGATGTCTGCGTAGAGTGGGCAAAAACACACACGGACTCCCTTATGTGCCTGATCGTTTTTGCCTGGCGCCCGGGTCATGCCCAGCCGCTGGTCGTGGCGGCCAATCGCGATGAATTCTACGCCCGCCCCAGCCTGCCTCTGGCGCCATGGCCTGAAGCGCCGCACGTACATGCCGGGCGCGACCTCGAGGCCGGTGGCACCTGGCTCGGTATCGGTGCCAACGGACGTTTTGCAGCGCTGACCAACATCCGCGATCCCCTTCGACCGCCAGGGCTCAAGTCGCGCGGGGAGCTGGTCGCGCGATTTCTCACCGGGGAATTGCCAGTTGAGGACTATTTAGCCGACGTTGTCGACCATTCGAAGGAGTATGGTGGTTTTAACCTGCTGATTGGCAACACCCACGAGCTCTGGCACTTCAACGCCCGGGAATCGAGCGCGGTGATGCTGAAGCCGGGGGTCTACGGCTTATCCAATGCCGGGCTGGATACGCCCTGGCCGAAGTTACTCAAGGCCAAGGCTGCATTGAGCGAAGTGCTGGATGATCCGCAGCCTCAGGCGCTGCTGGCGTTATTGAGCGATGCGCAGACCGCGCCGTTTGCCGAGTTGCCGGATACCGGAGTGGGGCTGGCCACCGAGACGTTGCTGTCGAGCGTGTTCATTGCCAGCCAGAGTTATGGAACGCGGGCGAGTACGGCGTTGATTGTGCAGGCGGATGGGACGCGGCATATGGTCGAGCGCAGTTTCGGGCCGTATGGCGGGCACCTGGGGGAAGTGGAGATCAGGCTTTAGTTTTGTGTTGCCGGCACTGACGCCTTCGCGAGCAAGCCCGCTCCCACAGTTGAGCGCGTCCCTCCTGTGGGAGCGGGCTTGCTCGCGAAGGACGCCCCGCAGATCTAGAGGGGCTTGACCGCAGCCGGGTTGATCATCCGCGCCAGCCCGAGGTTCTTCAGCGCCAGCTGCAGCGAGCTGTGAATCACTTGCGGGTTGTCGATGGTCATCAGTTCCGCCAGCAACTCCTTGGCCTTGCTCAGGTTGATCTGACGCAGCATCCACTTCACCTTCGGCAAGTTGGTGGCGTTCATCGACAGGCTGTCGAAACCCATCGCCATCAACAGCACGGCCGCCGCCGGATCACCGGCCATTTCGCCGCAGATGCTCACCGGCTTGCCTTCGGCATGGGCGTCGCGCACTACGGTTTGCAAGGCTTGCAGCACCGCCGGGTGCAGGTAGTCGTAAAGATCGGCCACCCGCGGGTTGTTGCGGTCCACGGCCAACAGGTACTGGGTCAGGTCGTTGGAACCGACCGAAAGGAAGTCCACTTGCCGCGCCAGTTCCTTGGTCTGATACACCGCCGCCGGAATCTCGATCATCACGCCAACCGGCGGCATCGGTACGTCGCAGCCTTCGTCGCGCACTTCGCCCCAGGCCCGGTGGATCAGGTGCAGGGCTTCTTCCAGCTCATGAGTGCCGGAGATCATCGGCAGCAGAATCCGCAGGTTGTTCAGGCCTTCACTGGCCTTGAGCATGGCCCGGGTCTGCACCAGGAAAATTTCCGGGTGGTCGAGGGTGACGCGAATGCCGCGCCAGCCGAGGAACGGGTTGTCTTCCTTGATCGGGAAGTACGACAGCGACTTGTCGCCGCCGATGTCCAGGGTGCGCATGGTCACCGGTTGCGGGTGGAACGCGGCGAGCTGCTCGCGGTAGATCGCCAATTGCTCCTTTTCGCTCGGGAAGCGCTGGTTGATCATGAACGGCACTTCGGTGCGGTACAGCCCGACGCCTTCGGCACCACGCTTCTGCGCCCGCGCCACGTCGGCCAGCAAGCCGGTGTTGACCCACAGCGGCATGCGGTAGCCATCGACCGTGATACACGGCAGATCGCGCAACGCGTCCAGCCCCAGGGCCAGCTGTTTCTCTTCCTCGACCACTTCGGCGAACTGCTTGCGCAGCACGTCGCTGGGGTTTGTATAGACCTCGCCCCGGTGCCCATCGACGATCATGTCGATGCCATCGACTTTGGAATACGGCAGATCGACCAGGCCCATTACCGTCGGAATACCCATGGCGCGTGCCAGGATCGCGACGTGGGAGTTGCCGGAACCGAGTACCGAAACCAGGCCCACCAGCTTGCTTTCCGGAACCTCGCCGAGCATTGCCGGCGTCAGTTCCTCGCTGACCAGAATGGTGTTGTCGGGGTAGACCAGGGTTTGCTGGCGCTCTTCCTGCAAATAAGCCAGCAGGCGCCGACCGAGATCCTTGACGTCCGAGGCACGCTCGCGCAGGTAAGCGTCATCCATCAATTCGAAACGGTTGACGTGATCGGTGACCACCTGGCGCAACGCGCCCTGGGCCCACTGGCCGGTCTTGATCACAGTGGTGACTTCGTTGCCCAGCGCGGCATCGTCGAGCATCATCAGGTAGACGTCGAACAAGGCCCGCTCTTCCGGGCGCAACTGCGTGGCAAGCTTGGCGGACAACGCGCGCATGTCGGCGCGTACGCCTTCGATAGCGGTCTTGAACAGCCCCAGCTCGGCTTCGATGTCGGCGATGCTCTTGTCGGGCACCACGTCCAGGTCCGCCGGTGGCAGCATGACCACCGCGGTGCCGACCGCCGCACCCGGCGAACCCGGCACGCCGATGAACTTGGCTTCCTGGATGCCTTTGCCCTGACGACCGAGGCCACGGATCGAACCGGTGGCTTCGGCGTGGGCGATAACGCCGGCGAGCTGCGCGCTCATGGTCACGAGGAAGGCTTCTTCACCTTCATCGAACTGACGACGTTCTTTTTGCTGGATGACCAACACGCCGACGACGCGGCGGTGGTGAATGATCGGCGCCCCGAGGAACGAGGCGTAGCGCTCCTCGCCGGTTTCGGCGAAGTAGCGGTAGCGCGGGTGATCCGCGGCGTTTTCGAGGTTCAGGGGTTCTTCACGCGTGCCGACCAGGCCGACCAGACCTTCATTGGGGGCCATGCTGACCTTGCCGATCGAGCGCTTGTTCAAGCCCTCGGTGGCCATCAGCACGAAACGGTTGGTCTCGGGGTCAAGCAGGTAGACCGAGCAGACCTGGCTGCCCATGGCCTCTTTGACGCGCAACACAATAATCCCCAACGCCGCCTTGAGATCCTTGGCGGAGTTAACTTCCTGGACGATCTTGCGCAGCGTATTGAGCATGGCTCGGGGTCGAACTCCGTCGTCAGTCGCGCGCTAAAAGGCGCGGGGCAAGCTCTTTGAGAGCGCGTCGATACACCTCGCGCTTGAATGTCACCACCTGGCCCAACGGATACCAATAGCTGACCCAGCGCCAGCCATCGAACTCCGGTTTACCGGTCAAATCCATCCGCACCCGCTGCTCGTTGGAGATCAGGCGCAGGAGAAACCATTTCTGTTTCTGGCCGATGCACAGCGGTTGGCTGTGGGTACGTACCAGACGTTGCGGCAAACGATAGCGCAACCAGCCCCGGGTGCAGGCGAGAATTTCAACATCTTCGCGCTCCAGGCCCACTTCTTCGTTCAACTCGCGGTACAAGGCGTCTTCCGGCGTCTCTTCGGGGTTGATTCCCCCCTGCGGAAACTGCCAGGCATCCTGATTGATTCGGCGAGCCCATAGCACCTGGCCGGCGTCATTCGTCAGAATGATCCCGACATTGGGGCGAAATCCATCGGGGTCGATCACGGCAACAACCTCGCAAACGCATGTCGCCGCATTGTTCCACAAAGGTCGTGAAGGCGGCAACGAAGGTTCCTACCTTATGTGCACTCTTGTGAAAAGACCGTATTCTTGTCGCCTTTTTACTGACTTTTCAGCGGGTAACTGCAATGCGCCTGGCTTTATTCGATTTGGACAACACCCTTCTGGGCGGTGACAGCGATCACGCCTGGGGCGATTACCTGTGCGAGCGCGGCCTTCTCGACGCCGTTGCCTACAAGACTCGCAACGATGCGTTCTACCAGGATTACCTGGCCGGCAAACTGGATAACGCTGCTTACCTGAACTTCTGCCTGGAAGTCCTCGGTCGCACCGAAATGGCCACGCTGGATCAGTGGCACAGCGACTACATGCGCGACTGCATCGAACCGATCGTGCTGCCCAAGGGCCTTGAGCTGCTGAAGAAGCACCGCGATGCCGGCGACAAACTGGTGATCATCACGGCGACCAACCGCTTCGTCACAGGTCCCATTGCCGAGCGTCTGGGCGTCGACACCCTGATCGCCACCGAGTGCGAAATGGCCGAGGGCCGCTACACCGGGCGCAGCACCGATGTGCCGTGCTTCCGTGAAGGCAAGGTGACAAGGCTCAATCGCTGGCTGGAGGAAACCGGGTTTACGCTGCAAGACAGCTACTTCTATAGCGACTCGATGAATGATTTTCCGTTGCTGGAGCAGGTGACCAACCCGGTGGCGGTTGATCCGGATCCGAACCTGCGGGCCGAGGCCGAGAAGCGTGGCTGGCCGGTGATCAGCCTGCGCGGCTGATATCGCCTTACTGTAGGAGCGAGCTTGCTCGCGATGGTCGTTAACGATAACGCGGGGCACCTGATGCCCCGCGGCGATCTTGAGTTTTTCGCGAGCAAGCTCGCTCCTACACAGGCTTGGCCCCCATCAACCCGGCAATGGCGATAAAACAGACAAAGCTGAACAACGCCAGGGCAAAGGTGAATTTACCCACGCCCCCCGGCGCCTTGCGCAGCTTGTTCAGTCGCACCAGCAACCAAAACCACGCCAGTGCCGCCACCGTGTAAAGCACGCTGGAGGCCAGCAACCAGGTCTGCCCCAGCGGCCAGCCCACCAGATGCACCATCCACCAGCCGGTAAACGGCATGCTCAGCAGCGCCAGCCCCATCAACAGCCAGACAAATACACGTGGCCGCTGCAGGGTGCGGCTTCCCGCCGTCGCATCACCCTTGCGTCGCGCAAGCAAAACCCAGACTCCCAGACCCAGCGCACAAGCCAGCAATACAACAGTGGCCACCATGTGCGCCGCTTTCAGGGCAGTTAACGTTTCCATTGTTCGATTTCCTTATGACCTGCCCATCAGCGTAGCCCTTTAGCCAAGAAACAGCTGATAGGCCGGGTTGTCGCTTTCGTCCCAGTACGGGTAGCCGATTTCTTCCAGCGCCGCCGGCACCAGGTGGCGCTCGTCGTGGGGCACTTGCAGGCCCGCGACGACCCGGCCATCCGCCGCGCCATGGTTGCGGTAGTGGAACATCGAGATATTCCAGCGCCCGCCGAGCTTGTTGAGGAAGTTGAACAGCGCGCCCGGACGCTCCGGGAATTCGAAACGCAGGATCACTTCATCGACCACATGCGCCGCACGCCCGCCCACCATGTGGCGGATGTGCAGCTTGGCCAGTTCGTTGTCGGTCAGGTCCAGCACCGGGAAACCTTGCTCGCTCAGGCTGGTGATCAGTGCGCTGCGCGGGTCGTTTTCCGGGTGGGTCTGTACGCCGACAAAGATGTGCGCTTCGCTGCCGGTGTTGTAGCGGTAGTTGAATTCGGTGATCTGGCGCTTGCCGATAGCCTCGCAGAACGCCTTGAAGCTGCCCGGTTTTTCGGGAATGGTCACGGCGATGATGGCTTCACGACCCTCGCCCAGCTCCGCTCGCTCGGCGACGTGGCGCAGGCGATCGAAGTTGACGTTGGCCCCGGAGTCGATGGCCACGAAGGTCTGGCCGCTGACACCGTGCTGCTCGACATACTTCTTGATCCCGGCCACGCCCAAGGCGCCGGCAGGTTCGGTGATCGAACGGGTATCGTCGTAGATATCCTTGATGGCAGCACAGATTTCGTCGGTGCTAACGGTGATCACTTCATCGACATGATCTTTACAGATGTCAAAGGTGTGCTGACCGATCTGGGCCACCGCAACACCGTCGGCAAAGAGGCCCACGGTCGGCAACACCACGCGCTCACCGGCGGCCATGGCGGCTTGCAGGCAATTGGAGTCGTCCGGCTCGACGCCGATGATCTTGATGTCCGGGCGCAGGTACTTCACGTACGCGGCGATGCCGGCGATCAGACCACCGCCGCCGACCGGGACGAAAATCGCATCCAATGGTTGCGGGTGCTGGCGCAGAATCTCCATCGCCACGGTGCCCTGCCCGGCAATGGTGTGGGGATCGTCGTAGGGGTGAATGTAGACGTAGCCTTTTTCGTCGACCAGTTTCAGCGAGTAGGCCAGGGCTTCCGGGAACGAATCGCCATGCAGCACCACTTTGCCGCCGCGGGAACGCACGCCTTCGACCTTGATCTCCGGGGTGGTCTTGGGCATGACGATGGTCGCTTTCACACCCAGCACCTTCGCCGCCAGTGCCAGGCCTTGCGCATGGTTGCCCGCCGACGCGGTGACCACGCCGCGAGCGCGCTCTTCGTCGCTCAACTGGGTCAACTTGTTGTAGGCGCCGCGAATCTTGAACGAGAACACCGGCTGCAAGTCTTCGCGCTTGAGCCAGATGCTGTTGCCCAGCCGCTCGGAGAGCTGGCGGGCAGTCTGCAACGGGGTTTCTACGGCAACGTCATAAACGCGCGAGGTGAGGATCTTTTTGACGTACTGTTCAAGCATCGGAAAGCATCACTGAGCGGGTTGGGCAGGACCATGGAGTCTAACCCGGCTTTTGTCCGCACGACCACCTGTTGTAGGAGCGAGCTTGCTCGCGAGAAACCCAAAGACGCCGCGGGGTACCTGGTTTTACGCGTTATCGTTCACGTCCATCGCGAGCGAGCTCGCTCCTACAGGGAACGGTCACGAACCGCCAATCGGGCAATGACCTTCCCCGCCCCGAAGCCTATAATGCCGGCCTTTCGTTCTCTCTTCGGCACTTCGGAGCCCGCATGACCCAGGATCAACTCAAACAGGCAGTGGCTCAGGCCGCCGTCGACTTCATCCTTCCGAAACTCGACGACAAGAGCATCGTCGGGGTCGGCACCGGCTCCACCGCCAACTGCTTCATCGATGCCCTGGCCCGACACAAGGGCGCATTCGATGGCGCCGTCGCCAGTTCCGAAGCCACCGCCGCGCGCCTCAAGGGCCACGGGATTCCGGTGTACGAACTGAACACCGTCAGCGACCTGGAGTTCTATGTCGACGGCGCTGACGAGAGCGACGAGCACCTGAACCTGATCAAGGGCGGCGGCGCTGCCCTGACCCGCGAGAAGATTGTCGCGGCCGTGGCCAAGACGTTCATCTGCATCGCCGACGCCAGCAAACTGGTGCCGGTGCTCGGCAACTTCCCGCTGCCGGTGGAAGTGATCCCAATGGCCCGCAGTCACGTGGCCCGTGAGTTGGTAAAGCTCGGTGGCGACCCGGTCTACCGTGAAGGCGTAGTCACCGACAACGGCAACATCATCCTCGACGTGTTCAACATGCAGATCACCAATCCGGTGGAGCTGGAGACGCAGATCAACGCGATTGTCGGCGTGGTCACCAATGGTTTGTTCGCGGCACGTCCGGCGGATCTGTTGCTGCTGGGTACAAGCGAAGGCGTGAAGACCCTGCGCGCTGAGTAATTTGTGGATAGATGAAACCTGTGGGAGCGGCGGTGCGGCGATCCGACTTGCTCGCGAATGCAGGCTGTCAGTTGACATCTCTATCGACTGACACGCCCCCTTCGCGAGCAAGCCCGCTCCCACAGGGTTATGCGTTGCTTTTCAGGGCTGTGGTTTCTTGAAGACGTAAAACAGGTTCGGCTCACTCACCAGGTACAGCGTACCGTCATCTCCCATGGCGATCCCCTCCCCTTGCGGCACGTTTTTCTGCAGACCCTGGCTCCCCTTGCTCAATGACATTGTGCTCAGCGGACGCCCATCCACATCCAGCTCCAGAATCAACCGCGACTCATCCGACAGCGCCAGCAAATGCCCGCTGCGTTCGTCGTATTGCAGGCTCGACAGATCTCGTACAAACAACCCGGCATCACGCTTGGAGTTATTGATCACGTGCACCGAGTAGGATTCTTCAGGGTTGAAGCGCGGAAAGCCGTGTACCTCGTAGATCAGCATCGGGTCGCGCTCCTTGGCCACGAACAGGCGCTTGCCCACCGAGTCGTACGCCAACCCCTCGAAGCCCTTGTTGTTGCTCATGTTTACGCCGATGGTCACTTGTTCGGCGTCTGCCGCGTCGACGAAGGTCGTGTCCTGCTCCAGATGAATCTTGATCAGACGCTGCTGGCTTTCGTCAGCGACCACGTAGGTGTCGGCGCTGATGAACTCCACCGCCTCGGGATCGCCGAAACCGACCAGTGCCACACGGCGCAAAATCCTGCCGTCGAGGGACAACTCGATCAACTCGCTTCGCTTGTTGGTAACGGTGAACAGGCTTTTGCGCACCGGGTCGTAGGTCAACGCTGAAACGTTGTCAACCTGGCTATCGATCACCTGCGCTTCGGTCACGACCTGATATTGGTCAAGGCCCATGGACCGGGAACTCACCGGCTGCCACAGCACGTGCAGATTGAACCAGGCGCGTTCGAACAGGCGCTGGTACTGACCGAGCGCAATCAGCGCGATCAGCGAGACCACCGACAGGATCAGAATCAGGGATTTGGGGCGGGCAAATCGATGCATTCGGGCGGGCTCGGGTTCAAGACAGGCGGATGAAATATCACGCCTGTCTGAACTGAAGCTTAATGGCCGCGGACCCGATTCTACAACCGAGCACAGGCAATCCTGCAAATCGTAAACGTCAGTGCTGTTTTTCGAAGCGATAAAACAGGTTCGGCTCACTCACCATGTACAGCGTGCCCGCGTCATCCATGGTCACGCCTTCGGCACGCGGAATGGTATTTTTCAGGCCATTGAAGCCACGCAACAGCGTAATGAAACTGACCTGTTCACCCTTCTTGTCCAGCTCCAGCAACAGGTGCGAATCGGCGGACAGCACCAGCATGTGGCCGGTCCGCGGGTCGATGGCCAGTGCCGACAGGTTGCGCATATCCAGTGCATGGCTGGCCAGCTTCAGCTTGTCACCGGTAAGGACCTTGCCGTCACCTTTCCAGGCAAACAATGCCGGCGGACGCTCTTCGCCCAGCACCAGCTGCTGATTACGCGAATCCCAGGTGACACCTTCGAAGGCCTTGTTCTGGTCTTTGGAAGGCCCCAGGTCGTATTTCGGGAAATCGACGATGTTCAGCTCGCGGGTGTCGGCATCGACCTTGACGATGGTGATCAGGTGATCGCGTTCATCGACAATCGCCAACAGGCCGTTACCCAGCACGGTAACGCCTTCAGGATTGCTCCAGCCCACCAGCGGCATTTTGCGCAGCACATCGCCCTGCAAGTTCAATTCGACCAGGAACGGGTTCTTGCCCATGACCGAAAACAGGGTTTTGGTCTGGGGGTCATAGGCCAGGTCCGACGCCTCGTCCTTCTCCATGCCCGGCAACGGCTTGGCATCGATCACCGCCCGGTAGTCCGGAAGCCAGATACTGGCCTGACGCTCGGCCGGGCTCTTGAATTGCTCTTTCACCCAGAGCACGCCCCGCGCATCCCAGTGCATGGCAAATGCAACGCCGTAGGCGACAACGGCCACCAGCAGTAGCCAGATTTGCCAACGCAGGGCGAAGCGTGAGCGGCGGGCAGGTTTAAGCGTGGATAGCGGTGGAGTGGCCATTGGGGAATGCGTTCCAGAAATTCAGGCTAGGGGTAATAGCACAATTTGCGGCCGGCTCAGAGGCCGAAAGCCCTGAAATTATCCAGAGAGGATGTGAAAAAAACGGGAAATGACAGGATGAGCCTTTTACAGGCCACCACAAAACCAATGTGGGAGCGGGCTTGCTCGCGAAAACGGTGTGTCAGGCAACACTTATGTTGACTGTCACTCCCTCTTCGCGAGCAAGCCCGCTCCCACAGGATACAGCGGTGTTACAACTAGCGAACGCTGCTGGTAAACCGGCTGGCGCCCGGCAACTCCAGAACGATCTCATCTCCGACATTCAGCGGACCAACGCCCACTGGCGTGCCGGTGAGGATCACGTCCCCGGCCTGCAACGAGAAGCAGCCGGCCATGTGCTGGATCATCGGCACGATCGGGTTGAGCATTGCGCCGCTGTTGCCGTCCTGGCGCACTTCACCGTTGATGGTCAGGCGGATGCCGATGTCGGTCAGGTCGGCAAAGGTGCTGCCGGACACGAACGGAGCAATCACTGCCGCACCGTCGAAGGACTTGGCGATTTCCCAAGGCAAACCCTTGGATTTCAGCTCGGCCTGCTTGTCGCGCAGGGTCAGGTCCAGGGCCGGAGCGAAACCGGAGATGGCGTCGAGCACTTCTTCACGACTCGGCTTGGTCGACAACGGCTTGCCGATCAAGACCGCGATTTCCGCTTCGTAATGCACCGAACCGCGCTCGGTTGGAATGCTGAAGCCGCCTTCCAGCGGCACCACGCAGCTGCCCGGCTTGATGAACAGCAGTGGCTCGGTCGGCACCGGGTTATCCAGTTCCTTGGCGTGTTCCGCGTAGTTACGGCCGATGCACACCACTTTCCCTAGCGGGAAATGAATGCGCGTACCGTCGACATACTGGTGCTGATAGCTCATGGACCGACTCCTGGTTCGTAGCTCTTGAATTCGAAAATCAAACAGCGAAGATCTTGCCCGGGTTCATGATGCCGTTCGGGTCGAACACCGCCTTGACGGCCTTCATGTACTCGATCTCAACCGGTGAACGGCTGTAGGTCAAGTAGTCACGCTTGGTCATGCCCACGCCATGCTCCGCGGAGATCGAACCGTTGTATTTCTCGACGGTTTCGAACACCCACTTGTTGACGGTGGCGCACTTGGCAAAGAACTCATCCTTGCTCAGGTTATCCGGCTTGAGGATGTTCAGGTGCAGGTTGCCGTCGCCGATGTGGCCGAACCAGACGATTTCGAAGTCCGGGTAGTGTTCGCCGACGATCGCGTCGATTTCCTTCAGGAACGCCGGGACTTTCGACACAGTGACCGAGATGTCGTTCTTGTACGGCGTCCAGTGGGAAATGGTTTCGGAGATGTATTCGCGCAGCTTCCACAGGTTCTGCAACTGGGTTTCGCTCTGGCTCATCACGCCGTCCAGTACCCAGCCCTGCTCGACGCAGTGCTCGAAGGTTTCCAGGGCGTGGTTGGCCACTTCTTCGGTGGTCGCTTCGAATTCCAGCAGTGCGTAGAACGGGCAGTCGGACTCGAACGGTGCCGGCACATCGCCACGAGCCATGACTTTGGCCAGGGCCTTGTCGGAGAAGAATTCGAAGGCGGTCAGGTCGAGCTTGCTCTGGAAGGCGTGTAGCACCGGCATGATCGAGTCGAAATCGGCGGTGCCGAGGACCATCGCGGTAAGGTTTTTCGGCGCGCGGTCCAGACGCATGGTGGCTTCGACCACGAACCCGAGGGTGCCTTCGGCACCGATGAACAGCTGACGCATGTCGTAGCCGGTGGCGTTCTTGATCAGGTCGCGGTTCAGTTCCAGCACATCGCCCTTGCCGGTGACGACTTTCATGCCGGCGACCCAGTTACGGGTCATGCCGTAGCGAATGACCTTGATTCCGCCGGCATTGGTGCCGATGTTGCCGCCAATCTGGCTGGAACCGGCCGAAGCGAAGTCCACCGGGTAGTACAGGCCTTTTTCTTCGGCCACGTTCTGCAATTGCTCGGTGACCACACCCGGCTGACACACGGCGGTACGGTCAGTGAGGTTCACGTCGAGGATCTGGTTCATGTAGTCGAACGACACGACCACTTCGCCATTGGCCGCCACGGCAGCGGCGGACAGCCCGGTGCGACCGCCGGATGGCACCAGCGCCACCTTGTGCTTATTGGCCCACAGGACAATGGCCTGGACCTGCTCGGTGGTCTTGGGGAACACGATGGCGGTCGGGGCCGGGGCGAAATGCTTGGTCCAATCCTTTCCGTAAGCATTCAGGGAGTCGGCATCGGTCAGCACCTTGCCAGGCTCAACCAGGGTCTTCAGCTCATCAATCAGGGCAGGATTGGTCATCGACAGAACTCTCGAACAATTCATGGTCATCCTGAGAACGCTTCACGTCGCAGGAATGAGTGTTTAGCGGGGCGCATATGCTAGCATACCGACCCCGCAGCATAGTGCCCAACGGCTGTTCTGCGGCGACGGCTTTCCTGCCGTGCGGGTCAGCTCCGGGCTGCTCCCTTCCCTGCCATTTTTCTCCGGGATACAGGTTTACGCAGATGAGCAAGACTTCTCTCGATAAGAGCAAGATCAAGTTCCTTCTTCTCGAAGGCGTCCACCAATCGGCTGTCGACGTCCTCAAGGCGGCGGGCTACACCAGCATCGAGTACCTCACCGGTTCTCTGCCGGAAGCCCAGCTCAAGGAAAAGATCGCTGATGCTCACTTCATCGGCATTCGCTCGCGCACTCAACTGACCGAAGAGATCTTCGATCACGCGAAGAAGCTGGTGGCTGTAGGGTGTTTCTGCATCGGCACCAACCAGGTCGACCTGGACGCTGCCCGCGAACGCGGCATCGCCGTGTTCAACGCTCCGTACTCCAACACCCGCTCCGTAGCGGAACTGGTGCTGGCCGAAGCGATCCTGCTGTTGCGCGGCATCCCTGAGAAGAACGCTTCCTGCCACCGTGGCGGCTGGATCAAGAGCGCGGCCAACTCCTTCGAAATCCGTGGCAAGAAGCTGGGTATCGTCGGTTACGGCTCTATCGGTACTCAACTGTCGGTCCTGGCTGAAGGCCTGGGCATGCAGGTGTACTTCTACGACACCATCACCAAGCTGCCATTGGGTAACGCCACTCAGGTAGGCAACCTGCACGAGCTGCTGGCGATGTCCGACATCGTTTCGCTGCACGTACCAGAAACCGCCGCCACCCAGTGGATGATGGGCGAGAAGGAAATCCGCGCGATCAAGAAAGGCGGCATCCTGATCAACGCCGCCCGCGGCACCGTGGTCGAACTGGACGCCCTGGCGGACGCGATCAAGGACAAACACCTGATCGGCGCGGCCATCGACGTATTCCCGGTGGAACCACGCTCCAACGACGAAGAGTTCGAAAGCCCGCTGCGTGGCCTGGACAACGTGATCCTGACTCCGCACATCGGTGGTTCTACCGCTGAAGCCCAGGCCAACATCGGTCTGGAAGTGGCGGAAAAACTGGTCAAGTACAGCGACAACGGTACTTCGGTATCGTCCGTGAACTTCCCGGAAGTGGCCCTGCCGGCTCACCCTGGCAAGCACCGCCTGCTGCACATCCACGAAAACGTCCCGGGTGTGATGAGCGAGATCAACAAGGTCTTCGCCGAAAACGGCATCAACATCTCCGGTCAGTTCCTGCAGACCAACGAGAAGGTCGGCTACGTGGTGATCGACGTCGACGCCGAGTACTCGGACCTGGCGCAAGAGAAGCTGCAACACGTCAACGGCACCATCCGTAGCCGGGTGTTGTTCTGATCGCGACTTGAGCGACAAAAAAAGGGAGCCTTCGGGCTCCCTTTTTCATTCACGCAACAACGTTACTTGACGTTGACGGTGATTTTCTCGGAAACGATCGGCGGATCGAACGGCATGTGGTTGCTATCGCCCAGTTCAAGCTGCAGGGTGTGTTTGCCCGGCGTGAGCGTAATTTCAGCCTGGGTCTGCGCACCGCCGAAATGCAGGTGGTTGGCATCCTTGGGGATCGGCGCACCGGCGGCTGGCAGCTCATCGACGTCGATCAGCACGTGGTGGTGACCGGTGTTCTTGGTGGTATCGCCCGCCGGTGCCAGGGCAATGTTCTCGACCGCGAACTTGACGACGACTGTCTGTGGAATCGTCGCACCGTCCTTGGGAGAAACAATGGACACTTCGGCGCCTTTCGGAGCCGGCGTTGCAGCACTGGCCAGCACCGAAACACCCATCAACAGGCCAGCCAAAGCAGCACGTGACATAAAGGTTTTCATTCTCTTCTCCAGTTTTTCCATAAAATCCGCGTGGTCATGACAACTTCAGAGCCATTTGTTGTCGAAGGCACTCGACAACCATAGCAAAGCGAGCCTGAATCAGAGGGTCGCGATAATAAATTCAAAGGAGTGACCATGCGCTTTCTGCCTGGCCTGATCTGCCTGCTACCCCTTTTGAGCCCTTTGGCTCATGCCGAACTGATTGACGACGTGAACGACCGCGGCGAATTGCGCATTGCCCTTGAAGCCAATACACCCCCCTTCAATTTCAAGGAAGACGGCAATCTTGCGGGCTTCGAAGTCGAACTGGGTCAAATGCTGGCCAACGAACTGGATGTGCGCGCCGACTTTGTCGTCACCGATTCCAACGATCTGTTGAGCGGTGTTGAAAGCGGCAAATACGACATCGCCATCAACCACATAGCAGAGACCCCCGATCTAAAGGATCGTTTCGATTTCAGCGAGCCTTACATTCAAACCCATGCGCAGTTGATCGCGCAGAAAGAAGAGCCGCGCTCCATTCTGCTGGTGCAGTCACTGACAGAAGAGAAGCCCAAAGCCAACCCGGCCGTGAGCCTGGCGATTCCGTTTCAGAAGGGTAATCCGGCGTTCCATGCCAGCCTGGAAAACGCATTGCAGCGGATCAAGGATGATGGGCGCCTGCAAGCGCTGGAGCAGAAGTGGTTGGGGGCGGATGCGGATGTGGAGCCCAAGCCGAAAGAACAATGAAACCCAACTGTGGGAGCGGCGGTGCGGCGATCCCACATTGGTTTTGTGGCGGTTGTCAGTCCAGCGTCAATAAAGCCTGCGCCGCTTGCGGCAACTCCAGTTCACTGAACACCTGCACCCCATGGCGCTTGAGCAGCGCCGCCGTCACGCCCTCGCCACTGACCTTCACGCCGCTGAACGTCCCGTCATAGGTCAGCAGATTGCCGCAGGACGGACTGTTGGCCTTGAGGACGGCGATGCGGATGCCATGCATTTGCACCAGCTCCAGCGCCTGATACGCCCCCGACAAAAACGCCGCACTGACGTCCTCGCCTTCGGTAGTGATCACCAATGCATGGCCATCGAGGACTTGCGCGCCCTGCCCGCCTGGAATTTCCGCTGCCGGCCGTGGCGTTGGCAAGCCTCCGGCGACCTCCGGGCACAATGGCACGACCCGACCGTCATCAAGCCACTGCTGAAGCTGGTCGAACGGCCCGCTGGCCCCGCCGTCGTAACGTACGCGGTGTCCCAACAGGCAGCGGCTGACGAGAATTTTCTGCATGATCAGAACGGCTCGTTGCCGCGCCGCCGGAACCAGCCGGTCAGCGACAGTCGATCCCGGGTCGCGGGCAGGACTTCGTGGGGAACCTCTCCGGAGAGAAACACCACCAGGCAGCCACCGACAGGTTCCACGTCGTAGACGCGATCATTGTCGAGGTACATGCGCAACTGGCCGCCGTGTTCGGGAAGCCAGCCGTCATTGAGGTAAACCACCGCCGAAACCATGCGCCGGTCGTCATCGCGAAAGCGGTCGACGTGCTTCAGGTAGAAAGCACCGGGCGGGTACATCGCAAAATGGCTTTCGAAATCCTCCAGGCCAAGAAACAGACCGCGATTGATCGCCTCGCGCAGGCTGTCCATCAAGCACAGATAGCTGTCGCAAACCTCGGCCTGGCCGGGGTCGATCCACTGGATATGGTCGCCACGAATCCCCTCGCGGATCTCCGATGAGGGCCCACGGCCCACCGCGGCCGGAGCCAGTTCACCCTCGGCAGCACGTTTACGACACTCGGCCGCCAGCGCCAGGGTCAGGTCCTGAGGCAGGAAAATATTCTGCTGCGACCAGCCGTGCTCGGCCAGGTCGTCGACGATTCGTAACAGCAGCGGGTGATCAGAGGATATTTGCATGCCGCGCATAGTATTCCTGTGCCCGAAAATCCGACAGAGCCGCGCAGCGGGTTGATACGAATTCTCGACAAGTACGGATGCCGCACGGAGAATAGTCGCCTGCTGACTGGAGTCCCTATGCGCCGTTTGCTTTTATCACTGCTGATGTTCTGCGCTTTGCCCGCCTGGGCAGACGGCCACGACCAGTTGTACAAGGTCGCCGGCTGGCCGGAACAACGCGCGCATTTCAACGACGCCCTCTCGGCTGCTCAGCAACGCTACCAGGGCAGCCTGCCGCCGGCGGTGTTTCAGGCACTGGTCAGTAACAGCAATCAGCGCTTTTCCCCCCAGGCCGTAGACAAGCGTGCCGAAACGCAATTGCGCAAGAATCTCGCCGACCCCAAACCCGCATTGACGTTTTTCCAATCGCCCTTGGGCAAGAAAATCGTCGCCGCCGAGTTGCTGGCGACCCGTCGTGACCAACTGGCGAAAAACGCCAAGGGTCTGCCGAAGATGCAGGCCAGCGACAGCCGCATGCTGATCATCGGCCATTTGGCACAAGCCCTGCCCGCTCGCGAGGCCGGCGCTGAAGTCAGCCTGGCGATTGCCGGTGTTGCCGCCGACAGCTTGAGTTCGATGATCCCTGGGTTGCTCGGTGCCGGTCAGGCCCAGGGCATGCTCAACGGCCAGCGCCAGCGCCTGATGGACCAGATCGGCAGCGACCTCAACAACACACTGCTGTATGTCTATCGCGACCTGTCGGACGACGAGCTGGAAGAGTTCGCGACCTTTGCCGAATCGGCAGAAGGCCAGGCTTATTATCAAGCGGCGCTGGCGGCGATTCGGGCGGGGTTGGCGGTGGGGCAGAGCAATTCGAACCTGACCCAGTGATTTTCGGCGCCAGTTAGACCGCTTTCGCGAGCAAGCCCGCTCCCACATTGGATCTGTACACACCGCCCCCCTGTGGGAGCGGGCTTGCTCGCGAATGGGCCAGAACAGTCACTAGGAATTCCGCCCCTTGATCCGCTTGGTCAAAAACCCGAAATACTCCTGTCGCATCACCAGCGTTTCATTCGCCAGATGATGCCGTGCCTCGGGCAGCATCAGCACCTGCGGCCGATCAAACTTGCCCCGCAACACTTCCAGGTTGTGCTCCCAATCCACCGTCATGTCGGCCTGCCCCTGCACGATCAGCGGCCGGCGGGGACTCATGGGTGCGGCCTCGATGCGTTTGATCCAGCGCGCCAACGCACCCACCCATGCTGTCGGCAGGCGCAGCGGCTGCAACGGATCGGCCTGCAGGAACGGCAAAAAGGCCGGGTCGTTGGAGTTCTCGCTGAAGCGCCGGGCGATGGCTTTGACGAAAGGCTTGAGCAGGTAGTAACTCAGCTGCGACCAACCCCACGCCCGCGGCCGCACCAGCGGCGACAGCAAGATCACCTGCCCCTGCGCCGGGCTATTCGCTCCTGCATTCAACACATGATCGATCACGATCGCCCCGCCGGTGCTCTGTCCGCACAGGTGCCACGGTTGCGGCAAGTCGAGGGATTGCGCCTCGCGGAACAACCCTTGCAATGCGTCCTGATACTCGGCGAAATCCTTGATGCTCGCCCGCTCGCCACTGGATAAGCCATGCCCCGGCAAATCGCAGGCAATCACCGCAAAGCCCTGGTCCAGCGCCCACTCGATCACATGCCGGTAGAGCCCGGTGTGATCGTAGAAACCGTGGATGACAAACAGCGTCGCCTTCGCCCGCTCTGGCCACCAGAACTGGCTGACCAGTTCATAGCCATCGACATCGAATCGCCCAAGACCGCTGCGCACCTGACGCGACGCAAAATCCAGTCCGTAGAATTGCTGGTAAGCCTGCGCCTGCGCCGACAACGGCTGCCCGGCCGCCAGCGGCAGCAAGCCTGCACGTAGAAGATCGGGGTCGAAAGTAGCCGGCATGGACAATTCCAGAGCGTGAAACGGACTTTATAGGCCTGCGATATTCTTCTGTCGCGGCAAGCATGGCAAGCTAGCCGGCCTTCGAGGACTGAACCGATGCGCCTGCCCTTTCGCACCACCTTGTTTGCCAGCCTGCTCGCCGTGGTGTGTGCCGGCGTGTTGTGGGCGGCCTACGACTGGTTCCAGGGGCGTTACCTGCGGGCGTTCAGCGAGCACACGGCAATGTTTTCGGGCGATCCGCTGCGCCTTCCCGCATCCCTCGCCGGCCCCGGCGCCATCCGCCTGGTGCATTTCTGGGACCCGGCCTGCCCGTGCAATGTCGGCAATCAACAACACCTGGCCGAACTGGTGCAGCGCTATGCACCCCATGGCGTGAAATTCTATGCCGTGCAAAAGCCCGGTAGCCATGGCCAGTTGCCGAGCACCTTGAGCAGCCTGAAAACCATCGACATCCTGCCCGGTTCCGAGCAGATCCCCGCCAGCCCGGCCGTGGCGATCTGGGATCGCAGCGGCAAACTGGCGTACTTCGGCCCGTACAGCGAAGGCCTGACCTGTAACTCCAGCAACAGCTTTATCGAGCCCATCCTGCAAGCACTGGATGAAGGCCGCGCAGTGAGTGCCACGCACACACTGGCCGTGGGTTGTTACTGCCCGTGGCCTGTCGATCCAGCGAAGTAGGGAACGACACGGCAATACGAATCCCTCCTACGGGCGATGCGCCAAATCGGCGCGCCGTGTTACACAGTGGCCCCTGGAATCACAATAACAACAAGGAGTCGCCATGAAACGCAGCCTGACCGCTCTCGCTCTGTTGATCGTCGTGCTGGCCGCCGGGGCCGGCGGGTACCTCTACAGCAAGCAGCCGTCACGCCAGGGCATGGTGGAACTGCAACACCTGCAAGGCTCCGTCACCGTGCGCTACGACGAGCGCGGCGTCCCGCACATCCGCGCCGAAAACGAAACAGACCTGTACCGCGCCCTCGGCTACGTGCATGCCCAGGACCGCTTGTTCCAGATGGAAGTCCTGCGTCGTCTGGCCCGTGGCGAACTGGCTGAAGTGCTCGGGCCGAAACTGCTCGACACCGACAAACTGATGCGCAGCCTGCGCATTCGCGAACGCGCTGAAACCTACCTGGCGAATCTCGACAAGCAGTCGCCCTCCTTCATCGCCATGCAAGCCTATCTGGACGGCATCAACCAGTATCAGGACAGTCACGCCAAACCCGTGGAGTTCGATGTGCTGGGTATTCCCAAGCGTCCATTTACCGCCCAGGACACCATCAGTATTGCCGGGTACATGGCCTACAGCTTTGCTGCGGCCTTTCGTACCGAACCCTTGCTGACATTCGTGCGCGATCAACTGGGGCCCGACTACCTGAACATCTTCGATCTCGACTGGCAGCCAAAAGGCGTGCTCAGCGGGACAGCTCCCGCCTTGGCCAGCGCCGACTGGAAAGACCTCAACGCCCTCGCCCGCCTGAGCGAACAAGCCTTGGCTGACAACGGCCTGCCACAGTACGAGGGCAGCAACGCCTGGGTTGTTGCGGGCAACCGGACCCAAAGCGGCAAGCCGCTGCTGGCGGGTGATCCGCATATCCGTTTTTCCGCGCCGTCGGTGTGGTACGAAGCGCATCTCTCGGCACCGGGCTTCGAACTCTACGGCCACTATCAGGCCTTGATGCCGTTCGCTTCCCTGGGCATGAACCACGACTTCGGCTGGAGCATCACCATGTTCCAGAACGACGACCTCGACCTGATCGCCGAGAAGGTCAACCCGGACAACCCCAATCAGGTCTGGTATCGCGGCAATTGGGTGGACATGACGACCAGCGAGCAGCAGATCGCGGTCAAGGGCCAGGCCCCGGTCACCCTGGTGCTGCGCCAGTCGCCTCACGGCCCGATCGTCAACGATGCCCTGGGCAACGGCGTCGGCAAAACACCGATTGCCATGTGGTGGGCTTTTCTCGAAAGCCAGAACCCGATCCTGGAGGGCTTCTACCAGCTCAATCGCGCCGACACCCTGGCCAAGGCCCGCGGTGCCGCGTCAAAAATCCAGGCTCCGGGCCTGAACGTTGTCTGGGCCAATGCCAAGGGTGACATCGGCTGGTGGGCGGCGGCGCAATTGTCTAAACGTCCGGCGGGTGTACGTCCGTGGTTCATCCTCGATGGCAGCACAGCCGAGGCGGACAAGGATGGCTTCTACCCGTTCAGCGCCAACCCTCAGGAAGAGAATCCGGCGCGGGGCTACATCGTCTCGGCCAACTTCCAGCCAGTATCACCGACCGGCATGGAGATTCCCGGCTATTACAACCTTGCCGATCGCGGCCAGCAACTCAATCGCCAGCTCAGCGACAAAGCCATCAAGTGGGATCTGGAAAACAGCCAGAAACTGCAACTGGGCACCACCACCGCCTACGGCCCGCGCCTGCTGGCACCGCTGTTGCCGGTGTTGCGCGAAGTGGTGAAGGATCCCGCCGAACTCAAACTGGTGGAGCAACTGGCCCAGTGGAAAGGCGATTACCCGATCGACTCGACCAGCGCCACACTGTTCAACCAGTTCCTGTTCAACCTGGCTGACGCGACGATGCGCGATGAGCTGGGTAACGACTTCTTCGAAACGCTGCTCTCGACCCGGGTGATCGACGCTGCGCTCCCCCGCCTGGCCGCCACTGCCGATTCACCGTGGTGGGACAACCGCAGCACCCTCGGCAAGGAAACCCGTGCTGACACGGTGAAGGTAGCCTGGCAAGCCAGCATCGCGCATCTCAAGAACACCCTTGGCGCGGACACCTCGCAATGGCAGTGGGGCAGCGCGCACACGTTGACCCATGGCCATCCGCTGGGGCAGCAAAAGCCGCTGGACCTGATCTTCAATGTCGGCCCCTTTGCCGCACCCGGCACCCATGAAGTGCCGAACAACCTCTCGGCGAAGATCGGCCCGGCTCCGTGGCCTGTCACCTATGGCCCCTCGACCCGGCGCCTGATCGACTTCGCCGACCCGGCCCACAGCCTGACCGTCAACCCGGTTGGCCAGAGCGGCGTGCTGTTCGACCGTCACTTCGACGATCAGGCCGAAGCCTATATAGAAGGGGTTTACTTCCAGGCACATCTCAATGATGAAGAAGTCACGGCCAATACCCGCAGCACCTTGAAGCTGCTTCCGGCGCGGGCTGCGCAGTAATTTTGCATTGACTGGACCGGCCCCTTCGCGGGCAAGCCCGCTCCCACAAGGATCTGTGTCGAACACAAATTTTGTGAACACCAGAGAAACCTGTGGGAGCGGGCTTGCCCGCGAAGAGGCCCTCAAAGGCAACAAAAATGTCAGTTCAAACCATCGCCGCAAAGTTCAGCCGAAACTGCTGAGGCGTCACCCCCAGCCTGCGATTGAACACGCTGCGCATGTGCTGGGCATCGCGGAAACCGCACTGATAGGCCACGGTCTTGAGCGGCGCACGAGTGCTTTCGAGCATCACCCGCGCCGCATCGACCCGCGCGCGTTCGACGAACTCGGCCGGGGTGATTTTCGCTTCCCTGGCAAATACCCGGGAAAAATTGCGCGCGCTCATGTTGGCGGCGTTGGCCAGATCGGCAATGGTCAAGTCACCGGTCAGGTTGGCCAACACGTAATGCTGGACCATCGCCACTGCCGAGGTCGGTTCGGCGTGGGGCGTGAGGAACGGGCTGAACTGCGATTGCCCGCCCGAACGCTGGGTGAACACCACCAGCCGCTTGGCGACATTCAGCGCCACTTCCGGCCCGTGATCCCGCCCCAGCAGGTACAGGGACAGATCAATCCCCGCCGTGACCCCGGCCGAGGTGAACAGCTCCCCGTCCTCTACATAAAGGCGATCCGCTTCAACACGGGACGAGGGGCATAGCGCCGCCAGTTCCGACGCGTCCTGCCAATGCGTGGTGACTGTGCGCCCCTCCAGCAACCCTGCGCGGGCGAGCATGAAGGCGCCATTGCAGATCGAGCCAAAGCGCCGGGCCCGCGCACAGGCATCACGCAACCAGCCATCGAATGCCATGCCGAAATCCATGAACGGCAACTGCGGACCGCCGGCCACCAGTAACAGGTCATAGACCTGCAACGCTTCGCTGAAATGCCGATGGGCATTCAGCGCCAGACCGTTGGAACACGCCATCACCCCACGCTCCACGCCGATTACCTCCAGCCGATAGTGATCCTCGGGCGCAAGGAAACGATTGGCCTCGGAAAACACATCCATGGGACCGGTGACGTCCAGCGACTGGACGCCGGCGAACACCACGATGGCGACGGTTTTACTCATGACGTGAATCGCCTTCTGTGGATCTGATTGCACCGTTCCCTGTAGGAGCGAGCTCGCTCGCGATGGACGTCAACGATGACGTGGGCTGCCTGGATGTACGCGGCGCTCTTGCGTACATCGCGAGCAAGCTCGCTCCTACAGAGTCTGCATGCACCCTATCCAATCCCCGCGCAACAAGCGAGGGTGGCGCGATATGCACGCTCATTGGCCGGGATCGCAGCCATGGATCGATTGTCCGGCTTCGGGGGCCGGAACAGACTGAAACCCTCAGCGCCACTCAGGCGTTCACGACGAGGAAAACTCCATGAGCACCACCATCGCCGGCATCAGGATCCCCGACAGCGCATTGGCCAGGGCCACCACCGAGTACATCCGCGACATCGAATCAGACTTGCTCTACCACCACTCGCGCCGGGTATTCCTGTTCGGCGCACTGAGCGGTGAGCGCAAGCAACTGACCTACAACCCGGAGTTGCTGTACGTCGGGGCAATGTTCCATGACCTGGGCCTGGTGGAAGGTCATCGCAGTGACAACGAGCGCTTCGAAGTCGATGGAGCCAACGCCGCAGCAGCGTTCCTCAAGCCTTACGGGCTGAGCGATGACGATATCGAACAGGTCTGGCTATCGATTGCCCTGCACACCACACCGGGCGTACCGCAACACTTGCGGCCCACCGTGGCGCTGGTAACGGCGGGTGTCGAGATGGACGTGCTGGGCATGGACTACGCGGCGTTTTCCACCGTGCAGCGCGAAGCAGTGGTGCATGCGCATCCACGGGGCGAGGGATTCAAGGAATGCATCATCTGCGCGTTTGCCGACGGCTTGCGCCACCGTCCGCAGACCACGTTCGGTAATGTGAAGACCGACGTGCTGGTGGATCAGGAGCCTGGGTTCAAGCCGATGAACTTCGTCGAGGTCATCCGCAAATCACCCTGGACTGCATAAGAGACCTTGTAGGAGCGAGCTTGCTCGCGATGGTGCATCAGTCACATTGACTTCGACTGACACACCTTCGCGAGCAAGCTCGCTCCTACAGAGGATTGGGTTGGCCGCAGAGCTGTGGCCAACCCGACTTCAGGCTCAAGCCGCTTCCGGTGCCTGCGCGCGACGCACGTCCGGTTGCTTCCATGAATCGGCTGCCGCTTCTTCGATCGCTTGCTGGATAGCACGCTTGCGGCTCTCTTCGGCACGACGGCTGAAGAACCAGACCATGAAGGTCACGATCGACACCGCCAGCAGAATCAGGCTGGCCACGGCGTTGATCTCGGGTTTGACCCCCAGGCGTACCGCCGAGAACACTTCCATCGGCAGGGTCGTGGAACCCGGGCCGGACACGAAGCTCGCCAACACCAGGTCATCCAGCGACAGCGCGAACGACATCATGCCGCCGGCCGCCAGCGATGGCGCGATCATCGGGATGGTGATCAGGAAGAACACCTTCCACGGTTTCGCGCCCAGGTCCATGGCCGCCTCTTCGATGGACAGGTCCAGCTCACGCAAGCGCGCCGAGACCACCACCGCCACATAGGCCGCGCAGAACGTGGTGTGGGCGATCCAGATGGTGACGATGCCGCGTTCCTGCGGCCAGCCGATCATCTGCGCCATGGCCACGAACAGCAGCAACAGCGACAGACCGGTGATCACCTCAGGCATTACCAGCGGCGCAGTCACCAGGCCACCGAACAGGGTGCGGCCCTTGAAGCGGGTGATGCGGGTCAGGACGAACGCAGCCAATGTACCCAGCGCCACCGCCGCCACCGCCGTGTAGCAGGCGATTTCCAGCGAGCGCACCACCGAGCCCATCAGTTGGGTGTTGTCGAGCAGGCCGACGTACCACTTGATCGACCAGCCGCCCCACACCGTTACCAGTTTCGAGGCGTTGAACGAGTAGATCACCAGGATCAGCATCGGCAGGTAGATGAACAACAGACCCAGGACCAGCATCATGCTGGAGAAACGGAAGCGCTTCATTCTTTACCCTCCATTTCCTTGGCCTGACTGCGGTTGAACAGGATGATCGGCACAATCAGGATCGCCAGCATCACCACCGCCAGGGCGGACGCCACCGGCCAGTCACGGTTGTTGAAGAACTCTTGCCAGAGCACTTTACCGATCATCAGGGTTTCCGGACCACCGAGCAGTTCCGGGATCACGAACTCGCCCACCACCGGGATGAACACCAGCATGCAGCCGGCGATGATGCCGTTTTTCGACAGCGGCACGGTGATTTTCCAGAAGCTGTTGAACGTGCTCGAACCCAGGTCGGACGCGGCTTCCAGCAGGCTCTGGTCATGCTTCACCAGGTTGGCGTACAGCGGCAGGATCATGAACGGCAGGTAGGAATAAACCACGCCGATGTAGACCGCCAGGTTGGTGTTGAGGATCTGCAGCGGTTCGTCGATCCAGCCCATGCTCATCAGGAAACCGTTGAGCAGGCCGTTGTTGCTGAGGATACCCATCCACGCATAAACGCGGATCAGGATCGCGGTCCAGGTCGGCATCATGATCAACAGCACCAGCACCGTCTGCACTTCCTTGCGGGCAACGGAGATGCCATAGGCCATCGGGTAGCCGATCAACAGGCAGAGGATGGTGCTGAAAAGCGCCATCTTCAGCGAGCCGAGGTAAGCGGCGATGTACAGCTCGTCACCGCCCAGCATCGCGTAGTTACCCAGGTTCAGCAGCAACTGCAGCTTCTGCTCGGCGTAGCTGTAGATTTCGGTATACGGCGGAATGGCCACGTCTGCTTCGGCGAAGCTGATCTTCAGAACGATGAAGAACGGCAGCATGAAGAACAGGAACAGCCAGATGAATGGAATGCCGATGACCATCTGACGGCCACCGGGAATTATTCGATTGAGACGGCGTTTGAGTTTGCGCATGTTCATGAGCGAAGTACCACGCCGCTGTCGTCTTCCCACCACACGTAGACCTGATCACCCCAGGTCGGACGCGTGCCACGGCGTTCGGCGTTGGCTACGAACGACTGCACCAGCTTGCCGCTTGGCAGTTCGACGTAGAATACCGAGTGGCCGCCGAGGTAGGCGATGTCGTGCACCTTGCCGCTCGACCAGTTGTACTCGCAAGTCGGCATGTCGGCGGTGACCAGCAGCTTTTCCGGACGAATCGCGTAGGTGACCGACTTGTCCTGCACCGAGGTGCTGATGCCGTGACCGACGTAGATCTGGCGGTCCAGGTCCTTGCAGGTGATGGTTGCGTGGCCTTCGGCGTCTTCGATCACTTCGCCTTCGAAGATGTTCACGTTACCGATGAATTCGCAGACCAGGCGGCTGGTCGGGGTTTCGTAGATGTCGATCGGGCTGCCGATCTGGGCGATCCAGCCCAGGTGCATGATCGCGATGCGCTCGGCCATGGTCATGGCCTCTTCCTGGTCGTGGGTCACCATGACGCAGGTTACGCCGACGCGCTCGATGATCTCCACCAGCTCCAGCTGCATTTGCGAGCGCAGCTTCTTGTCCAGGGCGCCCATCGGTTCGTCGAGCAACAGCAGCTTCGGTCGCTTGGCCAGGGAGCGGGCCAGGGCCACACGCTGACGCTGACCACCGGACAATTGATGCGGCTTGCGCTTGGCGTATTGGCTCATCTGTACCAGCTTGAGCATTTCGGCCACGCGGGCATCGATTTCAGCGTTCGGGATCTTGTCCTGCTTGAGGCCGAAGGCGATGTTCTGCGCCACGGTCATGTGCGGGAACAAGGCGTAGGACTGGAACATCATGTTGATCGGCCGCTCGTAGGGCGGCATGTCAGTGATGTCTACGCCATCGAGGAAAATGCGCCCCTCCGTGGGCCGTTCGAAACCTGCGAGCATGCGCAGCAGAGTGGATTTGCCCGATCCCGAACCGCCGAGCAGGGCGAAAATTTCGCCTTTCTTGATTTCCAGGGACACATCGTCCACGGCAATCGTCTCGTCGAACTTCTTCGTGACCCGGTCGATTTTGACCAGCACCTGTTTAGGTTGCTGGTCGCCCTCGAGGGCTTTCTTATAGGCGCCGGAGGCAACTGCCATTTACGAAACTCCCAACAAAATTTTCAGTCCGCTCAAGGTGAGCGAACCTTGGATAGTTTGAGCCTTGAAACTATTTACCCGACTTGACCTTGGTCCAGCTGCGGGTCATCGATCGTTGAATATTCGGCGGTAGCTCGATGGACACGTAGGTCTTGTCGAGAACCTCTTGCGGTGGATAAACCGCTTCGTCGGTACGGATGGACTGTTCCATCAGTTTGTCCGACCCCGGGTTAGGGTTGGCATAGCCGACGTAATCACTGACCTGGGCAATCACCTCAGGCTTCAGCAAATAGTTGATGAAAGCGTGGGCCTGCTTGACGTTGGCCGAGTCCTTCGGAATCGCCAGCATGTCGAACCAGAGCGCACCGCCCTCTTTCGGGATCGAGTAGGCGATGTTCACGCCCTTCTTGGCTTCTTCGGCACGGTGCTTGGCCTGGAAGATGTCACCGGAAAAACCGATCGCCACGCAGATATCGCCATTGGCCAGATCCGCGATGTACTTGGATGAGTGGAAGTAGGTCACGTAAGGGCGCACCGCGAGCAACTTGGCGGTGGCCTTTTCGTAGTCCTTGGGATCAGTGCTGTTGGCGTTCAGGCCCATGTAGTTGAGCACTGTCGGCATCATTTCATCGGCGGAATCGAGGAACGCGACGCCACAGCTATGCAGCTTCTTGATGTTTTCCGGCTCGAACAAAACACCCCAGGAGTCGATCTTGTCGACACCCAGCACCGCCTTGACCTTGTCGACGTTGTAACCGATGCCGTTGGTGCCCCACAGGTACGGCACGGCGTACAGGTTGCCCGGATCGTTCTGCTCCAGACGCTTGAGCAGCACCGGGTCGAGGTTGGAATAGTTCGGCAGCTGCGACTTGTCGAGCTTCTGGAATGCTCCGGCCTTGATCTGTTTGCCGAGGAAGTGGTTCGACGGTACGACCACGTCATAACCGGTACGCCCGGCCAGCAACTTGCCTTCCAGGGTTTCGTTGGAATCGAAGACGTCATAAACCGGCTTGATTCCGGTCTCTTTCTGGAAGTCGGCCAGGGTGGTCTCGCCGATGTAATCCGACCAGTTATAAATATGCACAGTGCCGGCGGCCTGGACACTGACAGCAATCGTCAGCCCGGCAGCAGCCAGCAAGGCATTGCGCAACATAGAAAAAATAGGCAAGTGGAGGTCCTCTGAATTTAGTTGGGCCCAAGTTGCCCCGCGTTACATGACAACCGTGATTGTCCAGCAACAAAACCGGCGCGCAACTTACCCTCGAAAAACCGTTCCAGCAAACTTTATGCAGATCCTTGTAGGAGCGAGCCTGCTCGCGATGGTCGTCAACGATAACGCTGGGTGCCTGACACCCAGCGGTGCTCTCAGGTTCATCGCGAGCAGGCTCGCTCCTACAGGGTGTATTTCTTACTTACCTGATTTGATCTTGGTCCAGCTGCGGGTCATTTCACGCTGGGTCGCCGCTGGCAGGTCGGCGATGGCATACAACTTGGCCTGCACATCGGCTGGCGGGTAGATGCCTGGATCGCTGGTGATGTCTTTTTCCACCAGAGCCGTTGCAGCGGCGTTACCGTTCGGGAAGCGTACGGCGTTGGTGATACCGGCCATGACTTCAGGCTTCTGCAGGAAGGTCATGAACTTGTAGGCACCCTCGACGTTCTCGGCATCCTTGGGAATCGCGACCATGTCGAAGAAGCTGCCAGCGCCTTCTTTCGGAATGGCGTAGCTGACCTTGACCTTGTCACCCGCCTCTGCGGCACGGGACTTGGCCTGCTGAACGTCACCCGAGTAGCCAACCGCTACGCAGATGTTGCCGTTGGCCAGGTCCGAGATGTACTTGGAGGAGTGGAAGTAGGTGATCGAAGGACGAATCTTGAGGAACAGGTCCTCGGCTTTCTTGATGTCTTCTTTCTTCTGGCTGTCGGTTGGCAGGCCCAGGTAGTGCAGCGCGACCGGGAGCATTTCGGTCGGCGAATCGAGGAAACTCACACCGCAACCCTTGAGCTTGGCGATGTTTTCCGGCTTGAGCAGCACGTCCCACGAGTCGATGGTGTCGACGCCCAGCGCAGCCTTGACCTTCTCCGGGTTGTAACCGATGCCGATCGAGCCCCACATGTACGGGAAGGCGTGCTTGTTGCCAGGGTCACTGACCGAAACGGCCTTGAGCAGATCCTGGTTCAGGTTCTTCCAGTTAGGCAACTTGGACTGGTCCAGCTCCTGATATACGCCGGCCTTGATCTGTTTGGCCAGGAAGTTGTTCGACGGCACGACCACGTCGTAGCCGGACTTGCCCGCCAGCAGTTTGGCTTCCAGGGTCTCGTTGCTGTCGAATACGTCGTAAACGACCTTGATCCCCGACTCTTTTTCGAAGTTCGCGATGGTGTCCGGAGCGATGTAGTCGGACCAGTTGTAGACGTGCAACACCTTGTCGTCCGCCTGAACCGCACCCGCCATCATGCCCGCGACGGACAGGGCGAGAAGTGTCTTGCCAGCAAGCTTTTTACCTAATGCCTTCATGCGTCATGCTCCAAATTTTTCTTTTTTGAACCACTTTGTTCAGCGGCCGAACCCGGGCAACTGGAACTGCGGCTAGTCTGGCAAGATCCGAGGCGGTCTTTCAAGAAAAGACCGGCCTTTGTGACAGCTTTGAGCGAGAGCGCCGCAGCTCCCTCGCTCTGAGCCTAGCACTTAGCCCTGCAATGCACTCAGGGTCAGGTCAAGGCACTTGCGAGCCTTGGTCACCAGCTCATCGATTTCCGCCGGCGTGATCACCAGGGGCGGAGCGATGATCATGGTGTCGCCGACTGCGCGCATGATCAGGCCATTGTCGAAGCAGAACTGACGGCAGATCATGCCGACGCCCTTGCCCTCATAACGCTTGCGAGTGGCTTTGTCCCGGACCAGTTCGATGGCCCCCAACAGCCCGACCCCACGAACTTCACCTACCAGCGGGTGATCGTTCAGTTCCCGCAGACGCTTTTGCAAATACGGTGCCGTTTCGGACTTCACGCGCTCGACAATTTTTTCGTCGCGCAGGATCCGGATGTTTTCCAGCCCCACAGCCGCCGCTACCGGGTGCCCGGAGTAGGTGAAACCGTGGTTGAAGTCGCCGCCCTCATTGAGCACGTCCACCACTTCGTCGCGCACAATCAGGCCACCCATCGGGATGTAGCCCGAGGTCAGGCCCTTGGCGATGGTCATCATGTCCGGCTTGAGGCCGTAGAAATCGGTACCGAACCACTCGCCGGTTCGGCCGAAACCGCAAATCACTTCGTCAGCCACGAACAGGATGTCGTACTTGGCGAGGATTTCCTTGATGCGCGGCCAGTAAGTCTCTGGCGGAATGATCACGCCGCCGGCGCCCTGGATCGGCTCGGCAATAAAGGCACCGACGTTGTCGACGCCGACTTCCAGAATCTTTTCTTCCAGCTGGTTGGCGGCCCACACACCGAATTCTTCCGGGGTCATGTCGCCGCCTTCGCCGAACCAGTACGGCTGGGCAATGTGGACGATGCCCGGGATCGGCAAGTCGCCCTGTTCGTGCATGTACGTCATGCCACCCAGGCTCGCGCCAGCCACGGTGGAGCCGTGATAGCCGTTCTTGCGGCTGATGATGACTTTCTTGTTCGGCTGGCCCTTGATCGCCCAGTAGTGACGAACCATACGCAGCATGGTGTCGTTGCCTTCAGAGCCGGAACCGGTGAAGAACACATGGTTCATGCCTTGCGGCGCGATGTCGGCGATGGCCCTGGCCAGTTCCAGTACCGGTGGGTGTGCCGTCTGGAAGAACAGGTTGTAGTAAGGCAGCTCGCGCATCTGTTTGCTGGCGGCATCGGCCAGTTCATCGCGACCATAGCCAATCGCGACACACCACAGGCCGGCCATACCGTCGAGGATCTTGTTGCCTTCGCTGTCCCAGAGGTAAACGCCCTTGGCGTTGGTGATGATCCGCGGGCCTTTCTCTTTCAGCTGCTTGAAGTCGCTGAACGGAGCCAGGTGGTGATCACTGCTCAAGGTTTGCCATTCACGGGTTTGCGGATTGTTGCTGGTCATACGAATCTCCTAAAAAAATCAGGTGAAAGCGCCACTCGACAACGGCAGCGCCCGGCGTATCAGACGGCAAAGAGCAGGAATTCCCTTTCCCACGAACTGATGACGCGCTTGAAGTTTTCATGCTCGGCCCGCTTGACCGCGACGTAGCCAGTGATGAAATTTTTGCCCAGGTACTTCTCGATTGTTGAACTGTGTTCCATGCGTTCCAGCGCATCTTCGATGGTCAGCGGCAGGCGCAGGTTGCGACGTTCATAGCCGCGCCCCACCACCGGCGCACTCGGGTTCAGGCCTTCGACCATGCCGATGTAACCGCAGAGCAGGCTCGCGGCAATCGCCAGGTACGGGTTGGCATCGGCGCCCGGCAGGCGGTTTTCCACCCGACGATTTTGCGGTCCCGCATCCGGTACCCGCAGGCCCACCGTGCGGTTTTCTTCGCCCCACTCCACGTTCACCGGCGCCGAAGTGTCCGGCAGGAAGCGGCGGAACGAGTTCACGTTCGGGGCGAACAGCGGCAACAGCTCGGGAATGAGTTTCTGCAAGCCACCGATGTGGTGCAGGAACAACTGGCTCATGGTCCCGTCGTCGTTGGAGAAGATGTTCTTGCCGGTCTCGATGTCGATGATGCTCTGGTGCAAGTGCATGGCACTGCCTGGCTCGCCGGTCATCGGCTTGGCCATGAAAGTTGCGGCGACGTTGTGCTTGAGCGCGGCTTCGCGCATGGTGCGCTTGAACACCAGGATCTGGTCTGCCAGGGACAGGGCATCGCCATGACGGAAGTTGATTTCCATCTGCGCCGTGCCGTCCTCGTGGATCAGCGTGTCGAGGTCAAGGTCCTGCAGTTCACACCAGTCGTAGACGTCTTCGAACAGCGGATCGAACTCGTTCGCCGCTTCAATGGAGAACGACTGACGACCGGTTTCCGGGCGACCTGAGCGGCCGACCGGCGGCTGCAACGGGTAGTCCGGGTCGTCACTGCGCTTGGTCAGGTAGAACTCCATTTCCGGCGCCACGATCGGCTGCCAGCCTTTGTCGGCATAGAGTTTCAGGACTTTCTTGAGTACGTTGCGCGGCGACAGCTCGATCGGGTTACCTTGCTTGTCGTAGGTATCGTGGATGACGATGGCGGTCGGCTCGATGGCCCACGGCACCACGTATACGGCGTCGGCGTCCGGCTTGCAGACCATGTCGATGTCGGCCGGGTCGAGCAGTTCGTAATAGATGTCGTCTTCGACGTAATCGCCGGTTACGGTCTGCAGCAGCACGCTTTCTGGCAGGCGCATGCCTTTTTCGGCGATGAATTTGTTGGTCGGCGAAATCTTGCCCCGGGTAATCCCGGTCAAGTCGGCGATCATGCATTCGACTTCTGTGATCTTGTGGTTTTTCAACCAATCGGTGAGCTGGTCGAGGTTGTTACTCATAAATGCCTCTAGGCTTGAGTTGTCTGACCCTTTTAAGGTCAGGCGTTGTTTGACGCGTCGGCGTCGCGTTGTAGAGCGTTCCTGCGGCAGATTATCGTGTTTGCCAACACTGCCGCAGAGGCCGGGCGTGCAGAATCGCGAGCGGTGCCCTGAACAATGGTCAGGCCGCTATTGTGAATCGGTTCTATATTGAATGGAGTAACCGTAATGGGGGTGCCACCGCGACCGTCCAGAATAACGGACGGGGACAGGTGCTCTGTCAAGGATGGGAGAATCACCGGCAGGCCTGAAACGATCGAGGCCATTGCGCGGACGTACGTGTCACCACTTTTGTGGCAAGCATGCCGACCGAGCTGTCTTGAGCAGTCGGTGACGCCGATTATCGGCAGGCGAGACATGAAGCACCCCGGTATTATTGCTGTTATGGGTTTGATTCGAGCTTAGCCTTGTTCATTTTTTTACACAACACCCCCGTAAAAAATACAACACGGCCCGCTCAAGCTCGCGGCCGCCGCCACGTCCAGCGGAGTAAAAACGCCCTAAAGTGCCTCAAAAAAGCCACACGAGCGCTTTTTTAGGGCAAAAAAGGCCTCGCTTGACTTCGGCAGGCCGTTCGGGTTGACTGGAATCTGAAAAGATCAATGATTGATATTTTTAACAACAAAGGTGTTGCATCATGTCGGTACCCCCGCGTGCCGTTCAGCTTAACGAAGCGAACGCGTTCCTTAAGGAACATCCTGAGGTTCTGTACGTTGACCTTCTGATTGCGGATATGAATGGTGTGGTGCGCGGCAAGCGCATCGAACGCACCAGCCTCCACAAGGTTTACGAGAAAGGCATCAACCTGCCGGCCTCTCTATTTGCTCTGGATATCAACGGCTCGACGGTGGAAAGCACCGGCCTGGGCCTGGACATCGGTGATGCTGACCGAATCTGCTATCCAATCCCCGATACCCTGTGCAACGAGCCATGGCAGAAGCGCCCGACCGCGCAACTGTTGATGACCATGCACGAACTCGAAGGCGAGCCATTCTTTGCCGACCCGCGCGAAGTGCTGGCCAATGTGGTGCGCAAGTTCGACGAAATGGGCCTGACCATCTGCGCCGCGTTCGAACTGGAGTTCTACCTGATCGACCAGGAGAACGTGAACGGTCGTCCACAACCACCTCGCTCGCCGGTTTCCGGCAAACGTCCGCACTCGACCCAGGTCTACCTGATCGACGACCTCGACGAATACGTCGACTGCCTCCAAGACATTCTGGAAGGTGCCAAAGAGCAAGGCATTCCGGCCGACGCCATCGTCAAGGAAAGTGCCCCGGCGCAGTTCGAAGTGAACCTGCACCACGTGGCTGACCCAATCAAGGCCTGCGACTACGCAGTCCTGCTCAAGCGTCTGATCAAAAACATCGCCTACGACCATGAGATGGACACCACCTTCATGGCCAAGCCGTATCCAGGCCAGGCGGGTAATGGTCTGCACGTCCATATCTCGATTCTTGATAAAGATGGCAAGAACATTTTTGCCAGCGAGGATCCCGAGCAGAACGCCGCACTGCGTCACGCGATCGGCGGTGTGCTCGAGACCCTGCCGGCGCAGATGGCTTTCCTCTGCCCGAACGTCAACTCGTACCGTCGTTTCGGTGCGCAGTTCTATGTGCCGAACTCGCCAAGCTGGGGCCTGGACAACCGTACCGTGGCCCTGCGCGTTCCAACCGGCTCCGCCGACGCCGTGCGTCTGGAACACCGTGTGGCCGGCGCCGACGCCAACCCGTACCTGCTGATGGCTTCGGTCCTGGCAGGCGTGCACCACGGTCTGGTCAACAAAATCGAACCTGGTGCTCCGGTCGAAGGCAACAGCTACGAGCAGAACGAGCAGAGCCTGCCGAACAACCTGCGCGATGCCCTGCGCGAGCTGGACGACAGCGAAGTCATGGCCAAGTACATCGATCCGAAATACATCGATATCTTCGTGGCTTGTAAAGAGAGCGAGCTGGAGGAGTTCGAACACTCCATCTCCGACCTCGAGTACAACTGGTACCTGCATACCGTTTAAGCGGTTGCAGTAAAAAAACGCCGTCGGCTTCACAGCCGGCGGCGTTTTTTTTGCTCGCCATTTATTATGGAATGCTTGTCAGCAGAACCAAGGAAAATTCCTACGGATTCGCCAGACACTGACTACATCTGCACCCTGACCACAACCTCACACTTCGGACGCCGGGATTCTTCCCGTTTTCCTACCCGCGCATGAGAACAACTATGAAAAAACAGCTATTGGGCGCAACCATCACTCTGATCGTCGCCGGTTTGTGCTCCACCGCCTGGGCAACAGCCGGTGACACGGCCGCATGGAGCTATTCCTCCCCCACCGGACCGCAAAACTGGGGTGAACTGAAGAGCGAGTACAGTCTCTGCTCGTCGGGCAAGACACAGTCGCCTATCGATATTCGTGACGCGATCAAGACTGAAGCCAAGATGCTGAACATTGCTTATCAGCCAAGCAAAGCCACTGTGTCGAACAACGGCCACACCATTCAGGTAACGCCGGTCGACGCCGGAGGCATCACTCTGGAATCCAGTCACTACTCATTCGTGCAAATGCATTTTCATACGCCAAGCGAAGAAATGATCCAGGGGCGCACCTATCCTCTGGACGCGCATCTGGTCCACCGCAACGCTGCAGGCGAACTGGCCGTGGTGGCCTTGCTGTTTGAAGAGGGTGCATACAACCCGGCCCTGGAGCCAATCCTGGCAGCTATGCCAAAGCACACGGGCGGTAGTGCGCATCTGGACACGGTAAATGTTGCACAACTACTACCTGCGAACCTCAACGCCTATTTCTATATGGGCTCCCTGACAACACCCCCTTGTACCGAAGGCGTGCGCTGGAATGTGCTGGCCACTGCGGTGCAACTGTCGCGAGCGCAACTGGAGGCGTTCCAGGCGCTGTATCCAATGAATGCACGCCCGGTTCAACCCTTGAACGACCGGAGTGTGCACATCGGCGGCTAAGCGCCCTTGATCGCCGGACCGGGCAGCGGAGCCCATACAGACAAGGTGCCACCTGCCTCGTACAATGCCCGCTGCCCCGCAGGAGACTCCAATGACACGCGTAGCCACCCCACGCAAACCCCGCGCACGCAGCCAGGCCCGGATCGATTCGATACTCGATGCGGCCCGCACGCTGTTGGCCGCCGAGGGCGTGGCCAGTCTGTCGATCTACAGCGTCGCCGAGCGCGCGGAGATACCGCCCTCCTCGGTCTACCACTTCTTCGCCAGCGTGCCGGCCTTGCTTGAAGCCTTGACCGCCGATGTCCACGCCGCCTTCCGTGCCTGCCTGCAAGCCCCCATCGATCACCCGGCCTTGAACGGCTGGCGCGATCTGTCGCGACTGGTGGAACAACGCATGCTCGACATCTACGCAGAGGACGCCGCCGCCCGCCAACTCATTCTGGCCCAACACGGCCTGACCGAAGTCACCCAGGCCGACCGCCAGCACGACATCGAACTGGGCGACCTGATGCACAAGCTGTTCGACCATCACTTCGAACTGCCGACATTGCCGAGCGATGTCGATGTGTTCGCCCTGGCCATGGAGCTGGGCGACCGGGTGTATGCGCGTTCGGTGCAGCAGCACGGGCAGATCACACCGCGCATGGCCGAGGAAGGGATGCGGGTGTTTGATGCGTATCTTGGGTTGTATTTGCCGCCTTACCTGCCAAAGCGTGCTGTTGCTGCCTGATTTTCTATTGGCTGGACTGGCCTTTTCGCGAGCAAGCCCGCTCCCACAGGGAAACGCATTCCAGATGTGGGAGCGGCGGTGCGACGACTCGACTTGCTCGCGAAGGCCACACCGCCTATCTCACTGAATCACACGCACAAAAAACCCCGAAGGGCTCAAACCCTTCGGGGTTGTTGTTTGCGCGCACGGCTTACAACTTGGCGATCGACACCTCGGTGGATTTCACGAACGCGATCACTTCACTGCCGACCGCCAGTTCCAGCTCCTTCACCGAACGAGTAGTGATCACCGAAGTGACGATGCCGGACGCGGTCTGCACGTCGATTTCCGACAGCACGTCGCCGAGGACGATTTCCTTGATGGAGCCTTTGAACTGGTTACGAACGTTGATGGCTTTGATAGTCATGATGTTGATTCCTGTCGTGGGATAAGACTTGAGTTATTGAGCCCAGCGCAATTGCGTAGGCAAGGGTGAAACAGGTTCCGGTTCCGGCGGCTGGCCGGGCAGCGCCAGCACGCGATTGAGCACTTCGGTTTCCAGCGCCGCCAGCCGATGGGAGCCGCGGACCCGGGGGCGCGGCAGTTCGACGTGCAGGTCGAGACCGACTTCGCCCTCTTCGATCAGGATCACCCGATCGGCAATCGCCACCGCTTCGCTGACGTCGTGGGTGACCAGCAACACGGTGAAGCCATGCTGTTGCCAGAGCCGCTCGATCAGTTGCTGCATTTCAATTCGGGTCAGGGCATCCAGCGCGCCCAAGGGTTCGTCGAGCAACAGCAGGCGCGGCTGATGAATCAATGCACGGGCCAACGCCACGCGTTGTTTCTGTCCACCGGATAGAGCTGCCGGCCACTCGTGGGCGCGATCGGCCAGACCGACCGCTTCCAAAGCTTCAAGCGCTTGCGGCCGCCAGTTGCCCTTGAGACCAAGACCGACGTTGTCGATGATCTTTTTCCAGGGCAGCAATCGCGCTTCCTGGAACATCAGCCGCGTGTCCTCCCGCGCCTCACTCAGTGGCGCGGCACCGGCCAGCAATTCACCGCCCGTGGGCTGGTCGAGACCGGCGAGCAAGCGCAGCAAGGTACTTTTACCGCAACCACTGCGGCCCACCACGGCGACAAACTGGCCGGCCGGAATGTGCAGGTCGATCTCACGCAGCACCTGCCGCGCGCCAAAGGTTTTTTGCAGCTTGCGCACCGCCAGCGGAATCCCGCGCAGCAGGCGTGGAGGTTGTTCCGCGATCATGCCGCACCTCCCTTGGCAACCTGATACGCCGGGTGCCAGCGCAGCCACACACGTTCAAGTCCACGGGCCGCGAGGTCGGCCAGTTTGCCGAGCACCGCGTACATCAGGATCGCCAGCACCACCACGTCAGTCTGCAAAAACTCCCGGGCATTCATCGCCAGATAGCCGATGCCGGAACTCGCGGAAATGGTTTCGGCGACGATCAACGTCAACCACATAAACCCCAGGGCGAAACGCACGCCGACCAGAATCGAAGGCAGCGCCCCTGGCAGAATCACCTGCCAGAACAGGCTGAAACCGCTCAGGCCATAGCTACGCGACATCTCCACCAGCGCCGGGTCGACGTTGCGAATGCCGTGATAGGTGTTGAGGTAAATCGGGAACAACGTGCCCAGCGCCACCAGGAAAATCTTTGCCGACTCGTCGATGCCGAACCAGAGAATCACCAGCGGAATCAGCGCCAGGTGCGGCACGTTGCGGATCATCTGTACCGAACTGTCGAGCAGGCGCTCGCCCCACTTCGACAGGCCGGTGATAAAACCCAGGGTCAGACCGATGCTGCCACCAATGGTGAAACCCAGCGCCGCACGCCAGCCACTGATGGCCAGGTGCGTCCAGATTTCGCCGCTGCGCACCAGGCTCACGCCGGCTTCGATCACGGCGATCGGTGCCGGCAGGATCCGTGTCGACAACCAGCCCGCCGACACACTCAACTGCCACACCGCCAGCAGCAACACCGGCAACGCCCAGGGCGCCAGACTGTGGATGATTTTCTTCATGACCGCGCCTCAGCTCTGCGACGCAGCTTTGGGCAGAATGTCGTTGGCGACCATCTCGCCGAACGGGCTGACGTAGCCGGCACTTTTCGGCAGTTCAGGACGTTCGACATCGAGGTGCGGGAACAACAACTCCGCCACCCGATACGACTCTTCCAGGTGTGGGTATCCGGAAAAAATAAAGGTGTCGATGCCCAGGTCCGCGTACTCCTTCACGCGGGCGGCCACGGTCGGGCCATCGCCCACCAGCGCCGTACCGGCACCGCCGCGCACCAGACCAACACCGGCCCACAGGTTGGGGCTGACTTCCAGGTTGTCGCGGTTGCCGCCATGCAATGCGGCCATGCGTTGCTGACCGACCGAATCGAAACGCGCCAGCGAAGCCTGGGCACGAGCGATGGTGTCGTCGTCCAGATGCGAGATCAGTCGATCCGCCGCTTGCCAGGCTTCGGCATTGGTTTCGCGCACGATCACATGCAAACGGATGCCGAAGCGCACGGTGCGGCCAAGCTTGGCGGCTTTAGCGCGGACCTGCTCGATCTTCTCGGCCACGGCAGCCGGCGGCTCGCCCCAGGTCAGGACCATTTCCACCTGCTCTGCCGCCAGGTCTTGCGCGGCTTCCGACGAGCCACCGAAGTACAGCGGTGGACGCGGCTGCTGGATCGGCGGATAGAGCAACTTCGCTCCCTTCACGCTGATGTGCTGGCCGTCGTAATCGACGGTTTCGCCTTCCAGCACGCGGCGCCAGATACGGGTGAACTCCACAGAGGCCTGGTAGCGCTCTTCGTGGCTAAGGAACAGACCATCGCCCGCCAACTCCTCCGGATCACCGCCCGTTACCAGGTTGAACAACGCCCGCCCGCCAGACAGACGATCCAGGGTCGCAGCCTGACGCGCCGCCACTGTCGGGGAAATGATCCCGGGGCGCAGGGCGACAAGGAACTTCAGACGCTGGGTCACCGGAATCAGCGATGCCGCCACCAGCCACGAGTCTTCGCAAGAGCGGCCGGTGGGAATCAGCACCCCGCCGAAACCCAGGCGATCCGCCGCTTGCGCGACTTGTTGCAGGTAGCCGTGGTCAACGGCGCGGGCGCCTTCGGCGGTGCCAAGGTAATGGCCGTCGCCGTGGGTAGGCAGGAACCAGAAGATATTGAGGCTCATGGAGTGGTCTCCTTGGGGAATCGAATTATTGGGCTTTGGCCACGGCAGCCGGCGGCGTCCAGATCACGTCTTTGATGCTGAGCGGCTTAGGAATCAGCTTGAGCTGGTAAAAGCTGTCGGCGATTTTCTGCTGCGCGGCGACCACTTCCGGGGTGAGGAACAGCGCGCCGTAACCCTGGCGTTTCACCGAGGTCAGGGTGATGTCCGCCGGCAGGCCGAGCAGTGGCGATACCTGCTGGGTCACATCCTGGGGATTGGCCCTGGACCACTCGCCCACCGCCCGCACTTCTTCCACCAGGGTCTTGATCACCTCGGGATTTTTTTGCGCGTAAGGTTTGGTCGCCAGGTAGAACTGATGGTTGTCGACGATGCCCTGACCATCACGCAGAGTGCGCGCTTGCAGCTGTTGTTCGGCGGCAGCCTGGTACGGGTCCCAGATGACCCAGGCGTCGACGCTGCCACGTTCGAACGCGGCGCGGGCATCAGCCGGCGGCAGGAATACGGTCTGGACGTCGGTGTACTTGAGGCCGGCATCTTCCAGTGCACGCACCAGCAGGTAGTGCACGTTGGAGCCCTTGTTGAGCACGACTTTCTTGCCCTTGAGCTCTGCCACCGACTTGATTGCCGAGTCCTTCGGCACCAGGATCGCCTCACTGTGCGGCGCTGGCGGTTCGTAGGCGACGTAGAGCAAATCAGCACCGGCCGCCTGGGCGAACACGGGCGGAGTCTCGCCGGTGACGCCGAAGTCGATGGAGCCGACATTCAGGCCTTCAAGCAGTTGCGGGCCACCGGGGAATTCAGTCCATTGCACGTCCACGCCTTGGGCGGCTAGACGTTTTTCCAGGGTGCCCTTGGCTTTGAGCAGCACCAGAGTGCCGTATTTCTGGTAGCCGATTCGTAACGTCTCGGCCTGAGCTTGAGTAATGGCGCCGAAGGTGACAGCCGCAGCAAACAGAGCGACCAGACCACGACGCAAAATGACAGGGCGCATGGCGCTCTCCTTTTTGCAGTTGGGTTTTGGCTGCACCTGCTTGCCCGTTGGCGGGCGAGTAAGGCCAGTACTTCAATTTTCGGTGAGGCTTAAATGCTCCAGCGAGCACTCAACAAACGGTCATTCAACAGGTTCGGATCGAGCGGCTTGGGCCGTCGCGCCATGGCGCTGGAAAACTGCTCCAGCGCTTCATGTAAACGTTGTTCCAGCTCCGGCGCCAATTGCGCCTGGGTGCTGCCTTCGCCGTAGGCGATCTGGCTGTCGACGGCGAATATCCCCTGCAGCATTTCCTGGGCCTTCAATGCCGACAGCACCGGCTTGAGCGCGTAATCCACCACCAGCATGTGGGCGATGCTGCCGCCAGTGGCCATGGGCAAAACAACCTTGTGGCTCAGGGCGCGTTCGGGCAGCAGGTCCAGCACGACTTTCAGGGCTCCGGAAAACGATGCCTTGTAAACCGGCGTGGCGATCAGCAGGCCATCGGCGTTTTCAATCTGTTGCAGCAGGTCGATTACCTTCGGGCTGTCGAAGCGTGCGTGCAGCAAGTCCTCGGCCGGGAAGTCCCGCACCTGGTAACTCACCACTTCCACACCCTGCTCCTGTAACCATTTCCGGGAGCGATCCAGCAGCACCCCGGAACGAGAGCGCTGACTGGGACTGCCACCGAGTGAAACAACCAACATTCAGACGATTCCTTGTGCGGTGCTGGCGATTCGCGGTTTGCGATCTCGCTTCGATGGAGTGACCTTAACAGCTGATTAATATATCCATAAATCATATTTATTCATTTGGTTATGCCTTTAAGAGATATTAAATTTCACTTCTTCCGGGCAAAAAAACAGGCCGTCGAAACGGCCTGAAATCCCCTGCTTTGTGGATGCTGTTAACTGTGAAACCTGTGGAGTCTGATCTGCCGCCTTCGCGAGCAAGCCCGCTCCCACAAGGGCTTACGCGGTCAACTGTGGGAGCGGGCTTGCTCGCGAAGGCGGCATCAGCCTCACCGTAAATATTGATGACTCACCGATCAGGCTGCGGCGTCAGGCGCAAGTAAGGCTTAACGGCACGATACCCCTTGGGAAAGCGCTGTTTGATTTCACCCTCATCCTTGAGCGACGGCACGATCACCACCTCGTCACCGTCCTGCCAGTTGGCCGGTGTGGCCACCTTGAAGTTGTCGGTGAGTTGCAGCGAGTCGATCACCCGCAGGATTTCATTGAAGTTGCGGCCGGTGCTCGCCGGGTAGGTAATCGTCAGCCGGACCTTCTTGTTCGGATCGATCACGAACAGAGAACGTACGGTCAGGGTGTCGTTGGCATTGGGATGGATCAGATCGTAGAGGTCCGAGACCTTGCGGTCGGCGTCATCGAGGATCGGAAAGCTGACCACGGTGCCCTGGGTTTCGTTGATGTCCTCGATCCACTTGTGGTGCGACTCGACGGGGTCCACGGACAGCGCGATAGCCTTGACGCCGCGCGCCGCGAATTCATCCTTGAGCCTGGCGGTGAAGCCCAGTTCAGTGGTGCACACTGGCGTGAAATCCGCCGGATGGGAAAACAGCACGCCCCAGCTATCGCCCAGCCACTGGTGGAAACGGATGATGCCGGCGCTGGAATTCTGTTCGAAATCGGGGGCGATATCGCCAAGTCTGAGACCCATGGTGCTGCTCCTTGTGAGTGCTTGATGGGTTCAACTGTGCCTGTGTTTTTTATCTATTAAAAAGAATAAATATCGATTTATTTAGATCATAAAGAAATATTAAAGATCTGTTCACTGGACGTACACGCACAACCCGCCGAACATCGGCCACAAGGTTCGAGAAGGCCTTGAGTTGCTGCAAAAAGGGAACTTCAAGGCGGGATTACGGGGGTGAACCCGTCTTGAAAATGTAAAAGCCCCGCCCGGTGCAATACCGGGCGGGGCTTTTTTGTCTCGGTTACGCGAGCGCTATTACAACAGCGGGATCGAGTAGCTGACAATCAGGCGGTTTTCGTCCTGCGAACGGGTGTTCGGCAGGTCGGTGCGCCAGGTAGCGTTTTTCCACGTCAGACCCAGGTTCTTCAGCGGACCTTCCTGAACGACGTAAGCCACGCTCAGATCGCGCTCCCACTCGGAAGCACCATTGGCCGCCTCGCCACCCTTGGCGTTGACGGTATCGATATCGTCGCCGTGCAGGTACACCAGACCCGCGGTCAGGCCCGGTACGCCGACCTTGGCGAAGTCGAACGAGTAGCGTGCTTGCCAGGTTTTCTCGCCGGCACGGCCGAACTTCTGGATTTGCGAGTCGGTGATGGTGTAGTTCGACGAACCGTCGCCCTGGTTAAGCCAAGGGAAGTCGCTGCTGCCATTGCTGACCTGGTATCCGCCACCGAAGGTGTGACCGGCAACGCTGTACAGGAACAGACCGCTGTACAGGTTGTTGTCGACCTTGCCTTTACCGTTGGCTGCACCGCTGTAGTTGCCAGTGGTGAAGAACAGAGGGTCGTGACCGTTGGCACCGTCGTCGGAGCTGTTGAAGTAACGGAAGTCCGACTTCAACACGCCAGGGCCGATAGCCCAGTTGTGAACCAGACCCAGGAAGTGTTGCTTGTAGAACTCTTCCAGGTTGCCGTAGTAGTACTGGGCAGTCAGGTCCTTGGTGATCTTGTAGTCGCCACCGGCATAGATGAACTTGTTGCTGTCGCGGAATTTGGTGCCGCGAGTGTTCGCGCCCGAAATCGACATCTGCTCATTGTTGCTGGAGTTACGGCCTTTGACGGCTTCGATCTGGCCACCGACCAGCGTCAGATCCTTGATGTCGCCGGACGTGATCTGGCCACCCTGCCAGGTTTGCGGCAGCAGGCGACCATCGTTGGTCACGATTACCGGGTTTTTCGGCTGCAGGGTGCCCAGTTTCAGTTCGGTCTGGGAAATCTTGGCTTTGGCGGTCAGGCCCAGGCTGGAGAAATTATCTACCGCCTCGCCGTTGGATTTGCTCGGGAAAACCGTGCCGCCGTAAGAGGTCGCCGTGGCGCCGTTGGTGCCGCCGCCCGAATCCAGCTTGACGCCCAGCAGGCCGATCGCATCGATACCGAAGCCGACGGTGCCCTGGGTATAGCCGGAGATGAAACGCAGATCGAAGCCCTGGCCCCATTCTTCGTTTTTGTTGGCACCGGCACCGTCACGGTTGTCAGTGTTGATGTAGAAGTTACGCAGCCCCAATGTTGCCTTGCTGTCTTCGATAAAACCCGCGGCGTTTGCCTGCTGGGCCAATACCCCGACGGCCACAGCCATGGCCAGGGTGGACTTGTTCATGTTTCGCTCCTCTCGTTTCTAATTCTGATGTTCCTGGTCCCGAATCGATTGCCCGGGATCCTGAATGCATAATTTCGCGGCAAACCGTCTGAGCCGGTCGTTTGGCGGGCCGCAGGATACATGGCATTAAAGCCAAAAAGAATTTATTGAATCTTTTTAATATCGCTATGGAATATGACTTCCCACGGCAGAACCGAGGTATCGGCGGCGAGGCCGATTCCTGAACCTGATCAATTGTCGAGGGACGAAATTGCCAAATCCGAGCTCAGGGATGAGTGTCGGAGGACGCACTTTAGTGCTTGAATTAAAAAACTAAAAAGAATAAAAAAGAAATAGCATCTTTGTTTTTGGAATATAAAACCCGATGCAAAAAAAACCCCGCCAAGCGACGGGGCTTTTTCTTGTGGCTATTACATGAAGCTGTAGGTGTAGTTGAAGATCAGACGGGTCTGGTCTTGATCAAGGGTGCTGGTGTTGCCACGGTAGGTACCGTGACGCAGAGTCGTACCAAACCCTTTCAGTGCGCCCGTTTGAATCACGTAATCGATACGCGCGTCAGTCTCGTGCTCACTCAGGTCTTTACCCACACCGCTGGTTGCCTTGATGTCCTGGCCATTCAAGTAAGCAATCGAAGCTTTCAAGCCTGGTACGCCCAGTGAGGCGAAGTCATAGGAGTACTGACCGAACGTGGTGTTTTCACCGGCACGGATAAAGCTGCCGACCGTGGCATCGGTAAACGAGTAGAAGCTGGAGCCGCCGGCACCTTCTTGACGACCTTTGTCATCGACAAGGCTGCCCTGGTTCAGGAATACAAAGCCGCCGTCATCGTTGACACGCTGATGCCCGATCAGGAACGCGTTGCCACCCAGGGTATAGGTGAACATGGCGCTCCAGGTCTTGTTATCGACCTCGCCCGGGGTCTTGGCGAAACCGTTGTTGTTGTTGAAACGGAAGCCCGGATCGCCGTTCTTGCCGTCGGAGCTGCTATCGAAATAACGGATATCGGTCTTGAACGACTGATTGGCCGCGATCGGGTAGACGTGCACCAGGCCGAGGAAGTTCTGCTTGTAGAAGTCTTCCAGGTTCGCATAGTAGTACTGCAGCAAAAGGTCTTTGGTGACCTTCCAGTCAGCACCGCCGTAGAGGAACTTGTTGCTGTCCTGAGTCGCGCCAGCCACAGACAGGCCAGTGGAGTTCGAGGAGGCGCGACCCGACGCGTGCTCCAGCTGACCAAAGTTGAAGGTCACGTTGTCGATTTCTTTGGAGGTGATGGTGCCACCGTCAAAGGTTTGCGGCAGCAAACGGCTGTCGTTCGCGATCAGGATCGGCAGGTTAGGTGCCAGAGCGCCGCCCAGGTGGGCTTCGGTTTTCGAGAAGCGCGCCTTGACGTTGCCATCCAGACGGCTCCACTCGTCGGCCGCCTCATTGCCATCGCTAGGGAAGAACGAGTTGGCGTTACCGGTCGGGTGATGCCCCTTGCCGCCATCCAGATGGATACCCACCAGAGCCTGGGCGTCGATACCAAAACCTACGGTACCCTGGGTGAAACCGGACAGGTAATCGAACTTCAGACCCTCAGCGGTTTCTCGCTGACGGTTGGCAGGAGTACTCGCACCTTCACGCATATCGGCGTCGTAATACATGGTGCGCGAGCTGATGGAAGCCTTGCTGTCTTCCAGGAAACCTGCGGCGCCTGCCTGCTGCGCCAAAACCCCTATGGCCACGGCCAAAGCCAAGTTGGACTTGTTCATTGTGTAGCTCCTCTCGATTCTAATTCTTGTATTCCTGGTCTCGGGTCGACGCCCGAAATCCTAAGATGCGCGATTAGCGCCAGACCGTGACCCATAAGTCAATCGTAACCATATGTGTCTACGACCATAGTCTAATCCCCGATTTTTTGGTCCCTGCAGGGTCATGATTTCGTCATGAACCTGAAAAGAATTACTCGATTCTTTTCTAATACCGTTTAGGAATTTAGCTCCCCACTGCACGATTACCCCAGAATAGACGGTTCTGCTCATAAGCTAATTACTAAACGGTATTTATATTCGCTTTTTTAGATCGATTAGTTTCCGCCATAAATCGGAAACAAATCCTTTACCGAAAGGCGATCCCATGACGACCAAACGCGCACTATCCGGATCAATTGTTACAGTTTGTGTATCGCTGGCATTCTCTTTCACGGCGCAGGCGGCGAACCTCACCGTCGGCTATCAAACCGGAATCGACCCCAGCAAAGTCCCCCAGGCCGATGGCCTTTATGAAAAAACCATCGGCCAGCCCATCGACTGGCGGCGCTTCAACAGCGGTCCGGAAGTGGTCACGGCGATTGCCTCGGGCGATGTGCAAATCGGCAATCTCGGCTCCAGTCCGCTGGCCGCTGCCGCCTCGCGCAACCTGCCGATTGTCGCGTTCATCGTCTCGGCCCAGATCAATGCCGCCGAAGCGCTGGTGGTACGCAACGGCAGCGGCATCGAAAAACCACAAGATCTAATCGGAAAGACCATCGCCACGCCTTTCGTTTCAACCTCCCACTACAGCCTGCTCGGTGCGCTGAAGCACTGGGGCCTGGACGGCTCGAAAGTCAAAGTGGTGAACCTGCAGCCGGCGGAAATCGCGGCAGCCTGGAAACGAGGCGATATTGATGGCGCATTTGTCTGGTCGCCCGCCCTGGGGGAAATCCGCAAGACTGGCAAGACATTGACCGACGCTGCGCAGGTAGGCCAATGGGGCGCACCAACCTTTGAGGTCTGGGTGGCGCGCAAGGATTACGCCGAAAAACATCCGGAGGTCGTGGCCAAGTTCGCCAGGGTCACCCTGGATTCGTTCGCCGACTATGCCGCCCACAAGGACCAATGGACCGTTGATTCGGTGCCCGTCCAGAAAATCGCCAAACTGACCGGTGCCAACGCCGCCGATGTACCGGAGCTATTGGCCGGTTCCGCCTTCCCGGATGCCAAGGCGCAACAGAGCACCGCGCTGCTGGACGGCGGCACGGCCAAAGCCATTGGCGAGACGGCGAAATTCTTGAAGGAACAAGGGAAGGTTGAAACGGTGCTGCCAGATTATTCGCCGTATGTCAGTGCGAAGTTTGTCACCCAGTAACACCACCGACCTCTGTAGGAGCGAGCTCGCTCGCGATGGTCGTTAACGATGCCGCGTGTTTACTGACTAAACGCAGCGCTCTTGAGTCCATCGCGAGCGAGCTCGCTCCTACAGGGACTGCATCCTGATCAAAGGGCTTTTTCGAAGATCTTCGAATTACGCTGATAGTTGTACAGCGATGCCCGCGCCGACGGCAGTCGGTCGACGCTGCTCGGTTCGAAACCACGTTCGCGGAACCAGTGCGCGGTGCGGGTGGTCAGGACGAACAAGGTTTTCAACCCCTGCGCCCGTGCACGGGCTTCGATACGCTCCAGCAACTCATCGCCGCGACCGCCATGGCGGTATTCCGGATTCACCGCCAGGCAGGCCAGTTCACCCGCGTCCGAGTCGGCGATCTGGTACAGCGCCGCACAGGCGATGATCATACCTTCGCGTTCAACCACACTGAATTGTTCGATCTCGCGCTCGAGCACCTCACGGGAACGGCGCACCAGGATGCCCTGCTCTTCCAGCGGACTGATCAAGTCCAGCAAACCACCGACGTCTTCAATGGCCGCTTCGCGCACCACTTCGAACTGCTCCTGGGCCACCAGCGTACCGCCACCGTCACGGGTGAACAGTTCGGTCAACAGTGCACCGTCCTCGGCGTAACTGACGATATGGCTGCGGGCCACGCCGCCACGGCAAGCTTCGGCAGCGGCGTCCAGCAATTCCGCCTGATAGTTGCTGCCCAGCCGCTGCAGATGCGCCGGCACTTGCTGTGGACGCAGTTCGCGCACCAGGCGCCCGTGCTCGTCGATCAGGCCCAGGTCGGCGCCGAACAGCAGCAGCTTGTCCGCGCCCAGGTCGATGGCCGCGCGGGTGGCGACGTCTTCGCAGGCGAGGTTGAAAATCTCCCCGGTGGGCGAATAGCCCAGCGGCGACAGCAGGACGATGGAGCGCTCGTCCAGCAGACGGTTGATGCCCTTGCGGTCGACCCGGCGCACTTCGCCGGTGTGGTGATAGTCGACGCCCTCAAGCACACCGATCGGCCGTGCCGTCACCAGGTTGCCGCTGGCCACCCGCAGGCGCGAGCCCTGCATCGGCGACGAAGCCATGTCCATCGACAGGCGAGCCTCGATGGCGATGCGCAACTGGCCAACCGCATCGATCACGCACTCCAGGGTCGCGGCATCGGTGATGCGCATGCCGTGGTGGTAATGCGGGGTCAGGCCACGGGCGGCGAGGCGCGCTTCGATTTGCGGCCGGGAGCCGTGAACCAGCACCAGACGCACACCCAGGCTGTGCAACAGCACCAGGTCGTGGACGATATTGCCGAAGTTCGGGTGTTCAACGCCGTCGCCGGGCAGCATGACGACAAAGGTGCAATCGCGGTGGGCGTTGATGTAAGGCGAAGCGTGACGAAGCCAATTGACGTATTCGGGCATGAACCTGGGCCTGTAATAAATAGCAGCCGAAAAAAGGGCGAAACTGAAAACGCACAGCGGGCTGATGGTTATCGTCGGAACAGGCTTGGCGACACGCGCGCTCTCCTCATGAATACGGGTTTGGGTACCGGCAATTTAACCGCGAAACCTTGTAGGAGCGAGCTTGCTCGCGATGAATTTGAGGTCGCCACGTTCATTCAGGCAATACTCGTCATCGTTAACATCCATCGCGAGCAAGCTCGCTCCTACAGAGGGGTTAGGCAGTAATGCTCAATCAACTGTCGTAGTAGATGCACCGTAGGCTGCAAACGTGACATTTCGAGGTATTCCCCCGGCTGGTGGGCGCAGGCGATATCACCCGGGCCAAGCACCAGCGTTTCACAGCCAAGGCGCTGAAGATAAGGTGCTTCGGTGCCGAACGCCACTGCTTCGGCGCTGTGGCCGGTGAGCTTTTCGGCAAGGCGCACCAACTCGGCGTCCTCGGCCTGCTCGAAGGGCGGCACTTCGGGGAACAACGGCGCGTAATCGATCTTGACCTGATGCCGCTCGGCAACCGGCTTGAGCTTCTGCAGGATCTCGGCGCGCAGGACCTTGGGGTCCATGCCGGGCAGCGGCCGCAGATCGAATTCCAGCGAACACTGGCCGCAGATGCGGTTGGGGTTGTCGCCGCCATGGATGCAGCCGAAATTCATCGTGGGCGTCGGCACGCCAAACTGTGGATTGCGGAATTCGCGCTGCCATAACAAGCGCAGGCCACGCAGTTCACCGATGGCATCGTGCATGGCTTCCAGGGCGCTGTGGCCCAGGCGCGGGTCGGAGGAATGACCGCTCTGACCGAGGATGTCGATGCGCTCCATCATGATGCCTTTGTGCATGCGGATCGGCTTGAGCCCGGTCGGTTCGCCGATCACCGCCGCCCGCCCCAGCGGTCGCCCCGCTTCGGCCAGCGCGCGAGCGCCGGACATCGAGCTTTCTTCATCACAGGTGGCGAGAATCAGCAACGGCTGTTTGAACGGCTGATCGAGCAGCGGTATGACCGCCTCGATCGCCAGGGCAAAAAAGCCCTTCATGTCGCAACTGCCCAGACCGATCCAGCGACCGTCGACTTCAGTCAGCTTCAACGGGTCGGTTTGCCACAGCGCAGCGTCGAACGGCACGGTGTCGCTGTGCCCGGCCAGCACCAGGCCGCCGGGACCGGAACCGAAACTGGCCAGCAGGTTGAACTTGCCGGGGCTGACCTGCTGGATCTCACAGGTAAAACCCAGCTCACCGAGCCACGTCGCCAGCAGATCGATGACCGGGCGGTTGGTCTGATCGAGACTGGGTTGGGTGCAACTGACGGACGGTGCAGCAATCAGCGCAGCGAATTGTTCTTTCATCGACGGCAATGGCATCGCTGACTCCCGGCTCCCGAATTGAAGTCCATCATAGAGCCAACCGATGACAGGAATAAACCGTCGCGGCGCGTACTAACCTTGAGTCCTGTACACTGCACGACCTTGGCAGCCACACATTCCCCCGGCTGCGCTCCCGATCCTGGATTTTCCGGCCATGCAGAAAGAAACCGAAATCAAACTCCGCGTCAGCCGCGAAACCCTCGCCGCCCTGCGCGAGCACCCGTTACTGAAAAAACGCAACAAAAGTGGCTGGGAACGCCGTGAGTTGATGAACCAGTACTTCGACACGCCCGAGCGTGACCTGGCCCAGGCCAAGGTCGCCCTGCGTCTGCGCAAGGATGGCGACGAAGTGATCCAGACCCTCAAGACCCGCGGCCAGAGCGTCGCCGGTCTGTCGGTACGTAACGAGTACGACTGGAACCTGCCCAAAGCCAAGCTCGACCTGAAGAAACTCGACGGCGAATGCTGGCCCGAGGAACTGGCTGAACTGGACAAGAAAACCCTGAAGCCGATCTTCACCACCGACTTCGTCCGCGAACGCGCGGAAATCGCCTGGGGCCGCGGCAAGACCAAAGTGGTCATCGAAGCCGCACTGGACCTGGGTCACGTCGTGGTTGGCAAGCAGAAAGAAGAAATCTGCGAGCTAGAGCTGGAACTGCGCGAAGGCGAGCCGGCCGCGTTGCTGGAACTGGCCGCCGAACTGGCCGAGAAACTGGCCCTGATGCCATGCGACATCAGCAAGGCCGAGCGCGGTTATCGTCTGTACGACGCCCACAGTTATTCGTTGAGCCTGCCGGCACCGCAGATCAGCGCCGAAACGCCGCTGGACGACGCGTTCGCCGCACTGAGCTGGCATTTGCTGGGCAGCAGCCAGCGTCTGGCCGAGCAGTATCGCTTCAACGGTCACTGGCGCCTGCTGCAGGACTGGGTCGAAAACCTCGCGGAAATGCGCGCGCTGATCAGCAGCCTGGGCCAGGCCGCTCCGCGTCAGTCGACCCACGATCTGCGAATCGCGCTCGATGCCTTGCTGGAGGACTGGCGCCCGCTGGTCCAGGCCGGCCTGGACGATGAAGACGTGCGCAAGGCCGCACCCGAGCAGTTCCTCGAAGAACTCGAAGACCCGCGCTGGGGCCTGTTCTCCCTGACCACCTCGCGCTGGTTGCTGGCCCGCACCTGGGCCGCCGATCGCAACACCCGTGGCAATCGCCAGGGCGCTGCGCAACTGGGCAGCTGGTTGCCGCGCCTGCTGGGCGAAGAAGCCAACTCGCTGCAATTGCAGCGCTACCAGCAACAGCCAGAAGACCTGGCCGAGCAACTGCCGCGCATCGAACGCATCCAGGTCTGGCTGCACCATGCGCGTAGCGTGCTGGAGATCCCGGAAATGGATCGACTGTACGGTGAGCTGAACAAGCTGGCACAACTGGCCAACGAATCGATCACCGACGAAGTCCTGGATGCGCGCAAGCAGCAGGCGATTGCGGTGTATCAGAACCGCGCCTGGAAAATGCTGTTGCGTCTGTAATACCTTGTGGCGAGGGGCTTGCCCCCTCGCCACAAGCTCCCTCAAGCATCATCAGCGCAACACCGGCAAACTGGTGGTCGACTTGATCTCCGACAACGCCACGATCGAATTGACCTCCTGAATCCCCGGTACCATCGACAGCTTCTCAAAGAAGAAGCGCTCATACGCCTCGATGTCCGCCGTGACAATCCGCAGCAGGAAGTCCACCGCCCCCATCAACACGTAGCACTCCAGCACTTCCGGAAAGCCGCGAATCGCCTCGGTGAATTCGGTGAAGTTCGAACGCCCGTGGGCATTGAGTTTCACCTCGGCGAAGATCTGTGTGTTCAGGCCGATTTTCTTGCGGTCGAGCAAGGTCACCTGGCCGCGAATGATGCCCTCCTCTTTCATCCGCTGAATCCGCCGCCAGCACGGCGATTGCGAGAGCCCCACCTGCTCGGCGATCTGCGCGCTGGAAAGCGAAGCATCCTCTTGCAGCAAGGCGAGGATCTTGCGGTCATAGCCATCCAGCTCGCTTTGCATAAAAAAACCCTTTGTTGGTCAATAAGTGAATTGATTGATTCTAAATTTCTACAATGTTGCCAATCATAGAGAAGAAATACCCGGCACAGGATGTAAACATTTCTCCAGTAATTCTGGAGCCTGACCATGCCGTATCTCGAAGCCGTGAACACCCCGCCTGCCCGTGCCGATGTCTGGAACGTCAGCAACGCCCATTGCCGTGTTCGCTATCAAATGCTGGCCGAGGCAGAACCCGACCTGCTGTGTCGCGCCCTCAACCTGTTCGCCTTGCAATTGCTCACGCCGGAGCAGGTCAACGTGCAGCGCCAGGACGACTGGCTGGCCATCGAGATCGTCATCGACGGTTTGAGCTGGCACCGTGCGCAAGTGATTGCGGAAAAACTTCGCAACCTGATCAGCGTCTGCTCGGTGGAGCTGCAAGAAGCTGATTGCGCATGGGCCGAGGCGGTTCAAGCGGCGGGCTGAAAAACTCCGAAACGGCTTTGTCGGGTAGTGGCCCAGCGGTCAGTCGGGCCACGGCTATCCTTTGCGGACTGTCGTTCAAAAGGAGCCCGCATGTCCGTACAAATCGCCCTTCAGGACCGCTGGCTGGATCTCAATGATGTGCTGCGCGAACTGGTCGCCCAGGGCTTTATCAGCCAGGATTCGGCCGAACACGCACTCAATGCCCGCCGCCGCAACGCCACCCATGGCCAGATGCATCCGCTGGAGTTCATCGCCAGCCAACAGCTGGACGACCTCAGCCGTCCCGGCAAACCGCTGGACCTCGAAAGCCTGACCCTGTGGCTGTCCCGGCAGGCCGGCCAGCCTTACCTGCGCATCGATCCATTGAAAATCAACGTCGCGGCCGTGACTCCGCTGATGTCCTATGCCTTTGCCCAGCGCCACAAGATCCTCGCGGTAGCGATCGACCGTGATGCGGTGACCGTGGCCAGCGCCCAGCCTTATGTCAGCGGCTGGGAGGCTGACCTGACCCACGTGCTCAAATTGCCGATCAAGCGCGTGGTGGCCAACCCGGTGGAGATCCAGCGCTTGAGCGTCGAATTCTTCCGCCTGGCCAAATCGGTCACCGGGGCGAACAGCGCCGACCCGCAAGTCAGTACCCTCGGCAATTTCGAACAGTTGCTCAACCTCGGCGCCAGCGACCAGGAGCCGGACGCCAACGACGCACACATCGTCAATATCGTCGACTGGCTGTTCCAGTACGCGTTCCAGCAACGCGCCAGCGACATCCACATCGAACCCCGGCGCGAGCAAGGCACGGTGCGCTTTCGCATCGACGGCGTGCTGCACAACGTCTATCAATTCCCGCCCCAGGTCACCATGGCCATCGTCAGTCGCCTGAAAACCCTGGGGCGCATGAACGTCGCGGAAAAGCGCAAACCCCAGGACGGCCGGGTGAAAACCAAGACCCCGGACGGGGGCGAAGTCGAACTGCGCCTGTCGACACTGCCTACAGCCTTCGGCGAAAAAATGGTCATGCGGATCTTCGACCCGGAAGTCCTGCTCAAGGACTTCGACCAGCTCGGGTTTTCTGTCGACGACCTGCGCCGCTGGCTGGACATGACCCGCCAGCCCCACGGCATCATCCTCGTCACCGGGCCGACGGGTTCGGGCAAGACCACTACCCTCTACACCACCCTGAAAAAACTGGCGACGCCGCAGGTCAACCTCTGCACCATCGAAGACCCGATTGAAATGGTCGAGCCGGCGTTCAACCAGATGCAGGTCCAGCACAATATCGACCTGACCTTCGCCGCCGGCGTGCGCGCGCTGATGCGGCAAGACCCGGACATCATCATGATCGGCGAGATCCGCGACCTCGAAACCGCGGAGATGGCGATCCAGGCTGCGCTCACCGGGCACCTGGTGCTGTCGACCCTGCACACCAACGATGCACCCGGTGCCATCAGTCGCCTGCTGGAACTCGGCGTGCCGCACTACCTGATCAAGGCCACAGTGCTTGGCGTCATGGCCCAGCGGCTGGTGCGAACCCTGTGCCCGCACTGCAAGGCGCCGCTGACGCTGGGCGAAGACGACTGGCAAACCCTGACCCGTCCCTGGCAGGCACCATTGCCGGGCAATGCCCAGCGTGCCGTCGGTTGCCTGGAATGCCGCGACACCGGTTATCACGGGCGCGCCGGTGTCTACGAAATCATGCAACTGAGCGATGGCATCAAAGCGCTGATAAGCCCCGATACCGATCTGCTGGCCGTGCGGCGGCAGGCATTCAAGGAAGGCATGCGCAGCCTGCGGTTGTCAGGGGCACAAAAGGTGGCCGCCGGATTGACGACAATCGAGGAGGTTTTGCGAGTGACACCCCAGAGCGAGCAAAACTGAGCCCGGCTGCTCTTATCCGGCAGGGCCCCGCTACACTCCAGCGAGTGCAACTCCACAGATCCACACATCAACAAGGAATCGTTATGCAGATCGGTAGTGTGCTTTTGCTTTTTATCGGCCTGGTGGTCGCCATTCTGCTCATGGGCTTCAAGGTCGTGCCCCAGGGCTTTGAATGGACCGTCGAGCGTTTCGGGCGCTACACCAACACGCTCAAGCCGGGGCTGAACGTCATCGTTCCGGTCATGGACCGCATCGGTCGCAAGATGAACGTGATGGAAAGCGTGCTGGATATTCCGCCGCAGGAAGTCATCACCGCCGACAACGCCACGGTGCAGATCGACGCCGTGTGTTTCTTCCAGGTGGTCAACTCGGCCCAGGCCGCCTACGAGGTCAACAACCTCGAGCACGCCATCCGCAACCTGCTGCAAACCAACATCCGTACGGTGCTCGGCTCGATGGAACTCGACGCCATGCTCAGCCAGCGTGACGCCATTAACGAAAAACTGCTGCGCACCGTCGATGAAGCAACCGCGCCGTGGGGCATCAAGATCACCCGGATCGAAATCAAGGACATCAGCCCGCCCGCCGACCTGATGGCGGCAATGTCGGGACAGATGAAAGCCGAACGAATCAAGCGTGCACAAATTCTGGAAGCCGAAGGCCTGCGTGCAGCAGCGATCCTGACCGCCGAAGGCAAGAAGCAGGCACAGATCCTCGAAGCCGAAGGCAGCCGGCAAGCCGCCTTCCTGGAGGCCGAAGCCCGCGAACGACAAGCCCAGGCAGAAGCCCAGGCCACCAAAGTGGTGTCCGAGGCCATCGCCAGCGGCAACGTGCAAGCGGTCAATTACTTCGTGGCGCAGAAGTACATCGATGCGCTGGGCAAATTGTCTTCGGCCAACAACAGCAAAGTGATCCTGATGCCGCTGGAGGCCAGTTCGATGATCGGTGCGGTGGGCGGCATTGGCGAAATCGTCAAGGCCACTTTCGATAACAAGAAAGCCTGAGGCGCACCATGTGGGCATTTTTGCAGCACCTTTCGTTCTGGGACTGGTTGGCGCTGGGCACGGTGCTGTTGATTCTTGAAGTCTTCGGCGCTGGCGGCTACCTGTTGTGGATCGGCATGGCGGCGGCCGCCGTGGGCGTCTTGACCTTCCTCCTGCCGGGCCTGTCCTGGGAATGGCAGTTTCTGTTGTTCGGCCTGCTGTCGATCGCCACCGCGTTGTACTGGTGGCGGCGTCAACGCACGGCGACGCGTCCGAGCGATCAGCCGCACCTGAATCTGCGTGGCCAGGAACTGATCGGCAAAACCTTTGTGGTGCATGAAGCGATTGTCGACGGTCGCGGCAAAATCAAGGTGGCCGACGGCGTGTGGATGGCCCGCGGGCCGGACACTGCCATTGGCAGCCGCGTGCGGGTGGTCGGCCAGCAAGGCGCAGTCCTGCTGGTCGAAGCGGCGGAATAAGTGACCATGGAACTCGATTGAGGGTTGGCAATCCAAGGGCGTAGTTAACCCAGTGGAGTCACCCTTTCATGCGTTTCAAGCTTGCTGTCGCTACCGTCGCCCTGTTGTCCCTGCCTGTCGGCTCGGCGATGGCCGATACTTTTTGGCGTAACGTTCTTACATCCGGCGCAACCACCGGTTCGAGCTATCTGACGTCCAGGGATAACAAGCTGATCGTCGCGGCACAGGACGACGCCAGCAGCTTCGTCGCCAGCGACGGCGGTATCCGCGGCCCGTACCTGGAATCGGCCATACAGAAAGTCCGCGCAGCCAACCCGGGCCTGCAAGCCACGGACATGGAACTGGCGAACGCGATCCTGGCGAAGAATGCCGTGGCTTCGGAATAAGTAATACCCGCATAAAAATGCCGCTCACATGAGCGGCATTTTTTTGCCCTGCCTACACCTGTCTCATGTTCACTGATACCCCTGTAGGAGCGAGCTTGCTCGCGATGGTCGTTAACGATGCCGCGTGTTTACTGACTAAACGCAGCGCTCTTGAGTCCATCGCGAGCAAGCTCGCTCCTACAGGGGACATGTGTTGCCTGGGAGGTCAGCGGTAATCATCCACCGGCACACACGCACAAAACAGGTTCCGGTCCCCATACACGTTGTCCACCCGGTTCACCACCGGCCAGTATTTGTGAGCCTTGGTGTGCTCGTCCGGCGTGACCGCTTGCTCGATGCTGTATGGCCGTTCCCACACTCCGGTGATGTCGGCCAACGTGTGCGGCGCACCTTTCAACGGGTTTTCTTCAGCCGGCCAGTTGCCATTTTGCACCTCGTTGATTTCCGCGCGAATGCTCAACATTGCTCCGATAAACCGGTCCAGCTCCGCCTTCGATTCACTTTCGGTCGGTTCGACCATCAGCGTCCCGGGCACCGGAAATGACATGGTCGGGGCATGGAAGCCGTAATCCATCAGGCGCTTGGCCACGTCCTCCTCGGTGATACCGGTCAATGCCTTGAGCGGTCGCAGGTCGAGGATGCATTCGTGAGCTACTCGTTCGTTGCGCCCGGTGTACAGCACCGGGAACGCGCCCGACAAATGCCGCGCCAGGTAATTCGCGGCGAGGATCGCCACTTCGCTGGCGTCCGCCAATTGCGGCCCCATCATGGCGATGTACATCCAGCTGATCGGCAAAATGCTTGCGCTGCCCCAGGGCGCTGCGCTGACGGCACCATTTTGCGGGTGCGGCCCTTCGATCGGCACCACCGGATGGTTGGCCACGAACGGTGCCAGATGCGCCCGAACGCCAATCGGCCCCATGCCCGGCCCACCGCCACCATGGGGAATGCAGAAAGTCTTGTGCAGGTTCATGTGCGAGACATCGGCGCCAATATCGGCCGGCCGCGCCAGCCCGACCTGCGCGTTGAGGTTGGCGCCATCCATGTACACCTGACCGCCGTGCTGGTGGATCACTTCACAGATTTCGCTGATGCCTTCCTCATACACGCCATGGGTCGAAGGATAGGTCGCCATCAGGCAGGCGAGTTTGTCTGCGGCCTGCGCGGCTTTTTCCTTGAGGTCATCCAGGTCGACGTTGCCCGCCTCGTCACACTCGACGATCACCACGCGCATCCCGGCCATTTGCGCCGACGCGGGATTGGTGCCGTGGGCCGACGAAGGAATCAGGCAAATATCGCGGCCGCCCTGATGACGGCTCTCATGGTATTTGCGGATCGCCAGCAGCCCGGCGTATTCGCCTTGGGCACCGGAATTGGGCTGCATGCAGATCGCATCGAAACCGGTGATCGCGCACAGCCAGCGCTCCAGCTCTTCGATCATCAACCCATACCCGGTAGCCTGCTCTTTCGGCACGAACGGATGCAGGTTGGCGAACTGGGGCCAGGTGATCGGGATCATCTCGCTGGTGGCGTTCAGCTTCATGGTGCAGGAGCCCAGCGGGATCATCGATTGATTGAGTGCCAGGTCCTTGTTTTCCAGTTGCTTGAGGTAACGCAGCATCTCGGTTTCGCTGTGATGGGTGCTGAACACGGGGTGGCGCAGATAAGGTGAAGTACGCGCCAACCCGTCGGGAATTCCGCCAGGCAAGACTTCGGCATCCAGGTCCTCGATGCTGAGCCCGTGATCGGCTCCCAGAAACACGTCGAACAGCTTCGCCACGGTGCCTTCGTCGCAGGTCTCGTCGAGGCTCAAGCCCAGTTGGCCGCGCCCGAGAATGCGCAGGTTGATCTGCGCGGCCCGGGCACTTTCGATGATGGCGGTCTGGGTTCCTCCCACCTCCAGCGTCAGGGTGTCGAAGAAGTGCCGGTTGACCCGGGTAACACCGTTGCGCTCAAGCCCGGCGGCAAGGATGCAGGTCAGCCGATGAACCCGCTGTGCGATCCGCTTGAGCCCTTCCGGGCCGTGGTAGACCGCATAAAAACTGGCGATATTGGCCAGCAGCACCTGAGCCGTGCAGATGTTGGAGTTGGCCTTCTCCCGGCGGATGTGTTGCTCGCGGGTTTGCAGGGCCATGCGCAGGGCGGTGTTGCCCCGCGCATCTTTCGAAACACCGATGATCCGCCCGGGAATCGCTCGCTTGTATTCATCGCGGCTGGCAAAAAATGCCGCATGGGGCCCACCGTAGCCCATGGGCACGCCAAATCGCTGGGACGAGCCGAACACCACATCGGCGCCCAGTTCACCCGGCGGAGTCAACAACAACAGGCTCAGCAAATCAGTGGCGACACAGGCCAGGGCCTGCTGCGCGTGCAGGTAATCAACCAGCGGCCGCAGATCGTGGATCTCGCCGTGGGTGTCAGGGTACTGCAGCAGCGCGCCGAACACCTGGTGCTGCTTCAAGTTATCCACAGTGTCGACGATCAGCTCGAAGCCGAAGCCTTCAGCGCGGGTCTGCACCACGGAAACGGTTTGTGGGTGACAGTTTTCATCGACAAAGAACAGGTTGCTTTTGGACTTGGCGACCCGCTTGGCCAGGGCCATGGCTTCCGCCGCGGCAGTGGCCTCATCAAGCAGCGAGGCGTTGGCTAGCTCAAGACCGGTCAAGTCGATGGTCAATTGCTGGAAGTTCAGCAGCGCTTCGAGCCGCCCTTGGGCGATCTCCGGCTGATAGGGTGTGTACGCGGTGTACCAGCCGGGATTTTCCAGCACGTTACGCAAAATGACGGCCGGTGTGAGGGTGCCGTGGTAGCCCATGCCGATCAGGCTGGTCCAGACCTGGTTCTGTTCGGCATAACCGCGAAGTTTGGCCAGCGCGGCCTCTTCATCGAGCGCCGGCGGCAGGTCCAGCGCCCGGTTGAGGCGGATGCCCGGCGGCACGGTTTGCTCGATCAATTCGACCCGGCTGCCCAGGCCGAGACTGTCGAGCATCGCCTGTTGCTCGACGGCATCGGGGCCGAGGTGGCGGCGCAGAAAGGCATTGGGGTCGTGTAACTGGCTCAGGGACGGCAACTGGGACATGACGGGCTCTCTCTTGACTGGCGCTCAGCGTCGATGCAACACGGTCAAACCAGCATAGCAGTCGATATCCGCGTGGATGACGTAGCGCGGCGATCCAATCCGGATCATCATGTGCGGCGCCTACCTAATGTCCGCTGATCGGGTGACTGTATTCATGAGCCAACTGCCGTTCCTGCCGTTTTCCAAACCCACCATCGATGAAACCACGATTGCCGCTGTCGGCGACGTATTGCGCTCGGGCTGGATCACCAGCGGCCCCAAGGTCCAGGCCTTCGAAGCGCAACTCTCGGAGTATTTTGGCGGGCGCCCGGTGCGCACCTTCAATTCCGGCACCTGCACCATGGAAATCGCTTTGCGTATTGCCGGGGTCGGGCCGGGCGATGAAGTGATTACCACGCCGATTTCCTGGGTAGCCACTGCCAACGTCATCCTGGAAGTCGGCGCCACCCCGGTGTTTGCCGACATCGACCCGGTGACCCGCAATATCGATCTGGATCAACTGGAAGCGGCAATTACCCCCCGCACCAAGGCCATCATCCCGGTGTATCTCGCCGGGCTGCCCGTGGACATGACGCGGTTGTACGCCCTGGCGAAAAAGCACGGTCTGCGGATCGTCGAAGATGCGGCCCAGGCATTGGGCTCCAGCTGGAACGGCCAGCGCATTGGCTCGACCGGTGATTTCGTGTCCTTCAGTTTCCAGGCGAACAAAAACGTCACCTCCTCCGAGGGCGGTTGCCTGGTGTTGAATACGGCCGAAGAAGTGCGACTGGCAGAGAAATACCGGCTGCAGGGCGTTACCCGCAATGGTTTCGATGGCCTGGACGTCGATGTGCTGGGTGGCAAGTTCAACATGACCGACGTCGCCGCAGCCATTGGCCTGGGGCAGTTTGCCCATATCGAAGCGATCACCGCGCATCGCCGTGACCTGGCCCGACACTATTTCGCCTGCTTTGGCGAGGATTTCGAAGCGCAGTACGGAGCGCAACTGCCGCCAGCGGATTTCACCCACAGCAACTGGCATTTGTTCCAACTGGTACTGCCGGAGCGTACGGATGGCAAACCGGCGCGGGCGATGTTCATGGAGCAGATGCAGGCATTGGGTGTCGGGATCGGCTATCACTACCCGCCGATTCACCTGTTGAGCCTTTACCGCGAGCGCGGATTCAAGGAAGGCATGTTCCCGGTCGCCGAGCGGGTCGGTCGGTTGATTGTCTCGTTGCCGATGTTCACGGCGATGAGCAAAGCGGATGTCGAGCGTTCGGTGGCGGCCGTGAAAGCGGTACTGAAACCTTGAACAACCCCTGCAGGAGCCGGCTTGCCGGCTCCTGCAGGGGCGAGCATTACTCGCCGATGGCAGCCTTGTAGCCGGCGGCATCCAGCAGTTTTTCCAGGTCTGCAGCGTTGTTTGGCTTGAGCTTGAAGATCCAGGCACCGTACGGATCGGAGTTGAGCAGTTCAGGCTCACCACTCAGCGCTTCGTTGACCGCGATCACTTCGCCGGCAATCGGGGAGTAGATGTCGGAAGCGGCCTTGACCGACTCAACGACACCGGCCTGATCTTCAGCGGCAAACACGTTGCCGACTTCGGTCAACTCAACGAACACCACATCACCCAGCGCTTCCTGCGCGTGATCGCTGATGCCCACGGTGACGGTGCCATCGGCTTCCAGACGTGCCCATTCGTGACTTTCGGCAAAACGCAGGTCGGCGGGGATATTGCTCATGTTCTGTGTCCTCAGGAAATAGGTCAGCGGTCGTGCCCGCCGGAATAGGTTAGATCAAGGTTTTGCCGTGACGGACGAAGGTCGGTTTGACCACTCGTACCGGGTACCACTTGCCACGGATTTCCACTTCAGCACGGTCGGCAGTTGCCATCGGCACGCGCGCCAGTGCAATCGACTTGCTAAGCGTAGGAGAGAAACTACCACTGGTGATCTCCCCTTCGCCAACATCGGCGATGCGGACCACCTGATGAGCGCGCAAAACACCTCGCTCCTCAAGGACCAGACCGACCAGTTTTTGCTGTACACCGGCAGCCTGCTCCGCTTCCAGCGCCTTGCGCCCGATGAACTGCCGGGTGGCAGGTTCCCAGGCAATGGTCCAGGCCATATTGGAGGCCAACGGTGAAATGTCCTGCTGGATGTCCTGACCGTAAAGGTTCATGCCGGCTTCGACCCGCAAGGTATCCCGTGCGCCAAGGCCGATGGGAGAAATCCCGGCGCCGACCAGATCGTTGAAAAATCCTGGCGTCTGATCGGCCGGCAGAATGATTTCCAGGCCGTCTTCGCCGGTATAACCGGTGCGCGCGATGAACCAGTCACCATCGGACAGGCCTTCGAAGGGCTTGAGGAGCTGGATCAGGTTGCCGCGGGACTGGCTGACCAGCTCGGCAATTTTTTGCCGGGCGTGGGGGCCCTGAATGGCCAGCATCGCCAACTCGGAACGTTCGCGAAGTTGCACGTCGAAACCGTCGAGATGCGCTTGCATCCAGGCCATGTCCTGATCGCGGGTGGAGGCATTGACCACCAGGCGATAACCCTCATCGAGACGATAGACGATCATGTCGTCGACGATGCCGCCCTGCTCGTTGAGCATGGTGCTGTACAACGCACGGCCGGGGCTGTGCAGGCGCTCGACATCATTGGCCAGCAAATGCCGGAGCCAGGCTTTGGCCTGGGGACCGCCGACGTCGATTACGGTCATGTGGGATACATCGAAGACACCGCAATCGCGGCGCACCTGATGGTGTTCCTCGACCTGCGATCCATAATGCAGAGGCATGTCCCAACCGCCAAAATCGACCATCTTCGCGCCGAATGCGAGATGAAGGTCATACAGAGGCGTACGCTGTCCCATGGGTTTCTCCTTCCGGGCGTGGCGAAGGTGCGGGCAAGTGCTGCACGGACTGAATGCCTTGAAACAAAGGGCCTTTAGCCGATTTCAGCTACCTGGTCTGTCAGACGGACCGCACCGAATGCCGCGCATTGTAGCCGCAAGGTGTAGGACTGACACCTAGCTGTTTCGATGTGCTGAGCGCCGGATCAATCCGATGACCGGTAACAGGCCGACCAGCACCAGTGTCAACGCTGGCAAAGATGCCCTCGCCCACTCTCCTTCACTGGTCATTTCAAAGATCCGCACCGCCAGCGTGTCCCAGCCAAACGGGCGCATCAGCAGGGTCGCGGGCATTTCCTTGAGCACGTCGACGAACACCAGCAGCCCAGCGCTCAAGGTGCCGGGCAACAACAATGGTAGATACACTTTGAAAAACAGTCGTGGTCCACTGACGCCAAGGCTACGTGCCGCTTCGGGCAAAGATGGCCGTATACGCGCCAGGCTGCTTTCCAGTGGCCCATAGGCCACCGCAATGAAGCGCACCAGATAGGCCAGCAACAACGCTGACAGACTGCCCAGCAGCAGCGGCTTGCCCGCGCCACCGAGCCAGCTCGAGAGCGGGATCACCAGCTCGCGATCGAGGTAACTGAACGCCAGCATGATCGACACCGCCAGCACCGAACCCGGCAAGGCATAACCCAGGTTGGCCAGACTGATCCCGGAGCGAATGACCCGGGTGGGCGCCAGTCGTCGGGCAAACGCCAGTAACAAGGCGACGCTGACGGTGATCAACGCCGCCATCGCCCCCAGGTACAAGGTATGGACGATCAACCCGGCGTAGCGCTCATCGAGATCGAAACGCCCACGCTGCCAGAACCACACCATCAGTTGCAGCATTGGAATGACAAAGGCGCAGGCAAATACCAGCCCGCACCATGTCATGGCTGCCAGCGCCTTGACGCCTCGCAGGTGATACAGCGCCTTGACCCGTGGTCGCTCGTTGCTCGCCCGGTTGGCCCCGCGAGCACGCCGTTCGCCGTACAGCACGAGCATCACCACCAGCAGCAACAGGCTGGCCAGTTGCGCGGCGGAAGACAGGCTGAAAAAACCGTACCAGGTCTTGTAGATGGCCGTGGTGAAGGTATCGAAGTTGAACACCGACACCGCGCCGAAATCCGCCAGGGTTTCCATCAGCGCCAATGCCACTCCCGCACCGATGGCCGGCCGCGCCATGGGCAGTGCCACCCGCCAGAACGCGTGCCAGGGCGATTGGCCAAGGACCCGTGCCGCTTCCATCAGGCCTTTGCCCTGGGCGAGGAAAGCCGTGCGGGCCAGCAGGTATACATAGGGATAGAAAACCAGCACCAGCACCACAATCACACCGCCCGTGGAGCGCACGCGCGGCAGCCGCAGACCACTGCCGAACCACTCGCGCAGCAGGGTTTGCACAGGGCCGGCGAAATCCAGCAGGCCGACAAACACGAACGCGAGCACATAGGCTGGAATCGCAAAGGGCAGCATCAATGCCCAGTCCAGCCAGCGCCTGCCGGGGAATTCACAGAGGCTGGTCAGCCAGGCGAGGCTGACGCCCAGCAAGGTGACACCCGCACCGACACCGAGCACCAGCGTCAGCGTGTTGCCCAGCAGGCGTGGCATCTGTGTGTCCCACAGGTGGGACCAGATTTGAACGTCAATGGTTTGCCAGGAAAGCAGCAGGACGCTCAGGGGCAAAAGGACCAGCGCAGCGATGGCGAAGACGACTGGATACCAGCGGCGTTGGGCGGGGTGGGCCACAGGCTTGGTTCTCTACTATCTGATGGATGAGATCGACACTGTAGGAGCGAGCTCGCTCGCGATGAGCGTCAGGGCACCGCGGACCATCAGCCCCCCCGCGTTATCGTTGACGTTCATCGCGAGCAAGCTCGCTCCTACAGCGTCAGAGGCGCGTAGCGCAAAAACAAACGCCCCGCATAGGCGGGGCGCAGCATAACGGCTGACTCAGTTCCAGCCAGCCTTGTCCATCATGCGAATCGCTTCAGCCTGGCGCTTGCCGGCAATTTCCACCGGCAAGGTATCTGCAATGAACTTGCCCCAGGCCGCCACTTCTTCGGATGGATGAACGGCAGGGTTCGCCGGGAATTCCTGGTTCACGTCGGCAAAGATTTTCTGCGCTTCAGGCGTAGTCATCCACTCCACCAGGGCCTTGGCCGCTTCCGGGTGCGGCGCGTGTTGTGTCAGGCCGATACCCGACAGGTTCACGTGTACGCCACGATCAGCCTGGTTCGGCCAGAACAGCTTCACCGGCAGGTCTGGCTTCTGCTTGTGCAGGCGGCCGTAGTAGTAGGTGTTGACGATACCGACGTCGCACTGGCCGGCATTGATCGCTTCCAGCACGGCGGTGTCGTCGGAGAACACGTCAGTGGACAGGTTCTTGACCCAGCCCTTGAGGATTTCCTCGGTCTTCCCGGCACCGTGCACTTCGATCATGGTCGCGGTCAGGGACTGGTTATAGACCTTCTTCGCCGTGCGCAGGCACAGGCGGCCTTCCCATTGCTTGTCGGCCAGCGCTTCGTAGGTGGTCAATTCACCCGGCTTCACCCGATCGGTTGAGTAGGCAATGGTCCGCGCCCGCAGGCTCAGGCCGGTCCAGGCGTGGGAGGCTGCCCGGTATTGCAGCGGAATGTTGGCGTCGATGGTTTTCGAGGTGAACGGCTGGAGGATGCCCATCTGCTCGGCTTGCCAGAGGTTGCCGGCATCAACGGTGAGCAGCAGGTCGGCCGGCGTATTCGCGCCCTCGGCCTTGAGCCGCTGCATCAGTGGCGCTTCCTTGTCGGTGATGAACTTCACCTTCACACCGGTCTTGGCGGTGTAGGCATCGAATACCGGCTTGATCAGCTCGTCGATTCGCGAGGAGTAGACCACCACCTCGTCAGCGGCCTGGGCGGCGGTGCTACCGATCAGGGTCAAGGCCAGTGCAGTCAGTAGACGCTTCGGTGCCAACATGGGAGCGGTCCCTCGATTGAGAAATGAGGCCAAATGATAAGGACTCACATTTAGCTTCTCAATCGAACCCGCTTGCGGAGGAGTTACCAGATGTTGCGCTGCTTGGAAGTTGTGGTGCTTGTGCTGACGCCTTCGCGGGCAAGCCCGCTCCCACAGGTACAGCGCAATCCCTGTAGGAGCGGGCTTGCCCGCGAAGGGGCCAGTAGGCTCAACGCAAACCTCAGGGCTTGGCCAACGCCGGCAAATCCCCGGTCAGCCCCAGCGCTTCACGCACGAACAAGGCCTTGGCTTCCGGCATTTTCTCAACCATTTTCAACCCGGTATTGCGCAACCAGCGCACCGGCAACGGATCGGCCTGGAACAAGCGCTCGAAGCCTTCCATCGCCGCCATCAGCGCCAGGTTGTGAGGCATGCGCCGACGCTCGTAACGGCTGAGGACTTTCACATCCGCCAGGCGTTCGCCACGGTTTGCCGCTTGCAGCAACACTTCGGCCAGCACGGCGGCATCGAGAAATCCGAGATTCACACCTTGCCCGGCCAATGGGTGAATGGTGTGGGCCGCATCGCCGATCAACGCCAGGCCTTCAGCCACATAACGCTTGGCATGCCGCTGACGCAGGGGCACGCACAGGCGCGGGTCGGTGCTCAGTACATCGCCGAGCCGACCTTCAAAGGCCCGCTCCAGCGCCTTGCAGAAGCCTTGTTCATCCATCGCCATCAGACGTTCGGCCTCGCCTGGTGTGGTCGACCAGACGATCGAACACCAATCCTGTTGGCCGTCGCGCTCAAGGGGCAGAAACGCCAGCGGACCGGTGTCGGTGAAGCGCTGCCAGGCCGTCATCTGATGCGGTTTGGCGCAACGCACGCTGGTGACGATGGCATGGTGCAGATAATCCCATTCGCGGGTCGCGACCCCGGTCAGGCGCCGCACCGCCGAGTTGGCGCCGTCCGCTGCGATCACCAGCGGTGCGCGCAACGTGCGGCCATCGGCCAGGGTCAACAGCCAGTCATCGCCGGAGCGGCGCATCTGTTCCAGCCGTGCATTGGCCAGCAACCCCAGGTCGCAGTCGTGCAGGCGGTCAAGCAAGGCATCCTGGACCACGCGGTTCTCGACGATATGCCCCAACACTTCGGCATGCACACTGGCCGCCGAGAAGTGGATTTGCCCGGTGCCGCTGCCATCCCAGACCTGCATGTCGGTGTAGGGGCTGCTGCGCCGCCCGGCAATGCCATCCCAGACGCCAAGGCGTTCGAGAATCCGCTGGCTGGCGGCCGACAAGGCGCTCACCCGCGGTTCAAACGCGGCCTGAGTGTTGAAGGGTTTGACACTCATGGGGCTGCCGTCCAGCAGCAGGACTTCCAGCCCGCTGTCCTGCAACGCCAGCGCCAGGGCGCTGCCGACCATTCCGGCCCCGACAATCAGCAGATCTGCACGCATTTCCATGCTTTAAGCCTGTCTCTCTTGCGGCTTGAGCCGCACGTAAAGGGTTTTCCCGACCCGCGCCACCAGGTGGCCGGCGCCGTCATGAATGTCGACCTGCAATTGCGCCAGGTATTTTTATCAGTCGTGCCTTGCCAAAACGGCGGATCAGCCCGTCACGCATCTGGACGGGTACCCAGCCCCATCGCCTGTCGGGCAAACCAGCGCTTGGCCGGTGGCAGCAGATCGAGGCCGAGCAGGCCGATGTTGCGCCCCAGGGACACCAGCGGCTGGGTGCTGCCGAACAGGCGCGTGACCTGATCAGAGAAGCCCACGGTGAGGTCCTGATCGAGACGCTGGCGTTCGCGATAGGCTTGCAACGTGGCGAAGTCACCCAATGGTTTTTCGCTGGCGAGCAAGGCATCGGCCAGGGCCTGGGCATCGCGCAGGGACAGGTTGAACCCCTGGCCGGCAATCGGATGCAGGCTGTGCGCCGCGTTGCCGAGCACCGCCAGATGCGGACGCACCTGTTCTTCGGCCTCGACCAGTGTCAGCGGATACAGATGCCGCGCACCGACCTGTTTCAATGCGCCAAGGCGATAACCGAACACACCCTGCAACTCGCTGAGGAAGCTGCGCTCATCGAGTGCCGCCAGGCGTTGCGCGTCCATGCCCAGGCGGGTCCAGACCAGTGCGCAGCGGTTTTCCGGCAGCGGCAGCAATGCCATCGGGCCTTCGTCGGTGAAACGCTCAAAGGCCATGCCGTTGTGGGCTTCACTCGGGGTGATGTTGGCGATCAGCGCGCTCTGGTTGTACGGACGCTTGCGGATGCCGATCCCCAATTGCTCGCGCAGGCCGGAACGGCCACCATCGGCGAGCACCGCGAGGTCGCATTCCAGGATGGTTTCATCGTTGAGGGTCAGGCGATAGCCATCGGTCAGCGGCTCCATGCGAGTGACCTCCGCCGGACAACGCCAACTGATCACATCCTTGTCCAGGCCTTGCCACAGGCATTGGCCGAGCCAGGCGTTTTCAACGACATAACCCAGCGCTGGAACGCCCTCTTCCATCGCCGACAACCGGGCGGTGGAGAAACGTCCACGGTCGGACACATGAATCTGCTTGATCGGCTCGGCGCGGCGGGTGACTTCCTGCCAGATGCCCAACCGTTGATAGATTTGCCGCGAGCCGAAGGACAACGCCGAAGAACGGGCGTCGTAACTCGGTTGCCAGGTGTCGCCAGGGGCGAACGGCTCGATCAGCACGATCTTCCAGCCCCGGGCTTTGGCGCCGGCCTGCAGTGCAAGCGCCAGGCTTGCACCGACCAGCCCGCCACCGATGATTGCCAGGTTGACTCGACTCATGCCGCTTGTGTCCGTGCTTGCGCCATCAGGGCCTCGATTTCGGCGACAGACTTCGGCACGCCGCCCGTCAATATTTCACAGCCGGTTTTGGTGACCACTACGTCGTCCTCGATGCGCACGCCAATGCCGCGCCATTTCTTCGCCACGCTCTGGTTGTCCGGGGCGATATAGATCCCCGGCTCCACGGTCAGCGCCATGCCGACCTCCAGCACGCGCCACTCGCCGCCGACCTTGTATTCGCCGACATCATGCACATCCATGCCAAGCCAATGCCCGGCGCGGTGCATGTAGAACGCCTTGTAGGCTTCGCTGGCGATCAGTTCGTCGACGTCGCCCCGCAGCAGCCCCAGCTTGACCAGCCCGGCCGTGATGACCCGGACCGTAGCCTCGTGCGCCTGATTCCAGTGTTTGTTCGGGGCGATTTCGGCAAAGGCGGCCTCCTGGGAGGCCAGCACCAATTCGTAAATCGCTTTCTGTTCCGCTGAATACTTGCCACTGACCGGAAAGGTCCGGGTGATGTCGCTGGCGTAACAGTCGATCTCGCAACCGGCATCGATCAGCACCAGATCACCGTCCTTGAGTACCGCGTCATTCTGCTGGTAATGCAGGATGCAGCTGTTGCGCCCCGCCGCGACGATCGAGCCGTAGGCCGGCATCTTCGCCCCGCCCTTGCGGAACTCGTAATCGAGCTCGGCTTCCAGGCTGAATTCGTGCAACCCGGCGCGACAGGCCTGCATCGCCCGCACGTGCGCCTGGGCGGAAATCCGCGCCGCCTCACGCATCACTTTCACTTCCGCCGCCGATTTATACAGGCGCATGTCGTGCAGCAGATGATCCAGGGCAACGAATTCGTTCGGTGGCTGGGCACCGAGGTTGGCCTTGGAACGGATCACGTTGATCCACTCCATCAGGTGGCGGTCGAATTCAGGGTTGCTGCCCATGGCCGAATACACCCGGTCACGGCCTTCGATCAGGCCCGGCAGGATGTCGTCGATATCAGTGATCGGAAAGGCGTCGTCAGCGCCGAAATCGCGAATCGCGCCTTCCTGCCCGGCGCGCAGGCCATCCCACAGCTCGCGCTCGGCGTTGCGCTCGCGGCAGAACAGGATGTATTCGCCATGCACACGCCCCGGCATCAACACCAGTACGGCCTGGGGCTCGGGAAAACCGCTGAGGTACTGGAAGTCGCTGTCCTGGCGGTAAACGTGCTCGACGTCGCGGTTACGAATGGCCACCGCGGCGGCGGGCAGGATGGCGATGCTGTTGGGTTCCATCTGCGCCATCAGGGCCTTGCGGCGACGGCTGTATTCCGATTTCGGGATGTGGATCATGGGCAGATGGCGTTCCCTGGCAAACGATTAGTGCAGCGACGGTTTGGCGGCTGGCACGTCTTTTTTGGTCTCGGAGAACAGCAGCAGCGGTGCAACGCGCAGGTACTCCATGACTTCCATATAGTCGGTTTCGCCGTCCTCGGACTCTTCCAGCGCGTCTTGCACCTGGGAAATGGCTGCCAGGTCCTGCAAAACTTCTGTGGCCTCGGTGCTCAGCATGCTGCTGTCACGGCAGTTCAGGCCGAAACCGCTGAGGAAGCCCTGGCACCATTGGCCCAGTGCGGCGGCACGCTCGGTGAGCGGAGCATCGTCGGTCGGTAGCAGCAGTACGACGGTCACGTCATCGCCGGTGAGTTCGCCCTTGACCATTTCCTGCAGGCCGATCAGGGCGCTGCGAACGTTGTCCTGAGGCTCGTTTTCGAGCAGTTCGGCGGCGTCGATCAGCCAGCCTTCGGCGTCGAAACCGGCGCCGGCGCAGCTGCGGCCGAGCAGCAGGCCGTGCAGTTCGGCAGGCGAGACGTTGTGACCGCTGGAAGTCAGCAAGGTGGCGAAGGCTTGGTACGGGGAATTCTGAATGGTCATGGGCAGCTAGGCGCCAGACGGCGCTATGTCTAGAATGAAGGCCTTGTATCCTACATCGACTACCCCTGTAGGAGCGAGCACGCTCGCGATGGTCGCCAACGATAACGCTGGGTACCTGACACCCCGCGACGTTCTCGGGCTCATCGCGAGCAAGCTCGCTCCTACAGTCCGACACCCATCAGACAGTGAAGACAATGGAAGACACCGACCTGCAAGCGCTGATGGCCAGACTCGAACTGCTGATTACCCGAGTCGAGCAACTTAAGAGTCAAAACGGACTCTTACTAGCTCAGGAAAAGACCTGGCGCGAGGAACGCGCGCACCTCATTGAAAAAAACGAAATCGCCCGACGTAAGGTCGAATCGATGATTTCGCGCCTCAAGGCCCTGGAGCAAGACTCATGAGTTCAAGCAATAGCGTCACCGTGCAGATCCTCGACAAAGAGTATTCGATCATCTGCCCTCAGGAAGAGCGCAGCAACCTGATCAGCGCCGCCCGTTATCTGGACGGCAAGATGCGCGAGATCCGCAGCAGCGGCAAAGTCATCGGCGCCGACCGTATCGCCGTGATGGCCGCGCTGAACATCACCCACGATCTGCTGCACAAGGAAGATCGCCCGGATGTACAGGTCAGCGGCTCGACCCGTGAGCAGGTGCGCGACCTGCTCGATCGCGTCGATCTGGTGCTCGCCACCGATCCGGACGTCACCAAAGGCTGATTCGCGCGATCGCTTGAGGTATACTCGAATCACTCCCTGGGGTGCTTGCCAGTTGGCGATGTCCCTGAGCCGATTTGCTATACCCTGGAGGTTGCACGTTGGGCTGGTGTGCATGTCCGCTAGACGGAAAGCCTTAAAGCCTACTGCATCTTCCACCTTGAACTTTCGGGTTCAAGGGCTAAGTCGACAGCGACACATTCGGGGAGCCTGATTCCAGTCCGATGCCGGTTTAAATACCGGCATCGGCGTTTTTACAGGTACGCTTTGCGTATCCGTCCTGCCGAAGCCCGAATCCATGACCGAACCTGCGCTGCTACCCCGCCCGCAACTTCGACGCATGCTGCGCAACGCCCGCCGCGCACTGACACCGAGTCAACAGCGCCAGGCCGCTCGCGGGCTATACAAGCAACTGGCCCAGCAACCGCTGTTCCGCCGCGCCAGACACATCTCGCTCTATCTGCCGACCGACGGTGAAATTGATCCGCGCCTGCTGCTGCGTGCCGCACAGCGCCGGGGCAAGGCCACCTACCTGCCGGTGCTGAGTGCCTGGCCGCGAACCAAAATGGTGTTCCAGCGCATCCGGCCCGGGGAGAAACTCAAACCCAACCGCTTTCGCATCCTCGAACCACGGGCCAACCTCGCCCGGCAGCGCAGGATCTGGGCGCTGGACCTGGTGTTGTTGCCATTGGTGGGTTTTGACGATGTCGGCGGACGCCTGGGGATGGGGGGTGGCTTCTACGACCGGAGCCTGGCCTACCTGGCGCGCCGACAGGACTGGCGCAAGCCTACGCTGTTGGGGCTTGCCCACGAATGTCAGAAGGTGGAGCGATTGGCTCAGGCGAGCTGGGATGTGCCGTTGCAAGGAACGGTGACAGACAAGGCCTGGTATTACGCAGGCTAGGCACCACTTCGATCAGTGGCGCCACGGCAACAGGATCAGCGCTTGAAGGCTGTCGACTGTTGCTGCAATTGGCCGAGCTCGACCGGTGCATCGGTCTTGTTGGCCCACAGGCTTTGGGCATAGCCAGTGGTCACGACGCCAAGGCCAAACAAAATGACCAAAATCCATAGTAAATCCGGTTTGCGTTTCATCGATTGCCCCCCAAAGGCATATCAACACGATGACAGCAGCGGTTTCCGTTTACAGGCCGTGCAGCAGCGTCAAGCTTTAAAGGCCGGCATTTTGCGACAACGTGAACCGCTGCGCAAATGCTGACGTCAACCGACTGTCGGTTTGTCATAAAATTGCCGACAAGCTGCTCAATCACCACGCAAGGAGCAAAAGACATGGCCTATTGGCTGATGAAATCCGAGCCTGACGAACTCTCGATCAAAGGGCTGGAAAAACTCGGCAAAGCGCGCTGGGACGGGGTTCGTAACTATCAGGCACGCAATTTCCTGCGGGCCATGGCGGTGGGGGACGAGTTCTTTTTCTATCATTCCAGCTGCCCCGAGCCGGGTATCGCCGGGATCGGCAGGATTGTCGAAGCCGCCTATCCGGACCCGACGGCACTGGAGCCGGAGAGCCATTATTTTGACCATAAGGCCACCCCGGAGAAAAACGCCTGGAGCGCGATCGATGTCGCGCATGTCGAGACGTTTGCCCGAGTGCTGAAACTGGATTATCTGAAGCAACAGACGGCGCTGGCCGAGTTGCCATTGGTGCAGAAAGGTTCGCGGCTTTCGGTGATGCCGGTAACGGCGCAGCAGTGGGCGGCGGTGATTGCACTCAAACCCTGAGATTTTCGACGTCTGTCAGAATGCATTCGCGGGCAAGCCCGCTCCCACAGGGTTCCTGTTGTGGACATATGATCATGTTCCAACACAAATCCACTGTGGGAGCGGGCTTGCCCGCGAAGAGGCCGGTACAGGCGGCGGAAAACTTACTGAATGATCAGGTTGTTGAACAACAGATCCTCAACCACAGGTTTCCCGGTTTCATCGTTCATCACCTGCTGGGCCTGTTTCAGGGCCTCCTGACGCAGCTTCTCCTTGGCCTCGACGTTGTTCATCGTCTCGGTGGTCTGCTGGGCGAACAGCGCGACCAATTGATTGCGGATCAAAGGTTCATTGGCCTTCACTGCCTTGGCGGCCTCGTCACCGGTCACCCGCAACGCCACATCGGCCTTGTAGACCTTCAGTTTCGGCGTGCCGTCCAGCCCGTAGTTACCCACGAACGGCGGACTCAGGGTGATGTAGCTGACCTTCGGAGCTGCATCTTCTTTGGCTTCTTCGGCCACCGCTGCCACAGGCAGAGACAGGGCCAGCAACAACATGATCCACGCTTTCACAATTCGCTCCTTATCCGGTTTGCGGCCTAGCATAACGACCCGTCGCACAAGCACAAGCTTATGGCTGACTATCAGGGCCGGGCATGCTCGTTGACCCATCGACCCACACACCTACACTTATCGGCCATCACTCCCAAAGGAATAGCCCTGATGAAAGCCGTGCTGTGCAAAGCCTTCGGCCCTGCCGAATCGCTGGTGCTGGAAGACGTCGCCAGTCCTGTCGCGAAGAAGAATGAAATCCTGCTGGACGTGCACGCCGCCGGGGTCAATTTCCCCGACACGTTGATCATCGAGGGCAAATACCAGTTCAAGCCGCCCTTCCCGTTCTCTCCGGGTGGCGAAGCGTCAGGCGTGGTCAGCGTCGTGGGTGAAAAAGTCAGCCACTTGAAAGTCGGTGACCGGGTCATGGCCCTGACCGGCTGGGGCAGCTTTGCCGAACAGGTCGCCGTGCCGGGCTACAACGTGCTGCCGATCCCGCCGTCCATGGACTTCAACACCGCCGCCGCCTTCAGCATGACCTACGGCACCTCGATGCACGCCCTCAAGCAGCGCGGCAACCTGCAACCGGGCGAAACCCTGCTGGTGCTTGGCGCCTCCGGCGGTGTCGGCCTGGCCGCAGTGGAAATCGGCAAAGCCATGGGCGCCCGGGTGATTGCCGCGGCCAGCAGCGCGGAAAAACTCGCCGTGGCCAAGGCCGCCGGCGCCGATGAACTGATCAACTACAGCGAAACCAGCCTCAAGGACGAAATCAAGCGCCTGACCGACGGCCAGGGTGCCGACGTAATCTACGACCCGGTGGGCGGCGACCTGTTCGACCAGGCCATCCGTGCCATCGCCTGGAACGGCCGCCTGCTGGTGGTCGGCTTCGCCAGCGGGCGCATTCCCGAACTGCCGGTGAACCTCGCGCTGCTCAAGGGTGCCGCAGTGCTCGGCGTGTTCTGGGGCTCCTTCGCCCAGCGCCAGCCACAGGACAACGCAGCAAACTTCCAGCAGCTGTTCGGCTGGTTTGCCGAAGGCAAGTTGAAGCCACTGGTGTCGCAGGTCTATCCGCTGGGCAATGCGGCGCAAGCGATCAATGATCTTGGCCAGCGTAAAGCGGTCGGGAAAGTGGTGGTGCAGGTTCGCTGAGTCCCTATCTGCAAAAAAGCGCGGCCACGCTGCCGCGCTTTTTCGTCAAAACAGAGTCGCTATCTCTTCCGGAAGAAACCGCACGTATCGGCTCGCGGGATAAGTATTACAACGCCTGACTATCAAAGGGATGCTTTTATTGAGCCTGGCAATCAGCGCCAGTCGTTTCTCCTCCGGCAATTGCGTCGGCGAAAGGGAGTGCGCCAGGTAACTGCGGGTCCATCTGAATACCGGCAGGTCTACCCACGAAGTGTCAGCGATGTTCAGCGCTGCCCGTCCGATGTCACCACATTTCAGCCGTTCCAGCGTCTTGTTGATGTGGATGGGTTGATCCCGGTCCAGTCTGTAATCCATTGGTGCGATTACGACGACTTTCGCCGGCTGATCGTCGGTGATCCTCCATGGCTTGAACCGCCATTGGCTGACTGCGGCCAATGAAGCCTCACCGAGTCCGGGATGCGTATCTTCGGCAATCACAACCTTGCTGACAGAACCATCGGCCTGCACGGTCAGGCTGACACGCACCATGCCGATGACACCGGCGCGGTAAAGCTCCACCGGGTACACCGGCTTCGGATTATTCTCGGGTATCAGGAACACCTCCCCGGCCCTGACATCCGCGCAGACCAGCAACAAAACCCCACACAACCACCACCGCATATCCCTCTCCCTTCGTCTGTAATGCCAGACCTGGCAACAGCGCAAAGGTTACGGGGCGCAGTCGTCCGGCATAACGCCATGACTTCCGCATTGAACGAAGGACCTTTCCCAAAAAACTGCCCAATTTTCGGTACACCAAGTCCTCAATACGAAAACGGGTAACGCTTCCTACAACGCCCCTCACTTACATCTGAGCGACATGTTCATAAAGGAACGCGCGATATCCAACATCTCCCCTGTTTTGCCAATGAGAAGCGGTGCTATTTTCGGTAACGAAACTGTAATATTCGCATCCGCAGTCAAAACAAGAAATCTGGAGCTCTTGAATGTTTGCTTTCTTTCGTCCTGCCGCACATCAGGCTCCATTGCCTGAAGAAAAAATAGACAGCACCTACCGACGCCTGCGCTGGCAGATCTTCGCCGGTATCTTCTTTGGCTACGCGGGTTACTACCTGCTGCGCAAGAACTTCTCCCTGGCCATGCCGTACCTGATCGATGAGGGCTACTCCCGTGGTCAGTTGGGTCTGGCGATGTCCGCCATCGCGATTGCCTACGGCCTGTCGAAGTTCCTGATGGGCCTGGTGTCCGACCGCTCCAATCCGCGCTTCTTCCTGCCGTTCGGCCTGCTGGTTTCGGCCGGGGTGATGTTCATTTTCGGTTTCGCGCCTTGGGCGACATCCAGCGTGACCATGATGTTCATTCTGCTGTTCATCAACGGCTGGGCACAGGGCATGGGTTGGCCACCGAGTGGCCGGACCATGGTGCACTGGTGGTCGCAGAAGGAGCGTGGCGGCGTGGTTTCCGTGTGGAACGTGGCACACAACGTCGGCGGCGGCCTGATCGGCCCGCTGTTCCTGATCGGCATGGGCCTGTTCAATGACTGGCACGCCGCGTTCTACGTGCCGGCAGCAGTGGCACTGGCGGTAGCGGTGTTTGCCTTTGTGACCATGCGCGACACCCCGCAATCGGTTGGCCTGCCGCCGATCGAGCAGTACAAGAACGACTACCCGGAAGGCTACGACGCCAGCCACGAAGAGGAATTCAGCGCCAAGGAAATCTTCGTCAAATATGTGCTGCGCAACAAAATGCTCTGGTACATCGCCTTGGCCAACGTGTTTGTCTATCTGCTGCGCTACGGCGTGCTGGACTGGGCGCCAACCTATCTCAAGGAAGCCAAGGGTTTCACCGTAGACAAAACTTCGTGGGCGTATTTCTTCTACGAGTGGGCAGGTATCCCGGGCACGCTGCTGTGCGGCTGGATGTCGGACAAGATCTTCCGTGGCAACCGCGGTCTGACCGGCATGGTGTTCATGGCGCTGGTGACTGTCGCGACGCTGGTTTACTGGCTCAACCCGGCCGGTAATCCGATGGTCGACATGATCGCGTTGCTTTCCATCGGCTTCCTGATCTACGGCCCGGTAATGCTGATCGGCCTGCAGGCGCTGGAACTGGCACCGAAGAAAGCTGCGGGTACGGCGGCGGGCTTTACCGGTCTGTTCGGTTATCTGGGCGGCTCGGTCGCGGCCAGTGCAGCCATGGGCTACACCGTGGACCATTTCGGTTGGGACGGCGGCTTCGTGCTGCTGGTCGGCGCCTGCCTGCTGGCGATGGCCTTCCTGGCCCCGACGCTACGGCACAAACAAATCGCCAGTCAGGGGCGCGAAGCGCTCGCATGATCGGCCTTTGATTTACAGCGCTTGAGCCGCGCCTCCAGATTCCGGTCTGGCATGGCGTGGCTGCGCAGGGCGTGAGCCGTTTGCTCGACATAATCGCGGGTGGTGCCATAGCGCCCGCAAGCGTTTTCAAACACATGGCTCAGCACATGATCCGGCAGGTTGCCGGCATAGCTGGGCAGATGTCGCTCCAGCACAAAACCCAAGGCCTGTACCTGGCTGCCGTCTTCGAGACGGCAGTTAAGCCAGTGCGGGCGGTAGGAAGGAAACGGCATCTCGCGCTGCCAAAGTGCGTATAGCGACGCCTCGAGTTGTTCTTCGGGCAAGCGATAGGCGAAACCGCTGCAAGAACCGCCGCGATCCAGGCCAAACACCAGACCGGGCATTTCCGGCGTGCCGCGATGTTCGTGGGACCACAGGTACAACCCGCGATGATAGCCATGCACCCGGCCACGAACCCGTTCAACCGCCGTGCATTCAGGCCGCCAGATCAGCGACCCGTAGGCAAACAGCCACACCGGCCCACCCTTGTGGCGGGCCATGGTCGATTGCATCGAGCTGAGCAATTGTTCGTGAGTGAGCTGCGGCCCCAGATCGAGCCGTGGAGGGTAAGCCAGATTCAAAAAAGCAGATTCGATGGCGCTCATGGCGAATAGCGTTCAGCTCCCCGCGAGTAAACAGTTACTAAATAGAACGCACCGCCGAAACAATAAGGCACATATGTTTTCAAGTAATTTAAGTGCCTTGGCGCAGTTCTTAATTAATCACTTGAACGAGATATAACCTACCGACATTTATACATTTTTATAAATACCGATGGGCTATATAGCGGGTTATATACCTGTAGGAGCGAGCTCGCTCGCGATGGTCGTTAACGATTATGCGGGAAGTCAGGCTGCCCGCAGCGTTCTTGAGTCCATCGCGAGCATGCTCGCTCCTACAAGTACGGGGGGGCAGATCAGGATCTAGGGGCGTAGGCAAATACGTCGGCGCGCATCTGGTGGGCGTCCATCCCTGCCTCGACCAGCGCATCCAGCGTGCCGTAGACCATGGCCGGAGAACCACTGGCGTACACATGCAGCGGCTTGAGATCAGGGAAATCCTCACACACCGCTTCATGCAACATGCCACAACGCCCCTTCCAGCCGCATTGATCGCTGACGACCTTGTGCAGGAACAGGTTGGACAATTTCAGCCACTCATCCCAATGTTCGACTTGATAAAAGTCTTCAGGACGACGCACGCCCCAATACAAGTGCACCGGATGCTTGAAACCCGAGGCCCGGCAATGTTCGATCAGGCCGTGGATCTGGCCCATGCCGGTGCCGGCGGCGATCAGCACGAGAGGACCGTCCGGCAACTCTGCCAGGTGGGTATCGCCAAACGGCAACTCGACCCGCACCATGCTGTTGCGCTGAAGCTGTTCGATCAGGCTCAGCGCACTGGATTCACGCGCCAGTACATGGATTTCCAGGTCACGCCCCGCATGCGGTGCCGAGGCGAGGGAGAAAGCCGACTTTTCGCCGTTCTCGCGTTCGATCATCAGGTACTGACCGGCGTGGTAGCGCGGCGGTTTGCCGGCCGGAGCCCGCAGACGCACGCGCCAGGTGTCGCCGCCCACGTCCCTGCACTCAATGACCTGACACGACAAGCTGCGCACCGGCAGTTCTCCCAGCGCGAGCACGCCATCCCACAGCACGATGCAGTCTTCCAGCGGCTCCGCTATGCAAGTGTAGAACTCACCATGGTCGCGCACATCGCCAGCCTGCTCGACCCGCCCTTCCACCAGCAGCGCCGCGCACACGTGGCAATTGCCGTTACGGCAACTTTGCGGGCATTCGTAGCCCAATCGTCGCGCACCATCGAGAATCCGCTCGCCGGGCAATATCTCAAGCACTGCTCCGGAAGGCTGCAAGGTTACACGCATCAATCTATTCCTAACTGATTCCAGATGGCATCGATCCGCTGGGTCACGGCATCGTCCTTGACGATGACCCGACCCCATTCACGGGTGGTTTCGCCCGGCCATTTATGCGTGGCATCGAGGCCCATTTTCGAACCCAGGCCGGACACCGGCGAAGCGAAGTCCAGGTAGTCGATCGGCGTGTTGTCGATCATCACCGTGTCGCGCTTGGGGTCCATGCGCGTGGTGATGGCCCAGATCACGTCGTTCCAGTCCCGGGCGTTGATATCGTCGTCGGTGACGATAACGAACTTGGTGTACATGAACTGTCGCAAAAACGACCAGACACCGAGCATTACCCGCTTGGCATGGCCGGGATACGACTTTTTCATGGTCACCACGGCCATGCGGTACGAGCAACCTTCGGGCGGCAGGTAGAAATCGGTGATTTCCGGGAACTGCTTCTGCAGGATCGGCACGAACACTTCGTTCAACGCCACGCCGAGGATCGCCGGCTCATCCGGTGGACGACCGGTGTAGGTGCTGTGGTAGATCGGTTTGATCCGGTGGGTGATGCGCTCGACGGTGAACACCGGGAAGCTGTCGACTTCGTTGTAGTAACCGGTGTGGTCGCCGTACGGGCCTTCATCGGCCATCTCGCCCGGATGGATCACACCTTCGAGGATGATTTCGGCGGTGGCCGGTACCTGCAGGTCGTTACCGCGGCACTTCACCAGCTCGGTGCGGTTACCGCGCAACAGGCCGGCAAAGGCGTATTCGGAGAGGCTGTCGGGCACCGGGGTCACGGCACCGAGGATGGTCGCCGGGTCGGCGCCCAGCGCGACCGATACCGGGAACGGCTGGCCGGGATGCTTCTCGCACCACTCGCGAAAATCCAGCGCGCCGCCACGGTGGCTCAGCCAGCGCATGATGACCTTGTTGCGGCCGATCACTTGCTGACGATAGATGCCGAGGTTCTGGCGATCCTTGTTCGGGCCTTTGGTGACGGTCAGGCCCCAGGTGATCAGCGGACCGACATCGCCCGGCCAGCAGGTCTGCACCGGCAACATGGCCAGGTCGACGTCGTCGCCTTCGATGACCACTTCCTGGCACACCGCATCCTTGACGACTTTCGGCGCCATCGAAATGATCTTGCGGAAGATCGGCAGCTTGGACCAGGCATCCTTCAGGCCTTTCGGCGGCTCGGGTTCCTTGAGGAACGCCAGCAGCTTGCCGATCTCGCGCAGCTCGCTGACCGCTTCGGCACCCATGCCCAGCGCGACGCGCTCGGGTGTGCCGAACAGGTTGCCGAGCACGGGAATGTCATAACCGGTAGGGTTTTCGAAAAGCAGGGCCGGGCCCTTGGCGCGCAAGGTGCGGTCGCAGACCTCGGTCATTTCGAGCACTGGGGACACCGGAACCTGAATGCGCTTGAGTTCACCGCGCTTTTCCAGCCCGCTGATAAAGTCGCGCAAGTCGCGATACTGCATGCGTGAGCCTCGTGTTGGCCGTGGCGTTCGGGGGCAGGCAGTTTAGCGCCGAAGCCCTCTATTCAGAACCACGAACTGGCATTTGATCAAAAATCAGATAGCAAAAAGCCGGGTTTCCCCGGCTTTTTGTGCCTGTTCGACTTACTTGCGTTTCATCGACAGGAAGAACTCATCGTTGGTCTTGGTCGTTTTCAGCTTGTCGACCAGGAACTCGATGGCAGCGACTTCATCCATCGGGTGCAGCAGCTTGCGCAGGATCCACATGCGCTGCAGCTCGTCGTCGGCGGTCAGCAACTCTTCGCGGCGGGTACCGGAACGGTTGATGTTGATGGCCGGGAAGACGCGTTTTTCAGCGATACGGCGATCCAGCGGCAGTTCCATGTTGCCCGTGCCCTTGAATTCCTCGTAGATCACTTCGTCCATCTTCGAGCCGGTTTCAACCAGCGCGGTGGCGATGATGGTCAGCGAGCCGCCTTCTTCGATGTTCCGCGCGGCGCCGAAGAAACGCTTCGGCTTCTCCAGGGCGTGGGCATCGACACCACCGGTCAGTACCTTGCCGGAGCTCGGGATCACGGTGTTGTAGGCACGCGCCAGACGGGTGATGGAGTCGAGCAGGATCACCACGTCCTTCTTGTGCTCGACCAGGCGCTTGGCCTTCTCGATCACCATTTCGGCAACCTGCACGTGGCGGGTCGGCGGCTCGTCGAACGTCGAGGCAACCACTTCGCCGCGCACGGTGCGCTGCATTTCGGTTACTTCTTCCGGACGTTCGTCGATCAGCAGCACGATCAGGTGAACTTCAGGATTGTTACGCGCGATGTTCGCGGCAATGTTCTGCAGCATGATCGTCTTGCCGGCTTTCGGCGGAGCAACGATCAGACCGCGCTGGCCTTTACCGATCGGGGCACACAGGTCGATAACACGACCGGTCAGGTCTTCGGTGGAACCGTTACCGGCTTCCATCTTCATGCGCACGGTCGGGAACAGCGGGGTCAGGTTCTCGAAGAGAATCTTGTTTTTCGCGTTTTCCGGACGGTCGAAGTTGATCGTGTCGACCTTGAGCAGCGCGAAATAACGCTCGCCTTCCTTTGGAGGGCGGATCTTGCCAACGATGGTGTCACCGGTGCGCAAGTTGAAACGACGGATCTGGCTCGGCGAGACGTAGATATCGTCCGGACCTGCGAGATAGGAAGCGTCAGCGGAGCGCAGGAAGCCGAAGCCGTCCTGGAGAATCTCCAGCACGCCATCACCGGAGATTTCCTCACCGCTTTTCGCGTGCTTCTTGAGCAGGGAGAAAATCACGTCCTGCTTGCGCGAACGGGCCATATTTTCTATGCCCATCTGTTCGGCCAATTCGAGCAGTTCGGTAATCGGCTTTTGCTTGAGTTCAGTCAGATTCATATAGGAATGACGTAATCATTTATGGAGGGGGGAAATTAAGCTTTTGGCTTAATGAGGCCGCGCCGCGGAGAAGGCGACAGGATCGCGTACTTATTCGAAAAGGAGTGCGTCGGCGACGGCTAGCAGGGGGCAATGGAGAAACCAATGCGGGGCCGAATGTACCACCTGAGTATCAGGAGCGTCTAGCCCTGTATACGCAAAAAGCCCCGCTATTTGCGGGGCTTTTTTCAAGACACTTGCAACGACGCTTAAATGTTGGCGTCGAGGAAAGCAGCCAGTTGCGACTTCGACAGTGCGCCGACCTTGGTCGCTTCAACGTTGCCGTTCTTGAACAGCATCAGGGTCGGGATACCACGCACGCCATGCTTGGCCGGGGTTTCCTGGTTTTCGTCGATGTTCAGCTTGGCAACGGTCAGCTTGCCTTTGTAGGTCTCGGCAATTTCGTCCAGGACAGGAGCGATCATTTTGCAAGGGCCGCACCACTCAGCCCAGTAATCGACCAGTACAGCGCCTTCAGCCTTGAGTACGTCGGCCTCGAAGCTAGCGTCGCTAACGTGTTTGATAAGATCGCTGCTCATGGAATTCTCCAGGGTTGTAAGCAAAAAAACGTGGCCCATCATAGCTGCCCTTCCCTCGTTCAGGAAGGTGCAGTTGATTGAGTCTCGCTATGGCGTTCCATGAGTTTGGGTATAGCCCGGGTCACGCCGGGGCGGGAGCGACGAAGGCGATTCCGGTGCGCAACGCCGCGTTGCGCACATGCTCTTGCATGGCCTTTTGCGCGGCGCCAGAGGCTCGGCGAGCCAGTGCGCGAAGGATCTTGCGGTGCTCCTGCCAGGTTTCCATGGCTCGTTCGGCCCGGATGAACGGTAGTTTCTGGCTTTCCAGGAAAATATCGGCGCTGGCGGTGAGGATACTCAGCATTGCCTGATTGCCGCTGGCCAGCAGGATGCGCCGGTGGAATTCGAAGTCCAGGCGCGCCGCCGCTTCGAAATCAGCGGCTTTCAGTTCGTTGCGCATGGCGGCGACATTGTCCTCCAGCGCATCGAGCTCTTCAGTGCTCAAGGTCACGGCCGCCAGCCCCGCGGCAAACCCCTCCAGCGCATAACGCAACTGGAAGATATCCAGCGGCGAAGCCTGCGCCGCGAACGGCCAGCCCGGCATCGCTTCGCCTCGCGGCAGCTCCACCGGCGCCTGAACGAATACACCTTTACCCGGCTGAATGCTGACGACGCCCAACGCACTCAGGGACGACAACGCCTCGCGCAAAGAAGCCCGGCTTACGCCCAGTTGCAGCGCCAGGTCCCGTTGCGAGGGCAAGGCATCACCCGGCCCGAAGCCCTGCTCGGTAATCAGTTTGCGAATGGCTTGCAGCGCCACTTCGGGTACGGCGCGGGAGATCGAATTCATGGTTTTCCAGACGAACCAGGCCAAAGTGCGCTCAGTTGTAAAGCTATTCACGGTCCCCGGCAAGTCGTGCCCCATGGGGGTTCGCGATATTCCCGGCTGCGCTATCGGGGTGCGAAACGCAACTTGACTGTTCAGACCAGTAAGACCATCCGACGCCAGTAAAACCGCACTCTGGCGCCCCCAAAACCCCAAGTTGGCATGCCCCATGCTCTGTCGATCCGCAGAAATCACTTCTTGCCGATTCGGAGATTTGCCATGACCCAGCGTTACAGCGCCCTCCTCGCAGCCCTGTTTGCCAGCCTGATGCTGAGCCAGGCACCCGCCCACGCCGACGGCCTGGAAGACGTGGTCAAGCGCGGCGTCCTCAAGGTTGCCGTGCCCCAGGACTTCCCGCCCTTTGGCTCGGTCGGCCCGGACATGAAACCCCGCGGCCTCGATATCGACACCGCGAAACTGCTGGCCGAGCAGCTCAAGGTCAAACTCGAACTGACGCCGGTCAACAGCACCAACCGCATCCCGTTCCTCACCACCGGCAAGGTCGACCTGGTGATTTCCAGCCTCGGCAAAAACCCGGAGCGCGAGAAGGTCATCGACTTCTCCCGTGCCTATGCGCCGTTCTACCTCGCGGTGTTCGGTCCGCCAGACGCTGACATCAAGAGTCTGGACGATCTCAAGGGCAAAACCATCAGCGTCACCCGTGGCGCGATTGAAGACATCGAGCTGACCAAGGTCGCTCCCGAAGGCGTGACCATAAAGCGCTTCGAAGACAACAACTCGACCATCGCCGCGTACCTGGCCGGGCAAGTCGACCTGATCGCCAGCGGCAACGTAGTGATGGTCGCGATCAGCGAGAAGAACCCGAAACGTGTGCCGGCGCTGAAAGTGAAGCTCAAGGATTCGCCTGTCTACGTGGGCGTGAACAAGAACGAGCCGCAGCTGCTGGATAAGGTCAACCAGATTCTCGTGACCGCCAGGAGCGACGGCGCGCTGGAAAAGAACTCCCTGACCTGGCTGAAAGAACCGCTGCCGGCTGATCTCTGATTCGGCGCGCTGGAGACGTTTTATGGCTTATCAGTTCGATTTCCTGCCGGTGGTGCACAACACCGATCTGTTGCTGCGCGGTGCGTTGTTCACCCTTGAGCTGACAGCCATCGGCGCCGTGCTCGGTGTGGGCCTTGGCATCGTCGGGGCGCTGGTGCGGGCGTGGAACATTCGGCCTTTCGCGGTTTTTTTTGCGGTCTACGTCGAGTTGATCCGCAACACGCCATTTCTGGTGCAGCTGTTTTTCATCTTCTTCGGCTTGCCGTCACTGGGCGTGCAGATCTCCGAATGGCAGGCAGCGGTGCTGGCGATGGTGATCAACCTCGGCGCCTATTCGACCGAGATCATCCGTGCCGGTATCCAGGCAATCCCCCGGGGTCAGCTGGAAGCCGCGGCGGCACTGGCGATGACGCGCTTCGAGGCATTCCGCCATGTCGTGCTGCTGCCGGCACTGGGCAAAGTCTGGCCGGCCCTGAGCAGCCAGATCATCATCGTCATGCTCGGCTCGGCGGTGTGTTCACAGATCGCCACCGAAGAGCTGAGTTTCGCGGCCAACTTCATTCAATCGCGCAACTTCCGCGCTTTTGAAACCTACGCCCTGACCACGCTGCTGTACCTGTGCATGGCGCTACTGATCCGCCAGTTCCTGAACTGGATCGGCCAGCGGTTCATCGCAAGGAGCGGCCGATGAGTGATTTCACCTTCTGGGACATCGTGCGCAACCTGCTCACCGGCCTGCAATGGACGCTGGCGCTGTCGTTGGTGGCTTTCATTGGCGGCGGGCTGATCGGCTTGCTGATCATGGTCATGCGCATCTCGGATCAATCCCTGCCACGCAGCTTTGCGCGCACCTACATCGAGCTGTTTCAGGGCACGCCGCTGTTGATGCAGCTGTTTCTGGTGTTTTTTGGTGTGGCGCTGGCCGGGTTGGAGATTTCACCGTGGATGGCGGCGGCGATCGCGTTGACGCTGTTCACCAGCGCTTATCTGGCGGAGATCTGGCGCGGTTGCGTCGAGTCGATCCCCAATGGCCAGTGGGAAGCCTCATCGAGCCTGGCGCTCAATCCGCTGGAACAACTGCGCCATGTGATCCTGCCGCAGGCCTTGCGCATTGCCGTCGCGCCGACCGTGGGCTTCTCGGTGCAAGTGGTCAAAGGCACCGCCGTGACCTCGATCATCGGTTTCACCGAGCTGACCAAGACCGGCGGCATGCTCGCCAATGCGACCTTCGAACCCTTCATGGTCTACGGCCTCGTCGCCCTCGGCTACTTCCTGCTCTGCTACCCCCTGTCCCTCAGTGCGCGCTACCTGGAAAGGAGACTGCATGCCTCTGCTTAGAATTTCCGCCCTGCATAAATACTACGGCGATCACCATGTGCTCAAAGGCATCGACCTGAGCGTCGAGGAAGGCCAGGTGGTGGCGATCATCGGCCGCAGCGGCTCGGGCAAGTCCACCCTGCTGCGCACCCTCAACGGCCTGGAGTCGATCAACGACGGCGTGATCGAAGTCGACGGCGAGTACCTCGACGCCGCTCGCGCCGACCTGCGCAGCCTGCGGCAGAAAGTCGGCATGGTGTTCCAGCAGTTCAACCTGTTCCCACACCTGACGGTTGGCGAAAACGTGATGCTCGCGCCGCAAGTGGTGCAGAAAGTGCCCAAGGCCAAGGCCGCCGAACTGGCGCGGCAGATGCTGGAACGGGTCGGGCTGGGCGAAAAGTTCGATGCCTTTCCGGATCGACTGTCCGGCGGCCAGCAACAGCGGGTGGCGATTGCCCGCGCCCTGGCGATGTCGCCGAAGGTGCTGCTGTGCGACGAAATCACCTCGGCCCTGGACCCGGAGCTGGTCAACGAAGTGCTGAGCGTGGTCCGGCAACTGGCCAGGGAAGGCATGACGCTGATCATGGTCACCCACGAAATGCGCTTCGCCCGGGAGGTTGGGGACAAGTTGGTGTTCATGCACCTGGGCAAGGTGCATGAAACGGGCGACCCGAAGGTGTTGTTCGCCAATCCGCAGACGGCTGAGCTGGCGAACTTCATCGGGACGGTTGAAGCGGCGGGCTGACAGATCTTCAGTGCCTTGGAGGCCGCCTTCGCGGGCAAGCCCGCTCCCACAGGTTTTGCGTCGAGCACACAATAGTGCTTCAACCGAGATCCTGTGGGAGCGGGCTTGCCCGCGATTGGCCGCATAGCGGCCGCTTGCTTTGCTGTGCTGGATCAAGGCTTTGAACACTGCGCGTTGGCGGCAGCCTTTGATCGTGGCACGATGTCGAGGTTATCGACCGAGACCCCAGACCATGCCGCAATCTCAAGCCAAGAATCTGTCCCTGATCGCCGCAATCGACCTGGGCTCCAACAGTTTTCACATGGTCGTGGCCAAGGCCCAGAACGCTGAAATCCGCATTCTCGAGCGTCTCGGGGAGAAGGTTCAGCTGGCCGCAGGCATCGACGAAGAGCGCCATCTCAACGAAGAATCGATGCAGCGCGGGCTCGACTGCCTCAAGCGCTTCGCCCAACTGATCAGCGGTATGCCTACCGGTGCCGTTCGCATCGTCGGCACCAACGCCTTGCGTGAAGCGCGCAACCGCGCCGAATTCATCCGTCGCGCCGAAGAAATTCTCGGCCACCCGGTGGAAGTCATTTCCGGCCGTGAAGAAGCGCGCCTGATCTATCTCGGCGTGTCCCACACCCTCGCCGACACCCCGGGCAAGCGCCTGGTGGCCGACATCGGCGGCGGCAGTACCGAGTTCATCATTGGCCAGCGCTTCGAACCGCTGCTGCGCGAAAGCCTGCAGATGGGTTGCGTCAGCTACACCCAACGCTATTTCAAGGACGGCAAGATCACCCCGGCCCGTTACGCCCAGGCGTACACCGCGGCGCGACTGGAGATCATGAGCATCGAGCACGCCCTGCATCGCCTGACCTGGGATGAAGCCATTGGCTCCTCGGGCACCATCCGCGCCATCGGTCTGGCGCTGAAGGCTGGCGGCCACAGCACCGGCGAGGTCAACGCCGAAGGTCTGGCCTGGCTCAAGCGCAAACTGATCAAGCTGGGCGACGTCGAGAAAATCGATTTCGAAGGCATCAAACCGGATCGCCGGGCGATTTTCCCGGCCGGCCTGGCGATCCTCGAAGCGATCTTCGACTCCCTCGAACTGCAACGCATGGATCACTGTGAAGGCGCCTTGCGCGAAGGCGTGCTCTATGACCTGCTGGGCCGCCATCATCACGAAGACGTGCGCGAACGCACCCTCACTTCGCTGATGGAGCGCTACCACGTCGATCAGGAACAAGCGGTACGAGTCGAGCGCAAGGCACTGCATGCGTTCGACCAGGTGGCCGCGGACTGGGATCTGGAAGACGGCGTCTGGCGCGAACTGCTCGGCTGGGCGGCCAAGGTCCATGAAGTGGGCCTGGACATCGCCCACTACCAGTACCACAAGCACGGCGCCTACCTGATCGAGCACTCGGACCTCGCCGGATTTTCCCGCGAAGACCAGTTGATGCTCGCGCTGCTGGTACGCGGCCACCGACGCAACATTCCCAAGGACAAGTTCGCCGAGTTCGGCGATGACGGCACCAAGCTGATTCGCCTGTGCGTGTTGCTGCGCTTTGCGATTCTGTTCCACCACATACGTGGCACCCAGCAAATGCCCCAGGTGGAACTGAACGCCTATGACAACCACCTGGAAGTGGTTTTCCCGGAAAACTGGCTGGATGAAAACCAGTTGACCCAGGCTGACTTCGCCATCGAGGCGGAATGGCTGACACGGGTCGATATCGTCCTCAACGCTCGCTAAAACACCGCCCCTGTTGTAGGAGCGAGCTCGCTCGCGAAAAACTGGCACGCGACGCTTTTCTCCAGGCAGCACGCATCATCGTTCACGTCCATCGCGAGCGAACTCGCTCCTACAACAGGGGGTGGCGGTGTAAACAAAAATGGCGATCCGCAGGGATCGCCATTTTTTATACCTCGCCCGCGTTACCGAACAGCCAGGATCGGGCTGCCCAAACGCTCCAGCAATGTCGCCTGGGCGCTACGCGGGTTCTGGTTACCGGTCGGCGTGTTGCGGATGTAACGACCGTCCGACTGCAGGCTCCAGCTGTGGGTGTTATCGGTGAGATACAGCTCCAGCTCTTTCTTGACCCGCATGATCAGCTTCTTGCCTTCCACCGGGAAGCAAGTCTCGACGCGTTTATCGAGGTTGCGCTCCATCCAGTCGGCGCTGGAGAGGAACATCTGTTCTTCGCCGCCATTGAGGAAGTAGAAGACCCGGGTGTGTTCCAGGAAGCGACCGATGATCGAGCGCACGTGGATGTTGTGGGAAACCCCGGCGATGCCCGGTCGCAGGCAGCACATGCCACGCACCACCAGATCGATGCGCACGCCCGACTGGCTGGCCTTGTACAACGCGCGGATGATCTTCGGATCGGTCAGCGAGTTGAACTTGGCGATGATGTGCGCCGGTTTGCCGTCGAGGGCAAATTGGGTTTCGCGGGCAATCATGTCGAGCATGCCCTTTTTCAGGGTGAACGGCGCATGCAGCAATTTCTTCATGCGCAGCGTCTTACCCATGCCGATCAACTGGCTGAACAGTTTGCCGACGTCTTCGCACAAGGCATCGTCTGAGGTCAGCAAGCTGTAGTCGGTGTACAGGCGGGCGTTGCCGGCGTGGTAGTTACCCGTACCGAGGTGCGCATAACGCACGATTTCACCGGCCTCGCGACGCAGGATCAGCATCATCTTGGCGTGGGTCTTGAAGCCGACCACACCGTAGATCACTACCGCACCGGCCGCTTGCAGGCGGCTGGCCAGTTGCAGGTTGGACTCTTCGTCGAACCGCGCCCGCAGTTCGATCACCGCGGTGACTTCCTTGCCGTTACGCGCCGCATCCACCAGCGCATCGACGATTTCCGAGTTGGCGCCGGACCGGTACAGGGTCTGGCGCACCGCCAGCACGTGCGGGTCCTTGGCAGCCTGGCGCAACAGGTCGACCACCGGGGTGAACGACTCGAACGGGTGCAGCAGCAGGATGTCCTGCTTGCTGATCACGCTGAAAATGTTTTCGCTGTTCTGCAGCAGTTTCGGGATCTGCGGGGTGAACGGCAGATATTGCAGCTCGCGCTGGCTGTCCAGGCCGGTGATGCTGAACAGCCGCGTCAGGTTCACCGGACCGTTGACCTGATACAACTCGGTCTCGCCCAGGTTGAACTGCTTGAGCAGGTAGTCAGACAGGTGTTTGGGGCACGTGTCGGCCACTTCCAGTCGCACCGCATCGCCATAGCGACGGGAGAACAGTTCGCCGCGCAAGGCGCGGGCCAGGTCTTCGACGTCCTCGGAGTCCAGCGCCAGGTCGGCGTTACGGGTCAGGCGGAACTGGTAGCAGCCCTTGACCTTCATGCCCTGGAACAGGTCGTCGGCGTGAGCGTGAATCATCGACGACAGGAATACATAGTTGTCGCCAGGGCCACCGACTTCTTCCGGCACCTTGATGATGCGCGGCAGCAGACGTGGCGCCGGGATGATCGCCAGACCGGAATCGCGGCCAAAGGCGTCGATGCCTTCGAGCTCGACGATGAAGTTCAGGCTCTTGTTCACCAGCAACGGGAACGGGTGCGTCGGGTCGAGGCCGATCGGAGTGATGATCGGCGCGATCTCGTCGCGGAAATAGCGGCGGACCCAGGTTTTGAGCTTGGTGGTCCAGTAGCGGCGACGAATGAAGCGGACCTGATGTTTTTCCAGCTCCGGCAAGAGAATGTCGTTGAGGATCGCGTACTGGCGATCGACGTGACCGTGGACCAGCTCGCTGATGCGGGCCAGGGCCTGATGCGGTTGCAGACCATCGGCGCCGGCCTGTTCACGGGCGAAAGTGATCTGCTTCTTGAGGCCGGCGACACGAATTTCGAAGAACTCGTCCAGGTTGCTGGAGAAGATCAACAGAAACTTCAGCCGCTCCAGCAAAGGGTAGGACTCGTCCAGCGCCTGTTCCAGCACGCGGATGTTGAACTGCAGTTGCGAGAGCTCGCGATGGATGTACAGGCTGCTGTCATCCAGGCCGGGAATGGCCACCGCTGGCACTGTCGCAGCGGTTTCGACGACCGCCGCGGGCGGAGCTGGCTCCAGCTCCGGCGGGGTCTCGTCGACTTGCTCCACCACAGGTTGAGCGTCTTTTACGGCAACTTCAGTGAGTACTTCGGTATTCATCGAATGTTCCTGGGAGGGCTATTTTTGCTCTCGCAACAATTGGGCAGCACGAACGGCAAAGTACGTCAGGATGCCATCAGCCCCTGCACGTTTGAAAGCGGTGAGGGACTCGAGGATAACCCCTTCGCTCAACCAGCCATTCTGGATCGCCGCCATGTGCATGGCGTATTCGCCGCTGACTTGATACACAAACGTCGGCACTTTGAATTCTTCTTTTACCCGGCACAGGATGTCCAGGTACGGCATGCCTGGCTTGACCATGACCATGTCTGCACCTTCTGACAAGTCCGCCGCCACTTCGTGCAGCGCTTCGTTGCTGTTGGCCGGGTCCATCTGATAGGAGGCCTTGTTGGCCTTGCCCAGGTTCAGCGCCGAACCGACCGCATCGCGGAACGGGCCGTAATAGGCGCTGGCGTACTTGGCCGAGTAGGCCATGATCCGTACATTGACGTGACCGGCCACTTCCAGGGCTTCGCGGATCGCCTGGATGCGACCGTCCATCATGTCCGATGGCGCCACGACCTGAGCGCCGGCTTCGGCGTGGGACAGGGCTTGCCTGACCAGTGCGTCGACGGTGATGTCGTTCTGCACGTAGCCTTCTTCATCAAGAATGCCGTCCTGGCCGTGGGTGGTGAACGGGTCCAGGGCGACGTCGGTGATCACGCCCAGCTCCGGGAATTGCGCACGCAGCGCACGGGTCGCGCGTTGGGCGATGCCTTGCGGGTTCCACGCTTCGGCGGCGTCCAGGGACTTGAGCTCCGCTGGCGTCACCGGGAACAGTGCCAGCGCCGGAATCCCCAGCTCGACCCACTTGGCCGCCTCTTCCAGCAACAGGTCGATGGTCAGGCGTTCGACACCCGGCATCGAAGCCACCGCTTCGCGACGGTTTTCACCGTCCAGTACGAACACCGGCAGGATCAGGTCATCGACGGTCAGGACGTTTTCACGGACCAGACGACGCGAGAAGTCGTCACGACGGTTGCGGCGCAGGCGGGTTGCAGGGAACAAACGGTTGGCGGGGGTAAAGCTCACGGCAGACTCCTGAGCCCGCGCTTACGGGCGAGCGTGACAGTTATAAGCGGCCATTATGACGAACAGATGACAGTTGTGTGCATCCCGCGACACGTAGCCGCATTCCATTGTCGTTGTAGGAAATGTTCACGTCGAGACACATTTGGACACTTTCCTGAATGTGTCCGAAGGGTTAGGCTGCGCGTTCATTTCGCCAGCACCCAGACAATGCTCCAACAATTTCTGCATGACTTCGGCTACTTTGCCCTTTTTCTAGGCACGTTCTTCGAAGGCGAAACCATTCTGGTACTCGCGGGCTTCCTCGCGTTCCGTGGATACATGGACATCAACCTGGTGGTGGTCGTGGCCTTCTTTGGCAGCTATGCCGGCGACCAACTGTGGTACTTCCTTGGGCGCAAGCACGGCCGCAAACTGCTGGCGCGCAAGCCGCGCTGGCAGATGATGGGTGACCGGGCGCTGGAACACATTCGCAAGCATCCGGACATCTGGGTATTGAGCTTCCGCTTCGTTTACGGTTTGCGTACGGTCATGCCGGTGGCCATCGGGTTGTCAGGCTACCCGCCGGGTCGTTACCTGCTGCTCAACGGCATTGGCGCGGCGATCTGGGCCGCAGCCTTGGCGGCGGCCGCGTACCATTTCGGCGCAGTGCTCGAAGGCATGCTCGGCAGTGTGAAGAAGTACGAGCTTTGGGTGCTCGGCGCCCTGCTGGTCCTGGGCTTCGTGCTATGGCTGCGTCGGCGCTTCAAGAATGCCCGCCTGGCCAAGCAGGTCTACGCCGACGAACAAGCGCTGAAAGCCGAAAGCATCAAAACCGAAGGCCCTACGACGCCAGTCGAGTGATGCGGTTTCTGCAACAGTAGAGACCGATGCCGCTCAACAGGCTGTAACTGAGCAGGCCGACCCAGCCCACCATGCTGGCCGGCCACAGCCCCACCATTGGTGCCAGCCACACCAAAGGCAGATTCGACGTCAGTCGCACCAGCTCCAGCTTCAACGCCCATGGGCGATCCTCAAGGGCCACGCCCAGCACAAACAGACCAAACGCCACCGCTCCCCAGCCCAACACCAGGGCGGCGACTGACAGCTTCGGTTCAAGGCTCATCAAGTAGCTGCCCAGCGCGATGTACACGCAGAACTGCAACAAGATGTAGAGCTGCTGACGCCCGTCCAGCGGCACCTCGAATTTGCGGAACCGGGTCAGGTCCGGCTTGTTCATCGGGTATTTGGCCGCCACGTCCGCCGGGCGCCAGCCGGTACGCATGAACCAGATCCGCAATTTGTCCAAGGTACTTTCGGCACGCCGCGCATCTGCCCACAACTGTGCATAGAACTGCACGTTCGCCCACACGGGATTCCAGCTCGCCAGCGGCGTGGTCACGCCAAAGATCACCGGCTCGCTGTCGTCTTCTTCCTGGAACGAGCCGAACAGACGGTCCCAGATAATGAACACGCCGCCGTAGTTGCGATCCATGTAGAGAGCGTTTTGTGCATGGTGAGCCCGATGATTGGATGGCGTGACGAAAAACCATTCGAACCAGCCAAGCTTGGGAATGTGCCGGGTATGCACCCAGAACTGGTACAGCAGGTTCAGCGCGGCGACGCTCACAAACACCAGCAGCGGTACGCCGAACACCGCCAGCGGCAGATAGAAGATCCAGCTCAGCAGGAATCCGGTGCTGGTCTGGCGCAATGCCGTGGACAGGTTGTAGTCCTCGCTCTGGTGATGCACCGAATGCGCGGCCCAGAGGATGTTGCGTTCGTGGCCCATGCGGTGCAGCCAGTAGTAACAGAAGTCATAGAAGACAAAAGCAAACACCCAAGTCCAGACGCTGTCGGCCGACAACTCGAACAGCGCCAGATGCTTGAGGGCAAACGCGTAGGTCACCAACCCCACGCCTTTGGTCAGCAGCCCCGTGGTGGTCGACAGCACGCCGGTGCTGATGCTGTTGATCGCGTCCGCCAACCGATAATTGCGCACCCCGCGCCAACGGTCGGCCAGCAGCTCGACGGCGATCAGCACAAAGAAAAACGGCACCGCATACAGAATGAAGTCCATGACGCGCCCTGACCGGAGTCCAGAGGACAGATGCTATGTGTAACCGTCAATTAACCCTATGGCAACGAGTGCCAAATTAGTGGACATTTAACGCCATGAATCTGGAGAAAAGCCCATGAGCAAAAAAGTTGCAGTGATCCTTTCCGGTTGTGGCGTGTACGACGGCGCCGAGCTCCACGAGAGCGTCATCACCCTGCTGCGCCTGGATCAGCGCGGGGCGCAGGTGCAGTGTTTCGCTCCGGACATCGCGCAGTTGCATGTCATCAATCACCTGACCGGCGAAGAAATGCCCGAATCGCGCAACGTGCTGGTGGAGTCGGCGCGGATTGCCCGGGGCAACATCAAGGATATCCGTGACGCGAACGTCGATGACTTCGATGCGCTGATCGTGCCCGGCGGCTTCGGCTCGGCCAAGAACCTGTCCAACTTCGCCATTCAAGGCGCCGGCTGCACAGTTCAACCGGATGTCCTGGCACTGACCGAAGCCTTTGCCGAGGCCGGCAAACCGGTGGGGTTGATGTGCATTTCCCCGGCCCTGGCGGCCAAGATCTACGGCCCCGGCGTCACTTGCACCATTGGCAACGACACCGACACCGCCGCCGCGATGAACAAGATGGGCGCGACCCATACCGATTGCGCGGTCAGCGACATCGTCGAGGACAAGGCACGCAAACTGGTGAGCACCCCGGCCTACATGCTGGCGCAGAGCATCAGCGAGGCGGCTTCCGGCATCAACAAACTGGTCGACCGCGTGCTCGAACTGACCCACGAAAACGACGCCTGACACACTGTAGGAGCGAGCTTGCTCGCGATGGACGTGAGAGCACCGCGTTCATCCAGCCAGCACTCGTCATCGTTGACGTCCATCGCGAGCAGGCTCGCTCCTACAGTTTACGGGCCAGCCGTGTGAGTATCCGGTCCAGCGCATTGGCAAATGCCTGCTTCTCACGGTCGCCAAACGGCGCTGGCCCTCCGCCCATTTGCCCCTGTTCGCGTAAATCGGTGAACAGGTTGCGTACGGCCAGCCGATCCCCCATGTTCTGCGCATCGAATTCCTTCCCGCGCGGATCGAGCGCGGCCACGCCCTTCTTCACCAGACGGTCGGCCAACGGTACATCGCTGCAAATCACCAATTCACCGGGAACTGCGTGCTCCACCAGGTAATCATCGGCCGCATCCGGGCCGCTCGGCACCACGATCAGCTTGACCAGCGCCAGACCGGGCTTGATCTGCGGCTGCCCGGCTACCAGCACCACTTCGAACTGACGCTTGAGGGCGAACTTCACCACCAGATCCTTCGCTGCCCGAGGGCAGGCGTCGGCATCGATCCAGACACGCATGTTTTGATCCTTTCTGAAAAAACATCGCGGGCAAGCCCGCTCCTACAGGTTATACGCAATCCTGTAGGAGCGGGCTTGCCCGCGAATGTGAGCGCAGCGAATGCTGTTTAAGAAATCTGTACCCGCTGCTTCGCAACCACCCGGCTACGGCCATACAACACGACAATCGCGATGATCGCCACCGCCTGCGCACTCAACGAATACGCATCGGCATGAATCCCCAACCAGTCGAACTCAAAGAACGGCACCGGCCGCGTACCGAATATTCCCGCTTCCTGCAGCGCCTTCACGCCATGTCCGGCGAACACCACCGACAAGGCGCACAAAAGACCAGCATTGATGCTGAAGAACAGCGCCAGCGGCAATTTCGCCGAACCGCGCAAAATCACCCAGGCCAGGCCGACCAGCAGCACCACCGCCGTGGCTCCACCTGCCAACACCGCGTTGTGCCCCGCGGGACCTGCCTGCAACCACAGGGTTTCGTAGAACAGAATCACTTCGAACAGTTCGCGATACACCGAGAAAAACGCCAGGGTCGCAAAGCCGAAACGCCCACCGCCACCCACCATGCTGGTCTTGATGTAATCCTGCCAGGCCGCCGCGTGACGACGGTCATGCATCCACACTCCCAGCCACAGCACCATGACGCTGGCAAATAACGCTGTCGCGCCTTCCAGCAATTCGCGCTGCGAACCGCTGACATCAATCACATAGGCTGCCAGCGCCCAGGTGCCCAGCCCCGCCAGAAACGCCAGGCCCCAACCGACGTTGACGCTGCGCACCGCCGCCTGTTGACCCGTGTTACGCAGGAAAGCAAGGATCGCCGCCAGCACCAGAATCGCTTCAAGGCCTTCGCGCAACAGAATCAGCAAGCCGGAAATGTAACTCAGCGACCAGCTCAAACCGTCGTTGCCCAGCAGGCTGGCCGATGCCTTCAACCTGGCCTTGGCCGCCTCCAGGCGCTGTTCGACGTCGCTCACCGGCAAACCGTCCTGCAACGACTGACGGTAGGCCATCAGGGATTTTTCAGTGTCTTTACGCACGTTGGCGTCAATGTTGTCCAGCGAGCTTTCAACCAGCTCGAAGCCTTCCAGATACGCCGCTACCGATAAGTCATAAGCCTGATCATGCTCACCGGCACGATACGCCACGATGCTCTTGTCCAGAGCGGCTGCGGTGTAGTCGAGCAATTGTGCCGGGCCACGCTTGACCTGCGGCGGTTGCGCTCGCTGGACACGGAATGTCGCGGCGGCCTGCGGGCCTTCGACGGCCTGCACTTCGGCCGGGGTCTGACGAGCCAGGTCGGCGATGTTGTAGGTTCTGTCAGCATTGGCTGTAGCCAGGTCGACACTGAAGCTGGCGATATAGGTAGCCAGATCCCAACGCTGACGATCATCCAGCTGATCGGCAAAGGCTGGCATGTCGGTCCCTTCAACACCCAGGCCCAAGGTGCTGTAGATCGCGTAGAGGCTAAGTCGATCCAGTCGTGTGCTATCACGCAGATTGGATGGCGGTGGCGTCATGCCGACACCTGCCGGGCCATCGCCGGCCCCTGTATCGCCATGGCAGACCGAGCAATGCTGAGCGTACAGTGGCGCACCACGCGCCGGGTCCGGCGTAATGACCGGAGCCTGGCTGACTTCATAGGCCACGGCCAGCTTTGCCCCCAGTTGGCGGGCCTGGCGCGCGACGTCGGCACCGTCCTGACGGGCGCTGATGGAGCTTCCAAGCGCGACCAGGCTTTGCTCCAGGGCAATTTTTTCCGGTTTGGCCGGCATGGCCGCCAGCAGACTTCCCAGCGTCTTGACCGACTCTTGCTGCGCGCGAAACCCGGCCTCATCCATGATGCTGCCCGCCTGCACCGTGTCCGGGTAATCCGCGCCGATGTAATCGAGCAAGTGCAGCGCCTGCGGCGCACCTTCGGCGGGGGCGGCCAGCAGCTGAACGCTGCTCGCCGCGAGCAGCGGCAGCAACAGCCAGGCCAGGAAACGGGAGGGGGAAATCATGAATGAGTCTCAATTGGAAAAACGAAGTTACATATTGTTAACGCCCAACGGGTTTCGCTCAAGCTTTGTCGGGACTTCCTGCGACTTCGAGGGTTCTCCAAGGAACTGATACGCCAATAAAAAAGGCGACCGCATGGGTCGCCTTTTCGGGTTTCGGTCGATTTACGCCGCGGCTCTGCGCAGCGTCGCCATGAACGCTGCCGCACCGATGAACAGCCCGGCAAAGGTCCGGTTCATGCGTTTTTGCTGTATTGGTGTGCGCAGCATACGCAGCACCCTGGACGCCAGACCGGTGTAACCGGCCATGACGATCAGATCGACGCAGACCATCGTCACGCCGATCACCAGATACTGGATCAGCAGTGGAGCATGGGGGTCGATGAACTGCGGCAACACCGCCAGCATGAACACCAGCGCCTTGGGGTTACTGATGTTCACCAGAAAACCGCGGAACACCAGGGCCATCGGCTTGCCGATCTGGCGCACTGCCGCGTCATCGCTCATATCGCTGGGCAGCGCACGCCATTGCTTGATCGCGAGGTAAACCAGATACGCCACGCCAAACCATTTGATGGCGTAGAAGGCCGTGGCCGAAGCCGTGAGAATGGCGCCGACACCGGCACCGACGATGGCGATCTGCAAAGCCAGGCCCAGTTGCAGGCCCAGGGCGTTCCAGTAACCGCGCCAGAAACCGTACTGCAGACCGCTGGACATCGACGCAATGGCGCCGGCACCGGGGGACAGGCTGATCACCCAGCAGGCGGCAAAAAACGCCAGCCATGTTTGAAGCTCCATTGCACACCTCGACTCAGACTCGTGACAGACGTCTAAGCTAATGCGGCTTTGGGTGGATGACTACCGATTTTTTTGCGGGATGTTGCGGTTGCCGACCAGCGCTTACGACTTGAGGGCCCCTTCGCGAGCGAGCCCGCTCCCACACTGGATCTGCGGTGCTCAAAAAGTTTGTGTCTACCGAAGAGCAAATGTGGGAGCGGGCTTGCTCGCGAAGGCAATCTATCGGACAGCAGAAGGCTTACTTTTCAAACCCGTTGGAAGGAAGCACATCCGTCCCGCGCCAGCGCCGCACCGAACGCTGGAAGAACAAACTGTTGGGCACTTGCACCATGGCGCTGCCAGTGCCGAGTTCTTCGGCCTCGACCAGCGTGGTGTACAGCAGATTGATCGCCACCACCCGGCCTTTGACGCCGGGTTTGTCGGTGGTGTCCACCAACTCGACCACATCACCCAGGCGGAACGGGCCGACGGTGAAGATCAGGATCGCGCACAGCAGGTTCGATAGCACGCTCCACATGGCGAAAAACGCCACTGCCGCGACCGCGACGAAACCCGACAATGCGGTCCAGAGCACCGTGGCCGACACACCGAGTCGTTCCAGGACGAAAATCAGCGCGCTACCCATGATCAGCCAGCGCAAACCGCCCCGCAGCGGCATCAGCAGTTGCGGCGGGAACGGATAGCGCTCACCAAGGCGGGTCAGGAACCGGGCGACGACGCGCTGGGCAAAGTAACCGGCCAACAGGATCAGCAGGATTTGCACACCGAGCCAGATCGGTTCGACCCACACCGCCGGCAACGGCAGTTTGAATGCGTCCATCAGGACAGTGCCTCCAGCTCCGCCTGCATGCTTTCCAGCAATTCCAAGGCTTCCATCCACGCCTCTTCCAGCTCCGCCTCACGCACCTTCAACCTGGCCTGTTCGGCCAGCAGATCACGCAATTCGTTCTTGCGCGTCGGCTCGTAGATATCGCTGTCGCCGAGGCTGGCATCGATTTTCGCAAGCTTTTCGTGCAGCTTGCCCAGCTCGGCTTCAAGCTTGTCGGCTTCGCGCTTGTGCGGCGCCAGTTGCTGGCGCAACGCAGCGGCGGCCTGACGCTGGGCTTTCTTGTCGGTCTTGTCCGGGTTGACCGGTGTGTTGCTGACCGGGGCATTGCGCTGGCGATAATCCACCAGCCAGCGAGTGTAGTCCTCCAGGTCGCCGTCGAACTCCTCGACCTTGCCGTCCGCCACCAGGTAAAAGTTATCGGTGGTGCTTTTGAGCAAGTGACGGTCGTGGGAGACCACCAGTACCGCCCCACTGAATTCCTGCAGGGCCATGGTCAGCGCCAGGCGCATTTCCAGGTCCAGGTGGTTGGTCGGTTCGTCGAGCAGCAACAGGTTCGGTCGGTCCCAGGCGATCAAGGCCAATGCCAGGCGCGCCTTTTCGCCACCGGAAAAATTCAGCACCGGCTCGTCGATTCGCGCACCACGGAAGTCGAAACCGCCGAGGAAGTCGCGCAGGGTCTGTTCGCGCTCGGTCGGTGCCAGGCGCTGCAAGTGCAACAACGGGCTGGCCTTGGAGTCCAGAGAATCGAGTTGATGCTGGGCGAAGTAACCGACCACGGTGTTCTCGCCACGGGTCAAGCGGCCAGCCAATGGCGAGAGCTCACCGGCAAGGTTCTTGATCAGGGTCGATTTACCGGCGCCGTTAGGTCCGAGCAGACCGATTCGCGCCCCTGGCGTCAGTTGCAGCTTGACCTTCTCCAGTACGGCTTTGTCGCCATAGCCCAGGCGGGCATCGGACAGGTCGATCAGCGGGCTGGAAATTTTCTGCGATTCACGGAAGACAAAGTCGAACGGCGAATCGACGTGGGCGGCGGTCAGCTCTTCCATCCGCTCCAGCGCCTTGATCCGGCTCTGGGCCTGACGGGCCTTGGTGGCCTGGGCCTTGAAGCGGGCGATGTAGCTTTCCATGTGCGCACGTTGCGCCTGCTGCTTCTCGTAGGCCTGCTGTTGCTGGGCCAGGCGTTCGGCACGGGCGCGTTCGAAGGCGCTGTAGCCACCGCGGTACAGGGTGATCTTGCGCTGATCGACGTGGGCCACGTGGTCGACCACGGCATCGAGGAAGTCCCGGTCGTGGGAAATCAGCATCAGGGTGCCGGGATAGCTCTTGAGCCATTCTTCGAGCCAGATGATGGCGTCGAGGTCCAGGTGGTTGGTCGGTTCGTCGAGCAGCAGCAGGTCCGAAGGGCACATCAAGGCCTGCGCCAGGTTCAGGCGCATCCGCCAGCCACCGGAGAAATCCCCGACCTGACGATCCATCTGCTCGTTGGTGAACCCGAGACCCGCCAGCAACTTGCGCGCCCGGGCGTCGGCGGTATAACCGTCGGCGCTGTCGAGTTCCGAGTGCAGGCGGGCCTGTGCGGCACCGTCATGGGCCGCTTCGGCTGCCGCCAGGTCGCGTTGCACCTGGCGCAGGCGCAGGTCGCCATCGAGCACGTAGTCGACCGCCAGGCGTTCGAGGGTGTCGACCTCCTGGCGCATGTGGGCGATACGCCAGTCGGCCGGCAGGAAGCAATCACCCGAGTCAGGGTGCAGCTCGCCCCGAAGCAAGGCGAACAGGCTCGATTTGCCGGCGCCGTTGGCACCGATGAGGCCGGCTTTCTGGCCGGCGTGCAGGGTCAGCTCGGCGTCTTCTAGCAGACGTTGCGGGCCACGCTGTAAAGTCAGGTTCTGAAGTCGAATCATAATGGCGGCGGAGTCTACCAGCTTCGCTCGCAACTGGCGCGAGTAGCACTATGTCCTCTGACCTGTGGAGCTTTTCCCTGACCACCTACGCCCGTCCGGGCGTTGAGCAGGCATGCCTGCAATTGCAGTCGGCGGGGGTCAATGTGTGTCTGTTGCTGTGTGGTGCGTGGTTGGGACAACGGTGCGTGGCCTGCGATGAGCAACGCCTGCAGCAACTACGTAGCGTGGCCGTCTCGTGGGACACCGATGTCGTGCGACCGCTACGCGCGTTGCGCACACAATGGAAGGCCGAGGCCACGGAGGACGCCGACCTGCGGACCCTGCGCGAACAAGTGAAGGCACTCGAACTGGAAGCCGAGCGGCATCTGTTGTTGCGGCTGCAGAGAACGGCGCAGAGTTGGCCGCAAGGTGCCGAGACCGATCTATCAGCCTGGCTGGAAGGTGTGACGGCTGAGGCCGCCCACCTGCACCGCGACGCGCTGCATCAGCTGCGCGTCGCGGTAACCGGCACTTAGGAAGCGCTGGTTGGGGTGGTTACAGCGCTCGACGTTGCGGCAGGCGTAGGTGCTGGCGCGACTGTCGAGGTAGTTGCTGCCGGAGCAGGTGCTGCTGGCGCAGCCGGTACGACTGGCTTGGCAACCGGTGCGGTGGCTGGCTTGGCGGCAACCGGCTTTTTCACTGCAGGTTTGGCTGCTGGTTTTGCAGCGGGTTTTGCAGTGGCCGGTTTCGCGGCAGCTGGTTTTGCAGCGGCTGGCTTGGCGGCAGCGGCAGGTTTCGCTGCTGCCGGTTTTGCGGCTGGTTTTGCAGCTGGCTTGGCAGTCGCTTTTACAGCAGGTTTTGCCGCTGGCTTGGCTGCTGGTTTTGCCGCTGGTTTGGCAGCGACAGGTTTGGCAGCCGGCTTGGCAGCAGGTTTCGCCGCGGCGGTCCGGGTGGCTGGTTTAGCGGCCGGTTTTGCTGCTGGTTTTGCAGCCGGTTTAGCGGCGGCGGTTTTCGCTGCTGGTTTGGCAGCGACAGCTTTTGCAGCGGCAGGTCGAGCAGCGGCTGGCTTGGCAGCCGTGGTTTTAGCTGCAGGTTTCGCGGCGCTGGCAGCAGCCGGTTTTCTCGCAGCCGGTTTGGCGGCGGCAGTTTTCGCTGCTGGTTTGGCAGCTGCCGGTTTTGCAGCAGCAGGCTTGGCCGGTGCTTTTGCGGCAGCCGGTCTGGCGGCGGCTTTCTTCGCAGGTGCCGCAGCAGGCTTGGCTGCGCGCAGGGACAACGCCTTGCCGACAGCCTCTTGTACACGACCGACGCCCTGGGCCAGTTTCAGGCTTTCCTGAGCATCGCGCTTGAGTTGCAGAATGTAGCCGCGGGTTTCCGATTGACGATCTTTGAGGGCATCGAGCAGCTTCTCAAGATCGGCCACTGCGTCCTTGGCCTTGGCTTGCGCCTTGGCTTTTCCGGCCGCCGCAGCGTCCTGCAATTTGGTGCGGGACTTGTGCAGTTTTTCTTGCGCTTTTCCGCGCTGCTTTTCCAGTTTGGCGAGCAGTTTTTCAGCATCAGCCAAGGCTTCGGAACAAGCGGTTTCCAGGTGCTCGAGCAGGCTGCTCGAGAGTTGTTGGAGCAGGTGCAATGGAGTGTTTACTGGCTTCTTGGTGGCCGACATGGTTTACCTCCTGGCTGAAGTGAGTGCGGCTCATACTAGACCTCTGCTGCAACCGCCGCTAGGGCATGTTGACACTATCGAAAGCGTTGCGTTGCAAAGGACCGAAAAACTTCTGCGTCGAAGCAAAAGCAGTTCACCGTTGCGCGCATTCTCGCTGGCATAATCGCCCGCAATTCAGGTCGGAGAGTGCCCATGTCGCGCTACCTTTTTTTATCGCTGTGCGTGTTTTTTTCGGCGGCCCAGGCCGCCGCAACAACACAGGAAAATGAAGCCCACGATCTTGCTTACAGCCTGGGCGCGAGCCTTGGCGAACGCTTGCGCCAGGAGGCACCCGACCTGCAACTCCAGGCACTGGTCGAAGGATTGCAGCAGGCCTATCAGGGCAAGCCGCTGGCGCTGAAGGACGAGCAGATCCAGCAGATATTGACCGAGCATGAAGCCCGGATTGCCATGCAGTCAGCCGAGCCGCAAAGCGAAATGGCACTGGAAAAAGAACAGCGCTTTCTCGCCGCCGAGAAAGCCAGACCCGACGTGCGAGAACTGGCTGATGGCGTGTTGCTGACCGAGTTGACGCCGGGCACTGGCGCCAAGGCCGGACCGAACGGCAAGGTGCAGGTGCTGTACATCGGTCGCTTGCCCGACGGCACGGTGTTCGATCAGAACAGTCAGCCACAGTGGTTCAGTCTCGACAGCGTGATCGCCGGATGGCGCAGCGCATTGCAAAACATGCCGGTCGGGGCGAAATGGCGACTGGTGATTCCATCGGCCCAGGCCTATGGTGCCGACGGTGCCGGCGACGTGATCGCGCCGTTCACTCCACTGGTGTTCGAAGTCGAACTGCGCGGTGCTACCGGCTGACGACACAAACGAAAACGGCGTGCCTTGGCACGCCGTTTCGGGATCTTGCAGGAAGCGCTTCAGGCCTGAACCGAATCGGTTTCCTTGTGGGCTGTGTGCAGCACTTCGATCAGGCAGTCCTCCAGCTCAAAGCGTTCGTGCAACAGGCCGCCGAGTGTCTTGAACTCTTCGGCGACACACTTTCCTGCATCGCACAGGTCATTGAACGCGAGCAGCTTTTCGGTGATGACGTCGATCCGCGGGTAGATCGTCTCGGCGAGCTCCAGGCCACGCTTGTCGTTGAAGGCCTTGGCCTCCCCCGTCAGTTGCTCGTAGATCTCAAAGTGCCCGGCCGATACATAATCGACCAGCACGCCGCAGAATTCCTGCAAGGGTTTACGATCCTCACCGAGCGCCTCAGGTTTTGCGCCAAGCTTGTCGTAGGCATCGATCAGCTCTTTGCGCTCCTGCAACCAGCGATCAATAAGCAGGTGCACTCCACCCCAGCGTTCCTGAGCATTCTGACAACTTTCGAGCATGGTGATCTCTCTTCCCTTGTGGGTCAGCTGCTCTATGCCCGTTCGCCTCTTGTTACGTCAGTGGGCGGTCAGGCAGAGCGTCATCGAGCAACATAATTCCAATGACACGTGCGGGCCAGATTATGCCCGCGCGACACCAGCTTCAAGGTACGCACGAGATAAAGTTCATACAAGTGTTTAATCGCCCGCAAAGGCCCGGTGCGACGACTCGCCGCTGAGTGGTCGCTGATAGCTGATCCAGACCAGTCGCAACGACTGGTAAACGGCCAGAATCAACATAGCGACGAAGAACAGCAGGCTCCACTCTGTGAGACTCAGATCAAACAGTGTCCAGGAAATTTCCACACAATCGGCAGCGCCCTTGAACATTTGCTGTACGACGGATAGCCAGGGCGAACTGACCAACAGATCTGTCAGATGGGTCGAGCACGCCGTTGCCTGTTCCGCCGGTAGGCTTTGCAGCAGGACCTGTCGCCACGCCGTGACAGTGCCGGCCAGGCTGCAACCAAGACCGAGCAGCCAATACAGAACGTTTCCGATGCGACCGGGGCCATGGACCGAAGCCATCAGGCAGACACCGGTAAAGAGCGCCAGACAAAACCGTTGCACAAGACACAAGCCGCAAGGCCGCAGGCCCACTGCATATTCCAGGTAGTAGGAAACGCCCATTGCCAGGGCACCCGCAACGAAAGCCATGAAAAACAAGGAGCGTGAGCAGGCCAAAGACATGGCTTTTCCGTAAAAGTAGTGACAGACCATTACGGTAGAGGAAAGCGCGAAGGCCTTTCAAGGCAAGTGCCCACGGAGACTTCAGCACAGGTGTAGGGAAATCCCGACGCAGGCGAGAGGATAAGATGTAGTCCCCTGTAGGACTTTGCCTGCGACGAAATCTGGCAACTGAATTTCAACCGATCATCTACTGCGGCGAGGAAGATTTCTGCCTCGCCGCAGGTCATCGCTCAGACGCCGGAGCCTGGCGCCAGCGTATGGGTCAAGCGCGGGCCGGCACCGGCAGAGGGGCGGCGAGCAAGCGCTCATCCAACAACCCCAGGCCTTCCTGAAACAGCTGGTTGCTGCGCTCGGTATCGCCCATTTGCGCCAACAACCTCGCCAGTTCCGCACAGGCTTCCGGATTGCGTTGTACACGCAGGCTGCTTTCCAGATAGTCCCGGGCCTTGCCCCACAAACTGTTTTGCAGGCATAGACGGCCCAGCGTCAACAGCAGACCAGGATCGGCCGGATGCTCCTTGAGCCAACCTTCGGCAGCCTGCAACTGACGGGCCGGATCTTTGCCGCGAACCAGCCCGTAGAGCCGTGCCAGGTGACTGTCGTAGCTGCGCTTGAGAGCAGTGCGCAGCACTTCTTCGGCTTCGACCTGAGCCCCCAACTGACGCAGTTGTTCGGCATACGCGAGCACCAGTTGCGGCTCCTGACGCTGTGCCGAGGTCAGTTGTTGCCAGGCACGTTCGAGCGATTGCTGCCCCACCGTCCCGTCTTCTTCCCGTTGCGCCGCCAGGGACAGGTTCGCCCCCCAGGCCCGGCGCTCCAGTTCGGCAAGCTCGGCCGCCGGCAGGATTTTGTCCTTGCGCAGCTCCGGCAGCAGGCGAATCATTGTCGACCAGTCACCACGCTGCTGAAGCAGGCGTTGCAACTGACGCAGGGTCTGTGCGTTATGAGGGTGGCGTTCACGCATGGCTTGCAGGGTGGCGAGGGCGCCTTCGGTATCACCGCGGTCGGTCTGCAACTGGGCGTGGCTCAAAGCGATCGCCAACTCGGCCTGAGGCTGACGCTCCAGGGCACGCTCCAGCAAGTTGTCGCTTTCTTCGTAATTGCCTTGTTCGTTTGCGGCACGGGCCGCACCGAGGTAGTAAAGCAGCGGTTGGCGCTCGGCTTCGGCAGCCCGATGCAAGTGACGCTGCGCGCTGGCCCAGCGCCCCTCGGCCAGGTCGAGTTGACCGTGCTCGATCGCCACCTGCACCCGACGGCTACGGTTACGTCGCGACCACGGATTGACCACGCCACTGGAAGCCATCAGCAGTTCGACCAGCGACTTGATGCCCCAGATCACCAGCCAGAGCACAGCCACCAGCGCCAAAGTAGCCCACAGGCTCGACTCATAGCGGAAGGTCTTGTAGGCAATCAGCACGTAGCCGGAATGTTCTGCAATCGCCAGCCCCAGCGCAGCGGCAGCGGCGATCACGAGGAACACGATCACATAGAGGCGTTTCATGGCATGGCCTCCGGCGCGGTGTTCGCGGCAGGCTTGGCCAATGGCTTGACCGAATCTTCGGCGTTGACGTTGCGCCGCTCCAGATACCCCTGCACCGCGCTCAGGGTGCCGGTCATATCCGGCGTGACAACGGTGACGGGCTGCTCGCTCAACTCGGCCACCTGCTCAAGCATGACTTTGCTTTGCGCGTTGTCCGGGTTGAAGTTGCCTTTGAGAATGTCCCGCGCTTCGTCCAGCACTTGGGAGTAAACCGCCGCCTGACCATTGAGCGCGGCCCACTGTGCTTGCTCCAGCGCCAGGCTCAGGGCCAGGCGCACCTGACTCAGGCTCTGGCCGGCCAGCAATGGGCGAACGTTTTTATCGGCATTGAAATCGATACGGATGTAGCGCGAAATCTGATCCCACCATTGCGCCCAGCGACTGGCACCGTCGCCATCGGCAGTCAGGCCCAGCAACGAATCGCCACGGTCCTTGTACTCCGGCGCCAGCTCGGTAAGGCTGGCCACTTGATCGCGCAACGCGCCCAGACGCAGAAACAGCCCGGTACGATCCGGTTGCCCGGTACTGCGCAGGGCAACCAGGGTCTTGGCCACCTGCTCGCGAGCGGCAAAGGCGCCTGGGTCGTTCTGCTCGCGCAGTATCTCGTCGGCACCCTGGACCAGTGCCTGGGCGCTGCTGATGTCCTGCAAGGCGGACAGTCGCAGGCTGGCAAGACGCAGCAAATGCTCGGCTTCGGCCAGGCGCCAGTCCTTGCGACTGGCACCGAGTATGGTTTCCAGACGCTGGTTCAAACGCTGCTGATCACCTTGCAGCTGGATCACCAGGCGACTGCGCGCTTCCAGCTCATCGGCGGCAGGCAATTGCGCCAGGCGTGCGCTCAAGCGTTCCTCATTGAGCTTGAGGTTCTGCGCCTGGTCATTCAACGCTTGAACCTGGCTCAGTTGCTGCTGGTTATTGGCCTGCAGGTGACGCACCTGCCAGACACCCCAACCGCCAACCGCAACACCGGCCGCGCCCAGCAGCAGCGCGACGATAGCCAGACCATTGCCTCGACGCTGCACGGCAGCAGGTGGCGGCGGCATTTCATCAACAGGAGCATCAACAGGTGTATCAAGCACCGGTCGCGAGTCATCTTTCGGCAAGGCTGTTTCGCTCACGTATCCATCCTTTGCATTAGAAAACGGGCACGGGATGCTCCCGTAACGCCGTCAGCAAGGCCGCGGCACTGGCACCGCGACAATCCACAACTGTTTTGGCCCCGGCGGCATACGCCAGCTCGGCAACCCTGGGGCTTGGTACAAACAACGGCAACCGCGCCAATTGCGGCCAGGCATCGCCGGCCAACTGATGCAGGTGCTCAAAACCTTGTCCACTGCTGACCACCAGCCCGTTCAGGCGTTCCGCCTGGATCCGTTCCGGCAGCGCTTTCGGCGGGTAAACCGGCAATGCCCGGCGGTACAACTCCAGGTACTCGACACTAGCACCAAGCTCACGCAAACGCTCAGCCAGCAACTCGCGCCCACCCTCCCCGCGCAGGATCAGCGCTCGCGCATCGGGTTGTGCGATAGCCTCGCGCAGTCGGGAAAGTTCGAGCAAGGCTTCACTGTCATCGCCTTCTGCCGGGAAGCTCACGTCCAATCCGTGATCCTCGAGGATCTGCGCAGTCGCCGCACCGACGCTGAACCACTTCACAGCGGGCGGCGTTGGCCAGAACCGCTCAAGCAGCTCGACACCGATCCGGGCGGCCGGCTTGCTGACCACGATGACGGCGCAGAACTGATCCAGCGCCTGAATCACCTGGTGCATTGTGTCAGTGGTCGCAACCGGCACGATGTCCAAAAGCGGCAGACTGTTACTGAATATCCCCTGCTCGGCCAAAAAACTGCTCAGCGCCGCCGACTCATCGGCGGGACGCGTCAGCAGCAAGCGCCAGCCGGTCACTCGTGACCAGCCTCGCCATAGACCGCTTTGAGAATCTCGTCGGCGCCCTGGCTCAAAAGGTCTTCGGCCACTTGCACACCAAGAGCCTCGGCATCGCCACGCGGCGCACGAGCCTGGGCACTGAGCAGCCGGCCACCACTCGGATCACCGACCAGCCCACGTAACCAGACCTGTTCACCTTCCAGCACGGCGTAACAGGCAATCGGCACCTGGCAACCGCCATTGAGGTGCTTGTTGAGGGCACGTTCGGCGGTCACGCGAGTGGCGGTGTCCTGGTGATGCAGGGGTGCCAGCAGCGCATGAATTTCGCTGTCGGCGCTGCGGCATTCGATCCCCACCGCACCCTGGCCACCGGCTGGAAGACTGTCGTCGACACTGATGGCCGATGTGATGCGATCCTCAAAACCCAGACGGATCAGGCCGGCCGCGGCGAGGATGATGGCGTCGTATTCGCCGGCATCGAGCTTGGCCAGGCGGGTGTTGACGTTGCCGCGCAGGAAGCGGATTTCCAGGTCCGGACGACGGGTCAGCAATTGAGCCTGGCGGCGCAGGCTGGAGGTGCCGACGATGCTGCCCTGGGGCAACTCATCCAGGTTGGTGTAGGTGTTGGAAACGAAGGCATCGCGCGGGTCTTCCCGTTCGCAAATGCAGAACAGGCCGAGGCCTTCGGGGAAGTCCATCGGCACGTCCTTCATGGAGTGCACGGCGATGTCGGCTTCATTTTCCAACAGCGCGGTTTCGAGTTCCTTGACGAACAGGCCCTTGCCGCCGATTTTCGACAGCGGTGAGTCGAGCAGCTTGTCGCCACGACTGACCATCGGGACGAGGGTCACCAGCAAGCCCGGATGAGCCGCCTCAAGGCGGGCTTTGACGTATTCGGCCTGCCACAGGGCGAGTGCGCTTTTGCGGGTGGCGATGCGGATCTGGCGAGAGGACATGGATCAATCCGTACTGAATAGATACGGCAGATAATAACAGCTCAGCCAAATCCACTTTGACTTGTATCAGATACTACTCGGCCTCCCTGGCCCCGGATGTCCGGCAATCGGGTGTGAAATTCACCTGCGGACAGCTGATTAAAGCTGCTGCATCATCTTGCGCACACCAGCCACATGGCGCCGGCTGACGATCAGCGCATCACCGTTGAGGCCTTTGAGGAACAGCTGAAAATGCCCCAGGGGTGTGCGTTGCAATCGCTCGATACGCTCGCGGGCGACCAGTGCATTGCGATGGATACGCACGAAACGGTCACCGAATTCGTCCTCGAGGGCCTTGAGCGGCTCATCGAGCAGCACCTCACCGCCCTCGTGGCGCAAGGTCACGTATTTGTGGTCGGCAATGAAGTACACCACCTGATCCAGCGGAATCAGCTCGATCCCTTTACGGGTTCGGGCGCTGATATGGCTGCGCGGGCCGTTGCCGCTTTCGGCAGCAGGGCGGGTCAGGGCGGCGAGCTGGGCACGGCTGGGGCGCTCGGCTCTCTTTAATGCGTCATGTAACTGTTCAGTTCTCACAGGTTTCACCAGATAGCCTACGGCGCTGGCCTGTAAGGCTTCCACGGCAAATTCATCGGGCCCGGCGCAGAACACCACGGCGGGCGGAGTTTCGCGTTCGCATAACCGCGCAGCCACTTGCAGGCCATCGAGGCCGGGCATGCGGATATCAAGCAGCACGATATCCGGCTTGTGGCTGTCGATCAGTGCCAACGCCTCTTCGCCATTCGTGGCACTAGGCTCCAGGACACTGTATCCCTCGAGTTCGCCAACCATTCGGCTCAGGCGCTCGCGGGCCAAGGGTTCGTCATCAACGATCAGGACATTCATATTGCGCTGGATTCCTGCGTGAGTCTCGCACAAGGATAGCGTAGACAGGTGAAGTGACGTCTGTCACCGCGATCCACGCTAAGACTAGCCCGAGCGTCAAAAAGTGCCGCTGGTCGGGCGGCTAAATTTTCATCTGCCAGGCAACTGGCGGCCCAGGCCCGCATTGGCGACACATCGCCACAGGGTTTGCTGATACGCAATATGAACACCCCACTCTTTTTTATGGTCAGCGGCTGCACCGAGAAGTGCGCTGATCCTATTGTCCAACTGTAGACGGTTGCCGGGACGATACAGCTCAATTGAAAAATATCGTTGCGCTAATGCAGGAGCGAGCTTGCTCGCGATGGGCGTTAACGAAAACGCGGGTATCCTGGATACACGCGTCGCGCTCAGGATCATCGCGAGCCTGCTCGCTCCTACAGGTCCAGTGAAAACGTGTCGACCAGTGTCAGCGACAGGATTGGCAACCCTGTTATTATCCGCGCCAGCGTTCCACGCCTTCTTTCATCAAGCCGATACGAGCGAATTCATGAGCACTGACAAGACCAATCAGTCCTGGGGCGGCCGCTTCAGTGAACCCGTCGACGCCTTCGTCGCCCGCTTCACCGCCTCCGTCACCTTCGACCAGCGCCTGTATCGCCACGACATCATGGGCTCGATCGCCCACGCCACCATGCTGGCCAAGGTCGGCGTGCTGACCGATGCCGAGCGCGACAGCATCATCGATGGCCTGAAGACCATCCAGGGTGAAATCGAGGCCGGCCAGTTCGACTGGCGCATCGACCTCGAAGACGTCCACATGAACATCGAGGCGCGACTGACCGACCGCATCGGCGTGACCGGTAAAAAGCTGCACACCGGCCGCAGTCGTAACGACCAGGTCGCCACCGACATCCGTCTTTGGCTGCGTGACGAGATCGACCTGATCCTGGCCGAAATCACCCGCCTGCAAAAAGGCCTGCTGGAGCAGGCCGAGCGTGAAGCCGCCAGCATCATGCCGGGGTTCACCCACCTGCAGACTGCACAGCCGGTGACGTTCGGGCACCACATGCTGGCCTGGTTCGAAATGCTCAGCCGCGACTACGAACGCCTGGTCGACTGCCGCAAACGTACCAACCGCATGCCGCTGGGCAGCGCGGCACTGGCTGGCACCACCTACCCGATCGATCGTGAATACACCGCACAATTGCTGGGTTTCGACGCGGTTGGCGGCAATTCGCTGGATAATGTTTCCGATCGCGATTTCGCCATCGAGTTCTGCTCGGCCGCCAGCATCGCGATGATGCACCTTTCGCGCTTCTCCGAAGAGCTGGTGCTGTGGACCAGCGCGCAGTTCCAGTTCATCGATCTGCCCGACCGTTTCTGCACCGGCAGCTCGATCATGCCGCAAAAGAAAAACCCGGACGTGCCGGAGCTCGTGCGCGGCAAGACCGGTCGCGTGTTCGGCGCACTGATGGGCCTGCTGACCCTGATGAAAGGCCAGCCTCTGGCCTACAACAAGGACAACCAGGAAGACAAGGAACCGCTATTCGACGCCGCCGACACCCTGCGCGATTCGCTGCGGGCCTTCGCCGACATGGTTCCGGCGATCAAGCCCAAGCACGCGATGATGCGCGAAGCGGCCCTGCGCGGCTTCTCTACCGCTACCGACCTGGCCGACTACCTGGTGCGTCGCGGCCTGCCATTCCGCGATTGCCACGAAATTGTGGGGCATGCCGTGAAGTACGGCGTGGACAGCGGCAAGGACCTGGCGGAAATGAGCCTGGAAGAGCTGCGCAAGTTCAGCGACCAGATCGATCAGGACGTGTTCGCCGTGCTGACCCTCGAAGGCTCGGTCAATGCCCGTAACCACATCGGCGGTACTGCGCCGGCACAGGTGAAAGCTGCTGTAGCGCGCGGTCAGACGCTGCTCGCCAGCCGCTAAAAGCTTCGTCGGCTCGCCGCCCGGAGCAAGCCCGCCCCCACAGGTTTGATGTGCAAACACAATCCAGTGTGGGAGCGGGCCTGCCCGCGATGACTGACTTCAAAACGCCACAGAACTACTTTTTGGCAGCAATCATCGCCATGAACGCCGGCATCGCCGCTTCCCGATCAGCCGCCACACGCTGCACATTCGGATTACCCCCCAAAAACTCCAGCAACGCCTTGGCCTTCGGCATCTCGGCCAATAGATCGATGCCAAACAACTTCTTGGCGACCCCACACGCCAGCGGCACGCTGAACAGGAAATACAGATCCGCCACGCTCAAACTGTCGCCAGCCACGTAAGGGCTGAATTTGCCATGCCGGCCCAGCGCTGCCATCCCCAGCAACAGTTCGGCCCTGGTTTTTTCCTTGATCGCTTCCGGCACGCTCGTGCCGAAAAACGCTTCGGCGAAGCAGGCTCGCCCCGGCAATTCGATGTACAGCTCGATTTCCCTGGCCAGTGCCAGCACCTGAGCGCGCTCGAACGGATCGCTCGGCAGCAGTGGTTTGCCTTTCTGAGTTTGCTCGATGTATTCGAGGATCACGCTGGTTTCATTGATGAAGCCCTGTTCAACACCCAACACCGGTACCTTGCCGCGTGGACTGATGGCCAGCGCTTCAGGTGTCTGGCCAGCGTAAAACGGCACCTCTTCGAAGGGCAGTCCTTTTTCCAGCAGCGCCAGTTTGACCATGTTGTAGTAGTTACTGACGGAGAATCCATAAAGCTTGATCATCACAAAGCCTCCAGGCCATGCGGGGTGGGCAGTGCCTGTTTATAGAACGCTGCCGGGATTCTTGCCAGCAGCATCACGCGGCTGAATGCGGGTAAACTGGCCACCTTTCCCTGAGGAGCCTGCCATGAGCGAGCCGACCCCCGATACCAACCAAGACGACATCGACGAAGAAGAGTTCGCCGAGAACACGCTGATCGAAGCCATTGAGAATCAAATCGAAAGCGACAACCCGCCAGCCGCCAAGGCGACGTTCAACAAGCTGACGCTGGTGGGTTACGAGCGGGAAGAGATCCTCAACTTGATGGCCCACGTTCTGGCGGTAGAAATCGACGCGATCCTCGAAGAAGACCGCGCGTTCAACACCGAATGGTACGAAGCTGCACTGCGCGCGTTGCCCGAATTGCCACCGGAAAAGCAATAAGCCCACGCCCCCCCTGTAGGAGCGAGCTTGCTCGCGAAAAACCCGAGAGCGCCACGGGACATCTGGTTTTACGCGTCATCGTTGACGACCATCGCGAGCAGGCTCGCTCCTACAGAAGCGAAAAAACCCTGCCGCAAGCACTGGACATGCCGCACAAGCGGGTTCACCTTAGGGACGCTGTCGCCCAATTCCTAGAAAGTCTGGAGTCCCTATGTCGCTTACCCCTGAGTTGGTTGCCGAACTGGAAATCCTCGCACTCTTCAACCTGGACAGTTCCCAGGAAGGTTTGAAAATTCATCAGACCGCTGCCCCGAAAGCCATTGCCGCTGCCAAACGCCTGTTTGAAAAAGATCTGATCGACCAGCCTGATGGCGGCTATCTCACCAGCCTGGGTCGTGACGCCGCGCAAAGTGTGCAAACCGTGCTCACCATTCTGAGAGCCGAAGAAACAGCCTGAATTCCCCCGCATCGCCCACGGAAACCCCTGCTGAAGGATTTCCGCGGGCGCATTTTGTTGCCCGCTGTCGCGACGCGATAGAAGTCTGACGCCAGAAATACAAAATCAGCTTAAAAGTCCCGTGGCCGAGGCGCTAAACTGCCCCTCACCTGAGACTCCCACGTCCGAGCCCTGCGAGCCGGTTTGAGCTGACATGACCCGCACCCATGAAATCCGCCCTGATCTGGACGAGGGAATCGACCGCAAGGTTCTCAGCCAGCTGCGCGCACGCTTTCTGAAACTCAACGAAGGACGCATGGCTCGTGCCATGGAAGGGTTGTCGACCCGCCAGCAAGGGGTCCTGACCTTGCTGCCGCTGTTTTTCCACGTCAATCATCCGCTGCTGCCCGGCTACGTTTCCGGCAGTACGCCGGCCGGGCTGTCGAATTTCGAGCCGGATGCCAATGTCCTCGCTGAAGCCCAGCGCCTGACCCGCTCGTTTTCCTACAAGCCGCGCCACGGCAGCAACCCGCCCCGGCCGATTCACGGACTGTTCCTGATGGGCAGCCTCGGCACCCTGGCACAAGCCGACCAGAGCGACATGGATGTGTGGGTCTGCCATGGGCCGGACCTGACCGAGAGTGAACTCGCCGAACTGCGCAAAAAGTGCCAGCTGCTGGAAGCCTGGGCCGCCAGCCAGGGCGCCGAAGCGCACTTTTTCCTGGTCGACCCGAGCCGTTTCGTCCGCGGCGAGCGCGATACCCAGCTCAGTTCGGAGGATTGCGGCACCACCCAGCACTACCTGTTGCTGGACGAGTTTTACCGCACCGCGATCTGGCTGGCCGGGCGTACACCGATCTGGTGGCTGGTGCCGGTCTATGAAGAGTCGAGCTACGACCGCTACACCCATACCCTGATTTCCAAACGCTTTATCCGCGCCGATGAAACCCTCGACCTCGGCAACCTGGCCTTCATCCCGCCCGGCGAATTCATCGGTGCCGGGCTCTGGCAGTTGTTCAAGGGCATCGAGTCGCCGTACAAGTCGGTGCTCAAGCTGTTGCTGACCGAGGTTTACGCCAGCGAACACCCCAGGGTCCATTGCCTGAGCCTGCGCTTCAAGCAAGCGGTGTTCGCCAACCGCCTCGACCTCGACGAGCTGGATCCGTACGTCGTGGTGTACCGGCGCATCGAAGAATACCTGCTCGCCCGCAACGAACCGGAACGGCTGGAACTGGTGCGTCGTGCGCTGTACCTGAAGGTCAATCGCAAGCTGACCGGCAGCAGCCGCACCCAGAGCTGGCAACGTTCATTGCTTGAGCGCCTCGCCCGCGAATGGCACTGGGACCAGCGGCAACTGGCTCTGCTCGACAGCCGCAGTCAGTGGAAAGTCCGCCAGGTCAGCGCCGAGCGACGGGCGCTGGTCAACGAGCTGAACTACAGCTATCGCTTCCTCACCCAGTTTGCCCGTCACGAACAGACGGTCAGTCGCATCAACAAGCGCGACCTGAGCGTCCTCGGACGCCGACTGCATGCCGCTTTCGAGCGCAAGGCCGGCAAAGTCGAGTTCATCAACCCCGGCATCGCCCCGGACCTGGCCGAAGACACCCTGACGCTGGTGCACGCAGCGAACAAGAAAGAACCGGGACAAAGCCTGTGGGGTTTGTACAACGGCAGCCTGACGGCGCTGGAATGGGAACATTTCGCACCGATCAAGCGCAGCCGTCACTTGCTGGAACTGCTGACCTGGTGCCACCGCAATGGCGTGATCGACAGCAGCACCCGCCTGGCCTTGCATCCCGGCACCAGCGACTTGAGCGAATTCGAACTGTTCAACCTGCTCGGTAGCCTGCAACAGACCATCGCCCTGCCCTTGCCCACCGTCGCCGAAGAACCTCTGTTGCGTGCCAGCGTACCGAGTGAAGTGCTGATTCTGGTCAACGTCGGCATCGATCCGCTCAAGCACCATCGCGACCTGAATATCCTGATGACCACCGAGCGCACCGACTCCCTGAGCTACGCTGGCGTCCGGGAAAATCTGGTCCTGACCCTGGACCAGGTCACGCTCAATAGCTGGAACGAAGTGCTGGTCGGCCGCTACGACGGCCCCCACGCCCTGCTCGACTGCATCCGCGACTACCTCAACAACCTGCCGGCCGGGCCGCAGCAGCCGAAGTTGCGGGTGCGTTGCTTCTGCCATAACCGTGCGCAGTTCATCGCCCAACGGGTGGAAGAAATTCTCGATACCGCGCAGAACCTGCTGCTGAGCCGGCTCAATCATCGCTACCTGATCCAGGTCCAGCAGCACTACCACGTTCTGGAGTTGGTGCCGGGCCAGGTCCAACACATCGCGCTGACCACTCTGCCGGCGCTGATCGATTACCTGGGCGAAGAAATGGTGAGCTACAGCCCGCTTCACCTGGACCCAAAGGCACTGGAAGAGCACGACCTTGCGCTGTTCCTGCCCACGGGCCAGCCGGACTGCATTCAAGTGTTCTACCGGGTCAACGAAGATCAGGCTGATGTGTACGTACTCGATGAGTTCAATGCCCTGTGGCAGCAACGCCTGCCCTGGCACGACGAGCAAAGCCTGCTGGTACCGCTGCAGCGCTTCCTGCAATCGATCCAGTACCGTCGCGATGCCTTGTTGCCGATGGACGCCGCCCACCCGCTGAACCTCGACACCCTGTATTGCCAGTTGCTGCCGTCAGGCCCTGGCCGCGCGCGCCGCATTGAAACCCGGCCGATACCACAGACGCCGATGAACAAACCGTTCTATGACGTGCAGGCGATCGTCGGCAAAGCCGCACCGGGTCAGGTGCAGGTGACGTTGTATTGCAATCAACGGGAGTTTTCCGAACTGGAGCATGGCGACCAGCTGTTCAGCGTGGTCGCCCGGGAAATCGTCGGGCAGCGCCAGGAAACCGAACGCTACCGCTGCTACATCACCGACCTCGACCTGTCAGGCCTGCTCGGCGAAGGGCAGAGTTCCACCCATCTGTACCTGCGTTACAAGGCTGACCTGGAGCGCGCATTGAACGAGGCGCTCGGGCAGGTCTGAGGGGATGTCACTCCGGGAACGCGCCGCCATTGGCAGGCTGCGACTCGACTTCCAGCAAGGTCAGTTTCAGGGTCTTGCCGCCCGGAGCCGGCCAGTCGATGTGCTGGCCAACCTTCAGGCCGAGCAGCGCGCTGCCCACCGGCGCCAGGATCGAGATCTTGCCTTCGTCGGCATTCGCATCCTTGGGGTACACCAGGGTCAGGTGGTAGTCCTTGCCACTGCCTTCTTCGCGGCAATGCACACGGGAGTTCATGGTCACGACATCCGCCGGCACTTCATCGTGACCGACCAGGGTATCGGCGCGGTCCAGTTCTGTCTGCAGCGCGATAACACCCGGCAGCGTCTCGTCCAGGCTGTCGATCAGACGCTCCAGACGCTGTACGTCCAGACGGGTAAGGGTGATGGAAGGTGCGGTCATGATCTGGGCAGACTCCTTTCTTCTGCACGAAAAAAAGCAAAACCCCGCCAGAAAAAGGCGGGGTTTTCACAAGCCTCGATGGGTTGAGGCATATCTGGACACTATCACAGCTCAAAAAATATACAAGTCATGGCCCGGAGCCCTGTTTGCGCTGCGAGGCCTGCGCACAAATCACCCGCCGGCGCTCGTCATCGGCCGAGCGCCATTCGCGGATATCTTCGACATGGCGGAAGCAGCCCAGGCAGACTTTCTGCTCGTCCAGCCGACACACACCGCTGCACGGCGACGGCACCGCCGGGCTGACATTGCTGTAGAGCGGCTTGGGCGCACGGACAGGCGCAGGCTGGGTCACGATCTCACAGGCCTTCGAAATCGAGATCGACGTCAGCCTGTTGCTTGACGATACGCTCGAGCATTTCACCCAACTGCTCTTCGCTCTTGTCGCACATCCAACGCTCGCTCTCTTCGTCGTAGTCGAAGTGGAAACCACCGGATACCGCCGCCAGCCACAGCTGGCGCAGTGGTTCCTGACGACTGAAGATCAACTGAGTGCCGTTTTCGAACTTGACGGTCAGCACACCGGCCGAGCTCTCCAGATCGATATCCAGGTCGCTCTCGTCAAAGATGTCCTCCAGGGATTGCTGGGTGGCATCGACCAGGTCATGGAAACGCGCTTCGGACAAACTCATTACGGCAACCTCAAAAAGTGTCTGATCAGGCTCAAGCGCCGCAAGATACGACCGAGCTCCGTCGATTGCAAAGGATAACGACCTGTGGGAGCGGGCTTGCTCGCGAATACGGACTGACATTCAACATTGATGTCGACTGACACGACACCTTCGCGAGCAAGCCCGCTCCCACACGGATTGCATGATACCGACCGGCATCGGGCCAAGGCCCGCCGGACGGGCGGTCCGTTGCATAGGCAAGCCGCCGGGTGGCCGGTATACTCCGGCGCAATTAATGCATTTTCAAGGATTTCGCCATGAAGCGCCTGATCTCTTCCCTTGCTGCGCTCCTCGCGGTCGCCTGCCTTGTGTCGGCCTGCGGTCAAAAAGGCCCGCTCTACCTGCCTGACGAAGACCAGGACCCTGTCGAACAGGCCAAGTCGTCGCAACAGCAGCCTGCCTCCAAAGCACACAAGCACGACGTCTACCAATAAGGGAACCTCATGGACGCTTTTAACTACCGTGACGGTGAACTGTTCGCGGAAGGTGTTGCCCTGTCTGCCATCGCCGAGCGCTTTGGTACACCCACCTACGTTTACTCCCGTGCGCACATCGAAGCCCAATACCTGGCTTACGCCGATGCGCTGGTCGGCACGCCGCACCTGGTGTGCTATGCGGTCAAGGCCAACTCCAACCTGGGTGTCCTGAATGTCCTGGCGCGTCTGGGCGCCGGTTTCGACATCGTCTCCCGTGGTGAGCTGGAGCGTGTACTGGCCGCTGGTGGCAGCGCCGACAAGATCGTGTTCTCCGGCGTCGGCAAGACTCGTGGCGACATGCGTCGCGCCCTGGAAGTCGGCGTGCACTGCTTCAACGTCGAATCCACCGACGAGCTGGAACGCCTGCAGGTGGTCGCCGCCGAACTGGGCGTTCGCGCGCCGATTTCGCTGCGCGTCAACCCGGACGTCGATGCTGGCACCCACCCGTACATTTCCACCGGTCTCAAAGAGAACAAGTTCGGCATCGCCATCGCCGACGCCGAAGACGTGTACGTGCGTGCCGCGCAGCTGCCGAACCTGGAAGTGGTCGGCGTCGATTGCCACATCGGCTCGCAACTGACCACCCTGCCGCCGTTCATCGACGCCCTCGACCGCCTGCTGGGCCTGGTCGACCGCCTCGGCGATTGCGGCATCTACCTGCGCCACATCGATCTCGGTGGCGGCCTGGGTGTGCGTTATCGCGACGAAGAGCCGCCATTGGCCGCCGACTACATCAAGGCCGTACGCGAGCGTCTCGACGGTCGTGACCTGGCGCTGGTGTTTGAGCCGGGTCGCTTCATCGTGGCCAACGCCGGTGTATTGCTGACCCAGGTCGAATACCTCAAGCACACCGAGCACAAAGACTTCGCCATCGTCGACGCGGCCATGAACGACCTGATCCGCCCGGCGCTGTATCAAGCCTGGATGGACGTCACGGCTGTGCGCCCACGCACTACCGCTGCCCGCGCCTACGACATCGTCGGCCCGATCTGCGAGACCGGTGACTTCCTGGCCAAGGATCGTCAGCTGGCCCTGGAAGAAGGCGACCTGCTGGCCGTGCATTCGGCCGGTGCCTACGGGTTTGTCATGAGTTCCAACTACAACACCCGCGGTCGTACCGCTGAAGTGCTGGTGGACGGTGATCAGGCATTCGAAGTGCGTCGCCGTGAGACGGTAGCCGAGTTGTTTGCTGGCGAAAGCCTGCTGCCGGAGTAAAACCATGCTGCTGCGTTTTACCAAGATGCACGGCCTGGGCAACGACTTCATGGTCCTCGACCTGGTCAGCCAGCACGCGCACATTCTGCCCAAGCATGCCAAGCAATGGGGCGACCGGCACACCGGCATCGGTTTCGACCAGTTGCTGATCGTCGAGGCGCCGAGCAACCCGGACGTGGACTTCCGCTATCGGATCTTCAACTCCGACGGTTCCGAAGTGGAACAATGCGGCAACGGTGCGCGCTGCTTCGCCCGTTTTGTGCTCGACAAGCGCCTGACCGCAAAACGTGTGATTCGCGTCGAAACCAAAAGCGGCATCATTGAGCTGGACGTGCGTAACGACGGCCAGATCAGCGTCAACATGGGAGCCCCGCGCCTGGTGCCAGCGGATATTCCGTTCCAGGCGCCGGAGCAGGCCAAGAGTTATCAGGTCGACGTCGACGGCACCCCGGTCGATCTGGCTGCCGTGTCCATGGGCAATCCCCATGCGGTGGTACGGGTCAGCGACATCAACAACGCACCGGTGCATGAACTGGGCCCGAAAATCGAACATCACCCGCGCTTCCCGGCACGGGTCAATGTCGGCTTTCTCCAGGTCATCGACCGGAGCCGCGCGCAGTTGCGCGTCTGGGAACGCGGTGCCGGGGAAACCCAGGCTTGCGGAACCGGCGCCTGTGCTGCCGCAGTGGCTGCGATCAGCCAGGGGTGGATGGATTCGCCGCTATTGATCGACCTGCCTGGCGGGCGCCTGTCCATCGAATGGGCAGGCCCTGGCCAACCGGTGATGATGACCGGCCCGGCAGTGCGCGTATATGAAGGACAAGTGCGTCTTTGAGTGAGCGAAACCCATGACCGACAAGCCCCAGGTACCCGCACGACAAGCTGACGAATCACCGTCCGAAAGCCTGGAGGCGGCGGCTGTAGCCGCGTACCTGGAGGCTCATCCGGACTTCTTCGTCGAGCACGAAGAACTGCTCCCGTCCCTGCGCATCCCCCATCGGCGCGGCGATACCGTGTCGCTGGTGGAGCGTCAGATGACCATCCTGCGCGACCGCAACATCGAACTACGTCATCGCCTCTCGCACCTGATGGACGTGGCCCGCGACAACGATCGTCTCTTCGACAAGACCCGTCGACTGATCCTGGCGCTGATGGATGCCGCCAGCCTGGAAGACGTGGTGATGTGCGTCGAAGACAGCCTGCGCCAGGAATTCCAGGTGCCCTTCGTCAGCCTCATCCTGCTTGGTGACAACGCCATGCCGGTCGGCCGCTGGGCCACTCACGCCGAAGCACAAGTGGCCATCGGCGGCTTGCTCTCGGAAGAAAAAAGCGTCAGCGGCAGCCTGCGCGAACATGAGCTGGACTTCCTGTTCGGCGAAGAACAACGCAAGCAGATCGGCTCCACCGCGGTCGTTGCCATCAGCCACCAGGGCATCCACGGCATCCTGGCCATCGCCAGCCGCGATCCGCAGCACTACAAAAGTTCGGTGGGCACCCTGTTCCTGAGCTACATCGCTGAAGTCATGGGTCGCGTGCTGCCACGGGTCAACAACTCCCTGCGCTCGGTACGCTGAACATGGAACGGCAACTGGACGCTTACTGCGAACACCTGCGCAGTGAGCGGCAGGTGTCGCCGCACACGCTGTCGGCCTATCGCCGCGACCTCGATAAAGTGCTGGGCTGGTGCGTCAAACAGAACATCGGCAGCTGGGCAGCGCTGGACATCCAGCGCCTGCGCAGCCTGATTGCCCGCCTGCACGCCCAGGGTCAATCATCGCGCAGCCTGGCGCGATTGCTGTCGGCCGTTCGCGGGCTTTATCACTACCTGAACCGCGAAGGCCTGTGCGACCACGATCCGGCCAATGGCCTGGCACCGCCCAAAGGCGAACGCCGCCTGCCGAAAACCCTCGACACCGACCGCGCCCTGCAACTGCTTGAAGGCGGGGTTGAAGATGACTTTCTGGCGCGTCGGGACCAAGCGATCCTGGAGTTGTTCTACTCCTCCGGGCTGCGGCTTTCGGAGCTGACGGGGCTCAATCTCGATCAACTCGACCTGGCAGACGGCATGGTCCAGGTGCTCGGCAAAGGCAGCAAGACCCGCCTGCTGCCGGTAGGCAAAAAGGCCCGCGAGGCACTGGAACAGTGGCTGCCCCTGCGAGCCATGGCCAACCCGGCGGACGATGCGGTGTTTGTCAGCCAGCAAGGCCGGCGCCTCGGTCCACGGGCGATCCAGGTGCGGGTCAAGGCGGCCGGCGAGCGCGAACTGGGGCAAAACCTGCACCCGCACATGCTGCGGCACTCCTTCGCCAGCCACTTGCTGGAGTCCTCCCAGGACCTGCGCGCGGTGCAGGAGCTGCTCGGCCACTCGGACATCAAGACCACGCAGATCTACACCCACCTGGACTTCCAGCATCTGGCAGCGGTATACGACAGCGCCCACCCACGGGCCAAACGCATGAAAGGCGACGATTCATGAGTATTCAGTTGATCACCTTCGACCTCGACGACACCCTGTGGGACACCGCCCCGGTCATCGTCAGCGCCGAAGCCGTTTTGCGTGAATGGCTGACCGAGCACGCACCCAACCTGGGGGCAGTGCCGGTGGAGCATCTTTGGGCTATTCGCGAGCGAGTATTGAGCAACGAGCCAAGCCTCAAGCACCGCATCAGCGCGCTGCGTCGGCGGGTGCTGTTCCATGCGCTGGAAGAGTCCGGTTACGGGCATGACGAGGCGTCGGACCTGGCGGACAAGAGTTTTGAGGTGTTTCTGCACGCTCGCCATCAGATCGATGTGTTTCCGGAGGTTGAACCGACCCTGGAAATCCTCGCCAACCATTACGCCCTCGGCGTAGTCACCAACGGCAATGCCGATGTGCGTCGGCTGGGGCTGGCGGACTACTTCAAATTTGCGTTGTGCGCCGAAGACATCGGCATCGCCAAACCCGATGCGCGACTGTTTCATGAGGCCTTGCAACGCGGTGGTGCAACCGCTGAAACCGCGGTGCACATCGGCGATCATCCAGGTGATGACATTGCCGGGGCGCAGCAAGCGGGATTGCGTGCGATCTGGTTCAACCCCTCGGGCAAGACCTGGGAAGCCGAACGCCTGCCGGATGCCGAGATTCGCAGCCTGACCGAGTTGCCAGCGTTGTTGGCGCGGTGGAACACCCAACGCTGATCCTGAGATCCTGCACATACCCTGTGGGAGCGGGCTTGCTCGCGAAAGCGGTGCGCCAATCGACATCCATGCTGACTGATACGACCCCTTCGCGAGCAAGCCCGCTCCCACATGGGGTTGTGTCGAACTCAAGAGTTTTGTTTCAGGCATGAAAAAGCCCGCAGCGACGGCGGGCTTTTTCAGCAAGCGGGTAGCAGGCTCAGATAGGCCGGCTGCCATACTTGTTGTCAGGCTTCTTGGGAGGATCTGCGACCACATTGGCCTCCACTTCCTGCACCTTGCCACCACGGGCCAGGAACTCTTCCATGGCCTTGGCCAGGGCGTCGCGTTCCTTGTTCTTGGCTTCGACACTCGGCAGCTCATCGACCGATACCGCTGCCTTGGCCTTGCCTTTGGCGGTCGGAACCGGCGCATCACCACCGTCGTCTTCAGCGACGTCTTCCGCCGCTGCTTCCAGACCTTCTTCGGTTTCGTCGTCGTCGCCTACTTCGAGGTCGTCGTTTTCCAGATCATCGTCGCTCATGTTCTACCTCATGACTTGCGAAAAGCAGATTAGTTATAGCCCAGCTTTGCCCTCTGTCGAAGGCTGCCGGAAAAAAATCAATAGCCGCCGCTGACCAGCGGTTATGCCTCTTCACCGTGCACGGTGGCGAGGACTTTACGGGCACCGCCATGATCACGGTGCTCGCCCAGGTAAACGCCTTGCCAGGTCCCCAACGCCAGCCGGCCTGCCGAAATCGGCAAACTGAGCTGACAGCCAAGTACACTGGCCTTGAAGTGCGCCGGGAGGTCGTCCAGGCCTTCGTCGTTGTGCTCATAGCCGTCTGTTCCTTGTGGGATCAGACGATTGAAAAACCGTTCGAAGTCGCGACGTACCGCCGGATCGGCGTTCTCGTTGATGGTCAACGACGCCGAGGTATGCTGCAGCCACAAATGCAACAGACCGACCCGACACGCCTTGAGTTCAGGCAGGCCGGCGAGTAACTCGTCCGTTACCAGATGAAAGCCCCGGGGCCTCGCCCGCAAGGTAATCAGAGTCTGTTGCCACATACAGTTCTCCGCACGTTCGGGGCGCATTCTAGCGCGCTCTGGGAAAAAACAAAGGCCCTAATATTCCTTCATTCCTGTAAGACTTCGGCTGCACAAAAACACCCGACGCAAACATCGCAAAACCTGTAGGAAAAAACCTTTCAGCGCGCTCTTCAATGACAAATTTCAGACAAAAAAATGCCCGGCAAGCCGGGCAAGTTTTTTACACGCGTACTTACAAGTTGTAGCCGCGTTCGTTGTGAAGCGCCAGATCGATGCCGACCGCTTCTTCTTCTTCGTTGATGCGCAGGCCCATGACCGCATCCAGCACCTTGAGGATGATGAATGTGGCGATCGCGGTGTAGATCACCGTGAAGCCCACGCCTTTGCACTGAATCCACACTTGAGCGGCGATATCGGTCACGGTGCCGAAGCCACCCAGGGACGGTGCGGCGAACACACCGGTCAGGATTGCGCCGAGGATACCGCCGATACCGTGCACGCCGAAGGCGTCCAGGGAGTCGTCATAGCCGAGCTTGCGCTTCAGGGTGGTGGCGCAGAAGAAGCACACCACGCCTGCCGCCAGACCGATTACCAGCGCGCCCATCGGGCCAACGGTGCCGGCAGCCGGGGTGATTGCCACCAGACCGGCAACCACGCCCGAAGCGATACCCAGTGCGCTAGGTTTGCCGTGGGTGATCCACTCGGCAAACATCCAGCCCAGTGCCGCAGCGGCGGTAGCGATTTGCGTCACCAGCATGGCCATACCGGCGGTGCCGTTGGCCGCAGCGGCGGAGCCGGCGTTGAAACCGAACCAGCCGACCCACAGCATGGCCGCGCCCATCAAGGTGTAACCGAGGTTGTGCGGCGCCATCGGCGTAGTCGGGAAGCCTTTGCGCTTGCCCAGCACCAGGCAGGCAACCAGACCGGCCACACCGGCGTTGATGTGCACCACGGTGCCGCCGGCGAAGTCCAGAACGCCCCAGTCCCACAACAGGCCGCCGTTACCGGACCAGACCATGTGCGCAATCGGCGCGTAAACCAGGGTGAACCACACGCCCATGAACACCAGCATTGCGGAGAACTTCATCCGCTCGGCGAAGGCGCCGACGATCAACGCCGGGGTGATGATGGCGAAAGTCATCTGGAAGGTGACGAACACCGCCTCAGGAAACAGCGCCGCAGGCCCGGTCAGGCTGGCTGGCGTGATGCCGGCGAGGAATGCCTTGCCCATGCCGCCGATGAACGAGTTGAAGTTGACGACGCCCTGCTCCATGCCCGTCGTGTCGAACGCAATGCTGTAGCCATAAATGACCCACAGGACACTGATCAGACCGGTAATGGCGAAGCACTGCATCATCACGGAAAGAATGTTTTTCGACCGAACCATGCCGCCGTAGAACAGCGCAAGGCCGGGAATGGTCATGAACAGCACCAGGGCTGTAGAGGTCATCATCCAGGCGGTGTCGCCGGAGTTGAGGACCGGGGCCGCCACTTCGTCTGCCGCCAAAGCAAGGCTGGGCATTACGATGGACAACAGGGCTCCTAGCCCTGCGAATTTACGCAGAGTCATATTGTTTTCTCCTGGGGCGTTGGGTTTGTGGCGGCTTAAATTGCGTCGGTATCGGTTTCGCCGGTACGGATGCGAATCGCCTGTTCCAGATTGACCACGAAGATCTTGCCGTCACCGATCTTGCCGGTGTTGGCAGCCTTGGTGATGGCCTCGATTACCCGGTCCAGATCCTTGTCGTCGATGGCGACGTCGATCTTCACCTTGGGCAGGAAATCGACCACGTATTCCGCGCCGCGATACAGCTCGGTGTGACCCTTCTGCCGACCAAAGCCTTTGACTTCAGTGACGGTAATGCCCTGCACGCCGATCTCGGACAGCGACTCGCGTACGTCGTCCAGCTTGAACGGCTTGATGATGGCAGTGACTAGCTTCATGAAAACTCTCTCCCGAATTGGTGGACTTGCCCCAGGAAAACAAACCCGTCTCAAGTCTAAGCGCAGTGCCTGGCTTTGTAACGCATCGTCGGCCTTACCTGCCCGTCCGACGCCAGCTAACCGCTCCTCGCGAAACACTCCCCGCGTTCCGTTTGGCGCACTGCATTCGTCACAGCGACTGCATCAGTGCATGGGTCACCAGCATCTAAGCAGAAAGCTTGCCATCTCCACAAAACTGACTGTTTTCAAGCCATTACCGGCGGATGGTGGATACTTCGCGACAACACCCGGCACGTTACGCACAACAACGGTGCAACGCCGCCTGTCCCAATGCGCGAAAAGCGTGCACCCCTTGCCCGCGCAAATGACTATAGACACTGCGTGATACACTGCCCGTCATTGTTTCCAGGACATTGACCATGCTCGCGCCAAAAGACTTCCTCGACGCCCTGACCGGCACCGCTTCCCGCCTCTTCAGCGGTGACACGCCTCTGCCGAAAGCTGAAATCGAAAGCCAGTTCAAGATGTTGCTGCAAAGCGCCTTCAGCAAACTGGACCTGGTGAGTCGCGAAGAATTCGACAGTCAGATGGTCGTACTCGCACGCACCCGCGCCCGCCTCGAAAGCCTCGAAGCGAAAGTCGCCGAGCTGGAAGCGAAACTGAACCCGCCAGCCGAATAACACCACGGCCCCTGTGGGAGCGGGCTTGCCCGCGAATGAAGGTCGGCACGACCTTCAGCTTCACTTGTAGGAGCTGCCGCAGGCTGCGATCTTTAGATCCCAAGCCCCGCAAAAATCCCGGCAACGTCCTACAAAAATCACACCGCCGTCCGATTGTGTCGTCGAGTATCCAATCTCTAAGCTCATCCCCAGCTGAATGTTCAGCACTGGGTTTGGCGACCTGGAAAATCCCGACACACCGCGACCACATTCGAACGAGGGAATTATCCCAATCTCGAGTTATGGCGGCTGTGCGCGGGAGACCTTCGGGTCTGCCGGTTTCGGGATGCACCGGTTCGCCAACCCGCGTATAGCTGCCACCCTTTTTGTTTGGCGACGATCAGAGGCAGTTTTCTTCATTTGATCCCGAGAACTGCGCATGGACGAAAACTATCTAATCCCCCACGTCTTCACCCGCCACAAACTCCACCTCCACGCCCTGCTCCTGCAAAACCAACCCTGGTTCTGCGCCCGGGACTTGGGCCGCCTACTACGCATCTACCTCAACGACCGCCAACTCCGAAAACTCGATCCCGACCAATACCAAATCGCCAAAACCCTCATCCACGGCAACATCGAAAACACCCTGCTGATCAGCGAATCCGGCGTCTACGCATTACTGGTCTACCACTACTGCCCCGAATACCGAGCCTTGCGTGAATGGCTCACCCACGAAGTCGTCCCCGCCCTGCGAGACGCCCACCACCCCAGCACAACCGAACGTCCACAACTGAGCCTGCTCAACTGGCCGGAAATGTCGTTGAGTTTGTTGCACTGGAATAATCAGCCGTGGATACGGTTGCTGGATGTGCCGCAGCTGTTGCCAAGCGGCGAGCAGCCACAAAATGCGGTAAATCAGCCTTGGTGGAAAAGAGCTTCAAGGATGCTCCAGACATTCTGAAGAGCAAAAAAACCCCCACGTGCTTGGCGTGGGGTTCAATCAATCTGAAGAAACAATCAGGCGCAGTGCGCAAGCCGCTCAACCTGATCCCGGATCGCTGCGCCTCGTTCTATTTCAGCTTTGCGCAAATCATAAGTCGATTGCAGATTCAGCCAAAACTCCGGGGTCGTATCCAGACAGATGGATAGCCTTAGCGCCATATCAGCACTGACCCCCCGACGCTGGAGCACAATATCGTTCACCGTAGGTGTCGACACGTTCAACGCTCTGGCCAGAGCGGTGGCCGTCAGGCTCAGAGGTTCCAGGTACTCCTCTTTGAGGATCTCGCCAGGATGTACCGGGCGCATACCATTCTTAGTCATTACTCACCTCAGTGATAATCGACGATTTCGACATTCTCTGGTCCGTTAAGACCCCAAGCAAAGCAAATTCGCCATTGAGCGTTGATGCGAATGCTGTGCTGACCTTTTCGATTACCTTCCAGCGCCTCCAGTCGATTGCCCGGTGGTGATCGAAGGTCCATCAATACGGCAGCCCCATCCAGCATCGTCAGCTTTCGTTCCACAACACCCAGAATGGCTGACCACATACGGGTCTTACCGTTGCGAAACAGGTACTCGGTTTCAGAACACTTAAAGCTAACGATCATAATTTAAAGCTTAACGTTATGCATTAAACTTGAGTGTATTAGCTGAGTTCACAAATGCAAACGCACCATTCTGAGTATTGGCCTCCCTTTCAAAGCTTTAGGAATCGGACTACCTGCGCCCTTCAGAAAGCCTTCGAAATCCAGTCCCGTCCTACAAAAACAAGCGGCAATTCTCATTGTATTAAAAGCCTGAAGAACCGGAACCAATCCTGCAAAAAACGCCTGAATAGTGTTTTTTTGGCGCCTCACAACTTCCCTGTTTCATACCCGCAACATCCAGCGAAAGTTTGCCCCCTCACCCACCCCACCAGATTCTCCTCCCCCGACTACCCTTCAAAAACCCGCAGGAAGCGGCCCCCGTCATCTCAAGGAACGACCATGTCCCTCTCCATCGTCCACAGCCGCGCCCAGATTGGCGTGGATGCGCCTGCTGTTACCGTCGAGGTCCACCTGGCCAATGGTTTGCCATCGCTGACCATGGTCGGGCTGCCTGAAACGGCGGTGAAGGAAAGCAAGGATCGGGTGCGCAGTGCGATCATCAATTCGGGGCTGCAATTTCCGGCGCGGCGGATCACGTTGAATCTGGCGCCGGCGGATTTACCCAAGGATGGCGGGCGGTTCGATCTGGCGATTGCCCTGGGAATTCTCTCAGCCAGTGTGCAGGTGCCGACGTTGACGCTCGATGATGCGGAATGCCTTGGGGAGTTGGCGCTATCAGGTGCCGTGCGGGCGGTTCGAGGGGTTTTGCCAGCGGCGCTGGCGGCGCGCAAGGCCGGGCGCTGGTTGATGGTGCCGCGAGCGAACGCCGAGGAAGCGTGCCTTGCCTCTGGACTGAAAGTGATTGCCGTGGACCATCTGCTTGAGGCCGTCGCGCATTTCAATGGGCATACGCCGATTGAGCCTTATGTCTCCAATGGCCTGCTCTACGCCAGTAAACCCTACCCCGACTTGAATGAAGTGCAGGGGCAACTCGCGGCCAAGCGTGCGCTGCTGATCGCTGCCGCTGGTGCTCACAACCTGTTGTTCAGCGGGCCGCCGGGAACGGGGAAAACCCTGTTGGCGAGCCGCTTGCCGGGATTGCTGCCGCCGCTGGCCGAAAACGAAGCGCTGGAAGTGGCGGCGATTCAGTCGGTCGTCAGTTGTTCGCCGTTGAGCCACTGGCCGCAGCGGCCGTTTCGCCAGCCACATCACTCTGCCTCCGGCCCGGCACTGGTGGGTGGCGGCTCGAAACCACAACCGGGCGAAATCACCCTCGCCCACCACGGTGTACTGTTCCTCGATGAGCTCCCGGAATTTGATCGCAAGGTATTGGAGGTGTTGAGAGAGCCACTGGAATCCGGCCACATCGTGATTTCCCGCGCCAAGGACCGCGTACGCTTCCCGGCGCGCTTTCAACTGGTCGCAGCGATGAATCCTTGCCCCTGTGGATATCTCGGCGAACCGAGCGGCCGCTGCTCCTGTACGCCAGACATGGTTCAACGCTATCGCAACAAGCTGTCGGGGCCGCTGCTGGACCGCATCGATCTGCACCTGACGGTTGCACGCGAAGCCACGGCGCTGAATCCTGCGTTAAAGCCCAGCGACGATACAGCCACCGCCGCCGAGCTGGTTGCCGATGCAAGAGAGCGGCAACACAAACGCCAAGGTTGCGCGAATGCCTTCCTCGACCTGCCAGGCCTACGCCGGCACTGTAAGTTATCCACAGCCGATGAAAACTGGCTGGAATCCGCCTGCGAGCGTTTAACTCTGTCGTTGCGAGCAGCCCATCGACTGCTCAAGGTCGCACGCACGCTGGCGGACCTTGAACAAGCCGACGGGATCAGACGCGAACATTTGGCCGAGGCACTGCAATATCGGCCGACAACACTCTAGTCAGCGTCACCCCTTGGTGAGGTCAACCAACGGCGTCTGCCGCACCTCAGTCTCCCGCCCACCCTGAATCTCGCTCACCTGCTTCAAGGCCTTATCCACAGCCGCCTTATCCGCCAACAAGCTGTAGCTGATGCGGAACTGCTTGTGTTCCTTCGGCCCAATTGTCGGTACCAGGCTCAGTGGCCGCTGATAACGGCGGTTGTAGGAAAAACTTGTTCCCGGTTCCAGCCCCGTGACATAGCCCTGGCCTCGGGTATCGGTGTTTTTCCACAGGGAGAACACGGGCAGTGTCTGAGTGTTGAAGCCGACCGAGACACCCAGGCTGCCGGCCTTGTTATGCAGAACGGTCAATGTATCGCCCTTGGCATCGGCATACGGCACCACGTTGTAAACCGTCTCGTCGTAGTCCTTGGTCGGTGCGCGGTAGGTTTGCCAGTCGGGCAGATCGCCCTTGGCCTTGTCGTTGAACGGCGACACCTGTTTCACCGGCGCGGCGAAACGGGCGCCCTGCTCCAGGAACGGGGTGCTGAAGTTACTGTGATACAGCGCCTGGTATTCCTTCGGATAGTCGCCGTTGTTGGTCAGGGTGTCGTTGAGGGCGAACACTACGCTGCCGGGTTCGGTGACCAGTTCGGTCGCAACGGAGAAGTCGACCTTCTTGAACGCCTGCTCTTTCAGTTCGCCGCGCAGGGTGATGGCGTACGGTGGTTTTTCATCGATGTGCAGGGTGACTTTGCTGGCGGGGATGTTGGCGGCGCGGCCATGCAGAGTCAGCAGTTCACCGTTGTCGACGCCCGGGTGGCCGACCCATTCGTAGCCGCAGCGGGTGACCAGCTCATTGAAACCTTCCAGCCAGCCCAGACCACCGCGGCCATTGAGTTCGATGAAGGACGGATTGACCACTTCCTTGACCGGCGAATCCCAGCCCATGCGCACATTGCCGACCGAGGCCTGCAAGACGTTCATGCCGCGAGTCGGCACTACCGAGAGTTTCATCGTGCCGTTATCGATGTCGACGATGCTGACGCCCTCCTGCCGACCGCCGTGCAAGGTGCGCAGGGTGACGCTGAAGGGTTGGTCGGTTTTTATGCCGAGTTGCTGGCTGGTGATCTGCCAGTTTTGCGCGGCTTTGTCGCTGTCGAGCAGGACGTAATCCCAGGCCATGGCGTGGGAGGCGGACAGCGCGCCAAGGACAACGAGGAGTTTGAGCGAGGTCATGGGGGAAGCCTTTCTTGGAGTTGTGCATTTTTTATAGCGCTGATGAAACGATTCAGCAAGCTTAAAAAGCTTACGCCCCAGCCTTCCCAAGCCAATTAAAATTGACCTTATGCAACCTCCGCATGCTTACGTTAGTCTCATAAGGTTTGAACCTCCGGCAGTTTGGCGGTGATATCATGATGATATTAAGGTCGCCCGCTAAATGCAGGAGCAAGTACAGACACATTTGTCTGTCATTTTTGCGCAACGGATCGTATGGAGTTTGAATGCGCGGGGCACTATTACGCAGCGGTAAGAGCGGGTCATTCACTGCACTCGGCGAAACAGGTCAACCGGTCTACCGGGCAGCCCTGCAATTGCGCGAAGCCATTCGCCGCAAGAACCCCGATTTGGTCGATCATCTGGCCATCCCTCAGAGCGATGAACTCGGCAACCAGATCGATTGGTACAGCGCCCTCGACGGCGATGTGATTCCGTGGAGCAGCGCGACCGAAGAAGAACGCGCCCCTGCCCGCCGCCAGCTTGAAGCCCTGAAGACCGCGCTCGAAGAATTGAGCCAGCGTTTCCTGGGTACTGATTCCGGCGAACAGCAGCAAGGCGACAAAGCCGTGTTCGGTAAGTTGCTCAAGCGCGTCATTCATATCCCTGACGAAAACTTCGTGTACCTGGTGCAAGGCAAACCGGTGCTGACCTTTTGGGGTTTCGAGCACGCAGGTACCGACCTCAATCGCGATCCCCTGCACTGCCTCTATCAGGTTGCGCCGCTGCCACCCGTGGTCGAAGCGCCTGTTGTTGCGCCCGCCGTGCCCGTGGTGGCTCGTCCGTGGTGGCGTCGCTGGTGGTGGCTGTTGCTGCTGCCGCTCCTGCTGCTGCTTTTGTGGCTGTTGCTTGGCCTGCGCGGTTGCGTCCCGATTCCATTGGTGGCGGTAGACCTGCTGCCCGAGGGCCTCGTGCCGGTGGAAAAACAGCTGGAAGAGCCGCCAGTGACCGGCAATGTCACGACGCTGAATGGCGTCCCGGTGACAGGCACCGTTGTAGGCTCCAGCACTGCAACCGGCACCGGTACCGCCGTGACCGGAACCCATGACGTGGAGGCGCCGGCAGTCGAAGGCAACGAGGCTGACGCAGCACCCGCCGACTTGACCAAAGACCCGGCCAAAGACCCGGCAGCCGAAAACAAAACCACACCCCCCGAAAACAAAACCGCGCCGCCGGATGTCACATCGCCCGAAGCAGAAAAATCCGCCGCCACAAAACCCGGCCCTCCCCTGAGCATCCCGCCAGACGCCGCCGACGGTGCCGCCAGGTTTCTCGATGGTCAGTACAGCGCAGGCGCCGGGATACAGGACCGCCGGACCGGCAAGCCGCTGCGTCTGGAATACCAGCTCAAGGACGGTAAGGGCCAAGTCACCGTGCACCAGGCCGACGGCTCGAAATGTAGCGGGCCGGTGAGCGCTACTATGAAGGGTGGCAGCCTGGCCATCGACAGCCAGGGCCAGGCCGTTTGCGGCGATGGCAGCACTTACGACATGCCCAAGGTCAACTGCCGCAAAGGGGCGACCACCGTCGCGGACTGCACCGGCGGTTACGGAAAAGAACAATTCCCCATGTCCATGCGGCAAGTGGCCGAATAAAAACGGAATAACCCGACATGTTGCCTGAAGTCACTCAATTCGAAGACACCGTCACGCTGGTCAGCGACACCGGCATCCAGTTCATGGATTTCGCCCTGCGCCTGGATCCCCGCAAGGAGCCGGCGGGCGAGTTCGCACCGATGATCAGCGGGCTGATCTGCCGCTTGGCGTACAACGAAGAGAAAGACTTCTTTTTCTACGAGCCCGAACCGGAAAAGGTCGAAAAAGCCAAACCTGCGTTCAGCGTCGACATGAAAAGCAGCCTCGATTTGCTCGACGGCATCTGGCTGCCGACCCCGTTTTTCCGCTTCATGCCGCCGCATCGCTTCGACGAGGGTCCGACCAACTGGTCGCGCATGCGCCTGGTGAAACTGGCGACTCCCGACATCGACGGTAACACCCACCGCCTGACGATGGCGTTCGACAGCCGTGTGATGCCCAAGCGTGACGGCACTGCATATCTGGCGCCAAACGAAGAAGACATCAGCTCCGGCGTGTCTTTCAAACTGGCGACCAAGGCTAGCGAAACCCGCTGGTTTCTGGCGCAGCCGTGGGTCAACGAGTGGTTGCTGGAAGTGTTCAATGAGGGCAATGCCCACCGTTCGCGCGCAGAGCTGGACATCGACATCCGCGCCAACCATCACCTGGCGCACTACCTCAACTTGCTCAGCCTGTTGAGCAAACCGTCAGCCGCCCAGCAGTCGAAAGCCCGGGCGAAAGTTGAAATCCCCGAGCTGAAAGTGGTCGCCAACGACAGCAATGGCCTGGTCAAACCGATTCCGGTGGACCTGGTGCTGGACGTCGGCAACTCGCGCACTTGCGGCATCCTGATCGAAAACCACGGTCAGGCCGGCTCCGGGCTGAAGCAGAACTACGTGCTGGAACTGCGCGACCTGATCACCCCCGAACACACCTATAACCTGCCGTTTGAAAGCCGCGTGGAGTTCTCCCAGGCGTACTTCGGCAAGGACCACTGCTCGGTCAAGAGCGGTCGTCACGATGCGTTCCAGTGGGCGACGATTGCCCGCGTCGGCAATGAGGCCAGTCGTCTGGCCAGTCGTCGTCGCGGCACCGAAGGCTCCACTGGCCTGTCCAGCCCGAAACGCTATCTGTGGGACGAAAACGCCTATGGCCACGGCTGGCGTTTCAACTGCTCGTACATCAAGACTGATAACGAGCCGTATGCCACCGCCGCGCCGTTCTCGCACCTGATCAACGAAACCGGCGAGGCGCTATACAGCCTCGAAGAAGACGATCGTCTGCCGGTGTTCATGCCGCGTTATTCACGCAGCTCGCTAATGACCTTCATGCTCGCCGAAGTGCTGGCCCAGGCGCTGTCGCAAATCAACAGCCCGGCCCAGCGCTCCCGCCAGGGTCACACCCGCGTGCCGCGCCAGCTCAACAGCATTACCCTGACCGTGCCGCCGGGCATGCCGCAGGCCGAGCGCAGCATCCTCAACGAACGCATGCTGCAAGCCATCGGCCTGGTGTGGAAAAGCCTCGGCTGGCATGCCGGCGAGGAAGATCCACATCAGGAACAGGCCGTCAGCCCGCGCACGCCGATCCCGAGTATCCGTGTGGAATGGGACGAAGCGTCCTGCGGCCAGTTGGTGTACCTGTACACCGAGGTCAACGAGAACTTCGCCGGTCACCCGGAAGAGTTTTTTGACACCATCGCCCGGCCGGACAAAGCCGACCGCCAACGCATCACCCTCGCGACCATCGACATTGGCGGTGGCACCACCGACCTGGTGATCACCGACTATCGCCTCGACCGCGCGGGCAATACCGGCAGCGGCAGCAACGTGCACATCGTGCCCGAACAGCGTTTTCGCGATGGTTTCAAGGTGGCCGGCGACGACATCCTGCTGGACGTGATTCAGGACTTCATCCTGCCGAGTTTCGAAAAAGCCTTGCAGAACGCCGGCGTGAAAGCCCCGAACTCACTGATGTCACGGCTGTGTGGCGATGAATCGGTCAGTGCCCAGGACATGATCCTGCGTCAGCAATTGAACCTCCAGGTGTTCGCCCCGCTGGGCCTGGCGCTACTCAAGGCGTACGAGCATTACGATCCGCAGGTTCCGCAAGAAGTCATCCCGCAAAGCTACCGCCAACTGCTCGGTGACAACGCAATCAGCCAGACCGTGCTCGACTACGTCAATGTCGCCGTGCGTCGCGATGTCGGCGCTCAGAGCGGTTTCGACCTGTATGCCGCGCCGATCAGCTTCGACCTGCAAAAGCTGCATGCCGCGTTCCTCAACGACCAGATCAACATCACCAAGATCCTTGGTGCGCTGTGTGAAGTGGTCGCGCATTACCCGTGTGATGTCTTGCTGCTGACCGGCCGCCCTTCGCGCCTTCCCGGCATCCAGGCGTTCATTCGCAAGGTGTTGCCACTGCCACCGGGGCGTATTCTGGCGCTGCAAAACTACCGCACCGGCGGCTGGTATCCGTTTCACAGGAACGGCCGGATCGACGACCCGAAAAGCACCGCCTCGGTCGGCGCCATGCTCTGCCTGTTGTGCGCCAACCACAGCGTGCCGAATTTCTACTTCCGGGCATCGGCGCTCAAGCCGTATTCGACGGTCAAGCACATCGGCGTCATCGACCTGAACAACGTGATCAAGGATGCCGACGTGCTGTACCGCGACATCCAGTCCGAAGACTACAAAATCAAGCTGCCGGAAATTGGCGTTGGCGACGCCGCGGACACGCCACAGCTGGAAATGCGCGGCGATCTGCGCCTCGGTTTCCGCCAGTTGGCCGCTGACCGCTGGGCCGCTTCGCCGTTGTATACCTTGCGGTTCACCAAGGCGGGTCGGGAGAAGTTTTCCCGGGCAATCGGTGAAGACGGCAGCGCGCCGCTGCTCAAGGTGCGGTTCGAGGTCAAACCGGCGGACAAATACACGCGCAAGCAAGATCTGGTCAGCGACCGCCTCTCGGTTCGCGATATCGAATCCAACAGTAACAACGTCAACTTCAACCCGCGCAGCGACCTCGAGCTGGAACTCAACACCATGCTCGACGCCGGCCTGAGCGAGACCAAGTACTGGCTCGACAGTGGAAGTGTGAAACGCAAATGAATGACCTGACCCCCGATCAAACTCAGCTCTCTGCCAATTGGGCCGCTGTTTATGAAGGCGCCGGTCAGGCGCTGGACTGGATTGGCCAGACGCGTGGCAATGCGCCGCGCCTGGACAGCGAAGCCGACAACCTGAACATCCGCCTGCACCGCGCCCGCAACCTGGCCCAAAGCCTCGGTCGCGTGGCCTGCACGCCGATGACCATTGGCTTTTTCGGCTTGTCCCAGGCCGGCAAGTCCTACCTGATTTCGGCCCTCGCCGCCGGTCAGAACGGCAAGCTGGAAACCGAGTTCGGCAGCCATCGCCTGGACTTCATCAAGCACATCAACCCGGTGGGTGGCGGCAAGGAAGCCACCGGCCTGGTAACTCGCTTCAGCCGTCGGGCGACGGTAAGTCAGGACAATGACTTCCCGGTAGAACTCACGCTGTTCAAGGAAATCGAACTGGCGAAGATTCTCGCCAACGCCTGGTTCAAGGATTTCGACCTTGAGCGGATTTCCTACGAGATCGATGAAGAACGCATCCAGCGCGTGCTCAAACCGTTCGAAGGCCGCGAAACCGGCCCGCTGCAAACGGGCGTCAACGCCGACGATCTGGTGTCGCTGTGGGATTACCTGCGCGACAACTTCCGCAACTCGGTGAAGAAGCTTGAGCACCTGTACTGGCCCAAAGCATTGCAACTGGCGCCACGCCTGAATTTCCAGGAACGGGCCGAGCTGTTTTCGATCCTCTGGGGTGAGCAAAGCGAGTTGACGCGCGTGTACCAGCAACTGGCCGGCGCGCTGCACAAGCTGGGTCTGCCCGAGACCGTGTTCGCACCGTTGAAGGCCTTGGTGAGTTTCGACAACGACACCTACAGCCAGCGCGACAGCATCATGAACGTCGACATCCTCGAACGCTTCGGCAGCCCGCTGGACTTGCCGATCGATGTTCGACCGCTGGTTGGCGATCGCCTGCAAAACAGTCAGGCGATCGCGGTCGCGCAACTGGCGGCACTGACTGCCGAAATGACCTTCCGCCTGATCGAAGCGCCAGTGGATGACATCGTCAATCAGGTCGACCTGCTGGATTTCCCCGGTTATCGCGGGCGCCAGAAACTGCACGAGATCGCCGATTCCAACGACCCGCAATCGACCGCCAAGGACAACTCCGTTTCCCAGCTGATCCTGCGCGGCAAGGTCGCCTACCTGTTCGAACGCTACACCGACAACCAGGAAATGAACGCACTGGTGGTCTGCACCAGTTCGACCAAGCAGAGCGACGTCAACGACGTGGGCCCGGTGCTGACCCGCTGGATCGAAAAAACCCAGGGCGCCGACTCGGCCGCTCGCAGCAAGCGCGATACCGGCCTGATCTGGGCGCTGACCATGCTCGACCTGCGCATCACCAACTCCCTGAGCCTGACGCCTGATCAGTACGACGAGAGCTGGAACGGCATGGTCAAGCTGACCATGCTGGAGCGCTTCGGCAGCCTGAGCTGGATGAACGACTGGGCTGGCACACCGTTCCAGAACACCTACCTGGTGCGCAAACCGCGTATGGACGCGGCATTCATCGGGCAAGACGCGACCGGTGCGGAAACCGGCCTCAATGCCATCTATCAGGAACGTGTCAGTGCGCTGGGCACCAGCTTCGCCAGCAACGCTCTGGTGTGCAAACACATCAAGAACCCGGTCAACGCCTGGACAGAAATGCTGCGCAACGATGACGGTGGCATCAGCCACTTCAGCGGCAGTTTCAAAGGCGTGGCCAATATCGAATTCAAATTGCAGCGTATCCGCGAGCAATTGAGCGAATGCCTCGAAGGCCTGACCACTCACGGCCTGAGCACCTGGTACCACGCTGACGACGACGGCGCCGCAGCCGCCAAGAAAGCCAAGGCGCAAATGATTCTGACGGGCCTGGGCCGTCGCCCGGCGGTGCTTGGCGAATTGATCGATCAACTCGACATGCCGAGCGAAGAGGTGCGCGACCTGTACCTCAGCGGCGTGTACGAAACCGATGACGAGCCGGCCGTGAACGACGAACCGGCCACCCCGACACCGAGCCAGAGCTTGTACGGCAACGACGCCGGTTTCGATTTCGACTTCAGTGACGACCTGAGCCAAGACGTGCCGGTCAGCAGCAAAACCGCCACCCCGGCGCCGGAACTGCAAAGCAACGAGCACCGTTTTGCCAAAGCGGCCTTCAAGGCCTGGATCGCGCACCTGCGTGAACTGACCACCCGGCAAAGCCTGCTCAACCTGCTGGGGCTGGAAAAGGCCTTGCTGGAAGCGGTGGTCGATGAACTGATCACCGCCGGCTATCGCCAGGACTTGCCGGGGCAACTGAGCCGCGCCGTCCTCAAGCGTGCACAAAGTGGCGCGCGGCGCGATCAACTGGTCGAACGCCAGGTACTGGAAGTGCAGCGCGTGCTGCGCGATTTCGTGTCCTGGTTCGGCTACCTCCAGAAGCCGGTGAGCGAGCGTCCGAACAGCCGCGCCGGTGCCAAGGCGCCTTTGTTTTCGTTCTACACCGACATTGGCCCCGGACAAGTGCCCGTACTGCCGGCGCAACCGTCCAATCAGGCGCAACGGTATCTAGGCGACTGGCTTTCGGGCCTGGCCTACATCACGCAGGACAATGCCGGCCATGGTGCCGGACGTGAAATAACCCCTGAACAGAACGAACGGCTGGGCCAAGTGCTCACAGCCTTCGCAGCGAGATAAGCAATGCCAATTCGTGTCGACCTGCTCGCGTTAGAGCCCAATGTGCCTGGCCAGGCCCGCCTCACCGTGAAGAAATGGCAGGGTGGCGAGGAACAGCTGGAGTTTTCCATTCAGCGCAACCAGGACGGTTTTTACCTTCAGGACCACAAGGTCTGGAGCAACAATCCATTCTGGTTCAAGGTCTCGCGTTTCAACCTCACGGCCAACGGCGAAGCTTTGGAAACGCAGGTCGGCCCGCGCGTGGTCGACCCGCTGCTGGAAGGCGGCGCCAACTCGCAATTCCAGATCGAACTGCGCGAACAGAGCCAAGGCCACGCCGACAAAGGCGTGGTTCGGCCAGGCGTCGGCTTGCTGCCGTCCACGGCCGGCGGCCAGACACGCTCGACTTACGGCGGTGCCGAACTGACGGCGCCGAGCGCACCGGCACCGGAGAGCCCTGAGATCCCGGAGCTGCCTGAACTGACCCTGTCCACCGCCGAGCCAGAAGTGGAGTTGGAGTCAGTGCTCACCGAGCCCGCCTACGCGCCGCCTCCCGCACCGGTGAAGAAAAGCAACAAAGGCCTGATCGGCCTGTTGATTGTGGTGTTGCTGCTGGCGGCGGGCGCAGGGTTCTGGTTCTACAAACGTCCCCCGGCCCCTGCGGTTGCAGCCACTGCCGCCGTACTCGCCAGCGCCGACGCTCAAGCCTGCACCCTCGACAGCATGAACAGCCTGCCCGAGTTGACCTTCGTCCAGACCTGCATCAAGGCGGCACCCGACAGTGCCAGGTTGCTGGAGATCATCAACCAGGCCAAGGCCGGCAAGCACTGCGGCGTCGCCCAGCGCTTGTACGCCAACCGTGCCCAGGCCGGTGACGCGCTGATCGCCAACGCCTATGCCCGCGAATACGACCCTAAATACCTGAAGGCCAGTGAGTGTTTCCCGGCCGCGGACAACGCCACCGCCGCCTACTGGTATGAAACCATCCTCACCCAGGACCCGAACAACGCCGAAGCCAAGCAGCGCTTCGAGGAGTTGCAGAAGTGATGCGTTCGCCCCTGAGTCGATTCCTGCTGAGCGGTGCCGCATTACTGGCGCTGTGCATCAGCCCGCTGTCCCAGGCCGATGACAAACCGCTGATCCAGGCCGGTAAAAAGACCCTGTTCCAACGCGTGCTGACCACGCCGGGCTGCAAAGTCAGCCCGACGGCGGGCGGTGCGGCAGGCGACGCACAACCGGTCTTCAGCCGCTTTTATGTGTACGAGCGCGCCCAAGCGAACAACGCCGAGTGGCTGAAAGTCGGCCCCGACAGCTACGGCAAAACCATTGGCTGGCTGCCTGCCAGCTGCACCACCGACTGGAAGATGCAGCTGACGCTGGCCTTCACCAATCCGGCCAACCGCGACCGGCTGCTGTTCTTCAAGGACCGCGCCACCGTCGAAGGCATTCTTGATGCACCGGACCCGGTCAGCAAAGTCGCGCCGCTGCGGGCCACGCTGAAAAAGGGCCAGCAAGCACCGGGCGTACTGGCTGAAGAACCTGAATACTTCGTCGACCTGCAAAAGCAGTTCTACCTGCTGCCGGTGCTCAGTGGCGAAGAAGTCATGACCGAAAGCGGTTTCCGCACGCGCCTGCTCAACGTCGCCTCCGTCAGCAAGCCGGATGACAAGAACGCCAAGGGCGGTGCTGCAAACAGCGCTGCCGGCAGCAAGGAAGCCGAAGAGAAAAAGGCCAACCAGCTGAAGGAATTCAGCGCGGCCGTGGTATTTGTCATCGACTCGACGATCTCGATGGACCCCTACATCGACCGCACCCGCGAAGCGATCCGCAAGGTTTACCAGAAGATCGAAGCGCAGAATCTCGGCAAACAGGTCAAGTTCGGCCTGGTGGCTTTCCGCTCAAACACCCAGGCGGTGCCGGGGCTGGAATACACCACCAAGATGTACGCCGACCCGACGCAGGTGAAAGACAGCGCCGACTTTTTCGCCAGGATCAAAGACCTCAAGCAGGCCACCGTGTCGAGCAGCAGCTTCGATGAAGACTCGTTTGCCGGCGTCATGGAGAGCATCGACAAAGTCGACTGGAGCCAGTTCGGCGCACGCTATGTGGTGCTGATCACCGATGCGGGCGCCATCGAAGGCGAAGACAAGCTGTCGAAGACCGGCTTGAGCGCTACACAGGTGCGTATCGAAGCCGCCAACCCGGGCGTGGCGATTTACACCCTGCACCTGAAAACCCCGGCCGGAGCCAAGGACCACGCCAAGGCCGAGGCGCAGTACCAGAACCTGTCGACCTACCCGGGCACCAACACCTCGCTGTATTACCCGGTGAACGCTGGCGATGTGCAGGAATTCGGGCGCAAGGTCGACGCACTGGCCGGGGCGATCACTACACAAGTCAAAGCCGCCTACATGGGCGAAGACGCCATCGGCAGTGCGGCGAACGCCAAGCAGGACCCGGCCGAGAAAAAAATGCTCGAAGACGCAGCGCTGATCGGCCACGCCATGCAACTCGCCTATCTCGGCGAGAAGACCAACAGCAAAGCCCCGCCAGTGTTCAAGGCATGGATCACCGACCGCGACCTGATCAAGCAGAACATCCCGACCACCGACGTGCGGGTGCTGTTGACCAAGTCACAGCTCAGCGACTTGAGCGACGTGATGAAGCAGATTCTCGATGCCGCCAACGAAGGCCTGATTTCGCCGACGGAAATGTTCGATCGCCTGCGTTCGGTGGCGGCGACCATGGGCGCCGATCCCAATCAGCTCAAACAGAACAGCAACGCCAAACTGGCGGACATGGGCGTCCTCGGTGAATACCTCGAAGACCTGCCTTATCAGAGTGAAGTGCTGAACCTGGATGAAGAGACCTGGAAGAGCTGGGATGGTCTGGCACAAGAGAAATTCATCCGCACGCTGAACACCAAACTGCGGCATTACCAGCGTTACAACGCCGATGTCGACCGTTGGGTAGCTTTAGCCAAAGACAGCGATGCGCGGGACAACGTCTACCCCGTGCCTCTGGAAATGATGCCTTAACGAGACGCCCATGCTCGATATCAAGAACCTGCTGGTGCGCCGTGGTGAAGGCGCACAGGCCCATCACGTGCGACTGCCGCACTTGCGGATCGGTGCCGGGGAAATCCTCGCCATCACCGGCGAGAGCGGCAGTGGCAAAAGCACGTTGCTCGAAGCCATCGGCCTGTTGCTCGCGCCGGTGGAACTCGAGCGCTTCCGGCTGGGCCCGACGCACGCTCAGGATATCGCCCAACTGCTGGCCACTGACGACCAGCCTGCTCTTGCAGCGGTGCGTTCACGGCATTTGGGATTCATTTTGCAGAGCGGCGGCTTGCTGCCGTTCCTGAGCGTGCGGGACAACATCAGCCTGCCGCGCCGTTTGCTCGGGATGCCCGCAAAAAGCGATCACATCGACCACGCCGTTGACGTGTTGCGCCTGCAAGGGTTGCTGGATAAACAACCTCAGGCCTTGTCGATCGGCGAACGCCAGCGCGTTGCCTGCGTTCGGGCAATTGCCCATGAACCGCTGCTGCTGTTGGCCGACGAGCCGACCGCCGCGCTCGACCCTCACAGCGCCCGGCGTTTGTTCGAGTTGCTCCTGAGCCTGGTGTCGGGCATGGGCCTGAGTGCACTCGTTGTATCCCATGACTGGACCTTGCTGAAAAATTTCGGCTTGCCGCGACTCGGCGCTATCAGCCATCAGGGAGAGACTCTGTTTGAACCGATGGACTGATCGCTTGCACCTGCTGGGCTCACTGGCACTGCAAGACCTCTGGCACGACCGCAAGGTCTCGCTGTGCATCGCCGCCTCCCTGGTGGCGGTGATCGCGCCGTTGTTGTTGCTGTTCGGGCTCAAACACGGGGTGGTCAGCCAACTGCAGGACGAACTGCTACGCGACCCGCGCAACCTTGAAGTGAAGATGCTCAGCAACGGCAACTACGACACGGCCTGGATCGAGCGTTTGCGCCTGCGCCCCGAGACCGGTTTTGCCCTCGGCCAGACTCGCTCGCTCAATACCCAGGCTGACCTGCTGATCGGCATGCAACGGTTTGTCGAAGGTGCGGAAATCATCGCCACCGAGCCGGGCGACCCACAACTGAACCTGGCGTCACTCAACCCCGTCGGCAATCAAGTGATCCTCAGCGCCAGCGCAGCGCAACGCTTGCAGGCCAAGGCCGGCGACAGCGTGCAACTGCGGGCCTTGCGCCGCCTGGAAGGTGTCAATGAACGCGGCGAGATGGCGCTGACGGTACTGGCCGTGCTCGACGGCGCCCGCTTCGGTCGCGCTGCCGGGTTTGTCGCCCCGCCGCTGCTGCTGGATCTGGAGCGCTTTCGCGACGGTTATCAGGTCAGTGAGTTCGGCGTTACCACCGGCAAGCCTCAGGGTAATCTACAACCGCTGTATGCCCGCGCCCGCGTGTATGCGCGCGACATCGATCAGGTCGCGCCGCTGGAACACTGGCTCAACGAACAACACATCGAAACGTCGAGCCGACTGGCCGACATCGACAACGTCAAGGCCATCAACCATGTGCTGGGGCTGATCTTCGGTGTGATCGCCATGGCGGCGCTGATCGGCTGCGTAGCGTCGATGGTCGGCGCGTTCCTGGCCAACATCGATCGTAAACGCAAAAGCCTGGCGGTCCTGCGCCTGCTGGGTTTCAAACGCAGGGCTGTCGGCGGTTTCGTAGTCCTGCAAGCGCTGGTGCTGAGTCTGGCCGGCTACGTGGGCGGGCTGGGGTTTTATGCCGTGGGCAGTCATTTGTTCGACTACCTGCTCGGCAGCAGCCAGACCACCGGTACCTTCGTTTGCCACATCACTGTCTGGCACGGCGTTGCCGCCCTGCTCCTGACCTTCCTGGTCGCTGCATTGGTGGCTATGATCGGCGCCCTGCGAGCCATCAACATCCAACCTGCGGAGAGTCTGCGTGAGCTATAAACGTTTTGGCTTGCTGTTACCCCTGAGCCTCGGCTACTTGCTCGATGCCTCGGCGGCGGGCTGGGAAGAGAAGTATTACAACCCAATGCCCGAGGCTGGCGACGTCGTGCTGCCGATGCCCTGCGAAGGCTCGATGGTGTTTCGCAAGGTGTTCATTCCGGTCGCAGGTCCCTTGGATGACTACCCGATCAGCATCGGTCAGGACGGCGCGGAATACGGCTATGTCGAGCAGACCCGCCCGACCTTTATCGCCGGCAGTTTTACCGGGGCCAAGAACGACAAGTCCCGCTACTACCTGATGGCCAAGTACGAGATGAGTCAACTGCAATACGCCGCGCTGACCGAAGCAACCTGCCCCGCCGCCGCCACCAAGATGCGCTTGCCGCAAACGGCAGTGAGCTGGGTGCAAGCCATTGAGGCCGCCGACAAATACAACCTGTGGCTGCGCAAAAACGCCGCCGGCAAGCTGCCCAAGGAAGACGGCGCCCAGGGTTTCCTGCGCCTGCCAACCGAAGTCGAATGGGAGTTCGCCGCCCGCGGCGGGCTGGAAGTCGGTGCCGCTGAATTCCGCGACACGCACTACCCGATGCCAGAAGGCATCAACGCCTACGAGTGGTTCGCCGGGGCGCAATCGTCCAACGGCAAAGTGCAATTGACCGGTCTGCAAAAGCCCAACCCGCTGGGCCTGCATGACATGCTCGGTAACGTCGACGAAATGATGTTCGAGCCGTTTCGCCTGAACAAACTCGACCGCCAGCACGGTCAGGCCGGTGGCTACGTCGTCCGTGGCGGAAACTACCTGACCGCGCAGGCCGACCTGCGTACTGCATTGCGTAAGGAAGAGCCGTATTACAATGCCGAAGGCCAGGTGAAAAACAAGACCACCGGCCTGCGACTGGTGCTGGTCTCCCCGACCCTCACCTCTCGCGAACGGGTCGCCAGCATCGAAAGCAGCTGGAAGAAACTCGGCACCGGCAGCAAGGAAACCGAATCCGCCGACAAAGGCACCGTACAATCGCTGAACAGCCTCGCCTCGGGCGTCGAAGACAAAGCGCTCAAGGAAAAGCTCCAGGCCCTGGAGAACCAGCTGCGCGCCAGCAATCAGCAGCAGGAAGAAACCCGCGATCAGGCGATCCGCGCCAGCCTCAACCTGGGTGCGTTCCTGTGCACCAAGATGCTCGACGACGGCCAGTACGTGGACTTCCTGCAAAAGAACTACAAGCTCAATTGCGAAGGCGCGGACAAAGACGCCAGTTGCGACATGCGTAAAGGCAAGCTCGAGGAGCAAAAGGATCGCCTGCACAAACTCAGCCGTTACTACGCCAGCAGCCTGGTGGAATCGGCTACCTTGTACGGCCAGCCACTGCTTGAAACGCAAGTCCCGGTGATGGAAGAAATCATCACCCGCAACAAACAGCTGCAAGACCTCAAACCTTACTTGCGCACCCACTGGGCCAATCAGAAGGCGTTCCTGCAAAAGCAGAAAATCGACACTGAAGCCTGGCTGACCAGCTGCAAAACCGTCACTCAATAACAATGCGTCAACACCGTTACGTAGGAGTTTCACCATGTCGCGCAGCCTTTGGACTCGCTTCAAGCTACAGATCGCTTTCGTAGTCGCCGGCAGCCTGCTAATGACCGGTTGCGCCAACACCGGCAGCTCCATGCTGGACGACGGCGAAGGCGGCGGTGCCGACCCGCGCCTGACCCAGGGCAATGACGCAGAGTTCTTCAGCAAGTCCGGATACCAGGCCTGCGCCGTCGGCGCCGGTGTCGGCATCCTCGCTTGCGCGCTGTCCAACAGCAACAACAAAACCGTGTGCGTCATCGCCGCCGGTATTACCGCGTGTGGCGTGGCCATGGGCGCGAACTATTACCTGGATCAACGTCGCGCCGAATACGCCGACACCTCCACCCGCCTGGCGAAGATGAACAGCGACGTCCAGCAAGACACGCAGAACGTGATCGCCCGGACTGCGACCGCTCAGCAAGTGATCAATGATGACCATGCGCAAATTGCCCAGATCAAAAAGGACATTGCCAACAAGAAAGTCGACAAGAGCAGGGCCCAGGCGCAAATCGCCGGGATCGATTCGGACATCGCGCGCCTGCGTAAAGACCTGGCCAACATGCGTACCAAAGTCACCGAGTACAGCAAAGTGGCAGACGCCGAGCGTTCACAAGGCTCCAGCGCCGAGATCAGGCAAGTGGAGATGAACATTCAAAGAATGAACCAGAAAGTCGTCAGCCTGCAGAAGGAAGTCGACGCTCTGTACAGCCAACGCTCCGCAATCACCCTGGGTTAAGCCTATGACGCCAAGACAACTGATGCTCATCACTGCCGTCCTGGCCCTGAGCGGTTGCGCGAGCCAGCCCGGCGAATGCGATGCGACCAATCGCGACAGCAGCATGCTGACCAAGATGAACTGCGACTACTCCGGTGGTTACAGCGATCAGGTCAAGCAGAAGGAACTGGCACTGAGCGAGTCCCGGCAACAAAACGCAATGTTCCGCCAGGTGTACGAGAACATTCAGGCCCAGCAGCTCAGCACCAAGACCGATCTGGCCAGCCAGCAGAAAGCCCAGGCGGCGTTGAATCAGTCGCTGGCGCAACTGCTGACCTCGCTCAAGGCCCGGCGTGGCAATGAAGCCCAGGTGCAGAAGCAGATTGCCGACCTCGAGAAGCAGCTCAAGGCTTCGCAAGCGGCGCCAACGACCAAATCAACGCCCGCGACGCTGGCGGCCAAGCAGCAAGAGCTGAAAACGTTGCAGAAGAAGGTCAACCAGCTGCAATTCAGCCTCGGCTACGAAGAGTAACTTTTCACCCTGCAAGCATCCCGATGGATGCCTGCACTTTTTCAGGAATCGTCGTCATGCAGCGGGTCATCAGGGATGCGCAAGCCACATCGGAGGGGATGAGTGCGCTGCAAGCCAAAGTCGCCCTCATCCAGAAACACTTTCCGCCGACCGTCGCCAGCCTGTTTGCCATCCCGCGGATGGGCAGCGGCGACGTACTGGAATGGTGGACCGAACTGGGCGGCCAACCCACGCCCTATGCCGATCTCAACGAGGACGCGCAACGACGTTTGCTGCAAACCTATGAGGTGCGTCAGACGTCCCTCGGACAGCTGGCGGATGAACTGCAAAAACGCGGTCAACCGACGGAAGCGGATGACCTGCGCAGCCTGCTCGGCACGCCTGAGCTGGACAAACTCTACAGCCTCAACGGTGAGCCTTTGGTGGTGCGCTGGAACCAGCGTCCGCCCAAACCGATCATGCCGCCGGTCGTGCCCGTCCTACCGCCGTCGCGTCGTGGCTGGTGGATCGCGGCGGCCTTGCTCGCGCTGCTGTTGCTGCTTCTGGCGCTCTGGCTCTGGTGGTTCCTGCACCGTGAGCCGGTTGTCGTGGTTCCGCCTGTAGCGCCTGTGGCACCGGTAGTGACGCCGGTTGAGAAACCGGTTGAGCCTGTCCCCGCGCCTGTCGTGGAGCCGGAACCGAAACCTGTTCCGGCTCCAGAGCCCACGCCAGAACCGGTACCGGAGCCCAAGCCGGTCCCGCCACCAAAACCGGCACCGGCACCTGAACCCAAGCCGACTCCGCCACCCAAACCAGTTCCACCACCAAAACCGGTAGTGGCTGCCCCGCCACCAGCCCCGACGCTGGACAACTTCGCATGTCGCAAAACAGCGCCGAAGTCAGAGGTTCCGCAGTTCGTGGTGGTGCTCGACACTTCGGGCTCCATGGATTTGAACATCAAGTCAGTGAAAGCCGACGAGGACTGGTTCTACGGTCCTGACATCAACAAGCTCCTGGACCCGAACCGCACCATGCGGCTTACCGCCAAACCCAGCCGCATGGACATCGCCAAGGACTCGCTGGCCGGCATGATCAACGGGCTGGACCCGAAGATCGACACACGCCTGATCACCTTCGCCGGCTGCGAAAGAACACCGGACCAGGGTCTGTTCAAGTTCGGCGACCGCCCGCGGCTGATCAACGGGATTCGAGGCCTGGTTCCCGATGACGGCACACCGCTGGCCGACAGCCTGGCCCACGCGGCGAGCACGGTCGACGGGCGCAATAACGATGCGGTTATCGTGATGTTCGTCGACGGTGAAGACGGTTGCGGGCAGGACGTTTGCGCGGTATCCCGTCAAATCGCCAGGGAACAACCGCGCCTGCGGGTCAACGTGGTGAAAATCGGTGCTGGCGGCCCGTCACGCTGTATTGCTGAAAACACCGGAGGTCGGGTTTACAACAGCACCAATGCGGCTGAGTTGGGTAACCTGTTGAAACAGGCGAGCAAGGAAGTATCCAGCAATGCCAAGTGCGACTAGCTTGGGGACTGATCCGGCTTGCCCGCGATGATTCAGCTCAAGTGCTCGACCGCCGGTAACTCCATGGCCCGAACCTCGCCCAAGAGAAAAACGCTGAGGCGGCGCAAACGCTCACCTCCGGGGCGGGTTTTCGGCCAGACCAGGTAATAATTCTCACCGCTGGCGACCGCCGTCGGCCACGGCAAACTCAGACGTCCCTGCGCAACATCCTCAGCCACCATCAACAAATCGCCCATGGACACGCCATAGCCTCGGGCGGCGGCGATCATTCCCAGCTCCAGCGTGTCGAACACCTGGCCGCCCTTGAGTGAGACTTGATCGGTCAGGCCCATGCGCTCCAGCCAACTGCGCCAGTCGCGACGGTCGGGCGTTGGGTGTAGCAGTTCGGTGCTGGCCAGGCGTGCGACGTCCCAAGGCTGATCGTTCAGAAGATTCGGCGCGCCCACCGGAATCAGTTCCTCTGGAAATAACAAAGTAGCCTCCCAGTCCGGCGGGAAATGCCCGTTGCTGAGGATCACGGCGCAATCGAACGGTTCCTGATTGAAGTCCACCGAGTCGATGTCCATCCAGGCGCTGGTCAGCTGCACTTCATTGCCCGGTTGAAGGTGCCGAAAACGGCTGAGCCGCGCCAGCAACCAGCGCATGGTCAAGGTCGACGGGGCTTTCATGCGCAGGATGTCGTCTTCGGCGCGCAAGGTATTGCAGGCGCGCTCCAGGGCGGTGAAACCGTCACGAATGCCCGGCAGGATCAACCGCGCCGACTCAGTGAGTTGCAAGTTGCGCCCGCTGCGGTGAAACAACCGACAGGCAAAATGCTCTTCGAGCGTGCGAATGTGCCGGCTGACCGCACTTTGGGTAATCGACAGTTCTTCGGCGGCGCGGGTGAACGAGCTGTGCCGCGCCGCCGCTTCAAATGCGCGCAAGGCATATAAGGGAGGAAGACGACGAGACATGAGGAAAGCTCCTATAGCGTAATCCGGCTACCGTACCAGAAACTCCCAAGCATGAGTCTGACTCATGCTACCCATCCTTTTTATCCCTTTGTGCAAACCTCGCAGAGCGCCGAGAATCAACCCTTTCCTGTTTCCTTTGATAATCGAGCGTGATGACCATGCAGCATCCAGCACGTACTGAACTCCGGGCCATCCTGCGGCTGGCGGGGCCGCTGATTGCCTCGCAGTTGGCACACATGCTGATGGTCCTCACCGACACCCTGATGATGGCGCGTCTGAGTCCCGAGGCGCTGGCCGGTGGCGGGCTCGGCGCGGCGACCTATTCGTTCGTGTCGATTTTCTGCATCGGCGTGATCGCGGCAGTCGGCACACTGGTGGCGATCCGTCAGGGTGCCGGCGATATTGTCGGGGCCACCCGGCTGACGCAGGCAGGGTTGTGGCTGGCATGGCTGATGGCGTTGGTCGCCGGGCTGCTGCTGTGGAACCTCAAACCGGTGCTGCTGCTGTTCGGCCAGACCGAAAGCAACGTGCAGATGGCCGGGCAGTTCTTGATCTTCCTGCCGTTCGCCCTGCCCGGCTACCTGAGCTTCATGGCCCTGCGCGGGTTCACCAGCGCCATCGGCCGTGCGACGCCAGTGATGGTCATCAGCCTGGGCGGAACCGTGGCCAACTTCCTGCTCAACTATGCACTGATTACCGGGATGTTCGGCCTGCCGAAACCGGGACTGATGGGCATCGGGCTGGTCACGGCGATTGTCGCCAACCTCATGGCGCTTGCGCTGGCGTGGCACATTCGCCGGCATCCGGCATATAAGGCGTATCCGTTGCGCCAGGGTCTGTCACGGCTGAACCGGCAGTACCTGAAGGAACTGTGGCGTCTGGGCCTGCCGATTGGTGGCACCTACGCGGTGGAGGTCGGGCTGTTTGCCTTCGCCGCGCTGTGCATGGGCACCATGGGCAGCACGCAGCTGGGTGCACACCAGATTGCCCTGCAAATCGTTTCGGTGGCGTTCATGGTCCCGGCGGGTATTTCTTATGCCATCACCATGCGCATCGGCCAGCACTACGGCGCCGGACAACTGCTGGATGCGCGGCTGGCCGGGCGGGTTGGCATTGCCTTCGGGGCGGCGGCGATGCTGTGTTTCGCCATGGTCTTCTGGCTGTTGCCAAACCAGTTGGTCGGCCTGTTCCTCGACCACAACGACCCGGCGTTTGCCGATGTCATCAACCTCGCCGTGAGCCTGCTGGCGGTGGCGGCCTGGTTCGAGTTGTTCGACGGCGTGCAAACCATTGCCATGGGTTGCATTCGCGGGCTCAAGGATGCCAAGACCACGTTCCTCGTCGGCCTGGGATGCTATTGGTTGATTGGCGCTCCGGCCGCGTGGTGGATGGCGTTCCACTTGCATTGGGGGCCAACGGGCGTCTGGTGGGGCCTGGCGCTGGGCCTGGCGTGTGCGGCGGTGAGCCTGACACTGGGGTTTGAGTGGAAGATGAAGCGGATGATCAAGCGCGAGCCGGGGTCAGAGCAGCGCTTCGAAGTCGCTCAGCCTGACTGAGCCCCCTGTAGGAGCTCGCTCGCGATGGTCGTCAACGATAACGCTGGTTGGCAGGTGCCCCGCGGCGTTCTCAGGTTTATCGCGAATAAGCTCGCTCCTACAGGGTTGCGTGGCAACCTCAGCTCACGATGTCCAGCACCGGCTGCTGACTGGAGCCAAACGTCAAATAGTCCACCAGCTCGGCCAGCGGCAAAGGCTTGCTGATCAGATACCCCTGCACCTGATCACAGGCAAACCCGCGCAACAGCTCCAGTTGCTCCAGCGACTCCACACCTTCGGCGACCACTTCAAGGTTGAGGTTGTGCGCCAGATTGATCATCGCGTGGACCAGTTTGCGGTTTTCCTCCCGCTGCTCCATGCCACCGACAAAGCTCTTGTCGATCTTCAGCAAGGTGATCGGCAGGCTGTTGAGGTGCACGAAGGATGAAAACCCGGTACCGAAGTCGTCGAGGGAGAAGCGCACACCGAGACGCCCGAGGGCGTCCATGGTCTGCTTGACCAGATCGCTGCGGCGCATCACGGCGGTTTCGGTCAGTTCGAACTCCAGCCACTGCGCCTCGACGCCGCGCTCGGCAATCAGGCGACTCAGGGTCGACAGCAACTGACTGTCCTGGAACTGCCGGAACGACAGGTTGATCGCCATGTGCAACGGCGGCAAACCCAGCTCAAGCAGCGCCTGCATGTCGCGCAAGGCCCGGGAAATCACCCAGTACCCCAGCGGCACGATCAGACCGCTTTGCTCAGCCAGTGGCACGAACTCGCTCGGCGGCAACAAGCCGCGTTCGGCATGACGCCAGCGCACCAGGGCTTCGAGGCCGACGATTTGCCCGTCCTCAAGGTTCAGCCGTGGCTGGTAATGCAATTCCAGCTCATCGCGGCGCAGCGCCCGGCGCAGCTCGGTTTCGAGGTCGGCGATGCTGCGGGCATTGCGGTTGATGCGTTCGTTGAAAATGTGAAAGGTGCAGCCCTGGGTGCTTTTGGCCTGCTGCATGGCGATATGTGCATGCCACATCAGCGGGTCCGCACCGGCCTGGGCACGAGCGTGGGCGATACCCAGACTGGAACCGATCAACAGGCTTTCACCGTCGATCCAATAAGGTTCGGCCAGCGCTTCGCTGATGCGCTCGGCCATCCACTCGGCACGCTGGGGAGCGCGACGGGTGTCGATCAGCAGGGCGAATTCATCGCTGCCCAGGCGTGCCAGTTGATCGCCAGCCTCGAGCTGGCTCTTGAGCCGCGACACCACTTGCAGGATCAGGCGGTCACCGGCCTGATGGCCGAGGGCGTCGTTGGCGTAACGGAAGTTGTCGAGGTCGAGATGACCGAGGGCCAGGCCACGACCGTCACTTTCGGCCAGCCGCGCTGTCAGCAGCGTCTGGAAGCCCTGGCGATTGGCGATGCCAGTCAGCGGATCTTGCTCGGCCAGGCGTTGCAGGGTGTTTTCCAGCACGCCACGTTCGCGCACATGGCGCAGGCAGCGGCGCAACATGCCGGGATCGAGCAGATCGCGCACCAGCCAGTCGCTCACACCGTCGGGCGGAATCAGCGGCTCATGGTCGAGCAGCAACACCGTCGGCAGGCTGCAACGGCCCGGCGCCGGTTGAAGTTGCGGGATGGTCAATAACACCGCGCTGCGGTTGTCATCGAACAGGCTGCTGACCGACTCCCAACTCGGCGCGCTGATGAGCACGGCCGAGCTCCCCATAGGAACCAGACACTCGCGCAACAACGCTGCCCACGCTGGCTCTTCGGCCAGTAGCAGCAAACGCAAGGGTTCGACAGGCGTAGACAAGCTAGCTCCCTAGACTCTGCAAAGATGTAGGCGACGGGCATTATGCCGTTCCGATAACCAATGACAACGACATGAGTTATCCAAACGAGCCCTTTGTATCTGGAATTACGAACATTAGCCGCAAATTCGTTGCGCATCCTGCGTGAAAGTAACAAAACCGGCAATTACAGATAGCGTGGTACGTCACAAGTCGGACAGAGCAGCACAATTCGCTGAGCCTGTTAAAATGCCGGCCCATTTTGTGACTGACTCCTGAATTTACCTATGTCCCGACTCAATCCCCGGCAGCAAGAAGCCGTGAGCTACGTCGGCGGCCCTCTTTTGGTGCTCGCCGGCGCTGGCTCCGGCAAGACCAGCGTGATCACGCGCAAAATCGCGCACCTGATCCAGAACTGCGGTATCCGCGCCCAGTACATCGTCGCCATGACCTTTACCAACAAGGCCGCCCGCGAGATGAAGGAACGGGTCGGCACCCTGTTGCGCGCCGGTGAAGGTCGCGGGCTGACGGTCTGCACGTTCCACAACCTGGGCCTGAACATCATCCGCAAGGAGCACGTGCGGCTGGGCTACAAACCGGGCTTCTCGATTTTCGACGAGACCGACGTCAAGGCCCTGATGACCGACATCATGCAGAAGGAATACTCGGGCGACGACGGCGTCGACGAGATCAAGAACATGATCGGCGCCTGGAAAAACGACCTGATCCTGCCGGCCCTGGCCCTGGAAAACGCGCGCAACCCCAAGGAACAGACCGCCGCCATCGTCTACACCCACTATCAACGCACGCTCAAGGCGTTCAACGCAGTGGACTTCGACGACCTGATCCTGCTGCCGGTGAAGCTGTTCGAAGAGCACACCGACATCCTGGAAAAGTGGCAGAACAAGGTGCGTTACCTGCTGGTCGACGAATACCAGGACACCAACGCCAGCCAGTACCTGCTGGTGAAAATGCTCATCGGCAAACGCAACCAGTTCACCGTGGTAGGCGACGACGACCAGTCGATCTACGCCTGGCGCGGTGCCCGCCCGGAAAACCTGATGTTGCTCAAGGACGACTATCCGTCCCTGAAAGTGGTGATGCTGGAGCAGAACTACCGCTCCACCAGCCGCATCCTGCGTTGCGCCAACGTGCTGATCTCGAACAACCCCCACGAATTCGAAAAGCAGCTGTGGAGTGAAATGGGCCACGGCGACGAGATCCGCGTGATCCGCTGCCGTAACGAAGATGCCGAAGCCGAGCGCGTGGCCATGGAAATCCTCAGCCTGCACTTGCGCACCGACCGGCCTTACAGCGATTTCGCGATCCTCTATCGCGGCAACTACCAGGCCAAGCTGATCGAGCTGAAGTTGCAGCATCACCAGGTGCCGTATCGCCTGTCCGGCGGCAACAGCTTTTTCGGACGTCAGGAAGTCAAAGACCTGATGGCCTACTTCCGCCTGATCGTGAACCCGGACGACGATAACGCCTTCCTGCGGGTGATCAACGTGCCGCGCCGCGAGATCGGTTCGACCACGCTGGAGAAGCTGGGCAACTACGCCACCGAGCGCAAGGTCTCGATGTACGCCGCCACCGACGAGATCGGCCTGGGCGAGCATCTGGATTCACGCTTCACCGATCGCCTGTCGCGCTTCAAGCGCTTCATGGACAGGGTGCGCGAGCAGTGCGCCGGCGAAGACCCGATCTCGGCCCTGCGCAGCATGGTCATGGACATCGACTACGAGAACTGGCTGCGCACCAACAGTTCCAGTGACAAAGCCGCCGACTACCGCATGGGTAACGTCTGGTTCCTGATCGAAGCGCTGAAGAACACCCTGGAAAAAGACGAAGACGGCGAAATGACCGTCGAGGACGCCATCGGCAAACTCGTCCTGCGCGACATGCTGGAACGTCAGCAGGAAGAGGAAGACGGCGCCGAAGGCGTGCAGATGATGACCTTGCATGCATCCAAGGGCCTGGAATTCCCCTACGTGTTCATCATGGGCATGGAAGAGGAAATCCTCCCGCACCGTTCCAGCATCGAAGCCGACACCATCGAAGAGGAGCGTCGCCTGGCCTACGTGGGCATTACCCGCGCGCGCCAGACCCTGGCCTTCACCTTTGCCGCCAAGCGCAAGCAGTACGGCGAGATCATCGATTGCGCACCGAGCCGCTTCCTCGATGAGTTGCCGCCGGACGATCTGGCCTGGGAAGGCAACGATGACACACCGACCGAAGTCAAAGCCGTGCGCGGCAACAACGCATTGGCGGATATACGCGCGATGTTAAAGCGCTAGAATTGACCACTTTTTAATCGAACACTTTTTGACAAGCTAGGCGCATACCGTGCCAGTAGAGGAAAGCTTCATGGAAGCACTGCACCAGAAAATTCGCGAACAAGGCATCGTGCTTTCCGATCAGGTCCTGAAGGTCGACGCCTTTCTGAACCACCAGATCGACCCGGCCCTGATGAAGCTGATCGGCGACGAATTCGCCACGCTGTTCAAGGATTCGGGCATCACCAAGATCGTCACCATCGAAGCCTCGGGCATCGCCCCGGCGATCATGACCGGCTTGAACCTCGGCGTGCCGGTGATTTTCGCCCGCAAGCATCAGTCCCTGACCCTGACCGAAAACCTGCTGTCGGCGACCGTGTACTCGTTCACCAAGCAGACCGAAAGCACCGTGGCCATCTCCCCGCGCCACCTGACCAGCAGCGACCGCGTGCTGATCATCGATGACTTCCTGGCCAACGGTAAGGCGTCCCAGGCACTGATTTCGATCATCAAACAGGCCGGCGCCACCGTGGCGGGCCTGGGCATCGTGATCGAGAAGTCGTTCCAGGGCGGTCGTGCGGAGCTGGATGCGCAGGGTTATCGCGTTGAGTCGCTGGCTCGCGTGAAGTCGCTGGCCGGTGGTGTCGTGACCTTTATCGACTGATCCGCCACACCGCATAAACCAGTGTGGGAGCGGGCTTGCTCGCGAAAGCGGTGTGTCAGTCGACATCAACTTTGACTGACACACCGCTTTCGCGAGCAAGCCCGCTCCCACATTTGTTTTGTATTGGCTGTTATTGCGCGGTGGCTTTCAGGCCAGTGAGCAGTAACCGCTGAAACAGGTCTTCTTTCAGGCCTTGCGGATCGGTCAGTTGCATCCGCTCCATATGCTCTGGAAACTCCGAAGCCTGCGGCGCATCCAGCGCTGCCTTGCCCAATTCCAGCACCTCACTCAGCTTGAACTTGCTCTTGAGCCAGTTCAGTGCCCGCAATAGATCGCGTTCGACCCCGGTGAAGTCGCAACCCAGCGGATACTCCGGAAACAGCTGCGGATGCCGCGCCTGAATCTCCTGCAAACGCCACGGACTATTATCGGCAAAGCGCGGATCGAGACGGAAGTCCTTGGGCAATTTGCCGATTTTCTGCGCCTGCTCGATCAATCCCGGCTGAAAACGCGAGTCGCTGATGTTGAGCAGCGCTTCGATCACTGCCGCATCGGTTTTGCCGCGAAGATCGGCGATGCCGTATTCGGTGACCACGATGTCGCGCAAGTGTCGCGGGATCGTGCAGTGCCCGTACTCCCAGACGATGTTCGAACTGACGTCGCCGCCAGACTCACGCCAGCTGCGCAGCAGCAACACCGAGCGCGCGCCTTGCAGTGCATGGCCCTGAACCACGAAGTTGTATTGCCCGCCTACGCCGCTGAGCACACGTCCATCTTCGAGCTGGTCCGCCACCGCGGCACCGAGCAAGGTCACGGTGAACGCGGTGTTGATGAACCGCGCATCCAGGCGCTGCAAACGCTTGAGTTCTTCCTGGCCGTAGAGCTCGTTGATGTAGCTGATGCGGGTCATGTTGAATTCGAGCCGCTTGCTTTGCGGCAATTCGCGCAAGCGTTCGTAGTAGGTGCGCGGGCCGAGAAAGAAGCCGCCATGTACAGAGATGCCATCGGTTTGCGCAGCCTCATCCAGGGTGCCGGCATTCGCCAGCAGTTGGGTCGCCACGTCCGGGTAAACCTTGCGTCGCACAATCCCGGCATCCGCCAATACCAACAAGCCGTTGACGAACATTTCACTGCAGCCATACAGGCCTTTGGCGAACGGTTCGATGCCACCTTCGCGCTCGATCAGTGGTGCCCACTGGCTGAGATTCACCTCTGCCAGCAACGCCCTGTAACCGTCGTTCTCGGCTTGTCGCGCCAACAGTGCCGCCGTCAGCGCATCGCCCATGGAACCGATGCCGATCTGCAAGGTGCCGCCATCGCGCACCAGGGTGCTGGCGTGCAAGCCGATGAAATGGTCCTGAAACCCCACCGGCATGTTCGGCGTGGAGAACAGTGTGGTGTTGTCCTTCTGGTCGATCAGCAGGTCGAAGCTGTCGATATCGATTTCCGCATCGCCGGGCATGTAAGGCAGGTCGTTGTGCACCTGGCCGACCATCAGGATAGTTTCTCCGGCGGCGCGGCGTTTGGCGATCATCGGCAACAGGTCGAGGGTGATGTCCGGGTTGCAGCTCAGGCTCAAGCGATCAGGATGTTCGGCATGGCTGGCCACCAGCTGCGCCACCAGGTTCAACCCGGCAGCGTTGATGTCACGGGCCGCATGGCTGTAGTTGCTGCTGACGTAGTCCTGTTGCGCCGTGGCACTGTTGAGCAGACTGCCGGGCTGCATGAAGAATTGCTGGATGTGAATGTTGCCCGGCAGACCATCGCGACGCAGGTCGGCAAGAAACTCCAGCTCCGGATAATTGCCGAAAACCCGTTCGATAAAGGGTTCGAGGAAGCGCTTTTGCAAGCCATCGCCCAAGGGCGGGCGCCCCAGGCACAACGCGGTGTAAATCGTCAGCCGTCGCTCGGGCAACTCTGCGATGCGCCGGTACAGCGCGTTGACGAAGTGATTGGGTTTGCCCAACCCCAGAGGCAAACCCATGTGGATATGCACCGGCAACCGTGCCAAGACGTCATCGACTGCCTGTTCGATAGAGCACAGCTGAACCATCGGATCCTCCCTCACTTTCCATGACTTGGGCCTGGACCGAGCTTGCCGGGTCTTCGCTGCAAGTCAATACCAATCGGCCGCCGCTGGCCCCCTGTAGGAGCGAGCTCGCTCGCGAAGAACCCGAGAGCACCGCGGGGTGCCAGCTTTCCAGCGTTATCGTTGGCGACCATCGCGAGCGAGCTCGCTCCTACAGGAATCGCGGGCACAAAAAAGCCGCTCGAAAGCGGCTTTTTTTGAGAGTGGCAGGCTTATTTCAAGCCGGACATCTTCTGGATGGCGCCTTTGAGCTCGGCATCGGAGCAGTCGGCGCAGGTACCTTTAGGCGGCATCGAGTTGATACCGGTAATGGCTTTGGCCAGGATGCCGTCGAGGCCGCCCTGGTGATCGGCACGGTCTTTCCAGGCGGCGGCGTCACCGATTTTCGGTGCACCCAACAAGCCTGAACCGTGACAAGCGTTGCAATGTTTTGCAATCACTTCATCCGGGGTTTTCGCACCACCACCGCCGCCAGCGGCAGTCGCCACTTCCATGCCCTTGCACTCTTTACCCTGAACACAGACCTGACCGACCGGTTCAAGGCGTTTGGCGATATCGTCGTTGGTCGCAGCTTGAGCGCTGACACTGACAGCCCATAGGGCCAGTACGGTTGCTGGTGCAGCCAGCATTTTCATAATTAGGTTCACGCGTTCACCCTCAATGGTGGCTAGTCACGCCTACGGCCACGGTTCGCAGGCGGGCGCAAGTATAGCGGTAAGCCCGTCGCACTGAAACAACCCCAAAGTCGCAAGGGTCTTAGGCTGCGGCGGAAAAACGGCCCGGGCGCCTCTGCGATGCTGGCAGGACGCCTCTTTTCTTAGAAATTCGCTGGCGTGGCTGCGCTGATTAGTCGCGCAGGCGCATCGAACGGATTTCGGAAACGGTGTGGCTTGGTACTTTCAAAGTAGTAGCTATCGCCGGCTTCGAGCACAAAAGTTTCGAGACCGACCACCAGTTCCAGTTTTCCTTCGACCAGGATGCCGGTTTCCTCACCCTCATGGGTAAGCATCTCGTCACCGGTGTCGGCGCCTGGCGGGTAGATTTCATTGAGGAATGCGATAGCCCGGCTCGGATGCGCCCGACCGACCAGTTTCATGGTCACGGCGCCATCGGAAATGTCGATCAGCTCATTGGCCTTGTAGACGATCTGAGTCGGTTTTTCCTGCAGGATTTCTTCGGAAAAGAACTCGACCATGGACATGGGAATCCCGCCCAGCACTTTACGCAGCGAACTGATCGAAGGGCTCACGCTGTTCTTTTCGATCATCGAAATCGTGCTATTGGTGACCCCCGCCCGTTTGGCGAGCTCACGCTGGGAAAGGCCTTTGAGCCTACGGATGGATTGCAGTCGTTCACCGACGTCCAAAGCTTGCGCCTCCAGGATTCAGGAATGTTGGAATAGTGAACGTTATCATGGCGACAGCGTTCAGTATTTACAACACCTTGACCTGAATCCTGCTCAGCGAGGCGACTTCCGGTCTGGAGCCTTGCGCACTAAGCCCCGGAATAGAGCAGTGGCACTCGGCGCAGGTTGCAGAAAATCTGGTAGGGAATCGTACCGGCAGCCATGGCTACATCACTGGCGAGGATGTTTTTGCCCCACAACTCGACGGTCGAACCGAGTCCGGCCTGCGGCACATCGGTCAGGTCGATGCAGAGCATGTCCATCGACACCCGGCCAATCAACTGGCTGCGCTGCCCGGCAACCAGCACGGGGGTACCGGTCGGTGCCAAACGCGGGTAACCATCGGCGTAACCCATGGCCACCACACCAATACGCATCGGCTTGGGAGTGATGAACCTGGCGCCGTAACCGACCGGCTCGCCAGCCGGCAGTTCGCGGACACTGATCACTTTCGACTCAAGGGTCATCACCGGTTGCAGGCGTGCGGCCACTTCGTTGGCCTCTTCGAATGGCGTGGCGCCATAGAGCATGATGCCCGGGCGTACCCAATCGCTCGGAATCTGCGGCCAACCGAGCACCGCCGGCGAGTTACGCAGGCTGACCTCGGCGGACAAGCCCTTGCGCGCCGCTTCGAATACCGCCACCTGTTCGGCGCTGGCCTGTTCGTGCAGTTCGTCGGCACGCGCAAAGTGGCTCATCAGCACCACTTTCGCGACCTTGCCGCTGGCCAGCAGCCGTTGATAGGCCCCTTGATAATCCGCCGGGTGCAGCCCCACGCGGTGCATGCCCGAATCGAGCTTCAGCCACACGGTGATCGGCTTGCTCAACGCCGCTTTCTCGATGGCTTCGAGCTGCCACAGCGAATGCACCACGCACCAGAAATCATGCTCGACGATCAGCGCCAGCTCGTCGGCTTCGAAAAAGCCTTCCAGCAGCAGGATCGGCGCACGAATACCCGCTGCCCGCAGCTCCAACGCCTCTTCGATACAGGCCACGGCAAAACCGTCCGCCTCGGCTTCCAGCGCCTGGGCGCAACGTACCGCGCCATGGCCATAGGCATCGGCCTTGATCACCGCGAGGGCTTTGGCCCCCGTGAGTTCACGGGCGATCTGGTAGTTGTGACGCAGGGCTTGAAGGTCGATCAGGGCACGGGCAGGACGCATGGCGGCAGACTTCTGGTCGGGTTATCGGGAAGAAAAAACCGGCACTGGCTGACAGCATTAACCACCAACAGCACCGGGAGAGGGATCTTTTCTGACAGGCTTAGGGCAAAGCGGTTACAACCAACAGTTCATGCACTCACTGGTGAGCGGGTGCTGGATTGACATGCTTTGCAGACTCCTGGGTTTTGTCGCCATAACGGGAAATATCCAGGCCTTCGGCGCTGATCTGCGGCTTTTTCTTGGCCATCAGGTCAGCCAGCAAGCGACCGGAGCCACAGGCCATGGTCCAGCCCAGCGTGCCGTGACCGGTGTTCAGGAACAGGTTCTTGAACGGGGTGGCACCGACAATCGGGGTGCCGTCCGGCGTAGTCGGACGCAGACCGGTCCAGAAGCTTGCCTGGGCCAGATCGCCGCCCTGAGGATAAAGATCGTTGACGATCATCTCCAGGGTTTCGCGTCGACGCGGGTTCAGCGACAGGTCAAAACCGGCAATTTCAGCCATGCCACCGACGCGGATGCGGTTGTCGAAACGGGTGATCGCGACCTTGTAGGTCTCGTCGAGAATGGTCGAGGTCGGAGCCATCGCCGGGTTGGTGATCGGCACGGTCAGGGAGTAGCCCTTGAGCGGATACACCGGCGCCTTGATCCCCAGCGGCTTGAGCAGCTGCGGCGAGTAGCTGCCGAGGGCCAGCACGTAGCGATCGGCGGTTTCCAGTTTGCCGTCGATCCACACGCCGTTGATGCGGTCACCGGCGAAGTCGAGGCGCTGAATGTCCTGGTCGAAACGGAATTGCACACCGAGGTTCGCAGCCATCTCGGCGAGCTTGGTGGTGAACATCTGGCAGTCGCCGGTCTGGTCGTTCGGCAGGCGCAGGGCACCGGCGAGGATGTCGGTGACGCTGGCCAGTGCCGGTTCAACGCGGGCAATGCCTTCGCGGTCGAGCAGTTCGAACGGCACGCCGGACTCTTTCAGCACGGCGATGTCTTTCGCGGCGCCGTCGAGCTGGGCCTGGGTACGGAACAGCTGGGTGGTGCCGAGGCTGCGGCCTTCGTAGGCGATGCCGGTCTCCAGGCGCAGCTCATCGAGGCAGTCACGGCTGTACTCGGACAGACGGACCATGCGCTCCTTGTTCACCGCGTAACGGCTGGCGGTGCAGTTGCGTAGCATCTGTGCCATCCACAGGTACTGGTCGATGTCGGCAGTGGCCTTGATTGCCAGGGGCGCGTGGCGCTGCAACAGCCACTTGATGGCCTTGAGCGGCACACCCGGAGCGGCCCACGGCGAGGCATAACCCGGCGAGACCTGCCCGGCGTTGGCGAAACTGGTCTCCATGGCAGCAGCCGGCTGCCGGTCCACCACCACCACTTCAAACCCGGCACGGGCCAGATAGTAAGCACTGGTGGTACCGATGACGCCGCTACCCAAGACCATGACGCGCATTTTCAAATCCCTCATCGCGGCTAACCGCTGACGTTTGTTATTCAGAGCTTCAGATGCGCGCAGTGTAAAAAAGATTTGCCAGTGCTTTTCACTATATAAACGCCTATATTTGGCGACAATTCTCGGCAAAAACCCTTTTCACGGAGGCGCATCCCCTATGCGTACCAACACTCAGACTAAACGTGAGCTGGACAAGATCGACCGCAACATCCTGCGGATCCTGCAAGCGGACGGGCGGATTTCCTTTACGGAGCTTGGGGAAAAGGTCGGGCTCTCGACCACGCCCTGTACTGAGCGGGTCCGGCGTCTGGAGCGCGAAGGGATCATCATGGGCTACAACGCCAGGCTCAATCCGCAACACCTGAAGGGTAGCCTGCTGGTGTTTGTCGAGATCAGCCTGGATTACAAATCCGGCGACACTTTCGAAGAGTTCCGACGTGCGGTGCTGAAATTGCCCCATGTGCTGGAGTGTCATCTGGTGTCAGGGGATTTCGACTACCTGGTAAAGGCGCGGATTTCCGAGATGGCCTCGTACCGCAAATTGCTGGGCGACATCCTGCTCAAGCTGCCCCACGTGCGCGAATCCAAGAGTTACATCGTGATGGAAGAAGTGAAGGAGAGCCTGACGTTGCCGATTCCGGATTGAGTATTGCGGTGTCTATTCGGCCGCTTTCGCGAGTAAGCCCGCTCCCACAGAATCGTCGCTGTACCTGTGGGAGCGGGCTTGCTCGCGAAGGCCGCGACTCGGTCCAGCTAGACCAACACCTGCCGGTTCGATGCCATGTACTCGAACACCTGCTTCTCCACCCGCGGATGAATCAGCTCCACTGGCCCGCGCCCATTGGGGCACGGCAAGGTCTTGGTGGTGCCGAACAACCGGCAGATCAGCGGCCGCTCGCCATACACGGTGCAACCATTGGGCCCCAGGTGCACACAGTTGAGTTCTTCCATGGCGGCATCCTGCTCGGCGCGAGTCTTGCGCGGCAGACGCGACATTTCTTCAGGCGAGGTGGTCACCGGCCCGCAGCAGTCATGGCAGCCGGGAACGCACTCGAATGAGGGAATCTGTTGTCGCAATGTGCGAATTGTCTGGCTGTTGCAGCTCATTGCAGCGGTGACCAATAGCGGAATAGAGCCGGATTCTGACGCAAAAGCCCCGATCCAGACAGCACCAGGCGACCAATGTTGCCCGTCCGGAAGGTCCGGCTTATGCTCCGTCAAATTTTCTAAACGCAAGAATCAGGACCACGCACATGACTGCCCGTGCTCAACAGCCTGCTCCGGACCACATCGCCTCCTACTACGCCGCCAGCAGCCTGCCGCAGCCCGAGCTTGCGGCGCTCAAAGGTGAAGTGCTGGCCGATGTCTGCGTGGTTGGCGGTGGTTTTTCGGGGTTGAACACGGCGCTTGAGCTGGCCGAGCGCGGCCTCAGCGTGGTGTTGCTCGAAGCCCATCGAATCGGCTGGGGCGCCAGTGGACGCAATGGCGGGCAGCTGATTCGCGGCGTCGGTCACGGCCTCGATCAGTTCACCAACGTCATCGGTGTCGAAGGTGTTCGGCAAATGAAACTCATGGGCCTGGAAGCCGTGGAAATCGTCCGGCAACGGGTCGAGCGCTTCCAGATCCCCTGTGACCTGACCTGGGGATACTGCGACCTCGCCAACAAACCCCGTGACCTGGAAGGTTTCGCCGAGGATGCCGAGGAACTGCGCAGCCTCGGCTATCGCTACGAGACCCGTTTGCTGCAAGCCCACGAGATGCACACCGTGGTTGGCTCCACGCGTTACGTCGGCGGCCTGATCGACATGGGTTCGGGACACCTGCATCCACTGAACCTGGCCTTGGGCGAAGCCGCAGCGGCACAACGTCTGGGGGTCCAGCTGTTCGAACAGTCGGCCGTGACCCGCATCGACTATGGCCCCGAGGTCAAAGTCCATACCGCCGGGGGATCGGTGCGCGCCAAAACCCTGGTACTGGGCTGCAACGCCTACCTCAACAACCTCAACCCGGAACTCAGCGGTAAAGTCCTGCCCGCCGGCAGCTACATCATCGCCACCGAACCACTGAGCAAAGAACAGGCCCACGCCTTGCTGCCGCAGAACATGGCGGTCTGTGACCAGCGAGTGGCGCTGGACTACTACCGGCTTTCGGCGGACCGGCGCCTGCTGTTTGGCGGCGCCTGCCATTACTCGGGCCGCGACCCGAAAGACATCGCCGCGTATATGCGTCCGAAAATGCTGGATGTCTTCCCGCAATTGGGCGCCGTGAAGATCGATTACCAATGGGGCGGCATGATCGGCATCGGCGCCAATCGCCTGCCGCAGATCGGGCGACTCAAGGACCAGCCGAACGTGTACTACGCCCAGGCCTATTCCGGTCATGGCGTGAATGCCACGCACCTGGCCGGCAAGTTGCTGGCCGAAGCCATCAGCGGCCAGCACAGCGGCGGCTTCGATCTGTTTGCCAAGGTGCCGCACATCACCTTCCCCGGCGGCAGGCTTTTGCGTTCGCCGTTACTGGCGCTGGGGATGTTGTGGCATCGGTTTAAAGAGTTGGTCTGAAAGATTGTCGGTGTCAGCTCTGACGCCTTCGCGAGCAAGCCCGCTCCCACAGAGGAACACAAATCCCCTGTGGGAACGGGCTTGCTCGCGAAGTGGCCCTGAAAAACACCGCAAATCTCAGATCCGCCAGAAAGGCTTCAGCCCCTCCTCCTGCGCCTGTTCCCGCGTCAGCCCGACATCCTTGAGCTGGTCGGCCGTCAGCGACAGCAACGCCTTGCGCGTGTGCAGGCGACGCCAGAACCGGTCCCAGCGACTCAGGCCGGACGGCGCATGATGCATGCCCGCCTCCCGCGTGCCGTTGTTCTGTCCTGTCGCCAGCTCCTGACTGCGTAACGTCAGCCGCACATCGCTCAAACCGTTCATCGTGGATGCTCCTGTTTACTTGGGTAGCCAGAGGTTCCATGATGCGTGGGCGCGCAAAAGCATTACAGATTCAAAGCAACCGTATTAAATCCATACAGATTTACCGATTCCGCCACTGAATCCCGATTTTTTGCCCTATCTGTACTGGTTAACCGAATCATCCCTATCGAGGCTGCACCATGACCCTTTACGTCAACCTCGCCGAGTTGCTCGGCACGCGTATCGAACAGGGCTTCTATCGCCCCGGTGACCGGCTGCCTTCGGTACGGGCGCTGAGCGTCGAGTACGGTGTCAGCCTGAGCACGGTGCAGCAGGCCTATCGGGTGCTGGAAGATAGCGGGCTGGCCACGCCACGGCCCAAGTCCGGGTACTTTGTTCCCGCCAGCCGCGAACTGCCGGATTTGCCGGCGGTCGGTCGCCCGGCCCAGCGCCCGGTGGATATCTCTCAATGGGATCAGGTGCTGGAACTGATTCGCGCGGTGCCGCGCAAAGACGTGGTGCAATTGGGGCGCGGCATGCCGGACATCACCAGCCCGACCATGAAGCCGCTGCTGCGCGACCTGGCGCGAATCAGCCGGCGGCAGGACATGCCTGGCCTGTATTACGACAATATCCACGGTAACCTCGAACTGCGCGAACAGATCGCTCGCCTGATGCTCGATTCCGGCTGCCAACTGGGTGCCAGCGATCTGGTGGTCACCACTGGATGCCATGAAGCGCTGTCCACCAGCATTCGTGCGATTTGCCAGCCGGGAGACATCGTGGCGGTGGACTCGCCAAGCTTCCACGGCGCCATGCAGACCCTCAAGGGCCTGGGCATGAAAGCCCTGGAAATCCCCACCGATCCGCTGACCGGCATCAGCCTCGAAGCGCTGGAACTGGCCCTGGAGCAGTGGCCGATCAAGGTCATACAGTTGACCCCCAACTGCAACAACCCACTGGGCTACATCATGCCCGAGTCGCGCAAACGCGCGCTGTTGACGCTTGCGCAGCGCTTTGACGTGGCGATCATCGAGGACGATGTGTATGGCGAACTGGCCTACACCTATCCGCGTCCGCGCACGATCAAATCCTTCGACGAGGACGGTCGTGTCCTGCTGTGCAGTTCGTTTTCCAAGACCCTGGCGCCGGGCCTGCGCATCGGCTGGGTCGCACCGGGCCGTTATCTGGAACGCGTGCTGCACATGAAATACATCAGCACGGGCTCCACCGCGCCACAACCGCAGATCGCCATTGCCGAATTCCTCAAAGGTGGCCATTTCGAACCGCATTTGCGGCGGATGCGTACGCAATACCAGCGCAATCGCGACATGATGATCGATTGGGTAACCCGCTACTTCCCGGCCGGCACCCGCGCCAGTCGCCCGCAAGGCAGCTTCATGCTGTGGGTCGAGCTGCCGGAAAGCTTCGACACCCTGAAACTGAATCGGGCACTGCACGACCAGGGCGTACAGATTGCCGTGGGCAGTATTTTTTCCGCCTCGGGCAAGTACCGCAATTGCCTGCGCATGAACTACGCTGCCAAGCCAACACCGCAGATCGAAGACGCGGTGCGCAAGGTCGGCGCGACAGCGATCAAACTGCTGGCGGAAACCGATCAGCTCAGCGACTGACTTTTATTCGGGAATCGGCGTCCATATGCCTATCTGCGCAGCCAAACGGAACGATCCTACGTGAGAGTCAGACAGCCCCTGCTTGCTCTTCTGCTGCTCGCCACGCTCCTGGGCGGTTGCTCCAGCTTCGACGTTCGACGCGAACCCAGCCAGGCGCTGCCGGCTTCAGACTCCGCATTCGGCCGCTCGGTCCAGGCGCAGGCCGCTCCTTACAAGGGACAATCAGGCTTTCGCCTGCTATCGGACAGTACCGAGGCCTTCACCGCCCGCGCCGAGCTGATCCGCAACGCCCAAAGCAGTCTCGACTTGCAGTACTACATCGTGCACGACGGCATCAGCACGCGCATGTTGATCGAGGAATTGCTCAAGGCCGCCGACCGGGGCGTACGGGTGCGGGTACTACTCGACGACACCGCCAGCGACGGCCTGGACCGGGTCATTGCCACCCTTGCCGCGCACCCGAAAATCCAGATCCGCGTATTCAATCCGCTGAATCTTGGCCGCAGCACCGGCGTGACGCGTACCGTGGGCCGGCTGTTCAACCTGTCGCAACAGCATCGACGCATGCATAACAAGTTGTGGCTGGCGGACAACAGCATGGCCATCGTCGGCGGACGAAATCTGGGGGACGAGTATTACGATGCCGAGACCAAGATGAATTTCACTGACATCGACATGCTCAGTGTCGGCCCGGTTGCCGAGCAACTCGGGCACAGTTTCGACCAGTACTGGAACAGCGCCCTGAGCAAGCCGATCGACGAATTCCTGTCGAGCAAACCCACCGCCAAGGACCTGGAAAACACCCGCACCCGACTGGAAGAGTCCCTGGCGCAAACACGCAAACAGAATCACGCGCTCTACAAACACCTGATGACCTTCACCACACACCCGCGCCTGGACATCTGGCGTCGCGAGCTGGTCTGGGCCTGGAACCAGGCATTGTGGGATGCGCCGAGCAAGGTACTGGCCAAGGGCGAACCCGATCCGCAGTTGCTGCTGACCACGCATCTCGCACCTGAACTCGATCATGTCAGCAAAGAGCTGATCATGATCTCGGCCTACTTTGTGCCCGGCCAGCCTGGCCTGGTGTACCTGACTGGGCGCGCCGACGCCGGCGTTTCGGTGAGATTGCTCACCAATTCACTGGAAGCCACGGACGTTCCCGCGGTACACGGCGGTTACGCGCCCTACCGCAGGGCACTGCTGGAACATGGCGTGAAGCTTTACGAGTTGCGCCGCCAACCCGGCGAGGAAGGCGGCGGCGGAAGCGGACCGCATCTGTTTTCCGGTAGCTCCTTTCGCGGCTCCGACTCCAGCCTGCACAGCAAGGCGATGATCTTCGACCAGCAGAAATCCTTTATCGGCTCGTTCAATTTCGATCCGCGCTCGGTGCTGTGGAACACCGAAGTCGGCGTGCTGGTGGACAGTCCGGAGTTGGCCGCAGGGGTCCGCGAACTGGCGCTGCAGGGTATGGCGCCAGCCCTGAGCTACCAGGTGGAGCTGGAAAACGATCAGATCGTCTGGACCACCGAAGACGATGGAAAAAAGCACACCCTGACCAAGGAGCCAGGGAGTTGGTGGCGGCGCTTCAATGCGTGGCTGAGCAACACGGTTGGCCTGGAGAAAATGCTCTAGGCCGGCTCGGCAAGCGCACCAAACGCCCCTTGCCGCGACACCACGATCAACACGCCCAAGGCCCCTACCGCCATCAGCAACGGCAACGCATGGCCGCTGATCCACTGGCTGCCGGCACCCGCCAGCAACGGCCCGATCAGACAACCAATCCCCCACAGCTGGGCAATATGCGCGTTGGCGCGCACCAGTGCGTCGTCACGATAGCGCTCGCCGATCAGGATCAGTGACAAGGTGAACAACCCGCCGGCGCTGGCGCCGAACAACACCCACAATGGCCAGATCAACAGCGTGTCGATCAGCATCGGAATCGCCAGGCTCGAGATCAGTAAAACCACCGCACAACCGGTGAACAATGCGCGTCGCGACAAGCGATCGGCCAACGCACCAATCGGCAATTGCAGCACCGCATCGCCGACCACCACCGTACTGACCATCGCCAGGGCGATCTCCGTGGTGAAGCCCTGCCGCAGGCAATAGACCGGCAGCAGCGTCAGAATCATCGCCTCGAACGCGGCGAACAATGACACCGCCCAGGCAATCGCCGGCAAGCCACGACAGAAAGCGAGCAAATCATTCAAGGTCACGCTGCTGGCCTCGCTGCTCGGCGCACCACTGCGCCCCAGCAACAGGAATGGAGCCGCCATCAACAATCCGACACCCACCCAAAAGCCATAATCGTGCCCGGTACCGAGGAAGCCAAGCAACACCGGCCCCGCCAGCTGACTCAGTGCGTAGCTGCTGCCATACAGCGCCACCAGCCGCCCACGCCATTGCTCGACCACCAGTTGATTGATCCAGCTTTCACCGATGATGAATACAAGGGTCAGGATCACCCCGATCATCAGCCGCAGCACCAACCAGACCGGATAGCTCGGCAACAGTGCGAGCAAACCGATCGAAACCGCCCCGCCCCACAGACACAGGCGCATCAGATTGGCCGTGCCGAATCGTGCCGCCAGATGGCTGGAGATTTTCGCCCCCAAGAGGACGCCGATGGCCGGCATCGCAGCCATCACGCCAATGGCAAACGAGCCGTAGCCCCAGCTCTCCAGGCGAAACGACACCAGTGGCATGCTGACACCCAGGGCCAGGCCGACGCTCAGGACAGATGCCAAAACGGCGAAATAAGTCGCCCAACGCATATTCCACGCTCCTGTGGATAATTATTTTTCAGGCCATACAAACAACTGTGGGAGCGGGCTTGCTCGCGAAGAGGTCATCACATCCAACATCAATGTTGGCTGATACACCACCTTCGCGAGCAAGCCCGCTCCCACAGGGGATCTGCGTCGTTCGGGAGGCCTGTTACTCAACAGGCCTCCCTCACTGACTTACAACTTGATCCAGGTCGCCTTCAGCTCGGTGTATTTGTCGAACGCGTGCAGGGACTTGTCGCGACCGTTGCCGGACTGCTTGAAGCCACCGAACGGAGCGGTCATGTCGCCGCCATCGTACTGATTGACCCACACGCTACCGGCACGCAGTGCACGGGCGGTGAGGTGAGCCTTGGAAATGTCGCCAGTCCAGACCGCGGCAGCCAGGCCGTACGGTGTGTCGTTGGCGATCGCGATGGCTTCTTCGGCACTGTCGAATTCGATCACCGACAGTACCGGGCCGAAGATTTCTTCCTGGGCGATTTTCATCGCGTTGCTCACACCGTCGAAAATCGTCGGTTCAACGTAAGTGCCGCCAGTTTCCTGGAGCGTACGCTTGCCACCGGCCACCAGCCTGGCGCCGTCGGCATGACCGGACTCGATATAGGACAGTACGGTGTTCATCTGCTGGGTATCAACCAGCGCGCCAACATTGGTCGCCGGATCCAGCGGATTGCCCGGCTTCCAGGCCTTCAGCGCCTCGATCACCAGCGGCAGGAATTTATCCTTGATCGAACGCTCCACCAGCAGGCGCGAACCGGCGGTGCAAACTTCGCCCTGGTTGAAGGCGATGGCACCAGCAGCGGCTTCGGCAGCATCCTGCAGGTTCGGCGCATCGGCGAACACGATGTTCGGGCTCTTGCCGCCGGCTTCGAGCCAGACGCGCTTCATGTTCGACTCGCCGGAGTAGATCAACAGTTGCTTGGCGATTTTGGTCGAGCCGGTGAATACCAGGGTATCGACGTCGTTGTGCAGGGCCAGGGCCTTGCCGACGGTGTGACCGTAACCCGGCAATACGTTCAGCACGCCTTTCGGGATGCCGGCTTCGACAGCCAGTTCAGCGATACGGATGGCGGTCAGCGGGGATTTTTCGGACGGCTTGAGGATCACCGAGTTACCGGTGGACAGCGCCGGGCCCAGTTTCCAGCACGCCATCATCAGCGGGAAGTTCCACGGCACGATGGCGCCAACAACCCCCACCGGCTCACGGGTCACCAGGCCCAGTTGATCGTGCGGGGTGGCCGCTACTTCATCGTAGATCTTGTCGATGGCTTCGCCGCTCCAGCTCAGGGCTTGCGCCGCGCCGGGAACGTCGATGTACAGGGAATCGCTGATCGGCTTGCCCATGTCCAGGGTTTCAAGCAGGGCCAGCTCTTCGGCGTGCTGTTTGAGCAGGCCGGCGAAACGGATCATGGTGGATTTGCGCTTGGTTGGCGCCAGGCGCGACCAGACACCGGAATTGAACGTGGCGCGGGCGTTTTCCACAGCGCGCTGGGCATCGGCGGCGTCACAGCTGGCAATCTTGCCCAGCAGACGGCCATCGACCGGGCTGATGCACTCGAAGGTCTCGCCGGAAACGGCGTCGGTGTATTCGCCATTGATATAGGCGCGGCCTTCGATCTTCAGGTCGCGGGCACGTTGTTCCCAGTCGGCACGGGTCAGGGTGGTCATGCGAGTGTCCTCCTCTTATTGATACGACACCCGCGTTCTTCGCGGGCGCTGTCAGGAATTCTGCCCGGCCAGCCTGCTTGTCGGCCCAAGGCAACCACCACCCTAAACCAGCGGCAGGTGAAGTTTCAATATATTTGACATAACGCCGGCAAACGGCCTTGCGATGTTCATTTTAATAAACATAGACTTTGCTTCTACCAACCACTCGCGTCGCATTCACGGGGGAATACAACAATGAGCATCCAGAATATCGTCGACTTCAGCCAGGCCACCACCGCCGCCGAACGCTATCGCCCGGATCCGACCAAAGTACTGAAAGGTGATCCCGAGCAAGTGGTGTACAACCATTACAACAGCCCTTGCGGCCAATTGAACGCCGGCGTGTGGGAAGGGGCTGTCGGCCAGTGGACGGTGAACTTCACCGAACACGAATACTGCGAAATCGTGCAGGGGGTTTCCGTGATACGTGACCTCGACGGCAACGCCAAGACGCTGCGCGTGGGTGATCGCTTTGTGATCCCGGCAGGCTTTCGCGGCACCTGGGAAGTGCTGGAGCCATGCCGCAAGATCTATGTGGCGTTTGAACAGAAGGCTTGAAGACTTGCGTTGTCAGGGCTGACCCCTTCGCGAGCAAGCCCGCTCCCACATTCAAGCTTCAGTGAACACCACATGTGCGTGTGGGAGCGGGCTTGCTCGCGAAGGAGCCCTGACAGGCACCGCATAACCCACAGGCAACAAAAAAGGCCCGTATCTCGCGATACGGGCCTTTTTCGTAAGAGGGAAAAATCAATTACTTGATTTTGCCTTCCTTGTAGATCACGTGCTTGCGAACAACCGGATCATATTTCTTGATCTCGATTTTGTCCGGAGTAGTACGCTTGTTCTTGTCGGTAGTGTAGAAGTGACCAGTACCGGCGCTCGAAATCAAACGAATCAATTCACGCATGATTAGCTCCCTTAAACCTTGCCATCGCGACGAAGTTCGGCCAGCACGACACTGATGCCACGCTTGTCGATGATGCGCATGCCTTTGGCAGATACGCGCAGACGCACGAAACGTTTCTCTTCTTCAACCCAGAAGCGGTGATGCTGCAGGTTCGGCAGGAAACGACGACGGGTTTTGTTGTTTGCGTGGGAAATGTTATTCCCAGTCACCGGACCCTTACCGGTAACTTGACATACTCTAGACATGCCTCAGCCCTCTAAAACCACATGCCCAACCCGGCATGGGTTGGCCGCTTAATCTCTAGTCATTGTGGCGCCAGGCGCCGCGATTCTTTAGAGGTCTTACCGGCTACACCTACAGTGAAGGAACCGGGCCCCTAGAAAAGAGCGCTGCTTTATACCAGAAAGACTGGAGAGCAACAACATTCGCTGTGCCTTGAACTGATAAAAACCCGTTTTTTCCTGCCTCAAGCGCTTTGGATAAAGGCTGTCGGCGCTTGCGACCGCTCGTCGCAGAAAATCTGCCAGACACCTCAATCGCGGGTTTCCCAAGCGGGCACAGCAAAATCAGGCGCCTATAGTCACCTCAAAATGAAAAAGGGGATAGTCATTTACAAAAGAGCCCACTAGGGTAAGCCTTTTCCAGACTGCACTTGCAGATGGGCCTTCGATCTGTAAAGGAACCGACCATGCGCCTTGCTGCCCTACCGCTGTTGCTCGCCCCGCTTCTGCTGAGCCCACAGGCCTTTGCTGCCGCCCTGAGCGTCTGCACCGAGGCCAGCCCTGAAGGGTTCGACGTGGTGCAGTACAACTCGCTGACCACCACCAACGCCTCGGCCGATGTGTTGATGAATCGCCTGGTGGACTTCGACACGGCCAGTGGCAAAGTGGTTGCCAGCCTCGCCGACAGCTGGGAAGTGAGCCCCGACGGCCTGACCTACGTGTTCAAATTGCACCCGCAGGTGAAATTCCATCGCACCGAGTACTTCACTCCGACGCGCGACCTGAATGCCGAAGACGTGATTTTCAGCTTCGACCGCATGCTCGACCCGGCCAATGCGTGGCACAAGGTCGCCCAGAGCGGCTTTCCGCATGCGCAATCGATGCAGTTGCCTGCACTGATCAAGAAGATCGACGCCCTTGATCCGCAGACCGTGCGTTTCGCCCTCGACCACCCGGACTCGACCTTCCTGGCGACCCTGAGCATGGGCTTCGCCTCGATCTATTCGGCCGAATACGCCGACAAACTGATGAAGGCCGGCACGCCCGAGAAGCTCAACAGCCAACCAATCGGCACGGGGCCTTTCGTGTTCACCCGTTTTCAGAAGGACGCCTCGATCCGCTACAAGGCCAACCCGGATTACTTCGGTGGCAAACCGTCGGTGGACCCGCTGATCTTCGCCATCACCCCGGACGCCAACGTGCGCCTGCAGAAACTGCGTAACAACGAATGCCAGATTGCCCTGTCGCCAAAGCCACTGGACGTACAGGCCGCGCTGAAAGAGCCGACCCTGAAAGTCGAAAAGACTGACGCGTTCATGACCGCATTCGTCGGCATCAACAGCCAGCATCCACCGCTGGACAAACCTGAGGTGCGCCAGGCGATCAACCTGGCGTTCGACAAGGCCAATTACCTCAAAGCCGTGTTCGAAGGCACTGCCGAAGCCGCCAACGGCCCCTACCCGCCAAACACCTGGAGCTACGCGAAAAGCCTGCCGGGGTATCCCCGTGACATCGAAAAAGCCAAGGCATTGATGGCCAAGGCCGGACTCAAGGACGGCTTCCAGACCACCATCTGGACCCGCCCTTCCGGCAGCCTGCTCAACCCCAACCCAAGCCTCGGCGCCCAACTGCTGCAGTCTGACCTCGCGGAAATCGGCATTCAGGCCGAGATCCGCGTAATCGAATGGGGCGAATTGATCCGCCGCGCCAAGGCCGGTGAACACGACTTGCTGTTCATGGGCTGGGCTGGCGATAACGGCGACCCGGACAACTTCCTCACGCCGCAGTTTTCCTGCGCCGCGGTCAAATCCGGCACCAACTTCGCCCGCTACTGCAACCAGGACCTGGACAAGCTGATCAGCGCCGGCAAGACCACCGGCGAGCAAGGTGTGCGCAGCAAGCTCTACGAACAGGCCCAGGCGCAGATCCAGCAGCAGGCGCTGTGGCTACCCCTGGCCCACCCGACGGCCTTCGCCCTGACGCGCAAGGATGTCGAGGGGTACTCGGTCAGCCCGTTCGGTCGGCAGGACTACTCCAGGGTGAACCTGAAATAAACGGCTGAAACCCTGTAGGAGCGAGCTCTGCTCGCGATGGACTTCAACGATGACGAGGGCCGCCTGAATGAAAGCGGTGCCCCGGCCACCATCGCGAGCAGAGCTCGCTCCTACAGTGAATCATTCACATCCAGCCATACTCAGCCATCGACAGCGGGTCGCCATCACCGATGATGAAGTGATCCAGCACCCGCACGTCAATCAACTCCAGCGCCTTTTGCAGGCGCTTGGTGAGCACTCGGTCGGCCTGGCTGGGATCGGAGTTACCCGACGGGTGGTTGTGGCAGAGGATCAATGCCGCTGCGTTGTTGGCCAAGGCGCGCTTGACCACCTCTCGCGGATGCACGCTGGTGTTGTCGATGGAGCCACGAAACAGCGTCTCAAACCCCAGCACCTGATGCCTGGAATCGAGAAACAGGCAACCAAACACCTCGTGTGGCTCGTGGCGCAGCATCGATTTCAGGTACTCGCGAACCGCCTGAGGATTCTCCAGTGCCGATTTTTGGCGCGCACGCTCGGCCAGATGACGCCTGCTCATTTCTTGAGCAGCTTGCAGTTGGGCAAATTTCGCCGGACCAAGCCCCAGTTGCTTGCTGAACGTTTCCTGGTCGGCTTCAAGCAGCGAGCGCAGGCTGCCAAACTGGTTCAACAGGTGCCGCGCCAGATCTACCGCGCTTTTGCCCACCACGCCCGTTCGTAAAAAAATCGCCAGCAGTTCGGCGTCCGAAAGACTTCCCGAGCCCTGTTCAAGCAACCTCTCCCGCGGCCGCTCCGCCGCCGGCCAATCGCGAATACTCATAGCACCTCCCTGTCTGTGGGCACCGCTGTTCCGTAGCGGTCGCTGTGATATCGTAGCCCATCTTTTTTGCGGGCGAATTCACCCTGGGGAGGGGGTTTCGCCACGTATGTCACCAACGAATTGAAAGGCAGGCCTATGCAGCGGCTGTATCGGAAACGCATTGTTCTGGGCGTCGGCGGCGGCATCGCTGCCTACAAGAGCGCCGACCTGGTTCGCCGCCTGATCGACCAGGGCGCCGAAGTGCGCGTGGTCATGACCCGAGGCGGCGCAGAGTTCATCACCCCGTTGACCATGCAGGCCCTGTCCGGGCACCCGGTCCACCTGGACCTGCTGGACCCGGCGGCCGAAGCGGCCATGGGCCATATCGAACTGGCCAAATGGGCCGACCTGGTGCTGATCGCCCCCGCCACGGCGGACCTGATCGCACGCCTGGCCCAAGGCATTGCCGATGACCTGCTGACCACGCTGGTATTGGCCACTGACGCAGTGGTCGCTGTTGCGCCGGCAATGAACCAGGCGATGTGGCGCGATCCGGCGACCCAGGCCAACCTGCAAACCCTCGAAAGCCGCGACATCAAGGTCTTCGGTCCAGCCTCCGGCAGCCAGGCCTGCGGCGACGTCGGCCTGGGGCGCATGCTCGAAGCCCTTGAACTGGCCCAATGCGCCGCCGACTGCTTCCAGCGCCAGGCACTGACCGGCAAACACGTACTGATCACGGCCGGCCCGACCCAGGAAAACATCGACCCGGTGCGTTACATCACCAACCACAGCTCCGGGAAAATGGGCTTTGCCCTGGCCGAAGCCGCCGTGGAAGCCGGTGCCCGCGTGACCCTGATCACCGGCCCGGTGCACCTGCCGACCCCGGATCGCGTCACCCGCATCGACGTGGTCAGCGCCCGCGACATGTTGGCCGCCTGCGAAGCGGCGATCCCTTGCGATCTGTTCATCGCCTCGGCAGCAGTCGCGGATTACCGCCCGGAAGTCGTCGCCCCACAGAAACTCAAGAAAGATCCTACGAACGGCGACGGTTTGCTGCTGCAGATGGTGCGCAACCCGGACATTCTGGCCACCATCGCCACCCGTCCCGACCGCCCGTTCAGTGTCGGTTTCGCCGCCGAGACCGAGCACCTGCTCGATTACGCTGCACGCAAGTTGAAAGACAAGAACCTCGATCTGATCGTCGCCAACGACGTCGCCAACCCGAGCATTGGCTTCAACAGCGAAGAAAACGCCTGCAGCGTCATCGACCGTGAGCTTCACGCCACACTCTTCGCCCAGACCAGCAAGAGCAAGATTGCTCGCCAGCTGATCACTTTTATCGCCGAACGTCTGAACCAGGTTTAATTTACATGCACGCTTTGCAAGCCAAGATCCTCGACCCCCGCATCGGTACCGAATTCCCGCTGCCGCAATACGCCACACCGGGCTCCGCCGGCCTCGACCTGCGCGCCATGCTGGAACAGGACACCGTGATCAAGCCGGGTGAAACCGTGCTGATCCCTACCGGTCTGTCGGTCTACATCGGTGACCCGAACCTGGCAGCGCTGATTCTGCCGCGCTCCGGGATGGGCCATAAGCACGGCATCGTGCTGGGTAACCTGGTGGGGCTGATCGACTCCGACTACCAGGGCCCATTGATGGTCTCCTGCTGGAACCGCGGCCAGACCGAATTCACCATGCCGGTCGGCGAGCGCCTGGCGCAACTGGTGCTGGTGCCGGTGGTACAGGCTCATTTCGAGATGGTTGAAGAGTTTGTTGAAACCGAGCGCGGCACTGGCGGTTTCGGCCATACCGGTACCCGTTGATCCGGTCACGCTCTTCTGTGGCGGGGGATCAAGCTCCCTCGCCACAAAATTCAAATTGTCATCTGCAAGGTTTAGCACCGAAAATCAAGGCATTACCGGGCCAAACCCTTGCCGTCGGGGGCGTCATGGCCCTTTCACACCACGAACTCTCTGTGGAAAACGCCGTCATACCCTTCAGTTTGAACCTGCCGTCGAATGACTCGGCGGCCTGTCCAGCCACTTTCGAGATGGAGCATTTCCACAGATGAACACCCCGGCCAACATCGCACCCAAGTTCCCTGACAGCATTTTCCGCGCCTATGACATTCGCGGCACCGTTCCGGAGTTCCTGAACGCTGAGACCGCTTACTGGATCGGCCGCGCCGTCGGCTCGCAAAGCCTGGCCCAGGGCGAACCGAACGTGTCCGTCGGTCGCGATGGCCGCTTGTCCGGCCCGGAGCTGGTTGCACAGCTGATCAAAGGCATCGCCGACAGCGGCTGCCACGTCAGTGATGTCGGCCTGGTTCCGACTCCGGCGCTCTACTACGCCGCCAACGTGCTCGCCGGTAAATCCGGTGTGATGCTCACCGGCAGCCACAACCCGTCGAACTACAACGGCTTCAAGATCGTCATTGCCGGCGACACCTTGGCCAACGAACAGATCCAGGCCCTGCACGACCGCCTCAAGACCAACAACCTGAGCAGCGGCCAGGGCAGCATCACCCAGGTCGAGATCCTCGACCGCTACACCACCGAAATCGTCCAGGACATCAAGCTGGCCCGTCGCCTGAAAGTGGTCGTCGACTGCGGCAACGGCGCGGCCGGCGTGATCGCCCCGCAACTGATCGAAGCGCTGAACTGCGAAGTCATCCCGCTGTTCTGCGAAGTGGATGGCAACTTCCCGAACCACCACCCGGACCCGGGCAAGCCTGAAAACCTCGTGGACCTGATCAACAAGGTCAAGGAAACCAAGGCTGACATCGGCCTGGCCTTCGATGGCGATGGTGACCGCGTCGGTGTGGTGACCAATACCGGCAGCATCGTCTACCCGGACCGCCTGCTGATGTTGTTCGCCCGCGACGTCGTGGCACGCAACCCGGGCGCCGAGATTATCTTCGACGTCAAATGCACCCGCCGCCTGATCCCGCTGATCAAGGAATACGGCGGCCGGTCGCTAATGTGGAAGACCGGTCACTCGTTGATCAAAAAGAAAATGAAACAATCCGGCGCCCTGTTGGCCGGCGAAATGAGCGGGCACATCTTCTTCAAGGAGCGCTGGTTCGGTTTCGACGACGGCATTTACAGCGCCGCGCGGTTGCTGGAGATCCTCAGCAAGGAAAAATCCTCGGCGGAAGAGCTGTTCGCGACCTTCCCGAACGATATTTCTACGCCGGAAATCAATATCCATGTGACCGAAGAGAGCAAATTCAGCATCATTGATGCACTGCACGACGCACAGTGGGGCGCAGGCGCCGACCTGACCACCATTGACGGCGTGCGAGTCGACTATGCCAAAGGCTGGGGCCTGGTACGCGCATCCAACACCACACCGGTGCTGGTGCTGCGTTTCGAGGCCGATGACGAGGCTGAACTGCAACGCATCAAGGATGTGTTCCGCATCCAGCTCAAGCGCGTTGCACCTGATCTCCAACTACCGTTCTGATTCACCCGGAGCCCTGAATGACCCTCGAACGCGAAGCCGCCGCCAACACCGCCAAGGTCCTGTCCGAAGCGTTGCCTTACATCCGCCGTTATGTCGGCAAGACACTGGTGATCAAATACGGCGGCAACGCGATGGAAAGCGAGGAGCTGAAAACCGGCTTCGCCCGCGACATCGTGCTGATGAAGGCCGTGGGCATCAACCCGGTGGTGGTTCACGGCGGCGGTCCGCAAATCGGTGACCTGCTCAAGCGACTGTCGATCGAGAGCCACTTTGTCGACGGCATGCGCGTCACCGACGCCGCGACCATGGACGTGGTGGAAATGGTCCTCGGCGGCCAGGTCAACAAGGACATCGTCAACCTGATCAACCGTCATGGCGGCAGCGCCATCGGCCTGACCGGTAAAGACGCTGAGCTGATTCGTGCGAAGAAGCTCACCGTCACCCGTCAGACCCCGGAGATGACCACCCCGGAAATCATCGACATTGGCCATGTGGGCGAGGTGGTCGGGATCAACACCGACCTGCTGAACCTGCTGGTCAAGGGCGACTTCATTCCGGTGATCGCGCCCATCGGTGTCGGCGCCAACGGCGAGTCGTACAACATCAACGCTGACCTGGTGGCCGGTAAAGTCGCCGAAGCGCTGAAAGCCGAGAAGTTGATGCTGCTGACCAACATCGCCGGCCTGATGGACAAGTCGGGCAAGGTCCTGACCGGCCTGAGCACTGCACAGGTCGACGAACTGATCGCCGACGGCACCATCTACGGCGGCATGCTGCCGAAGATCCGTTGCGCGCTGGAAGCGGTCCAGGGCGGCGTGGGCAGCTCGTTGATCATCGACGGCCGCGTGCCGAACGCGATCCTGCTGGAAATCTTCACCGATACCGGTGTGGGCACCTTGATCAGCAATCGCAAGCGTCACTGATTCAAGAACGTCAAAAAGATCGCAACCTTCAGCGGCACCTACGGATGTATGAATATTCCGTAGGTGCTGACGAAGTCTGCGATCTTTTTTATGCGTGCAGGAAATGCCTTACTTCAGATAACGAAACGTCCGACATCATTAAGGAATCAATCTGCATAGGATCTTCCCTGCATCCACAGGAGATCTACCCATGCAAAAAGACCATGTTCCATACGGCAGTGACATTTCAGCAGGCACCTACGCCTGCGTTGACTGCGGATTTGAGTATTCAGGTCCGTCGCAAACATCAATGCCACCCTGCCCTGATTTCAAAAAGACCCCTCACACGCGCAAAGCCTGGAAAGTATTGACCGGCCAGGGCGACGCCCTGAATGATCCGTATCCGGAAAAAACCGACAAATCCGTCGAGATCAAAAAGGCCGAGACAACCAGCCCTGCGAGCAAAAAATAGCCACGGAGGCACTGAGCCATGCAGATCTCGTTCACGATCGACGCCCAGGCTTTCGAGCAGGAGCAGAAGGAGCCGGTCAAGAAAACCCTGAAGATTTCCGACACGGAAATTGCTCATGCCTTACAGCGTATCGCCAAGGCGAGCCTGACTGAATACTTGAAAATGCTGGTTGAAGGCGGCATGCCGAGCCGGGCCGATGAAGCAAAACAGGACCGTTTGCTGTATCTGATTCAAAGCTACTTCGGGCAGACCCTGCCAACCGAATCGCAGATATCGACGATTTTCCAGCTGACTCAGAGCCAAAGCAAAACCCTGCTGAAAAACACGGTTTCACGCTTTCGCAATCAATTGGACGAGATCTTGCAGCACAGCATGCGAGCCGTGGTCGAGTCTGCGGAGCACGCGCAGACGGTGCATCTGGTGGTGATCAGCTCGGACGTCATCCGCGATGAACTGAACATGCTGATCACCCAGAACGAGCCGACTTTCAAACCCATCATCAAACGCAAAGGCAGTGCCGGGCAGTTCGAAATCAGCGAGGATTCCCACGCGCTGCTGTGCCGGACACTGGGCCTGAATGCCGTTCAGTGACATCGTCGCGGTCAGTGGTTTGCTGCTGACCCTGACCACATTCATGTTCAACCTGGCATGGCCAAAATTGCATGAAGCGTTGGGACTGGATGAAAAGCAACCAGGCCCACTGGCCAGAAAACGTAGCCGAGAGAAGGTTTCAGGCGTTTTGCTCGGTTGCGCCCTGCCCCTGACCGGCGCCTTCACCGCACTTTTTTACGTCAACCTGCCGGCCGCCGCTCGAATCATGCGTGGCAGCAAACTGGATCTGTGGGATTTCGATGTGGACCGCACGCTATACGTTCTAGTTGTCGTGGCGCTGCTGGGGTTCGCGCTATTCAATCTGGGATTGGCACTAAAACTGATAGGAAAATGGCGAAGACTGCACTGACAGCACAAACAAAGAGCCCCTTGTAGGAGCGAGCTTGTTCGCGAAAAACGTCAACGATAACGCGGGGTGCCTGACAACCCGCGTTGTTGGGACGTCCATCGCGAGCAATCGAGCGTCGACCGGCTGCTCCTACAAGGCCAGCGTGTTAAACGCCGAACTGGGCGCGGTAGGCTTCCACGGCTGGCAGGTGCTGCTTGAGCTGTGGATCGTCTGCCAGGAATTCCAGCACCTGGTTCAGCGAAACGATGCTGATCACCGGTATGCCGAAGTCACGCTCGACTTCCTGGATCGCCGACAACTCGCCGTTGCCGCGTTCCTGACGGTTCAGGGCGATCAGCACGCCTGCCGCCTTGGCGCCGTCCTGGGAGGCGATGATCTGCATCACTTCACGAATCGCCGTGCCAGCGGTGATCACGTCGTCGATGATCAGCACTTCACCGGTCAGCGGTGCGCCAACCAGGCTGCCGCCTTCGCCATGGGCCTTGGCTTCCTTGCGGTTGAAGCACCATGGCAGGTCACGATTGTGATGCTCGGCCAACGCCACCGCAGTGGTCGCCGCCAAAGGAATGCCTTTGTAGGCTGGGCCAAACAGCACGTCGAAGGGAATACCACTTTCGGCAATGGCGGCGGCGTAGAAACGACCCAGCTGCGCCAGGGCCGAACCCGAGTTGAACAGGCCCGCGTTGAAGAAGTAAGGACTGGTGCGCCCGGACTTCAGGGTGAACTCACCGAAGCGCAAAACGCCGCGATCGATGGCAAAACGGATGAAATCGCGCTGATACGCTTGCATGAAAAAAACCCCAAATACCACGGATTTAGCTAATTAGCTTGACGCCGTGTATCATACACGCACGCGATTTTTGGGGCCATTTATGCGGATCATCAGTGTGAACGTCAATGGTATTCAGGCTGCAGTCGAGCGTGGTTTGCTCAGTTGGCTGCAAGCACAGAATGCCGACGTCATCTGCCTGCAGGACACCCGTGCCTCCGCCTTTGAACTGGATGACCCAGCCTTCCAACTGGATGGCTACTTCCTTTATGCCTGCGATGCTGAAGTCCCTGCCCAAGGCGGCGTGGCTTTGTATTCGCGGCTGCAACCGAAGGCTGTCATCAGCGGTCTCGGTTTCGAGACGGCCGACCGCTACGGGCGCTACCTGCAAGCAGATTTCGACAAAGTCAGTATTGCCACCTTGCTGCTTCCTTCGGGGATGAACGGCGATGAGGACTTGAACCAGAAGTTCAAGCTCATGGACGACTTCGGCAAGTACCTGGACAAGCAGCGGCGCAAACGCCGCGAGTACATTTATTGTGGCTCGCTGTACGTGGCGCAGCAGAAGCTGGATATCAAGAACTGGCGTGACAGCCAGCAATCTCCGGGCTTCCTGGCACCTGAACGTGCCTGGATGGACGAGATTGTCGGCAACATGGGTTATGTCGACGCCCTGCGGGAAGTCAGCCGCGAAGGCGACCAGTACAGCTGGTGGCCGGACAACGAACAGGCGGAGATGCTCAACCTCGGTTGGCGCTTCGACTATCAACTGCTGACCCCGGGCCTGCGCCGCTTCGTACGCAGCGCACGCCTGCCACGCCAGCCGCGGTTCTCGCAACACGCGCCGCTGATCGTGGACTACGACTGGACGCTGACCATTTAAGCGTCAGATGCAGAAAAGCCGACAGCGATGTCGGCTTTTTTGTGGGTGCTGATTTGCCTTTCTGTAGGAGCGAGCTTGCTCGCGATGGTGTGTCAGCCACATTGGCGTCAACTGATGCACCATCGCGAGCAAGCTCGCTCCTACAAGGGATCGGCGGTGATTATTTGATCAATCGCCAGGTGAATGGATACCGGTAATGGAAACCCTCATTGGCTTTCACCCCGGCGATGATGGTCAATACCAACGCACCAATGGCGATCAGGCCAAACAGGAAGAAACCGATAATCACCACCATCAGCAGGAAGCAGATCGCCGAGGCGATCGCGACGCTGATCTGAAAATTCAACGCTTCCTTGCCCTGGGCATCGATAAACGGGTCCATCTCGCGCTTCATCTGCCAGAGAATCAGCGGGCCGATGATCGTGCCGAACGGAATCCAGATCCCCAGCAAGGCGGACAAGTGACAAAACATGGCCCACTGACGCGCCTCTTGGCTCGGCGTGGGCAGCGGCAGTTGCTCGTCACTCATGGTGTCCTCCTTGTCTGGAGCAGCCCGGTCAGTCGGCCAGGGCGGCCTTTTGCAGTTCGAAGATCTCGTTCATGCCTTTCTTGGCCAGTTCGAGCATGGCGTTCAGCTCTTCAGGCTGGAACGGCGCGCCTTCGGCAGTGCCCTGGACTTCGATGAAACCGCCAGCGCTGGTCATCACCACGTTCAGGTCAGTCTCGGCGGCCGAGTCTTCCAGGTAGTCGAGGTCGAGCACCGGCTCGCCCTTGTACATGCCCACGGAAACAGCGGCGATCATCTGTTTGACCGGGTCGCCGCCTTTCAGGCCGCCACGCTTCTTGATGACTTTCAAGGCATCGATCAGTGCAACCATGGAGCCGGTGATCGAAGCAGTGCGAGTGCCGCCATCAGCCTGGATCACATCGCAGTCGACGTACAGGGTGATGTCGCCCAGCTTGGACATGTCCAGCGCGGCGCGCAGGGAGCGACCGATCAGACGCTGGATTTCCAGGGTACGGCCGCCCTGCTTGCCACGGCTGGCTTCACGCTGGTTACGTTCGCCGGTAGCACGCGGCAGCATGCCGTACTCGGCAGTCAGCCAACCCTGGCCCTGGCCTTTCAGGAAACGCGGTACGCCCGGTTCAACGCTGACGGTGCAGATGACCTTGGTATCACCGAACTCGACCAGCACAGAACCCTCGGCGTGTTTGGTGTAGTTGCGGGTGATGCGGATCGAGCGGAGCTGATCGGCAGCGCGACCACTTGGACGTATCATAGGGAATACCTGTACTGGGGACGGAAAACTGCGGAGCATTATAGAGCCGACGGCCGCCACTGGGCACTTCTAAAAAAATCCGCCGACGACCGATGGCTCTGTACCGCGCGTCGGCGAAGGCCTGCCGCTCTTTGTCACACCCTGTGTTTGGGCGCATCCGCGCCACTGCGCTACAATCCTGCGCCTTTGCTGCCAGTCGGCTTTAATTCATTGATATCGGATTGCCGGAACCTCGGTTCTGTGCCGATCCGCATTGCGAGGTACCGCCATGGTGCACAGCATGACCGCCTTCGCCCGCGTCGAAAAAGCCGGCGTCCAGGGCACCCTGAGCTGGGAACTGCGGTCGGTCAACAGCCGCTACCTGGAGCCCCACCTGCGCCTGCCGGAGTCCTTTCGCGACCTCGAGGGCGCTGTTCGTGAAGCCCTGCGCCAGGGTGTATCGCGGGGCAAGCTCGAATGCACCCTGCGCTTCACCGAAGAGAACACCGGCAAAGCACTGCAAGTCGATCAGGAGCGCGCCGCGCAACTGGTCGCCGCTGCCGAGACCATCGCCAGCCTGATCAACAACCCGGCAGCGCTGAACCCGCTGGAGGTCCTGGCCTGGCCCGGCGTACTGGTTGGCGACGCCACCGACCCGCAAGCCCTGAACGCAGAAGCGCTGGCACTGTTCAATCAGGCTCTCAAAGAACTGAAGGCCGGCCGCGAGCGCGAAGGCGCGGAGCTGGCTCGGCTGATCAACGAACGCCTGAGCTCCATCGAAGAAGACGTGGTCACCTTGCGCGAACTGGTCCCGCAGATGCTCGCCACCCAGCGCCAGAAAGTCCTCGACCGCTTCGCCGACATGAAGGCCGAGATGGATCCGCAGCGCCTGGAGCAGGAAATGGTCATGCTCGCGCAAAAAAGCGACGTCGCCGAAGAACTGGATCGCCTGAGCACTCACATCATCGAAGTTCGCCGGGTGCTCAAATCCGGCGGCGCTGCCGGTCGGCGCCTGGACTTCCTGATGCAGGAACTCAACCGCGAAGCCAACACACTGGGCTCCAAAGCCTTCGACCCGCGCAGCACCCAGGCTGCGGTCAACCTCAAGGTGTTGATCGAGCAGATGCGCGAACAAGTGCAGAACATTGAGTAAGGCTACCCCGACATGACCCACAGCACCGGCACCCTGTACATCATTTCCGCCCCTTCGGGCGCGGGCAAGAGCAGTCTGGTCAAGGCCCTGACCGACGCCAATCCGGAGATTCGCGTATCGATTTCCCACACCACCCGTGCCATGCGTCCGGGTGAAGTGGACGGCGTGAACTATCACTTCGTGACCCGCGAAGAGTTCGTGAAGATGGGCGAGCACGGCGACTTCCTCGAACGCGCCGAAGTCTTCGGCAACTTTTACGGTACCTCGCAAAGCCGCCTGCAGCAGACACTGGACGAAGGTCACGACCTGATCCTTGAAATCGACTGGCAAGGCGCCGAGCAAGTGCGCAAGCTGATGCCGCAGGCACGCTCGATTTTCATTCTGCCGCCGTCGCTCCAGGCCTTGCACCAGCGCCTGACCAACCGCGGTCAGGACAGCGACGAGATCATCGACGGCCGGATGCGTGAAGCCGTCAGCGAGATGAGCCATTACGTCGAATACGACTACCTGATCATCAACGACGATTTCGCCCATGCGCTGGACGATCTGAAGGCGATTTTCCGCGCCAATCAGCTGCAGCAGAAACGCCAACAGGTGCGTTTCGGCAAATTGCTGGCTGAATTGCTCGGTTAATCAGCTCTTCCCAAAACCGTTGCAAGGGCTTTACATTGGCACTTGCAGCGCGTTGAAGGGCTTGGTCAAAAAATCAGCGCTTCCCTAATCGCTGGTGATTTTTTAAACTGTTGAGTCCGCTCGCCCATCCGGGCAGCGCGCATATTGCATTTGCTACGAGGAAGACCATGGCCCGCGTAACCGTTGAAGACTGCCTAGAACACGTGGATAACCGCTTTGAGCTGGTCATGCTCTCTACCAAGCGTGCCCGTCAACTGGCCACCGGCGGCAAAGAGCCGAAAGTAGCATGGGAAAACGACAAGCCTACCGTCGTCGCCCTGCGCGAAATCGCTGAAGGCCTGATCGACTACGCAGCTATCGCCGAAGCCGAAATCGTTGAAGATGAACCGCTTTTTGCTGCATTCGAGGACGAGTCCAACGAGGCCGTCTAAGCCTATGCCTGGTCGACGTGGCACGGCGCGGGATCACAGCTTGTGGCAGGAGACATCATGCCGAGCATAGACGCCCTCGCCGATCGCTTATCGGCCTACCTCGGCAAGGACCAGGTCAACCTGGTCCGCCGAGCGTATTTCTACGCTGAACAAGCCCACGACGGCCAACGCCGCCGTAGCGGCGAAGCGTACGTCACGCACCCACTCGCGGTTGCGAATATTCTTGCCGACATGCACATGGACCATCAGAGCCTGATGGCTGCGATGCTGCATGACGTGATCGAAGACACCGGCATTGCCAAAGAGGCGCTGCAAGCGCAGTTCGGCGAAACCGTGGCCGAACTGGTCGACGGGGTCAGCAAACTGACCCAGATGAACTTCGAGACCAAGGCCGAAGCCCAGGCTGAAAACTTCCAGAAAATGGCCATGGCCATGGCCCGCGACATTCGCGTGATCCTGGTCAAGCTGGCCGACCGCCTGCACAACATGCGCACCCTGGAAGTGCTGTCCGGCGAAAAGCGCCGGCGCATCGCCAAGGAAACCCTGGAAATCTATGCGCCCATCGCCAACCGGCTGGGCATGCACGCCATCCGCATCGAGTTCGAAGACCTCGGCTTCAAGGCCATGCACCCGATGCGTTCCGCGCGGATCTACCAGGCCGTCAAACGCGCCCGGGGCAACCGCAAGGAAATCGTCAACAAGATCGAAGAGTCCCTGAGCCACTGCCTGGCCATCGATGGCATCCAGGGCGAGGTCAGCGGTCGCCAGAAACACCTCTACGGCATCTACAAGAAAATGCGCGGCAAGCGTCGGGCCTTCAACGAGATCATGGACGTCTATGCGTTCCGGATCATCGTCGACAAGGTCGATACCTGCTACCGCGTGCTGGGTGCTGTACATAATTTGTACAAACCATTGCCGGGACGCTTCAAGGATTACATCGCGATCCCCAAGGCCAACGGCTATCAGTCGCTGCACACCACGCTGTTCGGCATGCACGGCGTGCCGATCGAGATCCAGATCCGCACCCGCGAAATGGAAGAGATGGCCAACAACGGCATCGCCGCCCATTGGCTGTACAAATCCAGCGGCGACGAGCAGCCCAAAGGCACCCATGCCCGCGCCCGTCAGTGGGTCAAGGGCGTGCTGGAAATGCAGCAACGCGCCGGCAACTCGCTGGAATTCATCGAGAGCGTGAAGATCGACCTGTTCCCGGACGAGGTCTACGTGTTCACGCCCAAAGGCCGGATCATGGAGCTGCCCAAGGGCTCCACGGCGGTCGACTTTGCCTACGCGGTGCATACCGACGTCGGCAACAGCTGCATTGCCTGCCGGATCAATCGTCGTCTCGCGCCGCTGTCCGAACCGCTGCAAAGCGGCTCCACGGTCGAGATCGTCAGTGCTCCCGGCGCGCGGCCGAACCCGGCCTGGCTCAACTTCGTGGTCACCGGCAAGGCGCGCACACACATTCGCCATGCACTGAAACTGCAACGTCGCTCCGAGTCCATCAGCCTCGGCGAACGCCTGCTGAACAAGGTCCTCAACGGTTTCGACAGCGCGCTGGAAAAAATCCCGGCCGAGCGCGTCAAGGCCATGCTCGTCGAGTACCGCCTCGAACTGATCGAAGACTTGCTGGAAGACATCGGCCTGGGCAATCGCATGGCCTATGTGGTGGCCCGCCGACTGCTGGGCGAGGGCGAACAGTTACCAAGCCCGGAAGGCCCGCTGGCGATTCGCGGTACCGAAGGCCTGGTGCTCAGCTACGCCAAGTGTTGCACGCCGATCCCGGGCGACCCGATTGTCGGCCACCTGTCCGCGGGCAAAGGCATGGTCGTGCACCTGGACAACTGCCGCAACATCAGCGAAATCCGCCACAACCCGGAAAAATGCATCCAGCTCTCGTGGGCCAAGGATGTCACCGGCGAATTCAACGTCGAGCTGCGCGTCGAGCTGGAGCACCAGCGCGGCCTGATCGCCCTGCTGGCCAGCAGCGTCAACGCCGCCGACGGCAACATCGAGAAAATCAGCATGGACGAACGCGATGGTCGCATCAGCGTGGTCCAGTTGGTGGTCAGCGTGCACGACCGCGTGCACCTGGCCCGCGTGATCAAGAAACTGCGCGCCTTGACCGGGGTGATTCGAATCACCCGCATGCGTGCGTAGCAATCCATCCATTACAAGGAGTCATTCATGACCAAGACTGTTATCACCAGCGACAAGGCCCCGGCCGCCATCGGTACTTACTCCCAGGCGATCAAGGCTGGCAACACCGTTTACATGTCGGGTCAGATTCCTCTGGACCCAAAAACCATGGAACTGGTCGAAGGCTTCGAAGCCCAGACCGTCCAGGTGTTCGAGAACCTCAAGGCCGTGGCTGAAGCCGCTGGCGGTTCGTTCAAGGACATCGTCAAGCTGAACATCTTCCTCACCGACCTGAGCCACTTCGCCAAGGTCAACGAGATCATGGGCAAGTACTTCGACCAGCCTTACCCTGCCCGCGCCGCCATCGGCGTAGCAGCCCTGCCAAAGGGTTCGCAGGTTGAAATGGATGCCATCCTGGTCATCGAGTAATCCGTGCGGCGCAGCCTCGGGCTGCGCCGACTGCTCTGCTGTAAAGAAAGCTTGAAAGGATTCCACCATGCGCAACGCGCTTGCTCTCTCGCTGCTCGCCCTGTTCCTGGGCGGATGTGCCAGCAACCCTGCCGATCGTGATATCAGCGGCACCTGGATCAACCAGGTGGCGATCGATGCTGCAGCCAAAGGCGTCCCCCTGCGTGAAGCGCTCCAGGCCTATGGCCCGAACCTGGAATGGGACATCAACACCAAGGCCAGCCAGGCCCGCTACACCAACGGTTTTGAAAACGTCGAAGGCAAGCTGCTGGGTGAAGAATCCGGCGCCTGGAAAGTCGACTTTTATGGCAGCTCGGCCAGCGAACTGAAGCGTGACGGCAAGCAACTGAGCCAGTCTGCCAGCGACAACGAGCCCGAGCAGGTTTTCGATCGCGCCGCGACTCCGGTACCGGATGGCGCTCCGATCGGTGCCAGTTTCGAGCGCGCACTGTATTCAGCGTACATGGGCGGTGGCTGGACAATCGTCAGCGGCCCCGGAGAAGGCAGCACGGTTCAATTCCAGGCCGACGGCCAGGTGAGCGGCCTGCCAGGCAGCGATCGTTATGCGTTGTGCCTGGCCGGCGATTGCGCATCCATGAGCGGCGGCAATGACAACATGTGGCTGCAACTCAATGGCCAGGGCAACGCCTGGATCTTTGCGCGCAAGGGCAAAGAGCTGGAGATTTTCCAAGCCGTGAACACGGCACAGGCGGACGAGATGCCCTCGTTCACCCCGGGCGAGCGCAAGTGGTTGCTGGAAAAGCAGTAACCCTGATCTGACTGCAAAGAAGATTTAATGTGGGAGCGGGCTTGCTCGCGAAAGCGGTGTATCAGTCGACATCAACGTTGAATGATAAATAGCCTTCGCGAGCAAGCCCGCTCCCACATTTTGGTTTCTGGTGACTGAAAGTCAGCAGCGGCCTTCTAGAATCGCCGCATACCCCTCGCGGAAGCTTGGATAATTCGGCGCCCAGCCCAAGGCTTTGGCCCGCGCATTAGTGCAACGCTTGCTGCCGGTGCGACGTACGCTGGCGTCGTCGTCCCACTCGGTCACGCCCAGATACCCGCGCAACCAGTTCACCACATCGGCCAGCGCCGCCGGTTCGTCATCGACGCCGATGTAGACATCATCCAGTGCCACCCCACGCCGATCCGCCTCAAGCAGGCACGCCATCAACCCTGCGGCATCGTCCGCATGAATCCGATTGGCATACAACGGTGGCTCGACCGCCACGCGATAACCCCGGCGTACCTGCGTCAGCAGCCATTCACGGCCGGGGCCGTAAATGCCGGTCAAGCGCACGATACTGGCCGGAATGCCGCTTTTAAGGGCAAGTTGCTCGGCTTCGAGCATCACACGTCCGGAATAGCCCGCCGCCACGGCTGGCGAAGCCTCGTCGACCCATTCGCCATCCTGCTGTCCGTAAACACTGCTGCTGGAAACGAACAACAGGCGGTTGGGCACCTGTCCGTAGTCGTTCAGCCACTCCAGCACATGCTCCAGGCCCTGGACATAGGCAGCACGGTAACCGGCTTCATCGTGATCGGTGGCCGCCGCGCAATACACCAGGTAATCCACGGCACCGACCGGCCAGGTGTCCGGGCAGTCTTTGTTGAACAAGTCACCGGCAACGCCGATGACGCCCACGGGCAGACGTGAAACGTCGCGCCGCATACCCTGGACCTCCCACCCTGCCGCCAGCAGTTGTGTAGCCAGGCGGCTGCCGACATCACCGCAGCCGGCGATCAAAACAGTAGGCGCAGACATCAGAAAACTCCCATCGCAAAGCCACAGACTAGCGCCGGCCATAGACAGGCGGCTAGCAATGCAGGAAAAAAAGAGACGCTATTACTTCTGTTAACAAGAATTACTTGCAATAATGCGCCCCACTTTTGTTCTCGGCCTTTCGAGGCCTGGAAGAACATCACCCGTTTATTCTCTCAGGTCCGGCCAGCATGACACGCAATCAATTCCCCGCTTCGCCAACCAAACGACCTCGCGCCTGGAGCGCGGTGGCCGCCCTGCTGCTCAGCCTGATGCTGGCACCGGTTGCCGCTTTCGCTGACGCCCAGGCGCCGGCCACTCCAGCTGTCGCAGCCGCCGCTCCTGCCGACCACACAGTCCCGGCCGTGGCGCCTGCCGCCACCGACCCGGCCCAGGCTGCGGACACCCTTGGCGAAGACGTTCCTGAGGTCCTCGAAGCCGACAACACGCTGGGCATGGCCCATGACCTGTCGCCGTGGGGCATGTACAAGAATGCCGACATCATCGTGAAAATCGTGATGATCGGCCTGGCCATCGCCTCGATCATCACCTGGACCATCTGGATCGCCAAGGGTCTTGAGTTGATGGGCGCCAAACGTCGTCTGCGCGGTGAAATCGCCCAACTGAAAAAATCCGCGTCCCTCAAGGAAGCCAGTGCCACAGCGGCAAAGGAAGGCACTCTGGCCAACCTGCTGGTCCATGACGCCCTCGAAGAGATGCGCCTGTCGGTCAACAGCCGTGAGAAAGAAGGCATCAAGGAACGCGTCAGCTTCCGTCTTGAGCGCCTGGTCGCGGCCTGCGGTCGCAACATGAGCAGCGGCACCGGCGTACTGGCGACCATCGGTTCCACCGCACCGTTCGTCGGCCTGTTCGGTACCGTGTGGGGCATCATGAACAGCTTCATCGGCATCGCCAAAACCCAGACCACCAACCTCGCCGTCGTGGCTCCCGGCATCGCCGAAGCCCTTCTGGCGACCGCGCTGGGTCTGGTCGCGGCGATTCCTGCGGTGGTGATCTACAACGTGTTCGCCCGCTCCATCGCCGGCTACAAGGCGCAGGTGTCCGATGCTTCGGCGCAAGTCCTGCTGCTGGTCAGCCGCGACCTCGATCACCAGCCTGAGCGCAGCTCGCAACCGCACATGGTGAAAGTGGGGTAATCGGCCATGGGCCTGCATTTGAAAGAAGGGGCAGACGACGATCTGTCCGAAAACCACGAAATCAACGTCACGCCGTTCATCGACGTGATGCTGGTGCTGTTGATCATCTTTATGGTGGCGGCGCCGCTGGCCACCGTGGACATCAAGGTCGACCTGCCCGCCTCCACCGCCAAACCGGCACCGCGGCCAGAAAAACCGGTGTTCCTCAGCGTCAAGGCTGACCAACGCCTGTTCCTCGGTGAAGACGAAGTGAAGGCTGAAGCACTCGGCGCCACGCTCGACGCCAGGACCCAGGGCAAGAAAGACACGACGATCTTCTTCCAGGCCGACAAAGGCGTGGATTACGGCGACCTGATGAGCGTGATGGATAACCTGCGCTCGGCGGGTTACCTGAAGGTCGGTCTGGTCGGTCTCGAGTCGGCAGTCAAGAAATGATCACGACGCGCCATAAGCTGACGCGTTACAGCGGTAGCCTGGCCGTGGTGCTGGGCGTTCACGCGCTGGCCATTGCACTGGCGCTGAACTGGTCCACCCGTCCGCCCATCGAATTGCCCCCTCAGGCAATGCTGGTCGAACTGGCACCGGTTCCTGCCCCGCCACCGCCTGCTCCGCCGAAGGTCGTCACCCCTGTGCAGCCACCGGCTCCGGTTGAAGAACTGCCGATACCCAAGCTCGCTGAAGCGCCGAAGGCTGAAATTGCCGTGCCCAAGCCCGTCAAGCCAAAGCCGAAGCCGCAGCCGCCCAAGCCGGTAGAGAAGAAACCCGAACCGCCGAAGGAAAAACCGGCCGAAGAAAAACCGGCCGAAACGCAACAGACTCAGGCGCCAACGGAGAAATCCGCCCAGCCTGCCCCGGGTCCGTCGCCGGCTCAACTGGCAGCCAAGGCCAGCTGGCAAGGCACGCTGCTGGCACACCTGCAGAAGTACAAAAAGTACCCTGCCAGTGCACAGGCGCGGGGCAAGGAAGGGATGAACCGTCTGCGTTTCGTCGTGGATGCCGAAGGCAATGTGTTGTCGTTTGAGCTGGTAGGCGCCTCGGGCACTGCCGATCTGGACCGGGCCACCCTGGAAATGATCCGCCGCGCTCAACCGCTGCCCAAGCCACCGGCCGACATGCTGACCAATGGCTCCATCGAAATCGTTGCACCGTTTGTGTATTCGCTGGAAAAACGCCGGCGGTAAACACCGCCGAACCCCTGTAGGAGCGAGCTCGCTCGCGAATGAGGCGAACGATAACGCTTGAAGCCTGACACCCCACGGCGGTCTCAGGTTTTTCGCGAGCAAGCTCGCTCCTACGTCTGATAACGTGCGTCTATCGATTGCAGCCGGTATGCTTGGCCCGCAACTTCATGGACGCTTGCTATGACCCTCACAGAATTACGCTACATCGTTACCCTCGCCCAAGAGCAGCACTTCGGCCACGCGGCCGAGCGTTGCCACGTCAGCCAGCCGACCCTTTCGGTGGGCGTGAAAAAGCTTGAAGACGAACTCGGTGTGCTGATTTTCGAGCGCAGCAAAAGCGCCGTGCGCCTGACGCCGGTCGGCGAAGGCATCGTGGCCCAGGCTCAAAAGGTACTGGAACAGGCCCAGGGCATCCGCGAACTGGCCCAGGCCGGCAAGAACCAGCTGACCGCCCCGCTGAAAGTCGGCGCGATCTATACCGTCGGGCCATACCTGTTCCCGCACCTGATTCCGCAACTGCACCGGGTAGCCCCGCAGATGCCGTTGTACATCGAAGAAAACTTCACCCACGTGCTGCGCGACAAACTGCGTAACGGCGAACTCGATGCGATCATCATCGCCCTGCCGTTCAGCGAAGCCGATGTGCTGACCCTGCAACTCTACGACGAGCCGTTCTACGTGCTGATGCCGGCCCAGCACCCGTGGACGCAAAAAGAGTCCATCGACGCCAACCTGCTCAACGACAAGAGCCTGCTGCTGCTCGGCGAAGGTCACTGCTTCCGCGACCAGGTGCTGGAAGCCTGCCCGACCCTGACCAAAGGCAACGACGGCGCCAAGCACACCACGGTGGAATCCAGCTCCCTGGAAACCATTCGCCACATGGTCGCGTCCGGCCTTGGCATTTCGATCCTGCCGTTGTCCGCGGTCGACAGCCATCACTACGCCCCTGGCGTGATCGAAGTGCGCCCGTTGTCGGCACCCGTACCGTTCCGCACTGTGGCCATTGCCTGGCGCGCCAGCTTCCCGCGCCCGAAAGCGATTGAAATCCTCGCCGACTCCATTCGCCTGTGCTCGGTGGCCAAGCCAGCGGCGCAAGCCGCTGTGGGCTAAGCAACGGTCATGAGCGAGTTGTCGCAAGTGTCGGTGACGGCACTCAAGGGTGTCGGTGAAGCCATGGCCGAGAAACTGGCCAAGGTCGGTCTGGAAAATCTCCAGGACGTATTGTTTCACCTGCCCCTGCGCTATCAGGATCGCACCCGCGTGGTCCCGATCGGCGCGTTGCGACCCGGTCAGGATGCGGTCATTGAAGGCACCGTCAGCGGCGCTGATGTGGTCATGGGGCGCCGGCGCAGCCTCGTGGTTCGATTGCAGGATGGTACCGGGGGCTTGAGCCTGCGCTTCTACCATTTCAGCAACGCGCAGAAAGAAGGCCTCAAACGCGGCACGCGGATTCGCTGCTACGGCGAAGCGCGGCCCGGTGCTTCGGGGCTGGAGATCTACCACCCGGAATACCGCGCCATCAACGGCGACGAGCCGCCGCCCGTGGATGAAACCCTGACCCCGGTGTACCCGCTCACCGAAGGCCTGACCCAACAGCGCTTGCGCCAGTTGTGCATGCAGACCCTCACCCTGCTCGGCCCGAGCAGCCTGCCCGACTGGCTGCCGAACGAACTGGCCCGGGACTACCAACTGGCGCCGCTGGCCGATGCGATTCGCTACCTGCACAACCCGCCCGCCGATGCCGACGTCGATGAACTGGCCCTCGGTCACCACTGGGCGCAACACCGCCTGGCCTTCGAAGAACTGTTGACCCATCAACTGTCGCAACAGCGCCTGCGCGAAAGCATGCGCGCCCTGCGTGCGCCAGCGATGCCCAAGGCAACGAAGCTGCCAGCCAAATACCTGGCCAACCTCGGCTTCAACCCGACCGGCGCCCAGCAACGGGTCGGCAACGAAATCGCTTACGACCTCAGCCAGCACGAACCGATGCTGCGGCTGATCCAGGGTGACGTCGGCGCCGGTAAAACCGTGGTCGCCGCACTCGCCGCGCTGCAAGCGCTGGAGGCCGGTCATCAAGTGGCCCTGATGGCGCCCACCGAGATTCTCGCCGAGCAGCACTTCATCACCTTCAAGCGCTGGCTCGAACCGCTGGGCATCGAAGTCGCGTGGCTCGCCGGCAAGCTCAAGGGCAAGAACCGCACGGCCGCGCTGGAGCAAATCGCCAACGGCACGCCGATGGTGGTTGGCACTCATGCGCTGTTCCAGGATGAAGTGCAATTCCAGAACCTGGCGCTGGTGATCATCGACGAACAGCACCGCTTCGGCGTGCAGCAGCGCCTGGCCTTACGGCAGAAGGGTGTTGGCGGACGCATGTGCCCGCACCAGTTGATCATGACCGCCACGCCGATTCCGCGCACGCTGGCCATGAGCGCCTACGCCGATCTCGACACCTCGATCCTCGACGAATTGCCTCCCGGCCGAACGCCGGTGAACACCGTGCTGATCACCGATACCCGACGGGTCGAAGTCATCGAGCGGGTACGCAGCGCTTGCGCCGAAGGGCGTCAGGCCTATTGGGTTTGCACCCTGATCGAAGAGTCGGAAGAGTTGACCTGCCAGGCCGCCGAAACCACCTTTGAGGACCTCACCGCCGCCCTCGGCGAGCTGAAGGTCGGGCTGATCCACGGCCGTATGAAGCCTGCGGAAAAAGCCGCGGTAATGGCCGAATTCAAGGCCGGCAACCTGCAACTGCTGGTCGCGACCACGGTGATCGAAGTGGGTGTCGACGTGCCCAACGCCAGTTTAATGATCATCGAGAACCCCGAGCGCCTGGGCCTGGCGCAACTGCACCAGTTGCGCGGCCGCGTAGGCCGGGGCAGTGCAGTCAGCCATTGCGTGCTGCTCTACCATCCGCCGCTGTCGCAGATCGGTCGTCAACGACTGGGTATCATGCGCGAAACAAACGACGGCTTTGTCATCGCCGAAAAAGACCTGGAACTGCGCGGCCCCGGCGAAATGCTCGGCACGCGCCAGACCGGCCTGCTTCAATTCAAGGTCGCCGACTTGATGCGCGATGCCGATTTGCTGCCCGCCGTGCGGGATGCTGCCCAGGCTTTGCTCGAGCGCTGGCCGACCCACGTCAGCCCGCTACTCGATCGATGGCTGCGTCATGGCCAACAATACGGCCAGGTGTGACAACCTTCACGGTTTCTGAGGCGTGGCCCCAAGCAAGCTGGTTATACTCCCGCAATTGTTTAAGTACGGATACAGACCATGACCGAAGTTGCCTTCGCACCCGACGCCCCGCACGCTCCGTCGGTTATTCGGCTGATGCTGGGCAAGTTGGGCATTGCCTACGAAGAAGTGCTGGACCATCACGGCCTGAATGCCGCGCGCAAAGTGCAGGCCGTTCTGCTGGATGACAGTGTCGGCGCGTTGATGGTGCTGTTTGCGCAGAGCCAATTGCTGGACCTCAATCGCCTCACTGAACTCACCGGTCGCCGCCTCACCGCCGTACCCACCGAACGCCTGACAAAAATGCTCGGCAAGCACAACCTCAGCTTGCTGCCGGGTCTGCCGGCGCTGACCAGTTCACCGTGCCTGTACGACGAAAGCCTGCTGCGCGAGCCGAAGTTGCTGATCAACTCCGGTGAGCCGGGCGTGCTGCTGGAAATCTCCAGCGAAGACTTCAAGACGACCATGCTGACCAAGGCCAGCGCCGCCAACTTCGGCGAAAACCTGACCAGCATTCGTCCCAACCTCGACCGCCCCGATGACGACCGCGAGGAAATCACCCAGGCCGTCCAGGCGTTCACCGCGCGGCGCATCCAGCAACGTCTGGAAGCGACCATCGAGATTCCGCCGCTGGCCGAAACCGCGCAAAAAATCATCAAACTGCGCGTCGACCCCAACGCCACCATCGACGACATCACCAGCGTGGTCGAAACCGACCCGGCGCTGGCCGCACAAGTGGTGAGCTGGGCGGGATCGCCGTACTACGCCTCGCCGGGCAAGATCCGTTCGGTGGAAGACGCCATCGTGCGCGTGCTGGGCTTCGACCTGGTGATCAACCTCGCACTGGGCCTGGCCTTGGGTAAAACCCTGAGCCTGCCCAAGGACCACCCGCAACACTCCACGCCGTACTGGCAGCAATCGATCTACACCGCCGCCGTCATCGAAGGCCTGACCCGCGCCATGCCGCGCGCCCAGCGTCCGGAAGCCGGCCTGACCTACCTGGCCGGCCTGCTGCACAACTTCGGCTACCTATTGCTGGCACACGTGTTCCCGCCGCACTTCTCGCTGATCTGCCGCCACCTGGAGGTCAACCCGCACCTGTGCCACAGCTTTGTGGAACAGCACCTGCTGGGCATCAGCCGCGAACAGATCGGCTCATGGCTGATGCGCTACTGGGACATGCCCGAAGAGCTGGCCACCGCCCTGCGCTTCCAGCACGACCCGGCCTACGACGGCGCCTACGCCGAATACCCGAACCTGGTCTGCCTGTCGGTGCGCCTGTTGCGCAGCCGTGGCATCGGCTCCGGCCCCGACGAAGACATCCCCGACGCCCTGCTCGAACGCCTTGGCCTGAGCCGCGAAAAAGCCAACGACGTCGTCAGCAAAGTCCTCGAAGCCGAAGTGCTGCTGCGCGAACTGGCTTCGCAATTCACTCAAGGCTGAAAAGCATCGCGAGCAGGCTCGCTCCCACAAGGATCACCAAAACCTTGTAGGAGCGAGCTTGCTCGCGAAAGTCGTCAACGATGACGCGTGCATCCTGGATAACCGCGGGGGGCTTGAGTTTCTCGTCGGAACGCCGCCCGGAGCAAGCTCGCTCCTACACCTTCTTCGGCTTCAAATACTTGGTCAGCCCCTGGAACCAGATCACCAGCGCCGGATTGCCCCTGATCTGAATCGACTTGTCCTGAATCCCCGTCATGAACGCCAGCTGCTTGTTCTTCGCCTGCATCGTGGCAAAGCCGTATGCGGCGTCTTTAAAGGCAATCGCAAACGCTGGCTCGGCATGCACACCCGATTGGCTGGTAATGCGCTGGTCCTTCACGCGGAAATGCCGCGCCACTTTCCCGTCCAGGGTCTGCAGCTGAAACACCAGGTCCTTGTCACCCAACTGCTGCTGAAACGCCGGATTGGTCCGGCTGGCCTTACCCATCAACAAACCCAGCATCCACAGCAGAAAACGAAATTTCATGCGCACAGCCTCAGAAGGAAAATGAACGGCGATGGCAGTGTAACGGCAAAAACATAGAACGCCACCATCCGCTTTATTTTGCAGAAGATGCTGCCGCTTTTGACGCCGATGACTACCAAGTCATTGACGAAGCTTCTACACAAGAGACTTCGCAAGGCTGTATTTTCCCCCTCGTCTACGCATTACCAGGAGCGCCGACGCCCCTTCCAGGTTAATGAGCCGTGCGCGGTGAACGCTGTCGCGTTCTTGCGCACGGCTTATGTCAGGTCACTTCATCCGTTAGCCAAAAGACCGGTTGGCCGTTACGCGGTCACCGTGTAGCGATAACTCACATTGGTCAGCCGCCCATGAATAGCCAGCATCACCTCGGACATGCCTGGTGTGTGTGTCGGCAAATGTACATAGCGCAGGTTTTCATCCAGATACGCATCTGGACTGCCCACGATTTGGACACCGCTCGGTTCATACAGGACGTCACCCGGCGTCTGGGCCTGCACAAATATTTCAGGCAGCCTGATGGGCAGCGAACTGTTTTGCGCCACATTGCCCAACTCAATAATGCCCAAGGCTTGATTGCGGATATTGATGGTGGTGGTCGAAGGCATGGCATTCAAGACGGTCAGGTCTTCAAACCCGTTGCTCTGAACCAACAGGTTTTTGAGGGCGGTCAGTCTGGCAAAGGAATCCGGCAGTTTTCCGCACAGGTTATTGTTATTGCCCACGTCAAAGCGTTCCAGTTTTGTCAGGTTGCCGATCGACTCCGGAATACCGCCTCTCATGATGCCCAGCGGCGATTGAGAACTCAGGTTCAGGTTGACCAGGCTTTCGAGATTTCCGATCCAGTCCGGAATTGATTTGAGTGCACAGTTGATGAAGTACGCCGACTTCAACTTTGCCAACGTCCCGAAGTCTTCAGGCAGACGAGTGATAACTTGGCGCTCTATCATCACGTCCTCCAAGTTGCGCAGGTTTCCAATACCTCGCAAGCTGGTGAATTTCAACGGCTCCCCGCCCAGTACTCTCAACGCCGTCACTTTATCCAGCATGTCCTGCGTTACCGTGTCTTCGATAGTCACCGGCGCGCCCGTGGCCGCTGAAATATGCACGGCCGCCACGCGCGCAAATGAAATGTCGTCAAAGAGAGCCTTGATCGGCGCCGGGATTCTCACAGGGGTAAAAGCCTTTGCCGTTGCAGTGTTCGAGGTCATGTCAGTCACCTTGCCAGTGTTTAAGGAGACTCTTTTATAAAACATCGGCCGTCCACCTTTAACTGTCATAACTGACAGTTACCAAGACCAATTTAGAATAATCTTGAGCCGAGCGACGGAGGGAACGGCATTTATCGCCCTCCCTAAAATTCAAGAAATTTTGTCGCTTCGGAAAGCGTAATTTAAATCACACTAAGCCACCGGCATGGACTGACGATCTCGAAAACGATCATTTTCGAGAAACCATCGTGAGAAAAAACGCCGCGACCATTTGAGCGAACCGGAAATGGTGACTATGACTGCCAAACAAAAATGGGCACCCAACCTTGGTTGGCGTGCCCATTTTTTATTCCGCTCCCCGCTACGCGGGTTAGGGAAAAGGATTACGGATTAACGCTATCTTTCAACGATTTCCCAGGCTTGAAAGCAACGGTGTTGCTGGCCTTGATTTTGACGGGTTCACCGGTTTGCGGGTTTTTGCCGGTGCGGGCACCGCGATGGCGTTGCAGGAAGGTGCCGAAGCCCACGAGCGTTACGCTGTCTTTGCGGTGCAGGGCACCGGTGATTTCTTCAAGAACGGCGTTGAGAACGCGGTTGGCTTGTTCTTTGGTGAGGTCTGCTTTTTCAGCAATGGCTGCGGCGAGTTCTGGTTTACGCATATGAGTGAAGCCCCTTTGACGGTTTGTTGTTGTTATGTCCGTGCTGCCCTCTGCGGAGCAGCGCCAAAAGCGCCGCAGGTGCTCTACTCTGCGGCAGACGGGAGTGAGGATGGCACGCAGTGAGGCCCCGCGCCAGTATCGGCGCGGCCTTTGTTAGGGCAAAAGGGGGGTGATTCCGACAGAACGCCCGGTATTTATGCCAGCAGGGCCGGAAGCTCTTTGTTCAGGGCCAGTTTTTCCATCACGGCGGCACCGGTGAGTGCATAACCGAGCAGTTTGCCCGCGGCATCGCGGCATAAAACCTTGATGTCGGCACCCTGCCCTTCGACTGTCCAGATGCCTTCTGCGCCCCGTGGTGGCGGGGACACCACCAACGGGCACACCGGCGTTTTGACGGTGATCGGCATCGGGCCATAGGTGACGGCGGTCGGGTTGCCGGCCAGGGTTTGCGCCAGCGCTCGCGCACAGCTCATCAGGGGCATGACGTACAGCAGATTCAGCCCGTCGACCTCGGCGCAGTCGCCCAGGGCGTAGATGTTGGCGTGGGAGGTTTTCAGGTGCCGGTCGACCATGACGCCGCGGTTGACCTGCAGACCGGCCGCCGCCGCGAGATCAACGCGTGGGCGTAGGCCAATGGCCGAAACCACCACGTCGCACGGGATCACCTGGCCATCGGAGAGGTGCGCTTCCAGGCCATCCGCCACGCGCTGCAGGCGGTTGAGCACCGGCCCGAGGTGGAAGCGCGCGCCGAGGCTTTCGAGGCCAGCCTGCACCGCAGCCGCGGCCGCCGGGTGCAACAGGGTCGGCATGACTTGTTCGCACGGCGCAACCAGTTGCACTTCGTAGCCGCCCAGGGTCAGGTCGTTGGCGAACTCGCAGCCGATCAGGCCGGCGCCAAGCAGCAGCACACGGCGCTTGCCAGCGGCCGCCGCACGAAAGCGTGCGTAGTCTTCCAGGTCGTTGATGGGGAATACGCAATCCGCTGCGTCACCCTCAATAGGCACGCGCACGGTTTCGGCGCCCCAGGCCAGGATCAGGTCGCGGTAGATCACCGCTTCTTCACCAATCCACAGGCGTTTGTGGCCCGGGTCGATGCCGCTGATGCGCGTGTGGGTACGTATTTCGGCCTTGAGTTGTTCCGCCATGGCGCCGGGTTCGGCCATGCTCAGGCCGTCGGCATCCTTGTTTTTGCCGAAACCGGTGGAGAGCATCGGCTTGGAGTAGGAGCGCCCGTCATCGGCGGTAATCAGCAGCAGCGGGGTTTCGCTATCGAGTTTGCGAAACTCGCGGGCGACGTTGTAGCCAGCCAGGCCGGTTCCCACGATGACTACAGGTGCGTTCATTCCTTACTCCTCAATTGTTCAGGCAGCGATTTCGATCATTTCAAAATCCATTTTGCCCACACCGCAGTCCGGGCACAGCCAGTCTGCCGGGACGTCTTCCCAACGGGTGCCCGGCGCAATGCCGTCATCCGGCCAACCGTCGGCTTCGTTGTAGATCAGGCCGCAGACGATACATTGCCACTTTTTCATCAGGTACTTCCTCAGGGTTCAGGCGTTTTGCCGGTCGGACGGTCGATGGTTGTAGCACTGCCGTCCAACTCAGCGCGTTTTGTACTGATCGGGACCGTCAGATGCAAGCCTGTTCGGCGCAACGGTGGGCCATTTCAATCGATATCAGCGGCTGACATGTTAAGCTCGCCGCCTCATTTGCTGCCAATAATGACTCATTGTGCATCACACAGAATCCCCCTCTCCAGCTCCTCTCTGGCTCTCGCGCAGCGAACTGGCGCCCCTCCCCGATGCTTCCACCCTCGACTGGCTGTTCGACGAAGGCTCGCTGACCAGACGTCTGATTCATCTGTCGAATGATGCTTTCAGCGTCTCGCCAATGTTCGAAGGCTGGCAGCCTTTGCGCGCCGACGAATGCGTCGCGCTGGACCTGGCCGAAGGCAGTGAGGGCTGGGTGCGTGAGGTGTATTTGCGCGGTCATGGCGAGGCGTGGGTGTTTGCGCGCAGCGTGGCGTCACGCAGTGCATTGCAAGGCGACGGCTTGCACATGGACGAACTGGGTAGCCGCTCGCTCGGCGAATTGCTGTTTTGCGATCATGCCTTCCAGCGCCGGGCCATCGAGGTTTGCCATTATCCGCAAGCGTGGCTGCCCGCCGAGGCGCAGTCGCCTGAGCTGTGGGGCCGCCGTTCGCGTTTCGATCGCGGCGCCTTGAGCGTTCTGGTGGCCGAAATTTTCCTGCCGACCCTGTGGAAGGCCGCCCTCGCCCAACCGGAGAACCGCTGATGTACCAAAGCCTGCTCAAGTCATTGAACCGCTTGAATCCTCGGGCCTGGGACTTCATTCAGCTGACCCGCATGGACAAGCCGATCGGCATTTACCTGTTGCTGTGGCCGACGCTGTGGGCGCTGTGGATTGCCGGCAAGGGTTCGCCGTCCCTGGCCAATATCGTGATCTTCGTCCTTGGCGTGGTGCTGACTCGCGCCGGCGGCTGCGTGATCAACGACTGGGCGGACCGCAAGGTCGACGGGCATGTGAAGCGTACCGAGCAACGGCCACTGGTCAGCGGCAGAATCAGCTCCAAAGAGGCGCTGGTGTTCTTCGCATTGCTGATGGGCGTGAGTTTCCTGCTGGTGCTGTGCACCAATGCCGCGACAGTCTGGCTGTCATTGGGAGGTTTGGCGCTGGCGTTCAGTTACCCCTTCATGAAGCGCTACACCTATTACCCGCAAGTGGTGCTGGGTGCGGCGTTTTCGTGGGGGATGCCGATGGCCTTCACCGCAGAAACCGGTGAACTGCCGGCTGTCGCATGGCTGCTGTGGATCGCCAACCTGATGTGGACCGTGGGTTACGACACGTATTACGCGATGACCGACCGCGATGACGATCTGAAGATCGGCGTGAAATCCACGGCAATCCTGTTTGGCGAGGCCGACCGCGTGATCATCCTGACCCTGCAAGGGCTGGCACTGGGCTGCCTGTTGCTGGCGGGGTCGAAATTCGGGTTGGGGACGTGGTTCCACCTTGGCTTGCTGGTGGCCGCCGGCTGTTTTGCCTGGGAGTTCTGGTACACCCGCGACAGGGACCGTATGCGCTGCTTCAAGGCGTTTTTGCACAACCACTGGGCGGGGTTGGCGATTTTCGTCGGGATTGTGCTGGATTACGCGTTGCGTTGAAGATTTGAAAGGATCGCGGCCTTCGCCAGCTCCTGCAGAGCCACGAAGGCCGCGATCCCATGCGACAAGGCAACAGCCGTTACATATGCTCGTGAACGACGTGCCAGACGTCTTTCTTCTTGTCGCCCTTCATTTCTCCAGCTGCCTTGTCGTCCTTGTAGTAGTACAGCGGCTTGCCGCCATAGGTCCATTGCATCGTGCCATCGTCACGCTTGACGACTGACCATTTACCTTCAGCCTTGGCACCCGCCGGCGCCATCATTGGCGGCCAGTATTCGGCGCATTCGCCGTTGCACATGGACTTGCCGCCCGCGTCCTTGTCGTACGTGTACACAGTCATGCCCTTATGGTCGACCATCATGCCGTCTTTCATCATCGCCGGCTCAGCCGCGAAGGCCATGGCTGGCAAGGAAAACGCGGCCGCCAACAGCAGGGCTTTAAGGGAATACGAGTATTGCTTCATGGAAACCTTCCTCTTGTGGTTGTCAGGATCCGGACTTAGAGCTTAGTTCAGGATCCAGCCAATCGCAGGCCGACTAAAATACTGTCACACGACTGCAATAATTCCGTTATCTAATGCGGCGCAAGACAGTTAAATGACAAGAGGATTAAGGGCATGGTTGGCAGGAGCATTCTGATCGTCGACGACGAAGCGCCTATTCGCGAAATGATCGCCGTTGCGTTGGAAATGGCCGGCTATGACTGCCTGGAGGCTGAAAACTCCCAGCAGGCCCACGCCATTATCGTCGACCGCAAACCGGACCTGATCCTGCTCGACTGGATGCTGCCCGGCACATCCGGTATCGAGCTGGCCCGTCGTCTCAAGCGTGATGAACTGACCGGGGACATCCCGATCATCATGCTCACCGCCAAGGGCGAAGAGGACAACAAGATCCAGGGCCTGGAAGTCGGCGCTGACGACTACATCACCAAACCGTTTTCCCCCCGTGAGCTGGTTGCGCGCCTGAAGGCCGTGCTGCGCCGTGCCGGCCCTACCGATGGCGAAGCACCGATCGAAGTCGGCGGCCTGCTGCTGGACCCGATCAGCCACCGCGTGACCATCGACGGCCGTCCTGCCGAGATGGGCCCGACCGAATACCGCCTGCTGCAATTCTTCATGACCCACCAGGAGCGCGCCTACACGCGTGGCCAGTTGCTGGATCAGGTCTGGGGCGGCAACGTCTATGTCGAAGAACGTACCGTCGACGTGCACATTCGACGCCTGCGCAAAGCCCTCGGCGACGCTTATGAAAATCTGGTACAAACCGTGCGCGGCACCGGTTACCGCTTTTCTACCAAAGCCTGACCCGGACCTTTACCGCCCGACAAGCTGACAAGGACGCGCGTCAAGTGAACCAAAACTGGCATGGCACCCTGATTCGCCACATGCTGCTGCTGGTCACCGCCTGCCTGGTGATCGGCCTGATCACCGGCTATTACGGCTGGAGCCTTGCTGCAGGCCTGGGTCTTTACCTGGCCTGGACCCTCAAGCAGTTGCTGCGATTGCACGAGTGGCTGCGCCTGCACAAACCCGATGAAGCACCACCCGACGGCTACGGCCTGTGGGGCGAGGTGTTCGACAGCATCTACCACCTGCAACGCCGTGACCAACGGGTACGCGGACGCCTGCAAGCGGTGATCGACCGGGTTCAGGAGTCCACCGCCGCGCTGAAAGACGCGGTGATCATGCTCGACACCGACGGCAACCTGGAATGGTGGAACCGCGCCGCCGAAACCCTGTTGGGCCTCAAGACGCCACAGGACAGCGGCCAACCGGTGACCAACCTGGTGCGTCATCCGCGCTTCAAGGAATATTTCGAGCAAGAGAGCTACGCCGAACCGCTGGAAATCCCTTCGCCGACCAACGACCGTGTACGCATCCAGCTGTACATCACCCGTTACGGCAACAACGAGCACTTGATGCTGGTGCGCGATGTGACACGCATCCATCAGCTGGAACAGATGCGCAAAGACTTCATCGCCAACGTTTCCCATGAACTGCGCACACCGTTGACGGTGATCTGCGGTTACCTGGAAACCTTGCTCGATAACGTCGACGAGGTAAACCCGCGCTGGGGCCGTGCCTTGCAGCAGATGCAGCAACAAGGCGGACGCATGCAGACCCTGCTCAACGATCTGTTGCTGCTGGCCAAGCTGGAAGCCACCGATTACCCGTCGGACAACCAGCCGGTGCCGATCGACAGCCTGCTGCAATCGATCAAGAGCGACGCGCAGCAACTGTCCGGCCAGAAAAACCAGAAAATCACCCTGGAGGCCGACCCGACGATTCTGCTCAAGGGCAGCGAGGCGGAGTTACGCAGCGCGTTTTCCAACCTGGTGTTCAACGCGGTGAAATACACCCCGGCCGAAGGCAACATCCGCATTCGCTGGTGGGGCGATGATCAAGGTGCGCACCTGAGCGTGCAGGATTCCGGGATCGGCATCGATGCCAAGCACCTGCCGCGACTGACCGAACGCTTCTATCGCGTCGACTCCAGCCGCAATTCCAACACCGGGGGCACCGGCCTCGGACTGGCGATCGTCAAACACGTTTTGTTACGACATCGGGCCCGAATGGAAATCAGCAGCGTACCGGGCCACGGCAGTACTTTTACCTGCCACTTTGCCCCGGCCCAGGTCACCAAATCACGGGTCATCAGCACCGCCGACTGATACCGGCCAGCACTCACCACTAGGCAATCACTCAGTCAGCCGCTACATTGGCTGACTTGTGCCTGCCTTTTCAGGCGCGATTTCTACTTCCCTTTCGAATACACGGAACCCGCAAAACTCCATCATGGACCCTTCCCCTGGCTTGACCCTCGCTACAATTTTCGCCGACTTCGGCATGATTCTTTTTGCTCTGATCCTGGTTTTGCTCAACGGATTCTTCGTTGCGGCGGAATTTGCCATGGTCAAGTTGCGCTCGACCCGGGTCGAGGCCATCGCTGATAAAAACGGCTGGCGCGGGCACATCCTGCGCACCGTGCACAGTCAGCTCGATGCTTACCTGTCGGCGTGCCAATTGGGTATCACCCTCGCCTCTCTCGGCCTGGGCTGGGTCGGCGAACCGGCGTTCGCGCACCTTCTGGCGCCTGTACTGAGTGCCGTTGGCGTAGATTCCGCTGAAGTGGTCAAGGCGGTTTCGTTCTTCACGGCGTTCTTCATCATTTCGTACCTGCACATCGTGGTCGGTGAGCTGGCGCCGAAATCCTGGGCGATCCGCAAACCCGAATTGCTGTCGCTGTGGACGGCGGTGCCGCTGTACCTGTTCTACTGGGCCATGTACCCGGCCATCTACCTGCTCAACGCCAGCGCCAACCAGATCCTGCGCATTGCAGGGCAAGGTGAACCCGGCCCGCATCACGAGCATCACTACAGCCGTGAAGAGCTGAAACTGATCCTGCACTCCAGCCGTGGCCAGGACCCGAGCGACCAGGGCATGCGCGTGCTGGCCTCGGCGGTGGAAATGGGCGAGCTGGAAGTGGTCGACTGGGCCAACTCCCGCGAAGACCTGGTGACCCTGGAGTACAACGCGCCGCTCAAGCAGATCCTGGCGATGTTCCGTCGCCACAAATTCAGCCGCTATCCGGTGTACGACAGTGAACGCCAGGAGTTCGTCGGCCTGCTGCACATCAAGGATCTGCTGCTGGAACTGGCGGCGCTGGACCACATTCCCGAGTCGTTCAACCTGGCCGAACTGACTCGCCCGCTGGAGCGCGTGTCGCGGCACATGCCGCTGTCGCAGTTGCTGGAGCAGTTCCGCAAGGGCGGCTCGCACTTCGCCGTGGTCGAAGAGGCCGACGGCAACATCATCGGCTACCTGACCATGGAAGACGTGCTGGAAGTGCTGGTGGGCGACATCCAGGACGAACACCGCAAGGCCGAACGCGGGATCCTCGCGTATCAGCCGGGCAAGTTGCTGGTGCGGGGCGATACGCCGCTGTTCAAGGTCGAAAGGCTGCTGGGCATCGACCTCGACCACGTCGAAGCCGAAACCCTTGCCGGGCTGGTCTATGAGAGCCTGAAGCGAGTTCCGGAAGAGGAAGAAGTGCTGGAAGTCGAAGGCCTGAGGATCATCATCAAGAAGATGAAAGGGCCGAAGATCGTTCTGGCCAAAGTGTTGATGCTGGATTAACCGGCTTATCCGGATTCGCGGCGATCCTGTGGGAGCGGGCTTGCCCGCGATGGCGTCAGACCAGACAACGCATCACTGCTTGCCCAACGCAAAGTTGGGCAGCGCGCTTACCGGCTGGTTGAACTGGTACGGAATCGACACCAGCCCCAGCCCGGTATTGCGCTGCACCACGAAGTGCAAATGCGGCCCGGTGCTGTTGCCGGTGTTGCCGGACAATGCCAATGCACTGCCTACCTTTACCCGCTGGCCTTCTCGAACGCAGACCGAACCTTTCTTCAGGTGCAGGTAAACACCCATGGTCCCGTCATCGTGCAGCACCCGCACGAAATTGCCGGATGCATCGGTGCCGCGGCCGCTCTGGCGATTTTCGGTTTTCACCACCACGCCATCTCGAGCTGCAATGATCGGCGTGCCTTCGGGCATCGCAATGTCTATGGCGTATCGACTCTTGGGCCCGAAGTGGCTGTAGGGCCCATTGGCCCCCTGACTGATCCGGAACGGCCCGCCACGCCAGGGCAACGGGTACCGATAGCCCACCGTGGGTCCTGAGGGGTCGCCCAGGGAGTACTTGAACTTCGGAACGTAGGCGAGCGGCCGTCCAGCGTTGGTGGCCTTGAGCTGCGCCAGGCGAACGCTGGAGCGTAGCGGGATCACGCGCCGAATCGTCCGCCCCGGCGCCCCGCTGGCATTCTTCACCCCGGTGAAACTCAATTCGACCTCTACCGGTGCATACAGGTCATTGCGCACGTACACGCTGTGCACGCCGTTCTTCTTCATGATGACGAGGCGCACCTGGCGCTCGAGGTGCTCGACCATGCCATCGCGAAAAACGAACACATGGGCGCCTTTGCTGGGGCGGTCACTGTAGGAAACCACGCCATAGACATCTTTGGACTTGTAAATGGTCATGGCCACGGCCGAGGTGGCGACCATGAACAGGCCACATAAAAACAGCAGGCGCGTGAACATAGGCAAGGATTCTGTCGAGGGGGACTTGGGTTTGAGCCTAGCAGCTGCAATGGACCCGGATAGTCGACAGATGTTTCAGAATGGGTGTTCAGTAGATGTACGGTAACAGTGATGGCCCTTTCGCGAGCAAGCCCGCTCCCACAGGTCCAGCTAGAACCTGTGGGAGCGGCGGTGCGACGATTCGAATTGCTCGCGAAGACGGGCTGACAGGCGACGTTGCATCAAGCGCCAGGAACGAAGTGCTTCTGCGCCGTACCGCGCGCAATCAGGCGGGAGATGTAATCGAGCTTCTGCGCGTCCTGATCGACAAAGCGGAAGGTCAGTTGGAGCCAGTCGCTGTCTGGCTTCGGTTCGTGGGCCACGACGGCATGCAGATAGCCGTTGAGGCGGGCGACTTCGGCATTGTCGCCCTGCTCCAGGTCCAGCACGGCGCTGTCGAGGATCTGCGGCAGTCTCTCGGTGCGCTTCACCACCAACAGCGCTTCCTTGAGGCTCAAGGCCTTGATCACGCATTGCGCAATGCCGTTCGGCAAACGCAGTTGGCCCTGGCCACGGCCACTGGTGGGTGCCGAAGAGGCCGCAGGCGCCTTGACCGGCGGATTGTTGAGCAAGCCTCTGGACGGTGCAGGTGCAGGTGCAGGCGCGGCTGTTGGCGTGGCGACCGGAGCCTTGCCACCGGTCAAGGCGGCGAGGGAGTCGTTAGCGAATGCAGGGCTGGTTTTGGTCGCGGCTACGTTGATCAAGGCATCGAGTTTGCCGACCTTGTGCAGCGCCTGCTTGACCTTGGTGAGCAGTTGCTCGTTGGTGAACGGCTTGCTGACGTAACCGGATACCCCGGCCTGGATCGCCTGGACGACGTTCTCCTTGTCGCCACGGCTGGTCACCATCACGAAGGGCATGGTTTTGAGGTTGTCTTGCTCGCGGCACCAGGTCAGCAGTTCCAGGCCGGACATTTCCGGCATTTCCCAGTCGCACAGGACCAGGTCGAATGCTTCCTTGGCCAGCATGGCCTGGGCCTTTCTGCCATTGATTGCGTCTTCGATCCGCATGCCCGGGAAATAATTGCGCAGGCACTTTTTCACCAGGTCACGAATGAACGACGCGTCGTCCACGACCAACACACTGACCTTACTCATCCACCACCCCTTTAAAAAATCCCGGCCAGCATACCGCTTTGCTGATGGCACTTTGCCAAAAAACCTTCAGTCACGCCGGACTTTTCGTTCGCGGGTGCTGCTTTTCGAATTCGTGTGCCACAAACAAAAACGCCCGGCCAACAGGCCGGGCGCTTTACTTGGGCAACCTTACTTATCGTCAGTTTTGCCCGGAACATTAGCGCTTTCGCCACTGGTTCCTTCAACTTCTTCCTTCATGCGCTTGAGGCCCAGGTGCCGCACGTCGGTGCCGCGTACCAGGTAGATCACCAGTTCCGAGATATTGCGCGCGTGGTCGCCGATACGCTCCAGCGAACGCAGCACCCAGATAATGCTCAGAACCCGCGAGATAGAACGCGGATCTTCCATCATGTAGGTCGCCAGCTCACGCAGGGCGGTCTTGTATTCGCGGTCGATGATCTTGTCGTACTGCGCCACCGACAAGGCCAGTTCGGCGTCGAAACGGGCAAAGGCGTCCAGTGCGTCGCGGACCATGTTGCGCACCTGGTCACCGATGTGGCGCACTTCGACGTAACCGCGAGGCGCTTCGCCTTCTTCGCACAGCTGGATGGCACGACGGGCGATCTTGGTCGCCTCGTCACCGATGCGCTCCAGGTCGATCACCGATTTGGAAATGCTGATGATCAGGCGCAGGTCGGATGCCGCTGGCTGACGACGAGCCAGAATGCGCAGGCATTCCTCGTCGATGTTGCGTTCCATCTGGTTGATCTGGTCATCGATCTCGCGCACCTGCTGGGCCAGGCCGGAGTCGGCCTCGATCAGCGCGGTCACTGCGTCGTTGACCTGCTTCTCGACCAGCCCGCCCATGGCCAGGAGGTGGCTGCGCACTTCCTCAAGCTCGGCGTTGAACTGCTGGGAGATGTGATGTGTAAGGCCTTCCTTAGAAATCATTGTGTTCGCTCCGCAAAAGCGTTTAACCAAGAGCTGCAAGCTACAAGCTGCAAGCTGTGTTGTGGTGAACTCAAAACCGCATAGCTTCTAACTTGCCGCTTGAAGCTTGCGGCTTGTAGCTGCCTCAACTAGCCATAGCGACCCGTGATGTAGTCTTCGGTCTGCTTCTTCGCCGGGTTGGTGAACAGGGTATCGGTGTCGCCGAATTCCACCAGTTTGCCCATGTACATGAACGCGGTGTAGTCGGAAACCCGCGCCGCCTGTTGCATGTTGTGGGTAACGATCACGATGGTGAACTTGGATTTCAGTTCGTAGATCAGCTCTTCGACTTTCAGCGTGGAGATCGGGTCGAGTGCCGAGCACGGTTCGTCGAGCAGCAGCACTTCCGGCTCCACGGCGATGGTGCGGGCGATCACCAGACGTTGTTGCTGACCACCGGACAAGCCCAGTGCCGACTCGTGCAGACGGTCCTTGACCTCATCCCACAGCGCCGCGCCTTTCAACGCCCACTCAACGGCTTCGTCGAGGACGCGCTTCTTGTTGATGCCCTGGATGCGCAGGCCGTAAACCACGTTTTCGTAAATGGTTTTCGGAAACGGGTTCGGCTTCTGGAACACCATGCCGACGCGACGACGCAGCTCGGCCACGTCTTCACCCTTGCGGTAGATGTTGCTGCCGTACAGGTTGATCGCACCCTCGACACGGCAGCCGTCAACCAGGTCGTTCATGCGGTTGAAGGTACGCAACAGTGTCGACTTGCCGCAGCCGGACGGGCCGATGAAGGCGGTCACGCGCTGTTTCGGGATGTTCATGCTGACGTCGTACAGCGCTTGTTTTTCGCCGTAGAACAGGCTCAGGCCCGGCACTTCGATGGCCACGGTTTCCTGCTCGAGATTCAGGCTCTGTTTGTCGCGACCCAAGGCCGACATGTTGATGCCGTGGGTATGTGCTTCGTGCTGCATGGGAGGCTCCCTGTGCTAACAAATTCGGTTCGGTTGCCGCTGGCCAAGGCCTGCGGTTACACAATTCTTTCTGCAGGAGCGAGCTCACTCGCGATGGTGTTCCAGGCGCTGAGTGGCGTCGGCTGTACCTTTTTCGCGAGCAAGCTCGCTCCTACAGTTCGGTGATGATCAGCTATCCAGCGCCTTGTACTTCTCGCGCAGGTGGTTACGGATATAAACGGCCGACAGGTTCAACGTGGCGATCACCAGCACCAGCAGCAGCGCCGTGGCGTACACCAGCGGCCGCGCGGCTTCGACGTTCGGACTCTGGAAGCCGACGTCATAGATGTGGAAGCCCAGGTGCATGATCTTCTGGTCCAGGTGCAGGTACGGGTAGTTGCCGTCCACCGGCAGCGACGGCGCCAGTTTCACCACACCCACCAACATCAGCGGCGCCACTTCACCCGCAGCGCGGGCCACGGCGAGGATCATGCCGGTCATCATCGCCGGGCTGGCCATCGGCAGCACGATCTTCCACAAGGTTTCCGCCTTGGTCGCGCCGAGGGCCAACGAGCCTTCACGTACGGTGCGAGGAATCCGCGCCAGACCTTCTTCGGTGGCCACGATCACCACCGGCACCGCCAGCAGCGCCAGGGTCAGCGAGGCCCAGAGCAGACCCGGTGTGCCGAAGGTCGGCGCCGGCAAGGCTTCCGGGAAGAACAGACGGTCGAGCGAGCCGCCCAGCACATAGACGAAGAAGCCCAGGCCGAACACGCCGTAAACGATGGCCGGAACACCTGCCAGGTTGTTCACCGCGATGCGGATCACCCGGGTCAGCGTGTTCTGCTTGGCGTATTCACGCAGGTATACCGCCGCCAGCACGCCGAACGGGGTCACGATCATCGCCATGATCAAGGTCATCATCACGGTGCCGAAGATGGCCGGGAAGATCCCGCCTTCGGTGTTCGCTTCGCGCGGGTCGTCGCTCAGGAACTCCCAGACCTTGCTGAAGTAGAAACCGATCTTGGTGGTCGTGCTCATGGCGTTCGGCTGGTAGGCGTGAACCACTTTGCCGATGCCGATTTCGACTTCCTTACCGTTCGCATCGCGGGCGGTCAGGCTGTCGCGGTTGAACTGCGCGTGCAGGTCGCTCAGGCGCGCTTCGACATCCTGATAGCGAGCATTGAGTTCGGCGCGCTCGGATTCCATGTCCGCTTGTGCGGTGGCGTCCAGCTTGCCTTCCAGCTCAAGCTTGCGACCGTGCAAGCGGATGCGCTCGAGACCGGCGTTGATCGCGCCGATGTCGGTTTTTTCCAGGTTCTTGAGCTGTGCAGCCAGCTTGTTCACGCGGTCGACGCGGGCCTGCAACTCAGGCCATGCGGCTTCGCCCTCAGCGATGACCTTGCCATCCTGTTTGACGTTGACCAGGTAACCGTAGAAGTTGCCCCACTCACGACGCTCGATCGCCATCAGCTCTGGCGGTGTCGTCTGGTTGGTCAGCCACTCGCCGACGGTCCAGGTGAAGTCGTTGCCGTTCAGGTCACGGTTGCCGACCTTGATCAGCTCGCGGGTCATGAACTCCGGGCCTTCGTCGGGCACCGGCAGGCCGGCGCTTTTCAGACGGGCACGGGGCACCTCTTCCTTCTGTACCACTTCACCGATGACCAGGTGCTGGCCCTGGCCCGGTACGTCGTAGCTGGCGTGGATCAGATCCGCCGGCCAGAAGTGACCCAGGCCGCGCACGGCAATCACTGCCAGCAGGCCAATGGTCATGATGACCGCGATGGACACCGCGCCACCGCTGATCCAGACGCCTGGGGCGCCGCTCTTGAACCATCCATTCAGGGAGTTCTGTTTCACAGACTTCTACCTTTCTTAAAGCGACGAGTATTTCTTGCGCAGGCGCTGACGGATCAGTTCTGCGAGGGTGTTCATGACGAAGGTGAACAACAGCAGCACCAGCGCCGAGAGGAACAGCACGCGGTAGTGGCTGCCGCCGACTTCCGATTCGGGCATTTCCACCGCGACGTTGGCGGCCAGGGTGCGCAGGCCTTCGAACAGGTTCATTTCCATGACCGGGGTGTTACCGGTGGCCATCAGCACGATCATGGTTTCACCGACCGCGCGGCCCATGCCGATCATCAGCGCCGAGAAGATGCCCGGGCTGGCGGTGAGGATCACCACGCGGGTCATGGTCTGCCATGGTGTGGCACCGAGGGCCAGGGAGCCCAGGGTCAGGCCGCGAGGCACGCTGAACACGGCGTCTTCGGCGATGGAATAGATGTTCGGGATGACCGCGAAGCCCATGGCCAGGCCGACCACCAGGGCGTTGCGCTGGTCGTAGGTGATGCCCAGGTCGTGGGAAATCCACATGCGCATGTCGCCACCGAAGAACCAGTTTTCCATGAACGGGCTCATGTACAGCGAGAGCCAGACCACAAACAGGATCACCGGAATCAGCAGCGCACTTTCCCAGCCATCCGGGACTTTCAGGCGGATCGACTCAGGCAGGCGGCTGAAGGTGAAACCGGCAACCAGGATGCCGATCGGCAGCAGCATCAGCAGGCTGAAGATGCCCGGCAAATGCCCTTCCACATAAGGTGCGAGGAACAGACCGGCGAAGAAGCCAAGGATCACCGTCGGCATCGCTTCCATCAGCTCGATCACCGGCTTGACCTTGCGGCGCATGCCAGGGGCCATGAAGTACGCGGTGTAGATCGCAGCGGCAACGGCCAATGGAGCGGCCAGCAGCATGGCGTAGAACGCGGCTTTCAGGGTACCGAAGGTCAGCGGCGACAGGCTCAGCTTGGGTTCGAAGTCGGTGTTGGCGGCGGTCGATTGCCAGACGTATTTAGGCTCGTCGTAGTTCTCGTACCAGACCTTGCTCCACAGCGCGCTCCACGACACTTCCGGGTGCGGGTTGTCGAGCAGCAGCGGGTGCAACTTGCCGCTGGCTTCCACGATCACGCGGTTGGCCCGTGGCGACAGACCGAAAATGCCTTGGCCTTCTGCAACCGGCTCCACCAGCAAGGTGCGGTGGGCAGTACTGTGGAACACGCCAAGCTTGCCGGAAGCGTCGAGGGCAACGAAGCCCTTGCGGCGTTCTTCGGCGGTGATTTCAACGATAGGCGTGGTGCCCATCTGGAAGGTGCGGATCTGCTTCAGGCGCTGTTCGCCATCCGGATCGCGGGCCATGAACCACTGGGCCAGACCACCCTTGGAGTCACCGATGATCAGCGAGATACCGCCCACGAGCTGAGTGCTGGCAGTGACTTGCGCTTCACCGTCTTCAAGCAGTTTGTAGCGACCATTGAGGCTCTTGTCGCGCAGGCTGAAGACGTCGGCCTGGGCACGCCCGTTGACCACGTAGAGCCACTGCTGACGCGGGTCGACGAAGATGTTCTTCACCGGCTCGTTCATCTGCGGCAGGTCAATGCGCTTCTGCTCGTTGGTGACTTCGCCGGTCATCATGTTCTCTTCGCTGGTCAGCGACAGAACATTGAGTTGCGAACCGGTGGCGCCAACCAGCATCAGGGTCGAATCGTTGGCATTGAGGCTGACGTGCTCCAGCGCACCGCCCGCTTCGTTCACCGCGATTGGTGTTTCGCCGTATGGGTATTCGACCGCTGGCGAGATGCTCTTCTTGCCTTCCGGGTAGCTGACTTTATAGGTGTGACGGAACACCAGTGCCTGACCGTTGGAAAGACCCACGGCAACCAGCGGGTGACCTGGTTGGTCTTCGCCGATGGAGGTCACGGTGGTACCGGTTGGAATCGGCAGATCGACGCGCTTGAGTTCGGCGCCACTGTCGATGTCGAAGAACAATGCCTGGCCCTTGTCGGAAACCCGCATCGCAACCTGGTTCTGCTCTTCCAGAGAAATCATCAGCGGTTTGCCGGCGTCTTGCATCCAGGCTGGCGTGATGGCGTCCTTGGCAGTCAGGCTGGCACCCTGGAACAGGGGCGCAACGACGTAGGCAAGGAAGAAGAAGATCAAGGTGATTGCGCCAAGCACAGCAAGGCCGCCAACGAGGACGTACCAGCGGGTCAGGCGATCTTTGAGCGCGCGAATGCGGCGCTTGCGTTGTAGCTCAGGCGTATTGAAGTCAATTCGCTTGGGGGGATTAGTAGTCATGTTGGAATTGGCCAGATCATTCATGCGCACACCCTAGCGATCCTGTATGACAGAAAGATGACAATGCAGTGACGCAACAAATCCGCCGCTAGCGGTAACCAGCAGTGGATAGAGAATTTGAGGTGTATGGGGGCGGCTCCTGCCGCCCCCATGTGAGTCCGAGGGGTTCACCTCGGACTCAATTTGTTACTTTTTTGCGACTTCAGCGCCGCCTTCCGCCAGACCCAGGTCAGCCAGAGCTTTGGCAGCTACTTTGGCCGGCAGTGGGATGTAACCGTCTTTCACTACAACTTCCTGGCCCTGTTTCGACAGAACCAGTTTCACGAACTCGGCTTCCAGCGGGGCCAGAGGCTTGTTCGGGGCCTTGTTCACGTAGACGTACAGGAAGCGGGACAGCGGGTACTTGCCGTTCAGGGCGTTTTCTTCGGTGTCTTCGATGAAGTCCTGGCTGCCTTTCTTGGCCAGGGCCACAGTCTTCACGCTAGCGGTTTTGTAGCCGATGCCCGAGTAACCGATGCCGTTCAGCGAGGAGCTGATCGACTGAACGACCGAAGCCGAACCTGGTTGCTCGTTGACGTTAGGCTTGTAGTCGCCTTTGCACAGGGCTTCTTCCTTGAAGTAACCGTAGGTGCCGGATACCGAGTTACGACCGAACAATTGAACCGGCTTGTTGGCCAGGTCACCGGTCACACCCAGGTCACCCCAGGTTTTCACGTCGGTTTTAGCGCCGCACAGACGAGTGGACGAGAAAACTGCGTCAACTTGTTCCATGGTCAGGTGCTGGATCGGGTTGTCTTTGTGTACAAAGATCGCCAGGGCGTCCACGGCAACCGGGATAGCGGTTGGCTTGTAGCCGTACTTCTGCTCGAAGGCAGCCAGCTCGGTGTCCTTCATCTTGCGGCTCATCGGGCCCAGGTTAGCGGTGCCTTCAGTCAGCGCAGGTGGCGCAGTGGCGGAGCCAGCAGCCTGAATCTGGATGTTTACGTTCGGGTATTCTTTTTTGTAGTTCTCAGCCCAGAGGGTCATGAGGTTGGCCAGGGTATCGGAGCCGACGCTGGACAGATTGCCCGACACACCAGTGGTCTTGGTGTAGCTCGGGATAGCAGGGTCAACAGCGGCAACCGCGTTGGCAGTCGCAACGCCAGCAGCGACAAAAGTCATTGCCGCCATCAAACGCTTCAGTTTCATGCCTTACTCCTAGCAGATAGGGTGTGTTAAGTCGGGGCCAAGTATCAGCAGGCCGTGTGAACACTCTATGGCTGAAATATGACAATTGGATGAAAGGCCAGCACTCCACTTGGAAGGCTGGCCTTTCAGTTGTAACTATAAATGTAGGAATTGGAGGGATTTAGCCGGAAAAGCAGCGCGCACCGTTGCCACTACTAACGGATCAACGGCCCTTCTTCCAGAGCCAGGCCCCCACCAGAATCCCGACCCCACACAGCACCGCCACATAATAAGCAGGCCCCATCGCACTCTCCTTGAGCAACAGGCTGACGATCATCGGCGTCAGGCCGCCGAAGATGGCGTAGGCCACGTTGTAGGAGAACGACAAACCGCTGAAGCGCACCACGGGCGGGAAGGCCTTGACCATCACGTAGGGCACCGCGCCGATGGTGCCGACCAGCAGACCGGTCAGGGCATACATCGGGAACAGCCAGTCGGGATGATCGGCCAGGCTGTGATAGAAGGTCCAGGAGCTGGCCAGCAATGCCGTACAACCGAACACGAAGACCCGTCCTGCGCCGAATCGGTCCGCCAGTGCGCCAGCGATGATGCAGCCAAAGCTCAGGAACACGATCGCCACGCTATTGGCCTGCAGGGCGGTAGTCGCCGGGAAATGGTGGACCGTCTGCAACACGGTCGGGGTCATCAGGATCAGCACCACGATGGCGGCAGACAGCAGCCAGGTCAGCAGCATCGAAATGGCGATGGCACCACGATGGTCACGAAGCACCGCACGCAGCGGCACCTCTTCGGCCAGGGCCTTGCGCTGTTGCAGCTCGGCGAACACCGGGGTTTCATGCAGCCAGCGACGCAGGTACACCGAGAACAGACCAAACACACCGCCAAGCAGGAACGGAATCCGCCAGGCGTAATCCGACACCTCCACCGGGGTATAGAGGCTGTTGATCGCCGTGGCGACCAGCGAGCCGAGCAAAATGCCCGCCGTCAGACCGCTGGTCAGGGTGCCGCAGGCGTAGCCGACATGCCGCTGCGGAACGTGTTCGGAAACGAAGACCCACGCCCCCGGCACTTCACCGCCAATGGCCGCGCCCTGGATCACCCGCATCAACAGCAACAGGATGGGTGCCCACATGCCGATCTGCGCATAGGTCGGCAACAAGCCCATGATCAGCGTCGGCACGGCCATCATGAAAATGCTCAGGGTGAACATTTTCTTGCGCCCAAGCAGGTCGCCGAAGTGCGCCATCACGATGCCGCCCAACGGCCGTGCCAGGTAGCCGGCGGCGAAGATGCCGAATGTCTGCATCAGGCGTAGCCACTCAGGCATGTCCGCCGGGAAGAACAGCTTGCCCACCACCGTGGCAAAGAACACGAAGATGATGAAGTCGTAGAACTCCAGCGCACCGCCCAGGGCAGACAGCGATAGAGTCTTGTAGTCGCTGCGGGTCAGCGGACGTGCGGGTTGGTCTGGCTGCGCGATGCTCGAGGGCGCTGTGGTCATGGCAAGGGCTTCTCTTATAGTCGGATCTGCAACCTCAACAACGCTGGCGGAGGTTTGGGCAGGTCCGGCACGATAGCAAATTGTTCGAAAAAGCACATAGAGGTGCGTTTTTGACGGTCAAAATGAGAACCGGACGGTCGTCGTGGAGTCTACCGACCGATATACTCGCAGCCTTGCTCCGGTTTTTGAGGGGTTGCTGTGCGAAAACGCCTGTCAGGTTCATAGGCGATTTCGCAGAGTTTCCCTTTAGGCGCCTTATGGAAAACGTGACGAACGTAGTATGTTCGGTGGTGAATCGTTTTTCCCGAAGACGGCTACCACCAGCAATACCAACGAAGAGTCACGGGTCAGAGGCACCCCCGGCATGATAGAGCTCGAACAAGAAGATCCGATCCCGCAAGGCGACCTGGCCTTGCAAATTACCGCGCTCCCTCGCGAAACCAATGGCTTTGGCGATATTTTCGGCGGCTGGCTGGTGGCGCAGATGGATTTGGCAGGTACCGCGATGGCCAGCAAGGTCGCCGGCGGGCGCGTTGCCACCGTTGCGATCGACCGCATGGCGTTTCTGGTTCCGGTGGCGGTGGGCGCGCAGCTGTCCTTTTATACCCAGGCCCTGGAAATCGGCCGCAGCTCGATCAAGATGATGGTCGAGGTCTGGAGCGACGATCCACTGTCCAGCGAGTGGCGTAAAGTAACGGAAGCGGTGTTTGTGTTCGTTGCCATCGACGGCAGCGGTCGCACCCGTTCGGTTCCGCCAAGGGCTCGATAAGAGCTTTTAAACCTGGTAGCCGTTTTGCGGTCGATAGTTGTCCACGTTACTGATCGAGAGCTGTCCCATGAGCACGCCCAATGTTGAAGCCGTAAAGCTGGATGAACTGAACTGCTGGCGCATCCGCCACGGTCAGGCCGAATTGCTGGTAGCCCAGCAAGGCGCGCACATCCTCAGTTATCAACTGGCCGGCCAGCCGCCGTTGATCTGGCTCAACGACGAGGCCGTGTTCAAGACCGGCAAGAGCATCCGTGCCGGCGTGCCGGTGTGCTGGCCGTGGTTTGGCGTCTTTGAGCGCAATCCGCAAAGCGTTCAGGCAATGCGCGTCAGCAAGGAAGCACCGGCGGCTCACGGTTTCGTGCGAGCGATGGATTGGGAACTGGGTGGCATCGAAGCCGAAGGCGAAAGCCTGAAGGTCGAATTCCTCCTGCCCTACCCCGAAGGCGGCTTTCCCGGCTGGCCACACCAGGTGGAATTGACGCTGAGCATTCGCCTCGACGAGCAATTGCACATCCATCTGATCAGCCACAACCGGGGTGCTGAAACCGTCAGCATCAGCCAGGCGCTGCACAGTTATTTTGCCGTCAGCGATGTACGTGACGTGCACGTCGAAGGCGTGGACGGCCTCAACTACATCGAAACCCTGGACAACTGGAAAACCGTTACCCAGACCGGTGACCTGCGCTTTACCGGCGAGACCGATCGCATCTACCTCGACGCCCCGCCGCAGCTGAGCATCGTCGATCCTGCATGGGAGCGACGCATCGTACTGACCAGCAGTGGATCGCGTACGGCGGTGATCTGGAACCCGTGGGTCGACCGCGCCGCTGCGTTCAGCGACATGGCCGACGACGGCTGGCAGCGCATGCTGTGCATCGAGACGGCGAACGTGATGGGCGATGTAGTGAACCTGAAACCAGGGGCAAGCCATACGCTGGGCGTGAGCGTCAACAGCGCGCCGCTCTAAGTAACACCTAAAACCAATGTGGGAGCGGGCTTGCCCGCGAAGGGGTCATAACATTCAACATCATCGTTGGCTGTTACACCGCCTTCGCGAGCAAGCCCGCTCCCACATTTGCATCTCTACAAGTCGGACTCTTTTACGACTCTGACCTTCTCCGCATCCAGCGCATACGCTGCATCGGCCAGGTCATTGCTGACCTTCTCGATCTTCAGCGTACCGGTCACCCACAACGGCGTGTAGATGTCGTTCAGCTTCAGGCCTTTGGGATAACGCACCAGCACCAGTTGGTTGGGCGGCGGTGGTGGCACGTGGATACAGGCGCCCGGGTACGGCACCAGGAAGAACAATGTACTGTGCCCCTTGGCGTCGGACTCCAGCGGCACTGGATAACCGCCGATGCGGATGTTCTTGTCGTTCATCGACGCAACGGTCTTGGTCGAGTACATCACCGCCGGCAAGCCTTTGGCCTGTTTCATCCCACCCTTGTCGGTGAAAGTGCCATTGGCTTCAGGGGAGTTGTGGTCGATTTCAGGCATGGCCTCGAGGGCCTTCTGGTCCGACTTGGGCATCAATTCGAGCCAGTCGGTTTCCGGCAGTTCGCCGGCATGGGCAAGGCCCGAACCCAGTAAAACAAGAGTCAACAAAAGACGGCGCATGAAGGTGCTCGGTAATTGGAAGAACAGGAAACGCCGAGCATTCTAGCCCTCCCGGCCGGATTGGCGGAGAGGGCTTTGTCGCCTGGATCAGTTCTTTTTGATCAGTCCGTAGATCACCAGCAACACAATGGCACCCACCAGTGCACCGATGAAACCTGCACCTTGGCCAGCCTGGTAGATGCCCAAGGCCTGACCGCCGTAAGTGGCCGCCAGCGAACCGCCGATACCGAGCAGAATCGTCATGATCCAGCCCATGCTGTCATCGCCCGGTTTCAGGAACCGTGCCAGCAGACCGACGATCAAGCCGATAAAGATGGTTCCGATAATTCCCATGGCATTCCCCTCTCAATGAAGTAGCTATTCGAAAGCCTAGTCAGACTTTCGCAACCTGCCATGAGAGAACGGCGCAACCGGAAGGTTCCGCCGCAACCAGATAAAAACTATTCGGCGATCAGTGCTTCAACCTTGAGAATCTGGGCCGTCAGCGTCTCGCGGTCTGCACAACGAAGGTTGGCATGACCGACCTTGCGGCCGACCTTGAACGCCTTGCCGTAGTGATGCAGATGGCAATCGGCGATGGCCAGGACTTTCTCGGTCTCCGGCACTTTACCGATGAAGTTGACCATCGCGCTTTCACCGACCTTGGCAGTCGAACCCAACGGCAGACCGGCAACGGCCCGCAGGTGGTTCTCGAACTGGCTGCACTCGGCACCTTCGGTGGTCCAGTGCCCTGAGTTGTGCACGCGCGGGGCAATTTCGTTGGCCTTGAGGCCACCGTCGACTTCAAAGAACTCGAACGCCATCACACCGACGTAATCCAGCTGCTTGAGCACACGGCTGGAGTAATCTTCGGCCAGGGCTTGCAACGGGTGATCGGTGCTGGCCACGGACAGCTTGAGAATGCCGCTTTCGTGGGTGTTGTGTACCAGCGGATAGAAGCGGGTTTCACCGTCACGGGCACGCACGGCGATCAGCGAGACTTCACCGGTGAACGACACGAAGCCTTCCAGCAGGCAGGCCACGCTGCCCAGTTCGGCGAAGGTGCCAATCACATCTTCTGCCGTGCGCAGGACTTTCTGACCCTTGCCGTCGTAACCCAGGGTACGGGTCTTCAGCACCGCCGGCAGACCTATGGAGGCCACGGCGGCATCCAGGTCGGCCTGGGACTGAATGTCGGCGAACGCCGGGGTAGGAATCCCCAGGTCCTTGAACATGCTCTTCTCGAACCAGCGATCGCGAGCGATGCGCAGGGCTTCGGCGCTCGGGTAGACCGGGACGAATTGCGAGAGGAACGCGACGGTTTCCGCCGGGACGCTTTCGAACTCGAAAGTCACCAGATCGACTTCATCGGCAAGCTGACGCAGGTGATCCTGATCGCCGTAATCGGCCCGCAGGTGTTCGCCCAACGCGGCTGCGCAAGCATCCGGCGCCGGGTCCAGAAAAGCGAAGTTCATACCCAGCGGAGTGCCCGCCAGCGCCAACATGCGACCCAACTGGCCGCCACCGATTACACCGATCTTCATCGTCAACAACCTCAGGCGATGCGTGGGTCTGGATTTTCCAGGACGCTGTCTGTCTGCTCAGCACGGAAAGCTTTCAGCACCGTGTGGAACTGCGGGTGCTTGGCGCCAAGGATACTCGCCGACAGCAGCGCGGCGTTGATCGCGCCCGCCTTGCCGATGGCCAGGGTGGCGACCGGGATGCCGGCTGGCATCTGCACAATCGAGAGCAGCGAATCAACGCCCGAGAGCATCGCCGACTGCACCGGCACGCCCAGTACCGGCAAGTGGGTCTTGGCCGCACACATGCCAGGCAAGTGGGCTGCGCCACCGGCACCGGCAATGATCACCTCGATGCCACGCGCCTCGGCTTCTTCAGCGTACTGGAACAGCAGGTCCGGGGTGCGGTGGGCAGAGACCACTTTCACCTCGTAAGGGATGCCGAGCTTTTCCAGCATATCGGCGGTGTGGCTAAGGGTGGACCAATCGGACTTGGAGCCCATGATCACGCCAACCAGTGCACTCATCGTCGTGCCTCTTCTCTCTGGGCGCCCGCAGGCGCGTCAAAAAACAACAAGCCACGCAGGATGCGTGGCTTGATTGTACGAATTATGGCCGGTCGTAACCGGCCGAAGGCCGCGCAGTATACCGCAATACGGCAGATAAACAGCCCCCGTCACGACCATCTGTCATACGGCGCAAAGTCCCGGTTTTATTGACCTGAAGGTCAGCCAGCGAACCACACAAATCTTCCTGCAGGAGCGAACTCGCACGCGATGGTCGTTAACGATGACGCTGGAAGCCTGACAGCCCGAGGCGCTCTCAGGTTCATCGCGAGCGAGCTCGCTCCTACAGGGGCTTTCATCGTGTTCAAGAACCGGTTGTACCTTGCGCCGCCCCACCCTCCAACTTGCGCCACAACAACCGCACATTCGCCTTGCGCACCAACGCGCAGCGATACAGACGAATCTCCAGCGGCACATGCCATTGCGGGCCGCCACAGACCACCAGTTCACCGCGCGCCAGTTCGGCGCGCACGCTCAGTTGCGGCACCCAGGCGATACCAAGGCCTTCCAGGGCCATGCTTTTCAGGCTGTCGGCCATGGCGGTTTCGTAGATGGTGGTGAAACGTAGCGCCCGTTGCCGCAGCAGCATGTTCACCGAGCGGCCGAGGAACGCACCGGCGCTGTAGGCCAACAGCGGCACGCTGCCCTCGCCTTCCAGATCGAACAGCGGCTTGCCATCGGCATCCGCCGCACACACCGGCAGCATTTCGGTGTGCCCCAGGTGCAGTGACGGGAAGATCTCCGGGTCCATCTGCATCGCCGCATCCGGATCGTAGAACGCCAGCATCAGATCGCAGCCGCCTTCGCGCAGCGCATGCACCGCGTCGCCGACGTTGGTCGCCACCAACCGCGTGGCGATGTTCAAGCCTTCGTTGCGTAGTTGGGCGATCCAGCGCGGAAAGAATCCGAGTGCCAATGAGTGAGCGGCTGCAACTTGCATGACTTCGCCCTGACCACCTTCAAGGTGATGAAGATGACGCAACACTTCACCCAGTTGTTCGACCACGGTGCGCGCAGTGACGAGGAACAATTGTCCCGCCGCTGTCAGCTCCACCGGTGTACGCGAACGGTTGACCAGGGTCAGTCCCAGCGCGGCTTCAAGGCTGCGAATCCGTCGACTGAACGCAGGCTGCGTCACAAAACGCCGCTCGGCTGCCTGGGAGAAGCTGCGGGTGGCGGCCAAGGCACTAAAGTCCTCCAGCCATTTGCTTTCCAGATTCATCACGTCCTCCCGGACACGCACCAATTTAGGTCACACGCTTGCCGTCAACGCGGCGTCACACGGGCATTATGCCGAATGTGCATAGGCTAGTGTTTAACAGCATTGGCCCAAAATTTCGCACAAGCCTAGCATTCACAGCGTTCCGGCACAGACCGGGTCCATATTGAGATGATTTCTATCATGTCCTCCGCTGCATCATTCCGCACAGAAAATGACCTGCTTGGCGCTCTCGAAGTACCGGCTCAAGCGTATTACGGTATCCAGACCCTGCGAGCGGTGAATAACTTCCGCCTTTCGGGCGTTCCGATTTCGCACTACCCGAAACTGGTTGTCGGTCTGGCCATGGTCAAACAGGCCGCCGCTGACGCCAACCGCGAACTGGGTCACCTGAGCGAAGCCAAGCACGCTGCCATCAGCGAAGCCTGTGCACGTCTGATCCGCGGCGACTTCCACGAAGAGTTCGTGGTGGACATGATTCAAGGCGGCGCTGGCACTTCGACCAACATGAATGCCAACGAAGTGATCGCCAACATCGCGCTGGAGGCCATGGGTCACCAGAAAGGCGAATATCAGTACCTGCACCCGAACGACGACGTAAACATGGCGCAGTCGACCAACGACGCCTACCCGACGGCGATCCGTCTGGGTCTGTTGCTCGGTCACGACGCCCTGCTCGCCAGCCTCGACAGCCTGATTCAGGCATTCGCAGCCAAGGGTGAAGAATTCAACCACGTCCTGAAGATGGGTCGTACCCAGCTGCAAGACGCCGTTCCGATGACCCTGGGTCAGGAATTCCGTGCGTTCGCCACCACCCTGGGTGAAGACCTGGCACGCCTGAAGACTCTGGCACCGGAAGTTCTGACTGAAGTGAACCTGGGCGGCACCGCGATCGGCACCGGCATCAACGCCGACCCGCGTTACCAGCACCTGGCCGTTCAGCGCCTGGCAGTGATCAGCGGTCAACCGCTGGTACCGGCGGCCGACCTGATCGAAGCCACCTCCGACATGGGCGCCTTCGTGCTGTTCTCCGGCATGCTCAAGCGTACCGCGGTCAAGCTGTCGAAGATCTGCAACGACCTGCGCCTGCTGTCCAGCGGCCCACGCACTGGCATCAACGAGATCAACCTGCCGGCGCGTCAGCCAGGCAGTTCGATCATGCCAGGCAAGGTCAACCCGGTTATTCCGGAAGCGGTTAACCAGGTAGCGTTCCAGATCATCGGTAACGACCTGGCCCTGACCATCGCGGCCGAAGGCGGCCAGCTGCAACTGAACGTGATGGAGCCGCTGATCGCCTTCAAGATCTTCGACTCGATCCGCCTGCTGCAACGCGCCATGGACATGCTGCGCGAGCACTGCATCGTCGGCATCACCGCCAACGAAGCACGCTGCCGTGAACTGGTCGAGCACTCGATCGGTCTGGTCACCGCACTGAATCCGTACATCGGCTACAAGAATGCCACCCGCATCGCCGGCCTCGCTCTTGAAAGCGGCCGCGGCGTGCTGGAACTGGTGCGCGAAGAAGGTCTGCTCGACGAAGCCATGCTCGCCGACATCCTGCGCCCGGAAAACATGATTGCTCCGCGTCTGGTGCCTCTGAAGGCATAACCCGACGCATCACCTGAAGCACCGCTCACCAGGTCGAGGGACTAGACACCTCTCACCTTTTGAGGGCTTGGAGATCAATCTCCAGGCCCTTTTTTTTAACTGTTTGCCGGTGAAAACCGTGTATCTGGGGACTGACCAGTGTGGGAGCGGGCTTGCTCGCGAAGGCGGCAGCACATTCAACAATGACGTGTCTGATACACCGCTTTCGCGAGCAAGCCCGCTCCCACCAAGAGCAGTTCCCACATAGCCTGACAACAAGAATGTCAGGTGTTTCAAAGGATTCGTTTTACCGAACGCACCACAACCGTGCAGACGGACGGCACTGTCATCGGTATAGTGCCGCCCCTCTTCGCGTGAGCGGTCGTCGGTAGCGAGACCACAACCCATGCGAAACCCGAACTAATAACAAACCCGCAATATGAAACCGGGACGAACTTCGAACCGCCCTTAGTGCCGTGCGCCAAGGGGTGTAACTCGATGTGTCTACCCGGCCAGCATTTGCCTACACAAAAAACAGCGAGGAATAATCCATGCTCGAAGTCATTAACGACTTCCTCTCAGGGAAAGTACTGATCGCGCTCATTGTCGGGCTCGGTAGCTACTTCACGATCCGCTCGCGTTTCGTTCAACTGCGCCACTTCTTCCACATGTTCGCGGTGTTCCGCGACAGCCTCAAAAGCAGCGCCGGGCAACTCAGTTCGTTCCAGGCCCTGATGCTCAGCCTCGCCGGCCGCGTCGGCGCGGGCAACATTGCCGGTGTCGGCATCGCCGTGACTCTCGGTGGGCCGGGGGCGGTGTTCTGGATGTGGGTGACCGCACTGGTCGGCATGTCCAGCAGCTTCTTCGAATGTTCCCTTGGCCAGCTTTACAAACGCACCGATGCGGACGGCACGTTCCGTGGCGGCCCGTCCTATTACATCCAGCATGGCCTGCAAAAACGCTGGTTGGGGATGATCATGGCGTTCCTGCTGCTGATCACCTTCGGCTTCGCTTTCAACGGCCTGCAATCCCATGCCGTAACGCACTCGCTGAACAACGCGTTCGGTCTGGACACGACCTACACCGGCATCGGCCTGGCCGTACTGCTGGGCCTGGTGTTCATCGGCGGGATCAAGCGCATCGCCAAGGTCGCTGACCTGCTGGTACCGGTGAAAACCCTGGTATACATCGGTGTGACCATCTATGTGATCGTGCTGCAGTTCGACCAGGTGCCGGGCATGCTGATGACCATCGTCAAGAGCGCCTTCGGTCTGGACCAGGCCTTTGGCGGCCTGATTGGCAGCGCGATTATCATGGGCGTCAAGCGTGGCGTGTTCGCCAACGAAGCGGGCCTTGGCAGTGCGCCGAACGTGGCGGCGGTTGCGGCGGTCGAGCACCCGGTGGCACAAGGTGTGGTACAGGCGTTCAGCGTGTTCCTCGATACCTTCGTGATCTGCACCTGCACCGCGCTGCTGATCCTGCTCTCGGGCTTCTACACCCCGGGCTTCGAAGGCGACGGCATTGCCCTCACCCAGAACTCGCTGGCCGCCGTGGTCGGTGACTGGGGCCGGATGTTCATCTCCGTTGCCCTGGCGCTGTTCGTGTTCACCTCGATCCTCTACAACTACTACCTGGGCGAGAGCAACCTGCGCTTTTTGATCGGTGAAAACCGCAAGGCACTGATGGGTTATCGCGCACTGGTACTGGTCCTGATTTTCTGGGGCGCCATCGAAAACCTCGGCACGGTGTTCGCTTTCGCCGACATCACCATGACCATGCTCGCGTTCGTCAACCTGATCGCGCTGTTCCTGCTGTTCAAGGTCGGCATGCGCATCCTGCGTGACTACGATGACCAGCGCGCTGCTGGTATCACCACGCCGATATTCGATTCGAGCAAATTCCCGGATCTGGATCTGGACCTGAAAGCCTGGCCGGCGAACCCGCCAGCCGCCGCCACCAAGGCTCAAGCTGAGCCGCAAGGCGTACCCGCAGCGCAACGCTGATCGGTAAAAACCGGGCGCATCCCCTGCGCCCGACGTGACACAGCTTGCGACCGGCGTCATGCTCGGTCACAAGCTGTCATAGTTTATTGGAGAACCTCCCATGAATGCCTCGACCTACCCTGCCGCCCAGCACGTCATGGTGCTCTACACCGGCGGCACCATCGGCATGCAGGCCGGCGCCCATGGCCTGGCCCCGGCATCCGGTTTCGAAGCGCGGATGCGAGAGTATCTGCACAGCCAACCCGAGCTGGTGGTGCCACAGTGGCGCTTTCGCGAGATGTCGCCGCTGATCGACAGCGCCAACATGACCCCGACGTATTGGCAGCAGTTGCGTGAAGCCGTGGTCGATGCGGTGGATGTTCAGGGCTGCGACAGCGTGCTGATCCTGCATGGCACCGACACTCTGGCCTACAGTGCCGCCGCCATGAGCTTCCAGTTGCTCGGCCTGCATGCCCGCGTGTGCTTCACCGGTTCCATGCTGCCGGCCGGCGTCACCGATAGCGACGCCTGGGAAAACCTCGGCGGCGCGCTGGTTGCACTGGGCCAGGGCCTCGCGCCGGGCGTGCATCTGTACTTCCATGGCGAACTGCTGGACCCGACCCGTTGCGCCAAGGTACGCAGTTTTGGCCGTCATCCGTTCAAGCGACTGGAACGTCAGGGCGGTGGCGTGAAAGCTCCTTCGCTACCAACACCGTTGAATTACAACCAACCCGGACAATTGGCGAACGTCGCGGTGCTGCCACTGTTTCCCGGCATTAGCGCCGAGGTGCTGGATGGTTTGCTCGACAGCGGCATTCAGGGCCTGGTGCTGGAATGCTACGGCAGCGGCACCGGTCCGAGCGACAACCCCGGGTTTCTCGCCAGCCTCGGCCGTGCCCGGGACAAGGGCGTGGTGGTGGTTGCCGTTACCCAATGCCATGAAGGTGGCGTCGAGCTGGATGTCTACGAGGCAGGCAGCCGGTTGCGTGGAGTTGGCGTGCTATCCGGTGGCGGCATGACCCGTGAAGCGGCGTTCGGCAAGTTGCATGGGTTGTTGGGAGCCGGACTCGAAACTGCCGAGGTTCGCCGTCTCGTTGAACTCGACCTCTGCGGCGAATTGAGCTGACACAGTACAAATCCCTGTAGGAGCGAGCTTGCTTGCGATGGTCGTTAACGATAACGCTGGAAGCCTGGCACCCCGCGGCGCTCTCAGGTTTTTCGCGAGCAAGCTCGCTCCTACAGGTTCCTCGCTCGGCATGTAACTTGCTGCGCTCCAGCCATCCCAAGGCTGGAAGTCCTTATGCTCCACTCCCACCTCACCACGCTCAATGCCGTTTCCCTGGTCCTCGATGCCTTCAAGGCACAAGGCTTGTCCAGCGAAGCGCTGCTGGCCGGAAGCGGCATCAGTGCGGCGGATCTGAACCGCGCCGACACGCGCATCACCACCAATCAGGAAATGCAGGTCTGTGCCAATGCCGTCGCCCTCAAGCGCGACATCGGCCTGGAACTGGGCCGACGGATGCACGTCTCCTGCTACGGCATACTCGGTTACGCCCTGCTCACCAGTGCCACCTTCGGTGACGCTTTACGTCTGGCGATGCGTTATCCGGCGCTGCTGGGAACACTTTTCGAACTGAGCCTTGAAGACGATGGCGAGCGCATCTGGTTCGCCGCCGCCGATTACCGCGAGAGCCCGGCCATGGCGGTGTTCAACGCCGAGTTCTGCCTGGTGTCGCTGAAGGTCACCTGCGACGACCTGCTTGGCCATCCTCTGCCCTTGCTCGGCGCACGCTTCGAACATGCCGCGCCCGACTACGAAACAAGCTACGCCGAACACTTCGATTGCCCTGTGCACTTCAGCGCGCGCAACAACGCCTTCGCCTTTGACAAGCGCTGGCTCGACCAGCCGTTGCCGCTGGCCGATGTGATCACCCATCAGGCCATGGCCGAACGCTGCCGCAAACAGAACATCGAGTTCACCGGGCGCCAGGCCTGGCTCGGGCGGATTCGCCAATTGCTCAGCGCGCAATTGAATGCGGCACCGGGGCTGGAGGGTCTGGCCGAGCAGATGAATTGCTCGGCGCGGACCTTGCGCCGGCATCTCAAGGACATGGGTTGCAGTTATCAGGAGTTGCTCGACGAACTGCGTTTTGAGCAGGCCAAGCAAATGCTTTGTGAGGACCAACTGCCGATCTATCAAATCGCCGAGGCCCTGGGCTTCAGCGAGACCGCCAGTTTTCGCCATGCCTTTGTGCGCTGGAGCGGTGTTGCGCCGAGTCAGTTCAGGCCGCATTGACAACCCTTGCGCCAACAAGGGGCGAATTTCGGTCAAATGTTTTGGCCACATCGATCCCCTTTTGGCCTTTCCTGCCGTTCTCCTAAACCCTGCGCACCGCAAGACTGTGTTTAACCGAATCAGCCTGCGGAGAACAAGAAATGCTGACGATCTACTCGGATGATCACCACCTGCACCACGGCCGTTGTGAATTGATCGATGGCCAGCTCAAGCCCTGCTTCGAGATGCCATCGCGTGCCGACCACGTCCTGGCTCGGGTGCAAAAGCAGAAACTCGGTCCTGTCGAAACGCCGAAGGATTTTGGCCTCGGGCCCATCGAGCGCATCCACAGCCGCGACTTCCTCGACTTTTTCAAAGGCGCCTGGGCCCGTTGGACCGAATTCAACACCGACGGTGACTTGCTGCCTTACACCTGGCCAGCGCGCACCCTGCGCCGCGTCAAGCCCACCAGCTTGCATGGCGAACTCGGTTACTACAGCTTCGACGGCGGCGCCCCAATCACCGCGGGCACCTGGCAGGCGGCGTACAGCGCAGCGCAAGTGGCGCTGACCGCCCAGGCGGAAATCCAGCGCGGCGCCCGCAGTGCCTTCGCCCTGTGCCGTCCACCGGGACACCACGCCGCCAGCGATTTGATGGGCGGTTATTGCTACCTCAACAACGCCGCCATCGCAGCCCAGGCGTTCCTTGATCAAGGCCATAAAAAGGTCGCAATCCTCGACGTCGACTATCACCACGGCAACGGCACCCAGTCGATTTTCTACGAGCGCAGCGATGTGCTGTTCACCTCGATCCACGGTCACCCGGAAGCCGAGTTTCCGTTCTTCCTCGGCTATGAAGACGAGCTGGGCGAAGGTGCCGGCGAAGGCTTCAACTTCAACTATCCGCTGGCCGCAGGATCGGGCTGGGACACCTGGAGCGCGGCGCTGGAGCAGGCCTGCAAGGAGATCGACAACTACGGTGCCGACATCATCGTCGTGTCCCTGGGCGTCGACACCTTCAAGGACGATCCGATCTCGCAATTCAAGCTCGACAGCCCGGACTACCTGGCCATGGGCAAGCGCATTGCGGCGCTCGGTAAACCGACGCTGTTCGTGATGGAAGGCGGCTATGCGGTGGAAGAAATCGGCATCAACGCCGTGAACGTACTTGAAGGCTTTGAAAGCGCTCAGTGAGGAAAACAACAATGAACAGACTCAAGCGCTTTATCGCTCCCGCGCTGTGCGCCACGCTGCTCGGTGGTGCCGTGCACGCTGAAGAACGCACGCTGCGCGTTTACAACTGGTTCGACTACATCACCCCCAAGGCCCTGGAAGATTTCAAGGCGCAGAACGCCCAGACCAAACTGGTCTACGACATCTTCGATACCAATGAAGCCCTCGAAGCCAAGCTGCTGACCGGCAACTCCGGCTACGACGTGGTGGTGCCGTCCAACGTGTTCCTCGCCAAGCAGATCGAAGCCGGCGTGTTCCAGCCATTGGATCGCAGCAAGCTACCGAACTGGAATCACCTCGATCCAAAGCTCATGAAGCTGATCGAGGCCAACGACCCTGGCAACAAGTTCGCCGTGCCCTACATGTACGGCACCATCCTGATCGGCTTCAACCCGGCCAAGATCAAGGCGGTGCTCGGCGACAACGCCCCGGTGGACAGCTGGGACCTGATCTTCAAGGAAGAGAACATCAGCAAGCTCAAGCAGTGCGGCGTCGCCCTGCTCGACTCGCCGTCGGAGATCCTGCCGCTGGCCCTGCAACACCTGGGCCTGGACCCCAACAGCAAAAAGCCTGCGGACTACGACAAGGCTGAAGCGCTGTTGATGAAGATTCGCCCATATGTCACCTACTTCCACTCCTCCAAGTACATGGCCGACATCGCCAACGGCGACATTTGCGTGGCGGTCGGTTACTCCGGCAGCTTCTCCCAGGCCGCCAACCGCGCCAAGGAAGCCAAGAACGGCGTGGTCGTCGACATGCGCCTGCCCAAGGAAGGCGCGCCGATCTGGTTCGACATGCTCTCCATCCCGAAGGGCGCGAAGAACCCGGAAGACGCCTACACCTTCATCAACTATCTGCTGCAACCCCAGGTGATCGCGCCGGTCAGCGACTTCGTCGGTTACCCGAACCCGAACAAGGACGCCACGGAGCTGGTCGATCCGGCGATCCGCAATAACCCGAACCTGTACCCGACCGAAGCGGCGATGGGCACGCTCTACACCCTGCAACCGCTGCCGCGCGATGCCGAACGCGCGCGGACCCGGGCCTGGACCAAGATCAAGTCCGGGACCTGACACAGACGTTGAAAATGAAGACCCGCCATCGCGCGGGTCTTTTTTTGCCTGCGATATTTATCTACCACCTGGGGCGACGGGCAGCTGGGTACTTTCGCCAGGACCGGCAACTGCTGCCTTCTCCAACAGGACTCCCCAATGAGTGAAAATACCGCTACACCTGCCAACCGCCAGCCACCGGCTCTTTTGAATAAAAGCCTTCTGGTAGACCTGACCAGCGGTGGCCCGCCCCTGCAAGAAGCTGTTGTTCAATTCTTGCAAAAAGCTCTGGAAAAACGGTTTCCCGAACAAAAGATCGACCCTCACACTGCTCTGCTGGCATCACCGCTGTGGCGAGAGCGGGGTGATGATCTCATTAGCGTGCGCAACCTCTTCGAAAGCCTGCCCCACTTACTGGTTCGCATGGCACTGACGGCAACCTCGGCCGACCTGATCGAAGGTGAGCATTTCCTGACCCAGACCCCTCATGCCAGCGACCCCATTCACCTCCCCGTCAGCATGGACGCACTCACCCATCTGCTCAATGAACTTGCCCCTTCGGTGTTCATGGCCTTCGCACAAAGCCAGCTGGATTACTGGAACGGATCCGTGGACCGGATACCTCGCTGGCAAATGCTCTCCGATGCCCTCAAAGACGCGCTCAACGTCCAGTCAGCCAGCGGCTGGGACGCTGACCAATGCACACTGGCGCGGCTTGTTTCGCAATATCCCGACAAGGATTCCCGCCTGGTCGATGACAGCGGGCTGTCTGGTGTTCGTGCCTGCCTGATTGATTTCGATCTCGACTTTGTGATGGCCGAAAGCAGCAGTTCCCGGCATTTGATGCTCTCGGGCGCTCTGGTGTTGAGCGCAAAACGGGGCAGCCGCGATCTGCTGCTGATGTACACCATCAGCGGTGGCTATGAAGCGTTTGAGTCCATGGCGCAATTGGGTGCCGTGCTCCCCGAACGGATCGATCTCGATGTCAGGGGCCAGACCTTGAGGTGGAGGCTCTACGAGCCCGAGGGAAACATTTTCGATGCCATGGTCTGGGCAATGGTGGGCTATCAGATCGACGTCATCGATGCACTGGACCCCACAAGCCGTTCACCACTGGCCGGCATCCCCTATAGGCAGAATACAGACGCCATCGCCAACACCGGGGACAACGCACGAATCAAACAAATGGTAGACGCCCTTCCCGAATGGCTTATGACGGGTTCGCTGAACGATATCCAGGCTTACAGCGATTACCTGACTGAACTGGGTACCCTGCGAGACGCAACCGACCGTGACGCCTTCGACGCCAAGGATATTCCGCCTATTCAAACGTATGCCCTGCAGCAAATGCAGGCCGCCATCGTTGCCGATCGAATGGGCAGCGACACCCACAACCTGCGCCTGGATGACGTTCGCATTACCCTCTTTCCTGCCTACGAAACCAACCTCATTACGGCGCCGGATCCATTTCACCGTAGCGTCGAAACCCTGGCCGAATTCGCCCTGCACAACGCTCAGCCTTACCTCGCGACGGTGACCTATAGCGACGGAACAGCCGTGCCCGACTGGATGACCGACACATACCTGACGCGAATGGCCAACAAAACCGACGCTGGTCAAACCTATCCCCAACTGGTCAAGCGCACACTGATCGACGACCCGGAGCAGGCCCGGCGCCACAGGATCCGCTACTGTCGGCAACTGCCGTTGCTCCTGCCCTTACTGGCGCTGGAATACAAACTCAAGCGCCAGGGCGGGGTCGATGAGATCGGCTATCGCCAGGTCTGCCAACTGATGGCTGCGATCAAAAGCAATTCGCCAGCCGCTCTATGGCCGATTCAGATCCGTCCATTGGCTTTCGTGCCTCATTTTCGTCTGGGTACCACGCCGGATACTGTCGCCAACATGTACATCATCGGCCCGCGCGACAGGCGCAGTGGCCCGTGCCTGCTTTACCGCCCCTTGCTGGCCCTGCCACTGCTGCAGTTTCCCTCCGAGCAGAACATGTTGTACGCGTTTTACCAACCGGGTGAGTTACGTGATTCGATACTGGCCTGGTTGCCGACTTCAGACCTGAGCCTGGAATACGCCAAGTATGTATTTCCCAGCGGGATTCCTTCGCTCTGGACCCTTGTCGACATGGCCACCGAGCCGCTTGCACACCTCGACCTGAGTGCTGGTGTGGAACTGACGAATACCCCTCTGAGCGGCGATATTCCTGCGACCTTGTTCGCCCATAACAGCGAGGCCATGATCGAACTCGCCGACCGCCAATCCACCTCCAATGCCGAGCGGCGCTGGGCACTGCTGGTCGAAACCGGCTGGGCGATTTTCAGTGTCGCGTCGAACTTCTTCAGCGGCCCGGCAGCCGCCGCCGTTTGGGTCTGGCAAATTATCGATCAGATCCAGAAGGTTCGAGACGCCCATGAACACGGCGACCAGGTCGACGAATTGACGTCGGCCGGCGACCTCCTGCTGACCCTCGGCATTCTGCTCACCCATCGGATCGCCACTCGACGCATACGACCTTCAAGCATACTCGATAAAGTCCCCGAGCCAGGAAGCCAGCTCATGGGTGAGCCGCCGCTGATCAACCCTGCCGCAAAAAAGGCTGTATCGGTCACGCAGGACCCGACCCCGCTCAGCGGTCAACAGCTCAACACCCACTCTTCGGCTCTGGTACCCGCCACCGCCACCCTCGGCCGCCTCAACGCAAAGGCAGCATTTTTAAAGAACATCGATAGCTTCCAGGTGCCGGCGCCCTCTTTGCACGGTGACGCTCAGGCCAATGCCGAACACCTCTATGAATTCTCGGGAAAGCTGTATGCACAGGTCGGCGCGCGATGGTTTCAAGTCAGTGCCGAAACCGATGCACCGATTTTCATCGTCGATCCGAACGACCCGACGCGCTCCGGCTTTTGCGTGCAATACGACGAAAGCGCGGGACGCTGGCATTGGGACCTCAAGTTGCGCCTGCGCGGCGGCGGTCCGACAGGTCGCATCGAGGCTCTGCGTCGCGCAAAACTTGCGCAAAAGGATGAGGCATGGACCGCGTTGAAATCATTCTTCAGCCGGGAAGCCACTCTCAAAGCCAGCGTGGATGAGGCTCTGAACGCCATGGAGAGCAATGAGGTCTCAGCCCCCGACTCCGAAGAATCCATCGCTTCCTACACGGAAAAGACCAATGAACTGGCCAACGTCTATGGCCAGGCGTTGCAAGACCTTGAAAAGTGGCGCATCGCAGGTGGCAACGGCGTGGTGTATCAATCGCAACTGATGCGCCTGACCATTGAGCAGCATCGCTTTCTCAATGGATGGATGCGAATGAAGTTGCTCGCGTACGCGAAAATCGTCACTCCCCTGCTCAACCAGGCAGAAGGTTCAGAGGGAATGCCACGTGCCGAGCAGGTGCTGGCCGCGGAAAAAGCCATCGGAGTGAGCAACGAAATCATTGACCGCCTCGACCGACTGCAGGTTTCTCTGGACAGGTTGACGAACCACAGCGGCATCACCCGCAAAGTTGCCATCGACCTGTCGAAACTGAGCCCGTCTCTCTCGCGTTTCGACCTGGAGGCCAATGAAGTCAGTATGTCCAGTGAGCTCTGCCTGCGTGACAGGGCGGGTAGCGACATCAGTGAGGTACGCCGGCAGGTCGAAGACATTTTCGATAATGCAGCCGAAGCCGCCCACGCTCTGGCTGAACGGCGCAGTGCTACACCGCCCAACATCGATCAGCTCACCCATCTGGTCGATCGACTGGCCGATTGCGAAAAACGCCTGCAAGTACTCTTCGCCACTTCGTCTGATGACCTGGAATCAGGACGATTCATACGGGTACAGCAGTTGGTCACGCAGTTCCACCAAACAGCGCGTAACCGTTTGCTCAGCTTGCTGCCGGAGCCTGATGAGGTCCCGGTCGCAGCGATGGCCAGGCTCGAAACCGGCCCTTCCACTTCGAGAGCCATTGGCAAGGTGAGCAAGGCTCGGCCACGCGTCCAGGAAACGAAAAAGGCGCCGTCAACGGACATGGAGGCCAGCGCAGAAATCCCCATCGTCGACAGGACCAGCGGTCGTCCAGTGAAACCGGCTGTACGGGATGACGCCAGCATCGTGGCCAACGGATTGAGCCTGAGTGTAGATATCAACGAGTTCATCCGCCGTATACGCGCAGACGCCGAACGCCCTTCGCGCGTTCCGGCGGACATGAAAGACCTGTTCGATCAACAGGCGGCACGTCTCGAACAGGCTGCCAACGAAGTTGATAACGTTTTGGCTCGTAAAAGAAACGAGTTTCCGGTGGCTAATCTCGGCCTTGAATTGAGAGAGGGCGCCGCGAAAGCCAGACGCGAAGGTATCGCCGTATACGGTGGCATGCTCATGAAGCGCAAACCCCGGGAAACCTACCTGAAATGGTTACAGGAACACGAGCTGCTTGAGATCATCAAAGACCCGCGCGGGCGCATCAGGACCAAACAACGCAAGGACTACTTTCAGGAATACAAAATCCACGACCGGGCGCGCAATAAGCCATTGTGGGTAGCGCACTTTCACTACGACAGACTGACCGATCCTGATGAAGGGTTCACGGCCGCGCACCTCAAGTTTGCCGATGAGTATTTGCGCGAACTGCCAGTCACGTCCCGTCAGGAACTGGAAGTCTTCGATGCGGTGGACAACGCACTGCGCCGAATCGTAGATCCACAGGTGCGGGATCTGTTTCTGCAACCCGAACCGAAGATGCCGCCTGCACAGTAAAAAGTTCAGTCGCGCCAGACCTTGCTCAACCGTGTCAGAGCCGCTTTTATCGCCGGCTCTGGCACGGCAGCAAAACCGAGAACCAGACCGGCTCGCTGATCCAGCGGAGTCTGCGAATCGGGTAACCAATAGCTGCTCAATCCATTGACTTCAACGCCGACGGTTTCGGCCCTTTCGATCAGCTCGCGCTCGCGTGCAACGCTGCTCACCGGGACTGTCAGGTGCAATCCGGCCATGACATTGGGCAGATTGCCGACACCCTCGATGTTTGTCGGCCAATGCGTCAGCAGGCAGTTGCGCCGACTCAACGCGGCACGGCGCATACGCCGGATGTGCCGCTGAAAATGCCCGGCAGCCATGAACTCGGCCATTACCGCCTGAGTGCTCACTTCCGAATGCCGCACATCCACTGCGCGCCTTTGCGCGAACGCATTCACCAAACCTGGCGGCAACACCAGGTAACCCAGACGCAATGCCGGAAACGCGACCTTGCCGAACGTCCCCACATACAACACCCGCCCGTGCCGATCGAGTGCCGCCAAGGGTGCCAGCGGCGCGCCGCTGTATCGATACTCGCCGTCGTAATCGTCCTCGACGATCCAGCCTTGGGTACGCTCGGCCCAGGCCAGCAACTCCAGACGTCGCGCCAGGCTCATGACCACACCGGTGGGATACTGATGCGATGGTGTTACGTATGTCAGGCGGCAATCACTGAGCTGCGTCAGTTCGCCACAATTGATGCCCTCACTATCGACCGCGACCCCGTGCAAGCACGCCCCTGCTACGGCAAACGCATGACCCGCCGCACGGTAGCCCGGATTTTCGATCGCCACGCCGTCGCCCGGCTCCACCAGCAGCTGTGCACAAAGGCTGATCCCCTGCTGTGCACCACTGGTGATCACAATTTGCTCAGCCGTGCACTGCATACCCCGCGAACTGCGCAAGTACGCGGCGATCATCCCGCGCAGGCGCGCATCGCCCGCCGGATCGCCATAACACAGCTGCTGCAGATCCGGTTTGCGCCAGAAAGCCGCATTCAGCTTGGCCCAGACCTCAAACGGAAACAGGTCGAAGGCCGGAACACCGACCCGAAATGCCCGGGGCGGACCGCTTGGCGGCAGTGCCAAATGGTTCTTTTCAACCCGCCCCAATGCACCGCTGTGGATAACTTTGCTGGATGAATCCACAGGTAAATCCAGCCAATTTGTGGATAAGGTTGTGGGTAAGCCTGTTGACAACCCTGTGGATACTTTTGTGGATAGTTTTTTTGCCGGTAATGCACTTTGCGGCAATTGGGCGACATAAGTCCCGTCGCCCACCCGTCCCTCGATGAAGCCTTCCGCATACAGCTGATCGTAGGCACGGACCACACTGTTGCGGGAAATCGCCAATGCCGCCGCCAGGTCACGACTGGCCGGCAGACGCATGCCACTGGCGAGCCGACCGTCGAGCACGCGGATGCGCAGCGCCTGATAGAGCTGGCGGCTCAGCCCCAGACGGCGATCAAGTTCAATCCCCGCAGGATTGAACGACATGGACAGCGGCTGAGAATCCGACATGGCAATGGACCTATTAAATTGGTCATTAATGGCTCTTACAACAGACCAATAGCCTGCCTAGGATGCAGGCATTCGCCAAGGAAAATTTCCATGTACACGCCACGCGCCTTTGCCATTGATGACTTGTCCCAATTACACGAATTGATCCTCGCTACTCGCCTCGCCATATTGGTGACTCACGGCGAGCACGGCTTGCAAGCCAGCCACGTACCGGTGTTGCTCCATCGCGAACAGGGTCCGAACGGCACGCTGTACGGGCATCTGGCCAAGGCCAATCCGCAGTGGAAAGACCTGCGCGACGGTGCTGAAGCCCTGCTGATTTTCTCCGGTGCCGATGCCTACGTCAGCCCTGGCTTTTATCCGAGCAAGGCCGAGCACGGAAAAGTCGTGCCGACATGGAACTACGTCGCCGTCCACGCCTATGGCCGCGCCGAAACATTCAGCGATGGCGGACGGCTGCTCGACATCGTTAGCACCCTCACCGATCGCCATGAGGCCGGCCGCGCCCAGCCATGGAAAGTCGCCGACGCCCCCGCCGACTACATCGACGGCATGCTCAAGGCCATCGTCGGTTTTGCCTTGCCGATCCAGCGCCTGGAAGGAAAACGCAAGCTCAGCCAGAACCGTAGCCCCGCAGACATTGCCGGCGTGCGCGAGGGGCTGAGTGCCAGCCCTGATGTGCACGATCAGGCCCTCGCCCACTTGATGCGTTAAGGAATGAACATGAGTCAGATCGAGATCCGCCAGGTCAGCGCCGACGACTACGCCGCGTGGCTGCCGCTATGGCAGGCCTACCTGCGCTTCTACAATACGGAACTGCCTGAAGCGGTCACCCAAAGTACCTGGCAGCGCATGCTCGACCCGAGCGAGACGACTCATGCAGCCCTCGCCTGGGCCGACGGCAAAGCGGTGGGCATGGTGCATTTCATCTACCATCGTTCGAACTGGAGCATCGAAAACTCCTGCTACCTGCAAGACTTGCTGGTGGCACCCGAAACCCGTGGCACCGGTGTCGGTCGCCAGTTGATCGAATTCGTCTACACCACCGCCAAGGCCGATGGTTGCTGCAAGGTCCATTGGCTGACCCACGAAACCAACGCCACTGCGATCCGGCTCTACGAGCGCATCGCCGAACGTCCCGGTTTCATCCAGTTTCGTAAAGCCATTTAAGGTTCAAGGAGAACAACATGTCGACTTCACTCAGCGACTGGAAAGGCGTCCCGGCCCCCACGGTACAAACCCTCGAAGGGCGTTTCATCCGCCTGGAAAAACTCGACCCGGCGCGCCATGGCGATGACCTGTTCAAAGCCCTGCAAGGCCCCGGCGCCGACCCGAAACTCTGGGACTACTTGCCCTACGGGCCGTTCCCGGAGCGCAGCGCGTTCAACGATTGGCTGAATAACCATGCGGCCAATAGTGACCCCTACTTCTTCAGCGTGATCGACCGTAGCAGTGGTGAAGTGCAAGGCATCCTCAGCCTGATGTCGATCGTCCCGTCCCAGGGCCGCATCGAAATCGGCCACGTCACCTTCGGCGCGCCGATGCAGCGTTCGCCGAAAAGCACCGAAGCGATTTATCTGCTGGCCAGGGAATCCTTCGCCCTCGGCTACCGTCGCCTGGAATGGAAGTGCAACAACGGCAACGCCCGCTCCAAATACGCGGCTGAGCGACTGGGCTTCAGTTTCGAAGGGGTGTTCCGCCAGCACATGGTGGTCAAGGGGCAAAATCGGGATACGGCGTGGTATTCGATTCTGGACTCGGAATGGCCGGCGATTGAGGCGGGGTTTGAGCGCTGGCTGAGCGATGAGAACCAGAGTGATTCGGGACAGGTAAAAACGCTTTCCGAGTGCCGCGGCTAATCAATTGAGGATCAGCAACACCTGATCTCTGTAGGAGCCGGCAAGCCGGCGCCTACAAATGATCGGTGCTGATTCAGCTGATATCACGTCGAACGCGTACCACTCCCATCTTCAATCCAAACGGGCGGAATACTGCATTAAGTGACTTCAGCGTCTGATTTCCTTCCCCATGCTCGATATGCACCAAAGTGCGAACCGAGATTTTGCACATCTTGGCAAATTGAGTCTGATGCAGGCCGGTCACTTCCACTCGCAGGCGCCGGACGGCTTCGCCTATTTCAATCGAGCCTTGGGTGAGTCCTTCTTGAATGTTTTCTATGAGCACCGTGCGCTCGGCAACGGTCATGCTCATTTCAGATCCCACTCTTTCAAACGTTGCTCCAGATTTTTCAATGCAATGCGCGGGTGATTCATCGTCGTGGCGGGCAATCCACTGGCGGTCAAAATATCGGGAAGTGCCACCAAACGTTGTGCCTCCTCCCGCAAGCGCTCGAAAGAGTCTGGCGCGTCAGCCAACGCTGCCAATGGATCTTCCGGATCAGCGATATTCGCCAATGCTCGACAGACTCCGCGCCAATCGACTTCGCCTGCCCTCTCCAACTCTTTTGGCCACTTGGTCGTGCGGGTCACACCTTCGTCATCCATCACCATTGGCGCCAAATCATAAATCGGCGCCAAACGAAACGAGTCCATATCCCGGATAATTGCGGTGTTGCGGCCATGGTTATCCGAGTTACCGAGGATTTTGTTGAGCAGATCCCGACGCAGGTAATCGGCAACAAGATCCGGAATCCGATCCGCCTGCCCTACTTCGCGCCAGAGCCCGGCAAGCATGCGGATAACCTCCATGTGGTTCATCGCACTTCCAGGCTTGGTGACATTCGCCAGCGAATAAATCGACTCTACCGCCAAACGCTCTACACCCTGGACTGTTACCTGACGATCAAAACGCTGCATCCACAAGCTGGGTTTGGTCGCTTCCTCTAACGCCAATCCTTCCTCAACGACTGTTTCGATACCCAGCGCCTGGAGAGCTTTGTAGTAGTGGTATTCGCTTCGCAGGATATCTTGATCAGTCTGGTTACCTTTATTGCGGGCAAACTTCACAAACCAATGTTGGGTGACATCCCGGTCTTCCAGCACTGCGTCCGGATACAAGAGGCCGGTCTTGTTTTCGGCCAACAAAAGCTTCGGTGCCTCACCTCCGGCGCCTGTCGCACCGCCAATCGCAGCGCCCAGCTCATAGGCGTATTCGAGAAAACGGTTGTCTCGACTGATGACATCCTGACGCTCAAACCCAATAGGCTCACGCTCATCAACCGCCTCGGCAGATTCTTTGATTCGCATGTTGCCGATAGGTGCCGGTGTACTCCTGCCCAACAGGTAAAGGTCGGCACTGATGTCAGCGGGTTTGTCTTGCCCTACGCGTGCGAGAAGAAATCGTTTTGCAGCTCCGGCAGGTGCAATGTCATGCACGAATGCTGGCGCGTTGGATCGCCGACCTTCCCAATCCAATGGGATTCTTGCACTCACAGCCTTGGAGAACGGGGATCCGATGGCTTCATGGTTATCGACGAGATAACCCGTTTCGTAACCAAAATTGCACCGGCTTTCGAAACCCTTTTCAGGGTTATCAAAGCTCAAGACCATAGCGTCGGACCATTCACCCGCCGTAAAAATCTGCAATGTCAGGTTGTACATGCTTTTCCACCTGCATTTAAATGCACTTTTTGAAGAGCTCCACCAAGTATAAACGCAATATAATGCATCAGAGGCAAATCAACAGCATTGCCATACGCAATAAAATGCACACGAAAGGTAATCCCCTGCCGTAAAACTGCAAAATAATGCAGTTTTAGCAGTGACGCTTAGGTGCTGTCGGGAAGACATCAGAAAAAATGCGCGCTTCCAGGAAAGGAGTTGCAGGCATAAAAAAAGGGGAGCACATGCCCCCCCGAGGTTTAAAGCGTTGAATCGAGGCTGTTAACTCAGCCTTCGATCTCGATCAGGATTTCACCCGGATTAACCCGGTCGCCCTTGGCCACGTGAATGGCGGTGACTTTGCCGGCGATGGCGGCCTGGACTTCGGTTTCCATCTTCATCGCTTCGGTGATCAGCACGGCCTGGCCTGCCTTGACGGTGTCACCTTCCTTGACCAGCACATCGACGATGTTGCCTGGCATGGTGGTGCTGACATGGCCTGGTGCGCTGGCCTGCTTGCGCTTGCTGCTGCCGCCGCCGACGAACTCGTTGAGCGGCTCGAACACCACCTCTTCCGGCATGCCGTCGATGGACAGGTAGAAGTGACGCTTGCCTTCGGACTTGACGCCAACACCGGTGATATCGACGCGGTAGGTTTCGCCGTGAACGTCGATGACGAACTCGGTCGGCACGCCTTCGCCGCCTGCCGAAGCCACCTTGCCGGCTTCCGGAATCGGCAACAGCACTTCAGGTGTCAGGGTTCCAGCCGCACGCTCTTCGAGGAACTTGCGGCCGATGTCCGGGAACATGGCGTAGGTCAGCACGTCTTCTTCAGACTTGGCCAGTGCACCGATATCGGCGCGCAGCTTGGCCATTTCCGGCTTGAGCAGGTCGGCCGGGCGAACGTCGATAACCTCTTCGCTGCCGATGGCCTGGCGACGCAGCTTCTCGTTCACCGTGCCCGGCGCCTTGCCGTAGCCACCTTGCAGGTAGAGCTTCACTTCGTTGGTGATGGTCTTGTAGCGCTCGCCGGCCAGCACGTTGAAGAACGCCTGGGTGCCGACGATCTGCGACGTCGGGGTCACCAGCGGCGGGAAGCCGAGGTCTTCGCGAACCCGCGGAATCTCGGCCAGCACTTCGCTCATGCGGTTGAGGGCGCCCTGCTCTTTCAACTGGTTGGCCAGGTTGGAAATCATCCCGCCCGGTACCTGGTTGACTTGGACACGGGTGTCGACGGCAGTGAATTCGCTTTCGAACTGGTGGTACTTCTTGCGCACGGCGTAGAAATACAGACCGATCTCTTGCAGCAGCTCCAGGTTCAGGCCGGTGTCGAACTCGCTGCCTTTAAGGGCGGCGACCATCGACTCGGTACCCGGGTGGCTGGTGCCCCAGGCGAAGCTGGAGATCGCGGTGTCGATGTGGTCGGCGCCGTTTTCGATAGCCTTCATCTGGCACATTGCAGCCAGACCAGCGGTGTCATGGGAGTGGATGAACACGGGCAGCGATTGCTCGGCTTTCAGTGCCTTGACCAGTTCACCGGTGGCGTACGGGGTCAGCAGGCCAGCCATGTCCTTGATCGCCACCGAGTCGCAACCCATGGCTTCCATTTGCTTGGCCTGGTTCACGAAGGCCTCGATGGTGTGCACCGGGCTGGTGGTGTAGGCGATGGTGCCTTGGGCGTGTTTGCCCGCCGCTTTCACCGCTTCGATGGCCACGCGCAGGTTACGCACGTCGTTCATGGCGTCGAAAATGCGGAACACGTCGATACCGTTGACTGCAGCCTTGGCAACGAAGGCTTTGACCACGTCGTCGCTGTAGTGGCGGTAGCCCAGCAGGTTCTGGCCACGCAGGAGCATTTGCAGACGGGTGTTAGGCAGCGCGGCGCGCAATTGGCGCAGACGCTCCCACGGGTCTTCTTTCAGGAAGCGTACGCAGGCGTCGAACGTCGCGCCGCCCCAGCACTCCAGCGACCAGTAGCCGACTTTGTCGAGCTTGTCGCAGATCGGCAGCATGTCTTCGGTGCGCATGCGGGTCGCGAGCAGCGATTGGTGGGCGTCGCGCAGGATCGTGTCGGTAACGTGGATTTGCTTGCTCATTGTTCTATTCCTCACAGGCCTGCGTGGGCGGCGATGGCGGCGGCGATGGCCAGGGCCAGCTCTTCGGGTTTGCGCTTGATCGAGTAGTTGGTCAGTTCAGGGTGGCTTTCAACAAAGCTGGTGTTGAACTGGCCGCTACGGAATTCCGGATTGCGGAGGATTTCCTGGTAATACGCGGCGGTGGTCTTGACCCCTTGCAGACGCATGTCGTCGAGGGCGCGCAAGCCACGGTCCATCGCCTCTTCCCAGGTCAGCGCCCACACCACCAGTTTCAGGCACATGGAATCGTAGAACGGTGGAATGGTGTAACCGGTGTAGATCGCCGTGTCGGTACGCACGCCAGGACCGCCGGGCGCGTAATAACGGGTGATCTTGCCGAAGCTCGGCAGGAAATTGTTTTTCGGGTCTTCGGCGTTGATCCGGAATTGCAGCGCGAAACCGCGGTGCTGGATGTCTTCCTGTTTCACCGAAAGCGGCAGGCCGGAGGCGATGCGGATCTGCTCACGGACAATGTCGATGCCGGTGATTTCTTCGGTGATGGTGTGTTCCACCTGCACCCGGGTGTTCATCTCCATGAAGTACACCTCGCCCTCGGCGAGCAGGAACTCCACGGTGCCGGCATTCTCGTAGCCCACGGCCTTGGCTGCGCGTACCGACAGGTCGCCGATGTAGGCGCGCTGTTCCGGGGTCAGTTGCGGGCTCGGGGCGATCTCGATCAGCTTCTGGTTGCGGCGCTGGATCGAGCAGTCACGCTCGAACAGGTGCACCACGTTGCCGAAGCTGTCACCGAGAATCTGCGCTTCGATGTGTTTCGGATTGACGATGCATTTTTCCAGGAACACTTCCGCCGAACCGAACGCCTTGGTGGCTTCGGAAATCACTCGCGGGAAAGCCTGTTCGAGTTCTTCACGGCTGTTGCAACGACGAATGCCGCGACCGCCGCCACCGGAGGTAGCCTTGAGCATCACCGGGTAACCGATGCGGTCGCCTTCGGTCAGGGCTTCTTCGATGCCCGACACGTTGCCTTCGGTGCCCGGGGTGACCGGCACGCCGGCCTTGATCATGCTGCGGCGCGCTTCAGTCTTGTCGCCCATGCGGCGAATGACTTCCGCCGACGGGCCGATGAATTTGATACCGCGCTCAGCGCAGATCTCCGCCAGTTCGGCGTTTTCCGAAAGGAATCCGTAACCGGGATGCAATGCATCGCAGCCGGTTTCCACGGCCAGGTTCACCAGCTTGCGCGGGTTCAGGTAACCGGCCAAGGGCTCGGCACCAATACTGTGGGCCTCGTCCGCACGCTTCACATGCAAGGCATGACGGTCGGCGTCGGAATAGATCGCGACCGAGCGAATGCCCATTTCGGCGCAGGCACGCACGATTCGTACGGCAATCTCACCACGGTTGGCGATCAGGATCTTTGTTATCACTTGGAAATTCCCTTGAGCCGGTGGTACCCACGACCTGCTAGACCAGGTCGACGCGTGACCAAATGTTTCAATTTGGTCGCAGGTCCACACTAGCGCCCACAAGGGATTAACAAAAATGAATAATTATTGGGTCGCGCATAAGTAAAGACTTATAGTTGATTCTCCAGCCAGCGGCGAGAGTGACCAGATAATGCGTAAGTCATTGATGCGTATGACTTTACGGCAATTGCAGATCTTCAACGAGGTCTGTGATTTGCGGTCGTACAGTCGCGCGGCCGAGGAAATGTCGCTCACACAACCTGCCGTCAGCCTGCAGATTCGTCAACTTGAAGAGCTGATTGGCCAGCCTTTGTTCGATTACGTCGGCAAAAAACTCTACATGACCGAAGCGGCTGAAGCGTTACAGCGGGCCAGCCGGGATATTTTCGGACGCCTGGAAAACCTCGACATGCAGTTGTCGGACATGCAGGGCTCGCTGCAGGGGCAACTGAAACTGGCGGTGGAATCCAGCGCCAAATATTTCGTGCCGCACTTGTTTGCCGCCTTCAAACGCCAACACCCGGAGGTGAACCTGCAACTGACGGTGGTCAATCGCGGCCAGGTTATTCGGCGTTTGTCGGACAACCGCGACGACCTGGTGATCATGTCCATGGTGCCTCAGGACATGGGCCTGGAATTCCTGCCGTTCCTGAACAACCCGATCGTCGCCGTGGCGCCACCGGATCACCCGCTGTGTCATATGGGGCCGCTGCGCCTGCAGGATCTCGAGCCCTACACACTGCTGTTGCGTGAGCCAGGCTCCGGGACGCGGCTGGCGTGCGAAGAATACTTCAAAGAGAAACGCGTGCACTTCAACCAGACCCAGGAAGTCTCGTCTGCCGAAGCCCAGCGTGAATGTGTACTGGCAGGCCTGGGCGTTGCGCTGTTGACGCGCCACGCCCTGAACCTTGAGCTGGCAACCGGTGGGCTGATCGAGCTACCCGTCGAAGAGCTGCCACTGTTTCGCAGTTGGTGCCTGGTGCAGGCCAAGGCGAAACGCCTGTCACCGGTGGCTCACGCCTTCCTGGCATTTATCCGTAGTGAACGGATTCAAATCAGCGCGCTGGTTGAGCGTTTCGACGGGAAGTCGAGGGAGTTGCCTGCCAGAAGTTGAGTTCCAACTCCGGAAAATCGCCAATTTCGGCCAGAAGCTGACGGCGTTCGCAGCGATCTTCAATGGCGCGACGGAATTCCATGCGGCGCTGATCTTCTTGCTGACGACGGGTTTTGACAGCGCTGTTGCGTTCTTCGTAAGGCATGGCCATTTCGAGTCTCCCAAGGCGAGTACGGGAGTTTCAAGATAGGCGCCGAGGATGACGGTTTGGCGGCTCGGGCGTTACAGACTGATGAAACGTGCGGCGTATTCGAGGACGCCTTCGCGAGCAAGCCCGCTCCCACATTTGACCGTATCCATCTGGCAGAACTCGGTCGAATGTGGGAGCGGGCTTGCTCGCGAATAAGGTCGGAACGACCTTACGACGACATCAGTCGTCCAGCGCTTTCACCGACTTGGGCGACAACCGCAAGCTGCGCAGGCTGCGCTTGACGCTCTTGAGGTGATTGACCAGGCTCGGACCACGCGCCATGGCCACGCCCATTGCCAGCACGTCGATCACCACCAGGTGGGCGATACGCGACGTCAGCGGCGTATAGATTTCAGTGTCTTCATGCACATCGATCGCCAGATTGACCGTCGACAGCTCGGCCAATGGTGTCTGGCTCGGGCACAAGGTGATCAGCGAAGCACCGCTTTCGCGCACCAGGTTGGCGGTGATCAGCAGGTCCTTGGAGCGCCCGGACTGGGAAATGCAGATCGCCACGTCGGTTGGCTTGAGCGTCACGGCCGACATCGCCTGCATGTGCGGGTCAGAATACGCCGCTGCCGTCAGCAGCAAGCGGAAGAACTTGTGCTGGGCGTCCGCTGCGACCGCACCGGAGGCGCCGAAGCCATAGAACTCGACACGCTGGGCCTGGGACATGAGCGTCACGGCCCTCTGCAATTCCAGCGGATCGAGTTTCTCGCGAACCTCCATCAACGTATGCAGGGTGGTGTCGAAGATTTTCAGGCTGTAGTCGGCGACCGAATCATCCTCATGGATCGCAAACTGGCCGAAACTCGCACCTGCCGCCAGGCTCTGGGCCAGCTTCAGCTTCAGGTCCTGAAAGCCGGAACAACCGATGGCACGGCAAAAACGCACGATGGTCGGCTCACTGATGCCCACGCTGTGGGCCAGGTCGGCCATGGAGCTGTGCATCACGGCCGCAGGATCAAGCAGCACATGGTCGGCGACCTTGAGCTCCGACTTGCGTAACAGGTGGCGAGACTGGGCGATGTGTTGCAGCAGATTCAAAGGGCTGGACTCTTTGTTATTGGCAGGTGCCGGGGATGTAGCACGCTTGTAGTTATACTACATGAATCGGCTTTTTGCCTGCTCAATGCGTAACCGGATCCCTCGATTTCAGGTGCCCGCGCCTCATGTAGCACTCGCGCTCGACGCTCAGGCGCACCATCGCGACATCACTGGACGGGCAGCGCCCCCACCATTAATGCTTGCATATCGATATTCAGATGATAAATACCGGAACACACAACCTTACAAAGCCAAACTAAAAAACTTATCGCTCGCAACTTCAGATGGATATATTAATTCGGCAGGAAGCAATATAACTAATTACTGGAGTTACAAACCATGAGTATTAAAACCAAAGACTGGACCGCACAAATCGACCGAATGCCTGGGAGCCAGTCTTTCCGCGTCAATGGCACCGTAACCGTTGCCGATCCCCGCGTTATACCAAAACTGGAACTCAGCGATATTCAGGATAAGTCCTTTGATCTGCGACTGGATCTGGTACTTGCAATACCTCAGGATATTACACTGCATGTCTTAACTGACAAATTCATCGAATATAAAACAATGGGAGACTCTAACGTCAGTGGCGTTAGTATCTTCTACGAAGGAGAGTTGCTGCACCATATCGATGAAGTCATGATTTCCAGCTAAGTACACATCGACTTCCCGTCGGCTCTGGAAAACAACCGGCGGGAAGCACCTTTTCAATCCATGGATTGTTCGCGCAGCAGCGCCGCAAGCCCATCCGCCTCGACCGGCCGGCTGATGAGATAGCCTTGCACCTCGTCACAGAGCTCATTCTTGAGAAACTCAAGCTGCTCGCGTCGTTCGACCCCTTCCGCCACGACCTTCAACGACAAGCCGTGTGCCATGGCAATGATTGCCCGGGTAATCGCCGCGTCTTCAGTGCCCTCACCCAATCCGCGGATAAACGCCTGGTCGATCTTCACGTAATCCACCGGAATCCGCTTGAGGTAACTCAGGGACGAATACCCCGTGCCGAAATCATCGATGGCCAGCTTCACCCCTAGATCTCGCAATTGCTGGAAAGTAGCGATGATATGTTCGACGCTGTCGAGCAACTGGCTTTCAGTGAGTTCCAGCTCCAGGAGGTGCGGTGCCAGCGCGGTTTCCTCCAGGACCTGTCGCACCAGACTGACCAGCTTGCCTTGGCGCAACTGGTGTACCGACAAATTGACCGACACCCGGATCGGCTCAAGCCCCTGCCGCTGCCACTCACAGGCTTGCCAGCAGGCCTGACGCAACACGAACTCACCGATCGGGCCGATCAATCCAGTCTCTTCAGCCAGGCCGATGAAATCCCCCGGCGGCACACGGCCCATGGTCGGATGATCCCAGCGCACCAAGGCTTCGGCGGCATTGAGCTTGCCCGTGGCAAGGCACAGCTTGGGTTGGTAAAACACCTTCAGCTGTTGCTCTTCGACGGCCTTGCGCAAATGGTTTTCCAACTGCAAGCGCTCCAGCGTGCTGGCTTGCAGACTGTCGGTGTAAAACTGGAAGTTATTACCACCCAGGTGTTTGGCGTGTTGCATGGCCATGTTCGACTGACTGACCAATGCAGATATTTCCCGGGCGCTGTCCGGCAACAGGCTGATACCCATCGACGCACTGACCACCAGCTCATGGCCGTCGATGGTGACGGGCAAACGCAACTTGCTCGCCAGACGAGTCGCCACCCGGGCCAGGCTCGAAAGGTTGCCATAGGAATTGAACAGCACGGCAAATTCGTCACCGGAAAGGCGCGCGATGGTGTCTGCCTCAGGCAATGCATTCACCAGTCGCCGGGCCATTTTCTGCAATAACTGGTCGGCGACTTCATGCCCAAGGCTGTCGTTGAGTTGCTTGAACCGATCGAGATTGATGTGCAGCAACGCCAGGCTGCGATAACCGCCCTGTCGCACTCGTTGGTGAGCCTCGCTGAGTCGTTCGCGGAACATCGAGCGGTTGGCCAGACCGGTAAGTTCGTCGTAATGGGTCAGATAGCGCATCCGCTCTTCGGATTCCCGGCGGGCGGAGAGATCAGCGAAGAAGCCCACAATATGGCTGACATTTCCCCGGGTATCGCGCACAGCATTCAGTTGCAGCCATTGCGGATACATCTCGCCGTTCTTGCGGGTTTCCACCAATTCGCCCTGCCAGCTGCCTTGCTGTTCCAGCGCCTGATGTATTGCGGCGTAATGCCGACGCGCATCGCGGCTGCAGGGCAACTCAACGACATTGCGGCCGATCATGTCTTCGATGTCATAGCCGGTCACTCGACTGAAGGCTTGATTGACCGCGATCAGGGCGTAGTTCGGATCGAAAATCACGATCCCTTCGCTGGCCGCCTCGAAAACGGTCGCCGCCAGTTGCCGCTGTTCTTCCAGGCCTTTGCTGACGCTGATGTCGCGGCGAGTGCCAACCATGCGAATCACCCGGCCGTTTTTGGCGCGCTCGACCGCCCGCCCACGGTCCTCGATCCAGACCCAGTGGCCGTCGCCATGCCGTACGCGATACTCGATCTGATAGTCCTCGGTGCGGCCCTTCATATGCTCGACCAGCGCCCTTTTCAGCGCAGGAAGATCCTCGGGATGCAGGCGCGGCTTGAGGTGACGCAGTAATGCGGTGACCTGCTCCGGCTCCAGGCCGAACAATTCCTGAATCTGCGTGTGATGGACTTCGTCGGTTTGCAGATTCCAGTCCCACAACCCCAACTCGCTGGCCTTCAATGCCAGCGCCAGACGCGCCTCACTCTTGCTCAGCGCCTGGTTGGCAGCGTCCAGCTCCAGGCTGCGCTGAGCGACACGGTTTTCCAGGTCGATCTGAATCTCCCGCAACTCGTCCTCGGCCCGTCGGCGCTGTTCGATCTCCTTGGCCAGCTTCTGATTGAGCTGATCACTGCAGCTTTGCGCCTGCTGCAAATGCTCGATCAGTGCCTGATTCTGAAAGCGTCGCATCAAGCCCCGATCGATCAATCGATTGACCTGCCAGGCAACCACGCTCAATGCACCGAGCAGAATCAGCCCGAACCAGCCCCAACCTTGCTGCTGCTCGCCCCCCCCAAAAAACATATAGGCGATGGCCGGCAACAGGCAGGGCAAGGTAAAAGACAGAAAGGCCGGCAAACTGACCGCATAAGCCACGCTGGCCGAAAGCGCTGCGGCGCCGATGAGGCCGAAGACCCAGGCTTGCTGAATGAAGTTGTCGGCGGGAGCCAGGGCGATGCCGGCACCGGCCAGGGTCAGGCCGGTGAGGCCGGAGCCCAGCCAGAACATCCTTCGCCAAATGGGATGGGCCTGTCGATTGGGAATTGCCGAGTCGAAGGCTGCGACCTGAATCACCCGTAATGCCACCAGTGACAACAACCACACCAGCCAGACACTGACCAGGAAGTAGCGCTGCGGACTCCAGAGCAAACCGGCGCAGACCAGGCCATTGATCAGCATGAACAACGTGGGCAGCAGCGAGCCCTGATACAACAGGCGCGTGCGTTCGACCGCCATTTCCATGGCGTACTGTTTACGGATCTCCCGGGGTTCCACAATGGGGCCCGACAGGTCGAAGCTGAGGGTCATAGGCGATGTTCTTGTTCTTATAATGATGAGCATGAGCCCGAAACTGCTCGGAGCATACACAAGCAATTGCCCGGACCAAACTGCTGCTGATCAATAAATCGCCAAATTTTTCAGTCGCCGACGCCCCCTGAAAACGCTGAAGACTCGCCCCGCCAACGCCTGCAGCCGATGACCGACCGGTCGTCCTTCGCATAACTTTCATCGGCTAAAGCGAAGCGGAGTTTGCCCGGTGTGTCGCGTCCCCCTAGAATGCCCTGATGCGCGATGATCTCTCCCTTCTGCTGAACTCCCTCAACGATGCCCAACGCCAGGCCGTAGCGGCCCCCGTGGGTCGTCAGTTGGTCCTGGCCGGTGCTGGTTCCGGTAAAACCCGAGTGCTGGTGCACCGTATCGCCTGGCTGATCCAGGTCGAAAACGCCTCGCCCCACTCCATCCTGTCGGTGACCTTCACCAACAAGGCTGCTGCCGAGATGCGCCAGCGCATCGAGCAGTTGATGGGTATCAACCCGGCCGGCATGTGGGTCGGCACCTTCCACGGCCTGGCGCACCGCTTGTTGCGGGCGCACTGGCAGGAAGCGGGCTTAAGCCAGACTTTCCAGATTCTCGACAGCGACGACCAGCAACGGCTGGTCAAGCGGGTGATCCGCGAGCTCGGCCTGGATGAGCAACGCTGGCCGGCCCGTCAGGCCCAGTGGTTCATCAACGGGCAGAAAGACGAAGGCCTGCGTCCGCAACACATTCAAGCCAGCGGTGACCTGTTCCTGGCGACCATGCGCGGCATCTATGAAGCCTACGAGGCCGCCTGCCTGCGTGCGGGTGTCATCGACTTCTCCGAATTGCTGCTGCGCGCCCTCGATCTGTGGCGCGATCACCCAGGCCTGCTCGCTCACTATCAAAAGCGCTTCCGGCACATCCTGGTGGACGAGTTCCAGGACACCAACGCCGTGCAGTACGCCTGGTTGCGCCTGCTGGCCAAGGGTGGCGACAGCCTGATGGTGGTGGGCGACGACGACCAGTCGATCTACGGCTGGCGCGGCGCGAAAATCGAGAACATCTACCAGTACTCCGAAGACTTCCCGGACGCCGAAACCATTCGCCTGGAGCAAAACTATCGCTCCACCGCCGGCATCCTGAAGGCAGCCAACGCCTTGATCGCCAACAACACCGGGCGCCTGGGCAAGGAGCTGTGGACAGACGGCGGCGACGGCGAAGCGATCAACCTGTACGCCGCCTTCAACGAACACGACGAAGCCCGCTACGTTGTCGAAACCATCGAAAGCGCGCTGAAAACCGGCTTGTCTCGCAGCGATATCGCGATTCTGTACCGCTCCAACGCCCAGTCGCGGGTTCTGGAAGAGGCCTTGCTGCGCGAGCGCATTCCCTACCGTATCTATGGCGGTCAGCGCTTCTTCGAACGCGCCGAAATCAAGAACGCCATGGCTTACCTGCGGTTACTTGAAGGACGGGGCAACGACGCGGCACTGGAACGGGTCATCAACGTGCCAGCCCGCGGCATCGGCGAGAAAACCGTCGAAGCGATCCGCGACCATGCGCGCCACAGCGACGTGTCGATGTGGGAAGCGATGCGCCAACTGGTAGCCAACAAAGGCCTGACCGGTCGTGCAGCCGGTGCCCTCGGCGCGTTTATCGAGCTGATCGAGAACCTCGCTGCCAAGTGCATGGAAATGCCGCTGCATCTGATGACCCAGACCGTCATCGAGCAGTCGGGGCTGATCGCCTATCACGAAGCGGAAAAAGGCGAGAAAGGCCAGGCCCGGGTAGAAAACCTTGAGGAACTGGTCAGCGCCGCGCGCAACTTCGAAAACAGCGAAGAAGACGAAGACCTGACGCCGCTCGCGGCCTTCCTCGGTCATGCGTCGCTGGAAGCCGGCGACACCCAGGCCGACGAGCACGAAGACAGTATTCAATTGATGACCCTGCACAGCGCCAAGGGCCTGGAATTCCCTTACGTGTTCCTGGTGGGCATGGAGGAAGGCCTGTTCCCGCACAAGATGAGCCTGGAAGAACCCGGCCGCCTTGAGGAAGAGCGTCGTCTGGCCTATGTCGGCATCACTCGGGCCATGCAGAATCTGGTGATGACCTACGCCGAAACCCGCCGCCTGTATGGCAGCGAGACCTACAACAAGGTGTCGCGCTTCGTACGCGAAGTTCCGAAAGGCCTGATCCAGGAAGTGCGGTTGTCCAATAGCGTCAGCCGTCCGTTCGGTGGCAACCAGTCGATGAGTGGCAGCAACCTGTTCAGCGGCAGCGAGATTCCGCAGACCGGCTTCAGCCTGGGCCAGACTGTGCGCCACTCGATATTCGGTGACGGCGTGATCCTCAACTTCGAAGGCGCCGGGGCCCAGGCCCGGGTACAGGTGAACTTCAGCGAAGGCAGCAAGTGGCTGATGCTGGGTTATGCCAAGCTGGAAGCGATCTAAAGCTCGCAGAAGGATCAATGTGGGAGCGGGCTTGCTCGCGAATACGGTGGGTCAGTCTCTATTGAGGTTGCCTGACACTCCGCTTTCGCGAGCAAGCCCGCTCCCACAAGGTTCTGTGTAGTCTCCAGTTTCATGTAAGCAATCAAGGAACCGTCATGGGCTCGGGCTTTTTTTCTTCCTGGACATTCTGGGCCCTGTTATCCGCGGCTTTCGCGGCGATGACCGCCATTTTCGCGAAAGTCGGCATCGAAAACGTCAATTCCGACTTCGCCACCCTGCTGCGTACGATCGTGGTATTGGTCAGCCTGGCCTTGATTTTGTACGCCACGGGCCAATATCAGTCATTGGGATCGATCTCTGCGAAGAGTTATCTGTTCCTGTTGTTGTCGGGCCTGGCCACCGGGGCGTCGTGGATCTGCTATTTCCGCGCACTCAAGGTCGGTCCGGCCTCACTGGTCGCTCCAGTGGACAAACTCAGCGTGGTGCTGGTCGCCATACTGGGCGTGGTTCTGCTGGGAGAAAAACTCGACCTGCGCCAATGGGGCGGAATCGGTCTGATCACGGCCGGGGTCGTCATGCTGGCCCTACGACGCTAGGCGAACGTCCTACAAAACTTTTCCACTCATCTGACATATCAAAATCAAAAGGCCTTATTGCGCTGACTGAAGCTGAACACGACCTGTCAGGCAAAAGCCCGAAACACTCTGCCGCTAGCCAGTAACACTTCAGCTGTGCAACATGGCGCGCGTGCCTTCCACAAATGGGAATTCCCTTTATGAAACGTTTTCTTAGCATCGCCATGGCGTTGTGCATCGGCCTGACGATGAGTCTCGACGTCAATGCCGCCAAGCGCTTCGGTGGTGGCAAAAGCGCAGGCGCTGCGCCGACGCACCAGACCAGCCAGATGGCTCCTTCTTCTCCAGGCATGGGCGGCGCCGCGGCGACCGCTGGTGCTGCCGGTGCCGCTGGCGCCGCTGCCAAGGCCGGTGGCGCTTCGCGCTGGCTCGGCCCTCTGGCCGGTATCGCCGCCGGTGGCCTGCTGGCATCCATGTTCATGGGTGGCGGCTTCCAGGGCATGCAGATCTTCGACATCCTGATCATGGCCGTCATCGCGTTCCTGGTCTTCCGCTTTATCGCCGCCCGTCGTCGCAAGCAGCAGGAGCATTACGCTCCGGCCGGCCATGCGCCGATGCAGCGTGAAGCGTTCGAACAAAAGCCGGCCGGCGGTTCCATCTTCGGTGGTTCGGCAGCGCCTGTTGCCGCCCGTCCAGTGATCAATGCTCCAGCCTGGTTCAACGAAAGGAACTTCGTCGAAGCGGCACGCAATCACTTCCAGTCCCTGCAACAGCACTGGGACGCCAACGAAATGGACAAGATCGCCGAATTTGTCACTCCGCAAATGCTGGAATTCCTCAAGCGCGAACGTGCCGACCTGGGCGACGGTTTCCAGTCCACCTACATTGATAACCTCAATGTACAACTGGACGGTGTGGACGATCGCGCCGACAAGACCATCGCCACCCTGACCTTCACTGGCGTGTCGAAAACCTCGCGTTTCGACCAGGGCGAAGTCTTCAGCGAAAGCTGGAACATGGAACGCGCCCAAGGCGAAAACCAGCCTTGGCTGGTGGCCGGTATCCGCCAGAACGGCTGATCCCGCGCAGAACTTCAGCTGCTGTAAACAAAACCCCGGCTTCGGCCGGGGTTTTCTATTTCACGGTTGCATCTATAGCGAGCTACTGTATAAACCGCCCCATATAAACCGCGCCATACAAGCAAGAGGATCCCGGACGTGGAAGAAATCATCGAACAACTGCGTGAAGCCAACGAACCGGTACCGGTCCCCTTGGAACTGCCCGACGAAGACCTGCTGGTCGAAATCGAAGAACAACTGTTCATCGACATTCCGTTCGTCTTCAGAGAGTTTCTGCTGACCGTCAGCGACGTGGTCTACGGTAGCCTGGAACCGGTCACCGTGACCGACCCGCAATCCCACACCTACCTGCCCGACGTTGCCGCCAACGCCTGGGACGCTGGCGTTGATCGCAGCATGATTCCTATCTGCCAAGTCGGTGATGACTACTACCTGGTCGAAGAGGACGGCACCGTGGTGCTTTGGCAGGCCGAAGAAGAGCTGATCGCCGAAGAAACCTGGGAGTCCGTGTGGCACTGGGCGCGGGACGTCTGGCTGGAAAGCTGATCCCACCAACGCCGCAAGGTGGTCAATGCCTGGACGACTCCTTGTGATTGTCGAGGGTTTCCAGCAACGCCACCTGCATCCGCGTGTGCACACGAATGAACCAGCGCCACAGCAGCGCCGCCACGGCGGCCGCGACCACGGCGATCAGTACCAGCAACTTGTTGGTCGGCAGAATACTGGCCGACAAGGCTGCCAGCAGCAAAAAGATCACCAGCAGCGACAGGATCGGGATCACTTCGGAGATCACCCGGCGCACTCGCTGCGTGTGGCGCCCGGCCATCTCTGGCTTAACGCCCATTTCCGCCAGCAACATCGACAGTGCTTTGAGCTTGCGGTACGCCGCAATCAAAAAAGGCAGCGACAACAACAGCGCCCCGCCCCAGATCAATGCCTTCTGCCAGCTCGGGTCGCTGATCCAGCCTTGCAGGTAAGCCGACATACGCTCGGCGAAGAACGCACCTGATAAGAAGATCGCGATTACCAGCGCCAGATTGACTCCCACCTGCAGCAAAATCCTCCGAATCATGGATGCCAGTAACGCGCCCTCACCCTGAGGCTGGATGCTGCGCAGCCATTCGCCGTACATCCCCAACACCCGTCCCAGGCGTTCCGGCATGGCGCCGGCGAGCTTGATAGACAATGGATCAGCCGCGCGGATCAGATAAGGCGTCAGTAAGGTCGTGATCACCGAAACCGCCACAGCCACGGGGTATAGAAAGTTACTGGTGACCTGCAACGTCATGCCGAGTGCCGCAATGATGAAAGAGAACTCGCCAATCTGTGAAAGACCCATCCCGACTCGCAGCGAGGTGCGTCCGTCATTACCGGCGATAAACGCACCAAGGCCACAGGACAACATCTTGCCGAGCACCACGGCTACGGTGATTACGGCGATCGGCCAGGCGTACTGAAGCAGGATCGCCGGATCGAGCATCAGCCCGATGGCTACAAAGAAAATCGCACTGAAAAGATCGCGAACCGGTTCAATCAAGCGCTCGATTTTCAGCAGTTGTCGGGATTCAGCCATGATCGCGCCGATCAGGAACGCCCCGAGGACCATGCTGTATTCAAGCTTGACCACCAGCAGGCAAAAGCCAAAACACAGGCCCAGCACGGTAATCAGCAGCATTTCGTTGCTCTCGAATCTGGCCACGTAGGCCAGCAACCGCGGCACCATCAGAATGCCGATGACCAATGCGACGATCATGAACAGCGACAGTTTGCCGACGGTAGAAAACACTTCGCCGGAGCTGACCGTACCGCTGACGGCGATGCTGGACAGCAATGCGATAATGCCGATACCCAGAATGTCTTCGACGATCAGCACCCCGAATATCAGCTGTGCAAATCGCTCGTTCTTCAACTTCAGATCGTTGAGTGCCTTGACGATGATGGTGGTCGAGGAAATCGCCAGGATCGCACCGAGGAACAGTGAATCCATGGTGTTCCAGTCGAACCAGCGACCAATCTCGTAGCCGATCCAGATCATCAACACGATTTCCAGGAACGCCGCGATGAATGCCGTGGCGCCGACCTTGAACAACTTGCGCAGGCTGAACTCCAGGCCCAGGCAGAACATCAGGAATATCACGCCGAGTTCGGCCAGGGTCTTGATGGTTTGTTCGTCATGGATCAGGCCGAATGGCGGGGTGTGCGGGCCAATGATGAAGCCGGCGACGATATATCCCAGCACCACCGGTTGTTTCAGGCGGTGGAAAACCACGGTGACCACACCTGCGATCAACATGATCACTGCCAGATCCTGAATGAAACTGATGGCATGCATGGTGTGAGACTCCCTGGATGGCATTGCTCGATCCCCGGACGCAGGAAAAGTCTGATCGAACAGAACAAAAATCTGGATTGCGTGTAGGAAATGCCCTTGAAGCAGAGCTTTTTTGCAGGGTAACACCGCGACTTCTGGCAGAAAGGCGGTGCAATATATGGAAACAGATCGATCCGGCGTGACGGCGACTCCGCACCCGGCGTCCCGATAACTGTTGGTTTGAAAAAACCGCTGAGGCACCCGCAGAGGTGCATCCCTCAAACCTGGTCTTGACCCGTGAGAATGCTATGGAACCCGGAAACGCCCAGCTGTCGATGACGGTATTGATGACCCCAGACATGGCCAACTTCTCTGGCAATGTTCACGGCGGCACCCTGCTCAAATACCTCGACGAAGTGGCCTACGCCTGCGCCAGCCGTTATGCCGGCCGCTATGTGGTGACCCTGTCGGTGGACCAGGTCATTTTCCGTGAGCCGATCCATGTCGGCGAACTGGTGACCTTTCTCGCCTCGGTCAACTACACCGGCAACACCTCCATGGAGGTGGGTATCAAAGTGGTGACCGAGAACATCCGCGAGCGCTCGGTGCGTCACACCAACAGTTGCTTCTTCACCATGGTTGCGGTGGATGACCAGCGTAAACCTGCATCGGTACCGCCGCTGCAACCGCAGAACAGCGAAGACAAGCGCCGCTATATGCAGGCCCAGCAGCGTCGGCAGATTCGTCAGGAGCTGGAAAAGCGCTATCAGGAAATCAAGGGCGACGCCTGAGTGTGCCTGGCGGGCTGATGGTGTTCTTTAGATAGCCTTCGCGAGCAAGCCCGCTCCCACAGTTGTCCTGTGTGGGAGCGGGCTTGCTCCGGGCGGCGATCCGACGAATGGTGGCAACGCTGAATCAGAGGCTGATCGAGCTCGCTTCGAACCGCACCCGCGGATGGGCAATCCGGTCCTGAGCCCGAACCAGTTCCAACTCGTAGCTGGCACACGCCTGGGTTTCCAGCAGCACTTCATGCACCGCCGATGCCGCGAACTCGAACGCGGCTACCAGACTGTCTCCCAGCAGCACACGCGCCAGGAACAACCCGGACGTCAGATCGCCCACACCCACCGGCTGACGCGGAAACGCCAGCAACGGGCGCTGCAAATGCCAGCTGCCTTCGGTCGTCACCAGCAGCATCTCGAAGACCTCTGCCGGTTTACCGGGGTAGTCCAGATGCTTGACCAGGACCGCTTTTGGGCCGCGCGCCAACAAAACGCGCGCCATGGCCAGGCAATCGAACAGCGATTGCGGCTTGCGTCCGGAGAAGCTGTCCAGCTCCAGCTGGTTCGGGCACATGAAGTCCGCCACGGCGGCGGCCTCTTCCAACAGAAAATCACCGACTTCCGCCGGAACACTGCAACCCTTCTCCGGATGCCCCATGACCGGGTCACACAGGTAAAGCGCCTTGGGGTTCATCGACTTGATCCGCGCCACTCCCGTCAGGATCGCCCGGCCCTGGGCCGCACTGCCGAGGTAACCGGAGAGCACCGCATCGCAGTTGCCCAATTCGCCAATCGCCGCGATGCCTTCGACCAGGTCCGGTATCTGCTGCGGTGCCAGCACTTCACCGGCCCACTGACCGTACTGGGTGTGGTTGGAGAATTGCACGGTGTTGAGCGGCCAGACATTCACCCCGACCCGTTGCATCGGGAAAACCGCGGCACTGTTGCCGGCGTGACCGAATACCACGTGGGACTGGATAGCGAGCAAATGCGGAGTACGTTTCATGCGGTGGATTTCCGTAAAACGATTGAAATTCTAGCCGCGCAGTATGCGACTAAACGCAGCCTGTACGACAGACCAGCGACGCAGTTAAGCTGACACTATCTTGTTGGAGCACCCTGTTGATGCTGACCCTTGGAAATATATTCGTGCTGATGCTTTTCGCCACTGCCGGCGCATGGCTTTGGCACAATCACGGCTTGCGCGAACGCGCGCTGGAGCGGGTCAAACAGCACTGCAGCAAACTCGGGATCGAATTGCTGGACGGCAACGTGGCCTTGAAAAGAATAGCGTTCATCCGGGATGCCAGTGGTCGGCGGCGCCTGGCCCGCGTGTACAACTTCGAATTCACCGTGACCGGCGAAACCCGCCACAACGGCACCATCACCCAGTTCGGCGCTCACAGCGCACAGATTGAACTGGCGCCCTACCCGGTTCCATTCGACGAAACCGAACCTCCGGTCGAGGTGGTGAAGCCTCGCGCAGAAGTGATCGAGCTGAGCCAGTGGCGTCAGGAACATACCAAGTGGCGACCTTGAGCCATTAACCCGGTTCGGATCGACACGCTGCAAGCTCACTCTGCAGTCGTTCTGCATTCTGCGGCTCACTGAAAATCAGCTCGATACGCGAATCCTGCCGCCATTCACTGGGCCGCCAGTCCAGCACCGAGTTATCCACCGCATTCACCGAGACCCACCCTTGCACACTGTGGATAACCAGCTTCGCCCGCTGCCAGCCATGGCTTTCCAGCCAGCGGCAGACCAGGGCGGCATCAAACACCTGGCTCGAATGCCAGCGCCAACCGATGCTCCAGCCACCGTCCTGTTCCTGACTCAAGCAGATGGGCAACGCGGGATCAGTCCAGACAGCCGGCATCTGCGCCAATCCCTTGGGCACAACGAAGTTGTCCACACCCTCCAGCGCCTTGGCTTTCAGCCCCGGCAACTCGCTCAAGGGTAAAACCGCCTGTTGCGTCCAGTGCAGAGGAGTCGGCGGCAATTGCCTGGCGATTCGCTGGCGACTTTCTTCTTCGAGACCTTCAGATTTGTTCAGCAGTAACAATCCCGCATGGCTCAGCGCTTGCTGTTGCGCCTGCGGCAGCGGTTTGCCTGCAGCAAGCGCCTGGGCGTCCAACACCAGTACACAAGGCTGAACAGCCAACACGCCTTGCCACGGCGCTTCGCTCAATTGCCTGAGCAACTGTGCCGGATGCCCCAGCCCTGAGGGCTCGATGAACAGCCGATCCGGCTGTGCCTTGCGCAACAAACGCCCAAGACCAATCTGGAACGGTGCGCCGTTGACGCAACACAAGCAGCCTCCGGCCACTTCGCCCAGTGCGATACCATCTGCATCCCGGGTCAGGAGCGCAGCATCGAGACCGATCTGGCCGAACTCGTTGATCAACACCGCCCAGCGCTCGCCAGCCGGGCGCTGGGCCAGCAGGTGTTTGATCAGGCTGGTCTTGCCGGCGCCCAACGGGCCGGCAATGACATGAGTGGGGATATTCTGCAGCATGGTCGATGATTTCTGAGGAGGTGATGGATGCGGTTGATTGGCTTGTCATTGCTCCTGGCACTCGTTTCAGGCGAGGCACAGGCCCAGGCTTGCGTGGTTCACAGCCAGGCCGAGCGGCTTGATGTCCAGGTTTGCCAGCAGAACCGCAACATCCCGCCAAAACTCTTCGCCGATGGCTTCTGCCAGCCGAACCTGGCGGGGCAGAAAGTCGAGGTCCGGTATGTCGATCAGTGCCCCGGCGGCGCATTTGGTATCTGCAGCAACGCCCGAGTCGCCAATATGCCCTACCGACAGGATATTCACTATTACGGCGTTGCCACTGACACGGCGTATTTACAGCCGTACTGCGAGACTCGCAGCCAAGGCACCTGGCTCAAGCCTTGAAGCACCCATAGAGGATCAGGCAACCTCTTCGTACCAGGGGCCGAATGGATCAGGCAGCAAACGCCAGCCCTCTTCGCCCAACGCCATTTCTTCATCGGTCAGCAGGCATGCGTCCAGTTCGGCCGTGAGCTGCGTAAAGTCGATGTTCTGGCCGATGAATACCAGCTCCTGGCGACAGTCCCCGCTGTCGGCGGACCAGTTTTTCATGATCCCGGCGGTACTTTCCGCGTCCTGCGGCCATTGGTTTTTCGGTACGAAACGCCACCAGCGCCCGGCAAAACCATAGCGCATCAAACCACCGGCCTGGGACCAACTGCCGGCGTCCATGTGCTTGCTCGCCAGCCAGAAGAAGCCCTTGGAGCGCAGCAGCTTGCCGTTGTCCCAAGACCCGTCGATGAAGTTGAAGAAACGCTGCGGGTGGAACGGCCGGCGAGCCCGGTAAGCGCTGGAAGCAATGCCGTATTCTTCGGTTTCCGGCACGTGTTCGCCGCGCAGTTCCTGCAACCATCCCGGTGCCTGGGCCGCCTTTTCGAAGTCAAAACGACCAGTGTTTAGAATCTTATTCAAAGGGATTTCGCCCATTGCCATCGGAATGATTTCCGCTTGGGCGTTGAGCCGTTGAAGTATGGCGATCAGTTCCTCGCGTTCGTGGCTGCTGATCAAGTCGACCTTGCTGAGCAAAATCACATCGGCGAACTCGACCTGCTCAATCAACAGATCGGTGATCGAACGCTCGTCTTCTTCTCCAAGTGTTTCGCCTCGGGAGGCCAGGCTTTCGGCAGCCTGGTAATCGAGCAGGAAGTTCATGCCATCGACCACCGTGACCATGGTGTCCAGACGTGCGATGTCGTTGAGGCTCTGCCCGTTTTCATCGCGGAAGGTGAAGGTTTCCGCCACCGGCAGCGGTTCTGAAATACCGGTGGACTCGATCAGCAGATAGTCGAAGCGACCTTCCCTGGCGAGCTGACTCACTTCCTCCAGCAAATCTTCACGTAACGTACAGCAAATACACCCGTTACTCATTTCCACCAACCGTTCTTCAGCCCGATTAAGACTGACATCACGCTGGACTTCGGTGCCATCGACGTTGATTTCGCTCATATCGTTGACGATGACTGCAACCCGCAAACCATCGCGATTACGTAGTATGTAATTAAGAAGTGTACTTTTTCCGGCACCAAGAAAGCCGGAGAGAACGGTCACGGGGAGTCGATTGGACATCTGCATATTCCTCACAGGGATGCCCGGTCGCTGTGCCGGGCCTACATAATGTTATACTGTAACGATTAAAATAGACCATCCCCTCTTGCTCAGTAGGGCAAAGGACAGGATGCTGAACGCCGCTCCCCTCGTGAGAAAGCTCATGCGCAACGCCCTTAAACCCGCATTGATAACGCTGTCCCTGCTGGTGGCTGCCGACGCGATGGCCCAGGTCCCGAGCCTGGCCAGGTGCACTCGTAGCGCCAACCTGTTGGCCTGCGTGGATGCGGATGGCAACGCCTACAGCGTCAACACCGCCGGAAGCACGATCTATCTGCGTGGGTTCGAAACGGCCGGCAAACGCTATTGGGTGCAGACCAACAGCCGCTACGGCCAGTTCACGTTCTTCACCGGTATCGCTTCCGATGGCGAGGCGTGGGTTGGCTACAACCAGCGCGTCGGCTGGACCACGATCAACCGGTTTTCCAGCTCCGGCGGCAGCAGCGCCAAGTTCACCTGCAGCCGGATCGCTGGGTGTTAGGCCAGCCTGCTCCACGCGCCTCTGATGCAACGTGGTGATACCCGCCAGGCTGCCAAGTACGGTACTGCCCTGGGCCAACGACTGAGATCACCGCTGAGGCTGGTGCCACGGTGGTCGATGAAGACCTGTTCATGAAAAAGGCATCGTCGATTTAATTGTTATACTATAACATGTCAAATCAACTCCCACGATGGACCTGCTCATGAATGCGCTGACTCTGCCGGATATCGCCACGCAGGCCTCACGCCAAGCCCTGCCACTGGAGTGGGTGGGCATGTGCGGCATTGCTCTTCCTGTTTTGTTTGATGGCCAACGATTGAATGCAAAGGCCGATGCCGGCGTGAGTCTCGACGACGGCAATGCGCGCGGCATTCACATGTCACGGCTCTATCTGGCACTTGAACTGTTGGAGCAGGAAAGCCTTTCACCGGCCTTATTGCGCCGGGTTTTGCAGCGCTTTCTTGAGAGTCATGAAGGGCTGTCCAGCAGCGCTCACTTAACCATTCACGCCGATGTGCTGCTGAAAAGACCGGCGCTGATCAGCCCACTGGCGGGCTGGAAAAGTTATCCGGTGAGCATCGAAGCGCGTTTGAAAAATGCGATGTTCCACGTGGAACTAAAAATCGACCTGCTTTATTCCTCAACCTGTCCGTGTTCTGCGGCCCTTTCTCGACAGCTGATTCAGCAGCAATTCGTCGATGATTTCGCCAACAAACCGCTGCAACACGCTGACGTTTTGGCGTGGCTCGGCTCCACCAACGGCATCGTCGCCACACCTCACAGCCAACGCAGCAGCGCAAAGTTACGCGTACGGCTGGCTGATTTTCTGGATGAGTTGCCTCTGATCGCCGTCATCAACGACGCCGAAGCCGCACTCGGCACAGCCGTTCAAACAGCGGTAAAACGCGCCGACGAACAGGCCTTCGCCCTGGCCAACGGTCAGAACCTGATGTTCTGCGAAGACGCCGCACGCCGTTTGAATCTGGCCCTGAAGCGTTCTACGGGCATTAACGCCTTCCACATTCGCGTGATCCACGCCGAAAGCCTGCACGCCCATGACGCCGTAGCGGAAAGCCGATTCAACTGGGAGGCAGCATGATTGGTTGCCAATCCTTGCGTTGGGGCGCACCGGGACAGCCACTCACGCCGGCGCTGGACTTCGAACTGCCGAAGGGCAGCCTGACCGCCATCATCGGTGCGAACGGGTCCGGTAAAAGCAGCCTGTTGAAGGTCATCGCCGGCCTGCAGAAACCCTTGGCTGGAAAAGTACGGCTGGGTGTTCCACGCAGGGGCGGTGTGTCGTTCCTGCCTCAGCAACAACACCTGGACAGACAATTCCCGATCAGCCTTCAGGCATTGGTCGCTGCCGGTTTCTGGGGCAACAGACAATCAGCGGAAATCCGCAGCCAACGACTGAAAGCCGCCCTCGAAAACTGGTGCCTGAACGGCCTCGAAGATTGCCCCCTGATGGCCCTTTCCGGCGGTGAGTTGCAACGCGCCCTGCTCGCCCGATTGAGCCTGACCGAAGCGCCCTTGCTGTTGCTCGACGAACCCCACGCGGCCCTCGATGAACGCGGCCAGGCATTGCTCTGGAAGCACATACATCAGTGGCACTTCGAAGGCCGGACGCTGGTGGTTGTGTGCCACGACCTCGCCGCTGTCCGCGAGCACATCCCACACACATTGCTGATCAAAGGCAGCGGTTGTGTATTCGGCCCGAGCTCCGAACTGATCCGCCAACAACCTCAATCGCAGGTGGCCTGATGATCGCTGCAACGCATCTCTGGCAACCGTTCCACGAGTTCGTCTTCATGCGTCGGGCGTTGCTCGGTGGTTTGCTCCTGGCGTGCAGCACGGCGCCCTTGGGCGTGTTTCTGATCCTCAGACGCATGAGCCTGATCGGCGATGCCGTCGCCCACGGCATCCTTCCCGGTGCGGCACTGGGCTTCTGGTTTGCCGGATTGAGCCTCCCGGCGTTGACCATCGGTGGCCTCGGTGCCGGCCTGAGTATGGCGGGCCTCGCTGCCTGGATTACCCGACGCACCGGCCTGCGAGAGGATGCCAGCCTCGCGGCGATTTACCCGATTTCCCTGGCCAGTGGCGTGTTGATTCTCGGCATTGCCGGCAAACGCCTGGACCTGTTGCACCTGCTGTTTGGCTCGGCGCTGGCGGTCGATGGCCCCACTTTGACCGGCATGCTTTGGGTCTCGGGCCTGAGTCTGATGGCCATGGCATTGATCTACAGACCGCTGCTGCTCGACACCCTCGACCCACTTTTTCTGCAAACCGTCAGCCGACTTGGCCCACTGGCCCACGGCGTGTTCCTGACACTGGTGGTGTTGAATCTGGTCATTGGTTTTCAGGCGATCGGCGCATTGATGGTGGTCGGCTTGATGATGTTGCCTGCCGCTGCAGCGCGTTTCTGGAGTCGCCGTTTGCCGGTACTGATCGTCGTCGCCGCTTTGCTCGGCAGCCTCTCGGTGTGGCTCGGCCTGTTGATCTCGTTCTACTACTCGCTGCCCAGTGGCCCGGCAATCGTGTTGGTCGCAGGCGCTGGGTATCTGTTGTCCGTGGTATTCGGACCGGTGCACGGCTTGCTGCGCCGCCCGCCTTTGCTCACATCCCAATGAGGTGTTATCCGATGCGCGCTTTACTCGTGCTGCTCAGTTTGATGGTGTCGATGTCGCTGTCTGCTGCTGAAAAACTTCAGGTGGTCACCAGCTTCAGCATCCTTGCCGACATGACCCGTCAGATCGGCAAGGATCACATTCAGATCACCAACATGGTCGGCCCGGACGCGGATGCCCACACGTACGAGCCGACACCGGACGACGCCAAAGCGCTGCTCAAAGCCAGGCTCATCATCAAGAACGGCTTGGGTTTCGAACCCTGGCTGGATCGTCTGGTGACCAGCACCGAGACCCGGGCACCGGTCATCAGCGCGAGCCACGGTGTCATTCCGCGTAGCCTGGATGAAGACGGTGAAACCGTTCCCGACCCGCATGCCTGGCATAACCTGGCAAACACCGAACTGTACATCGCCAACATCACCAAGGCGCTGATCGCCGCTGACCCGGCGAACACCGCCGACTATGAACGCAACAGCCAGGCGTATCTGAAACAGGTCTACGCCCTGCTCGCCGAAGCCAAGGCCAAACTCGGTTCATTGCCAGCGGGCAACCGCAAGATCGTGACGTCCCATGACGCCTTCGGTTATCTCGGCCAAGCCTACGGCATCGAGTTCATGGCACCTCAAGGCCTGTCCACCGAGCGCGAACCTTCGGCCGCCGAGGTGGCCGCACTGATCACCCAGATTCGTCAGGCCAAGGTCAAGGCGGTGTTCATGGAAAACATCAAGGACGCCCGCCTGCTCAAGCAGATCGCCGATGAAAGCGGTGCGCAGATCGGCGGCACGCTGTACTCCGATGCCCTTGCGGCGAGCGGCCCGGCCAGCACCTTCACCGGGTTGTTCGAGTACAACCTCAACACCCTGTACAACGCGTTGAGCAAGCCATGATCCGCAAGAACCCTTCCGGCGATTTACCGCTGATTGCCGAGTCTGCCTACGTCGACAAAACGGCAATCATCTGCGGCAAAGTGGTGATCGGCGAGAACGTGTTCGTCGGCCCCTACGCGGTGATACGCGCTGACGAAGTCGATGACTCGGGCGACATGCAGCCGATCACCATCGGCGCCAATTCGAACATCCAGGACGGCGTGGTGATCCATTCAAAATCCGGTGCGGCGGTGACCATTGGCGAATTCAGTTCCATCGCCCACCGCTCGATCGTGCATGGCCCCTGCACCGTCGGCAATCGAGTGTTCATAGGCTTCAACAGCGTGCTGTTCAACTGCGTGGTCGGTGACGGTTGCGTGGTACGGCACAACTCGGTGGTCGACGGGCGTGACCTGCCTGCGGCCTTCTACGTGCCTTCCACCACGCGGATCGGTCCCAACACCGACCTCTCGCAATATCCGCCGGTGAGCGTCAGTGCCTCGGAGTTTTCCGAAGACGTGGCGCGCACAAACGTCGATCTGGTGCGGGGCTACAAAGCCCTGCAAAACGAGTTCTGACCATGAACAGCGTACTGATTCGCAATGCCCGCGTTGCTGGAACTGGTCGCGGAACAGATTTTGCCGATCACCACACTGGAGGCCAAAACCAGCCATCGTGTCAGTACAAATTGCCTGGCACGACAAACGTCTTAATGACAGAACCCCTACGGTTTATGCGATAACGCTCGTTAGAAGCACCAGAGTACGCCGACCATGATCCAGATCACCCTGCCCGATGGTTCATTGCGTGAGTACGACCAGCCGCTGTCCGTGCACGAGGTGGCCGCCAGCATCGGCCCCGAACTGGCCAGCGCAGCCGTAGCGGGCCGAGTCGATGGTGTACTGGTGGACTGCGAATACATGATCGAGGCGGATGCCCGGGTCAGCATTGTCACCCCCCGGGAGCCGGACGGCCTGGAGATCCTGCGGCGCTCCTGTGCATTGATGCTGGCCATGGCGGTCAAGCAACTCCACCCCCATGCGCAAATGCGCGCGGGAAAGGAATTGGGCGACGGTTTCTTTTACGAGTTTTCAGTCGAGCGACCGCTGACCCCGGCAGACCTGCCCCTCATCGAAACGCGCATGCAGTCACTGGCAGCGACCAATCACTCGATCCGCCGTCGGCCGCCGCGCGAAGAGGTGCCGCTATACCGCCTGGGGGACACCGAATACCAGAGCCATGGACCGCATGTCCCCACCACCAAAGTCTTGCAGGCGTTTGCCCTCGATCACATCAGCGGAACGTTGCAACAACGGATCTACGGCACATGCTGGTCCAGCCACCAGGAACTGCAGCACTGGCGCGTTCCACCCCACGTGGTCGTCGTGAGCATGGATGACCGCCAGGCGACTTATGCACAAGCGGTGACCGAATCCTTGCGCCAACGGGGTGTGCGTGCCAAGGCCGACCTGCGTAACGAAAAAGTCCGCTACAAGATTCGCCAGCACAGCCAGACCGTGCCGTACCTGGTGGTGGTTGGCGAAAAAGAACAGGCCGGGGGGTTTGTCAGTGTGCGCAGTCGTACGGGGGAGGATTTTGGCCGGATGGCCGTCGAGGCGGCGTGTGAATGGTTGAGTCGGCCGGGGATCTAGGGAGGCTGGATGGACGCTTTCGTCGGATCGCCGCCCGGAGCAAGCCCGCTCCCACACTGGATCTGTGGTGTTCACAAAACCAATGTGTGGGCTTGCTCGCGAAGACGATCCGACGAAGCTTTTAGGCTCTTGGCTTCACCGTGCCGCAGTCCTGACCCAACCAGACGGCGCGGGATTCGAGGCTACCTTTCTGCTGAATGCCGGTGGCGTTGAACGTCCCGTTGACCTTGGTGGTGAATTCGCGATCACTGACGAATGTCGCCACGCCGGCACCCTGGGCTCTCGGGCAACTGAAGCGGAATTTCCACTGATTGCCGGAGCGGTCGGTGATTTCCTGCTTGCAGCCCGACTGCGGATCGGTCAACGGAATGTTATCGGTCCTGACCTGCTCTGGGGTCAGGCACGCCCGGATCCCTTTGCCCCCCATGGTGATGCCCTGCTTTTCCAGCTGTGCGCGCTGCTCAGGGGTCATCTGGCTCTGAAGCTGACCCAGGATCAATTGCAGGTCCGGCATATTCTGCTCATCGACCTTCATGTTGCTCGTGGTCAGCTCCCACAATCCTGGTTGCAGCATTTGCGCGTGAGCCGCCACAGGAAGTGCCAAACCCAGTGCCATGGCCAAACCCAGCAGACGAACGTTCATCGAGTAACTCCTGATCAGTTGTGGCCGTTAGACGTCGGCCACGCGCTTCGGTTCATGGGTCAATTAATTAGCGACATTCTGCACGGAACATGGTCTGTTAAGCACTGAATCTCCAGGAGCAAGGCAGCCCCCATGGATTATTTCGGACCGCATATTTTCGGTTATACCATCGCCCTGCTGCACTCGCTGGGCATGATCGCGGCCATACACGCGGTGTTGACCGTCCGTACCGCCCAAGGCTCGATCGCCTGGGCCCTGTCGCTGTTTTTCATCCCTTACTTCACGCTGATCCCGTACCTGGTGTTCGGCCGCAGCACCTTTGATGGTTACATCAAGGCCCGGCGACAGGCCAACGAGGAAATGCGCAAGGCCGTCTCCGAACTCAACTGGCGCCCCTGGGTGGAAGAAGCACTCACCGCCCGCGCTTCGGCCGCATACGCCTCACTCAGAGCAATGCCCAAGCTCGGAACCATGCCTTGCCTGGCCAATAACGAGATGCGCCTGTTGATCAACGGTCAGTCGACATTCGAGGCCATTTTCGATGCCATCAGCCGGGCGAAGGAAGCCGTGCTGATCCAGTTCTTCATCGTTCACGACGACCGGCTCGGCCAACGCCTGCAATCCCTGCTGTTGAAGAAAGCCGCCGAAGGCGTGGCGATTTACCTGCTATATGACCGAATCGGCAGCCACTCCCTGCCCCACGGCTACGTGCAGGCCTTGCGTGATGGCGGGGTCGAGGTCAAAGCCTTCGCCACCCGAAGTGGCTGGCTCAACCGCTTTCAGGTGAACTTTCGCAACCACCGCAAGATCGTGGTGGTGGACGGCATTCTCGGCTTCGTCGGCGGGCACAACGTCGGTGACGAATACATGGGCGAGAAGCCGCCCCTGGCCCCTTGGCGCGATACCCACGTACAAGTGCGCGGGCCAGTGGTGGCGTGCATGCAGGAGTCTTTCGCCGAAGACTGGTTCTGGGCGGCTCGTGCATTGCCGCCGCTGATCCTGCCCGAGGTTTATCCGGAAGGCGGTGTGCTGTGCCAGTTACTCGCCAGCGGCCCGGCCGATGCCTGCGAAACCTGCTCATTGTTCTTTGTCGAGGCCATCCACGCGGCGACCGAGCGGGTCTGGATTACCAGCCCGTATTTCATCCCCGACGAAGCCGTGTTCGCGGCGTTGCGCCTGGCGGTACTGCGCGGAGTGGATGTGCGCCTGCTGTTACCGTCCCGGCCCGACCACCGAATCGTCTACGCTGCCTCCAGCCTCTACGCCTTCGAAGCAGTGCGCGCCGGTGTGCGGGTATTCCGTTACGAACCCGGGTTCCTGCACCAGAAAGTGGTGTTGATCGACAGCGAAATCAGCGCCATCGGCAGCGCCAACATGGACAACCGTTCGTTCCGGCTGAATTTCGAAGTGATGTTGCTGACCGTCGACAGCGCGTTCGCCGCCGAGGTGGAACAGATGCTCAACGATGACTTTGCCAACGCCCACGAAATCGCCAAAGAAGAAAGCCGGGAGACCCACCGCGTCCAACAGCTCGGCATGCGGGTCGCCCGGCTTATTTCACCGATTCTCTAGAGGTAGATATCGTCCCGGGTCCATGGCAGTTCATGACTGCCATCGGCGTGGGCCTTCACGGCGAGAATCTGGTGCAGGTTGATCCAGCCGCGGGCGAACGCGTAAGCGCAACCGGCCAGGTAGAGCCGCCAGATGCGCAGGACTTGTTCCGGTACGAGTCTGGAGGCCGCTTCGAGGTTGTCTTCCAGGCGTTCGCTCCAGTGATCGAGCGTGCGCGCGTAGTGCAGGCGCAAGCTCTCGACGTCAACGATTTCCAGCCCGGCCTCACTGATCTCGGCAGAGATCATCGACAGGTGTGGCAGCTCGCCATTGGGGAACACATATTTTCCAATGAAGTCACCGGCACCGCGTCCGACCGGACGGCCATCGGTGTATTTGGCGGTGATCCCGTGGTTCATCACCAGGCCGCCGTCTTTCACCGCGCCGAACAGGGTCTTGCAGTACTCGGCAAGATTGGCGTGGCCGACGTGTTCGAACATGCCGACGCTGACCACTTTATCGAAACGGCCATCCTGCGGCAGATCGCGATAGTCGAGCAGTTGCAGTTCGACCAGGTCCTCCAGGCCTTCCGCTTTTACGCGTTCCCGGGCCAGGGCCAACTGCTCCTTGCTGAGGGTGATACCGAACACTTTCGCGCCAAATTCTCGCGCCGCGTAACGCGCCAATCCGCCCCAACCGCAACCCACATCCAGCAGATATTCGCCGGGTTGCAGGCGCAGTTTGCGGCACAAATGACGGAATTTAGCCTGCTGGGCCTGCTCGAGGCTTTCGCTGCCAGTCTCGAAGTAAGCGCAGGAATACGCCATGTCGCTGTCGAGCCACAGCTGATAGAACGCGTTGGAAAGGTCGTAGTGGTAGGAAATCGCCTTGGCATCCATCTCTTTGTCGTGGGCGCTACGAACCGGCTGATTGTCGTCGCCTTCATCCAGCAACGCCTGGCTCCATTCATCGCAGACGCGGATCACATCGCTGATGGAGCCTTCAAGCTCAAGTTTGCCTTCGACAAATGCAGCGCCAAGGGCGTCCAGGCTTGGATGGGTAAACTGGGTGACCATTTGTGGGTCCTTGACCACAATCGTGACACTGGGCGTCGGCCCCAGATTGAATTCATGGCCATCCCAGAGTCTCAGGCGAAGCGGTAATTGCAGATTCTGTAAGGCCGGTGGAAGATGCGCGAGCATGGAGAATCCCCCTTGTTTCAGACGTCTAAACAGAGGGTAGACCATCTTTGAAAAATAGCTGGCTATCTAATTAATAGCCGTTTTCAATGATTCGCGACGCCTACACCTGCCGCCGCGAACGCACAAAATGATGTGCCCTCATCTTCAATGACTACGAACCGCGCGCACAGTTCTAAAAAATTGAAGTCCTCGCGACTACCCGGTTTAGAGCAATCGCCTTCAGGCTTCGTCCTTGAGTTTGAGCAGTGGCTCCTGGAACCGCAGCAAACGACCGGCATTGCCCAACACCAACAGGGTGCTGAGGTTATGCAGCAACGCCGCAATCATCGCCCCGGCAGCGCCAAGCCAGCCGAACGCGGCGAAGGCCACGATCGCCAGGGTCCAGCCCAGTCCGATGATTACATTCACCTGCAACGTCTGACGGCACTGACGACTCAGACGCACACAGGTGCCGAGGCGGCGCAAGTCACTGCCGATCAGCACGATGTCCGCCGATGCCAGGGCGATGTCTGCGCCACCGGCGCCCATGGCCACACCGACCACACCGGCCTTGAGGGCCAGTGAGTCGTTGATGCCATCGCCGACCACCATTGGCCGAAAGCCGCTATCGATCTCCTTGAGCACGCGGTTGAGTTTGTCTTCGGGCAGCGCCTGCGCTTCGACGTCACTGATCCCGACATCCCGGGCGAGCGTTTGCGCGACGCTGTGTCGGTCACCGGTGAGCAACAACTGACGGCCCAACCCCAGGTCACGCAACTCGCTCAAGGCAAACTGCGCCTCGGGTTTAACGCTGTCTGCCAGCAACAGCCACGCGAGGAACTCACCGTTGAGTGCCAGCCCAGCAATCGGGCCGTCATGATCGGGAACCGTTGTTGTGCTGATGCCCAGTTGCGCGAACAACTCTGGCCGGCCGAGTGCCGCTTCGCCCTGCCCGGTCATCGCCACCACGCCCAGGCCTTGGCGCTCATGAATGTCGGAAAGCAGCAGGAAATGCTCCTGGGTCACCAGCCCCGCCAACGCACGGCTGACCGGGTGACTGCTGGCCGAGCCGAGGCTGGCAGCCAGCTTCAGGACATGGCTGCGATCCTCAAGCGGACTGTCGATGGATTGCAGGCGCAAGGTGCCGAAGGTCAGCGTGCCGGTTTTATCGACCACCAGGGAGGTGAGGTCCGCCAACTCTTCAAGGAACGCGGAACTGCGGATCAAAATCCCGTGACGTGCCGCCACTGCCACCCCGGCAATCGCCGTGGCCGGTGCCGACAACACCAGAGCGCAAGGACAGGCCGCGACCAACACCGCGAGCATCGCTTGAGCGTTGTTGGTAATGAACCAGGTCACGGCGGCCAGCAGCAACACCAGTACCATATAGCTGCCGGCGTAACGCTCCAGCAGACGAGTGATCGGCGGCTTCGAACGCTCGGCGTTTTGCATCAGGGCGATGACTTTGCCGAGGGTCGATTCCTGGCCGGTGCGGGTCACTTCGATACGCAGCAGGCCGTCGAGGTTGATCGCGCCACCGAACACCGACATGCCGACGCCCGCCTCCATCGGTACCGATTCGCCGGTAATGGAGGCGGTGTCCAGACTGGCCTGCCCGGATAGCACCCGGCCATCCGCCGGCACCCGGTCCCCGGCGCGCACCTCGACCAGATCACCAGCCTTGAGCGTGCCGTTGTCGACTTCGATGATGGAGCCATCCGCCTGCACCTTGCGCGCGTGGCTGCGGGTCAGTTTGCCGAGGGCGTGAATCGCCTCCTGGGAGCCGATCACGCTGCGCTCTTCCAGCACGTGGCCGAAAATCATGATGATCGGCAACAACGCTGCGGTCAGCAGATCGCCGGTGGCCCAGGCACCCAGCATGGCCAGGGCAATCAATTGATCGGTGATGCCGTGCAGGCTCGGATAACGCAAGCTGTACCAGGCCGAGCGCATGACCGGCACGGCGACCAGCAACGAGGCAAAACCCAGCAGCAGCTGGCTGACACCAGTCTGCTCCGGCGCCAGCCATCGCCAGATCAGGCCCAGCGCAAGCAGGCCCAAGGCGAGCATGGCCAGGGTCAACTGGCGCGCGGCGCTACGTTGTTCTGCCGAAGACAACATGCTCGGCGCGGTGGCGGTTTGAGCGGTCATTGTGCTGCTCCCTGAATGATCAGGCGGGAATCGTCTTGGGGATCGACAGTCGTGACCGAGCCGGCCTGGCCGAGAATTTTCGGCATCCGCTCGCGATAAATGCGCAGCAGCATTTGCGGGTCAGTCCCCTGCTGTTGTGCCTTGGCCAGGCTCAACACCGTGGCGGTATCAGCCGAGGCTTTGGCCAGTCGTTCGCTCGCCTGGGCATGGGCTACCTGCAGTGTACGGTCGGCTTGCTCGTTGGCGGTCTGCGTCAACTTCTCGGCTTCGGTGCGCGCATTGGCGACGGCCTTATCGGCTTGCTGGCTGGCCGTGAGTACCGCGTTGAAGGCGTTCACCGCAGGGCTGGGCAAACTCGATTGCACATCCACCCGCGCCACTTCGATCCCCAAGCCTTGCCCTGTTGCGGTGAATTCGGCCAGCCGTTGATTGATGCCCTGCACCAGATCACCACGCAAGCGCTCGCGTCGCTCCGCTGCCTGGCTATCGGCGCCGATCAATTCCGGACGAGCGACCAGAATGGTGTCCAGATCCCGGGCGGCCGTAAGCGCCACCGCGCTACGGGTCACCAGACGATCCAGAGCCGGCAACACGTGTTCGCCCTGAAGCACGAACGCATAAGGCTCGGTGACTTTGTAAAAAACCCGCACATCGAGTTGCACCACTCCGGCATCACCGGTTAACAGATAGCCGGAGCCTGCGAGGGCATCGCTGATGGGCGTGGCAAAACTGGCCACGCGATCTGCCTGCATCGCGGCACCACTGCGCAACAGACTGTCCACTCGCCGCTCGATCACCCGATCCGCCGCCGGCAACAAAATTACCTGTTCGAACGGTTGCGGCCAGGCCAATAACAGCCCGGCATTCTGAATGCGATCCAGCGCGCCAAAATGCAAAACCACGGCGCGATTTTGTGGATCGATCTGCCGCACATTGGAAAACGCCCACGCCAACGCCGCCAACACCGTCACCGCGTACAGGGCAATAAACGCCAATCGCCCGGCCTGAATCCAGGGGCTGCTCAACTCATTTGTTCCACGTGGAACCAAACTCATGGCTGCGATCCGGACTTGTTGTCGAGGCTCGGCGGACCGTCAACCAACACCCGGAACGGGGCGGCGTCGGTGCGCAGAATCAGCTTGGTTCCCGGCGTCACCATCGTGCCCAAGGTATCGAGCGAGCGCAGCAGATTGTAGAGCTGCGGCGACCCAGCATAGGCACGACCATAAATCTGCGCCGCTTCGACCCGTGATTGCGCTTCGATATCCGCCGCTTTAACCGTGGCATCGGCCTGCACAATTCGCGCATCACGCTCGGCGGCGGAACGAATTTGTGCGGCTTCACGCTTTCCGATGGCCGTGCGTTCGGTGGCGATGGTTTCACGCTCGGCGCGCATCCTGTCGACAGTCGCGGTGAGCGTCACCGAAGGCAGCGTCAATCGTTCGATACCGACCTGCAACACGCGCACGCCATAAGTGGTGAGCAGTTGCTGATCGATCTGCTTGCGCAGTTGTGCTTCGAAATCGGCGATGCGCACCTGGCTGGCATCGGTATTCACCAAATTCGCCAGATCAAAACTGCTGGCGGTGGTTTCCAGTGCGGAGCCGACAAAGGTACGAATCTGCCGCGCGGCTTCATCGGGCTGGTTCTGCACCGCACGCATGAAGCGTTGCACGTTGTCTGGATCGCCCTGTACCTGCCACGCCACGTAAGCCTGGACGATGATGCGCAAACCGTCCCGGGTACCGACATCCTGCAAACCGCTGGACGTGGTGCGCAGCCGCAGATCCACCGGGATCGCCGCCTCGAACGGTGCCGGCCAACGCCAGCCCAGCCCTGGTTCCAGCAAGACGCGTGAAGGGTTGCCGAAGCGTGTGATCACCGTGGCCTCACCTGAACGCACCTGCACCAGGCTTGCGGCAGCGACCGCAAACGCCACTAGCAATGCAGCCCACCCCATGCGACGCCAAGGGAATGGACCGGCCTCCTGCGGATCGCCGTGGTGATGATGGTGATGGCCGTGGTGGTGATGCCCGCCATGGCCGTGATCGTGGCCAGCGTGGTCATCGTGATCGTGAGTATGGGACTGGCTCAATTGGCAGCTCCTGGCTGAGCGGTTTTACGCGACGGCGCAGGGTCAACCGGCAGCGTGAACGTACGGAGGTCGATGGTCGGCGCATTGCTACTGCCGCCCAGACGATGATCGAGAACCAGCAACTTGGCATTGGCCAAACCCTGGGACAACTGACTGAAATATTGCTCCAGCACAAAAGCCTGACCAGCGCTGGCGTAGGCTTTCTGTTCGGCGTTGAATTTCAGGTCTGCCGCTTGGGCGCCAGCATTGATTTCACGGGCACTGGCCGTCGCCTGATCGCGGGCGATGCTGGCCTGCAACTGCGCCTGATTGGTGGCCTCGGCAGCGGCACCGCGCTCCCGGGCGATCAACGCTTGTGCACCAATCTGCGCCGCTTGCACGCCGTGATAGGCGTTGGCTGCACCGGCCGGCGGGTGAATTGCCTCGACCACCGTGGCGAGAATTTCCACGCCGCTGTCGAGCTTTTGCAAGTCAGCCTGGACGGCGCGGCCGATTTCTTCGGCCAGCCCTACCCTGTCCTCGCCAAGCAAACCGTCGAGGGTGCGCGAGGCGAAATCGTGAACCAGGATTCGGCTGGCGGTGCTGCGGATCAACATCGGCACATCGGCACTGTTATAGGTCGCGGCCAACGCCGCCTCATCGCTGAGACCAATGCGATAGACGAAGCGCACGTCCATGTTGACGATCTGAAAGCTCTGTTTGTCGGCTCGGCTGCTGGCGATCACCTGGGATTTGTCGTTCACGTGGCTGGCGTCCCACAAGCGGTTGGCAATCGCCGGAGCCGGGCCTTCGGCGGGGTCAGCCTGAGCGGGGGCCGAGGTTTCGCCAACACTGGTGGCCAGTTCGTGAACCACGCCATTCTCGATGTTCAATACGCGGCCCAATGGCCACGGCAAACCCATATGCAAACCTGGGCCAAACACCTCAACTGGCTTGCCGAATCGCTCGTAGATGCCACGTCCTTGCAGTGCAATTTCGTGAATCCCGGTCAGCGACCAGCCAACCAGCGAAACCACCGCCAGCACCGGCAGGAACGCCCGGCGCATATAAGTGAAAGCCCAGATCTGCCGCAGATCGATGCCGAAGCGGTTATGCAATTCGTGCTGCAACGCCAGCAATGGCTGCGGTGGCCAGCGCAGCATGTCAGCGACAAAACTGCGCGCCAGCAGCTGCGGCTCAAGACCTTCGCGGCGCGGGCTGAACAACGACAAAACCGCGCGCAGCAACAGTTCTGCCGCCACCAGCCCCGGCAGCAGTCCGATCAACACCGCCAGGCGTACAGGCCATACCGAGGTTTCATCGGCAAACAGCAGACAAAAAGCACCGAGCACCAGGCTGATGATCACCACACGAATCAATTGAGCCAACGTGGCGGCTTCAGGCCATTGCGCGGTGTTTTCCTGCGCCAGATGACGCTCCATCACCAACAGGCCGAAGGCCAACAGCAAGGAGCACGCGGCACCGACGGTGGCCGCCAGGCCCAGTGCTGCCGGGGGTAACGCAAGGTTCCAGGCCTGTTCGACGCCCAATACCGCCAACAATGCCCAACCGCCAAGCCACAGCGTCGGCGCGCCGATTTGCCCGAGCAAGTGCCGGGATTGCTGGCCGATCCGGTCCAGCAAGCGTTCATACCACCCGGCAGGGGCGGCAGGTTCGTCGACAACGACCACCGGCACCACGGGATTCATGGCGCGGGCACGCCACTGGGCCACCCACCAGGCCGATTGCGCACCCGCCATCAACACGACAAACGCCATGCTCAGGTTCAGCAGCAACGCTGGCCACAATGTTTGCGACGTAAACAGCCCGGCAAAAAGCGCCAGCAGCACACCCACCGTCGCGAGTACGCCCGCACCGATGGCGAACTGGCGCAAACGCCGCCCTTGAATGAACGCCTGCTGAAAGCGCGGCAACCCGGCTAACGGCGTTTCATCAACATCGAGATCGACTTGCATACCACCCCAGAGTGTCTTCGTTTACATGGCAATTCGTTACGATATAACGAAAATGGTGAAATTTCCGTATTCAAGCGCGCTATCTAAAAATGCCCAACCTGTCGCTTACCTGAAGCCTTGACCGAAATGCTGCAGAACGCACATATTACGTTCGTAATTTTATTCAGGAACTACTTTTACCGATCTCTTTCCCTTTCGATCCAGGAGTACATCCATGAGCACTTATGACGTCGTGATACTCGGCGGTGGCCCCGGCGGTTACAACGCGGCGATCCGCGCCGGACAACTGGGTCTGAAAGCTGCCTGCGTGGAAGGACGCGCCACACTCGGCGGCACCTGCCTGAACGTCGGCTGCATGCCATCCAAGGCGTTGCTGCATGCCTCCGAACTGTACGACGCGGCCATGGGCGCAGAATTCGCCAATCTGGGGATCGAGGTCAAACCCGTGCTCAACCTCGCCCAGATGATGAAGCAAAAGGATGAAAGCGTTACCGGGCTGACCAAGGGCATCGAGTTTCTTTTCCGCAAAAACAAAGTCGACTGGATCAGAGGCTGGGGCCACATCGACGGACCGGGCAAAGTCACGGTGACCGATAGTGCCGGCGGCAAGACCGAACTGAGCGCCAGGGACATCATCATCGCCACCGGTTCCGAGCCCACTCCCCTGCCTGGCGTGGACATCGATAACAAACGCATCCTCGACTCCACCGGTGCCCTCGCGCTGACCGAGGTGCCCAAGCATCTGGTGGTGATCGGCGCCGGCGTGATCGGCCTGGAGCTGGGTTCGGTATGGCGGCGCCTTGGGGCGCAGGTAACGGTGGTCGAGTTTCTCGACCGGATCTGCCCCGGTGTGGATATCGAAGCCGGTAAAACCCTGCAGCGCTCCCTGAGCAAACAAGGCTTGAGTTTCAAACTGAGTTCAAAAGTGACCAGCGCCACCACCTCCGCCACCGGCGTGCAGCTCAGCATCGAGCCTGCCGCGGGCGGTGCCGCCGAATTGCTTGAAGCCGATTACGTGCTGGTGGCCATCGGGCGCCGACCTTATACAAAAGGCCTGGGCCTGGAGAACGTCGGCCTCGCCACGGACAAGCGCGGCATGCTCGCCAACAAGGGGCATCGCACCGAAGCCGTCGGGGTCTGGGTGATTGGTGACGTGACCTCCGGCCCCATGCTCGCCCACAAGGCCGAGGACGAAGCCATGGCCTGCGTCGAGCAGATGGTCGGCAAGGCTGGCGAGGTCAATTACAACCTGATCCCCAGTGTGGTTTACACCAAACCGGAGCTGGCCAGCGTCGGCAAGACCGAAGAGCAACTCAAGGCTGAAGGCCGGGCGTACAAGGTCGGCAAGTTTCCCTTTACCGCCAACAGTCGGGCGAAGATCAACCACGAAACCGAAGGCTTCGCCAAAGTGCTGGCCGATGAGCGCACCGACGAAGTCCTCGGTGTGCATCTGGTCGGCCCGAGCGTCAGTGAAATGATTGGTGAGTATTGCGTGGCCATGGAGTTCAGTGCCTCGGCCGAGGACATCGCCCTGACCTGCCACCCACACCCGACCCGCTCCGAGGCCTTGCGTCAGGCGGCGATGAATGTGGAGGGGATGGCGACACAGATGTAAGACTTGAAGAGTTGCAGTGACTGATTTATCGCCTTCGCGAGCAAGCCCGCTCCCACAGGTACAGCGTAAACCTTGTGGGAGCAGGCTTGCTCGCGAAGGAAGGCAACTCGGTCTAAAGCGGCAAATGCTCCAACGGCAACGCCCCCGGCGCCTTCACCGTGTGAATCGCAAAGTTGCTGCGGATGTCGCTCACACTCGGCAGCTTCAACAAGCGCCCGGTGAGAAACCGGTCATAGGCACGCAAGTCCGGCACCACCACCTGCAGCAGAAAATCCGACTCCCCTGACACCAAAAACGCCGAAATGACCTCGGGCAATGCCGTCACCGCCAGGCGAAAGGCTTCGGCTTGTTCGTCGTTATGACGCTCGACCTTGACCCCGACAAACACCGTCAGCCCCAACCCCACCTCATCGCGATCCAGATTGGCCTGGTAGCCGCGAATAACCCCCGCCTCTTCAAGCATCCGCACCCGGCGCAGGCAAGGCGATGCAGACAGGCCGATCTCGTCTGCCAGTTGCACATTGCTCAGGCGGCCATCCCGTTGCAGCGCGGCGAGAATCTTGCGGTCGTAGGCATCGAGTTTCATGGTTTGGCAGATCCTGATGGTTCAAGTGTGAATACATGGCAGATTATGCCAATACAGAAACCGAAAGAAGCTAACAACGCAAGCACCTGCCCCGCCCTCCAGCCCTAGACTGGCACGACCGAATCGACAACGAATGGGGTGCAACATGCAGGGGCTCTGGCTGTTTTTCATGGCGCTGGCGGTGGTCTATCTGTTGCCGGGGCCTGACATGATCCTGCTGTTGCAGACCGGTGCCCGCCAAGGCAAAGGCGCCGCGCTGGCGACGGCCGTGGGGTTGGGCATCGCCCGGGGTTGCCATGTGGCATTGGCGGCGCTGGGGCTGGCGGCACTGTTCAAGGCTGCGCCCTGGACCTTCGATGTGGTGCGCCTGGCAGGCGCCGCGTACTTGCTGTGGATCGGCATTCAATGCCTGCGAACCACGATGCTGCCGAGCTTGACCAGCGCCGACACAACCGGCGAAAAACCGCGCTGGGGCGCAGCCATTCGACGCGGACTGCTGACCAACCTGCTCAACCCCAAGGCACTGTTGTTCTGTTCGGTACTGCTACCGCAATTCATCAACCCACAGGCCGGGCCGGTGCTCGGGCAATTTGCGACGTTGGGCGTGGTGCTGGTCGGTGTCGGTTTTCTGTTCGACAGCGCCTACGCCCTGGTTGGTGCAGCGCTCGGCCGTTGGCTGCAACGCAGCCCCTCAGCCCAGCGCCTGCAACAATGGTTGTTCGGCAGCCTGTTGATTGGTTTCGCCGTCCGGCTGACCTTTGTGCAACAGGCTTGAACCTCACTGCGCCTTGCGGCGGCGATTGAACAACAACAGCGCGGCTGCCGCGACCACCAGTACGCCACCGACCTGTAACGGCGTCTTGTACGGGCGCAAGGCCGAACGCGTAGCGTCGGTGACTTGGGTCACGTAGCGCTTGTCGGCGTTCTCGAAGTCGGGATACGGACACTGGTGGCCGAAATCGGCGGCCCATTCCACGTAAGGCCCTTCTTTGACATAGCGCTGATAAATCGCACTTTGCTCCTCGAGGCTGCTGTTCCACCCCGACGCCTCGCACAGCACCGCCGCAAACGCCTGGCTGGTGTGAGGCAAGTTATCCGCCGCCTTGCTCGCCAACGCCGTGGCCACGAAGCGATAGTGGTAACGCTGATCAGGCCGGGCAGCGCTGGCCTGCTGACGCTTCACTTCGTCATCGGCCACCAAAGGACCGACCTTGAGTTCGGCGTTTTCGAGAACGTAGTTACCGCCGAACGTGGCGTAATCCGGCGCCATTTCATAGCCCAGAATGTCCATGCCCCACTCGCGCGCCGTCCAGGCTGCATTGAACAGCGCTGCGGCGCGACGGGTCGGCCACCAGGCCGAATCAGCCGCCAGACGCTGCTCGCCATACAGCTTGGCCTTGTGCCGCAAGCCGTCATTGTCGAAGTAAGCCAGCGCTTGCTCGTAATGCCCTTCGCGCAACAAACGCCGCCCCAACAAATTGCGCAGGCTCGCCGCCACCGGCAAGGGCACGTAGTTGTCGCGGTCCTGCTGGCTGAGCGGCGGCGGAGCCGGCACTTGGGTGTCGACGTAGTGCTTGAGTTCTTCGAGGGTCAACACGCGCTCGGCCACGGTGGCGGCGTCGAACCAGTAAATGCTTTGGCTGCGATATAACTGATCGAAGGCCTGCAGGTAATCCCCGCGTTGCAAGGCCAGGATCGCACTTTCACCCTCGACACGGCATTTGGGCTGCAGTGTTTCGTAATCGAAGTCCGGGGTCCGTCGCTCGCCCCAGGACTCATTCTGCGGAAAGGCCTGGGCCGCTTTGGCATAGGCTGCGGCGGCCGCGGTTTTATCGCCCTCGCGCACCGCCAGTTTTGCCCGCAGCCACCAGGCCAAACCGCCATCGCCGGCATGTTCGAGGAAAGCCTTGGCACTGGCGTAATCGCCCTGTTGATAATTCATCGCCGCCAGGCGGTCGGCGTTTTCGAGACTGCCACGGGTGCTGTTTTGCAGCAGCTTGATCATCTTCTGTTCATTGGCGGGTTGCTCACCGAACGACCAGCCCAACCGGCTGATCAGCGATGCGGTCACCAATTGCTGCACGGGCTGGCCCTTGAGCAACTCGGCCACTTGATCATCCGGCAGCGTCATCAAGTCCGTCATCAACAGCTTCAGCGAGTCGTAGCCCACCGTGGAGCCGTGCAGATTTTGCGTGGCGTACAGCTCGATGGCGCGGTTCCAGTCGCCGGCGGTGCGCACCACCCGGGCTTCTTCGCCAAGGCTGGCGACACCCAGTTCCAGTGGATCGCTGAAGCCGTCGATGCTCAGTTGCCGGGTTTGCTCAAAGGCCTTGCGGGATTGTTCGAGCAGATCCGGACCCGCATTGGCTTCGGCGCTCATGGCGAACAACGCGCGCCCCAGCGAGTAAGCCGCCCAGGTGCTGCGCGAAGCCCGTTGTTCTGCGGGCAAGGCCAGCACTTGCTTGAAATACCCGGCGGCCAGGGCCGTATCACCCGCGCCAAATGCCACGGCGCCCGCCAGGTACAACCCGAGCTCGGGCGGCAGTTGCGCCCCTTCGGTTTCAACCTGACGGGCATTGGTCAGGCTGCGCAGGTGTTTCACCAACACTTGTTGCTCAGCGGAAAGTCCCGCCTGCTCGGCCTGATCCCGCTGCGCTGCAAGGTCAGGTTCATCGCTGTAGTGGGAGCCAGCGGTGACGTTCTTCAATCCTTTGATGGCGTGGCCGAGGCGGTTGATTTCGAAGCCGAAGTTGCCTTCCGGCAGTTCCGTCAGCGACTGACCTCGGTTGTCCAGCAGACGCATGGGAAAGTCCGGGCCGCACGCCAGCGCCGAACCCAGCGGCAGGCTGAGGCTCAGGCAAAGCAAATGACGCGGCCAGTTACGGGTGAACATTCGAACCTCCTTGATCAATGTGTGCGCAGCGAGCCCAACCAATGGCACGCTGTCCGCCGGCCGGTATTCGACCGTCGCGCAAGCGGGTGAAGGTAAGCAGATCCGGACGCTGTTGCAACGCGTAACCGGCCAGGGCATCAGCCCCCTCACAAGCACTGACGGCCAGTGTCAGGCGTTCGGGCCAGGCGCTGTCGAGATTGCCCTGGTTGCTGATGCCGATGTCATAGAGGCCATTGTCGGCGGAGAGTTTCAGCGTCAATCGACTGTCGAGGACATCACCGCGAGCCACGGCGCGCAAGGTGGTCAGACTCCAGGCCCGACGGTCGTTGGCCAATGGCAGGCGAAACCAGATCAGGCCCGCCAGATGCTTCGGAGGATCGACCCGCAGTTCGCTGCCGAGGGTGCGCAATGACTGCGGATCGGCCAGTAATTCCCGGCGCAGGCCTTCGCGTTCCACGCTCACTTCGCTTTCCACAACAGGCGCGCCACCCGCCGACGGCAGCAACGCCACGCCATAGGCCGGCAGCGCCAGATAGAAAGGTTTTGTCGTAACGCGGCTCCAGGCCTTCGCCCATTGCCGGGCCTGATCGGCATCAAACAAACCGCGACGCGGATCGCTCACCGCATGCACCTGCAACACGCTGCTGTCGACTGTGGATAACAACGCTGGAAGTTCGCGACTGTCGAGCCAGGACGGCAATGCGGTGATGCTCAGCGGCAGCGAAGTCGGCAACGCTTCACGCAAATGCGCAAGAAATTCGCGGTACGCCGGTAGCCGGGCATTACCCGCATCATGGTCGATTTCCACGCCGGCGAGGTTCAACCCTTGTCCCTGCCAATCGCTGATCACCTGGCGGATTTGCGCTGTAATTTCTTCCTGATCCAGCGCCTTGAGTTGCCCATCCAGGCGAACCACCGCAATCACTGGCCGGCCGTCGCGCTTGAGCAACTGCGAATCCACTCGGGCTCGGCTCCAGCCCGCCTTGGGGAAGGCCTGCAAGGCCAGCACCCGCAACGTCGAAAAGTCTGCACGGCTGTCCCTGAGGGCGGCGTCGTGGGCCGGCGTCCACTGCCGCTGCCAGACGTAGAGTTGCTGATCCAGCGGCGGTGCTTCCTGTCTTTCGCAACCGGTGGTCAGCGCCAGCGCCATCAGCAAGGCGATCGAGCGAGTGAAAAAAACCATTAAAACGCCTGTTCCTGAAATGCAGAAAGGGCCTGTGCGGCCCTTGTTGGTTCTGCCCCTACCCTACCCAGCCATCGACCGACGGGCAATGTTCGCCTGCAATCCTCCTTCAGATATCGAGCACCAGCGGCTGCGTTCCCTGCGCCGGAATCGCACAGCAAATCAGCACTTGTCCGTCATCCGGTACTTCCGCTGGCGGCAGTGGGTAATGCACCTGACCGCTGATCAAGCGCGTCTTGCAGGTGCCGCATGAGCCGCCGCGACAACTGAATTCCGGACGCAGGCCACGGCTTTCCGCCAACTCCAGCAAGCTGCCGCCCTCCGGCTGCCAGCGCGCTTCCTTGGCCGAGCGTTGGAACACCACGGGTATGGACGTGGTAGCGGCTGGCGGTTGCTCGATGACCACTGCATCGGGGTCCGGGCGCCGGCGCAAGGTGGACGGGCCGAAGGTTTCGGCGTGAATCCGCGAATCGCGAATGTCCAGTTCGCGCAGGCCGTCGTACAGCGCCTGGGTAAAACTTCCGGGGCCACAGACGACAAAATCCGGCTGATCGTAGTCCTCGATTGTCAACAGTTCCTTGAGCAGCTCGACGTCGATCCGTCCACGGAGGTCGAAGTCCTCTCCTTGCTTCGCCTCGGCTTCCGGTTGGCTGAGCAACCGCACTACCCGCACCGCGTCACCGGCGTCTTCGAGCAAGCGATCCAGTTCACGGTGAAACGGTTGGTCGGCCAGCGTGCGCGAACTCTGGATAAACCATGTCGGGCGGATACGGCGGGTGCGCAATCCCTGGTAAACCACCTCCCGCAGCATCGACAACAGCGGTGTGATGCCCACCCCGGCCGCCAGCAACACCAATGGCCGACGCTCATGGGGCGCCACGGTGAAATGCCCTTGCGGCGCCCGCGCCTCCAACAGGTCGCCGACACGAATCTGCTCATGCAAATGCGTAGACACCCGCCCGTCACGCTTCACGCTGATGCGGAAAAAATCATCGGACGGTGCGCTCGATAAACTGTACGTGCGAATGTGCACGTCACCGTCAATGTTGAAGCGCAGGGGCAAATGCTGCCCGGCCTGAAACAGTGGCAACCCGGCTCCGTCAGCGGGCTCCAGGTAAATCGAGCGAATGTTGTGGCTTTGCGCTTCAATCCGCACCACCCGCAACGGCCGCCATTGATCGCCCAGGGCCTTCGCCTGCAAACGCGCCGTGGCCTGCTCCCATGTACCCGTGAGCAAACTGGTGGGTGACACGCCGTCGAAGCGCCAGCGCAACGCCAGGGCGGCCGGGCGCCGTACGACTTGCTCGACATCGATTGTCCACAGACGCTCGGCTCCCTGGAACGCCTCTACCTGCGGGCCCTCCAGGATGATTTCGGTCCGCCCGCTGAGCTGCAGCAAATCACCGCTATTGAAATCGATGAATAACAACCCGGCCCGGGGGTTGAGCAGCAGGTTGCCCAAGGTGTTGAAATGCAGGTTGCCGGCGAAGTCCGGAATGGTCAGGCGATTGCCTTCCACGTGTACAAAACCGCTCTGGCCGCCACGGTGAGATACATCCACCGAGCGCTCGCCATCGACATCCACATAACTGGCAACGAAGAACGTGTCCGCTTCGGCGATCGTGGCCATGGCCGCGTCATCCAGTTCACTGAAATGTTGCGCGATACGCGTCGAAGGGTCGGCCAGTGGCACCGAGTGAAACTGGCGCAACTGAATGTACTGCGGGCAATTGCCGAAGGACTGATCCACCGTCACCGCGAAACCATCGGTTGTCAGGGCACGAACATGCCCATTGATGCGGTTGCGACGGCGGGTATGCAACTCGATGCCCAACAGGCCGATCGCCGAGCCGTCGCTCAACTGCGCAGGATCATCAAGGGCAGGCAGGCTGTGAAATTGCAGCAGGCCCGGTTCTGGTGATTGTGCGAAACCGGGCTGGCCTTCAAGGATACTGGCCCACGGATGACCGTCGGCATCCACCGCTCCGTACAGCATGAACGGCAATTGCTGATAGAACGTGCGGTGCTGATCCGGCATCTCGCTGCGAATCACCTTGCGACCGAACGCCTCCATTCGCTCGGCAACGCCCACATGGGCCTGCAATTGTTTCTCGCCGGCATGCCAGGGTGAACGGTCCATACGGCTTCTCCCCTGCGCCACTGGCGCAGAACGGGGCGGCCCGGCAATTCCGGGCCGCGGGCATCAGGCAGTTTTTTGCAAACCGGCGATGGTGCGCGGCATGCCGACAAAACCTGGCAGGGCTTCGATGCGGGCCAGCCAGGCGCGAATGTTGGCGTACTCGTCCAGCGACACATTGCCCTCCGGCGCATGGGCGATGTAGCTGTAGGCCGCGACGTCGGCCACCGTCGGCTCGCTGCCAGCCAGATACGGCGTATCGGCCAGTTCGTGATCGATCACTTTGAGCACGGTGTGGGCGTAGGCAATCACTTCTTCAGCGTTGTAAGGCGCGCCAAACACCGTGATCAGTCTTGCCCGGGCAGGACCGAAGGCAATCGGACCGGCAGCCACCGACAACCAGCGCTGGACCTTGGCGGCGCCCACCGGATCAGTCGGCAGCCAGCGACCGTTGCCGTACTTTTGCGCCAGATAAACCAGGATCGCGTTCGAGTCGGCCAGCACCACGCCCTGGTCATCAATCACCGGAACCTGGCCGAAAGCGTTGAGCGCCAGGAACGCCGATTGCTTGTGTTCGCCCTTGGCGAGGTCAACGAAGATCAACTCGGTCGGCAATTTCAGCAGGGACAGCATCAGCTCGACACGATGAGCGTGGCCGGAACGTGGGAAGTTGTAGAGTTTGATCGCTTGCATGGTCGACACCTCGGGTGAGTGGTGCTGTTCAGGGGAAAGATGGGTCGTATCTTCTACCCTCAACCAAAACAACAGAATCACCAGCAAACGCAATCCATTATTTCACCGGGTGAAATAACTCAACGCTTGAGCGCCGGATGCTCGCGCAGCGTGTTCACCGCAAAGTCAACAAAACTGCGCACCCGGGCCGGTGCTTTACGTCCGCCCTGATAGACCACATGGATGGGTAACGGCGGCAGTTCGAAGTCCGCCAGAATGATTTCCAGCTCTCCGGCAGCCACTTTGCTCGCGACTTGATAAGACAGCACCCGCGTGAAGCCCAACCCCAGGCTGGCTGCCGTGATGGCTGCCTGATTCGCCGTCACCACCAGCCGCGGTTCAGCCCGCACGCTCAAGGTTTCGCCGTCCTCCATGAATGGCCAACTCCGCAACTGGCCTATGGCCGATGTCGCGATGATCGGCGCCTGGGCCAGTTCCTGCGGATGTCTGGGCCGACCATGACTGGCGAGAAACTGTGGCGAGGCGCAGATCACCCGCCGCACGTCCCCCACACGGATCGCATGCTGATTGCTGTCAGGAAGTTCGCCAATGCGGATGGCCACATCGACGCCCTCCTCGACCACGCTCACGATCCGGTCCACCAGCAGCGCGTTGATGCAGACTTCGGGGAATTGCGTCAGGTAACTCACCATCAGCGGCGTGACAAACAGTTCGCCAAACAAAACCGGGGCGGTAATGGTCAGTTGCCCACGTGGATGGATGTGGCTGCCTGCAGCCGAGTCCTCGGCTTCCTGCACCTCGGCGAGAATTCTCCGACAGTCCTCCAGATATCGCTGACCAGCCTCACTCAAATACACGCTGCGCGTCGTGCGCGTAAGCAGTTGGGTGCCAATGCGCTTCTCCAGCGCCGCCACCGCTCGGGTGACACTGGCCGCCGACAGACCCAAACGCCGCGCCGCCGCCGAAAAACCCTGTTCCTGGGCGACGGCAGCGAAGACCTGCATTTCCTGGAAGCGGTCCATGGGCATGTCCTCATTTCAGATAGATAAATCGCAATCGAAGGCCGGAATGTTAAGCGCAGGCGTTCAACCATTTAGTTGGGCACCCGACCATCAAGTAAATCAATGGGCTACTGCACTCTAGCGCCTCCACTGTAAAAACGAAGCGTGTCACAAACCTCAAAGAGCGGCCTGGGGATTATTGATAATTATTGAGGATTATTTTCTTGCGACGGCAGCGACAGTTCGCAATTATCCGGCCCAGCCCGCTGCAACGACTAATGCCTGACAGGGAAAAAGCGCCATTGGCTCGGCTCCCCACGCGTTTCCAGGCAAGGGCTCGTCAGCGGACTCCATCCACTGCAGCGCAATTCCAGCCTGTGCAAACAGGCGGAATATACGACTGCTCCTATACTACAAGCCACCCTGTTACCTATTGAGTCTTAGTAGGTACCTCGTTGAATTTTCCCTACGTGAAATACGGCGTTAGTTGATAACGCCTGGACAGCGGCCCATCGATTCTGCTTTCAAGATTCGCCGAGTAGGGAAGAGTGAACTTCAACTAGCTGGCTAACCTGGTGACAACGCAGGGAGTTCGAAAATGTTGCGCACAAACATTTCCGCAAGAGCACTGTCCGGTGGTTTGCTCGATGTACTGATACGCGCCGGGCTGATTACTGTGCTGGTGCTGTTTTGCTTCCAGATCTTCCACCCATTCCTCAACCTCATGCTCTGGGCGATGATACTGGCCATCACCCTGTATCCGCTGCATGCACTCATCAAGCGCAAGCTGGTCAACAAGGACGGGCATGCCGCCACCCTGATCGTGGTGGTCGCCCTGGCCTTGCTGATGGTGCCGATCTACCTGCTGGGCACTTCGATCAGTGAGTCGGTACAAGGTACTTTGGCGATCCTCAAGTCCGATACGCTGCAGGTGCCGCTCCCCAGCGAAAAAATCGCTTCCCTGCCGCTCATTGGCAAGCCGCTCTATGGCTACTGGATGCAAGCCGCCACCGATATGGGCAGCGTGCTGATGAAACTGATGCCGTACATCAAGTCCGTCGGCCTGACCTTGTTGGGCAAAATGGCCGACGTTGGCGTGGGCTTCCTGTTGTTCATCGGTGCGCTGATCATTGCCGGTGTGCTCATGGCCTATGGCGAAAACGGCGAAAGAAGCGCACTGGCCATCACCTCGCGCCTTTCCGGACCTGAGCGCGGCCCACGCATCACCGAGCTATGCACGGCAACCATCCGCGCGGTCGCCCAAGGCGTGGTGGGCATCGCGTTTATCCAGATGCTGCTGGTGGGCGTGGGCTTCGTGCTCATGGGCGTCCCCGGTGCCGGCCTGCTGGCGATGGTTGCGCTGCTGATGGGGATCATGCAATTGCCAGTGCTGTTGGTGACCCTTCCGGTGATCGCCTATGTCTTCGCCACCGAAGGGACCAGCCTGGCCACCATCGTGTTTTGCATCTACAGCCTGATTGCCGGGATGGCCGACAACGTCCTCAAGCCATTGATGCTGGGTCGTGGCGTCGATGTCCCGATGCCGGTGATTCTGATTGGTGCGCTGGGCGGCATGGTGAGTGGCGGCTTCATCGGTTTGTTCATCGGGCCGGTTGCGCTGGCGGTGGGCTACCAACTGTTCTGGCAATGGGTCCAGGACCAACCGTCTGCCGAGTTACAGAACGAGGCACCGCAAATCGAGGCAATCGACGATCAGCGTCCCCTCTGAGGAGTTTGCGCTTGATGCCACGCCCTGCTCGCATCAGCCGGCTGCTGATCTGCGGGACCGTCGTCCTGGGGGGCTGCGTGCAACTGGGTCCGGATTTCCAGTCACCGGCCCAGCCCTGGGTCGAACACTGGAACAGCCCGGCCCTGGAAATCGCCGGGCAAAAACGCCCACAACCGGATAGCCGCCAATGGTGGCATGTGTTCGACGACCCGGTCCTGGACCACTTGATTGCCGAAGCCGATGCCCACAACGCCGACCTGCAGGTCGCTGGCCTGCGGGTCATGGAGTCCCGCGCGCAATTGGGCATTGCCCTGAGTGGACGCTACCCGCAATTGCAGCAGGCCAGCGCCGACAGCCTGTACGTGAACCGTCGGCAATCGGGCGGGGCCAACCCTCAGGACACGCATTTCTGGCAATACAGTGCCGGCTTCGATATCGGTTGGGAGCTGGATTTCTGGGGGCGCTTCAGCCGCGCCATCGAGTCAGCCGACGCGTCCTGGTTTGCCGCCCAGGCCAACTACGAAAATGTCCTGGTGCTGTTGCACGCGCAACTGGCGCAAACCTACTACGCACTGCGCACCGCCGAGGCGCGCCTGCAGATCGCCCGCAGTAACGCCACCTTGCAAAAACGCAGCTACGAGATCACCGAGCGCCTGTTTAAAAGCGGGGCCGAAGCCGAACTCGATCTGCAACAGGCCAAGACCCAGTACCTGGGCACCCTGAGCACCATCCCGGATTTCGAGAGTCAGGTGGCGAGCTTGCGCAACGCGTTGTCCACCCTGATCGGCCAGCCACCCGGCTCGATCCCTGACCTGGATCGCAACACCGGCCTGGTACCACTGCTCGACACCGCGGTCTTGCAGGATGTACCGGCCAACCTGCTGGTGCGGCGCCCCGATGTTCGCGCTGCCGAGCTGCAAGTGGCGGCGCAATCGGCGTTGATCGGTGTGGCCGAGACCGATCTGTACCCATCCATCAGCCTGCTGGGCAGCATCGTCTGGTCCGCCAGCTCGCTCAACGGTGCATCCAATACCCTCGACCTGGTGGCTGGCCCCAGCCTGCGCTGGGACATCTTCGACCATGGCCGGATCACCAACAACGTCCGCGTGCAGGATGCGCGCTTGCAGCAGTTGATCGTTATCTACCAGGACAGCGTGCGCCAGGCGGCACGCGAGGCGGACGACGCCGCGACCGGCCTGATCAAGGCACTGGAGCGCGACCGGATCCTCAGCGATGCCTCGGTGGCCGCCGAACGTTCGGTGACCCTGGCCAATGCCCAATACCGCGAAGGCTATTCGGACTTCCAGCGCGTGCTGGATGCCCAGCGCGCCCTGTTTGCCCAACAGGATATCTACCTGGTCAACCGTGGCACCGCCGTCAACAGCTTGATCGCCCTGTACAAGGCCCTGGGCGGCGGTTGGTACAGCGACCAGCCGATGCTCGACCCGGCCACCCGCAAACAGATGCAACAACGGACCGATTGGGGCGATCTGCTCGACGAACCGAAGGAAAGTGCCCATGAATGACAGCCAACAACCGGTCGAGAACGCCTCGGTACCTGCCGCTGACCCGGCCAGAAAAGCGATCAACTGGGTCGTGCTGCTGATCATCCTGAGCCTGGTCTGGTACCTGATGGCCGACCGTTACACGCCCTACACGCAACAGGCACGGGTACAGGCCTTCATTGTGCCGGTGGCGGCTGAGGTTTCCGGCCGGGTGACCCAGGTGCACGTGCGCAACAACCAGGACGTCAAGGCCGGCGAATTGCTGTTTGAAGTCAATCCGGAGCAGTACCGGATTGCCGTCGATCGCGCCCGCGCCGACCTCGAATCGACCCGTCGCCAGGTAGGCGCCAACACTGCCGGTGTCGAGTCCAAGCAAGCGTCACTGCGCGCGTCCCAGGCCAATGAGCTCAAGGCACGCCAGGACATCCAGCGGCTCGAACGCCTGTACCGCGAAGATCCGGGCACCATCTCGCTGCGACGCCTGGAAATATCCCGCGCCACCCTGGAAGAGTCCATCAGCCAGGTCGCCGCGGCCAAGGCCGAAGTGCAACGTGCACGCGAACAACAGGGTGGCAACGAAGCAGAGAACGCCCAGTTGCTCAGCGCCGCCAGCAACCTTGAAAAAGCCGAGCTGGACTTGAGCAATACAAAGGTTCACGCGCGTTCGGCCGGCCTGATCACCGATTTGCGCACCGATGTCGGCCAGTTCGCCTCCGCCGGTGCACCGGTGATGACCCTGATCGCCATCCACGATGTGTGGATCAGCGCCGACATGACTGAAAACAACCTGGGAAGTGTCCAGCCCGGAACTCCTGTGTCCATCGTCCTCGACGCCCTGCCGGGGAGAATATTCAAAGGCCATGTACGCAGCGTCGGCTATGGCGTCGAAGTCGGTCAGAGCACCCAGCCGGGCAGCCTGCCGAAAGTGGAGAACAGCCGCGATTGGCTGCGTCCTGCCCAGCGCTTTCCGGTCATCATCGAGTTCGAACCGGGTGAGCTGACCAGTCCACAGGGCATCCGTGCCGGCGGCCAGGCCGAAGTCATGGCGTTCCCGAGTGAAGGTAACCCGCTGAACCTCCTGGGTCGCCTGTTCCTGCGCCTGATGAGCTGGATGTCCTATGCGTATTGAGCGCCCGGCCCTTGTTCAGCGCGCCCTGCGCCTTGGCTTCGGCACGGCGCTGTGCCTGGCGGCGAGCTTCGGCCTGGCCTTGCCTATCCCGTTCCTCGCGCCGATGCTGGCGTTGATGATGCTGGCAGCGATGAACCGACCGTTGCCGTTCAAGGCCAGCCTGGGTCTGATCCTGATCCTGTTGCTGACCACCGGGAGCGGCCTGCTGCTCATTCCCCTGCTGCGTTACTACCCGTTCAGTGGCGTGCTGCTGGTCGGACTGTGTCTGTTCCTGGCATTCGGTTATGGCCTGCGCGGCGGCAACCCGCTGGTGGCGACTTTCCTGGTGGTGGGCCTGACATTGATCAGTGCGGCCGGAACCGCTGAATTCGCCCTGGCGCTTGAGGTGATCGTGGCCCTGGTCAAAGGCCTGTTCCTGGCAGTCTCGACGCTGACCGTCAGCCATTGGCTGTTTCCCGACCCCGCCAGTGCTCCAGCGGCCAAACCCGGCCCGAGCCTTACTCCAGCCGAAAGCGGTTGGCTGGCGCTGCGTGCCACGCTGGTGGTGCTGCCGACTTTCCTGCTGGCCATGGTCGACCCGGCCAGTTACCTGCCGATCATCATGAAAGCCGTCAGCCTCGGCCAACAAAGCTGCGCGACCAGTGCCCGCACCGCCGGCCAGGAATTGCTCGGCTCGACCCTGCTCGGTGGCCTGATGGCGATTGTTTTCTGGTGCGCGCTGAGCCTGTTCGTCAACCTGTGGATGTTTTTTCTGTGGATGTTGCTGTTCGGCCTGCTGGTGGCCAGAAAACTCTACGGCCTGGCCCGGACCCGGCAGCCGCCTGGGTTCTGGCTCAACAGTCTGGCGACCCTGATCATCCTGCTCGGCCAATCGGTACAGGACAGTGCGGCGGGCAAGGATGTCTACACCGCCTTCGCCATCCGCATGGGCCTGTTCATTCTGGTGACCTTGTACGCCTGCGCCATGGTGCATTTGCTCGACACGCGGCGGCAACGGCGCATTATTTCCGCCTAGAAAAAGAAAAACCCCCTGAAAAGGGGGTTTTTCATTGTGGATAACTTATTCCACGGTGACCGACTTCGCCAGGTTACGCGGCTGGTCAACGTCGGTGCCTTTGAGTACGGCAACGTAGTACGACAGCAGCTGCAGCGGGATGGTGTAGAGAATCGGCGACAGGATGTCGTGGATGTGCGGCATGTGCACCACGTGGGTGCCTTCACCGTTGGTCATGCCGGCTTTCTCGTCAGCGAAGACGATCAACTGGCCACCGCGGGCGCGGACTTCCTGGAGGTTGGACTTCAACTTCTCCAGCAGTTCGTTGTTCGGCGCCACGGTCACCACTGGCATGTCGTTATCCACAAGCGCCAACGGGCCGTGTTTCAGCTCGCCGGCCGGATAGGCTTCAGCGTGGATGTAGGAGATTTCCTTGAGCTTGAGTGCCCCTTCCATCGCTACCGGGAACTGCGCGCCACGGCCGAGGAACAGCGTGTGGTGTTTCTCGGCGAACAGTTCGGAGATTTTTTCCACGGTGCTGTCCATGGCCAGCGCCTCGCCCAGACGGGTTGGCAAACGACGCAGTTCTTCGACCAGCGTCGCTTCGACGCCTTTGTCCAGGGTGCCACGAACCTGGCCCAGGGAAAGCGTCAGCAACAACAGGCCAACCAATTGCGTGGTGAAAGCTTTGGTAGATGCCACACCGATTTCGCGACCAGCCTGGGTCAACAGGGTCAGATCCGATTCACGCACCAGCGAGCTGATGCCGACGTTGCAGATCGCCAGGCTGGCGAGGTAACCCAGCTCCTTGGCGTTGCGCAGCGCGGCCAGGGTGTCGGCGGTTTCACCGGACTGGGAAATGGTCACGAACAAGGTGTCTGGCTGCACCACCACCTTGCGGTAGCGGAATTCGCTGGCGACTTCGACCTGGCACGGAATGCCGGCCAGCTCTTCAAGCCAGTAACGCGCGACCATGCCTGCGTGGTAGCTGGTGCCACACGCAACGATCTGTACGTTACGCACTTTGGCGAACAGCTCGGCCGCCTGTGGGCCGAATGCCTGTACCAGCACTTGGTTCTGGCTCAGGCGACCTTCCAGGGTGCGCTGCACCACGGACGGTTGCTCGTGGATTTCCTTGAGCATGAAGTGGCGGAACTCGCCCTTTTCAGCGGCTTCGGCGCCGTCGCGATATTGCACGGCTTCGCGCTCGACGGCCTTGCCGTCAACGTCCCAGATCTGCACGCTGTCGCGGCGGATTTCAGCGATATCGCCTTCTTCCAGGTACATGAAACGGTCGGTGACTTGACGCAGGGCCAACTGGTCGGACGCCAGGAAGTTTTCCCCCATACCCAGGCCGATCACCAGGGGGCTGCCGCTGCGGGCTGCAACCAGGCGATCCGGTTGCTGCGCGCTGATCACTGCCAGGCCGTAAGCACCGTGCAACTCTTTGACGGTCGCCTTGAGGGCCACGGTCAGGTCGCGCAGATCCTTGAGTTTGTGGTTCAGCAGGTGCGCAATGACTTCGGTGTCGGTGTCCGAGGTGAACACGTAACCCAGGGCCTTGAGTTGTTCACGCAGGGCTTCGTGGTTTTCGATGATGCCGTTGTGCACCACTGACAGGTCACCGGAGAAATGCGGGTGTGCATTGCGTTCGCACGGTGCACCGTGGGTGGCCCAGCGCGTGTGGGCGATGCCCAGACGACCGACCAGCGGCTCGGTGGTCAATGCCTGCTCCAGCTCACTGACCTTGCCCGGGCGACGCAGGCGCTCGAGTTTTTCATCGTTGGTGTAGACCGCCACGCCAGCGCTGTCATACCCACGGTATTCGAGGCGTTTCAGGCCTTCGACGAGGATGGCGGTGATGTTACGTTCTGCGACTGCGCCGACAATTCCACACATGCTATTTCTCCTGACTGACAGCCGCGCAAATCAAAGTGATGCCGCGGGCCTGAATCTGATCGCGAGCCTCAAGTGGCAGGCGTTCATCGGTAATAAGGGTATGGACGCTGCTCCAGGGCAGTTCCAGGTTGGGAATCTTGCGGCCGATCTTGTCGGCCTCCACCATCACGACCACTTCGCGGGCGACTTCGGCCATGACCCGGCTCAGTCCGAGCAGTTCGTTGAAGGTGGTTGTACCGCGAAGCAGATCGATGCCATCGGCGCCGATAAACAGCTGGTCGAAATCGTAGGAGCGTAGTACCTGCTCGGCGACCTGCCCCTGAAAGGACTCGGAATGCGGGTCCCAGGTGCCACCGGTCATCAACAGCACCGGTTCGTGCTCAAGTTCGCTCAGGGCATTGGCGACGTGCAGCGAGTTGGTCATCACCACCAGACCGGGTTGCTGCCCGAGTTCCGGGATCATGGAGGCGGTGGTGCTGCCACTGTCGATAATGATGCGCGCATGCTCGCGAATCCGCGCGACGGCGGCACGGGCGATGGCTTGTTTGTACTTGGAAACCGGCTGACCGAGGTCGGCCACCAGTTCCTGAGGCATGGTGATCGCCCCGCCGTAACGACGCAGCAACAGACCATTGCTTTCAAGTGCCGCCAGATCCTTGCGGATCGTAACTTCCGACGTTTCGAAGCGCTTGGCCAACTCATCCACACTGACTTCGCCCTGCTGATTGAGCAAGGCGAGGATGTTGTGACGACGTTGAGGTGTGTTGCGCTTCGACATGAGCTGGTAAGTTTCGATTCGAAAGATAGCGGAAGCAATCAAAACCTATCAGCGAAACTTCGTCAAGCGCAATGCGATAAAAAGAGCTGTGGATAACCCTTTGTAGGAGCGAGCTTGCTCGCGATGGACTTAAGGACGCTGCTTTTGTTCAGACTGACCTCGTCATCGTTGACGTCCATCGCGAGCAAGCTCGCTCCTACACAAGGGAGTTGTGGATAACTCAGCCCTTCTTGATCTTCTCCGGCCGCTTCCAGCCATCGATGTTCTTCTGGCGAGCGCGCCCAATCGCCAACTGGGACTTATCCACAGTCGAGGTAATGGTCGAACCGGCCGCTGTGGTAGCACCGGACTGGATATCCACAGGCGCTACCAACGAGTTGTTGGAACCAATGAACACATCCTCGCCCAACACGGTTTTCCACTTGTTGGCGCCGTCGTAGTTGCAGGTGATGGTGCCGGCACCGATGTTGGTGCGCGCGCCCACTTCGGCATCGCCCAGGTAAGTCAGGTGACCGGCCTTGGCGCCTTCGCCGAGGTGGGCGTTTTTCAGCTCGACGAAGTTACCCACATGCGCGCGGGCTTCGAGCACTGTACCTGGACGCAGACGAGCGAACGGACCGGCATCGCTGGCTTCACCCAGAATGGCACCTTCGATATGGCTGTTGGCCTTGATGACCACGCCTTTGCGCAGGGTACTGTCCTTGATCACGCAGTTCGGGCCGATTACCACGTCATCCTCAATGACGACCTTGCCTTCGAGAATCACGTTGATGTCGATGAGTACGTCGCGCCCGACCGTGACTTCACCACGAATGTCAAAACGAGCCGGATCGCGCAGCGTCACACCTTGAGCCATCAAACGGCGACCGGCGCGCAATTGATAATGCCGCTCCAGTTCGGAAAGCTGCTTGCGGTCGTTGGCGCCCTGCACTTCCATGGCGTCGTGCGGTTGCTCGGTGGCCACCACCAGACCATCGCTCACTGCCATAGCAATGATATCAGTCAGGTAGTACTCACCCTGGGCGTTGTTGTTGGAGAGACGGCTCATCCAGTCGCCAAGGCGGGCAAAAGGCAGCGCCAGAATGCCGGTATTGCCTTCGGTGATCTGGCGTTCGGCGTCATTGGCATCTTTCTGTTCGACGATGGCCGCAACCTTGCCAGCGGCATCACGAACAATACGGCCGTAACCGGTCGGGTCATCCAGTTCGACGGTCAGCAAGCCCAACTGCTGCGGCCCCACCTGCTTGAGCAGGCGCTGCAGGGTTTCGACTTCGATCAACGGCACATCGCCGTAGAGCACCAGCACGGTGTCGGACTGAATGAACGGCACTGCCTGAGCAACGGCGTGACCGGTGCCCAGCTGTTTATCCTGCAGGACGAAGTTCAGGTCATCCGCCGCCAGGCGTTCGCGTACGGCATCGGCGCCATGGCCGATCACCACATGAATGCGCTGTGGATCAAGTTGCCGGGCGCTGTGGATAACATGACCGAGCATGGAGTTGCCGGCAATCGGGTGCAAAACTTTCGGCAAAGCAGAACGCATACGCGTGCCTTGGCCAGCAGCGAGAATAACGATTTCGAGAGACATGACTGGCTACCAATCCTGGGTGGTCAGCGGCTGCGACCGGGTTGTAAAAATCGGAAAAGAAAAAAGGGTAGCCGAGGCTACCCTTTTTAATCAATCACACAACAAGAGCGGCCTTAGTGGCCGAACTTTTTGCGGATCTGCTGGACGGTGCGCAGCTGAGCTGCAGCCTCGGCCAGACGTGCGGCAGCAGAACCGTAATCGAATTCCGCGCCTCGCTCATGCAGGGCTTTCTCGGCAGCCTTAACGGCTTCCAAAGCTGCGGCTTCGTCCAGGTCGGCAGCACGTTGCACGGTGTCGGCAAGAACCTTGACCATGTTCGGCTGAACCTCGAGGAAACCACCGGAGATGTAATACACCTCCTCTTCCCCGCCCTGCTTGACCAGGCGGATCGGACCTGGCTTCAGATTAGTGATCAGCGGCGCGTGACCCAGGGCGATACCAAGATCACCCAGTGCACCGTGCGCAATCACCATCTCGACCAGACCGGAAAAGATTTCTCCTTCCGCGCTGACGATATCGCAATGGACTGTCATAGCCATCTGATTGCCTCAACCTAAATTAGCGCCCGTTGCCGGGCGCCGGGATTACAGTTTCTTGGCTTTCTCGATCGCTTCTTCGATGCCGCCAACCATGTAGAACGCTTGTTCTGGCAGGTGGTCGTAGTCACCGTTGAGGATGCCTTTGAAGCCAGCAATGGTGTCTTTCAGGGAAACGTATTTACCCGATGCACCGGTGAAGACTTCAGCCACGAAGAACGGCTGCGACAAGAAACGCTGGATCTTACGAGCACGGTTTACCAACTGCTTGTCGGCTTCCGACAGCTCGTCCATACCCAGGATCGCAATGATGTCCTTCAGTTCTTTGTAACGCTGCAGCACGTACTGAACACCGCGAGCGGTTTCGTAGTGGTCGTTGCCGATCACGTTCGGGTCCAGCTGACGCGAAGTCGAGTCCAGTGGGTCTACCGCCGGGTAGATACCCAGGGAAGCGATGTCACGGGACAGAACGACGGTGGCGTCCAAGTGAGCAAACGTGGTCGCTGGCGACGGGTCAGTCAAGTCGTCCGCTGGTACGTATACGGCCTGGATCGAAGTAATCGAACCTTGCTTGGTCGAAGTGATGCGCTCTTGCAGCACGCCCATCTCTTCAGCCAGGGTCGGCTGGTAACCTACTGCCGAAGGCATACGGCCCAGCAGTGCGGATACTTCGGTACCGGCCAGGGTGTAACGATAGATGTTGTCGACGAACAGCAGAACGTCGTTACCTTCGTCACGGAACTTCTCGGCCATGGTCAGGCCAGTCAGGGCTACGCGCAGACGGTTTCCCGGCGGCTCGTTCATCTGACCGTAAACCAGTGCCACTTTGTCCAGAACGTTGGAGTCCTTCATCTCGTGGTAGAAGTCGTTACCCTCACGAGTACGCTCACCCACACCGGCGAACACGGAATAACCGCTGTGCTCGATGGCGATGTTACGGATCAGTTCCATCATGTTTACGGTTTTGCCTACACCGGCACCACCGAACAGACCGACTTTACCGCCCTTGGCGAACGGGCAAACCAGGTCGATAACCTTGATGCCGGTTTCCAGCAGGTCGTTGCCGCCCGCTTGTTCAGCGAAGGATGGCGCAGGACGGTGAATGCCCCAGCGCTCTTCGGTGTCGATTGGACCAGCTTCGTCAATCGGGTTGCCCAGTACGTCCATGATCCGGCCCAGGGTCGCTTTACCGACCGGTACGGAGATGGCAGCGCCAGAGTCGACAACGTCCAGACCGCGCTTCAAGCCTTCGGTGGAACCCATCGCAATGGTACGAACTACGCCGTCGCCCAGCTGTTGCTGAACTTCCAGGGTAGTGTCCGCGCCTTGTACTTTCAGCGCGTTGTAGATGCTCGGTACGCTGTCGCGTGGAAATTCCACGTCGATAACGGCGCCGATGATTTGAACGATACGTCCGCTACTCATAGCTGGATCCTCTGAATATTTGAACCGTTAAACCGCGGCAGCGCCGCCGACGATTTCCGAGATCTCTTGGGTGATCGCAGCCTGACGCGCCTTGTTGTAGACCAGCTGCAAATCGCTGATCAAATCACCGGCGTTGTCGGTAGCGTTCTTCATCGCGATCATCCGCGCAGCTTGCTCAGCCGCGTTGTTCTCGACCACCGCCTGGTAGACCTGCGACTCCACGTAACGGACCATCAAGCCGTCGAGCAGCTCCTTGGCATCCGGTTCGTAGAGATAGTCCCAGTGGTGCTTGAGTTCTTGATCCGGGGTTGCCACCAGTGGAATCAACTGCTCCACGGTAGGCTGTTGTGTCATGGTGTTGATGAACTTGTTGGACACCACGGACAGGCGGTCAATACGGCCGTCCAGGTAGGCATCCAGCATCACCTTGACGCTGCCGATCAGATCATTGATCGACGGCTCTTCACCCAGGTGGCTGATAGCTGCAACGACGTTACCGCCGAAGTTGCGGAAGAAAGCCGCACCCTTGCTACCAACTACACACAGATCGATCTCGACGCCGTTTTCGCGGTTTACCGCCATGTCCTTGACCAAAGCCTTGAACAGGTTGGTGTTCAAGCCACCACACAGACCACGGTCACTGCTCACTACGACATAACCGACGCGCTTTACTTCACGGTCGATCATGAACGGGTGGCGATATTCCGGGTTAGCGTTGGCCAGATGGCCAATAACCTGGCGGATGCGCTCCGCATAAGGACGGCTAGCAGCCATGCGCATTTGTGCCTTGCGCATTTTGCTGACCGCCACTTTTTCCATGGCGCTGGTAATCTTTTGCGTGCTTTTGATGCTCGCAATCTTACTGCGAATCTCTTTTGCGCCTGCCATGTAACACCTATCAGGTTAGCAAGCGGGAGCCTTGCGACTCCCGCTGCGGCTTACCAGGTTTGGGTGGCCTTGAACTTCTCGATACCGGCTTTCAGGCCGCCATCGATTTCGTCATTGAAGTCACCCTTCACGTTGATCTTCGCCATCAATTCGGCGTGATCGCGGTTGAAGTAAGCAATCAGCGCTTGCTCGAAGCTGCCGACTTTGGTGATTTCAACGTCAGTCAGGAACCCACGCTCAGCGGCATACAGCGACAGCGACATGTCGGCGATCGACATTGGCGCGTATTGCTTCTGCTTCATCAGCTCGGTAACGCGCTGACCATGCTCAAGTTGCTTACGGGTCGCTTCGTCCAGGTCAGAAGCGAACTGGGCGAATGCCGCCAGTTCACGGTACTGAGCCAGAGCGGTACGGATACCACCGGACAGCTTCTTGATGATCTTGGTCTGAGCGGCACCACCCACACGGGATACCGAAACACCGGCGTTCACTGCAGGACGGATGCCCGAGTTGAACATGGCCGATTCCAGGAAGATCTGACCGTCGGTGATGGAAATCACGTTGGTCGGAACGAACGCGGAAACGTCGCCAGCCTGGGTTTCGATGATCGGCAGTGCGGTCAGGGAACCGGTTTTGCCGGTCACTGCGCCGTTGGTGAACTTCTCTACGTACTCTTCCGAAACGCGGGATGCGCGCTCCAGCAGACGGGAGTGGAGATAGAACACGTCGCCTGGGTAAGCTTCACGGCCTGGTGGACGGCGCAGCAGCAGGGAGATCTGGCGGTAAGCCACTGCTTGCTTGGACAGATCGTCATAAACGATCAGCGCGTCTTCACCGCGGTCGCGGAAGAATTCACCCATGGTGCAACCGGCATACGGTGCCAGGTATTGCAGCGCAGGAGATTCCGAAGCACTGGCAGCCACGATGATCGTGTTTTTCAGTGCGCCGTTTTCTTCCAGCTTGCGAACCACGTTGGCGATGGTCGATTGCTTCTGACCGATGGCTACGTAGACGCAGAAAATGCCGCTGTCTTTCTGGTTGATGATCGCGTCGATCGCCAGAGCGGTTTTACCGATCTGACGGTCACCGATGATCAGCTCACGCTGGCCACGGCCGACAGGGATCATGGCATCGACAGCCTTGTAGCCAGTCTGTACAGGCTGGTCTACCGACTTACGCCAGATCACGCCTGGAGCAACTTTCTCGACCGCGTCGGTCTGGGTGTTGTTCAGCGGACCTTTGCCGTCAACCGGGTTACCCAGTGCATCGACTACGCGACCCAGCAGTTCCTTACCAACCGGAACTTCCAGGATACGGCCGGTGCACTTGGCGCTCATGCCTTCAGCCAGAGACTGGTATGCGCCCAAAATAACGGCACCTACGGAGTCTTGCTCCAGGTTGAGGGCCATACCGTAGACGCCGCCCGGAAACTCGATCATCTCGCCGGACATAACGTCGGCCAGACCGTGAATCCGCACGATGCCGTCAGATACGCTGACGACAGTGCCTTCGTTACGGGCTTGGGAGGTCACATCGAGATTGTCGATGCGGCCCTTGATAATTTCACTTATTTCGGAAGGATTGAGTTGCTGCATTGCTCTGCTGCCCCTTCAAACTCAAGATTTCAATGCTTCGGCAAGTTTCGCGATTTTGCCGCGAATCGAGCCATCGATAACCAGGTCGCCGGCGCGGATGACAACACCCCCAATAAGGGATGAATCTTCCTCGACTTGCAGGCGCACTTCCCGGTTGAGTCGTGCACTGAGAACCTTGGCGAGTTTGTCTTGCTGTTCTTGGTTCAATGCGAAAGCACTGGTCACTTCTACGTCTACCGATTTCTCTTGCTCGGCCTTGTACAGGTCGAACAGAGCGGCGATCTCCGGCAGAAGCAGGAGGCGCTCGTTTTCGGCAACAACGTGGATGAAATTCTGTGCCTTGGCATCGAACTTGTCGCCGCACACGTCAATGAACGTGGCGGCCTTTTCTGCGCTCGTCAGTCGCGGGGCCTTGAGCACGCTCTGCATGGTGTCGTCTTCCGACACCGCTGCAGCCAGGCCGAGCATGGCTGACCAATTGGCCAGTTGCTGGTGGGCCTGAGCGTGCTCGAAGGCCGCCTTAGCGTAAGGTCGGGCCAACGTGGTCAGTTCTGCCATGATCGCCCTCGCTTAGATTTCAGCAGCCAGTTGGTTAACCAGCTCTGCGTGCGCGTTTTGATCGATTGCCTTGCCCAGGATCTTCGAAGCACCGCCAACGGCCAGGCTACCCACTTGGGCGCGCAGCGCGTCTTTGACGCTGTTCAGTTCCTGTTCGATCTCGGCCTGAGCCTGAGCCTTCACACGGTCAGCTTCGACGCGAGCCTGTTCACGGGCTTCGTCGACAATCTGGGTACCGCGTTTCTTGGCTTGCTCGATGATTTCAGCTGCCTGAGCTTTCGCTTCGCGCAGTTGCTGACCCGCTTTCTCTTGGGCCAACTCCAGGTCGCGAGCTGCTCGGCTGGCAGCGTCCAGACCATCAGCGATCTTCTTTTGACGTTCGTGCAGTGCCGTGATGACCGGAGGCCATACGAACTTCATGCAGAACAGTACAAAAATCAGGAACGCAACGGACTGGCCAATCAGGGTCGCATTAATGTTCACGCCAACACCTCGCAGTTACGTTGTCCATCACACCAAATTACCCGGAAGATCCGAGTAATTAGCCAGCGATTTGACCAACGAACGGGTTCGCAAAGGTGAAGAACAGAGCGATACCAACACCGATCATGGTTACGGCGTCGAGCAGACCGGCAACGATGAACATTTTAACTTGCAGCATTGGAACCATTTCTGGCTGACGCGCTGCGCCTTCCAGGAACTTGCCGCCCAGCAGGCCGAAACCAATTGCGGTACCCAGTGCGCCCAGGCCGATCAACAGTGCAACAGCGATAGCGGTTAGACCAACTACAGTTTCCATCTTTCCTCCCGACTTTTACGTCGTATGGTTTAGGTTTTTTTAATTTAAAGCGGTAAAACAAATCGTTTCAGAGGCCCCGTTAAGAGCCCCCTCCCGTTTAGCGGGGAGGGACATCAGACTAGTCGAAACTGGTCTTAATGGTTTTCTTCGTGTGCCATCGACAGGTAGACGATGGTCAGCATCATGAAGATGAACGCCTGCAGGGTGATGATCAGGATGTGGAACACAGCCCACGCCCACTGCAGAACAACGCCCAGGCCGCTGAGCCAGAGCAGACCGCTGCCGAACATCACAGCAATCAGAATGAAGACCAGCTCACCGGCATACATGTTGCCGAACAGACGCAGAGCCAGGGAGATCGGCTTGGCGATCAGGGTCACGAATTCCAGCAGGAAGTTCACCGGGATCAGCAGGGCTTGAACGAAGATGTTCTTGCTGCCGAACGGGTGCAGGGTCAGCTCGCCGATGAAGCCGCCGAGGCCCTTGATCTTGATGCTGTAGAAAATGATCAGCGCGAACACCGTGAAGGCCATGGCCAGGGTAGCGTTCGGGTCGGTGGTCGACACGGCGCGGAACGGGATGTGGTGGTCGCCGGAGATCAGGATGGCCAGCTGAGGAATCCAGTCGACCGGTACCAGGTCGACGGCGTTCATCAGGAACACCCAGACGAAGATGGTCAGTGCCAGCGGTGCAATCACCGGGCTACGGCCATGGAAGCTGTCTTTCACGCTGCCATCGACGAATTCGACCAAAACTTCAACGAAGTTCTGCAAAGCACCTGGCTGACCGGAAGTCGCTTTCTTGGCCGCCATGCGGAAAAGAAGAACGAAGATCAGACCCAATGCGATCGACCAGCCGAGAGTATCGACGTGGAAAGCCCAGAAGCCCATTTCCTTGGCTTCTGCTGCGGTGTGGGCAAAGCCCCAGCCGCCGGTAGGGTGCTGACCGAAGGTCAGGTTCTGCAAGTGGTGCTGGATATAGCCCGAAGCGGTTGTTTCTGCCATGGTTGCCTCAAACGCCCTAAGGTCTCGAAAGTCTTGTTCTCATCAGCAGGGGAGCGAACCAGCTGACCAGTTGGGTCAGCACGAAGACGCCGAATACAGCTAGCGGCGCCAATGGCTTCACACCTGCGAACGTCAATGCAAAAAGCACCGCCGTCAAAATCAGTTTGCCCGCCTCGCCGGCATAAAATGACCGGACGATGGCTTGAGCTGCCCGGGCGCCGGAAAACCGAAATGCCCTGTGAGCGAAATAAACATTGGGAAGCAAGGCTATCAGGCCTCCGCAAAGTCCCGAGTACCCGGCAACGACTCCATACCGTTGCCAGAGCGCCAAAGCGGCAATGAGCAGAACGACAAATTGAGCCATTAACACCGGAAAAACTGCCAGGCGATGGAATGGCAAGCGGTTTGGCGTGCGGGTTTCCATCACTTTTACTCTCCAATGGCCGGCTGCCGAAATTCAATAACTTGGCATAATTTGTGCCGACAAAATGCGCGCAGAGTATAGGGGCGGTTCGGCCCCTATTCAACTGTCAGGTAGTGATTTCCGATTGCGCGCTACATGAGGAAATGTTTCAGCGAATATGTGCGAGTACACCTTGTAGTTCATCCAGGGAGTTATATCCAATCACTAACTGCCCTTTACCCTTCTTACCGTGGCGAATCTGCACCGCAGAGCCTAGGCGCTCGGCCAGGCGCTGTTCGAGACGGGCGATATCCGGGTCTGGTTTTGCCGGTTCGACAGGCTCCGGTTTGCCACTCAACCACTGGCGGACGAGTGCCTCGGTTTGGCGCACGGTCAGCCCGCGTGCGACAACATGTCGCGCCCCTTCAACCTGTTGATTGTCCGGCAAACCGAGCAAAGCACGGGCATGACCCATTTCCAGGTCGCCGTGGGACAACATGGTCTTGATGACTTCCGGCAAGGAAATCAGGCGCAGCAGGTTGGCCACGGTCACCCGGGACTTGCCCACGGCTTCTGCAACCTGTTGCTGGGTCAGCTGGAATTCCTGCTGCAAGCGCTGCAGGGCTACCGCTTCTTCAATCGGATTCAGGTCTTCGCGCTGGATGTTCTCGATCAGGGCGATGGCGATCGCGGTTTCATCGGGTACGTCGCGCACCATCGCCGGGATGGTTTCCTTCCCGGCTTGCTGGCTGGCGCGCCAGCGGCGTTCACCGGCAATGATTTCAAAACGGCCGCTGCCGATCGGGCGAACCACGATGGGCTGCATGACGCCCTGGGCCTTGATCGACTGCGCCAGCTCCTCGAGCGCCTGTGGGTCCATGTCACGTCGCGGCTGGTATTTGCCGCGCTGGAGCAGATCCAGGGGAAGGTGTTGCAGCTCACGCTGATCGGCTTGCGCCGCTTGTTCTTCCAGCGAGCTGACAGTCGGACCACTCAACAGAGCATCCAGTCCACGTCCGAGACCTCGTTTCTTGACGGCCATGGGGATTCCTTAAGTTGCCTGAGCTGCGGCGATGCGTGAGTTTTTTCGTTGACGACGAACCATTTCGCCCGCCAATGCCAGATAGGCAACGGCGCCTCGCGATGCTTTGTCGTACGCCAGCGCCGGCATGCCGTAGCTTGGTGCTTCGGCCAGACGGATGTTGCGCGGAATGACGGTGTCGTAGAGCTGCTCGCCGAAGTGTTCCTTGAGCTGCGCCGAGACATCGTTCATCAGGCTCAGGCGCGGGTCGTACATCGTACGCAACAGGCCTTCGACCTTGAGGTTCGGGTTCAGCAGTTCAGCGATACGCTTGATGTTATCCACAAGGTCGCTCAAGCCTTCGAGTGCGAAGTACTCGCACTGCATGGGGATAATTACCCCGTCGGCGGCAACCAGTGCATTGAGGGTCAGCATCGACAGCGACGGCGGGCAGTCGATCAGGATGTAATCGTAGTTTTCCCGGATCGGCGCCAGCGCGCTGCGCAGACGGCTTTCCTTCATCTGCATTTCCAGCAGCACCACTTCGGCCGCGGTGAGGTCGCGGTTGGCCGGCAACAACTGGTAACCACCGTGTTCAGAGAAGTGCATGGCCTGGGCCAGATCACATTCGCCGATCAGCAGGTCGTAGACCGAGTTTTCCAGGCCATGTTTATCCACACCGCTACCCATGGTGGCGTTGCCCTGTGGATCAAGGTCGATCAACAGCACCCGGCGCTTGGTCGCGACCAGGGATGCTGCGAGGTTGATGCAGGTGGTGGTTTTACCCACGCCACCCTTTTGGTTCGCTATCGCGAATACCTTAGCCATTCTTGCTTGTGTTCCCAATCATGCCGTGCGGCGCAGTATCAGCAGATGGCGTTGGCCTTGGCAACCAGGTACGGCCAGGGCGTGTTCGCTATCGAGGTGGAAGTCTGCCGGCAATGCTACCAGCTCATCGGCCGGATGAACGCCCTTCATTGCCAGCCAGCGTGTTTCGTTATCGCCGAGGTGGCGAGTCCAGTTGCTGAAGTTTTCCATGCTGCTGAACGCACGGGAAATGATCCCGTTGAATGGCTGGGCAGGCTGGAACGCTTCGACGCGACTGTGGATAACTTGCAGGTTATCCAGTTTGAGTTCGAGTTTGACCTGAGTCAGAAAGCGGGTTTTCTTGCCGTTGCTATCCAGGCATGTCACCTGGGAATCTGGAAACAGGATGGCCAGCGGGATGCCAGGCATGCCGCCGCCGCTGCCGACGTCGAGCCAGCGTCCGTTTTCGATGAATGACATCACGCTCAGACTGTCGAGCAGATGACGGGACACCATTTCGTCCGGATCACGCACGGCGGTGAGGTTGTAAGCCTTGTTCCATTTGATCAACAGGGCCAGATAACCCAGCAATTGCGCGTGCTGGGCTTCTGTCAGCGTGACGCCAAGCTGGCGGGCACCTGTGGATAACTCTTCTGCATGTTGCGAAGTGACCAACGAACTCAAGCGCTTTGCTCCAACTGACGGCCCGCGCCGCGTTTTTTCAAATGAATCATCAACAGCGAAATGGCTGCCGGCGTTACGCCCGGGATACGCGAGGCCTGGCCCAAAGTCTCTGGACGGGTCGCACCGAGCTTGCTCTGGATCTCTTTGGAGAGACCGGAAATATTCGTGTAATCGATATCCACAGGCAGTTTGGTGTCCTCGCTGGCTCGCAAGCGGGCGATTTCGTCCTGTTGACGATCGATGTAACCGGCGTACTTGGTCTTGATCTCGACCTGCTCGGCAACCTGTGGATCTTCTGCCCCGCCACCGGTCACTTCGATCAGACCAGCGTAGTCGATTTCCGGACGGCTCAAGAGATTGAGCAGGTTGTATTCGTGAGTCAGCGGCGTGCCGAATTTTTCGGAGATGGCATCGCCTTGTTCTGTACCTGGGCGAACCCAGGTGCTTTTCAGACGCTGCTCTTCCAGTTCGATGCTTTCGCGTTTTTTGCAGAAAGCCGCCCAGCGCACGTCATCCACCAGGCCCAGTTCGCGGCCTTTTTCGGTCAGGCGCAGGTCGGCGTTGTCTTCACGCAGGATCAGACGGTATTCGGCACGGGACGTGAACATCCGGTACGGCTCTTGGGTACCGAGGGTAATCAGGTCGTCGACCAATACGCCGATGTAGGCCTCGTCGCGACGCGGGCACCAGGCTTCTTTGCCCTGTGCACGCAGTGCAGCGTTGGTTCCGGCCAGCAGACCCTGGGCACCGGCTTCTTCGTAACCGGTGGTGCCGTTGATTTGCCCGGCGAAGAACAGGCCGCCGATGACTTTGGTTTCCAGACTGTACTTCAGGTCACGCGGGTCGAAGTAGTCGTACTCGATGGCGTAGCCCGGTCGCACGATGTGTGCGTTTTCCATGCCGCGAATCGATTGCACGATCTGCAGTTGCACGTCGAACGGCAGGGATGTGGATATCCCGTTCGGATACAGCTCGTTTGTCGTCAGGCCTTCCGGTTCGATGAAGACCTGGTGGCTTTGCTTGTCGGCAAAGCGATGGATCTTGTCTTCGATTGACGGGCAGTAACGCGGGCCGATGCCTTCGATCTCACCGGCAGCGGAATACATCGGCGAACGGTCGAGGTTCGCGGCGATGATTTCGTGGGTGCGCGCATTCGTGTGGGTAATCCAGCAACTGACCTGCTGTGGATGCTGTTCCTTGTTGCCCATGAACGACATCACCGGGATCGGCGTATCGCCCGGTTGTTCGGTCATCACCGAGAAATCCACAGACCGGCTGTCGATACGCGGCGGAGTACCGGTTTTCAAACGACCCACACGCAATGGCAGCTCACGCAGACGGTGAGCCAGAGCTATCGATGGTGGATCACCGGCGCGACCGCCAGAAAAATTCTGCAAACCGATGTGGATAAGTCCACCGAGGAACGTGCCGGTGGTCAACACCACCGAATCCGCGAGGAACCGCAGGCCCATTTGGGTGACAACACCACGGACTTGTTCCTGCTCGACGATCAGATCGTCTGCAGCCTGTTGAAATATCCACAGGTTCGGCTGGTTTTCCAGGATTTCGCGGACAGCGGCCTTGTACAGAACCCGGTCTGCCTGTGCGCGGGTTGCTCGCACAGCGGGGCCTTTACGGCTGTTCAACACGCGAAACTGGATACCGCCTTTATCGGTAGCGATGGCCATCGCGCCACCGAGGGCGTCGATTTCCTTGACCAGGTGGCTTTTGCCGATCCCGCCAATGGCCGGGTTGCAACTCATGGCACCGAGGGTTTCCACGTTATGCGTCAGCAACAGGGTTTTAACCCCCATACGTGCTGAGGCCAGTGCTGCCTCGGTACCGGCATGACCGCCGCCGATGACGATCACTTCAAAACGGGAAGGGAAATCCACCACGCACCTCGTGCCTGCTTAAGTAGGTAATTCAGGAATAGTTTGAGCTCAGGTTTTCGGACCTGGTCGACAAGTATAGGGACTTCGCCCTTCCTAAAGAACCCTTTGCACAAAATTTAACCAGCTGTGGAAAAGTCGGAGTTATAGAAATTAAAAAGAGAGAAATTTATTAAATCTTTGTTTTTATGTTTATTTCTATGCACATGCCTTTCTGTGGATAGATTAACACAGCCCTTTGTTTTCAATGTGTACAGAGATTCAAAACCCTGTGTTCATGTGCCAATGAGGCCCTTGGATAACCGGTGTAAGCCTGTGGATGAAAGGGGCTGTTATCCACAGAGGCGGTTATGTTCAGTTTTCGGGCCCTGTTATCAACTGACCTTAGCGGTGGTTATTCACAGGGCTTAATCCACAGAAAAGCCCCGTTTGCGCGAAATTCAGGTGCAGGAATTCCGCTCAGGCAGACAAAGTCCGCCCAGCACTGGAAGGTTTATTCAGAAAAGGAGGGAGCAGACAGGCGCGAATGGCCTGTCTGTGAACAACTGGAGGGCTACTTGCCGATGCAGAAGCTGGAGAAAATCCGCCCCAACAGATCGTCAGAGCTGAAGGCGCCGGTGATTTCTCCCAGGGATTGCTGAGCCTGGCGCAAATCCTCGGCCAACAATTCGCCAGCACCAGCCAGGGTCAATTGGGCGCGACCATGTTCGAGAGCGGCACTGGCATGACCTAGCGCCTCCAAGTGTCGCCGGCGAGCACTGAAACTGCTTTCGGACGTTTGTTCGTAGCCCATGCAGGCCTTCAGGTGATCGCGCAGCAGCTCCAGGCCGACACCACCGGACTTGGCGCTCAGGCTGATGGTGACGTGGCCATCGTCGCTGACCTCCAGGGCAATGGCTTCGCCCGTAAGGTCGGCCTTATTGCGGATCAGGGTCACTTTCGCGGGATCTGGACGGATTTCGAGAAATTCCGGCCAGAGTGCGAACGGATCGAGGGCTTCCGGTGCCGTGGCGTCGACCACCAGCAGCACCCGATCCGCTTCGCCGATGGCTTTCAAGGCTCGCTCGACGCCGATTTTTTCCACATGGTCATCGGTATCGCGCAGACCGGCGGTATCCACCACGTGCAGCGGCATGCCATCGATGTGGATATGTTCCCGAAGCACATCCCGGGTGGTGCCGGCGATTTCGGTCACGATCGCCGCCTCACGCCCGGCCAGTGCATTGAGCAGGCTGGATTTACCGGCATTCGGACGACCGGCAATGACCACGGTCATACCGTCTCGCAGCAAGGCGCCCTGCCCGGCTTCGCGCATGACGGTGGATAACTCGTCGCGCACTTTGTCGAGCATGCTCAGGACGTGGCCATCGGCGAGGAAGTCGATTTCCTCTTCCGGGAAGTCGATGGCCGCTTCGACATAGATTCGAAGGCCGATCAGTTGCTCGGTGAGGTTATGCACACGTGATGAAAAAGCCCCCTGCAGGGAGCGCAATGCGTTTCGCGCAGCCTGGGTGGAACTGGCTTCAATCAGGTCGGCAATCGCCTCGGCCTGAGCAAGGTCCAGTTTGTCATTGAGGAAGGCGCGCTCACTGAATTCCCCCGGTCGGGCGAGACGGCAACCCAGTTCCAGGCAGCGCTTGAGCAACATATCCAGAACGATCGGGCCGCCATGACCCTGGAGTTCCAGCACATCTTCGCCGGTGAACGAGTTTGGCCCAGGAAAATACAGTGCGATGCCCTGATCCAGCACCTCGTCGTTTTCACTGAGAAACGGGCCATAGTGGGCAAATCGCGGCTTGAGCTCGCGACCACTGAAGGCCTTGGCTGCAACGCTGGCCAACGGCCCGGAAATACGCACGATGCCTACACCACCGCGACCTTGAGCGGTGGCGACGGCGGCGATGGTTTCACGAGGAACGCTCATAAACCGGTATCCAGACAAAAGTGACAGATAGCAAAACGCCCCACTAGGGGGCGTTTTGAGTGGTTATCCACAGTGTAAATCAGGCAGCTGCTTTGGTAGCCGCTTCGATCTTGCGTGTGATGTACCACTGTTGGGCGATCGACAGGCAGTTGTTCACTACCCAGTACAGCACCAGGCCCGCCGGGAACCACAGGAAGAAGAAGGTGAAGATGATTGGCATCAGCTTCATGACCTTGGCCTGCATCGGATCCGGTGGAGTCGGGTTCAGCTGCTGCTGGATGAACATGGTTGCACCCATGATGATCGGCAGAATGAAGAACGGATCCTTGATCGACAGGTCAGTAATCCACAGCATGAACGGCGCCTGACGCATCTCGACGCTTTCCAGCAGAACCCAGTACAGCGAGAGGAAAACCGGCATCTGCACGAGGATTGGCAAGCAACCACCCAGCGGATTGATCTTCTCTTTCTTGTACAACTCCATCATGGCTTGCGACATTTTCTGCCGGTCATCACCATGTTGCTCTTTCAGCGCGGCCAGTTTCGGTGCCACTGCACGCATGCGCGCCATGGATTTGTAGCTGGCAGCCGACAGCGGGAAGAAGATCCCTTTGATCAGCATGGTCAGGAAGATGATCGACCAGCCCCAGTTACCCACAATGGCGTGGATGTGTTGCAGCAACCAGAAGATCGGTTGGGCGATAAACCACAGAATGCCGTAGTCGACCGTCAGTTCCAGGCCTGGGGATAACTGTTTCAGCACGGCCTGGCTTTTCGGACCGGCGTACAGAACAGCGCTGGTCTCTGCCTTGGCACCCGGTGCAACACTCATCGATGGGCCGGTGTAGCCAATGATGTAGTTGCCTTTGCTGTCTTTACGGGTCTGGACGACGTTGTTTTCGCCCTTGGCCGGAATCCATGCGGTCACGAAGTAGTGCTGCAACCAGGCAACCCAACCGCCGGTGACGGTTTCTTTGAGCGGTGCCTTGTCCATGTCCTTCATGGACACTTTCTTGTACGGCTCCGAACTTGTCCACAGGGCAGCGCCCAGGTAAGTCGCGGTGCCGGTAGCCGTGGTCGACGAAGGATCGGCGCTGGAGTCACGCTTCAACTGGGCGAACATCGCACCAGTCCAGGGCTGGGCGCTCTGGTTATCGATCAGGTAGGAAACGGTTACGTCGTACAGGCCGCGTTTCAGGGTGAAACGCTTGATGTAGTTGACGCCGTCCTTGCTGAACTTCAGGTCCACGACCAATTGGTCCTGACCGTCAGCCAGTTGAAAAACCTTCTTCTCCGCGGAGTAAACCGGGCGACCGGCCGGACTGGCATCCGGACCGTTGCTGCCGATCAGGCCACTTTGCGCCAGATAAGTACGTTCGCCGCCGTTATCGAACAGCTGGAACGGAATTTCCGGGTGATCCTGACGACGCGGATACAGCGGCAGGGTCAGTTGGGCAACATCGCCACCTTGTGGGTCGATAGCCAGGTCCAGTACATCCGTTTTGATCTGGATGAGGTCCTTGCTCACAGCTACCGGCGTTTCGGCAGGTGCGCTGGTGTCGCTTGCAGCACGTGGAATGTCGTCACTGGCGGAAGCGTTGGAGCCAGAAGCCGTATCCGGCAGGCCCGATGCAGTCGTATTGGTGGCAACATTCTGAGTCGGCAGGGCAGCCTGGCCATAGTCCTGGTTCCATTTAAGAACCATAACGTAGGACACGATTGCCAGGGCGACGATCAGGATCGTGCGTTTGATATCCATGATTACTCGGCCATCGAAGAAGAACGGGAGGTAGGGATAGGTGGAACCGGGTCATAACCACCGGGATTCCACGGATGACAGCGACCTAAACGACGAAAGGTCAGCCAGCCACCGCGAAGAAGGCCATGATTTTCGATGGCTTCTAACGCGTAGCAGGAACAACTGGGGTAGAAACGACAGTGACTGGCCATCAGAGGACTAATGGCATAGCGATAAAACTGGATCGGAACGAGTGCCAGTTTACGCATCTGGACTGTCTACCCCTACAGTTTCGGTTTTGACTGCTGGTACCGGCGAACTGCGAGCCAGACGTTTCCAGAGTTTGCCGAAATGCTGAATCAATTCGGGGTTTTCTACGTCACCCAAACCTTTGCGCGCGACGATAACGATGTCCCAACCGACCAGTGAATCCTGGTTCAGGCGAAACGATTCGCGCATCAGACGTTTGAGGCGATTGCGCTCGACGGAGAGCTTTACGCTCTTTTTCCCGATAACCAACCCGAGACGGGGGTGATCAAGATCGTTGTTGCGCGCAAGGAGCAGGAGATTTTTCCCCGGAACCTTGCCGGTAGGGGAGTCAAAGACTGCCTTGAAATGCCGGGGGGTAAGCAGACGCTTTTCCCGACTGAAGTCCTGACTCACCTCCAGTGCCGGCTTATCAAACTGCCAGACGCGCACGACCTTTGGCGCGACGACGCGACAGGACTGCGCGGCCGTTCTTGGTAGCCATGCGAGCACGGAAACCGTGGGTACGAGCGCGTTTGATAGTGCTTGGTTGGAAAGTACGTTTCATTGTCGTGTTACCTGGTTCGTCCACAACGGGCCGGAATGGCCCCCGTTTTAAGAGACCGGGGATTCTAGAGAAAGCAAGCCTTCAGGTCAATTTCCAACCAGCGTTTCCTTATAAATAGATCTCCAGACGTTTTGCGCTGAACGAACCGTCGGCAAATATAAAAATAAGAAAGGAAAGTATTTAAAGCTTTTCTGTAAAGCTTATAAAAGCTAGGCTCGCGCCCTTCTGTGGATAAGTCGATTCAGGCCATGTTTTACCTACTGTACAGAGAATGACAACTACAGTGGAAAACGGTGTTCAGCCTGTGCTGCGCTGTCGGATAACCTGTGTGTGGAAGGCTGGTTTATCCACAGGCTGGTTATCCACCGAGTTTCGCCCCCACTTGTGCAATGACTTTAACCCCGGTTATCCACAGAGCTTATGCACAGACCACTGGTCGTCTTTTTTGCGTATAACACGGCGATTCTTCTTGGCCGATGAACCACCTACGTGTGGATAAGTCGGCGTCTGGTCGCTACAATGGCCGCTTGTTTTTGCCTCACCGGCTTTCAACTTAGGGGATATCCGTGTCAGTGGAACTTTGGCAGCAGTGCGTGGAGCTTCTGCGCGATGAGCTGCCTGCCCAACAATTCAACACTTGGATCCGTCCACTACAGGTCGAAGCCGAAGGCGACGAGTTGCGTGTGTATGCACCCAATCGTTTTGTTCTGGACTGGGTCAACGAAAAGTACCTGGGGCGTGTTCTCGAATTGCTCGATGAGCACGGCAATGGCATGACGCCTGCGCTTTCCTTATTAATAGGCAGCAAACGCAGTTCGGCACCTCGTGCCGCGCCAAATGCTCCACTGGCTGCCGCGGCTTCCCAAGCCCAGGCTGCCCAAGCGCCCGCCAGTCCGCCACCGCCAGCACCTGCCGCGACTTCGACCAAGCGTGCCACGCAAAAAGTGGCCGAGGTCACCGAGGAAGAACCTTCCCGTGACAGCTTCGACCCGATGGCCGGCGCCAGTTCGCAACAGGCTCCGGTTCGTGCCGAGCAACGTACCGTGCAGGTCGAAGGTGCGCTCAAGCACACCAGTTACCTGAACCGCACCTTTACCTTCGAGAATTTCGTTGAAGGTAAATCCAACCAGTTGGCGCGCGCCGCCGCCTGGCAGGTGGCAGACAATCCCAAGCATGGTTACAACCCGCTCTTCCTTTATGGAGGCGTCGGCCTGGGTAAAACCCACTTGATGCACGCTGTGGGTAACCACCTGTTAAAGAAGAACCCGAATGCCAAGGTGGTGTACCTGCATTCCGAGCGTTTCGTGGCGGACATGGTCAAGGCCCTGCAACTGAACGCGATCAACGAGTTCAAGCGCTTCTACCGTTCGGTGGATGCGTTGCTGATCGATGACATTCAGTTCTTCGCCCGCAAGGAGCGTTCCCAGGAAGAGTTTTTCCACACCTTCAACGCGCTGCTCGAAGGTGGCCAGCAGGTCATTCTCACCAGTGACCGCTACCCGAAGGAAATCGAAGGCCTTGAAGAACGCCTCAAATCCCGCTTTGGCTGGGGCCTGACCGTAGCGGTCGAGCCACCGGAGCTGGAAACCCGCGTGGCGATCCTGATGAAAAAGGCCGATCAGGCAAAGGTCGAGCTGCCTCACGACGCCGCGTTCTTCATTGCCCAACGTATTCGCTCCAACGTCCGTGAGCTGGAAGGCGCGCTCAAACGCGTGATCGCCCACTCGCACTTCATGGGCCGCGATATCACCATCGAGCTGATTCGCGAATCCCTGAAGGACTTGTTGGCGTTGCAGGATAAACTGGTCTCTGTGGATAACATTCAGCGCACCGTCGCCGAGTACTACAAGATCAAGATCTCCGACTTGCTGTCCAAACGCCGTTCGCGTTCGGTCGCTCGTCCGCGACAGGTCGCCATGGCGTTGTCCAAGGAACTGACCAACCACAGCCTGCCGGAAATCGGCGATGTGTTTGGCGGTCGCGACCATACGACGGTTTTGCACGCATGCCGCAAGATCAACGAACTTAAGGAATCCGACGCGGACATCCGCGAGGACTACAAGAACCTGCTGCGTACGCTGACCACTTGATGAACACCAGCGCAGCTAATTAAGGCAAGGGACTAGACCATGCATTTCACCATTCAACGCGAAGCCCTGTTGAAACCCCTGCAACTGGTCGCAGGCGTCGTTGAGCGCCGACAGACCTTGCCGGTGCTCTCCAACGTGCTGCTGGTTGTCGAAGGCCAGCAATTGTCGCTGACCGGTACCGACCTGGAAGTCGAGCTGGTCGGTCGTGTTCAACTCGAAGAGCCGGCGGATCCGGGTTCCATCACTGTGCCGGCGCGCAAGTTGATGGATATCTGCAAAAGCCTGCCGAACGATGCGCTGATCGACATCAAGGTCGATGAGCAGAAGCTCGTGGTCAAGGCCGGCCGTAGCCGCTTCACCCTGTCGACTCTGCCGGCCAACGATTTCCCTACCGTGGAAGAAGGCCCGGGTTCGCTGACCTGCAGCCTGGAGCAAAGCAAACTGCGTCGCCTGATCGAGCGCACCAGCTTCGCCATGGCCCAGCAGGACGTGCGTTACTACCTCAACGGCATGCTGCTGGAAGTCTCTGCCGGCGTGATCCGTGCCGTAGCCACCGACGGTCACCGTCTGGCCATGTGCTCGATGCAGGCAGATATCGGCCAGCCGGATCGTCACCAGGTCATCGTGCCGCGCAAAGGTATCCTCGAACTGGCGCGCCTGCTCACCGAGCCGGACGGCAATGTCAGCATCGTGCTGGGTCAGCACCACATCCGTGCCACCACCGGTGAATTCACCTTCACCTCCAAGCTGGTCGACGGCAAATTCCCGGACTACGAACGCGTTCTGCCGAAAGGCGGCGACAAGCTGGTTCTTGGCGATCGCCAGGCTCTGCGCGAAGCGTTCAGCCGTACCGCGATTCTGTCCAACGAAAAATACCGTGGTATCCGTCTGCAACTGGCCAGTGGTCAGCTGAAGATCCAGGCGAACAACCCGGAGCAGGAAGAAGCGGAAGAAGAAGTGGGCGTTGAATACAACGGTGGCTCTCTGGAAATCGGCTTCAACGTGAGCTACCTGCTCGACGTACTGGGCGTGATGACCACCGAGCAGGTTCGTCTGATCCTGTCCGACTCCAACAGCAGCGCGCTGGTGCAGGAATCGGATAACGACGACTCGGCCTACGTTGTCATGCCGATGCGTCTGTAATCATGCTCAGCAGAAGCTAGATGTCCTTAAGTCGCGTCTCGGTCACCGCGGTGCGCAATCTGCACCCGGTGACCTTCTCCCCCTCCCCCCGCATCAATATTCTTTACGGCGCCAACGGCAGCGGCAAAACCAGTGTTCTGGAAGCCATCCATCTGCTGGGGCTTGCCCGTTCGTTTCGCAGCACCCGCCTGTTGCCGGTCATTCAATACGAACAGCTTGCCTGTACGGTCTTTGGCCAGGTTGAACTGGCAGAGGGCGGGCAAAGTGCCTTGGGAATTTCCCGGGATCGCCAAGGCGAATTCCAGATCCGTATCGATGGGCAGAATGCGCGTAGCGCCGCGCAACTGGCAGAGATCCTGCCACTGCAACTGATCAATCCGGACAGCTTTCGATTGCTGGAAGGTGCGCCGAAGATTCGCCGACAGTTTCTCGACTGGGGCGTGTTCCACGTGGAACCGCGCTTCATGTCAACCTGGCAGCGCTTGCAGAAGGCCCTGCGCCAGAGAAACTCTTGGCTGCGGCATGGTACACTTGACGCCGTTTCGCAAGCGGTTTGGGACAGGGAACTGTGTCAGGCCAGCGCTGAAATTGATGAATACCGCCGCGCTTATATCAAAGCCTTGAAACCAGTCTTTGAACAAACCTTGAGCGAACTGGTTGAGCTTGAAGGCTTGACGCTCAGCTATTACCGCGGCTGGGACAAGGACCGTGAACTGAGCGCTGTGCTTGCCGGGTCTCTTCAGCGAGACCAGCAAATGGGGCATACCCAGGCCGGACCACAACGTGCTGATTTGCGTCTCAGACTGGGCGCGCACAACGCCGCGGACATCTTGTCCCGTGGCCAGCAGAAGTTGGTGGTTTGCGCATTACGGATTGCCCAGGGGCACCTGGTCAGCCAGGCTCGACGCGGTCAGTGTATTTATCTGGTGGATGACTTGCCGTCCGAGCTGGACGAGCACCACCGTCGCGCGCTTTGCCGCTTGTTGGAAGACTTACGCTGCCAGGTATTTATCACCTGTGTAGATCACGAATTATTGAGGGAAGGCTGGCAGACGGAAACGCCAGTTGCTCTGTTCCACGTGGAACAGGGCCGTATCACCCAGACCCACGACCATCGGGAGTGAAGGCATTGAGCGAAGAAAATACGTACGACTCAACGAGCATTAAAGTGCTGAAAGGCCTGGATGCCGTACGCAAACGTCCCGGTATGTATATTGGTGATACCGACGATGGCAGCGGCCTGCACCACATGGTGTTCGAGGTGGTCGACAACTCGATCGACGAAGCGCTCGCCGGCTACTGCGACGACATCAGCATCATCATCCACCCGGATGAGTCCATCACCGTTCGCGACAACGGCCGTGGCATCCCGGTAGACGTACACAAAGAAGAAGGCGTTTCGGCAGCCGAGGTCATCATGACCGTGCTGCACGCCGGCGGTAAATTCGACGACAACTCCTACAAGGTTTCCGGCGGTCTGCACGGTGTGGGTGTGTCGGTAGTTAACGCCCTGTCGGAAGAGCTGGTCCTGACCGTTCGCCGTAGCGGCAAGATCTGGGAACAGACTTACGTCCACGGTGTTCCGCAAGAACCGATGAAAATCGTTGGCGACAGCGAAACCACCGGTACACAGATCCACTTCAAGGCTTCGAGCGAAACCTTCAAGAACATCCACTTCAGTTGGGACATCCTGGCCAAGCGGATTCGTGAGCTGTCCTTCCTCAACTCCGGTGTCGGTATCGTCCTCAAGGACGAGCGCAGCGGCAAGGAAGAGCTGTTCAAATACGAAGGCGGCCTGCGTGCGTTCGTTGAATACCTGAACACCAACAAGACCCCGGTCAACCAGGTGTTCCACTTCAACATCCAGCGTGAAGACGGCATCGGCGTGGAAATCGCCCTGCAGTGGAACGACAGCTTCAACGAGAACCTGTTGTGCTTTACCAACAACATTCCGCAGCGCGACGGCGGTACTCACCTGGTAGGTTTCCGTTCCGCGCTGACGCGTAACCTGAACACCTACATCGAAGCCGAAGGCCTGGCGAAGAAGCACAAGGTCGCCACCACCGGTGACGACGCCCGTGAAGGCCTGACCGCGATCATTTCGGTGAAAGTGCCGGATCCGAAGTTCAGCTCCCAGACCAAAGACAAGCTGGTGTCTTCCGAAGTGAAGACCGCGGTCGAACAGGAAATGGGCAAGTACTTCTCCGACTTCCTGCTGGAAAACCCGAACGAAGCCAAGCTGGTCGTCGGCAAGATGATCGATGCGGCCCGTGCCCGTGAAGCGGCACGTAAGGCCCGCGAGATGACCCGTCGCAAGGGCGCGCTGGACATCGCCGGCCTGCCGGGCAAACTGGCCGACTGCCAGGAAAAGGACCCTGCCCTGTCCGAACTGTACCTCGTGGAAGGTGACTCCGCGGGCGGCTCTGCCAAGCAGGGACGTAACCGCAAGACCCAGGCGATTCTGCCCCTCAAGGGTAAAATCCTGAACGTCGAGAAGGCACGCTTCGACAAGATGATCTCTTCCCAGGAAGTGGGCACCTTGATCACTGCGCTGGGTTGCGGCATCGGTCGCGAAGAGTACAACATCGACAAGTTGCGCTATCACAACATCATCATCATGACCGATGCTGACGTCGACGGTTCGCACATCCGCACCCTGCTGCTGACCTTCTTCTTCCGTCAGTTGCCGGAGCTGATCGAGCGTGGCTACATCTACATCGCTCAGCCGCCGCTGTACAAAGTGAAGAAAGGCAAGCAAGAGCAATACATCAAAGACGACGACGCCATGGAAGAGTACATGACGCAGTCGGCCCTGGAAGATGCGAGCCTGCACCTGAACGAGGATGCACCGGGAATCTCCGGCGAAGCCCTTGAGCGTCTGGTGAATGACTTCCGTCTGGTGATGAAGACCCTCAAGCGCCTGTCGCGCCTGTATCCACAGGAACTGACCGAGCACTTCATCTACCTGCCGGCTGTCAGCATGGAGCAACTGTCCGATCACGCAGCGATGCAGGATTGGCTGGCCCAGTACGAAGTGCGTCTGCGCACCGTCGAGAAGTCGGGTCTGGTCTACAAGGCCAGCCTGCGTGAAGACCGTGAGCGTGGCGTGTGGCTGCCAGAGGTCGAACTGATCTCCCACGGCCTGTCCAACTACGTCACCTTCAACCGCGACTTCTTCGGCAGCAACGACTACAAGACGGTTGTTTCCCTGGGCGCTCAACTGAGCACCCTGCTCGACGATGGCGCGTACATCCAGCGTGGCGAACGCCGTAAATCGGTCACCGAGTTCAAGGAAGCCCTGGACTGGCTGATGGCCGAAAGCACCAAGCGTCACACCATCCAGCGATACAAAGGTCTGGGCGAGATGAACCCGGATCAGCTGTGGGAAACCACCATGGACCCAAGCGTGCGCCGCATGCTGAAAGTGACCATCGAAGACGCCATTGGCGCGGACCAGATCTTCAACACCCTGATGGGTGATGCGGTCGAACCTCGTCGCGACTTCATCGAAAGCAACGCCCTGGCGGTGTCCAACCTGGACTTCTGATCCCGGTCGACGCAAACGAAAAGGCCAATGCATCCGCATTGGCCTTTTTTATTGCCCGCGTTTCACTCACTCGCCGGCGTCACACTCTCCAATCTATACCCATACCCATAAATCGTCAGCAACTGCCAACCGCGATCCGCCGTCAGCCCCAGCTTGTTGCGAAGGCGATAGATGTGCGTATCCAGCGGTCGTGACGACGACATTTCTTCATGGGGCCACAATCGTTCGTACAGGTAGTCTCGCGACAGCGGTCGACCGAGGTTGCTGAACAGGCAATGCGCCAAGCGGTACTCGCGTTCGGTCATGACGATCGGTTTGCCGTCGCGAGTGACGGTCAGCCCGGCGTCGTCGAAAACCAGATCATTGAAGCTCAACCCCTCGCTAGCTGCGCGCTGCTGTCCATGTCGGCGCAGGACTGCGCCAACACGGGCCTTCAGTTCATTGGGGCGGAACGGTTTGCTGACGTAGTCATCGGCGCCGGCATTCAGGGCCTGAACGATATCGCTTTCGCTGTCGCGACTGGTGAGCATGATTGTCGCAGGCGGCGTTTCCATGTGTTCGCGGGTCCATAGCAGCAATGAAAAACCTGTGAGGTCGGGCAGTTGCCAGTCGAGGATCAGCAGGTCGAAGGTTTCCCGACGCAGTTGACGCATCAGCTCTTCGGTCCGTTCGAAGCTGTGCAGCGACCACGGCTGCTCTCCGGCTTCGGCCATTTGTTGCAGGGTTTGTTCGACCCGGAGTAATTCGGCGGGCTCATCGTCCAGAATCGCAACGCGCATACACGGTGATTCCTTGTCACTTGGGCTGCTGTTTATCGACGATAGCGGCTCAATCTATACAGTGAAAGCAAGCGGCCCACCGTTGGTCGCGGCGTCCGCTATGATTCTTGAGTCGACACCTTAGACGCAGGAACCATGAATCCATTCACTCAGCCCTGCCCTGTTGGCCATGTTTGACCAACGCCATGAAAGCCGGGAGCCAAGCCAGGTACAGCGATTGTTTCGGCAATTGGTGCGCGAGTGGTTGTGGATAAGTCTTGTGCTGTTGCCGCTGACGACACTGCTGTCCTACCGCGCGCAAGTTAACCTGGACGATGCATTCCCTGGCTTGAGCGCATTGCTTTCCCTTGGTCTGGTGACGTGCGTACTCGGGCTGTTGCTGTGGCGTCCGCGCCTGGCGCTCTGGCTGACGCTTACGGGGATGGCGTGTGCGTTGCTGACCAGTGCCGGCCTCGCGGAGTTCAAGAGATGGTGGTGGTCACCGACGCCTGCACTGTTGGGGATGCTATTTGGTTATCTGATCTGGAACTGGCGGCGCCTCAGTGTGGTGTTGACCTATTTCGGTTGGGAATTGGCGCGGCTGGACAGCGAGCCGAAAGTGTTTCCGGAGCGCCGTCGTGCCCAGTACTCCGGTGGCGACCGTCTGCAGAAACAAATCGTGGCGCTGGAACAAGCCATGAGCCTGACCCGTGATACCCACCGATTCATCGCCGATGGCCTGGAATACTTGCCGGTGGCGACGTTGATCAGCGATCCCCAGGGGCAGATCCTGCTCGGCAACCGCAAGGCCCGTGACCTGTTTGGTGGGGATCTGGTCGGCGATGATGTGCTGGAACGACTCAAACAGCTCGGTTATCCGGATATGAACCGCAGGCCGGGTTCGCCCTTATCGACACTGCCGCTGCTGGAGTTTCGCGACCTCAAGGAACGCAGCCTGCGTCTGGAGCGTGCCGGGCTATTACCGGTAGATGGTGAGATTCCGGTCGGCTGGCTATGGAACCTGACTGATTTGAGTGTTGAACGCGAGGCGGAGGAGCAGCGCGCGGTCCTGTTGCGGTTTCTGTCTCACGACCTGCGGGCGCCTCACTCGGCCATCCTCGCGTTGCTCGATGTCCATCGTCATCAAGTGGGCGGCGATTCGCCGCTCTTTGATCAAATCGAGCTACAGGTACGCCGGGCCCTGGAACTGACTGACGGTTTCGTTCAACTGGCGAGGGCGGAGTCCGAGGCTTATCAGTTTCAGCCGAGCCTGTTTGCGATGCTGGTGCTGGATGTGTTCGATCAGGCGCTGCCCATCGCGCAGTTGAAACAAATCGAACTGGTTCATCAAGTGGAAGAGCAGGCACAGGAAAGTCTGGTACTGGCGGATCAGTCGCTGCTGACCCGGGCATTGTTCAATCTGCTGGAAAATGCCATCAAGTACAGTGTTTCCGGTACTCGTATCCGTTTGCACGTCAGTCAACACGACAACTGGCTGATCTGTGAGCTCATCGATCAGGGCAAAGGCATCGCCGCCGAGGAGTTACCTGAACTGTTCAGCCAATACCGGCGCTTTTCTTCCGCCCAGGGTATCGATGGCGTGGGGTTGGGATTGTCGATGGTCAAAGCCGTTGTGGATCGGCACGGCGGGCGAATCGAGTGCCGGAGCGAGGTGGGTCAGGGCACGACATTCAGGCTGCAATTTCCGTTGTTTATGCAATGAAAGCGAACGATCCAGGTTGCTCGATCATGTCGGCAATCAACAATTGCTCCGGGCATAAAAAAACCGGCTATATCAGCCGGATTCTTTACGTCCAAAAAATACTTATGCACGTTTTTATGGTTTTTATCATCCAAATAAATATGTAAAAAAATCATAAGGTTACGTACAAATAACGACGGTTTTCAATGAAACGGTACACAGGTTATCCACAGAATCTCAGACAGCCACCTGATCGTTTGATACCGGCGCTTGCGGAGCCGGTGGCAGCGAGCCCATTTCCCGTTGCATCTGCTCGTTCCACGCCTGGACCCGGTCGTTCAATTCAGCAATGGCTCGTGGTCCTGTGCCTTCGGCATACATCGGTGCGCCAATGATCACAGTGATGACACCCTGCTTTTTCGCCCAACCGGTTTTCGGCCAGAACTTGCCTGCGTTGTGCGCAATCGGCAGCACGGGCAATTCGGCGTTGACCGCCAGTGCGCTGCCACCGCGCGAGAATTTTCCGATGGTGCCGTAAGGAACGCGCGTGCCTTCGGGGAAGATCAGCACCCAGACATTGTCCTTGAGCAACTCATCACCTTTTTGCGCCACATGCTTGAGCGCGGCTTTCGGGTTGTCGCGATCGATGGCGATCGGTCGCAACATGGCCATGGCCCAACCGAAGAACGGCACATAGAGCAACTCACGCTTGAGCACCTGGCTTAGCGGTGAGAAGTAAGCGGAGAGAAAGAACGTCTCCCACGTGCTTTGGTGGTTCGACTGAATGACGCAAGGCTGTTCAGGTACGTTCTCGGCACCCTTCACTTCGTAGCGGATACCCAGAAACACTTTGCTCAGCCACAAGGCGCAGCGGCACCAATACACGTTGATGAAGCGATAACGTGCCTTGAAAGGCAGAAACGGCGCGATAAAAAAGCTCAGGCTGCACCACAGCAAGGAGCTGGTGCCCAGCAGCAGGTAAAAGAGGAAGGTTCTGATGGCCTGCAATATCGACATGGTGACGTTTACCGTTGCGGGAGTTGCCCGTCCTATATAAAGCGCACTTCCCTTTCATCCATGGTCAGGATCAATCGAAGCGCACACTTACTCAAGGGCATTTGTGGATAAGTTCTGCGGCAATCGCCGCCAGATCGTCAAAAATCAATGTGCCAACCGGAAGGGTCTTGCCCAAAGTCTTTTCGCCTTTCCCGGTCTTTACCAAAACTGGCTGTGAATCGACGGCTTTGGCTGCTTCCAGGTCACCAAGGCTGTCGCCGACGAACCAGAGATCGGTCAGCGACACGTTGTAATGAGCGGCGATGGTTTTCAACATCCCGGGTTTCGGCTTGCGGCAATCGCAGCCTTCGTCCGGCCCGTGGGGGCAGTAGACGATCAGGCCGACTTCACCGCCCTGCTCCGCCACCAGCGCGCGCAAGCGCTCGTGCATGGCATCCAGGGTGGCGAGGTCGTAATAGCCGCGAGCGATGCCCGACTGGTTGGTAGCGACCGCTACCGTCCAGCCGGCCTTGCTCAACTGCGCGATGGCTTCGATCGAGCCGGGAAGTGGGATCCACTCCTCCACCGACTTGATGTAAGCGTCGGAGTCGTAATTGATCACCCCGTCCCGATCGAGAATCAGCAGTTTCAACAGCAACTCCTCAGCCCAGCAGCGAAATGTCGGCGACGCCGAGGAACAACCCACGCAGACGCGCCAGCAATGCATAACGGTTGGCGCGGACTTTTGCGTCCTCCGCGTTGACCATCACGGCTTCGAAGAACGCATCCACCGGCTCGCGCAGTGCAGCCAGGCGTGCCAGGGATTCGCTGTACTGACGCAAGGCGGCCATCGGTTGCACAGCCTGGTCAGCCTGCTGGATCGCCGAGTACAGGGAGAACTCGTTGGCATTGTCGAAGTACTTGGCTTCCACGACGGTAGGCACCGAGCCTTCGACCTTGCTCAGCAGGTTCGACACTCGCTTGTTCACGGCGGCCAGGGCAGCGGCTTCCGGCAGTTTGCGGAAGGCCTCTACCGCTTGCACGCGCTGGTCGAAGTCCAGGGCCGAGCCAGGCTTGAGGGCACGCACCGACAGGTAGGTGGCAACGTCGACGCCTTCGTCCTCGTAACGGGCACGCAGACGGTCGAAGATGAATTCCAGCACCGAGTCATTGAGGCCGGCAGCCTTGACCTTGGTTCCGAACGCATCCACGGCGAAAGCCACGGCGTCGGTCAGGTCCAGGTCCAGTTGTTTCTCGATCAGGATGCGCAGCACGCCCAGTGCGGCACGGCGCAGGGCATACGGATCCTTGCTGCCGGTTGGCAGCATGCCGATGCCGAAGATACCCACGAGGGTATCGAGCTTGTCGGCGATGGCCACGGCCGCACCGGTCAGGGTGCCGGGCAGTTCAGCGCCAGCACCGCGCGGCATGTACTGCTCGTTCAGGGCCAGTGCGACATCTTCCGGCTCGCCGTCGTTGAGGGCGTAGTAGTAACCGGCGACACCTTGCATCTCCGGGAACTCGCCGACCATCTCGGTCGCCAGGTCGCACTTCGACAGCAGGCCCGCACGGGCTGCCCACGCAGCGTTGCCGCCGATGCGCTGAGCGATGAACGCGGCCAGCCTGGATACGCGCTCGGCCTTGTCGTAGACGCTGCCGAGTTTTTCCTGGAACACCACGTTCTGCAGGCGTTGGTTGAAGTCTTCGAGTTTCTGCTTCTTGTCTTGCTTGAAGAAGAACTCGGCGTCGGTCAAGCGTGGGCGAACCACTTTCTCGTTACCGGCGATGATCTGCTGCGGGTCTTTGCTTTCGATGTTGGCCACGGTAATGAAACGTGGCAGCAACTTGCCGTCGGCGTCCAGCAGGCAAAAGTACTTCTGGTTGTCCTGCATGGTGGTGATCAGTGCTTCTTGCGGTACGTCGAGGAAGCGCTCCTCGAACGAGCACACCAGCGGCACCGGCCATTCGACCAACGCGGTCACTTCATCGAGCAGGGCTGGCGGAACGATTGCCGTACCTTCCTGGCGGGTGGCCAGTTCTTCGGTGCGCTTGCTGATGATCTCGCGACGTTCGTTGGCGTCGGCCAGCACGTAGGCGGCACGCAGGTCGGCCAGGTAGCTGGACGGCGAACCGATGCGCACGCTTTCCGGGTGATGGAAGCGGTGACCACGGGAATCACGGCCGGCCTTCTGGGCGAGGATGGTGCAGTCGATGACCTGGTCACCGAGCAGCATCACCAGCCATTGGGTCGGACGCACGAATTCTTCCTTGCGCGCGCCCCAACGCATGCGTTTCGGGATCGGCAGGTCGTTCAGGGAATCTTCGACGATGGTCGGCAGCAGGCTCGCGGTCGGCTTGCCGGCGATGCTCTGGCTGTAGCGCAGTTTCGGGCCGCTCTGGTCGATTTCGCTCAGCTCGACGCCGCACTTCTTGGCAAAACCCAGGGCCGCCTGGGTCGGGTTGCCTTCGGCATCGAAAGCCGCCTGGAGTGGCGGACCGTCGAGGTTGATGCTGCGATCCGGCTGCTGGGTGGCCAGTGCGGTGATCAGCACGGCCAGGCGGCGCGGGGCGGCGTAAACGGTTTTGGTTTCGTAGTTCAGGCCGGCAGCTTGCAGGCCCTTGTCGATACCGGCGAGGAACGCCTCGGCCAGGGTGTTCAGGGCTTTGGGTGGCAGTTCTTCAGTGCCCAGTTCAACCAGAAAATCCAGAGCACTCATTGTGCAGCCTCCAGCTTGGCCAGTACTTCATCACGCAGGTCCGGGGTTGCCATCGGGAAGCCCAGCTTGGCGCGAGCCAGCAGGTAGGCTTGCGCAACGGAACGCGCCAGGGTGCGTACACGCAGGATGTATTGCTGACGCGCAGTCACCGAGATCGCCCGGCGCGCATCCAGCAGGTTGAAGGTATGGGAAGCCTTCAACACCATTTCGTAGCTCGGCAACGGCAGCGGCTGGTCGAGCTCGATCAGGCGCTTGGCTTCGCTTTCGTAGAAATCGAACAGTTCGAACAGCTTGTCGACGTTGGCGTGTTCGAAGTTGTAGGTGGACTGCTCCACTTCGTTCTGGTGGAACACGTCGCCGTAGGTCACTTTGCCGAACGGGCCGTCAGCCCAGACCAGGTCGTAGACCGAGTCCACGCCTTGCAGGTACATGGCCAGACGCTCGAGACCGTAAGTGATCTCGCCGGTCACCGGGTAGCACTCGATGCCGCCCGCTTGCTGGAAATAGGTGAACTGGGTCACTTCCATGCCGTTGAGCCACACTTCCCAGCCCAGACCCCAGGCGCCGAGGGTCGGCGATTCCCAGTTGTCTTCGACGAAGCGGATGTCGTGGACCAGCGGGTCCAGGCCAACGTGCTTGAGGGAGCCCAGGTACAGTTCCTGGAAGTTGTCCGGGTTCGGCTTCAGGACGACCTGGAACTGGTAGTAGTGCTGCAGACGGTTCGGGTTTTCGCCGTAGCGGCCGTCAGTCGGACGGCGGCTTGGCTGCACGTAGGCGGCGTTCCAGGTTTCCGGGCCAATGGCGCGCAGGAATGTTGCAGTGTGGAAAGTGCCGGCGCCTACTTCCATATCGTAGGGCTGAAGTACCACGCAACCTTGCTCGGCCCAGTATTGCTGGAGGGCGAGGATCAAGTCTTGGAAGGTACGCACGGCTGGCGTAGGCTGGCTCACGAAATTCACCTGTTTCTTGGGCTGCGATTTAAAGAGCGGGAGTATACCCGATTCATGGCTGCGCACGCCCCCTGGAGCCTTATGCCACGCTGCTTTTGGTGTTCCGAAGATCCGTTGTACATGGCTTATCACGATCAGGAGTGGGGCACGCCGCTACGCGATGCGCAGGGATTGTTCGAGTTGCTTTTGCTCGAAGGGTTCCAGGCCGGGCTTTCCTGGATCACCGTGCTGCGCAAACGCGAGCATTATCGTCAGGTGATGTTCGGTTTTGATGTGCAGCGCGTGGCGCAGATGAGCGATGCCGAAATCGACGGGTTGATGCTCGATCCGGGCATCATCCGCAACCGCCTCAAGCTCAACGCGGCCCGGCGCAATGCCCAGGCCTGGCTGGCGCTGGAGGACCCGGTGGAATTTCTCTGGTCGTTCGTCGGAGGCAAGCCTGTGATCAATCATTTCAAGGATCGCAGCGAAGTCCCGGCCGTGACGCCGACTGCCGTGGAAATGAGCAAAGGCCTGAAAAAAGCCGGTTTCACGTTCGTCGGGCCGACCATTTGCTACGCGCTGATGCAGGCCTCGGGAATGGTCATGGATCACACCCGCGATTGCGACCGCTACGCGCAGCTGGCGAACGGCGGTTAGAATGGCCGCCTCGCGCACAGCACAAGATCAGGAGTGACCTGTGGATAAGTTTAAAGGCGCCTTGCTGGTAGGCGCTCTGCGGCTGTTTGCCCTGCTTCCGTGGTGGGCCGTGCAGGCCGTGGGCTCGGCGATTGGCTGGGTCATGTGGAAAACCCCGAACCGTTCCCGCGACGTGGTACGGATCAATCTGTCCAAGTGCTTTCCGGACATGGACCCCGCCGAGCGCGAGCGCCTGGTCGGGCAGAGCCTGAAAGACATCGGCAAGTCCCTGACCGAAAGCGCCTGCGCCTGGATCTGGCCGGCCCAGCGCTCCATCGACCTGGTGCGCGAAGTCGAAGGCCTCGACGTACTGAAGGACGCCCTCGCCTCCGGCAAAGGCGTGGTCGGCATCACCAGCCACCTGGGCAACTGGGAAGTGCTCAATCACTTCTACTGCAGCCAGTGCAAACCGATCATTTTTTACCGTCCGCCCAAATTGAAGGCGGTGGATGAATTGCTGCAAAAGCAGCGGGTGCAGTTGGGTAACAAGGTCGCTGCTTCCACCAAGGAAGGCATCCTCAGTGTCATCAAGGAAGTGCGCAAAGGTGGTGCAGTGGGCATTCCTGCTGACCCGGAACCGGCCGAATCCGCCGGGATCTTCGTGCCGTTCTTCGCCACTCAGGCGCTGACCAGCAAGTTCGTGCCGAACATGCTGGCCGGCGGCAAGGCGGTCGGCGTGTTCCTGCACGCCCTGCGCCTGCCGGACGGTTCAGGTTACAAAGTGATCCTCGAAGCCGCGCCAGAGGCCATGTACAGCACCGATACAGCGGTGTCCTGTGCGGCCATGAGTAAAGTGGTCGAGCGTTATGTCGGGGCCTACCCGAGCCAGTACATGTGGAGCATGAAGCGCTTCAAGAAGCGTCCACCAGGTGAAGAGCGTTGGTACTGACTGACTTGGCACACTCTGTGGATAACCTGTAGGAGCGAGCTTGCTCGCGATGGACGTTAACGATGACGTGGGCTGCCAGGTTGAACGCGGCGCCCTGGCATCCATCGCGAGCAAGCTCGCTCCTACACGTATCCACAACCGTTCATCAAAGGGCGCAGAAGATGTCCGAACACCGCAAGTCATTTCGCATCAAGATCAGTCACGAAAGCTTCGGCGATTGCCTGGGCCAGACACGCAACCTGTCGACCACCGGCGTGTACGTCAAGCATCCGAAACTGTCGGCGCTGCCCCGGGGCGCGGTGGTCTACGGACAGGTGCAGGACTTACCCACAGGCGCGCCGCGGGTACGCATGGAAGTGGTGCTGGTCGATGCCGAGGGCATCGGTTTGCGTTATCTCTGATCAGTGCGCCTGGCGTTCGAGCTTCTTCAGGAACACCGTCATTTCCTTCTCGGCCTGCTTGTCGCCATGGCCGCGAGCAGCTTCCAGGCCCTGCTCCCAGGCCTGCCGCGCGGCTGCAAAGTTCGCCTGCGCCAGATGGGCCTTGCCCAGTAATTTCCATGCTGCCGAATACTTTGGATCGAATTCGACGCAGCGTTGAAAATGCTCCGCAGCCTTGGCGTTCTCCCCCAGATCCAGATAACCCTTGCCCAGGCCGAAGCGCAGCAAAGCGTTATCCACACCCTTGGCGAGCATTTTTTCCAGGGATTCGATCATGGTGGATTCCTTGCCTGAGGCATGTCAGGGGTTGATTTGTTGTAGGAGCGAGCTTGCTCGCGATGAACCTGAGAGCGACGCGGGGTGTCTGGTTTCCAGCATTACCGTTGACGACCATCGCGAGCAGGGCTCGCTCCTACAAAGGCAGGCCAGCGCTAAATCCGCATCAGAAGAAGCTAAGCCCTACATGGAACAGCTTCTCCACATCGCGAATATGCTTTTTATCCACAAGGAACAAAATCACATGGTCGCCCGTTTCGATCACGGTGTCATCGTGGGCGATGATCACTTCTTCGTCGCGGATAATCGCACCGATGGTGGTCCCCGGCGGCAGGCCGATGTTCTCGATGGCCTTGCCGATCACCTTGCTCGATTTCGCATCGCCGTGGGCAATCGCCTCGATGGCCTCCGCCGCGCCCCGGCGCAGTGAGTGCACGCTGACGATGTCGCCCCGGCGCACGTGGGCCAGCAAGGTGCCGATGGTCGCCAGTTGCGGGCTGATGGCGATGTCGATGTCGCCACCCTGGATCAGATCGACGTAGGCCGGGTTGTTGATGATGCTCATCACCTTCTTCGCACCCAGGCGCTTGGCCAGCAGCGACGACATGATGTTGGCTTCGTCGTCGTTGGTCAGGGCGAGGAACAGATCCGCGTCGGCGATGTTCTCTTCCAGCAGCAGGTCGCGGTCCGAAGCGCTGCCCTGCAACACCACTGTGCTGTCGAGGTGGTCCGAGAGATGACGGCAGCGTGCCGGATTCATCTCGATGACTTTTACCTGATAACGGCTTTCGATGGCCTCGGCCAAACGCTCGCCGATCTGCCCGCCACCGGCGATGACAATGCGTTTATAGGTTTCGTCGAGACGGCGCATTTCGCTCATGACCGCGCGAATGTTGGCTTTGGCAGCGATGAAAAATACTTCGTCGTCGGCCTCGATCACCGTGTCGCCTTGCGGCAGGATCGGCCGGTCACGACGGAAAATCGCCGCAACGCGGGTCTCCACGTTTGGCATGTGTTCACGCAACTGCCGCAGTTGCTGACCCACCAGTGGCCCGCCGTAGTACGCCCGCACCGCCACCAGTTGCGCCTTGCCTTCGGCGAAGTCGATCACCTGCAGGGCGCCCGGATGCTCGATCAGGCGCTTGATGTAGTTGGTAACCACTTGTTCCGGGCTGATCAGCACGTCCACCGGAATCGCTTCGTTCTGGAACAACTGCTCTTCGCGGGTCAGGTACGCGGCTTCGCGCACCCGGGCGATCTTGGTCGGGGTGTGGAACAGGGTGTGGGCGACCTGGCAGGCGACCATGTTGGTTTCATCGCTGTTGGTCACGGCGACCAGCATGTCGGCGTCATCGGCCCCGGCCTGGCGCAACACCGTCGGGAATGAGCCGCGACCTTGTACGGTGCGAATGTCCAGGCGGTCGCCAAGGTCGCGCAGGCGTTCGCCATCGGTGTCGACCACAGTAATGTCGTTGGCTTCACTGGCCAGGTGTTCCGCCAGCGAACCGCCAACCTGCCCTGCACCCAGGATGATGATTTTCATCCACTCACTCCATTGAATCCATTTAACCGCGCGCAGCGGCGATCTTGATCAGCTTGGCGTAGTAGAACCCGTCGTGGCCGCCTTCCTGGGCCAGCAACTGTCGACCATGTGGCTGCTTGATTCCCGCCGCCGTGGCAAGGTCCAGCTCACGGGCACCTGGTGTGCGGGCAAGGAAGGCTTCGATGACTTCAGTGTTCTCGGTCGGCAGTGTGGAACAGGTGGCGTACAACAGAATGCCGCCGACCTCCAGCGTGCTCCACATGGCGTCGAGCAACTCGCCTTGCAGCAGCGCCAGCGCGGCGATGTCGTCGGGTTGGCGGGTCAGCTTGATGTCCGGGTGACGACGAATCACGCCGGTGGCCGAACAGGGTGCGTCCAGCAGGATGCGCTGGAACGGCTTGCCATCCCACCACGCCTGAGTGTCGCGACCGTCGGCGGCAATCAGCTCGGCGCTCAGTTTCAGGCGTTCGAGGTTTTCCCGCACCCGCACCAGGCGCTTGGCTTCCAGGTCTACCGCCACGACGCCGGCCAGTTCTGGCTCGGCTTCGAGAATATGGCAGGTCTTGCCGCCCGGTGCGCAGCAGGCGTCGAGCACCCGTTGGCCCGGTGCCAGATCCAGCAGATCAGCGGCCAGTTGTGCGGCTTCGTCCTGCACGCTGATCCAGCCATCGGCGAAACCCGGCAGGCCGCGCACGTCGGTGGCCGCTTCGAGCACAATGCCGTCGCGGCTGTAGACGCACGGCGTGGCGGCGATACCGGCATCCGTCAGCAAACCGAGGTAGGCATCCCGGGTGTGATGGCGACGGTTGACCCGCAGGATCATCGGCGGATGCGCGTTGTTCGCCGCGCAAATGGCTTCCCACTGCTCCGGCCAGAACGCCTTCAGGGATTTCTGCAACCAGCGCGGGTGCGCGGTGCGCACCACTGGATCGCGTTCCAGCTCGGCGAAAATCGTTTCGCTCTCGCGCTGGGCGTTGCGCAGCACAGCGTTGAGCAACGCCTTGGCCCAAGGCTTTTTCAGCTTGTCGGCGCACCCGACGGTTTCACCGATGGCGGCATGGGCGGGGACGCGGGTATAGAGCAACTGATAGAGACCGACCAGCAACAGCGCCTCGACATCGGCGTCGGCGGCCTTGAACGGTTTCTGCAGCAGCCTGGCCGCCAGCGCCGACAAGCGTGGCTGCCAGCGTGCGGTGCCGAACGCCAGGTCCTGGGTGAAGCCGCGATCACGGTCCTCGACCTTGTCCATCTGTGTAGGCAGTGAACTGTTGAGCGATGCTTTTCCGTTCAGGACAGCGGCAAGTGCCTTGGCGGCGGCCAGACGCGGATTCATTGAGCGTCCGCCGCTTGGCCGAGGACGGTGCCGATGGCGAATTTCTCACGGCGGCTGTTGAACAAGTCGCTGAAGTTCAGCGCCTTGCCGCCAGGCAATTGCAGGCGGGTCAGGCACAAGGCCTGTTCGCCGCATGCGACGATCAGACCGTCCTTGCTGGCGCCGAGGATTTCACCCGGGGCGCCTTTGCCTTCGGCGAGGTTCGCGGCCAGCACTTTCAGGGCTTCGCCATTCAAGGTGCTGTGGGTGATCGGCCACGGGTTGAAGGCGCGGACCAGGCGCTCCAGCTCAACTGCCGGGCGAGTCCAGTCGATGCGTGCTTCGTCCTTGTTCAATTTGTGCGCGTAGGTGGCCAGGCTGTCGTCCTGGACTTCGCCCTCGAGGGTTCTGGCGGCGAGGCCGGCAATTGCCTGGACCACGGCCGGCGGGCCCATTTCGGCGAGTCGATCGTGCAGGCTGCCACCAGTGTCTTCGGCACTGATCGGGGTGGTGACCTTGAGCAGCATCGGCCCGGTGTCGAGGCCGGCTTCCATGCGCATCACGGTCACGCCGCTTTCGGCGTCGCCCGCTTCCACGGCGCGCTGGATCGGCGCTGCACCACGCCAGCGTGGCAGCAGCGAGGCGTGGCTGTTGATGCAACCCAGGCGCGGAATATCCAGCACCACTTGCGGCAGGATCAGGCCGTAGGCGACCACCACCATCAAGTCCGGTTTCAGCGCAGCCAGTTCCGCCTGGGCGTCTTCGTTGCGCAAGGTGGGCGGCTGCAGCACCGGGATGTTGTTTTCCAGCGCCAGCTGCTTGACCGGGCTCGGCATCAGTTTTTGCCCGCGACCGGCCGGACGATCCGGTTGGGTGTAGACCGCGACGACCTCATAAGGGCTGCTCAGCAGGGCCTTGAGGTGTTCGGCGGCGAATTCCGGGGTGCCGGCAAAGACAATGCGCAGTGGCTCAGTCATGGGTGACGTCTCTTGAAAAGAAAAAGGCTTGCCGCAGCAAGCCTTTGAAGATGGGCATCAGGCGTTCTGGCGATGAAGCTTTTCCAGTTTCTTCTTGATGCGGTCGCGTTTGAGCGTGGACAGGTAATCGACGAACAATTTGCCGTTGAGGTGGTCGCATTCGTGCTGGATGCACACGGCGAGCAAATCTTCAGCGATCAGTTCGTAAGGCTGGCCGTCGCGGTCCAGCGCCTTGACCTTGACCCGTTGCGGGCGATCGACGTTTTCGTAGAAACCCGGCACCGACAGGCAGCCTTCCTGATACTGGCCCATCTCGTCGGTCAGCGTTTCGAGCTCTGGGTTGATGAACACTCGAGGCTCGGTGCGGTCTTCGGAGAGGTCCATCACGACGATACGTTTGTGCACGTTGACCTGGGTCGCGGCGAGGCCGATGCCAGGCGCTTCATACATTGTTTCAAACATGTCGTCGACCAACTGACGCACTTCGTCGTCCACTACGGCCACTGGCTTGGCGATAGTGCGCAGACGCGGATCAGGGAACTCGAGGATGTTTAAAATGGCCATAAGCTTGATTAGTGCACGTGTGAAGTAAGGTCGGGTCGATGGCCTGGCGGGTCCGAAGACATGCAGGCTACCGTTGTAAAACGTAGCTCCCTTCTTTTGACAAGCAAGTTTTGACAGGCAAGCCGGGAGCGAGCCACCGAGGGCTCTGGCGTTTCACGCGAACGCACATAATAAAGGGATTCACCGCATGAGGAAATCACTACTCGCCCTGCTGCTCCTGGCTTCGGCAGGTTGGGCACATGGGCAAGTGCAACTTCGGGAAGATATTCCCACCATAAAGCTGTCGCCTCAGGTGCGCAGCAGCCCCGTGACCGAGGCTATCCCCAGCATTGCGCTGAAATCGATCAACAGTTTTCTGCTGAGTAACCGTATCGTCGACAAGGCCGAGGATTTCGAAGCGGCGCCCTACATTGTCGCCGGTGATGCCGAGCGCGTGCTCAGCGGCGCCGGTGACCGGATCTTTGCCCGTGGCCATTTCGACCCGGCACAGCCGGTGTACGGCATCTTCCGCCAAGGCAAGGTCTACACCGATCCGCAGAGCAAGGAGTTCCTGGGAATCAACGCCGACGACATCGGCGGCGGCGAGGTCGTGGCCACCGAAGGCGACGTCGCCACCCTGGTGTTGCAACGCACGACCCAGGAAGTCCGCCTCGGCGACCGCCTGTTCAGTGGTGAAGAACGCTCGATCAATTCGACGTTCATGCCCAGCGCGCCGGAAACCGAGATCAACGGCTTGATCATCGATGTGCCGCGTGGGGTGACGCAGATCGGCGCACTGGACGTGGTCACGCTGAACAAGGGGCAGCGCGATGGACTGGTCGAAGGCAATGTCCTGGCGGTGATGAAAACCGGCGAAACCGTGCGTGACCGGATCACCGGCCAGCCGTTGAAGATTCCCGATGAGCGCGCGGGTCTGCTGATGGTTTTCCGTACTTACGACAAACTCAGTTATGGGCTGGTGCTCAATGCATCGCGCTCACTGTCGGTGATGGACAAGGTGCGAAATCCGTAAGTTTGCCTCACAAGTTACCAACAGAGTTATCCACAGCTTATTCCCGTTTGTACGGATGCTAATAACGATCAAGGATGATCCATGTCGATGCCTACTGTTACACCGGTTTCCCCCGCGGAACTGGAAGCTCGATTACGTCTGCACCGTTTGCCGGAACTCGGTCCTGCGCGTTTCAAGAAATTGCTCGACGCCTTCGGCTCGGCATCCAAAGCGCTCAGTGCACCAGCCAGTGCCTGGCGCGCGCTGGGTTTGCCACTGGCCTGTTCCGAGGCCAGACGAAGCGCCGAGATTCGTGACGGTGCCAGCCATGCATTGGCCTGGCTGGAGCGTCCGGCCCAGCATTTACTGATGTGGGACCAACCGGACTACCCGGCACTGCTGGCGCAAATCAGCGATGCACCACCGCTGTTATTTGTCGCGGGCAACCCGGGCATTCTGGAAAAACCACAACTGGCGATGGTCGGCAGTCGTCGCGCGTCCCGGCCAGGGATGGACACCGCTGCCGCGTTTTCCCGCAGCCTGGCCGGTGCCGGGTTTGTCATCACCAGCGGCCTGGCCATGGGCATTGACGCCGCCGCGCACCAGGCCGCGCTGGACGTCGGCGGGCAAACGGTCGGTGTGCTCGGTACGGGGCTCGAGAAGTTTTATCCACAGCGAAATCGACGCCTGGCGGACGCCATGATCGCTTCGGGCAGCGCAGTGCTTTCGGAGTTTCCGCTGGATGCGGGCCCAAGCGCCGGCAACTTCCCTCGGCGCAACCGGATCATCAGTGGTTTGTCACTCGGGGTGCTGGTGGTCGAAGCCAGTGTTGCCAGCGGTTCACTGATCACCGCGAGGCTGGCGGCGGAACAGGGGCGCGAGGTGTTTGCGATGCCCGGGTCGATCCATCATCCCGGCGCCCGGGGCTGCCATCAGTTGATCCGTGACGGTGCGGTGCTAGTCGAAACCATCGAACATATCCTCGAAGCCTTGCGCGGCTGGCAACGACTGCCGTTATCCACAGAAACCTGCACCACTGCATCGAATCACCCATTGCTGAAGCTGCTGCATGCCGCGCCTCACACCAGTGAAGCGCTGGCCAATGCAAGCGGCTGGGCCTTGCCGAAAGTGCTGGTGGCGTTGACGGAACTGGAAATGGACGGTCGCGCCGTTTGCGAAAGCGGACGCTGGTTTGCGCGGGTGAGCTAGGTTTTATAAACAAGATCGGTAAACTGCACGGAGCCTTATTCTGGAGTGTTTTTCATGGTCAACAGTTGGCGTGTGCAACAAGCCGCGCAAGCAATTCGCGCCGGGGCGGTGATTGCCTACCCAACCGAAGCAGTCTGGGGTCTGGGTTGCGACCCATGGGACGAGGAAGCGGTGGAGCGTCTACTGCTGATCAAGGGCCGATCTGCGGATAAGGGGCTGATTCTGGTCGCCGACAACATCCGTCAGTTCGATTTCCTCTTCGAAGACTTCCCCGAATTGTGGATGGACCGCATGGCCAGCACCTGGCCGGGGCCGAACACCTGGTTGGTGCCGCACCAGAACCTGCTGCCGGAGTGGATTACCGGCGTGCATGAAACCGTGGCGCTGCGGGTCAGCGATCACCCGCTGGTGCGGGATTTGTGCGCGCTGGTCGGGCCGTTGGTGTCGACGTCGGCCAATCCGCAGGGGCGCCCGGCGGCACGCACGCGGATTCGCGTCGAGCAGTATTTCCGTGGCCAGGTGGATCTGGTGCTGGGCGGAAACCTGGGCGGACGCAAGAACCCGAGCGTGATTCGCGATCTGGCGACCGGCAAGGTTGTGCGTCCGGACTGAGACCGCGACATCGTTTATCGCTGGCAAGCCAGCTCCTACAGGTTCATTGCGAACCTTGCAGGAGCTGGCTTGCCAGCGAAGTCGTCCTTAAGGCAGCAGGACAACCGAACCCGTCGTGCGCCGCGCCGACAACTCGGTCTGCGCCTTCGCCGCGTCGGCCAGTGGATAACGCTGGCTGATGTCCACGGTCAACTTGCCGCTGATGATCATCTCGAACAACTCGTCGGCCATGCGTTGCAGGTTCTCGGCGTTGTTTGCATAAGTGCCGAGGGTTGGCCGGGTCACGTACAGCGAGCCTTTCCCCGCCAGGATCCCCAGGTTCACGCCGTCGACCGCGCCGGACGCATTGCCGAAACTCACCACCAGCCCACGCGGCGCGACGCTGTCGAGTGAGGTCAGCCAGGTGTCCTTGCCAACGCCGTCGTACACCACCGGGACTTTTTTGCCGTCGGTCAATTCCAGCACGCGCTGGGCGACGTTTTCGTGGCTGTAGTCGATGGTCGCCCAGGCGCCGTTTGCTTTGGCCAGTGCGGCTTTCTCCGCCGAGCTGACCGTACCGATCAGCTTCACGCCCAAGGCCCTGGCCCATTGGCAAGCCAGGGAGCCGACGCCGCCCGCCGCGGCGTGGAACAGGATGGTTTCGCCACCCTTGAGTTCATAAGTCTGACGCAGCAAATACTGCACGGTCAGGCCCTTGAGCATCACCCCGGCTGCCTGTTCGAAACTGATGGCGTCCGGCAGTTTCACCAGATTGGCCTCGGGCAAGACGTGAACCTCGCTGTAGGCGCCCAGAGGACCGCTGCCATAGGCCACACGATCGCCTATCCTGAAGCGGGTCACGTCGCTGCCCACTGCCTCGACCACGCCCGCCCCCTCTGAACCGACACCCGATGGCAGGGATGGCGGCGGGTACAGACCGCTGCGGTAATAGGTGTCGATGAAGTTCAGGCCGATGGCCTTGTTGGTTACGCGCACTTCCTTCGGACCGGGCTCGGCGGGTTGGTAATCCACATACTCGAGCACTTCGGGACCGCCATGGGCGCGGAACTGGATACGCTTTGCCATCAGAACTCTCCATAGGTCGTTTTACCAAGCTCCCTATCGGACTCCTAAGCTTGATCTTCGTCAACTGCGGCGGGTCGACTTGCGATGGTATGCTACGGGCCCATTTGCGCAGGCTGAGCTCCCATGGAGCGCCGCGTAGTATTGCCCGATTCAAGGTGATGACATGACGACCCGCACCGAGGCCGTAAAAGCCTACCTGCTTGACCTGCAAAACCGTATTTGCGCCGCCCTGGAAGCCGAAGACGGTGGCACGCAATTCGTCGAAGACGCCTGGACCAGGCCGGCCGGCGGTGGCGGTCGTACCCGCGTGATCGAAAACGGCACGGTGATTGAAAAGGGAGGCGTCAACTTTTCCCACGTCTTCGGCAGTGGTCTGCCACCCTCTGCCAGCGCTCATCGTCCGGAGCTGGCCGGCCGTGGTTTCGAAGCTCTCGGTGTGTCGCTGGTAATTCATCCGCACAACCCGCATGTGCCGACTTCCCACGCCAATGTGCGCTTTTTCATCGCTGAAAAAGAAGGTGAAGAAGCGGTCTGGTGGTTTGGCGGCGGCTTCGACCTGACCCCGTATTACGGCAACGAAGAAGATTGCATCCACTGGCACCGCGTCGCCGAGCAGGCCTGTGCGCCATTCGGCCCGGATGTTTACCCGCGCTACAAGGCCTGGTGCGACAGCTACTTCCACATCAAGCATCGTCACGAGCCGCGAGGCATCGGCGGGCTGTTTTTCGACGACCTGAACGAGTGGGACTTCGACACCAGCTTCGCTTTCATGCGCGCTATCGGTGACGCGTACATCGACGCCTACCTGCCGATCGTGCAGCGCCGCAAGAACGATGCGTTCACCGCCAAACAGCGTGAATTCCAGGAATTCCGCCGTGGTCGCTACGTTGAATTCAACCTGGTCTATGACCGCGGCACGTTGTTCGGCCTGCAGTCAGGTGGTCGCACCGAGTCGATTTTGATGTCCCTGCCGCCGCAAGTGCGCTGGGGCTACGACTGGAAGGCCGAGCCCGACAGCGAAGAAGCGCGCCTGACCGAGTATTTTCTGCAAGACCGCGATTGGTTGGCCGAAGCCTGAACGAGGAAACCTGATGGACCGTTATGTCGTATTCGGTAACCCGATTGGCCACAGCAAGTCACCGCTGATCCATCGCCTGTTCGCCGAGCAGACCGCACAGAAGCTGGACTACAACACGCTGTTGGCACCACTCGACGACTTTTCCACTTGTGCCCGGACTTTTTTCCTCGAAGGGCGCGGCGCCAATGTGACGGTGCCGTTCAAGGAAGAAGCCTTTCGATTGGCGAACAGCCTGACTGCGCGGGCGCAGCGTGCCGGTGCGGTCAATACCTTGAGCAAACTGGCCGATGGCAGTCTGCTGGGCGACAACACCGACGGTGCAGGGTTGGTGCGGGACCTGACGGTCAACGCCGGGTTCAGCCTCAAGGGCAAACGCATCCTGTTGCTCGGTGCTGGTGGTGCGGTGCGTGGTGCGCTGGAGCCGCTGCTGGCCGAGCAACCGGCATCGGTGATCGTCGCCAACCGCACGCTGGACAAGGCCGAACTGCTGGCGGAGCTGTTCGGCGATCTGGGGCCGGTCTCGGCCAGCGGTTACGACTGGTTGCGGGAGTCGGTGGACCTGATCATCAATGCGACCTCCGCGAGTCTGACGGGCGATGTGCCGCCAATCGCGTCCAGCCTGATCGAACCCGGCAAAACGGTGTGCTACGACATGATGTACGGCAAGGAGCCGACCTCGTTCTGCCGCTGGGCCAGCGAACACGGGGCCGCGGTGGCGATGGATGGCTTGGGGATGCTGGCCGAGCAAGCGGCGGAAGCGTTCTTCCTGTGGCGCGGAGTGCGCCCGGATACGGCGCCGGTGTTGGCCGAACTTCGCCGACAACTGGCCCTATAACCTACTGTAGGAGCGAGCTTGCTCGCGAAAAACCCGAGGGCGCTGTTGAGCATCTGGTTTTGCGCGTAATCGTTCACGACCTTCGCGAGCTAGCTCGCTCCTACAGAGAGCGGTGTTTCAGTCTTCAAACCGGATCGGGCATTTCTCCGCCCCTTCCAGCTTCCTCAACTCTTCCACCACCTGCGGCCGGGCCCGGCGCAAGGTCAGGCTGCGGTCCTGGCGCAGCAGGCGCCGCGCTTCCTGATGCAGCATTTCCACTCCTGAATAGTCGATGAAGTTGATCTGCTGCGCCTCGATCACCACGCGCGCGCCGTGCATGCGTTGCAGGCGTACTTGCAGGTAATGGCTGGCACCGAAAAAGATCGAGCCCCCTACCCGCAGAATGTCTTCCTCGCCATCTCGCACGTGCTGCACCCGTGGTTGCGATGTGCGTTTGAGGTAGAAAAAAAGCGAGGCCAGCACACCGGCGTAGATCGCCGTCTGCAACTCCAGCAGCAGCGTGGCGACACAGGTCAGCGCCATGACCACAAATTCGGCACGGCTGACCCGCAACAACGCACGAATGCCGCGATGGTCCACCAGTCCCCAGGCAATCAACAGAATACTGCCCGCCATGGCCGGAATCGGTATGTGTTCGATCAGTCGCGCGCCAAAAATGGCGAACAGCGCCACCCACAGTGCGGAAAAAATCCCCGCCAGCGGCGAACAGGCACCGGCCTCGTAGCTCAGTCCGGAGCGGGTAAAAGAACCGGCAGACAACGAACCGGAAAAAAACGCACCGACGATATTCGATAAGCCCTGGGCGCGAACTTCCTGGTTGGCGTCGAGCAATTGCTGCGAACGTGCGGAGATCGAGCGGGCAATCGACAGGCTGGTCACCAGCCCGAGCATGCCCACTGCCACGGCGCTGGGCAGCAAGCGCAGGATCAGGTCAAGGTCCAGCGGTAACGGACTGAATGGCGGCAGCTTGCCGGTGAAGGCGCTGACCAGTTGCACATGGCCGAACATCGATGGCCAAAGCCAGACCAGCAATGCACCCAGCACCAGAGTGATCATTAGCGTCGGCCAGCGTGGCAACCACAGCTTGAGGATCACGCCCACCACGACCGTCGCCAGCCCCAGCGCCAGCGAAGGTTTGTCCATTTCGCCGAGATGGCGCAACAAGGTGATGAAACTGTCCAGTGCGGTGGCCTGGCTGGGCAAGTCCAGCCCCAGCAGGTTAGGCAGTTGACCGATGGCAATCACCACGGCAGCGCCAAGGGTGAAGCCGAGTACCACCGAGTGAGAGACGAAATTCACCAGCGCGCCAAACCGCAGCAAACCCAGCAGCCACTGAAAGATGCCGGCAAGAAACGTCAGTAACAGGATCAGCATGACGTAGTCCTGCGACACTGGAACGGCCAGAGGACTGACGCTTGCGTACAGGACAATCGAGATGGCCGCCGTAGGACCGCAGATCAAATGCCACGATGAACCCCACAGGCAGGCGATCAGCACCGGGATGATTGCGGCGTACAGGCCGTATTCCGGTGGGAGACCGGCAATCAGGGCGTAGGCAATGGACTGCGGCAACGCGAGAATCGCACCGCTGAGGCCGACGATCAGGTCGCGCCCGACACTGGCGCGGGTTTGCCGGGGCAACCAGGTAAGGAACGGGAAGAGTGAATGGCGGCTTGGCAGGGCCATGGGGCCTCTCGGTCGGGGTTTTGCGAAAGAGTATCAGGACATGACCTGTGGGAGCGGGCTTGCTCGCGAAGGCGGTGGGTCAGACAACATTAATGTCGACTGATCCGCCGCCTTCGCGAGCAAGCCGGATCGCCGCACCGCCGCTCCCACAGGTATTGGTTACAACTTGGCTTTGACCGCCGGCAACGCATCCTTGCCATCCACGGTCTTCACACCATCGAGCCATTTATCCAGCACAGCCGGGTTGGCCTTGATCCACGCCTTGGCCGCGTCGGCATTGCTGACCTTGTTGTTCACCACCTCGGCCATGATGCTGTTCTCCATGTCCTGGGTGAAGCTCAGGTTGGTCAGCAGTTTGCCGACGTTCGGGCAGGCCTGTGCATAACCTTTGCGGGTCAGGGTGTGGACGGTGCCGGTGTCACCGAAGTATTTCTCGCCGCCCTTGAGGTAATGCATTTTCAGCTGCACGTTCATCGGGTGCGGGGTCCAGCCGAGGAAAGTCACGAATTTCTGTTTTTTCACCGCGCGGGACACTTCCGCCAGCATTGCCTGCTCGCTGGACTCGACCAGTTTCCACTGGCCCATGTCGAAATCGTTTTTCTTGATGATCTCTTGCAGCGAGATGTTCGCCGGTGCGCCGGAGCCGATGCCGTAGATCTTGTGGTCGAACTTGTCGGCGTATTTGTTCAGGTCGGCGAAGTCATGCACACCCGCGTCCCATACGTAGTCCGGCACGGCGAGGGTGAATTCGGTGCCGTCGAGGTTCTTCGCCAATTGCGTGACATCACCGCTGGCGACGAATTTGTCATAGAAGCCCTGCTGCGCCGGCATCCAGTTACCCAGGAATACATCGACCTGGCCATCCTTGAGCCCGCCAAAGGTGATCGGCACCGCGAGGGTGTCGACCTTGGCCTTGTAGCCCATGCCGTCCAGCAGAAACCCGGTGATGGCATTGGTCGCGGCGATGTCGCTCCAGCCCGGATCGGCCATCTTCACCGTCTCGCAACTCTGATCGGCAAACGCCGATGCACTGCCCAGTGCCAGGAGCCCGACCGTCAGTACTGTGGATAACTTTTGCATGGACTTCCCCTTAACGTTATTGGTTTTGGCAGGGTTGTGGATAACGTGCTTTACGCTCCAGATCGTCGAGGTCGATGTGGTTGCGCATGTATTGCTGACTGGCGTCCACCAGCGGCTGGTGATCCCAGCTCTTCAGCTTGCCGAGGGTCAGCGCCTCGGCCACGAAACGCCGGCGCCGCTGGCTGGCAAGCACCTGCTGGTGAATCGTCGGGATATTCCACTTGGCTCGCGCTTCGGCGAGAAAATCGTCGAACAACTGACGATGTTGTGGCGAATGGCTGAGTTCTTCCCGTTCGTGAGGGTCATTGTGTACGTCGAAGAGCAGGCAGGGGTCGTCTTCGCTGTAGATGAATTTGTAGGCACCTCGGCGGATCATCATCAGCGGGCTGATGGTGCCTTCGGCCATGTATTCGCCGAATACCTCGTCGTGACCGCCCTGCCCTTGCAGGTGCGGAACCAGCGAACGGCCATCCAGCGGCAAGCCCGGTTCCAGCGAGCCACCGGCCAGTTCGACGAATGTCGGTAGCAGGTCGGCGGTCGAAACGCTGGCGCTGACCCGACCGGCACCGAATTGCCCCGGCGCGCTGATCAACAAGGGAACCCGTGCGGCCATTTCGAACCAGTGCATTTTGTACCAGAGCCCGCGCTCGCCGAGCATGTCGCCGTGGTCGCCGGAGAACACGATGATGGTGTCATCGATCAGCCCGGTATCTTCGAGGGTTTGCAGGAGTTTGCCGACGTTGCTGTCGATATAGCTGCACGCGCCGAAATAGGCGCGGCGGGCGTCGTGTATCTTGTCCACAGGCAGAGGTTTGTCCCACAGGTCATAGACCTTGAGCAAACGTTGCGAGTGCGGATCGAGATCGTACTGCTCCGGCGTTGCAGGCAACGGGATGTCGGCGTCGTCGTACAGATCCCAGAAGGCTTTGGGAATCGTGTACGGGTCGTGCGGGTGAGTCATCGAAACGGTCAGGCAGAACGGCTGGTCGCCATCTTCGCGGATATGGTCGAACAGGTACTGCCGGGCCTTGAACACCACCTCTTCGTCGAAATCCAGCTGATTGGTGCGCACGCACGGGCCGGCTTGCAGCACTGACGACATGTTGTGATACCAGGTCGGACGCACGTCCGGCTCATCCCAGTTCACCGCCCAGCCGTAGTCGGCGGGGTAAATATCACTGGTCAGGCGTTCTTCGTAGCCATGCAACTGGTCCGGCCCACAGAAATGCATCTTGCCCGACAAGGCGGTGCGGTATCCGAGGCGACGCAGGTAGTGGGCGTAGGTCGGTACGTCGGCGGGGAAATCGGCGGCGTTGTCGTAGGCGCCGATCTTGCTCGGCAACTGGCCACTGACCAGGGTGAAACGCGACGGCGCACACAACGGGCTGTTGCAATAAGCGGAGTCGAACACCACGCCCTGTTCGGCGAGGCGGCTGAGATGGGGGAGTTTGACGGGCGACGGGCCGTAGAACGGCAACATTGGCGCGGCCATTTGATCGGCCATGATGAAAAGAATGTTCTTGCGCTTCATGTGATCGCGGCATTCCATAGTGGATGTTTATGCGAGAGTGCTGGCTTCGAGAATGAAACCCTCGCACTTTGCGGTAAAGCCCATGCACGGCAATGACTAGGATAAGCACAGCTTATGTATGACACCCTTGGTGACCTGTCACTGGACCTGCTTCGTGCCTTCGAAGCGGCGGCCCGACAGCACAGCTTCACTGCGGCGGCGGTTGAGCTGGGTACCACGCAACCGGCCATCAGCCAGCAGATCAAGCGCCTGGAGGAACAACTGGCGACTCGCCTGTTCGACCGCATTTATCGCGGCATCGAACTGACCGAGGCCGGGCAGATTCTTTTCGAGCAGGTTCAGCTCGGTTTGCAGAATATAGACGCAGGATTGAGCGCAATCAGTGCACAGCAACAGCATGAAGTGCTGCAGGTTGCCACGGATTTTGCCTTCGCCGCCTATTGGTTGATGCCGCGATTGCACCGCTTTCACGCGGCCAATCCGCAGGTGGATGTCAGCCTGGTCACCAGTGAACGCAGCCATAACATGCTACGTACCGATATCGATGTGGCGGTGCTGTTCGGCGATGGCCGCTTCAAGCAGGGTGAAAGCCATTGGCTGTTCAGCGAGGAAGTGTTTCCGGTGTGCAGCCCGCAGTTGTTGAGCGAGCGGACCTTGCCCTTGCCGGCCCAGGCATTGCTGGAGTTTCCGTTGCTGCACCTGCGTGGGGAACACAGCAGTAACTGGTTCGACTGGAGCGGTGTGTTCCGCGAGTTGGGCATCACCTCGGCTCCGGCGCCCGGGCAACTGCGCTTCGACAATTACACCTTGCTGATTCAGGCGGCGATTGGCGGGCAGGGCGTGGCCATTGGCTGGCGCCACCTTGTGGATAACTTGCTGGCCCAGGGGCTGTTGTGTCGACCGATTGCCGAAACCGCGATGTCCAGGTTGGGCTACTACGTGGTCCTGCCACAACGCAAACGGCGCGGAGCATTGATCCAGCGATTTGTGGACTGGTTGATGGCCGAGCAGGCCAGCAGTGCGGAGTCGTTGTCGGGGTTGTCATTGCCTTCGATTGCGGTGTGAAACGTGAAAAGATCGCAGCCTGTGCCGCGTGATCTGCCCGACCGGATTTAGAGGATTTCCAATGCAGCGCATAACGGGCTACCACGCCCATGTCTATTTCGACGCCAGCACCATCGATCAGGCGCGGGCCTTGTGTGAGCAGGCGGCGCAACTGTTTCCACTGAAAATGGGTCGCGTGCACGAGCGCCCGGTCGGTCCGCACCCGGACTGGAGCTGTCAGTTGGCGTTCGAGCCACAGGTGCTGGGCGAGGTACTGCCGTGGCTGGTGCTCAACCGCAAAGGGCTGGTGGTGTTCCTGCACCCGGACACCGGCGACGATTTGCTTGACCACACTGAGCACGCGATCTGGATGGGCGCAATCCGGCCGCTGGACCTGTCTATTTTTTGATCAGAGTGTTTCTTCAGCCTCACCGGGCAAGTGTTCGTCCAGATGCAGCCACGGCAGGCGGCTGTCAGTCCAGATGTGTCGCTCGGCCGGTGCTTGCTCGGGATGGTCGAGGGTGGCGATGGTCAAGTCGATGCTGTCCGGGCTCAGGTGCGTCACCACTGCCAATTGCGCCCCACAGTGGCCGCAGAAATATCGCGCGCAGGTAGAGGAAGAGTCGTACCGCGACGGCGTCCCGGCCAGCCATTGAAAGGCGGATGCCGGCACGGTGATCCAGGTGGTCACGATGCCGCCGCTCACCCGTCGGCAAATCGAGCAATGGCAGTGGACGATATCCTGCAGTGGCCCGCTGAATTGATAGCGCAGTTGCCCGCAGTGGCAGCCGCCGGTGTGAATTTCGTTCATGGCATTGCTCCTGATGCGTAATTACCGACGCCTTCGCGAGCAAGCCCGCACCCACATTGGCTTTGTGTACGACACAGATCCGGTGTGGGAGCGGGCTTGCTCGCGAAGGCCGTAACCCGGTTCACCTTCATGCCCCAGTCCGACGACCGGTTGTACTTCCGATCAACGCGTTCATCGCCGAAAGCTGGCTGAAAGCTTCCCCGATTAGGATCGCCCCCACTACCGGCAACAGACCGGTTGGCCAATGCCAGCGTTTTATCGCTCGCACAGCCCATTTAACAACAACAATGGTGATTCTGATGTCCTCTTCTACCCGCCGCTTCGCTGCAACTCCGTCCGTACGTCTCGTGCTTCCCGTACTGCGCTGATCCCGCCCGATCCGCCCATTCCCTAGTCGCGCTACGCCTGGAGTATTCCCATGCTGACTTTCCTTGGCTTCGCCATGGTCATCACGTTCATGTTCCTGATCATGACCAAGCGCCTTTCCGCGCTGATCGCCCTGATCATCATTCCGATCATCTTTGCCCTGTTCGGCGGTTTTTCGCCGAAGATAGGCCCGATGATGCTCGAAGGCATCACCAAGCTTGCGCCAACCGGCGTGATGCTGATGTTCGCAATCCTGTACTTCGCCCTGATGATCGACTCCGGCCTGTTCGACCCGGCCGTGCGCAAGATCCTCAAACTGGTCAAGGGCGACCCGCTGAAAGTTTCGGTCGGTACCGCCGTACTGGCGCTGATCGTGTCCATGGACGGTGATGGCGCCACCACTTACATGATCTGCGTGGCCGCCATGCTGCCGCTCTACAGCCGTATCGGCATGAGCCCGCGGATCATGGCCGGCCTGATCATCCTCGCCGGTGGCGTGATGAACATGACCCCGTGGGGCGGCCCGACCGCTCGTGCCGCCAGTGCGTTGCATGTGGACCCGTCCGACATCTTCGTACCGATGATCCCTGCGATGCTGGCCGGTGTAGTGGCGATCCTGGTCATCGCCTACTTCTACGGCAAGCGTGAGCGTGCACGCCTGGGTGAACTGCACCTGGTGGGTGATGAAATCGACCACAGCGAAATCAGCGTTTCGCAGTTCCCGGATGCCCGTCGTCCGAACCTGATCTGGTTCAACGGCGCCCTGACCCTGGCCCTGATGGGCACCCTGATCGCCGGCCTGCTGCCATTGCCGGTGCTGTTCATGGTGGCGTTCAGTATCGCCATGATCGTCAACTATCCTTGCCTGCAACAGCAGAAGGATCGCGTCGCGGCTCACGCCGGTAGCGTATTGGCCGTGGTCGGGCTGATCTTTGCGGCCGGTATCTTCACCGGTATCCTGACCGGCACCGGGATGGTCGATGCGATGTCGAAAAGCCTGCTGGCGGTGATCCCGGATTTCCTCGGCCCGTATCTGGCAGTGATCACGGCGCTGGTGAGCATGCCGTTCACATTCTTCATGTCGAACGATGCATTTTATTACGGCGTGTTACCGGTACTTGCCGAAGCCGCGAGCCATTACGGTATAACCGCGGTGGAAATGGCACGTGCCTCGATCGTCGGTCAGCCCGTCCACCTGTTGAGCCCGCTGGTTCCATCGACTTATCTGTTGGTGGCCCTGGCCGGCATCGATTTCGGTGACCACCAGCGCTTCACCCTCAAGTGGGCAGTGCTGGTTTGTACCTGCATACTGATTGCTGCTTTGCTATTGGGGACTTTCCCGGTGTTCAGCACTCTATAAGCCCAAGACTCACCACTTCGGGTCCAGGCTTCGCTGTTTGAAGCCCGGGCCCTTTGTGGTTTAACACTCGCTCAAAGGAATACACATGGATTGGCTGACCAACCCTGAAATCTGGGTTGCCTTCTTTACCCTGACCGCCCTGGAAATCGTCCTGGGTATCGATAACATCATCATGATTTCGATCCTGGTCAGCCGCATGCCCAAACACATGCAGGCGCGCACCCGGATTTTCGGGCTGGCGCTGGCCATGGTCACGCGAATTCTGCTTCTGCTGTCGATCACCTGGGTCATGCGCCTGACGGCGGACCTGTTCGAACTGTTCGGCCAGGGTATTTCCGGACGCGACCTGATCCTGTTCTTCGGTGGTCTGTTCCTGCTGTGGAAAAGCTCGCAAGAGATGTACCACGCGCTGGAAGGTGAAGATGAGAGCAACGACGAGCCTTCGGGCAAGGGCGGCAACTTCCTCTACACCATCATCCAGATCGCGATCATCGACATCGTGTTCTCCCTGGACTCGGTGATCACCGCAGTCGGCATGGTTTCCCACGTGCCGGTCATGGTCGCGGCAATCATCGTGGCCGTGCTGGTGATGATGTGGGCATCCGGCACCATCAGTGAATTCATCGACAAGCACCCATCGCTGAAGATGCTGGCCCTGTCGTTCCTGTTGATCGTCGGTACGGTGCTGATTGCCGAAGCCTTCGACGTGCACGTGCCAAAAGGCTACGTCTACTTCGCCATGGCGTTCTCGCTGGCAGTGGAAGCTATCAACATCAGGATGCGCACAACCATTGCAAAAAAGAAGGCGCAGCAAGCTCCGGTAAAGCTGCGCAAGGACATTCCGGGCCAGTAACCCGGTAATACGCAACACCCTGTGGGAGCGGGCTTGCTCGCGAAAGCGGTGTGTCAGACAACATTAATGTCGACTGACACGACGCCTTCGCGAGCAAGCCCGCTCCCACTTTGTTTTTGTGGGTTGCTTAAACCGGATTTCATGACAGTTTTGTTTCAATCCCTTCTTTGGCTATGCGATGCTGGCGCGCAGGCCGTTAGCCAACTACAGCTTATGTACAGAACGTAGAACGTCACGCGGCACCGTTAATTTGCTCCTTTGGGGCGCTACACCACAGGGGGCCGGTATGCTCACCCTGCTCAATTTGCTTTCTGCCGTGGCCCTGCTGATCTGGGGCACGCACATCGTCCGAACCGGCATCCTGCGGGTCTACGGCACCAATCTGCGCCATGTCATTGGCCAGAACATGTCCAACCGCTGGCTGGCTTTCGTCTCCGGGATAGTCGTGACAGCGATGGTCCAGAGCAGCAACGCCACCGCCATGCTTGTCACTTCCTTTGTCGGCCAGGGCCTGATGGCGCTTACGCCGGCGCTGGTCACCATGCTCGGTGCCGATGTCGGTACGGCGCTGATGGCACGGGTGCTGACGTTCGACCTGTCGTGGCTGTCGCCGCTGCTGATTTTTGTCGGGGTGATCTTCTTTCTGTCGCGCAAGCAGACCCGACTCGGGCAAATGGGCCGTGTCGCCATTGGCCTGGGCTTGATCATTCTGGCGCTGCAACTGATTGTCGAAGCGGCGCACCCGATTACCCATGCCAAAGGGGTGAAGGTGATTTTCGCCTCGCTCACCGGCGACATCCTGCTCGACGCCCTGGTTGGCGCGCTGTTCGCGATGATGTCCTATTCCAGCCTGGCCGCTGTGCTGCTGACCGCGACCCTGGCGGGTGCCAATGTGATCAGCCTGCCGGTGGCCATCGGGCTGGTGATCGGCGCCAATATCGGCAGCGGCGTGCTCGCCTTCCTCAGCACCAGCATGCAGAACGCCGCCGGGCGCCAAGTGGCGTTGGGCAGCCTGCTGTACAAACTGATTGGTCTGTTATTGATCATTCCCGTACTCGATCCGTTGGTGCACTGGCTCGATGGCTTCGATTTCAGCCCTCAGGAAATGGTTATTGGCTTTCACCTGCTCTACAACACCGCGCGTTGCCTGATCCTGTTGCCCAGTGTCGGGCCGATGGCCAGGTTCTGTGCCTGGGTGCTGCCAGAGCGCCCGCAGGCCAACGGCATGGCCAAGCCCCGGCACCTTGATCCCACGGCGTTGGTCACCCCTGGTTTGGCGCTCGCCAACGCGGCTCGGGAAACCCTGCGCATTGGCGACCTGATCGATAGCATGCTCGAAGCCATGCTCGACGTTTTGCGTGGCAAGCAAACTGCCGTCACCCAGGAAATGCGGCGCCTGACCGACGATGTCGAAGCGCTGTACGGCGCGATCAAATTGTATCTGGCGCAAATGCCCCGGGAAGATCTCAGCGATCAGGACAGCCGACGCTGGGCGGAAATCATCGAACTGGCGATTAACCTGAAACTCGCCAGCGACTTGATCGAACGCATGCTGCGCAAGGTCCAGCAGCAGAAAACCTCGCAGCGCCGGTCGTTTTCCGAAGTCGGGCTGGACGAGTTGACCGGGCTGCAGACTCAGTTGATTTCCAACCTGCGGCTCGGGATGTCGGTGTTTCTCAGCGCCGACCCGGAAAGTGCCCGGCAACTGTTGCGTGAGAAACGTCGTTTCCGTGCACAGGAACGGCGCCTGGCCCATGCTCATGTCAGCCGCTTGCAACGTAAAATCGTGCAAAGTATCGAAACCAGTTCGTTGCACCTGGAGCTGATCGCCGACATGAAACGTCTCAATTCGCTGTTTTGCAGCAGTGCCTACGTGGTGCTGGAAACATCCGAAACCGGCGCACTGGTGGTCGACGATTTGACTGACATTACGCATTCACCCTGAACGTCCACAGTTGCCTGAAGTCTGTTGAACTTACGCTAGCCGTACGGAACCTCGTTATGCGTTGTCTGTTGTTCGCCTGCCTGTTGCTTGGTTCACTCCCGTCATTCGCCCTGGATCGCTTCCAGGTCGAGGGCTACACACTGCGCAACGGTTTGCAGTTGCTGCTCAAACCCGGCACTGACCGTGGGCATGTGGCGATCCGGCTGGTGGTCGGCGTTGGCCTGGACGATTTCAATTGCGAAGAAAAGGAATTGCCGCATCTGCTGGAACACCTGCTGTTCAGCGGCATCGACGCCAGCGGCGAAGGCGGCCTGGAAGAGCGCATGCAGGCCCTTGGAGGTGAGTGGAACGCGTTCACCAGCAATGCCGATACGACTTTCGTCATCGAAGCCCCGGCGAAAAACCAGCGCAAAGTGCTCGACTTGCTGCTGGCGTTGCTGACCCAGACCCACTTCGACGACAACGCTATCAACGCAGCCAAGCAAGTGGTCGAGCGCGAAGACGGTGGCCACTACTCGCACCTGCAGCGCTGGCTCGATCGTCAGGACCTGGGCCACACGGCCAGCAACCAGCTGGCTGTGGAGCTGGGCCTCAAATGCCCGGAGCGTGCGCAAGTCCATGACCTGACCCGTGAGCAACTGGAGCGGGTGCGCAAGGACTGGTATGCGCCGAACAACATGACCCTGATCGTAGTCGGCGACCTCGACAGATTACTGCCGGCCTATCTGGAACGGGCGTATGGTGCGCTGGAAGCGATTACCCCCGGCGAGCATCCACCACTGCCGCAAATCCAGGCCAGCGCCGCCCACGAGCGCACCCTGACCCACGGTTTGGTCGGCAACGGCGTCAAATTGCACTGGCTGGTGCCGGAGCCGGTGCTGGAAGACGGGCACGACGAAACCTTCGATTTGCTCAAGGATTATCTGGATTGGGCGCTTTATCGCCAGCTGCGTCTGGCTCACGGTCTATCCTACGGGCCGTGGGCGGAACGCCAGGTGTTCGGCGGTGTGGGTTTCATGAGCCTCAATGCCGACCTTGAGCGCGACGATCTGCCAGAGGCCGAACAAGTGCTCGATGACTTGAAGGCCACACTGCTCAAGGACGGCCTCAATGTCGACACCTTTGACCGCCTGAAGCAGGCCGCGATTGCCCGTCAGGCCTGGGCCGTACAAGGTAACAGTGCATTGGCCGATTACTACTGGAGCGCCATCGGTGATTACGAGGACGGCCGCTTCGCCGACCCGGCCCGGGAGCTGCAAGGGGTGACGCTGGAAGAGGCGAACAAGGCCGTGCGTGAACTGCTGTTGCAGCCGGGGTATTTGCGGATCGAAAAACCGTTGTTCAGTTATGACCAGTTGATGTGGTTGGTGGTCGCAGTGGCGGGGTTGCTGGTGTTAAGTCTGGTGGCGTGGCGTTTTCATCGCACAAGGTAAACATTCCTTGTGGGAGCGGTGTAGCTGACCGCAAACCCTCGCCACGCGGCGCCCTCGCGGGTACCCTGTCGAGGTTTTTTCCTACGACGACTGTGAACCCGCCAAATGCAAAACCTGACCCTTTTCGTACAGCGCATTCTCGAATTGATGAAGCGCTACCCCGGGGTCATTGCGCTCGGTGGTTTCATCTCCGGGGTGTGCAGTTTCATTCTGGTCGATCGCCAGCAAGGCCTGGCGAGCTGGATTACCACCATCATGCTGATCAGCTGGATCTGGCTGATGCTGGAAAACAGCCTGACCAAGCTGTTCACGCGCATTTTCAAGCGCGAAATCCCGGAACCGTTGCTGCGCTACGCGACGCAGATGATCCATCAGGAAAGCCTGTTTTTCGTCCTGCCGTTTTTCTTCATCACCACGACGTGGAACAGCGGCCAGCTGGTTTTCACCGGGCTGCTGGGCATCGCGGCGCTGATTTCGATTGTCGACCCGCTCTACTACAAGTGGCTGGCGCCACGGCGCTGGGCGTTTCTGGCGCTGCACACCCTGACCCTGTTCGCCGCGCTGCTCACTGCGTTGCCGGTGATCATGCACCTGACCACCGCGCAAAGTTTCAAATGGGCACTGGGCATCTCGGTGCTGCTGTCGTTCCCGAGCCTGGCGTCGATCTTCCCGATTCGTACCCTGCGCAGTGCGCTGGCGATTTTGAGTATCACCCTGGGCATTGGCTTCGTCGGTTGGGAGCTGCGCTCGTGGGTGCCGCCGGCGACGCTGTGGATGACCGACGTGGCCATCAGCACGCAAATGCAGGACCGCACGCCTGGCGCCAGCCTCGACGAAGTCAGCGCCGAGCAGATCCGCAATGGCGGGCTCTACGCGTACACCGCGATCAACGCCCCGCGTGGCCTGGACGAGAGGATTTATCACGTCTGGCAGTTCAACGGTAAAGAGGTCGACCGCATCCCCCTGGATATTCGCGGCGGGCGCAAGGAAGGTTACCGGGCCTGGACCCACAAGCAGAACTTCCCGGGCAATCCGGCCGGCAAATGGCAGGTTCGGGTACTGACCGAAGATGGCCAGGTCATCGGCGTGCTGCGTTTCGAAGTCACGGACAGCACAGCGATCAAAGAAAAGTAGTACGGTTCGTGCTATTACGTAGAGCTGCGAAATCACAGAACAAGCACGGAGCTTATGATCAGCAGCACGATGGCCGGCAACGCCCGATTAGACACGTCGATCACACCTGCGCGGTTGCGGGTGACGGGCGACTGGACGCTTGCCCATTATGCTGACCTCAAGCTGTTGTGCGAAAAGCTCCACGGCCAGTACGACGCCAACACCCCCATCGACCTCAATGGTCTCGGCGCCCTCGACACCGCCGGCGCCTCGCTGCTGGTAGAACTGCTCGGCTCCGAGCGCCTTGGTCGCTCTGCCGAACATCCTGATTGCACGCTTTCCGCCGCCGATCGCGCGTTGCTGCAAACGGTCTACTGTTCGTTGACCGATTTCTGCGTACCGATCAAGGAGCCGGAAGTCAGTGTTTCCATTCAGTTGCTGACCCGCATCGGCCGCGCGGTGGACACCGTCTGGCAGGACACCCTGCAGCTGCTGGGTTTCGTTGGCCTGATCATCGAAACCATTGTCCGAGGCCTGTTCCGTCCCAAGCGCTGGCGTGTCACGCCGATGATCGCCCATATCGAACAGACCGGTCTCGACGCCGCCCCCATCGTTGCATTGCTGACTTTTCTGGTGGGCGCCGTGGTGGCGTTTCTCGGGTCGACGGTGCTGGCCACGTTCGGCGCCACTGTCTTTACCGTGGACCTGGTGGGGTTTGCCTTTCTGCGCGAATTCGGTGTGCTGCTGACCGCGATCCTGATGGCCGGGCGCACCGCCAGTGCGTTCACGGCGCAAATCGGTTCGATGAAGGCCAACGAAGAAATCGACGCCATCCGCACGCTGGGCCTCGATCCCGTGGAGTTGCTGGTGGTGCCGCGGGTCCTGGCGTTGCTGATTGCCCTGCCGATGCTGACTTTTCTGGCGATGCTGTCGGGGATTATCGGCGGTGGCGTGGTCTGCGCGGTGGCGCTGGATATCTCGCCAGCGATGTTCCTATCGCTACTGCAAACGGACATCGGTGTTCAGCACTTTCTGGTGGGGATCGTCAAAGCACCGGTGTTCGCTTTCCTGATTGCTGCCATCGGCTGCCTCGAAGGTTTCAAGGTCAGTGGCAGCGCCGAATCCGTCGGCGCTCACACCACGTCGAGTGTGGTGCAGTCGATTTTCGTGGTGATCGTGTTTGATGCGATAGCCGCGATGTTTTTCATGGAGATGGGCTGGTGAGTCGTATCCCCCGAGCGCCCTCCGAGGCGGTGATAGAAGTGCGTGGGTTGTGCAATCGCTTTGGCCGCCAGAGCGTGCACGAGAACCTCGACCTGGATTTGTACAAGGGCGAAATCCTCGCCGTGGTCGGCGGCTCCGGCAGCGGCAAGTCGGTGCTGCTGCGCAGCATTGTCGGGTTGCGCCAGCCCAGCGAAGGCGTGGTGAAAGTCTTCGGGAAAAACCTGCCAACCTTGTCCGAGGACGAGCGCTCGCGGGTGGAGCGGCGATTCGGCGTGCTGTTCCAGAAAGGCGCGCTGTTCTCTTCGCTGACGGTGACAGAGAACGTCGCCCTGCCGCTGATAGAACACGCCGGCTTGAGCCGCAATGACGCCGAGCACCTGGCGGCGGTGAAGATGGCCCTGGCCGGGCTGCCGCTGTCGGCCGCAGAGAAGTACCCCTCTTCGCTGTCCGGCGGCATGATCAAGCGTGCCGCGCTGGCCCGGGCATTGGCGCTGGACCCGGACATCCTTTTTCTCGACGAGCCCACCGCCGGTCTCGACCCGATTGGCGCCGCCGCGTTCGACCAATTGATCCTGACCCTGCGTGATGCCCTGGGCCTGAGTGTCTTTCTGGTGACCCACGACCTCGACACGCTCTACACCATCACCGACCGGGTGGCGGTGCTGGCGCAGAAAAAGGTGCTGGTGGCGGACGCCATCGACAAGGTGTCGGAAACCAACGATGCGTGGATTCACGAATACTTCCATGGCCCTCGCGGCCGCGCGGCATTGACAGCCGCCCAACAGCTCAACGAGGTCTGACATGGAAACCCGAGCCCATCATGTATTGATCGGCCTGTTCACCGTGATTGTGGTGACAGCCGCGCTGCTGTTCGGTCTGTGGCTGGCCAAGTCCAGTGTCGATACCGAGTTCAAGGACTACGAGGTCGTGTTCAACGAGGCGGTCAGCGGTTTGTCCAAGGGCAGTTCGGTGCAGTACAGCGGGATCAAGGTGGGCGACGTGATTTCGCTGCGCCTGGACCCGAAGGACCCGCGGCGAGTGCTGGCGCGCATTCGCCTGGCCGGTGATACCCCGGTCAAGGAAGACACCAATGCCAAACTGGCCCTGACCGGCGTCACCGGGACCTCGATCATCCAGCTCAGCGGCGGCACGCCACAGAGTCCGACGCTCAAGGGCAAGGATGGCAACCTGCCGACCATCGTCGCATCACCCTCGCCCATCGCCCGCCTGCTCAACGACAGCAACGACCTGATGTCCGGTGTGAACACGCTGATGCAAAACGTCAATCTGATGTTCTCCACGGAAAACATCGAGCGCATCAGCAAAACCCTGGAGCACCTGGAGCAAACCACCGGGACCATTGCCGAGCAGCGCGGCGATATCCGCCAGGCCATGCAGCAACTGGCCTCGGTCGGCAAACAGGCCAACAACATGCTTGAGCAGACCACGACGCTGATGCGCAATGCCAACGGGTTGCTCAATGAGCATGGCAAGGATGTGCTCGACAATGCCGAGCAGGCGATGAAGTCGCTGCAGGAGAGCAGCGCTACCCTCAACACTCTGATCAGCGCCAATCAGGATTCGCTCAACAGCGGCATGCAAGGCCTCAATGGCCTGGGTCCGGCCGTGCGCGAGATGCGCGAAACCCTGTCTTCGTTGCGCGTTATTACCAAACGTCTGGAGGCCAACCCCAGTGGTTACCTGCTGGGCGGTGACAAGACCAAGGAATTCACGCCATGAAGCTGATCCGGTTCGCCCTCCTCGCTGGCTTCACGCTGATCAGTTCGTGCTCGATCCTGCCCAAGCCCGAGCCCTTCGAGGTCTATCGATTGCCTTCGGTCCAGAATGCATCGGCCAGCCATGGCACGCCGCAACGCTGGTCGTTGCGTCTGACCAAACTCCAGTCCAGCGAAGCCTTGAACAGTCCGAACATTGCAGTGATTCCTCAGGGCGATGTGATCAGCCACTACAAGGGCTCGCGCTGGAGCGATCCGGTGCCGGTGCTGGTGCGCAACCGCCTGCTGGAAGGTTTCCAGCATGACGGGCGGGTGCCGTTGTTGAGCACCGATGACAGTATTTTCCAGACCGATCTTGAATTGGGTGGCAGCCTGCAGGCGTTCCAGACTGAATACCAGGGTACGAATGCCGGCGTGGTGGTGCGTCTGGATGCATTGCTGGTGCGCAGTTACGACCAGCGCATCCTCGCCAGCCGCCGCTTTGAAGTGCGCCAGCCGTTGAGCAGCGTGCAAGTCCCGGCGGTGGTAGCGGGGTTTGGTCAGGCGAACGATCAGCTGACCGCACAGGTGGTGAACTGGACAGTCGAGCAAGGGCAGAGACTCGCGCCGCCGCCAAAACCCTGAGCAAGTACACCGTCCCCTGTGGGAGTGGGCTTGCTCGCGAAGAGGGAGTGTCAGTCGACATTAATGTTGCCTGATGCACCGCATTCGCGAGCAAGTCGGATCGCCGCACCGCCGCTCCCACATTGGTTTGGTGTGTTTCAACTAGCGCTGTAAAAACGCCTGATGCAGCGCTTCCAGCGTTTCAAAGTGATACGCCGGTGCTTCAGCGCTCAGTTCTTCGTGGCTGCCGAACCCGTAACCCACCGCCGCCGCGTCCAGGCCGTTGCTTCGCGCGCCGATCAGGTCGTGCTTGCGGTCGCCGATCATCAAGGTGCTGGCCGGGTCCAGGTGTTCTTCGGCCATCAGGTGAGCGATCAGCTCGACCTTGTTGGTCCGGGTGCCATCCAGTTCGCTGCCGTAAATCACCTTGAAGTGCTTGGCAAAATCGAAATGCCGGGCGATTTCCCGGGCGAACACCCACGGTTTCGAAGTCGCGATGTACAGCTGCCGGCCTTGCCCGCTCAGGGTTTCCAGCAGCGGCGTGACGCCGTCGAACACCCGGTTTTCGTAGAGGCCGGTGACCTTGAATCGCTCGCGGTAGAAATTCACCGCTTCCCACGCCTTGGCTTCGTCGAAGTCGTAGAACTGCATGAACGCTTGCAACAGTGGCGGGCCGATGAAATGTTCGAGTTTGGCCAGGTCCGGTTCATCGATACCCAGTTTGCCCAAGGCGAACTGGATCGAACGGGTGATGCCCTCGCGCGGGTCGGTCAGGGTGCCATCGAGGTCGAATAAAACGCTTTGGTAATGCATGTTGAATCCTGAATAAGAGGGCCGGGTCAAAGCTGGTCGTAGCCTTCGGCCAGATGCAGGTCCTTGAGCTTCACGTAGTTCGCCGCGCTGTAGGTGAAAAAGGCGCGCTCCTTGTCAGTCAGCGGGCGGATCTGCTTCACCGGGCTGCCCACATACAGGAAGCCGCTTTGCAGATGCTTGCCCGGCGGCACCAGGCTGCCGGCACCGATGATCACCTCATCGTCGACCACCGCACCGTCCATGACGATGCTGCCCATGCCGATCAACACCCGGCTGCCCACCGAACAGCCATGCAGCATGACCTTGTGGGCGATGGTCACGTCATCGCCGATCAGCAACGGGAAGCCATCGGGGTTGAACGGCCCGGCGTGGGTGATGTGCAGCACGCAGCCATCCTGCACGCTGGTGCGCGCGCCGATGCGGATGCGGTGCATGTCGCCACGGATCACCGTCAGCGGCCAGACCGAGCTGTCTTCGCCGATTTCAACGTCGCCGATCACTACCGCCGAGCTGTCGACAAAAGCGCCTTTGCCGAGCTGCGGCGTGTGGTCCTGATACTTGCGAAGGTTCACGATAGGGTTTCTCTCTGTTGCTGATAGCTGCGGTGAGTGTCGATTGTAATTAAGATGGCTACATGTTTCTCCAGCCAAGGTATCAACCGTGAGCGTGAACAACCCTCTTTTGCAGTCCTACGACCTGCCACCGTTCTCCGCCATCCGCGCCGAACACGTACAACCGGCCATTGAGCAGATCCTGGCTGACAACCGTGCTGCCATCGTCGAGATCCTCAAGACCCAGGCCAAACAGCCAACATGGGCCGGCCTGGTGCTGGCGATGGACGAACTCAACGACCGTCTGGGCGCTGCCTGGAGCCCTGTCAGCCACCTCAATGCCGTGTGCAACAGTGCCGAGCTGCGTGAAGCCTACGAGTCGTGCCTGCCGGCCTTGAGCGCCTACTCCACCGAGCTGGGCCAGAACCGCGAACTGTTCCAGGCCTTCGAAGCCCTGGCCAGCAGCCCGGAGGCCGGCGGTTTCGAGGTGGCGCAGAAAACTATCCTGGAACATTCCCTGCGTGACTTCCGTCTGTCGGGTATCGACCTGCCGGAAGCCGAACAGAAGCGTTACGCCGAAGTGCAGAGCAAACTCTCCGAACTGGGCAGCCGTTTCTCCAACCAGTTGCTCGATGCCACTCAGGCGTGGACCAAGCACATCACCGATGAAGCCGCCCTCGCCGGCCTGACCGATTCGGCCAAGGCACAAATGACTGCTGCGGCCGAGGCCAAGGGCCTGGACGGCTGGCTGATCACCCTGGAATTCCCGAGCTATTACGCGGTGATGACCTACGCCCAGGACCGCGCACTGCGTGAAGAGGTCTACGCGGCTTACTGCACCCGTGCGTCGGACCAGGGGCCGAATGCCGGCCAGAACGACAACGGCCCGGTCATGGAAGAAATCCTCGACCTGCGTCAGGAGCTGGCCAAGCTGTTGGGTTTCAGCAGTTTCTCCGAGCTGAGCCTGGCGACCAAAATGGCTGAATCCAGTGATCAGGTGCTGAGCTTCCTGCGCGACCTGGCCAAGCGCAGCAAACCGTTCGCCGCCCAGGATCTGGAACAGCTCAAGGCCTACGCTGCCGAGCAAGGTTGCCCGGACCTGCAAAGCTGGGACAGCGGTTTCTACGGCGAAAAACTCCGTGAGCAGCGTTACAGCGTGGCCCAGGAAGCCCTGCGCGCCTACTTCCCGATCGACAAGGTGCTCAGCGGCCTGTTCGCCATCGTGCAGCGCTTGTACGGCATCGAGATTGCCGAGCTCAAAGGCTTCGACACCTGGCACCCGGATGTCCGCCTGTTTGAAATCAAGGAAAACGGCCAGCACGTCGGCCGCTTCTTCTTCGATCTCTACGCTCGCGCCAACAAGCGTGGCGGGGCCTGGATGGATGGTGCCCGTGATCGTCGTCGCACGGCTGGCGGGGTTCTGCAAAGCCCGGTGGCGAACCTGGTGTGCAACTTCACTCCGGCCGACAGCGGTAAACCGGCGCTGCTGACCCACGATGAAGTCACTACCTTGTTCCATGAATTCGGTCACGGCCTGCATCATCTGCTGACCCGCGTCGAGCATGCTGGCGTGTCCGGCATTAACGGCGTGGCCTGGGATGCCGTCGAGCTGCCAAGTCAGTTCATGGAAAACTGGTGCTGGGAGCCGGAAGGCCTGGCGCTGATTTCCGGTCATTACGAAACCGGCGAACCGCTGCCTCAGGACCTGCTCGGGAAAATGCTCGCGGCAAAAAACTTCCAGTCCGGCCTGATGATGGTCCGCCAACTGGAGTTCTCGCTGTTCGACTTCGAACTGCACGCCACTCACGGCGATGGTCGCGGCGTGCTGCAAGTACTCGAAGGTGTGCGCGACGAGGTTTCGGTGATGCGTCCGCCGGCCTACAACCGCTTCCCCAACAGCTTTGCACACATCTTCGCCGGCGGTTATGCCGCGGGTTACTACAGCTACAAATGGGCAGAAGTGCTGTCCGCCGATGCCTTCTCGAAATTTGAAGAAGAAGGCGTGCTCAACGCCAACACCGGTCGCGCCTTCCGTGAAGCGATCCTGGCACGCGGTGGTTCCCAGGAGCCGATGGTGCTGTTCGTCGACTTCCGTGGCCGTGAGCCATCGATTGACGCACTCTTGCGCCACAGCGGCCTGAGTGAGGACGCAGCAGCATGAGTGAGGGACCTGTGATTACGAAAAAGCGCTTTATCGCCGGGGCGGTCTGCCCGGCATGCAGCGAGCCGGACAAATTGATGATGTGGAATGAAGACCAGGTCCCGCACCGTGAGTGCGTGGCCTGCGGTTACTCTGACACACTCAATGAGCAAGGGCTGTCGGTACCCAAGGAGTTAGGTACGCGGGTTAACACCAGCGCACTCAAACCAGCCGACACCAAGGTTCAGGCGGTTCAGTTCTTCCCGAATCCGAAGCTGAAGAAAAAGCCCGACGAACAGCACTGAGTGAAAAAAGCCCCCGTTGCGCGATGCAACGGGGGCTTTTTTTATTCGATATGAGCGGACTTGAACCAGCTCTTCATTGAGCACGCGGCGAACGGGCTGGTGCTGCAATCGCCATTGGCCAGTGCCGTGCGAAGTTTGTCGACATCGGCCTGCATCATGTAGCGAATTCCATCCTTGAAATGGGTACTGTCGCCAAAGCCGCCCTGGGTCATTTCGTTCAGGGCCTCCTCCTTGGTCCAGCCTTGGATGACAACCCGGTACATAGCCGCCATCAGGCCAGTACGGTCGGAGCCGTGTTTGCAATGCATCAGCACCGGGCCTTTGGCTTCGGCAGACTTGATGGCGCGCAAGGCCTTGAGCACATCGGCGTCATCTACATGGTTGGTGCGATAAGGTAGCTGTACCTGCGTGATGCCTGGCGTGGACAACCAACTGGAGTCCGCTTCAGGCAGGAAGTTGATCACCGTGCCGACCTTGAGCTTCTCCAGAAGCGGCACCGCACCCTTGTCCGGCAAGGCGCTGCGGTAAAGCGTCGGCGACATCTGGAAGAGGTTGTATTGCTTCTCGACCGATTGAGCCCACTCAGCTGGACGAGTCGACATATTGTCGTCGGCAAGTGCCGGTGTCAGGTTAACGAGTGCAACCAGCGACAGGCATATCGCAGATAAAAATCGTGGTAAAGGCATGCTTGAGTGACCGTTCAGAAAGGGACGGAAAGATAGTGGCAAGGATCAGGCATGCACGGTCAAAGGCCTGTGAGTGGACCGTCAAAGAATCGTGAAGCCGCGGCCTGGATTACATTTCAGTGTGATAAACGCATTGAGCGGCTCGTTCAGTGCAGCGCCATAGTCAAACACTTCAACATCTACTCGAAGCTCGGGTAGTTCAGCGGGAAGACGACAAGGATACTCCATGCCCGGAGGAACAATTATTTGTTGTTGATGAACGGTGGGCGTAAGATCCAGGCTTTAAATTGTTGCCTTGTCCTTTATATGGAATGTCACGGAGAGAGCTCCCGAAAAGATATTGGCGCGTGGATCAATTGTTGTGTTTGGATACTTTCCTGATCTAATTGGCTTGATAGTTATTTGTATATCTTCCAACGAATTACCGAATATATGCACTAGCCCGCATGCATTCGGCAATTACACTATCCAGTAATCAGAAAGTCAGAGCTCATGGATTGACGATACTGGCATAGGCCTTGGCCAGCGCCTGTAGCTTGGCTTTGTCGGCAGCGCCGATGGTCCCGTCTTCGTCGACATCCTTGCCAACGGTCTTGATACTGAACGAGTTACCACCGTCTGTGGAAACAGCAGTGTAAAACTCCGAGTCTACCAGACTTTCAATTTGAGCTTCATTTTCAGCGTCCCAACTGAGTTCCTTTCGAGCCAGTTGCAGTGAAACCAGTGTGTTTGGCTCCGAATGACTCGGTTGCATAAGTTGCAGGAAGATGCCGCGCTGATTAAAAAACGACATTCATAAATCCTTTTGTTTGGGGGACTTGGTGGGTTAAATATACTGGCAGGTATTAAATCCAACCACTGACTATATGTTTCCTTAGTTTTCCTTTCATTTGTTGAACAAGTAAACTCATGAGGCCCTGTCATCAGATGAAGGGCTGAGCGGTACTGGTCGATACGCAGTGAGTCATGTACTGTATGGATATACAGATACAGGAATCCGTCGATGGTTAGCTCTCTGCCCCCACGTGGTCGCGGCACCGCAACCAACCCGCACAACCGCTTTGCCCCCAGCCATTCGGTGGCCGAAGACGACGGCTGGTACCAGGAAGTACCGCTCACCCAAGGCACCGAGGTGCGCATCGAAACGGCGAAAACCATCATCACCCGCAATACCTCGCCGGACTTGCCATTCGATCGTTCGATCAATCCCTATCGCGGCTGCGAGCATGGTTGTATCTACTGCTACGCAAGGCCAAGTCATGCCTATTGGGACATGTCGCCAGGGCTGGATTTCGAAACCAGGCTGATCGCCAAGACCAACGCCGCGCAGATGCTGGAAGAACAACTGTCCCGGCGTGGCTATCAATGTGCGCCGATCAATCTCGGCTCCAACACCGACCCGTATCAGCCGATCGAGCGTGAATACAAGATCACCCGGCAGACCCTCGAGGTACTCCTGCGTTACCGACATCCGGTGACCATCGTCACCAAGGGATCGCTGATTCTTCGCGACCTGGACCTGCTGACCGAGCTTGCCAGCCAAAGACTGGTGGCGGTAATGATCAGCCTGACCACCCTGGACGACGAACTCAAACGCATCCTCGAACCGCGGGCCGCAGCACCCAAGGCCCGGTTGCGGGCGATCAGGGTCATGCGCGATGCAGGCATCCCGGTGGGCGTGCTGTGTTCACCGGTGATTCCGATGATCAACGACAGCGAACTCGAAAGCCTGCTTGCCGAGGCCTACGACGCCGGGGCACAGAGCGCCGCTTACATGATGCTGCGCCTGCCGCTTGAAGTGGCGCCCCTGTTCGAGGAATGGCTGGTGGCCCACTACCCTCAACGGGCGGCGCATGTCCTGAGCCTGATCCGTCAGAGCCGTGGTGGCGAGCTTTATGACAGCCGCTTTGGTGCGAGGATGCGCGGTGAAGGGCCGTTTGCGGACTTGCTGGCGCAGCGCTTTGCCAAAGCGATCAAGCGGCTGGGACTCAATCACCGTGAGGGGTTCAATCTGGATTGCGAAGCCTTTTGTCCGCCGGGTCGCCAAATGTCGTTGATTTGAGGACAATTGGCCTATGGTTGAGTACTGAAGAGCGTGCTCACGGATTACGCTGGTCACGTTTTTTGTGACCTGGAACACACGTTCTAGAGCGGTTCATTCAGTTTGAATTAAGATTTGGCCGCTACCTTGTTCACCGAGTGACTGATGGGTCGAAATGTTCGACCTGGATGTTTTTTAACCAGCCACTGGCTTCACACGGAACAACACGGGATGTCTCCCTGACTCCGCCAATGAGGATGAATCATGAGTGACAAGGATAAACAGCCGTTGGCTGCGTCGGCTTCAGCCCTACCCGAGGCCGAAACCGCCGATGCAGCGTTGCAGCATATCGTTGACGGCTTTTTGCATTTTCATCATGAGATCTTTCCCCAACAGGAAGAACTCTTCAAGAAACTCGCCACGGCCCAGCGGCCACGAGCGATGTTCATTGCCTGCGCCGATTCGCGCATCGTCCCCGAGTTGATCACCCAAAGCTCCCCAGGCGACCTGTTCGTGACCCGCAATGTCGGTAACGTCGTACCGCCTTACGGGCAAATGAACGGTGGCGTTTCCACGGCCATCGAGTACGCCGTACTGGCCCTGGGGGTGCATCACATCATCATTTGCGGGCATTCCGACTGCGGCGCCATGCGCGCGGTGCTCAACCCGGACAGCCTGGAAAAAATGCCCACGGTCAAAGCCTGGCTGCGACATGCCGAAGTGGCCAAAACCATGGTGCAGGAGAACTGCAACTGCTCTAACGAAAGCGAAAGCATGCACGTCCTCACCGAAGAGAATGTGATCGCCCAATTGCAGCATTTGCGCACCCACCCGTCGGTGGCCTCGCGTATGGCCAACGGTCAGCTGTTTATCCACGGCTGGGTCTACAACATCGAAACCAGCGAAATCAAAGCGTACGACGCCGATCAAGGTTGTTTCCTGCCGCTCAATGGCAGCCTGCCAATTCCCGTGGCGACGCCCAAAGCGCGCTTCTAAATCCTCCTAAATCGTTGTGTGGTTCAGCCGAGGCTGCCGTTCAGGCAGCCTGGCTTTGCCATGCCTGAAGAAAACTTCGGGAGACTCACCATGCGTGCTGCTCGACTCAAAGCTGTTCTGCCACGGGAGCTGTTGGCTTCGGTGGTTGTGTTCCTGGTTGCCCTGCCCCTATGCATGGGTATCGCAATTGCCTCGGGGCTGCCGCCGGCCAAGGGGCTGATCACCGGCATCATCGGTGGTCTGGTCGTTGGCTGGCTGGCCGGCTCGCCGCTACAGGTAAGCGGCCCGGCGGCGGGCCTGGCCGTTCTGGTATTTGAACTGGTCCGCCAGCACGGCATCGCCATGCTCGGCCCCATTTTTTTGCTGGCGGGCTTGCTGCAACTGGTGGCCGGTCGCTTGAAACTGGGATGCTGGTTTCGGGTGACGGCGCCTGCGGTGGTGTACGGCATGCTGGCCGGGATTGGCGTGTTGATCGTCCTGTCTCAGGTGCATGTGATGCTGGATGCCGTGCCCAAACCCTCGGGCCTGGATAACCTGGCAGCCTTCCCGGCGGCGCTGGCTCAGGCGTTGCCCACGTTTGGCTGGCAAGCCGGTTTGCTCGGTTTGTCGACGATTGCCGTCATGTGGCTGTGGGAAAAATGCCGTCCGCAATCCCTGCGCTTCATTCCAGGCGCGCTACTCGGTGTCGGTCTGGCCACGCTTGCCAGCCTGGTGTTGGCATTGCCGGTCAAACGGGTTGAGGTGCCGGCCAACCTGGCGGAGGCCATCGACTGGCTGAAGCCGGCGGATCTGCTCAACCTGGCTGATCCGACCTTGCTGATCGCCGCGTTTGCCGTGGCCTTCATCGCCAGCGCCGAAACCTTGCTCTCGGCCGCGGCGGTTGATCGCATGCACAGCGGCCAGCGTTCGGATTTCGACCGGGAATTGTCGGCACAAGGTGTCGGCAACATGTTGTGTGGCCTGCTCGGTGCGTTGCCAATGACCGGCGTTATCGTGCGCAGCTCGGCGAATGTTCAGGCCGGAGCATCCACGCGGTTTTCGACCATTTTCCACGGCCTGTGGCTGCTGGCGTTCGTGTTGTTGTTGTCCAGCGTGCTGCAAAGCATTCCGGTGGCGAGCCTGGCGGGCGTGCTGGTGTACACCGGCTTCAAACTGGTGGATCTCAAGGTTTTTCGTGGTTTGGCCCGGTATGGTCGGGCGCCGATGTTCACTTACGCGGCAACTGCTCTCGCCATCGTTTTCACGGACCTGCTGACTGGTGTGTTGATTGGTTTCGGCCTGACGCTGGTGAAGCTGGCGCTGAAAGCCTCTCGCTTGAAAATCAGCCTGATCGATCTGCCCCGGGAGGGGGAAATGGAATTGCGCCTGGTGGGCGCGGCGACCTTCCTCAAAGTACCGGCGCTGACCCAGGTGCTGGGCAGCATTGCGCCGGGCACTACGGTGCATGTGCCGCTCAACAATTTGAGCTACATCGATCACTCGTGCCTGGAGCTGCTGGAGGATTGGGGTCGGGCGAATGCGGCCAAGGGCTCGAAGCTGTTGATTGAATCGCGGGGATTGAAGCGAAGACTGGAGGGGCGGGTACGGACGAATACCGGCATAGGCGCGGCCGGGTAGATAACAGTGTGGGAGCGGCGGTGCGGCGATCCGACTTGCTCGCGAAGGCGGTGGATCAGCCAATTTATTTGCTGAATGGTTAACCGCCTTCGCGAGCAAGCCCGCTCCCACAGGGGGAGTTACCGATGGATCAAGCCGCCGGCTGATCCAGTTCCAGACCTACGCCCAAACGGCGGGACATGCACGGCCAGCGCTTCCACGCGGCGCCGGTGTCCGGGCTGCTGAGCTTCTCGCGGTAGGCTTCCACCAACTCTAGCGCAAAGCTCTCTTCGGTCAACATTTGTTCGAAAGCGTGATGTACGACTTCGTCCAGTTGGTTGGCAAACTCCTCACCGATCAATTGGTGAGCAATCAGGTTGGCGACAGTCATGTCCAGAGGGATCAGTGGCTGGCCGAAATGCTTGATGTACAGGTCGTTGACCTCTTCGACAAACCGGTGCGCCAGGTAGGCTTCATCCAGCAGGCTGTCGAGCCCGACATGACCGGCCATGATGGCTGGCGGCTGGAGGAAGTACTGCTCGGCGATTGTCAGCACCGGTTTGATCTGTGACTCGATGCCCGCTTCCCTGGCGACTTCATTGGCTGCGTCCAGCAGATCAGGAACTTCATTGATGTAAGCGGCGACAAAACGCGTCAGCACGCCATTGGCGTCCGCTTCCGGTAACTGGATCGCCGGGTGTAGATGAGGCAGTTTGCTTTCCAGCTGACGCGTCAGCAGGCCGGTCTCGGCTTCGTGTTGTTGGGCTTTTTGGATCTGCTCGCGCAATGCGGCGGTGTTCATGAAAACTCCAGGAAACAAGGCAATGAAATAGGGAAGACATAACTTAGCTGGCTTATGAAAAATGCTAAGACGCATTTGTCATAATTATTTCATCCTTCAGACGGCGCCGTTATATCGATTGGCCACCACTCGTCTGCATCCTTCTCCATTCGTGCCCTGCAAAGCAAGTTAATGCTGTTTCAGATGATTTACGCCTTTGCGTTGCGAGGTCAGAGGTGCTGTCTATACTCGGGGTGGAATGGAGTTAGCTGATGACGCCCGACTGCATGTGCAGCAAGGCCCGGCGATTCAAGTTCGTAGTCTGATGCAGCCGCTCCCTTGCCGCAGGTGAAAGCCGGCGGGATAACAAGAACGATAAGGGGAACCCGCAATGATGCGACATCCACATGTCTGGATGGGCCTCCTGTTGTGGTCGATTTTCAGTCAGGCGCAAGCGGCCTGGACTGTGAATATGGCGCCTGGAGCGACTGAAATCAGTCACGCAGTATTCGACCTGCACATGACCATTTTCTGGATCTGTGTGGTGATCGGCATCATCGTTTTTGGTGCCATGTTCTGGTCGATGATTCTCCACCGCCGCTCGACCGGGCAGGTGGCCGCCAAATTTCATGAAAGCACCACTGTTGAAATCCTCTGGACCATTGTGCCCTTCCTGATCCTGGTGGCCATGGCGATTCCCGCTACTGCGACCCTGATCAGGATGTACGACGCCAGCGAGCCGGAAATCGATATCCAGATCACCGGTTACCAGTGGAAGTGGCACTACAAGTACCTGGGCCAGGACGTCGAGTTCTTCAGCAACCTGACCACCCCCCAAGATCAAATCCACAACAAGGAAACCAAGGGCGAGCACTATTTGCTCGAAGTCGACAAGCCATTGGTGCTGCCGGTCGGCACCAAGGTGCGCTTTCTGGTGACATCTGCCGACGTTATCCACTCCTGGTGGGTGCCGGCCTTCGCGGTCAAGCGCGATGCGATTCCGGGGTTCGTCAACGAAGCCTGGACCCGCATTGACAAGCCCGGCATCTACCGTGGCCAGTGCGCCGAGTTGTGCGGCAAGGATCACGGCTTCATGCCGACCGTGGTCGAGGTCAAGGAAAAGGCCGATTACGAAAAATGGCTGGCCGATCGCAAGGTCGAGGTCGCGCAGCTCAAAGAGCTGACCAGCAAGGAATGGACGCTCGACGAACTCAAGGATCGCGGCGACAAGGTCTATCACACCACCTGCGTAGCCTGTCACCAGGCCGAAGGCCAGGGCCTGCCGCCGATGTTCCCGGCACTCAAGGGCTCGAAAATCGCCACCGGGCCGAAAGAGGCTCACCTGAGCCTGGTCTTCCATGGCAAGCCCGGCACCGCGATGGCGGCGTTCGGCAAGCAACTCTCGGAAGTCGATATCGCGGCGGTCGTGACCTATGAACGTAATGCCTGGGGCAACAACAAAGGCGACATGGTCACGCCTAAAGAAGTGCTGGAGCTGAAACAGGCGGAAAGCAAATGACCCGGTCTATTGCGCACGTACGGAACCGGTCGGGGCTACGTACCCCGGCTTGCCCAGCCCATCTGTTTGCAGGAGACAGGACATGACTGCTGTAATCGATGAACATGTTCATACCGCCACCGACCACGCCCACGGCCCCGCCAAAGGCCTGATGCGCTGGGTGCTGACCACCAACCACAAGGACATTGGCACGCTGTACCTGTGGTTTGCGTTCTCCATGTTCTTGCTAGGCGGTTCGTTCGCGATGGTGATTCGCGCCGAACTGTTCCAGCCGGGACTGCAAATCGTCCAGCCGGAATTCTTCAACCAGATGACCACCATGCACGGCCTGGTGATGGTCTTCGGTGCAGTAATGCCGGCTTTCGTCGGCCTAGCCAACTGGATGATCCCGCTGATGATCGGCGCGCCGGACATGGCCCTGCCGCGGATGAACAACTTCAGCTTCTGGCTGTTGCCGGCAGCGTTCCTGCTGCTGGTATCGACCTTGTTCACCGCCGGTGGCGGGCCGAACTTCGGCTGGACCTTCTATGCGCCGCTGTCGACGACCTACGCGCCGGAAAGCGTGACCTTCTTCATCTTCGCCATCCACTTGATGGGGATCAGTTCGATCATGGGGGCGATCAACGTGATCGCGACCATCCTCAACCTGCGCGCCCCCGGCATGACGTTGATGAAAATGCCGCTGTTTGTCTGGACCTGGCTGATCACGGCGTTCCTGTTGATCGCAGTGATGCCGGTACTGGCGGGCTGCGTGACCATGATGCTGATGGACATCCACTTCGGCACCAGCTTCTTCAGTGCCGCCGGTGGCGGGGACCCGGTGTTGTTCCAGCATGTGTTCTGGTTCTTCGGTCACCCCGAGGTGTACATCATGATCCTGCCGGCGTTCGGTGCCGTCAGCTCGATCATTCCGGCCTTTTCGCGCAAGCCGTTGTTCGGCTACACGTCGATGGTCTACGCCACGGCGAGTATCGCGTTCCTGTCGTTCATCGTGTGGGCGCACCACATGTTCGTGGTCGGCATTCCGCTGGTGGGCGAGCTGTTCTTCATGTACGCCACGCTGCTGATTGCGGTGCCAACTGGCGTGAAGGTGTTCAACTGGGCCAGCACCATGTGGCAAGGCTCGCTGACCTTCGAGACGCCGATGCTGTTCGCCGTGGCATTCGTGATCCTGTTCTCCATCGGCGGCTTCTCCGGGTTGATGCTGGCCATCGCCCCGGCGGACTTCCAGTACCAGGACACCTACTTTGTGGTCGCGCACTTCCACTATGTGCTGGTGCCGGGGGCGATCTTCGGGATCTTCGCCTCGGCCTATTACTGGATGCCGAAATGGACCGGCCACATGTATGACGAAACCCTGGGCAAGCTGCATTTCTGGCTGTCTTTCATCGGCATGAACATGGCTTTCTTCCCGATGCATTTCGTGGGGCTGGCGGGCATGCCGAGGCGAATCCCGGACTACAACCTGCAATTCGCCGACTTCAACATGGTGTCGTCGATCGGCGCATTCATGTTCGGCGCCACGCAGATCTTCTTCCTGTTCATCGTGATCAAGACCATTCGCGGCGGCCCCCAGGCACCGGCCAAACCGTGGGATGGGGCTGAAGGCCTGGAGTGGAGCATCCCGTCGCCGGCGCCGTATCACACCTTTACTACGCCGCCGGAAGTGAAATGAACGTACGGCCCCCTGTAGGAGCGAGCTCGCTCGCGATGAGTGTCAACGATAACGCTGGAAGCCTGACACCCCGCGGTGCTCTCAGGTTTTTCGCGAGCGAGCTCGCTCCTACATGGTTTGGCGTAGAGGCTGGTAATCATGGCTGACTCGATTTCGATGAAGAAACTGGTCACCCGGCTATTGCTTGTGGTGGCGGCGATGTTTGTCTTCGGCTTTGCCCTGGTGCCGATATACGACGTGATGTGCAAGGCCTTTGGCATCAACGGCAAGACCGCCGGGCAATACGAGGGTGAGCAAACGGTCGACACCTCGCGGCAGGTGCGTGTGCAGTTTCTGTCGACCAATACAGCCGATATGCCCTGGGACTTCTATCCCAAGGGCGAGGAACTGGTGGCCCATCCGGGGGCGGTGAACGAGATGATCTTCATCGCCCACAACCCCACTGACAAGCCGATGAGTGCCCAGGCCGTGCCGAGCATCGCGCCCAGCACAGCCGCCGCGTATTTCCACAAGACCGAATGTTTCTGCTTTACCCAGCAAGTGCTGCAGCCCGGTCAACGGATCGAGATGCCCGTACGTTTCATCGTTGACCGTGACATGCCCAAGGACGTGAAGCACCTGACGCTGTCTTACACGCTGTTCGATATCACCGCCCGACATCCACCGGTAGCTGTAAATACTGGCGGCTGAGCGTGCCCGATAAGGAGAACAATAAATGGCAACTCATGAACATTATTACGTTCCCGCCCAGAGCAAATGGCCGATCATCGCCACGCTCGGCATGGTCACCACCGTGTACGGCCTGGCCACCTGGTTCAACGACCTGAAAGCGGCGCGCCCGGAATCCCACGGGCCACTGATCTTTTTCGTCGGCGGATTGCTGGTGGCCTACATGCTGTTCGGCTGGTTCGGCACGGTGATCAAGGAAAGTCGCGGCGGCTTGTACAGCCCGCAAATGGATCGCTCGTTCCGCTGGGGCATGAGCTGGTTCATTTTCTCGGAGGTGATGTTCTTCATCGCCTTTTTTGGCGCGCTGTTTTATGTGCGTCATATCTCCGGGCCGGCGCTCGGCGGTGAAGGCGCCAAAGGCATCGCGCACATGCTGTGGCCGAACTTCCAGTTCACCTGGCCGCTGCTGGACAACCCCGACTCGAAACTGTTTCCGCCGCCCAAGGAAGTCATCAGTCCCTGGGGCCTGCCGCTGCTCAACACCGTGTTACTGGTGAGTTCCAGCGTGACCGTGACCATCGCCCACCATGCCTTGAAAAAGGGCCATCGCGGCGCGCTGAAGCTATGGTTGGCGCTCACCGTATTGCTGGGTGGCGCGTTCCTCACCTTCCAGGCCGAAGAGTACATGCACGCCTACCACGAGCTGGGCCTGACCCTGGGCTCGGGCATCTACGGCGCGACCTTCTTCATGCTCACCGGGTTCCACGGCGCCCACGTGACCATCGGCACCATCATCCTGTTCGTGATGCTGATGCGGATCATGCGCGGGCACTTCGACAGCGAGCACCAGTTCGGCTTCGAAGCGGCGAGTTGGTACTGGCACTTCGTGGATGTGGTGTGGATCGGGCTGTTCGTTTTCGTCTATGTACTCTGAAGCTTCAAGCTTTGAGCCTGGAGCTACCACGGGACATGAGACACCAACTGGCCGCTGAAAAAGCCCCAGGTAATCAAGCCAAGGGTAAGGGCGGCCAGGGTCACACGAACACTCAAGGCAATGACGAGGCGGTTTGAGCGGCTGTCGTCCTTGACCAGAAAAAACAGGCCGCTGAACAGGCTGACAATCGTGGCAATCAGCATCAGGACGATGGCTGCTTTGAGCATGGTTAAGACTCCGGGGGGAGAAGCGATGCACTTAAGTATAGCTATCGCGATGACCGACTTTCTGGCGATTCCATGAAGCGCTTTCGGCCGGGTATCGTGCCGACGCTGGTGGTCGCGCTGTTGCTGCCGCTACTGGTGTCCCTGGGGTTCTGGCAATTGAGCCGGGGCGCGGAGAAAAGCGCGCTGCTGCAAACCTACGCCGAGCGCCGGGCCGCCGAACCGATGGCCAGCACCGAACTGCAGCACACCACTGACCCGGCCTTTCGCCGGGTTCGCCTGCACGGCCAGTTCGATGCCGAACACAGCCTGCTGCTGGACAACAGTCAACGCAACAGCAAGGTCGGCGTCGAACTGTTGCAACCGTTTCACGATCAGGCCACCGGGCTTTGGCTGCTGGTCAATCGCGGCTGGTTACCATGGCCGGAGCGCCGCACTCCACCTCAATTCAAGACACCCACCGAAGCGGTAAGCCTCGACGCGTGGGTCTATGTTCCCCCCGGTGCGACGTTCCAATTGCACGCAGACCCCACAACGTTGACATGGCCGAAGCTGATTACGGCCGTTGAGCCAGCCAGGCTCTGGACTGCACTGAACCGCGAAGGTTTTGCCTACGAACTACGCGCCGAAACCGGCCCCGCCACCTATCAGGCCGACTGGCCGGTGGTCGCCACGGGTCCGGAAAAACACATCGCTTATGCCGTGCAGTGGTTCGCCATGGCGATTGCCCTGTTCGGTCTTTATCTCTATCTCGGCTGGCACAACGCAAAGGAGAAACACCATGGGAGCGGCCATGAATCCACCCAGCATGTCTGAGGCGAAACCGTCAGTGAACCGGCGCAAGGGCCGCTTGCAACTGCTGCTGATCCTGCTTGGGGTGATCGGTCCGATGATCCTCGCCACCGGTATGTACAAGCTGAATTTCTGGGTGCCCGAGGGCCGCAGTTATCACGGCGAACTGATCGGCAATGGCCAGACCCGTGCCGATATCGGCGTGCCGGCCCAGGAGGATCGTTGGCAGATGCTGGTGACGGCGCCCAAGGAATGCGCGGTGGACTGCCAGCAACTGGTGTACCTGGCGCGGCAAATCCAGATCGGCCTCGGTCGCGACGCGTCCCGCGCCAGCCATGCATTGGCCGCCGCGCAGACGTTGAACAGCGATTACGAGACTAAACTTCAACGCGAGTACCCGCAGTTGCAACGCTATTCACTGGACTTGCCGACCTACATCAAAGGCGCTCAGAGCAATGACGCGCCGCACCTGTGGATCATCGACCCTCATGGCAATCTGGTGCTGCGCTACGACCCGTCGGTGAAGGGCAAGGACCTGCTCAACGATCTGCGTCACCTGCTGAAACTGTCGAACATCGGATAAGGGCATCGTCATGGCCAAGCCTGGATTTCGCCTCGCGCTGTTTGCCACCTTGCTGGCACTGATAGTGGTGTTGCTCGGCGCCTACACTCGCCTGACCCATGCCGGCCTCGGCTGCCCGGACTGGCCTGGCTGCTACGGCTTCATCAGCGTGCCGAAAAGCGAAGCCCAGCTGGCCCATGCCGAATTGCATTTCCCGGACGCTCCGGTCGAGGCCCACAAGGGCTGGAACGAGATGATCCACCGCTACTTCGCCGGCACATTGGGGATGTTGATCGCGGTGTTGGCCGGTCGCGCATGGGTGCATCGTCGTCATCCCGGGCAACCGGTGAAGTTGCCGTTGTTTCTGTTGGCGGTGGTTGTTGGCCAGGCCGCTTTCGGCATGTGGACGGTAACGCTCAAGCTCTGGCCGCAGGTGGTCACCGGGCATTTGCTTGGCGGCTTTGCGACCTTGAGCTTGCTGTTTCTGCTGACCTTGCGCCTGTCCGGCGTACTGCCGGCGCTGACCGTGCCTCGACGCTTGCAGTACTGGGCGACGGCGGGGCTGTTGCTGGTGATCGGGCAAATCGCTCTCGGCGGTTGGGTCAGTTCCAATTACGCCGCCGTGGCCTGCATCGACTTTCCGACGTGTCACGGCCAATGGTTTCCACCGGCCGACTTCGCCAACGGCTTTCACCTTACTCAACACATCGGTCCGAATTATCTTGGCGGGCAACTGGACAGCGACGCCCGTACGGCCATCCACCTGACCCATCGCATCGGTGCATTGCTGGTCACCCTGGTATTGCTCGGCCTGGCCTGGCAATTGAAGGTGGTCGGCATGACACGCCTGGCAGGCCTGGTGCTGATCGCGCTTGGTGCACAAATCACCCTGGGCATCAGCAACGTGCTGTTCCATCTGCCGCTGCCGGTGGCCGTCGCGCATAACGCGGGCGGCGCGGCGCTGTTGCTGACCATGGTGCTGGTCAATTACCACGCCCGAACCAGTCTGGTTCGGGTCAAGCAACCAGCGCGCTGGCACTTCAGCCCGCGTAAACACTCAGCCGGGCCCATAACAACAAAAGGAGAGACGCCATGGCGATTCTGATCGGCGAACGTCCCAGTCAGGCGATCTGGCGTGACTACCTGGAACTGACCAAACCCAAAGTGGTGGTGCTGATGCTCATCACTTCACTGGTGGGAATGTTCCTCGCGACCCGTGCCGGCGTGCCGTGGACGGTGCTGATTTTCGGCAACCTGGGCATTGCCCTGTGTGCCGGTGGCGCGGCAGCGGTCAATCATGTGGTGGACCGGCGCATCGACGCGATCATGGCGCGCACCCATAAACGGCCGCTGGCCGAAGGCCGGGTTTCGCCGACCGCCGCACTAACGTTCGCGCTGGTATTGGCGGCCCTCGGGCAAGCCATGCTGCTGGCGTTTACCAACCCGCTGACCGCGTGGCTGACCCTGGCTTCGTTGCTCGGCTATGCGGTGATCTACACCGGATTCCTCAAGCGTGCGACCCCGCAGAACATCGTCATCGGTGGCCTGGCGGGCGCTGCGCCACCGTTGCTCGGCTGGACCGCTGCCACCGGTCACGTCAGCGCTGAGCCGCTGCTGCTGGTGCTGATCATCTTCGCCTGGACCCCGCCGCACTTCTGGGCGCTGGCGATCCATCGCAAGGAGGAATACGCCAAGGCCGATATTCCGATGCTGCCGGTCACCCATGGCGAGCACTACACCAAGATTCATATCCTGCTTTATACCTTCGCGCTGCTTGCTGTCAGCCTGATGCCCTACGTGATCCACATGAGCGGCACGCTCTACCTGGTCTGCGCGCTCGGGCTGGGTGCGCGGTTTCTGCAATGGGCCGTGGTGCTGTACCGTGGCACTCGGCCGCACGCGGCGATCAAAACGTTCAAGTACTCTATTTACTACCTGTTCCTGCTGTTTATCGCCCTGCTCGTAGACCACTACTTATTGTTGAACCTATGACTCGAACCCAGAAAACCGTCTTCATTCTCGTCGCCCTGGTCGCACTGATCCTGGGCCTGACCGTCAACAAGGTACTGTCCGGGAAAAACCAGGGCGATCCGACCGCGCTGATCGACGCCGGCATCATTTTGCTGCCGCAGAGCCGTAATCTGCCGGAAGTGACGATGACCAATCAGGACGGCCAGCCGGTCACGATCAATGAATTGAAGGGCAAGTGGAGCCTGCTGTTTTTTGGCTACACCTTCTGCCCGGACATCTGCCCGACCACTCTCGCCCAACTGCGACAGATCAAGAGCGAATTGCCGCCCGAGGCGGTGGATAAACTGCAAGTCGTGCTGGTCAGCGTCGACCCTAATCGCGATACGCCCAAGCAGCTCAAGCAGTACCTGGGTTATTTCGACCCGCAGTTCGTCGGCCTGACCGCGGCGTCGACCGAAGAGCTGCAAAAGGTCGCCAACGCGGTGAGCATTCCGTACATTCCGGCGGACACCAGCAAGCCGAACTACACCGTCGACCACAGTGGCAACCTCGCGGTGATCGGGCCGGACGGCACCCAGCGCGGCTTCATCCGCGCGCCGTTGAACAATGCGAAGCTGGTGGCGCAGTTGCCGGTGATGCTCAAACGCAATTGAGCAAGCCCGCTCCCACAGGGGTCTATATTTCAAAGGCATAAAAAAGGGGACGCACTTGGCGTCCCCTTTTTCGTTGCAGCAGTTCTATCAGAACGCCGGCACTACCGCGCCTTTGTACTTCTCGAGAATGAAGGCCTTCACTTCCGGGCTGTGCAGGGCCGCCACCAGTTTCTTCATCGCTTCGCTGTCCTTGTCGTCCGGACGAGCCACCAGGATATTCACGTACGGCGAGTCGCTGCCTTCGATGACCAGTGCATCCTTGGCCGGATCGAGCTTGGCTTCCAGCGCGTAGTTGGTGTTGATCAGCGCCAGGTCGACCTGAGTCAGCACACGCGGGATGGTCGCGGCTTCCAGTTCGCGGATTTTCAGGTCCTTGGTGTTCTCGGTGATGTCCTTGACGGTCGACAGGATGTTGTTCGAATCCTTCAACTTGATCACGCCGGCCTTGGCCAGCAGCAACAGAGCACGGCCGCCATTGGTGGCGTCGTTCGGGATCACCACGTTGGCGCCGCCAGGTAGTTCAGCGAGGGTTTTGTACTTGCTGGAGTAAGCGCCCAGGGGCTCCAGGTGCACGCCGGCAACCGACACCAGGTTGGTGCCCTTGGCCTTGTTGAACTCATCGAGGTACGGCTGGTGCTGGAAGAAGTTGGCGTCCAGGCGCTTTTCCGCGACCTGCACGTTCGGCTGGATGTAGTCGGTGAAGACCTTGACCTTCAGGTCCACGCCTTCTTTGGCCAGGGCCGGCTTCACGAATTCGAGGATCTCGGCGTGTGGTACCGGGGTGGCCGCGACGGTCAGGGTTTCAGCGTGGGCAGAGAACGCGGCAACGGCCGCGAAGGCCACGATCAGTTTTTTCATTCAGCTAACTCCATGTGGGGCGCCCGCTTGGCGCCTGCCAGCGAATGGCCGGCTCATGTCTTACTTACGGGAAAAGTGGACGACCAATTTGTCGCCAACGGTTTGCAGTACCTGAACCAGTACCAGCAGCAACACCACTGTCACCACCATCACATCGGTCTGAAAACGCTGGTAGCCGAAGCGGATCGCCAGGTCACCCAGACCACCGGCGCCCACCACACCGGCCATCGCCGTGTAGGACACCAGTGTAATGGCAGTCACCGTAATCGCCGCGAAGATGCCCGGGCGAGCTTCCGGTAGCAAGGCATTGGTGATGATCTGCCGCGTGGTCGCGCCCATGGCCTGGGTCGCCTCGATGATGCCGCGATCGACTTCGCGCAGGGCGGTTTCCACCAGGCGGGCAAAGAATGGCGTGGCACCCACCACCAGCGGCGGGATCGCACCGGCAACACCGAGGGACGTGCCGGTGATCAACACGGTGAACGGAATCATCACGATCAGCAGGATGATGAACGGCAGCGAACGCAGAATGTTCACCACCAGCGACAACATCGCATAGACGCCTTTGGCTTCCAGCAACTGGCGCGGACTGCACAGGAACAGCAGCACGCCCAGCGGCAAGCCGAGCAGCACGGTGAACAACAGCGAACCGCCGAGCATCAGCAGGGTGTCGCCAGTGGCCAGCCAGATTTCGAGCCAGTCGATATTGGCGAAGAAACTTGTCAGGGCTTCCATTAGCGCAGCACCTCCATGTGGACGTCGGCTGCGGTGAAGCTGGCGAAGGCCGCTTCCATGTCACCGCCGGTCACGGCCAGGGTCAGTTGCCCGTAAGGGACGTCTTTGATGCGATCGATTCGACCGGCAAGGATGCTGTAGTCCACGCCCGTTTCGCGGGCGACTGTACCCAGCAAAGGTGCGTAGGTCGCTTCGCCCTGGAAGGTCAGACGTACGATGCGGCCCGGGACATGGGCAAAGTCGTCACGCTGTTCGCTTTCGTCGATGTGCTCGTCTTCTTGCACGAAGCGCTTGGTGGTCGGGTGCTTCGGATGCAGGAACACCTCGGCCACCGAACCTTGCTCGACGATCACGCCTGCATCCATTACTCCGACCTGGTCGCAGACCCGGCGGATCACGTCCATTTCATGGGTGATCAGCACGATGGTCAGCTTCAACTCGCGATTGATCTCGGCCAGCAACTGCAGGACCGACGCCGTGGTTTGCGGATCAAGGGCGCTGGTGGCTTCATCGCACAGCAAAATTTTTGGCTTGGTCGCCAGGGCGCGTGCAATGCCGACGCGCTGCTTTTGCCCACCGGATAATTGCGCCGGGTATTTGTTGGCGTGATCGGACAAGCCGACCCGGGCCAGCAATTCGGCGACGCGACGGTCGATGTCGCTGCGGGACAGTTCACCAGCCAGCGTCAGCGGCAGCGCGACGTTGTCGGCAACGGTCTTGGAGGCCAACAGGTTGAAGTGCTGGAAAATCATCCCGACCTGCTGACGGAAGCGGCGCAGGCCGTTGGCGTCCAGGGCCGTGACTTCTTCGCCGTCGACGATGATCTTGCCGCCACTGGCGTTTTCCAGGCGATTGATCAGACGCAGCAGGGTACTTTTTCCTGCGCCGGAATGACCGATCAAGCCGAAAACCTGCCCGTTCTCAATCGTCAGACTGGTCGGATGCAGGGCGGGGATTTCCTTACCGGCGACGCGGTAGGTTTTATGGACGTTTTGAAACTCGATCACGTAGCGAACCTTGTGGGGCGCGTTAGAAAAGGGTCAGCGGTTAGCCGGGCGCGCATTTTAGCCTGTCCGTATAGAGGTTCTTAGCATTTATTTCGCATTTGTCCTGTCATTTGGCAATAACGCGGAGGCGAAGGCCAAAGGAATGCCGGCTTGAAATCCTCTTGCGAGGAAGGGCGTCTTCACAAGCAAACCCTCTCCCACAATGGTTCTGCGTCGGTCACAGATCCAGTGTGGGAGCGAGTCTGCTCGCGATGCTTTCAGGGTTTGCGCGGACTCAGCACTATCTGCGCCGGAACACTGCGCAAAATCTGCCGCTCCAGCTTCAGATCAAACTCAGGATCGAGCTTCTTCACCCGTTTGGTCAGCAAATTAGCCAGCCAAGGGTAATCATTGGTGCGCGGAGCCTGAATGCTCACGTCGCACTGAAAATTCACCACATCGGCGGCGATGGCGTCCAGTTGGCGACGCAATTTGCCCATATCGTTGATATTCAGCGCGACCGTGGTGCTTTCAGCCGTTAGATCGATGACCTTGGCTTTTGGCCTGGCTTCGGCAGCCTTGAGGTCGGCTTCGGCTTTTTCCAGCTCGGCCTTGCGCGCCTGGGCAATCGAGCCGTTGACTCCACCGGTCAGCGCCGGAGCCTTGGGCATCAATGCGCGGGCACGGCTCAGGGCGGTCGCGGCGGCATCCACGTCACCCTTTTGCAACACGATCTGGCTGCGGCGCAGATAGGCTTCGGCCAGTTGCCGCTGGTACTGCTCAAGGGAAGCATCGGTAGGCGATTCGGCCTGCAAGGCTGCCAATTGGTCTTCGGCGGTCGCCAGTTCATCGCTGGCGATGTTTTGTTCCAGCTGTACGATGGCCGTGGCCCGCGCATCCGCGGCCGCGGTGGCCGCCGGTGGCGTGCTTTGGCAGGCGCCCAGCAGCAAAGAAAATGCGACAAGGAGCAGATAACGGGAGGCGAACGACTTCATTCCTGCGACTCTCTATTTGCGCAAAAAACGAGCAAGTCTACACCCCTCGACGGGGCAGAACAAAACTCAGCAGAAACAGCACGGCGGCTGCCACCACAATCGACGGGCCGGCGGGGGTGTCCTTGAACCAGGACAGTGCCAGCCCGCCACACACGGCGAGTATGCCCAGCAGGCTCGCGCCCAGTGCCATCTGCTCCGGTGAGCGGGCATGACGTTGTGCCGCGGCAGCCGGGATGATCAGCAACGAAGTTATCAGCAACACGCCAACGATTTTCATCGCCACGGCAATCACTACGGCGATCAACAGCATCAGGGCCAGGCGCAATCCAGCCACCGGCAAGCCTTCGACCCTGGCCAGTTCTTCATGCACGGTGATCGCCAGTAATGGGCGCCACAACGCAACCAGCAACCCCAGTACCGCAGCGCTCCCGCCGAGAATCCAGGCCAGATCGGTTGGACTGATTGCCAGCAGGTCGCCGAACAGATAGGCCATCAGGTCGATCCGCACTTCGTGCATGAAGCTTAGTACCACCAGGCCCAGAGAGAGCGTGCTGGGTGCGAGAATCCCCAAAAGCGTATCGGATGCCAAAGGCTGGCGTTGTTGCAATGTCACCAGCAACACCGCCAACAGCAAGCAGCCAACGGTGACGGCAACGGTCGGGCTGACATCCAGCAGGAAGCCCAGAGCCACGCCGAGCAATGCCGCGTGGGACAGGGTGTCGCCAAAATAGGCCATGCGCCGCCAGACCACGAAAGACCCCAGCGGGCCTGCAACGACGGCCAGGGCCAGGCCTGCAAGCAGGGCGTAGAGCAGAAAATCAGCCATGCTTGCAGCTATCTCCGTGAACATGGTTATGGCCCGACGCGGGCGCCTTGACCACCGAGCCATGCAAGTCGTGGGCGTGGTCGTGATGGTGGTGATAAATCGCCAGGCTTTGTGCGTTTTTTCCGAACAGCTCGACGAAAGCCGGATCGCCGCTGACCTGCTCGGGATGGCCGGAGCAGCAGACGTGACGATTAAGGCAAACCACCTGATCCGTGGTGCTCATCACCAGATGCAAATCATGGGAGACCATCAGCACGCCGCAACCGTGGCGGTCGCGCAGGCGGGTAATCAGGCTGTACAGCTCCGCCTGGCCGGCCACGTCGACACCCTGTACCGGTTCGTCGAGTACCAGCAGTTCAGGTTCGCGCAACAAGGCCCGGGCCAGCAACACGCGTTGCATTTCGCCACCGGAAACGCTTTGCACCGGGCTGTCGATCACCTGTTCGGCGCCGACTTCCTTGAGTGCCGCCAGGGCCATCGCGCGGTCCACGCCTGGCACCAGGCGCAAGAAGCGCAGGACCGACAGCGGGAGGGTCGGATCGACATGAAGTTTTTGCGGCATGTAACCGACCCGCAGCTTCGGCTTGCGCCAGACACTGCCGCTGTCCGGTTTCAACAGGCCGAGCACGGCACGCACCAGTGTGGTCTTGCCGGCGCCGTTGGGGCCGATCAGGGTAACGATCTGCCCCGGCTCGACGCTCAGCTCAATGTTGTCCAGCACCGGTTGCCCGGCGAACGTTACGGCAACCTGCTCAAGACGGATCAGTGCGTTGCTCATCAAGCCCCCTGGCAGCCCGAGCAGAGACCGACCACTTCGACGGTCTGGCCTTCGACGACAAACCCGACATCCCTGGCGCTGGCGATGATCGCGTCACTGATGGACTTTTGCTCAAGTTCGATCGCAGCGTGGCATTCACGGCAGATCAGGAACTGACCCTGGTGAGCATGTTCCGGGTGATTGCAGCCGATGAAGGCGTTGAGCGAGGAAATGCGATGGACCAGGCCGTTTTCCAGCAGGAAGTCCAGCGCGCGGTACACCGTCGGCGGCGCGGCGCGGCGGCCGTCCTGCTCGCTGAGAACCGCGAGAATGTCGTAGGCACCCAGGGGCTTGTGGCTTTGCCACACCAGTTCCAGCACTCGCCGGCGCAAGGCGGTCAGGCGCAGGCCTTGACGTGCGCACAGGGCATCGGCCTCGGACAAAGCGCTGTGAACGCAATGTGAGTGGTCGTGGGGGCGGCTGGCAATCGGTGTTTTTAGCATGAGCGGCGACGAGTTTTGTGAGAGACGTTATTATGTTACTCGTTCTCGCCTCTTCGAGTAGTCATCGTGTCCCGACTTTTTTCTATCTTTGTCGCATTTGTCGCAAGTTTTCTGTTGATCGGTTCGGCGCAAGCCGAGGTCAAGGTTCTTACCAGCATCAAGCCTCTGCAATTGATCGCCGCGGCCGTGCAGGACGGCGTGGCGATTCCTGAGGTTTTGCTGCCGCCGGGTGCCTCGCCGCATAACTATGCGTTGCGCCCATCCGACGTGCGCAAGGTGCAATCGGTGGACTTGCTGTACTGGATCGGCCCGGACATGGAAGGTTTCCTGCCGCGCGTGCTCAATGGTCGTACATTGCCCAGCGTCGCCGTGCAGGACCTGCCGGGTATGAAACTGCGCCGCTTTGCCGAAGATAGCCACTCCCACGCCGAAGAAGCCGACGAACATGATCACGATCACCGTCCGGGTAGCCTGGATGCGCATTTGTGGCTGTCGCCGGTTAACGCTCGGGTCATTGCCGCGAAAATGGCAGCTGACCTGAGTGCCGCCGATCCTGACAATGCTGCGCGTTATCAGAGCAACCTGAAAGCCTTCGACGAGCGTCTCGATGCACTGGATGCGCGCCTGAAGAAGCGCCTGGCCGATATTCAGGGCAAACCCTACTTCGTGTTCCACGAAGCCTTCGATTACTTCGAGGACGCTTACGGCCTCAAGCACGCGGGTGTGTTCAGTGTCGCGGCCGAAGTGCAACCCGGTGCCCAGCACGTCGCGACAATGCGTGCGCGCTTGCAGGAAGTCGGCAAGACCTGCGTGTTCAGCGAGCCACCGCTGCGTCCGCGTCTGGCGGAAACCCTGGTAGCCGGGTTGCCGGTGAAACTGGCTGAGCTGGATGCGCTGGGCGGGTATACGCCGGCCACCGCTCAAGGGTATGAGCAGGTGCTGGAGAAGCTGGGCAATGATCTGGCGGGGTGCCTGGAGTCACTGTAACTCAACATTTGCGGTGCCCCATTCGTGAGCAAGCCCGCTCCCACATTAGACCGGGTTCTTCCAGATGGAATGCGGTCAAATGTGGGAGCGGGCTTGCTCGCGAAGCTTTTAGAGGGCGAACGGCAAAGGCGTGTTGACTGTCTGCCTCTGTGCCAATCGCAATTGAAATTCCATCGGATCGTGAATCAACACATCCTGCCCGGCAAATGACTCCGCCGCGATCAACCGCGACAACCAGAACCGTACGCAAGCCACCCGCAACATGGTCGGCCACAACTCGGCTTCGGCAGCGGTGAACGGTCGCAAGGCCGCGTAAGCGCCCAGCAAGGCCCGCGCTCGCGGTCCATCGATCACGCCGTCGTCGTCCGAGCACCAGTCGTTCAGGGCAATCGCCACGTCGTAGAGCATCGGCCCGGAGCAGGCGTTGTAGAAATCGATCAGCCCGGTCAGGTGCGTGCCTTCGAACATCGCGTTGTCGCGGAACAGGTCGGCGTGAATGTTCGCCCGCGGCAGAGCCAGGATTTTTTCCTTCTGCCGGGTGATTTCATCCAGCGCCCGTTGCAGCAGGTCTTTCTGTTCGGCACCGAGGTGTGACAGAAACTGCGTGCCCTCTTCCAGCATCCAGTCCAGGCCGCGATCGGTTTTGCGCTTGATCATGTTGCCCTGGGTCGCCAGATGCAGATGGCCGAGCAACTCACCGACCTGCGCGCAATGTTGCGCGTTGGCTTGCTTGATGTGCTTGCCGGCCAGGCGCGGTTGCAGCAAGGCAGGTTTGCCCGCCAGTTCGCGCAGGGCCACGCCGTCGGTGGTGCGCAGGGCGTAAGGCACCGGCAGGTCGGCGCCGTGCAGCACGTCGAGCAGTTCGATAAAGAACGGCATTTCCTGAACCGGACCGCGCTCGACCAGGGTCAGGACGAATTCGCCCTGCTCCAGGCTGATAAAGAAATTGGTATTTTCGCTACCGGCGGCAATCCCCTGGAAATCAAGCAGGCGGCCGAGGCCATAAGGGGCGAGAAAAGCTTCCAGCTCGGGCCGAGCCAGGGGGGTGAACACAGACATGTTTAAACTGCCAGTACGGGCGCCGCTGTTGAGCCAGCGCCGATTAAAGTTAAGGACGACTTACCACTTAAATATTTCCCACGCCGGAATCAGCATATCCGGGTAATCCGAGCGGATGAAGTTACCTTCTGATCCGTCGGCGCGTACCAGGAAATATGGCTTGCCGCCTTTGGGCGTGACTTTGATTGCATACAGGAAGCCGTTTTGGCGGTATTCCTGGATGAGCTTGTCCCCTTCCGTGCGGATCGTGACATCCGGCTCTGGTGTCGGCGCACCGTCCGCCGCCATGACGGCCAATGGGGCGATTGCAAACAAGCCAGCCAGCAACAGGCGATTTGGTGTGCGCATGATAACCTTGTCCCTTTGTCGTCAACGGTCCCGCTATTCTAGCGCCGGACCCGCCGAAAAGGTTGATCCTGCTCATGAGCCAAGCCCCCCTCGTCCTGGTGGACGGTTCTTCTTACCTCTACCGCGCCTTTCACGCGCTGCCGCCGCTGACCACGTCCAAAGGCCTGCCGACCGGCGCGGTCAAGGGCGTGTTGAACATGCTCAAGAGCCTGCGCAAGCAGTATCCGGACAGTCCGTTCGCCGTGGTGTTCGACGCCAAGGGTGGGACTTTTCGCGATGACATGTACGCCGAATACAAGGCCAACCGTCCGAGCATGCCTGACGATATGCGCGTGCAGATCGAGCCGCTGCACCAGAGCGTGATCGCCCTGGGCTTCCCGCTGCTGTGCGTCGAAGGCGTCGAGGCCGATGACGTGATCGGCACCTTGGCCCGCAGCAGCGCGGCGGCGGATCGTCCGGTGATTATCTCCACTGGCGACAAGGACATGGCGCAACTGGTCGACGGCCACATTACCTTGGTCAACACCATGACCGGTAGCAGCATGGACGTGGAGGGCGTGAAGGAGAAATTCGGCGTCGCTCCGGAGCAGATCATCGATTATCTGGCTCTCATGGGCGATTCTTCCGACAACATTCCCGGTGTTCCGGGTATCGGCCCGAAGACGGCTTCAGGCCTGCTGGTCGGTGTGAATGGCGGCCTGACCGAGCTCTATGCACAGCTCGATATCGTGCCGACCCTGCCGATTCGCGGCGCCAAGACTCTGCCGGCCAAGCTCGAAGAGCACAAGGAGATGGCATTCCTCTCCTATCAACTGGCAACGATCAAGGTCGACGTGCCACTGGACATCGGTCTCGATGACTTGCAGATGGGTGCGGAAGATCCGGACAAGCTGTTCGAGCTCTACACCCTGCTGGAGTTCAAGAGCTGGCTGAACGATCTGCAGCGGGACGCCAAGCGTATCGAACTGAGCAGCGCTGCCGAGCCTGAGCCGGCGGTTGATCTGTTTAGCGCTGTCGAGGCCGAAGCACCCGTTGTGGCCGCTGAAGCCCAATATGAAACCATCCTCGATCAGGCGCGATTCGATGCCTGGCTGGAAAAGCTGAACAAGGCCAGGCTGTTTGCCTTCGACACTGAGACCACCGGCATCGATGCGCAGCAGGCAAAACTGGTTGGCCTGTCGTTCGCGGTTCAGGCCAACGAAGCGGCTTACATCCCGTTGACCCATTCTTACATCGGCGTGCCGCAGCAGCTGGATCGCGACACTGTTCTGCGCGCGCTCAAGCCGATTCTGGAAGACCCGAACAAGCTCAAGGTCGGCCAGCACGCCAAGTTCGACATGAACATCCTGGCCAACTGCGCCATCGGCGGCGATCAGGACAACGGCATCACCGTACGCGGCATTGCCTTCGACACCATGCTTGAGTCCTATGTACTCAATTCCACGGCCACGCGCCATGACATGGACAGCCTCGCGCAGAAGTATCTGGACCACACCACGGTAAGTTTCCAGGACATCGCCGGCAAAGGTGTGAAACAGCTGACGTTCGATCAGATCGCCCTGGAGCAGGCCGGACCTTACGCCGCCGAAGATGCGGATATCACCTTGCGTCTGCACCAGACCCTGTTCGAAAAACTCTCGGCCATTCCGAGCCTGGCCAGTGTGCTGACTGACATCGAAATCCCGTTGGTGCCGGTACTGGCGCGTATCGAGCGCCAGGGCGCATTCGTCGACGCCGCCCTGCTGGGTGTGCAAAGCATCGAGCTGGGCGACAAGATGGTGGCGCTGGAGCGCGAAGCCTTCGAGATCGCCGGCGAGGAGTTCAACCTCGGTTCGCCCAAGCAACTTGGCGTGATCCTTTACGAGAAGCTCGGCCTGCCGGTATTGAAGAAAACCGCCAAGGGCCAGCCATCCACCGCCGAAGAAGTGCTGGCCAAACTGGCCGAAGACGACTATCGATTGCCGAAAGTGCTTATGGAATACCGCTCCATGAGCAAGCTCAAAAGCACCTACACCGACCGTCTGCCGGAGCAGATCAACCCGCGTACCGGGCGAATCCATACCTCGTACCACCAGGCGGTGGCGTCCACCGGGCGATTGTCCTCCAGCGATCCGAACCTGCAGAACATCCCGGTGCGCACCGCCGAAGGGCGTCGCATCCGCCAGGCCTTTGTGGCCCCGGCCGGTTACAAGCTGCTGGCGGCGGACTATTCGCAGATCGAACTGCGGATCATGGCGCACCTGTCCCGGGATGAAGGGCTGATGAACGCCTTCCGCCACAACCTGGATGTGCACACCGCGACCGCCGCCGAAGTGTTCAAGGTCGAGTTGGCCGAGGTGACCTCCGACCAGCGCCGCAGTGCCAAGGCGATCAACTTCGGTCTGATCTACGGCATGGGCGCGCAGAAGCTCGGCAAGGACATCGGCGTCGACACCAAGACCGCCAAGGCCTACATCGATACCTACTTCGCCCGCTACCCTGGCGTTCGCCAGTACATGGACCGCACGCGTGCCCAGGCCGCCGAGCAAGGTTATGTCGAGACGTTCTTCGGCCGTCGCCTGTATCTGCCGGACATCAACTCCAACAAGCCGCAAGAGCGCGCCGCCGCCGAACGCACGGCGATCAACGCGCCAATGCAAGGCACCGCTGCGGACATCATCAAGAAAGCCATGGTCGCGGTGGATAACTGGCTGACCGCGTCTGGTCTCGACGCCAAAGTCATTCTGCAGGTGCACGATGAACTGGTGCTTGAGGTGCGTGAAGACCTGGTCGACCAGGTCCGCGATGAAATTCGCGTGCACATGAGCGAGGCCGCGAAACTGGATGTCCCGTTGCTGGTCGAAGTGGGTATTGGAAATAACTGGGATGAGGCTCACTGAGGCTTGTAGGAGCGAGCTTGCTCGCGATGGAGCGTCAGATACATCGATTTCGACTGAAATTCCATCGCAAGCAAGCTCGCTCCTACAGAAAACTGTCGTGTTCTGCTGCGGCATAGAGCCGCGGCAGAAGGCGCAGGTCGTTTAGACCGGAAGATAATCAGAGTTATTCCAAAGCTATTTGAAAAAAATCTGAACTAATCTTGCGAACCACCACTCAGAGATACTGAATGGCTGGTGAAGCCCTTCGATGCTCCTATGTTGTGTTAAGTGTTGGCAGATATCTGGACCCCGCCCTAGCGGTCTAGAGCTTGAACCCCGGAACTTCTCCCTCCCCATATGAAGTCCGGGGTTTTTTTTGCCTGCAGAAAACTGCCTGGGGCGTCCCAGGCAGCCTTCGCGGCTTACTGGGCTTCTACCTCGGCACCCTTGTCCGCCAGTTCCATCCAGCCTGCAAGCACTGTGTAGGCTTCTTCCAGGCCCATGCGCTTGGGGGCCGAGAACAGCTGGATCGTCACGAGATCGCCCCAGCCCTTGCGGATTTCCGCCTGAACCTTGAGCAGCGTGTTCTTGGCCGCGCCATAGGTCAGCTTGTCCGCCTTGGTCAGCAGAATGTGCATCGGCATGCCGGCAGCCACGGCCCAGTCGAGCATCAGCAGGTCGAAATCGGTCATCGGATGGCGGATGTCCATCATCAGGATCAGACCTTTCAAACTCTCGCGCCCACCCAGATAAGCCTCGAGGTGACGCTGCCAGTGTTGCTTGAGCGGGATCGGTACTTTTGCATAACCGTAGCCCGGCAGGTCGACCAGACGGCGTTCATCGTCTAGCTTGAAGAAATTCAACAGTTGCGTGCGCCCCGGGGTTTTCGAGGTGCGCGCCAGGCTGGCGTGGGTCAGGGTGTTCAAGGCACTCGACTTGCCGGCGTTGGAACGCCCGGCGAAGGCGACTTCGAAGCCCTCGTCATCCGGACATTGGTCGACTTTGGCGGCGCTGAGCATGAAGGTGGACTGTTGGCACAGACCGAGGATGGGATTCTTGAGTTGCATGGGATTTCCGATGTGGGCGGCGCCAGGAATGGGCGCGGCAAGCAGTGTCGCTTCCGTTTCAGTGACGCCAGTATATAATGCCGCAGATTTTGTGTGCGCTTTGTCCCAGCGTAGGATGAAGTTCACGAGAGCGACAGACCTTGATTGCGCACTAGAACGCAGCTCGCTCTCAACCCTGAAAAGGTCGTTTTATGACGAAATGGCTGCTAGCTGCCGGTGTCATGATGCCGCTTTACAGCGCTCAGGCTACACAGGATCCGGAAGCTGTGTACAACCGTGTTTGTGGTGCCTGTCATTCCGGCCAACTCCCCATGGCGCCGAAAAAAGGCGATCAGGAAGCTTGGACGCCGAGGTTGGCGAAAGGTATGGAGACGCTGGTGCAACACGTGACCCAGGGTTTCAAGGCGATGCCGCCGCGTGGTTTGTGCATGGACTGCAGTGCCGAGGATTACCAAGCCATCATCCTCTGGATGAGCGAGTAAACCCGGTCCATAACTCTTAACCCTTAGCCGTAGTTGGATTAGCTGATGAAGAAATTGATCGTGAGTCTGCTGTTGACCGTGGGCATCTCCGGCATGGCCCATGCTGCAGGAGAGGCAGTACAACCGGGTGATGCAAAAGCCGGACAGGCCAAAGCCGCCGTATGTGGCGCCTGCCACGGCCCGGATGGCAACAGCATGGCGCCAAACTTTCCAAAACTGGCGGGTCAGGGTGAACGCTACCTGACCAAGCAATTGCACGACATCAAGTCGGGCAAGCGCACCGTTCTGGAAATGACCGGCCTGCTGACCAATCTGAGCGATCAGGACCTGGCGGACATCGCCGCCTACTTCGCCAGCCAGAAAGGCAGCGTCGGTGCCGCCGATCCGAAAGTCGTGGCTCGCGGTGAAGCACTGTTCCGTGGCGGCGACCTGGCCAAGGGTTTGCCATCGTGCACCGGTTGCCACTCGCCAAATGGCGCGGGCAATGCACCCGCCGGTTTCCCGCACCTGGGCGGCCAGCACGCTCAGTATATCGCCAAGCAACTGACCGATTTCCGCAAGGAAGAAGGCGGCCGCAACAACGACGGCGACACCAAACCGATGCAGACCATTGCCAAGAAGCTGAGCGACGAAGACATCGCCGCGGTGTCCAGCTACATTCAAGGCCTGCACTAAGGCCGGCGGATCGGGCGTTGAACGGGGTGCTTATTACCTGCAACGTTAACGCTCGATTAATCCGTCCCGGCAAGTATAAAAAGGGTGGCTTTGGCCGCCCTTTTTTGTGGCCGCTGCCGTTACACTACAGAACTCAAGCCCGCCAGGATCTGTCTGATGACAAGTCGCGCGAGGCGAAAAAATTTGTCCAGGAGTGAAGCATGCGTAATCTGATCATCAGCGCCGTTTTTGCCGCTGCCAGCCTGTTCGGCATGACTGCCCAGGCCGCTGAAGCCCCCGCCGCACCTTATGTCGAGCTGAGCAATCCGGTTCCGGTCGCCGTGCCTGGCAAGATCGAAGTGGTCGAGCTGTTCTGGTACGGCTGCCCGCATTGCTACGCCTTCGAGCCCGTGATCAATCCATGGGTCGAGAAACTGCCGACGGACGTGAATTTCGTACGCATTCCAGCCATGTTCGGTGGCGCGTGGGATGCTCACGGTCAGATGTTCCTGACCCTTGAAGCCATGGGTGTCGAGCACAACGTTCACGCCGCGGTGTTCAACGCAATCCAGAAAGAACACAAGAAACTGACCGACAAGGATGACATGGCCGACTTCCTCGCTACCCAAGGCGTGGACAAGGAAAAGTTCCTCGCGACGTTCGACTCTTTCGCCATCAAGGGGCAGATCGTCAAGGCGCGTGAACTGGCCAAGAAGTATGAAATCTCCGGTGTTCCAACCATGATCGTCAACGGCAAGTACCGCTTTGACGTAGGCTCTGCCGGCGGTGCGGAACAGGCCCTGCAACTGGCCGACAAACTGATCGACAAAGAGCGAGCGGCTAACAAGGCTGCCGCCAACTAAGGGCAGTCACTGCCATGCGCCGATGGGGTACTGAACGCATCGTTGGCCTGCATGATCCACGGGTCAACGAGCATCATCTGGAGTCCGCGGGCTTGCCCGCAGACAGTCGTCTGCGCTTGCTCAGTTTCAATATCCAGGTCGGTATCAGTACCGAGCGCTATCGGCATTACCTGACCCGGGGCTGGCAGCATTTGCTGCCACACACCGGGCGTGCCGACAATCTGCAGAAAATCGGCAATCTGCTGGGCGACTTCGATCTGGTCGCCTTGCAGGAGGCCGATGGCGGCAGCCTGCGATCAGGCTACGTCAATCAGGTTGAACACCTGGCCCAACTCGGCGCCTTTCCCTACTGGTATCAACAACTCAATCGCAATCTCGGTCGCCTGGCCCAGCACAGCAATGGCGTGCTCAGCCGATTGCGCCCGTGGGCCATTGAAGATCATCCGTTGCCGGGGCCAAAGGGTCGCGGAGCCATTCTGGTACGGTTCGGCGAAGGCCCGGAAGCGCTGGTGGTGGTCATGATGCACCTGGCATTGGGCGCCCGGGCGCGCAGCCTGCAACTGGCCTACATCCGCGACCTGATTGGCGACTACAAGCACCAGGTACTGATGGGCGACATGAACACCCATGCCAGTGACCTGCTGCACAACTCCGCGTTGCGCGATCTCGGTCTGCTCGCGCCGCAACTGGAAGCGACGTTCCCCAGCTGGCGCCCACAGCGCTGCCTGGACCATATCCTGCTGAGCCCGAGCCTGACCCTGGAAAAGGTCGAGGTGCTGGCACAGCCCATTTCCGATCACCTGCCGGTCGCGGTAGAGATTCGTCTGCCGGGTTCGCTCACGGCCGATGCATTGCCCGCGTTGAGTCCTGCCCCTCGCGGATCCCATGAATGAGCGACGAAGCACAGCGCTGGAAAGAAAAATACCTCCAAAGCATCGAACAGCAGGAAAAGCTCGAACGTCGCTGGGATGCGCGGCTCGACTTGCTGCGTCGTGGACTGGTGCGCAGCACCCTGGCGGCCGAAGGTACTGACCGCGCCGTTGACCTATGCATGAAGGAAATGCGCGAGGTCGTGCGTACCGACGACATGGACGCCGGCCTGGCCGCACTGATTCCACGCCTGGAAAAGGCTGTGCTCGACTCGGAGCAGCGTCGGGAAACCCGGGTCAACCAGACCAGTGCCGCCCTGACCGCGCTGGTCACTCAGCTGCAAACATTGCCGCTGCCGCGGGATGTGAGCCGACCACTCAAGAGTTTCGCCAAGCAACTGGATGCGCGGGTCAGTCAGGCACGTGAGATACCTTTGTTGCTCAGCGAGCTGAGTGGCTTGCAAGGCAAGGCCCTGAGCCAGCTGGAGGCCCCGACGGAACCCGGTCGGCCGGGCTTGCTGCAGCGGTTGTTCGGCGGTCGTGAAGCGGAGGAGACGGTGGCCTCGACGGCTACTTCTCCTGCGCCGGCTGCCCTTGCAGCCGAGAGTCCTGCGGCGATTATCGAGTCGGCCCCGGTCGTGATCGAGCCGGTAATCTTCGAGGTACCCGCTGCCGAGCGAGTTGAAGACGAGCCGGTGCCGACCGGGCCGGCAGCCGTGGTTGTTGCACCTCCGGCTGCGGAGCCTCAACCAGCCAGTGCAGTCGTAGCAGAAGTCGAATCGGCCGAGAAACCGACTCCGGAAACCATCACGACACCGCCTGAGCCGGAAGCCAACCCTGATGAACTGACTGCGCAAGCATCGCCGGATAGCGTGCCCTTGCCTGCGATTCCAACGGAGGACGTGGTCGCCGCTGATCAGGCGCAATCCGGGCACGACATTCTCTACGCACTCCCGGATTCCCCCGAGCCCTCCTACAGCTCGGTGGCCAGCCACATCGAAGACACGCTGCTGGGTCTGCTTGAAGACCTGACATTGCCCGAACGTCATCGCCCGCAAGCCGAATCCATGCGCGATCGTCTGAAAAACGGTCTGAACTGGTACGAATTGCTGCCTATTCTCGACGACTTCGCCACGTTGATGCTGGCCATTACCGACAGCGGCCAGCACGAATTCGAAGCCTATCTGCAACGACTTAACGAGCGCCTCGAATCGTTCCAGAGCAACTTGCAGGCCGCCACCGCAGGACACGCCGACAACCGTTCGGCGGCGCGGCAGATGGACACGCAGATCCGCGAGCAGGTCGATGGCCTGCAAAGCAGCATGCAGGAAGCCGCGGACCTGGAAGATCTCAAGCACGTCCTGGAAAACCATCTCGAAGGCTTGTTGGGCACCATGGATCAGCACCAGAAGCAGCGCGATGAACGCGAGCAAGAGGTCGCTGCACGCCTGCACAGCCTGGCCGAGCGGGTCGCCCATATGGAGCAGGAGGCTCAGGGTTATCGCGAGCACCTTGAAGAGCAACGTCAGAAGGCATTGGTCGACCCGTTGACCGGTCTGCCCAACCGCGCGGCCTGGAGCGAGCGCCTGGATCATGAAGTCAAACAATGGCAGCAACATGGCAACACGCTGATGCTGGCCATGCTCGACCTCGATCATTTCAAGCGCATCAACGATAACTACGGGCACCTGGCCGGTGACAAAGTGCTGAAAATCATTGCCAGCGTGTTGCGCAAACGTCTGCGCGGAACGGATTTCATTGCCCGGTTTGGCGGTGAAGAGTTTGTGCTGTTAATGCCATCCACTGTGCCAACGACGGGACTGACGCTGCTGGAAAGCTTGCGTGCCTCCATTGAGGCCTGTCCGTTCCACTTCAAGGGAGAGCCGGTGACCATCACCGTGTCTATCGGAATGACGGCGTTCAGGCCGGGTGAGCACAGCGATCAAGTGCTTAAAAGAGCCGATCAGGCGCTGTATCGCGCAAAAAATGCCGGCCGTAACCGGGTGGAACCGGGCTGACGATCATTTGTTCCATTTTGTTTAATTCGATGCGATTGCCGTCAGCTCGCAAGGCATTACGTTACACTGTTGCATTATTGTCTTGTGTGTACTGCCTTTCGCCATGAAATATTTTGCTCTGATCGTGTCACTGGTTCTGCTGGCCGGCTGTGCCAGCGGCCCCCGTTACGACACCAGCCACCCTTCGGCCAATCACGACAGCCGCGTGCAATTTGTGGTGGTGCATTACACCAATGCCTCCCTGGAGCGGTCGTTGCAACTGCTGACCCATGGTGAAGTCAGTAGCCATTACCTGATCGGTGACGACAAGGGCGCCACCATCTACAAGCTGATGGATGAAAACCTGCGGGCCTGGCACGCCGGGGAGAGCGAGTGGAATGGCCGGACCTGGCTGAATTCCAGTTCCATCGGTATCGAAATCGTCAACCCGGGCTTCAAGGACACCCCGACCGGGCGCGTGTGGTATCCCTTCACCGAAGATCAGGTCCAGTCGTTGATCGTGTTGCTCAAGGACATCAGCAAACGCCACGGCATAAGGCCTCGCGACATTATCGGCCATAGCGATATTGCGCCATTGCGCAAGCTGGACCCGGGGCCGCTGTTCCCCTGGAAGCGTCTGGCCGCCGAAGGCCTGGGTATCTGGCCGAACGAACAATTGGTGGCGCGCCAGCAAATGCAGTTCGCCGAACAGTTGCCGAGCATCAGCTGGTTTCAGGCGCAATTGACCCGCCTGGGTTATGCCTCGCCACAAACTGGCGAGCTCGATGTCGCAACGCGGCATGTGATAGCGGCATTCCAGATGCATTTCCGCCCGGCGCGCTTCGATGGCACTCCGGATGCGCAAACTGCAGCGCTTCTCTTGGTGTTGAATCAGACAAAATAATGACGCCCGCCCGACGGTCAGGGCTTTTTCCCAATCAGCAGCTATAACTCATTGGTAATACTTCGGATATTGCACAATGCCTGCTGCTCGAGAGACCTTCCCTGGTTGGTTCCGTCACCCCTGGTTCCTGGGGCTGATGTCTGCTGTCTTGAGCGCAACGTTATTGATGGCTGGCAGCCTGTTCGTCGCCATACACCAGGTCGAGCAAAACGAAAGCGAAGAAATGAATGCTCAGGGTGAGCGCTTCCTCGCCCGCCTGGAACAGCTCTTCGGGCAACTGCGTGAAAGCCTTGACGACCTTGAAGCACAACCGTTGCGCGGCTGCGATGCTGAAATGATCGCAACCTTGCAACAGGTTACGTTCAATTATCGTTTCGTCTACGAAGCTGCCTACATGGATTCCTCGCGAATCTGCTCCAATCGACCTCGCCAGGAAGGGTTGTCGCTGATTCGATCGCCAGATATCAAGGGTCCGACCTACAGCTATTGGCTCAACACCACCACCGAACCCGATGAAAACCGCGCCGCGCTGATGCTCGGGCGCGGGAATTTCCGCGTCGCGACCTCTCGCGGGCATTTGACCGATATGGTCGACCTCTCTCCGGGCAGCAGCCTGCTGGTTGTCCTGGACCATGGTGCGCGCGCGATTCCGGTGTTGGGCGCTACTCAGACCTGGCCGCCGGTCGAGTCCTGGCCACCAAAAAACCGTGATGCGTTGCAGATCACCCAGACACGCCTGATATACCGCATGCCCACCGACAACCCGGAGTATCAATTGGTGTTGATCAGCCCGCGTAGCGGTATGCACATCCCGGCGGTCTGGTGGTGGCTGCTGCCGGCCAGCCTGGCGCTGGGCATATGCGTTGGGTTCCTGGTGTTTCTGCTGGTGCGCCAGCGGCAGTCGCTGGACGCCGAACTCACCGGCGCGATTCGCCGTGGCGAGTTGCAGGTGCTGTATCAACCGATCTTCGACCTCGATAGCCGCAACTGTGTCGGGGCTGAAGCGCTGCTGCGCTGGCGCAGGCCGGACGGTACCCTGACCAGCCCCGACCTGTTCATTCCGATGGCGGAGAATACCGGGCAGATTCGCCAGATGACGGACTTCGTCCTGCAACGCCTGCTCGAGCAACTCGGCCAGTTGCTGCGTGCCAACCCGCATCTGTACATCTCGGTCAATCTCGCGGCGTGTGATGTGATGGTGCCGCGGATCGGCCAGGTGATGGCGAGGCTGCTGACCCTGCATCGCGTCGCTGCGCGGCAAATTGCCTTTGAGGTTACCGAGCGCGGGCTGGTCGATGTGGTGGTGGCCCGGGAAAACCTGCAGTCCTTGCGGGATGTCGGGCACCAGGTGTTGATCGATGACTTTGGCACCGGCTATTGCAGCCTCGCCTATTTGCAAACCTTGCCGGTCGATTGCCTGAAAATCGACAAAGCATTCATTGATGCGTTGGGCCATGACGCCGCCAGCAGCGGTGTGGCCCCGCACATCATTCATATGGCCCAGTCGCTGCACCTGAAGGTGATTGCCGAGGGCATCGAACATGAGGCCCAGGCCGAGTTCCTGAGCAGTGAGGGCGTGAAGTTCGGCCAGGGCTGGCTGTTCGCCCACGCGTTGAGCGCGGTTCAGTTCATTGAATTGATAACCCGGGGGCGACGCCTGGCTGGCCGGCGCCTGGATGACGAAGCGTGACCGCGACCTAAACGGTCAGCGCCATGTAGAACTGGGTACCCTGCCCCGGCCTTGAATAGACGCCCATCCGCCCGCCATGCAATTGCACGATTTCCTTGCACAAGGCCAGGCCGAGCCCGGCCCCGCCCTTCTTGCGCCCGACCTGCACGAATGGCTCGAAGATCCGCCCCTGCTGACCGTAGGCAATGCCTTCGCCGTTGTCCTCGACACTGATGATGACCCGGTCGCCGTGGCGCCGGGCCTGCAGGCGTATCCGCCCGCCGGAAGCGGTATGGCGCAAGGCGTTGTCGAGCAAGTTGTCGAGTACCCGGTCCAGCTGTGGCTGGTCGGCCTGCAACCGCGGCAAAGGCCCCTGCACTTCCACCAGCAGACTGATTTCCTTCTCTTCTGCCGATGTGGCAAAGCGTGACTGAGCCTGTTCCAGCAACGCTTCGATGGAACACGGTGCCAGGGTGAGTTTCTGCAAGCCGTTCTGGTAACGGGAGAAATTGAGCAGGTCATTGATCAGCTGCATCAGCCGCTGCATTTCTTCATTCACGGTATCGAGCAGGTCGGCTTCCCGGGAGTCCGCAGCAAAGTGTGCGCGCTCACGGAACAATCCGAAGGCCATGTGCATGCCGGTGACCGGTGTGCGCAATTCATGGGAGGCACGCAATACAAATTCGCTGCGAACCCGTTCGAAGGCACGCTGTTCCGTGACGTCATGCAGCACCATCACGGCACCGAGAATATGGCCCTGGGTATGGCTGACCGGGGTCAGGCTATAGGTCAGCAGTCGCGACTCGCCGTCGACTTCGACACTCAAGTCTTCCGGCGCCCGCTCCAGCGTGCCGCCACGCAGCACCAGTTGCAGCTGATCATCGAGTTCGGGGCGCTCCAGCGCCGTGCCCAACCCCTGACCCAGGCGATCTGACTCCCAGCCCAACTGACGCTGGGCTACAGGGTTAAGGTGTTCCAGGTGGCCCTGACGGTCGATCATCAGCAGTCCGTCGTCGATGCTGTCGAGCACGGCCTGCAAACGCTGCTGACCGGCCAGCAACTCATCGACATTGGTGGCCTGATGTTCACGCAGCGCCTGGGCCATGATCCCGAAACGCCGGGTCAGCTGGTTCAGTTCCATCGCCGAAGAGATCGGCAGGGTGACATCGAAATTACCCTGGCCGATATTGTCCGCCGCCTTGGCCAAGGCCTCGATGGGCTCGCCGAAACGCCGGGCCATGGCCTGCGCGGTCACGAAGCCGATGATCAGCACCGCCAGCCCCACCAGGCCAAGTAACCCGGCAATCAGCAGTGCCTGCTCCCGGGCCTGGCGCTCGGTATCGTTGATGTTATCCAGCGCGCGCTTGTGCTCGGCGATCAGGCCATTGCGCAGTGCGTTGAATTTATCTGTGAGGTCGTCCTGGCTGCTGAGCACATTCGAGGTGTCCGGGGACGCTTCATAAGCCCGGATAAAGCGCTCGTAATCGGCCTTGGCTTTTCTGAAACCGTATTCGCTTCCTGTTTCTGCCGGTTCCTGGGCAATGCCTTGTTCGAGCAGTTCGAAGTAATGCTGCTTCGAGGCCGCGAAGGCCGCAGAGTCGGGTTTCTCGCTCAGCATGATGATTAACTGGTCGCCCAGGGTCTGACGCAGCTTGAGCCCCAGGTCCAGGGTGATGAAATTGCTGCGTATCAGCGCTTCCTGGCTGCCGGCCATCTGCATCACGCTGACCAGCCCGAGCGAGAGCCCGAGCAAGGCGACGGTGATCAGGGCGGAGATGCTCAGGAAAAGCCGGGTCCGCAATTTCATCGCCAGTTTCATCGGCTATTGCTCACAAGTTGTACTGCTTGCGTTTGCGGTACAGCGTCGAGGCGTCGATGCCCAGGATTTTGGCGGCCTGGTCCAGCGTGTCGGCGGTGGCGAGGACCGCGCCGATGTGGGCCTTTTCCAGCTCGTCCAGGCTCAATGCCGCGCCGATGCGAGGTGTATTGTTGGCTGGGGTTTCGGCCATGCCCAGATGACTGATCTCGACCCGTTCCTGCGGACAGATGATGCTCGCCCGCTCGATCACGTTGCGCAGCTCACGGATGTTGCCCGGCCAGCGATAGCTCAGCAGCGCTTCCCGGGCCTCGTCGCTGAAGGCGCGTGCGGGACGGGCGTACTCCTTGACGAAACGCGCCAGGAAACGATCGGCCAGGTTGAGAATATCTTCGCGGCGTTCGCGTAGCGGTGGCAGGTGCAAGGTAATGACATTCAGGCGATAGAGCAGGTCTTCACGGAAGCGACCGTCGCGGACCATGTCCTCAAGGTTGAGGTTGGTGGCCGCAAGGATGCGCACATCGGCACGTCGGGTCACCGGATCACCAACGCGCTCATATTCTTTGTCCTGAATAAAACGCAGCAACTTGGGCTGCAATGTCAGGGGAAAGTCACCGATCTCGTCGAGAAACAGCGTCCCGCCGTCAGCCTGGTTGACTCGGCCCAGGGTGCTTTCGCTGGCGCCGGTGAAGGCGCCGCGACTGTGGCCGAAGAGTTCGCTTTCCATGAGTTCGGCGGTCAGCGACGGGCAGTTAATCGTGACGCAGGATTTCTTCGCGCGTTTACTCCAGCCATGAATGGCTTGGGACAGTTCGCCCTTGCCGGTACCGGATTCACCAAGAATCAGGATATTGGCATCGGTCGTGGCAACCTGGCGGGCGGTTTCGAGTACCACTTTCATGGCCGGGCTGTGGGAGTCCAGGCCATCCATGGGCTTGCGTACTTCACCTTCCAGGGCTTCCAGTCGCGCCGACAGTTGCCGCACTTCCAGTTGCTTGGCGGTTGCCAGGCGCAATTGATCGGGGCTGCACGGTTTGACCAGATAGTCGGCGGCACCGGCCTGAATCGCATCCACCGCCGTGTCGACAGCCGAGTGCGCAGTGACGATCACTACCCGCATCCAGGGCGCCTGGATACGCATCTGGGCCAGCACATCGAGGCCGTTGTCTTCACCCAGGCGCAAATCGAGAAAGCACAGGTCGAAGACCTGTCGCTGCAACAGGGTATCTGCCTGCGCGGCGCTGGTGGCGGTGGCCACGCTGTAGCCTTCGTCTTCAAGGCAATAACGGAAGGTACGCAGGATAGCGGACTCATCATCCACCAGCAGAATGCGGCCTTGATGCTCAGTGGCTGATTCCATTTTCCTGCGCTCCTTAATGAATGATCTTTATTTAGGCCCGGAAAAATCGGGCAAGTTGCATGATTGATTCTGAGCCAATGCTGTCATGGCAGAGTAGCTTTCATCCGATGTATCGGTTAGCCACCCGGTTATGCGGGTCTTTTAGTAGATGCCCGGGTCCTGACAGTGGACAGCCTGTATTTCTGACATCCGCGCCCTTCTCTCAATTCAAAAAATTTACACCTTCCCTTCAAGTGAATCGTGCAATACGCACGACTGCACCCGTGGCATCGTGCAGGATGCGTGCGAAGTGATTTCCTTGGTGTGCATAAGATATTGAAATAAAAGGAGAATATTTCGAGGAAAAGGTGGCATGCGGGCTGCAATTGTCTGGTTAACCAGGGCATTCAAAGACAAACGCCCGCTATCGAATACCGACCCGAGTGGTAGGAGCTCCAGGATGAACCGTCAACGTGCCGCCCGCCTGCACCTGTCGCCTGTGCATATCCAGCAAGGGCTGTTTGCTGTTCTGGCGCTGTTGATCACCCTGATCGGCGGCCAGCAGTTTCTGCGCTGGGAGCAGAGTCGGCAGCTGGAAGCGCCATTCCTGTCGACTCCGCATCCGACCCAAACCCATTTCAGTGCTGTCGGCAGCGGTCAGGCCGATAGCCCCCCGATGCGCATGATGGATGTCGACCAGGCCGGGCCTGTGGGTGAGATGCGTCATCAAGAGCGTTGGGTGTTCTAGGCAAAACCTCCGCCGCACCCGATGCGCCGGGAAACGCAGCACCTCTAAACAGAAGCGTAAGGAGAATCACCATGTTGAGCTGGGCAATCACATTCCTGATCATCGCCATCGTCGCCGCCGTACTGGGCTTCGGTGGTATCGCGGGCACCGCCACGGGTATCGCCAAGATTCTGTTTGTCGTGTTCCTGGTGATGTTCATTGCCTCTTTCTTCTTTGGTCGTCGCGGTCGAGGCTGATATGAGAGGAGGCCACAGCGCCTCCTTCCACCTGCGTCACCTGAGGAAGGCTGGCGCATGACCAAGGGGTCGGGATGTTCTGCCTGTTTCAGGGGCGGAGTGACCTACGGGTACAGGGAGTGCCTGCGCAAGGGCCGGGTCAGGAAAAGCTGCTGCGCAAGTTCGCCGGACCGCCATGGCTCGACGGACTTGCGAAGGGCTTGAATACGCAACACATTGAAATAGAGCGCTCGTCTCGGTTTCACCAGTGTTATCGCTTCCTTGTCCTTGTTACGTCGCAAAATACTTTTCCAGGTGTTTCGCCAGCGACCGTATATCGAGAAAAAAGCATTTTCTTTGGCAATGATTTTTCGCTTCGTCCAGCGGGATTCTGCTGAAAAATCAACGTTCAGCCACTGCTCAAAAAACATTCAATCTGCTCTGTGATGACCGGTTCACGGCACTTATGCCTGCTGAAATGTCGCATTCGAACCGATTGCGACGTCGCTTTCGGTAAAAAAACTCCATGCCGATTTGGCATGGGGTAGGCGTTTACGGCATTAGACGGCGCTCCCTTGCATCGGAATAGTTGCGCCTTTTTCGCCTGCCGGAGAGCCGTCAATACGCGTTCCGGGGCACCTTATACGGGGGTAGATGCACCAGACTTTTTCGCCATAAGCGTTCCAGTTCGCGCATCTCCCTGAGTCAAACAACAAGTAAGGGTAAAGATATGAAGAAGGCAAAGCTTAGCCTCGCCTGGCAGATCCTCATCGGTCTGGTATTGGGGATTGCAATCGGTGCGCTGCTCAACCATTTCAGTGCCGAAAAAGCCTGGTGGATCAGCAACGTCCTGCAACCGGCAGGCGATATCTTTATCCGTCTGATCAAGATGATCGTGATTCCGATCGTCATCTCCTCCCTGATCGTCGGCATCGCAGGCGTCGGTGACGCCAAGAAGCTGGGGCGTATCGGCTTCAAGACCATCATCTACTTCGAGATCGTCACCACCATCGCCATCGTGGTCGGTCTGCTGCTGGCAAACCTGTTCCATCCGGGTGCCGGCATCGACATGAGCACCCTGGGCACTGTGGACATTTCCAAGTACCAGGCCACGGCGGCCGAGGTTCAGCATGAACACGCGTTCATCGAAACCATCCTCAACCTGATCCCGTCGAACATCTTTGCGGCCATGGTTCGCGGTGAAATGCTGCCAATCATCTTCTTCTCTGTATTGTTCGGTCTCGGTTTGTCGAGCCTGCAGGCGGACCTGCGCGAGCCGCTGGTGAAGATGTTCCAGGGCGTATCGGAAAGCATGTTCAAGGTCACTCACATGATCATGAACTACGCCCCGATCGGCGTGTTCGCACTGATCGCAGTGACTGTGGCCAATTTCGGCTTCGCGTCGCTGATACCGCTGGCCAAACTGGTGATCCTGGTTTACGTCGCCATCGCCTTCTTCGCTTTCGTGATCCTGGGCCTGATCGCTCGCCTGTTCGGTTTCTCGGTGATCAAGCTGATGCGCATCTTCAAGGATGAGCTGGTACTGGCCTATTCCACCGCCAGCTCCGAAACCGTATTGCCGCGCGTGATCGAGAAGATGGAAGCCTACGGCGCGCCGAAAGCCATTTGCAGCTTCGTGGTGCCGACCGGTTACTCGTTCAACCTCGACGGTTCGACCCTGTACCAAAGCATTGCGGCGATCTTCATTGCCCAGCTGTACGGCATCGACCTGTCGATCAGCCAGCAATTGCTGCTGGTACTGACATTGATGGTCACCTCCAAAGGCATCGCCGGCGTACCGGGCGTGTCCTTCGTGGTACTGCTGGCCACCCTGGGCAGCGTCGGTATTCCACTGGAAGGCCTGGCGTTCATCGCCGGTGTCGACCGCGTCATGGACATGGCCCGTACCGCACTGAACGTGATCGGCAACGCCCTGGCCGTTCTGGTTATCGCTCGTTGGGAAGGCATGTACGACGACGCCAAGGGTCAGCGCTACTGGAACTCCCTGCCGCACTGGCGCAGCAAGGAACAACTGCCGATGGGTGAAGTTTCCAAGAACTGATGCAACACCCCTTGTGGGAGCGGTACAGGCAATAACAGACAAACCCCGGAGAAATTCGGGGTTTGTCGTTTCTGGCCACCCCGCTATCATTCGCGGATCTTTTGGGGGATTTGACTGATGCTCAATGGCCTGTGGCTTGGCTTCTTCATCGTGGCCGCCGTATCGGCGCTGGCCCAGTGGCTGATTGGCGGTAACGCCGGGATATTCGCGGCGATGGTGGAAAGCATTTTTGCCATGGCCAAGCTTTCGGTCGAAGTCATGGTGCTGCTGTTCGGCACCCTCACCCTCTGGCTCGGTTTTCTGCGCATTGCCGAGAAAGCCGGGATCGTCGAATGGTTGGCCAAGGCCTTGGGGCCGCTGTTTTTGCGCCTGATGCCCGAAGTTCCGCCTGGTCATCCGGCCATCGGCCTGATCACCCTCAACTTCGCCGCCAATGGCTTGGGTCTGGACAACGCCGCTACGCCGATCGGCCTCAAGGCCATGAAGGCGCTGCAAGAGCTCAATCCCAGCGCAACCGTTGCCAGCAACGCACAGATTCTGTTCCTGGTGCTCAACGCTTCCTCGCTGACCCTGCTGCCGGTGACCATCTTCATGTATCGCGCCCAGCAAGGCGCGCCCGACCCGACGCTGGTGTTCCTGCCGATCCTGCTGGCGACCAGTTGCTCGACCATTGTCGGCTTCCTGGCGGTGGCGTTCATGCAGCGTTTGCGCATCTGGGACCCCGTGGTGCTGGCCTACCTGATCCCCGGTGCCCTCGCCCTTGGCGCTTTCATGGCATTGCTGGCGACCCTTTCGGCGACCGCGCTGGCCGGCTTGTCGTCAATCCTCGGCAACCTGACGCTGTTTGGCCTGATCATGCTGTTTCTGCTGATCGGTGCGCTGCGCAAAGTGAAGGTCTACGAGGCCTTCGTTGAAGGTGCCAAAGAGGGTTTCGACGTCGCCAAGAACTTGCTGCCCTACCTGGTGGCGATGCTCTGCGCCGTAGGTGTTCTGCGGGCCTCCGGGGCGCTGGACTTCGGTCTGGACGGGATTCGTCATCTGGTGGCGTGGGCCGGTTGGGACACGCGCTTCGTCGATGCGCTGCCGACGGCGATGGTCAAACCCTTCTCCGGTAGCGCCGCCCGGGCGATGTTGATTGAAACCATGAAGACCTCGGGCGTAGACAGCTTCCCGGCGCTGGTGGCGGCAACGGTCCAGGGCAGTACCGAAACGACGTTCTATGTCCTGGCGGTGTACTTCGGCGCCGTGGGCATCCAGCGCGCACGCCATGCGGTTGGCTGCGCATTGCTGGCGGAGCTTGCCGGGGTGCTGGGTTCAATCGGGGTTTGCTACTGGTTCTTTGGTTGACGGGTGCCGTCAGCCAAAGTTTTCAACGCTGCTTTGCGCTGGTCCGTGGGCAAGGCACCGAGCTTCTCCACGGCCGCATAAAACTGCAGCCAGTTGCCATCCACCTGATGGAACAGCGCGGTAAAGGCTGGTACCCATTGATCGTACAAGCCAAACGGCAATAGCCGGGCATTGTTCATGGGCGCATAGATCCAGGCGTCATAGCGTTTGTCTCCAGCCCACTGACGGTCGCGCATTTGCCGGTACTCGCTACGCAAGCGCTCGAACTCGGCTGCCTTGTGCTGGCGCATTTGTTCGGTTGGCAACGGCGCGGTGTAGAGCTGTTCCAGTCGGGTGCGGGTATTGAGCACCAACTCGGTGAACTGGTCGCGCTGGCGCGCCTGCGCATTGTCAGCCGGTGGCAGGTGGCGGTAGGCGCGCCATTGGCGAGTACCTTCCTGCTCGACGAAAGTGGCAAAGGATTCGTTGAACTCCGTGTCGTCCTTCACATAGAAGCGCTGATGGGCCAGCTCGTGAAAAATCAGCGTGGCCAGTCGCTCATCGCCCCAGCCCATCATCGAACTGATGATCGGGTCATTGAACCAGCCAAGCGTCGAATACGCTTCGACGCCACCGATCGATACGTCCATGCCCTGTAAGCGTTGCACAGCCGCTTCGCCGCGGGCGGCGCTCTGGCTGTAGTAACCGCGGTAGGCCACGCAACCGGCAACGGGAAAACAGTGGTCTACGGGCTTGAGGGAAAATTCCGGCGTGGCGAAGACATTCCAGACGACGAAAGGACGCCCAATGTCGGCGTACAAGCGGTAACTCTGGTTATCCGGCAGGTGCAATTGCCGGCTGGCGAACGTTCGGGCTTTCTGCGATTGCTCCAGGTGCGTACGCAGTTTTTCATCGCTCGCCGGGTCGGCGATCACACTGGAAACAGGCTCCCTGGCCCGCAGCAACTGCAGTTGGCCGCTGGCCAATTGGCTGTAGTAGCTGACGCTGGCGCAACCGTTGAGCAACAAAAACAACACGCACGGAAACAAAACGCGAAAAACGCGATCAAGTAAACCAAGGCTAGGAAGCGGCCTGAACACAATAATTCTTCCTTGGAGAGTCTTTGCACAAGACTATCCCGCTTGAATGGAGCTCCGCTATGCGCATGTTGGTACTGACGGGTGGCCTGCTGTTTCTGGCCGGCTGTGCTGGTTTCGGAATACCCCGCCCTGATCCTGCGCAAGCCTGGATCGACCTGGACTCAAAGCAGGAAGATACGGCGCTGCAGGCGCTGGAGGTCGATAACAAGGCCACTGACGATAAACGCTATTTCGAGGTCCAGCCCGGTAGTCATGAGTTGACGGTCCGCTATCAGTTTTCGGTCCAGCCCACCAACATCGGTCCCGACGCCGAGCCGTTGTGGCGCGATTGTCAGTTGAACGTGAAATTCAACGACTTCAACGCCGGTGAGCGTTATGAGCTACAGGCGGGGAACATTGGTTTTCGGCCTTGGGCGAAACTTTACGATCAACAGCGAAAAGTGATTGGTCAAGGCAAGCCAGCGGGCTGCCAAGGCACCTGATCGGCGTTATGCTGAATGCATAATCCCTTGGGACATTCATCATGCGCAGGTTGATGCTGTTACTCGCCGCCAGTGTTGTTGCCGGTTGTCAGAGCCCGATGCCGGCGGCTAATCCGAAGATGGCCTGGGTGGAATTCTCTACGCCCTTCCCTAACGACAAGTTGCTGATGGCCGAACGACTGGATAAGCAGCGCCTGCGCGACGGGCGCTTCTTTGAGGTCACACCGGGCAGCCACGAACTGATCGTCCGTTTCGACTTTGAAGTACCCGGTGGTGGCGGATTGAGCATGATGAACGGCCCCTCTGAACGGATCTGCTACCTGACCATCAATTACGATCATTTCGAAGCCGGTCAGCGTTATGTGCTCCAAGGCCGCTCAATCGCCTTCATACCCGAGGCCCGGCTGTACAACGCCAAGCGCGAGATCGTCGCTGAAGATCGGGAGTCCTACTGCCTGATGTGAGCTGTCAGCGGTCGTTCTTCTGGTAGATGATTTTTTTGGTGCCGTTTTCGCACGAGCCCACGACCATGTTCTGGTCGTGTACTTCGTCGTTGGTGACGATTTCAAGCGTGTAGGCAGTGACGCCACTGGCCTGAATCTTGGCTTCGATCTCGGCCTTGAGTTCTTCGCAGGGCTTCGGTGCTGCGAGGGCCGAAGTGGCCAGTGCGCAACAGATAACCGCCAGGGCAAAACGTTTCATGGTTGAAGCTCCTTTGAGGCAGCACGCATATTCATGGGGTTTCGCTGCTGTCATTTATTCGACCATAGTTTTAGCGGGCAAATCTGTCACGACGCAAAAAAGATCGTAGCCTTGAGCAGCTTTTGCCGAATGATCCCGGCAGGTTGCGCAAGGCTGCGATCTTTTTCGTTTCAATGAAAATCCCGCCAACCAATGTTGCCTCCAGGCTGATCTTCGCATTCAGCAGCCTGGACACCGGGCAGCCCTATTTGGCCTTGTTGCCGGGTTCTTCGAACTGCACCTGAGTCACCCTGGGAATATTCATTTCGTCCGGTCAATCTGCTTTTTTTGCGGGATTTGTTACCTGGCTATTGAAACTCGGGTATATGCCCACATTGCATGAACACGCTTTTGGATTCGGCAGGTTTGCGTTCGCAAGAACAAACCTGCGCCCTCAATTGGAGAAGCAGGTTCATGAAACGACTGTCCGATATCAAGTTCTCGACTCTCGATCTGGTGCCGGTGCGCGAGAACGGCAGCGCGGCCCAGTCGCTGCGCAATTCGCTGGACCTGGCGCAGCACGTCGAGAAGTTTGGCTACAACCGCTTCTGGGTGGCTGAGCATCACAACATGGACGGCATCGCCAGTTCCGCGACATCGGTGCTGCTCGGTTATCTGGCCGGTGGTACGTCGACCATTCGTGTTGGTTCGGGCGGAGTGATGTTGCCCAACCATGCACCGCTGGTGATTGCCGAGCAGTTCGGCACCCTGGAAAGCCTTTATCCGGGCCGGATTGACCTGGGCCTGGGGCGTGCCCCCGGTTCCGACCAGATGACCGCACGCGCTTTACGCCGCGAACGCTCCGGCAGCGCCGACGATTTCCCGGAAGATGTGGCGGAACTGGTGCGCTACCTTGGGCCACGTACCCCGGATCAACGCATCATCGCCATGCCGGGAACCGGGACCAATGTACCGGTCTGGTTGTTGGGGTCGAGCCTGTTCAGCGCACAACTGGCGGGTGAGCGCGGATTGCCCTACGCCTTCGCTTCGCATTTCGCACCGCGCTACATGCATGAAGCGATTCGGGTCTACCGCAATCACTTCAAGCCGTCAGCCGTTCTGGATAAACCCTACGTGATGCTCGGTGTGCCATTGGTGGCGGCCGATACCGATGAGCAGGCCGATTACCTGGCGACTTCGGTGTTCCAGCGGATTCTTGCCCTGATGCGTGGCCAAAGTCTGGTACAGCGCCCGCCGGTGAAGACCATGGACGGCCTGTGGCTGCCCCATGAGAGAGAGGCCGTGCACGATTTCCTTGGCCTGGCCATGATCGGCAGCCCGCAGAAAATACGCGCCAAACTCGAGGTCCTGATTGAACAGACCCAGGCTGACGAGCTGATTTTTACCTGTGACCTGTACGAACATTCGGATCGCGTGCATTCCTACGAGCTGCTGGCGCAGGTCATGCGAGGCTGATACTCAAACGCCAGGCGTAAAAAAGCCGACACCGTGGTGTCGGCTTTTTTTCAGGCGCAATTCTGCCTACTTTTTATAGACGATCACTTTGGCGCCCGCTTCGCATTTGCCAACAACTTTTCCGCCGGCAGCGGCACCTTTATCGACAATCTCCAGCGAATAACCGGAAACGCCCTTGGCATCAAGTTTCGCTGCGATTTCGGCTTTCAGCTCTTCGCATGGCTTGCCGCCCGCCAATGCGGTCCCCGCAAGGCTCAACAAACCTACCGCCAACATAAACTTCTTCATCGGTTGCATTCCCTGGTCGGATCATAGGGGGTAACCAGCCGTCAGCCGGACGCACTCATGTCGCGCATTGCCATTCCCTGTGGCATTCGGCCGGCGTGCAAGTTCAGAAGACTAGCCCAAAGTCAGCTGCTGGCAATCCGAAACCCGACTTTCAAGGTCACCTGAAAGTGCGCAGCCTTGCCGTCTCTGATGTGCCCACGGGTCTCGGTCACTTCAAACCATTCCATGTACTTGATGCTTTTGCTGGCCTCGGCCAGCGCGTTGTTGATCGCATCTTCGATACTGCTGGTGGACGAGCCGACCAGCTCGACTTTCTTGTAGGTGTGATGGTCAGACATGGCGTTCTCCTCGGCGTGTGAATTACAGCCTAGCAGTGATTTTTCCTATTTCTTGTGTTGGTCGTTCTCTGGATCAAGTTCAGATTTTCTGCACTTTCTTGTACCCCTGAAGTCCCAACCAACACACGCCACTCATCACCAATGCAGGAGAGCCACCATGGCCAACACCTCGTTACGCAAAGCCTCATTGCAGAGCATGGAAGCCGAGATCGAGAGTCTGCTCAAGTCTTTGGAAAGCCTGAAGGATGACGCCTCGGACGAGTCGCGTAAAACCCTCAAGACCCTGAAAAGCAACGCCGAGAATGCCTTGAGGCACTCGCGCCATCTGCTTGCCGATGCCTATGAAGAGGTCAAGGTCAAAACCCGCGAAACCGGGATTGCCACCCGCGACTATGCCCAGGAACACCCCTGGACAACAGCCGGCGTCGCCGTGGGCGCATTGGGCCTGCTGGCCGCTTATCTGTTGTGCAAACGTGATTAATCCGCTCGATGCAGCTCGTTCCTGAGCCACTGAGCCAGTTGCCGGGCGCGCCCGTCCGCGGCGCGCTTGGGTAGCCACAACGCCAGTTGTGCCGGGGTTTCACTGAAACCCCATGGTGCAACCAGGCGGCCGGCCTTCAAGTCCTCGGCCACCAGGGGTTCGGGGGCAATCGCCACACCCAGGCCCGCGACGGCGGCTTCGAGCAAATAATACAAATGTTCAAATCCCTGACCGTACTTCAACGCCCTGGCGTCGAGGCCGCGTGGTTGCGCCCAGCTCGGCCAGGCTTGCGGGCGTGAGGTGGTGTGCAACAAGGGTTCGCTCACCAGTGCAGTTTCCGGCGCGTGCCTGAGCCGTTCATAGCCGCTGAATCGAGGGCTCATGACCGGACCGATGCGTTCGCCGGCCAGCTCAAAAACCTGCATGTCCGCCGGCCAGGGTGGCTCGGCAAAGACCAGCAAGGCATCCAGCCCCGGTTTTCGCGGATCGAGATCGCCTTCTCCGGCCGACAGGTGCAGGCGCAAGTCCGGCAGGTCGGCATTGAGTCTGCCCAGTCGCGGGATAAACCAGCGCGCCAGCAGGCTTCCCGAGCAGCCAAGCACGAACGGGGCATCGGCTGTGCTTTGTGTGAGTTCGGCGCAAACACTGCGCAGGCGCTCGAAGGCTTCGCTGCTGGCGTCACGCAGGCGTAACCCGGCATCTGTGAGTTTCAGGCCGCGCCCGTCCTTGATGAACAGGCTCACACCCAAGTGTTCTTCCAGTACTTTCAATTGCCGGCTGACGGCCCCATGGGTGACGTGCAACTGCTCCGCCGCCTGACTGACGCTGTTCAAGCGGGCGGTGGCTTCGAAGGCGCGAAGCGCGTTCAGCGGAGGAAGGTCATGGCTCATGGGATCTGTGAGTTTTCCTGACAGGTTGTGGCGATCTTATCGGTTTTCAGTCCGGGGCGTCAGGGGTAGAGTTAAGCCCACTATCTCTTTATGCATCACTTCACGCATTCAACTGGAGCGCCAAATGACCCAGACTAATCTGCGCAACGGCCCTGATGCCAACGGCCTGTTTGGCGCGTTCGGTGGCCGCTACGTTGCCGAAACCCTGATGCCGTTGATCCTCGACCTGGCCCGTGAATATGAGTTGGCCAAGGAAGATCCTGCATTCAAGGAAGAACTGGCCTACTTCCAGCGCGACTACGTCGGCCGTCCGAGTCCACTGTACTTCGCCGAGCGTCTGACCGAGTTCTGTGGCGGCGCGAAGATCTACCTCAAGCGTGAAGAGCTGAACCACACCGGCGCGCACAAGATCAACAACTGCATCGGCCAGATCCTGCTGGCGCGGCGTATGGGCAAGAAGCGCATCATTGCCGAGACCGGCGCCGGCATGCACGGTGTGGCCACGGCCACCGTCGCTGCGCGTTTCGGTCTGGATTGCGTGATCTACATGGGCACCACTGATATCGAGCGTCAGCAGGCCAACGTGTTTCGCATGAAACTGCTGGGCGCCGAGGTTATCCCGGTGGTGGCCGGCACCGGCACCCTGAAGGATGCGATGAACGAAGCCCTGCGTGACTGGGTGACGAACGTCGACAGCACCTTCTACCTGATCGGCACCGTGGCCGGTCCGCACCCTTACCCGGCAATGGTTCGCGACTTCCAGGCCGTGATCGGCAAGGAAACCCGTGAGCAGCTGCAAGCCCAGGAAGGCCGCCTGCCGGACAGCCTGGTGGCGTGCATCGGTGGCGGCTCCAACGCCATGGGGCTGTTCCACCCGTTCCTCGACGACAAGAGCGTCGAGATCATCGGCGTTGAAGCCGCCGGTTACGGCATCGAGACCGGCAAGCATGCGGCCAGCCTGAACGGCGGCGTACCGGGTGTGTTGCACGGCAACCGCACCTTCCTGCTGCAGGATGACGATGGCCAGATCATTGATGCTCATTCGATCTCCGCGGGTCTGGATTATCCAGGCATCGGCCCTGAACACGCCTGGTTGCACGACATCGGTCGCGTCCAGTACACCTCGGTCACCGACGACGAGGCTCTCGCCGCGTTCCACCAATGCTGCCGCCTGGAAGGGATCATCCCTGCCCTGGAAAGCGCCCATGCCTTGGCTGAAGTGTTCAAGCGCGCACCGAAGCTGCCAAAGGATCACCTGATGGTGGTCAACCTGTCCGGCCGTGGCGACAAAGACATGCAGACCGTGATGCACCACATGGAACACTCTCAACAAGAGCAATCCAAGCAGGAGAAACACTGATGAGCCGCCTGCAAACGCGTTTTGCCGAACTCAAGGAACAGAACCGCGCCGCCCTGGTGACCTTCGTGACCGCTGGCGACCCGGGTTATGACACGTCCCTGGCGATCCTCAAAGGCTTGCCGGCGGCTGGCGCTGATGTGATCGAACTGGGCATGCCCTTTACCGATCCGATGGCCGACGGTCCGGCGATCCAGCTCGCCAACATCCGTGCTCTGGCTGCCAAGCAGAACCTGGCGAAAACCCTGGAAATGGTTCGCGAGTTCCGCAAGGACAACAATGAAACGCCACTGGTGCTGATGGGGTACTTCAACCCGATCCACAAATATGGCGTGCCGCGCTTTATCGCCGAAGCGAAAGAGGCCGGTGTCGATGGTCTGATCGTGGTCGACATGCCTCCCGAGCATAACGGCGAGTTGTGCGATCCGGCACAGGCTGCCGGCCTGGACTTCATCCGTCTGACCACCCCGACCACCGACGATGTGCGTCTGCCGACCGTGCTTAACGGCAGCTCCGGGTTTGTTTACTACGTGTCCGTTGCCGGTGTGACCGGTGCTGGCGCGGCGACGCTGGAGCACGTTGAAGAGGCGGTCGCTCGTTTGCGTCGCCATACCGATCTGCCGATCAGCATCGGTTTCGGCATTCGCACGCCGGAGCAAGCCGCGTCTATCGCGCGTCTGGCGGACGGTGTGGTCGTGGGTTCGGCACTGATCGATCACATCGCCAATGCCTCGACGCCGGATCAGGCGATCGATGGCGTGCTGAGCCTGTGCTCGGCGTTGGCCGACGGCGTGCGTAAAGCCCGCGTCAACTGAGGGTAAAGTTCCTGATACAGAGGAATTAGAGCCTCGCGACACAGACTAAACAGCAAGACCGAGGGCTTCAGGACTGCGTTCTGAAGCCCTTTTTGCTGTGTGTGATGTGAGGAAAGACCTGATGAAAATGTCGAAACGCCTGATGGCCGGCCTCGGTGTGCTGCTGCTCGGCACGACCCTGCATGCCAACGCTGATCAGCACGACGATCACGGCCGTTACGATAACCATGGTGATTATCATGGTGACGAGCGCCGAGTCCCGCAGGACTACCATCGCGGTGGGCCTCCACCCCGGGATTTCGCTCCTGTTCGCCAGGCGATCCACGACAATCATGTGTATTTCGTCCGCGGTGCTCCGCCACCACCGGGTGTCATCGTGGTGCGTGGCAGGCCGCTGCCTCGGGGCTATTACGGCGAACGCCTGGATAACCGCGCGTTGAGCCGGTTGCCGTATTACCCGGGCTACGAATGGCGTCGCGCAGGCGCGGACGTTGTACTGATCGCGGCGGGTACCGGGATTGTTTATGAGGTTCTGCAGGGGGTTCTGTACTGACGGATCGGTCATCGGGCTGAACCCTGACCCCCTGTAGGAGCGAGCTTGCTCGCGAAAAGACCATCAGTTTCAACATCCTTGTTGACTGATATACCTTCGCGAGCAAGCTCGCTCCTACAAACAGGTTGCGGGGTCAGGGCAACTCTATCCCGCCCGACGCCTTGTGCAGTTTGCGCAGGTGCTCGCCAATCTGCTTCACGTTGGCCTCGTTGGCGGCCATTTCGGCGGCACGGCTCGGTTCAAGCAACGCTCTCACTTCCCTGTCCAGATCCCCGGACAGCGCCAGGAGCTGCTTCTGGCGCTGGCTGGTTTCCGCTTCCAGATGCTGCCACTCGCTCTGCTGCGGCAAGCCATAACCGTTGGTGCCCAGCAGCTCCGCCGGCCGGCTGAGGAAGCCACTGTTGGCGAGAATGTCCTTGAGCGTCTCGTTGGCCTTGTCCATGCCGCCATTCTTCAGCTCTCGGGCACCGAGATAACGCTGCTTCACTTCATCCTGGGCCAATAGCAACTGTCGACGGAAACTCGCTTGCTCCAGCAGAAGCAACGCCGCACTGGTGCGCAAATCGGCTTGCTCGAACCATTGCCGACGCTCCTGGGCTTTCAAGTCCAGCCAGTCTTCGACGGTTTCCTGTTTGATCGGCAATTGCTTTTTCAGTATCTCGAACATGGCCTGATAGCGATCGCGGAAGGAGTCGAAACGATAACCGAGGCGCAAGGCCTCTCGCGGATCGTCCAGCACGCTGGTGTCCGCCAGTCCACGGCCCTTCAGTACCTCCAGCAAGCCGTTGGGCATGATGTTGTCGAGTCCCACCAGTTGCGGGTTGTTGGTACCGCCGCGCAGTAATTTCAGTTCCTCCACCGCGCAGTTGTTTGACAGGAAGAAGTAGTTGCCGTCGTAGCTCCAGTGCATCTCGGCGGCACGTTCCACCACGTCTTCAATCTCTCTGCGCGACAGGTTCAGGGGCACGGAGGCCAGGCTGCGCAGTTCGGTCTTGGTGTATTCGTCGATGACCTGGGACAGCGGCAGGATAAACAGCCGTGACGGGTATTTGCCGACCAGGCCATCCCAGCTCGACAGCTGTACGTCGCCGACGAAGGCGCGGTACGACAGCACCAGATGCTGGTCCAGGTCCAATCGACAATCCGGTCCGCGTGGTCGCCCCGGCGCACAGATCACCAGGCGCAACATGCTGTGGCCCCAGCGGCTGAACAGGTTCTGGTTGGCCTCGGCCAGCAGATAGTCAACGGCATAGACCCGCTCCGGATCGACCTGGCCCAAAGGTGTCTTGGCGAAGTCGTTGCCGGCATTGAGGAAAGCGAGGGTTTTGCTGCAGGTGTCTTTGGCGGCGGGCGCCCAGCCGAAATGATCCTTGTAGTAGCGGTACAGCGCCGGGCGGCGGCAGGCGTAGCTCGGGTCGAGGAGGAAATACTCCATGTTGACCGCGACGAACTCCTTTGGACTGCTGGTCTCGTAGATATCCGGACTGCGGGCAATCTGGCGATTGTGCTGTTCGCGTTCTCCGCGACGGCCTACGTATTGCTGCCAGCCAGCGAGGTCGAGCAGGCGCGGATCGTCACTGAGGGTAAAGCGCCGATCGGACTGGCCTCGACATTGGTCGGGAATGCCAACCAGCCCTGAGCTGTTGTTGTGCCGGGTGCAGCGCTGAATCAGTTTGCGTTCGGTATCCGGCCACAGACGCGAGCGATCGTAGATGTGCGTCAGTTCGTGCAACACCGTGGCCAGCAGTTCCTTGCGCACGGTGCCATGAGGACGATGGGTTTTCCTGGTCGCGGCGCTGCCATCGGTGAGGCCGGCCAGCAGGTTGCGATTCAGATCGAGCTCGGACACCAGTGATGCCTGACCGTAGGCGTTGCGCGGCATGTCATCGGTCCAATCGACGTCGATGCGTCGATCGAGTTGCTCGATAAAGCGTGGCGGCAGTGCCTGCATGGCTTCATCAAGCAACGCCTGGCTGGCTTGCTGTTGCGCGGGAGTCAGACCTTCAGTCTTTAGATGTAACTGAAGGCCTGCGTGGGCCGTGTTGCCAAGCAGCAACAGGACCCCGGCCAGCAGCCAGGTGCCTGGACGTCTCACAGTGCGAGGATGGCTTCGGCGAGATCCCGGTCACTGGCGTCACGGGCTTCCGGCACGCGGGTGCGCAGCAGGTCGAAAGCGGATTCCAGGTGAGAGCCACGAATGTCGCCATTGCTGGCAACGAAACTGGCGGCGTCGTCCTGGGCGTCGCGCACGATTTTCGAATCGCGAATGGACGTGGTGGTGTCGGAGGTGAAATCGAGGGTGCGCTGGGTAGCGCGGATCAGCATGTTACTGGTGGCAACCAGAGTATGTGCCTGGGTTACATCGGCCAACAGCAGCAGGCCTAAGGTGGCAGCAATCAGCGGGTTACGCATGGAACGACTCCAGAAAAACAGGGATAACTATTGGACGAGAATTGCTTGTGCCAGTTCAAGGTCGCTGGCATGAAGTTTTGCCTGGGTTCGGTGCAGATACCGCAGGGCCGACTCCAGTCGTGCACCTCTGAGTTGGCCGTCACTGGCAATGAATGCCGCAGCGTCATCCTGGGCGGCGAGCAGCAGTTTATGGTCGAAGGGGGCGCTGGTCACCAAACTTGTGGCGTAACCGCTGGCGACGATGCCTTGGGTGGACAGGTTGAAGGCGTCATAGGCGTGGGCTGATCCACAGTAACCAAGGGCAAGAAAGACTGGAACGATCAAGAAATTCGAAGGAAGACGCATGAGACTCGACAGTTGAAAGTGAGTCCAAAGGCTAGCGCAAGGCCCGTTCTGGAGCCAGCGCCGAAACATTGGGGCAAGCCGGGCGTGCCCCATGCCTGTGCAGTCGTTTAGATTGTCAGGATCGCTTGCGCCAGTTGTGCGTCGCTTGCGCTCAGCTGTGGCGCCTGATGGCGAATGTGGTCGAGGGCGCTTTCGAGTTTCACGCCGCGGATGGAACCTTCGCTGGCGACGAAGCTGGCAGCGTCGTCACGGGCCGCGAGCACGATCTTGTCATCCTTGAACGACGACGAGACGACGTCGGTGGTCGCATCGGACGTGGCTTTGAGTGCGTTGACAACAGCGTCGGTGGTCACGATGAAGCTGGTTGCGCTGGCGTTGGCAGCCACGGCAAACAGGGCCGCAGCACTGAGCAGGCGAAGACGGGACATGGGGTAACTCCTTTGGGTAAACCAATTGAAAAGTGGCGCAGTGTCTGCAAAGTCAGACGCCAGGCGCTTGGCGCTCGCCACGTTCTGGTCTGATATTAGGCCTGAGTGTGTCGGTTCGAACAGCCCGGCATGCAAGCGGGAAGTCAGCGCCAGAACGGTTTATCCAGTTCATTGATGCGCTCGGCGTGGCTGATGCCAAGATCTGCTAGCTGACGATCATCGAGTTGAGCCAGTAAACGTCGTGTTCTCGCTCTTTCGAGACTGGCTTAGAGTGCTGTTAACAGATCTCTAACCCGGTTCAGGCAAGGTCTCGATCGAACTGAGGTGCTGGAAACATCCTGTAAAGAATTCATGATGCGGTCCCTGTCCTGATCAGTAGAGGTTCCATGCTGACACCGGCCGAACATCCACTACAGACACGCAGCGACGATATTGTACTCATTCAGTTGTTGGTTCTTGCAAACTGTACTGGTTTTCAGGTTTCCCTACTGTAAGACCGGATTTGACAGGCCAAAACGACAAAACCCGTCGTGGTTTCCCACGACGGGTTTTGTTTTTTCAATTCGGGTTGCTGGCGGTGGACCTTAAGGTCAGAGCCAGCGACGCTAACTTAGCGCCAGAACGGCTTGCTCAGCTCTTCGTAGCGTTGTGCTTCGCTAATCCCGGCGTCAGCCAGCAAACGCGAATCCAGGCGAGCCAGTTGATGGCGGCTGGTGATGCGGCGCTGCCACAACATCAGGTTGGCGATAACGCGCAGAGGCAGGGAAGCCTGGGTTTTTGCAGCGGTGTCTTCGAAGAACAGATCGGAACTGAGTGTACGTTCCATGGTGGTCATCCTTCCGCTTGTGGCGGGATTAGGTAGTGGTTTAACTGGTGCCCATGATCCTCTTGTTTGCCTAGTCTCTGTAGATACAGTTCATCTGTATTGTGAGAGCTCAGTTAACTGTTTATAGGGGGTGTACTGGTCGAAATTGAGGCAACTGTACCTGTCTGCACTGTTTAAGTGCAAAATTGCAGTTTTTGCTTCGTGGTGTGGGGATTTACTGTAGGAAATGACCAGTACAGCAGTACAGTTTTTTTCATGTTGCGAGGAGAGCAAGAGCAAGCTGACGAAACTGTGTTTGCGTCAGCTGCTTTCTGTACCAATTACTTCTTCAGCATTTGCCCGGATTCTTCCAGGTTTATGTGCCAGCTCAGGGCGTCACGCAGGATATGCGGGGTGTGCCCGCCGATGGCGCACGCGGCGGTAAAGTAATCATTCAGCGCCTGGCGGTAATCCGGGTGCACGCATTTGTCGATGATCACCCGGGCACGCTCCCGAGGCGCGAGGCCTCGCAAGTCTGCCAGGCCTACTTCGGTCACGAGGATGTCGACGTCATGTTCGGTGTGGTCAACGTGGCTGACCATCGGTACCACGCTGGAAATCGCACCGCCCTTGGCGATCGACTTGGTCACGAACACGGACAGGTGCGCGTTGCGCGCGAAGTCACCCGAGCCGCCGATACCGTTCATCATCCGGGTGCCGCAGACGTGAGTGGAGTTGACGTTGCCATAGATGTCGAACTCCAGTGCCGTGTTGATGCCGATGATGCCGAGGCGGCGCACGACTTCAGGGTGATTGGAGATCTCCTGCGGGCGCAGAACCAGTTTGTCCTTGTAGCGCTCCAGATTGCCGAACACGTCGGCGTTGCGCCGGCTCGACAGGGTGATCGAGCTGCCCGAAGCAAAGCTCAGCTTCCCTGCGTCGATCAGGTCGAAGGTCGAGTCCTGCAGTACCTCGGAATACATCGTCAGGTCTTCGAACGGCGAATCGATCAGGCCACACATCACCGAGTTGGCGATGGTACCGATGCCGGCTTGCAATGGGCCGAGCTTGTTGGTCATGCGTCCGGCTGCCACTTCCTGTTTGAAGAAGTCGATCAGGTGGTCGGCAATGGCCTGGGTCTCGGCGTCCGGTGCCAGCACAGTGGAGGGTGAATCAGCCTGGTTGGTGACCACGATGGCGACGATTTTTTCTGCCGGGATCGGGATGGCGGTGCTGCCGATGCGGTCGTCGACTTTGACCAATGGAATCGGGGTGCGGGTCGGGCGATAGGTTGGAATATAGATGTCGTGCAGACCTTCGAGGTTCGGGTTGTGCGCCATGTTGATCTCGACAATCACATGCTTGGCGAAGATCGCGAAGCTGGCCGAGTTGCCCACCGAGGTGGTTGGCACGATATGTCCTTGCTCGGTGATCGCTACGGCTTCAATCACGGCAATGTCCGGCAGTTTCAATTGCTGGTTGCGCAATTGCTCCACGGTTTCCGACAAGTGCTGGTCGATGAACATGACTTCACCGGCATTGATCGCCTTGCGCAGCGTGCTGTCGACCTGGAACGGCATGCGTCGCGACAGCACGCCGGCTTCCGTCAACTGCTTGTCGAGGTCGTTGCCCAGGCTTGCGCCAGTCATCAGGCTGATCTTCAGCGGCGTGACCTTGGCGCGCTCGGCCAGCGCCTGGGGGACGGCCTTGGCTTCGCCGGCGCGAGTAAAGCCACTCATGCCGACGGTCATGCCGTCCTCAATCAGAGCGGCAGCGTCGGCAGCGCTCATCACTTTGTCCAACAACGAAGACAGGCGAATACGGTCACGGTACATGGATTGTTATCTCGGGCAACAGGTAGCAGGACGTGCAGTCTAGTGAATTGCGCCGACTTCTGTCCCGCTACCAAGGTCGCAATCGAGGCGTCTATTCCGGGCCTTTGAAGCAAAACACCGTTACCGGATCGGTAACAAAAGCATAGTTTGTCCGACGATTTGCGCAAACAAAAACGCCCCGACAAGTCGGGGCGTTCCGGGTGCCGCGCGGGGTTAGTCGACGGCTTTGACCATGTCTTCGATGACCTTTTTAGCGTCGCCGAACACCATCATGGTTTTGTCCAGGTAGAACAGTTCGTTGTCCAGGCCGGCATAGCCGCTGGCCATCGAGCGCTTGTTGACGATGATGGTCTTGGCCTTGAAGGCTTCGAGGATCGGCATGCCGGCAATCGGCGATTTCGGATCGTTCTTCGCCGCCGGGTTGACCACGTCGTTGGCGCCCAACACCAGCACCACGTCGGCCTGACCGAACTCGGAGTTGATGTCTTCCATCTCGAACACCTGGTCGTAAGGCACTTCCGCCTCGGCCAGCAACACGTTCATGTGCCCTGGCATACGCCCGGCCACCGGGTGGATCGCATACTTCACGGTCACGCCGCGATGGGTCAGCTTCTCGGTCAGTTCCTTCAGTGCATGCTGGGCCCGGGCTACCGCCAGGCCGTAGCCTGGAACGATGATCACGGTATCGGCGTTGGTCAGCAGGAAGGTGGCGTCGTCGGCCGAACCGGATTTTACCGGGCGGGCCTCCTTGGCGCCTGCCGGACCTGCGTCCGCCGTATTGCCGAAACCGCCGAGCAGTACGTTAAAGAAGGAGCGGTTCATCGCCTTGCACATGATGTACGAGAGGATCGCACCGGACGAACCGACCAGCGAGCCGGCGATGATCAGCATCGAGTTGTTCAGCGAGAAGCCGATGCCCGCCGCTGCCCAGCCGGAGTAGCTGTTGAGCATCGACACCACCACCGGCATGTCGGCACCGCCGATCGGGATGATGATCAGCACGCCGAGCACGAAGGCCAGCGCCAGCATCACGCCGAAAGCGGTGAGGTCGCCGGTGAGCATGAACGTCACGCCCAGGCCCAGTGTGGCGAGGCCCATCAGCAGGTTCAGCTTGTGCTGTCCGCCGAACTGTACCGGTGCGCCCTGGAACAGGCGGAACTTGTACTTGCCGGAAAGCTTTCCGAACGCGATCACCGAACCGGAGAAGGTAATTGCACCGATGGCGGCACCGAGGAACAGCTCCAGGCGGTTACCGGCCGGGATCGCGTCACCGAGTTGCTGGACGATGCCCAGCGACTGTGGCTCGACCACGGCAGCCACGGCGATGAACACCGCGGCCAGGCCGATCATGCTGTGCATGAAGGCGACCAGCTCGGGCATCTTGGTCATTTCGACGCGTTTGGCCATGATCGAGCCGACAGTGCCGCCGATCAGCAGGCCGACGATCACGTAGACGATGCCGTCGTGAGCCAGTTCGGCACCTAATTTATAGATCAGGCCGACCGTGGTGAGGATCGCCAGGCCCATGCCGAGCATGCCGAACAGGTTGCCGCGCCGCGACGTGGTCGGGTGCGACAGGCCCTTGAGCGCCTGGATGAAGCAGACCGAGGCGATCAAATACAGGGAAGTTACCAGGTTCATGCTCATGCTTGCTGCACCTCAGCCTTGATTGCTTCGGCCTTGGCTGCCGGAGCTTTTGCTGGAGCCGCTTTTTTCTTGAACATTTCCAGCATGCGGCGGGTCACCAGGAAGCCACCAAACACGTTGACCGCGGCCAGGGCCACAGCCAGGGTGCCCATGGTCTTGCCCAACGGCGTCACGGTGAGAGCGGCGGCGAGCATCGCGCCGACGATCACGATGGCGGAGATGGCGTTGGTGACCGCCATCAGTGGCGTGTGCAGTGCAGGTGTAACGTTCCAGACCACGTGGTAGCCGACGTAGATGGCCAGCACGAAGATGATCAGGTTGTAGATACCGTGAGAGATCAGCATGTCTTCCATTGTTTTTATCCTCAGCCGTTCTTGCGCACGATCTGGCCGTCGCGGCACATCAGGCACGCGGCGACGATATCGTCTTCAAGGTTGATCACCAGTTGTCCTTCTTTATCGAACAACAGTTTCATGAAGTCCAGCAGGTTGCGGGCATACAGCGCCGAAGCATCGGCCGCCACGGCGCCAGCCAGGTTGGTCGGGCCAACGATGGTCACGCCATTTTCGATGACCACCTGATCGGCCACGGTCAGCGGGCAGTTACCGCCCTGGGCTGCCGCGAGGTCGATGACCACCGAACCCGGTTTCATCTGGGCCACGGTTTCCGCGCTAAGTAGCGTCGGTGCCTTGCGGCCCGGAATCAGTGCGGTGGTGATGACGATGTCAGCCTGCTTGGCGCGTTCGTGCACGGCCGCGGCCTGGCGCTGCATCCAGCTGGCCGGCATTGGGCGGGCGTAACCGCCGACACCCACGGCGCATTCACGCTCTTCGTCGGTCTCGTAAGGCACGTCGACGAACTTGGCGCCGAGGGATTCGATCTGCTCTTTTACCGCCGGACGCACGTCAGACGCTTCGATCACCGCACCCAGGCGCTTCGCGGTAGCGATAGCCTGCAAACCGGCCACACCGGCACCGAGAATCAGCACGCGCGCCGCTTTCACGGTGCCCGCAGCGGTCATCAGCATGGGCATGAAGCGCGGATAGTAGTGCGCGGCCAGCAACACGGCTTTATAGCCGGCGATGTTGGCTTGCGAGGACAGCACATCCAGGCTTTGGGCGCGGGAGGTGCGAGGCGCCGCCTCCAGGGCAAAGGCGGTAATCCCGCACTCGGCCAGCTTGGCGATGGTTTCGTTGCTGAACGGGTTGAGCATCCCCACCACAACGGTGCCGCTTTTAATCAGCGCCAGCTCGCTGTCGCTGGGCGCGACCACCTTCAAGATCAGCTCTGCGCCAAACGCGTCATTGGCGCTGCCAATGGTTGCGCCTGCCGCTGCATAGGCACTGTCGACAACGCTGGCGTTTACGCCGGCGCCGCTTTGTACAGTGACCTTATGACCCTGGCTGATCAGCTTCTTGATGGTTTCCGGGGTTGCAGCAACCCGTGTTTCACCGGTCTGGGTTTCGAGAGGAACACCAATGTGCACGTCAAATCTCCTGCGTGATCTTATTGAGTAAACCCATGCACTACGGATGGTGCGGCTGGGGCGGCCGATCAGCACGATCCCGCCAAATCAGGGCGGGGCGCGGCATTTTGCAGGCGAACTTTGTGCCCTTCAAGGGATTATGACGGGTGACGGAAAATTAACTACAAGTCACCCCGTGACCGAATGTCGCAACCAACTGGCTCAATCCCTTGCAGGTCGTGCTTTTCAAGGATTCTGGCCGAAATTTAAGAATTTACACATCGGCCGTATGAATGATGCGGCATCGCTTCGAAATAGTGGCGCAAAGCCGCGTCCTCAGGCGCTTGTGGGACGTTTGTACGACTTCTCGATACAGTTTGCTGGTATGCGACAAATACGTATATCTGTAGGGCTTATTTTTATTTGACTACGAGGTCAAGTATCGATTGAAGGCCTTTATCCCTCTAGGCTGTAGCTGTGCGCCTGATTTACCAGCCAGTCCCGAAATGCCTTCAAAGACGCGGATTCGACCTTTCGCTCGGGAATCATCAGGTAATAAGCCTTGATGCTGGACAGTGCTTGCGGGTTGGCGATCACCAGGCGTTTTTCTTTCAACTCCCGTTGAATCAGGAACGGCGGAATCAGGGCAATGCCCATGTCGTGCATGGCCGCTTGGGCGAGCATGGAGAATAGCTCGTAGCGAGGGCCTGTCATGTCTCGCGGGACATTCAGGTGTTGGGAATCGAACCATTGGCGCCAGGCATAGGGGCGCGTGGTTTGTTGCAGAAGAGGCAAATCGGCGATTTCGCCGGGTGTCAGACTGGTCTTGCTTCCGAGTAGGTCGGGGCTGCAAACGGGCATCGGATTTTCACCCATCAGCCTGTGAGACTCTGTACCTGACCAATCCGCATCACCGAAGTAGATTGCGGCATCAAAATCAGTATCGGCGAACAGGAACGGCCGCGTGCGGTTGGTCAGGTTGACCGTCACTTCCGGGTGTTTTTGCTGAAAGTCCTTGAGTCGCGGCAGCAGCCATTGGGTGCCGAAGGTCGGAACTACGGCCAACTCGATCACGTTGGTGCCCTGCTGGCCCATCACCGACAAGGTGTCGCGCTCAACCGCATCGAGTTGAGTGGCCACTCGACGGCTGTAGGAGAGACCGGCTTCCGTCAGCTTGACCCCGCGCCGCGAGCGTCGGAACAGTTCCACATTGAGGAACTCTTCAAGGCTGGCGATCTGTCGGCAAATCGCTCCTTGGGTCAGTGAAAGCTCCTGGGCGGCCTTGGTGAAGCTCTCGTGGCGCGCTGCGGCCTCGAAGCTGATCAGGGCGGTGGTGCTGGGTATCTTCCTGCGCATGTACGTCAACCTCACTAATACATCGCATAAAGGCTATTTTGCGACGTTTCGGAGTGAGAAATTAGCACAACAGTATGCGAAATCCTCGTTTGCCGTAGCGCCGATCCGGGCCTAGGATCAGTCCACGTTATTTGACCCGATTCGAGAGGACACACTCATGGGCGGTAAAGCTAGCTTCAACTGGATCGATCCCCTGCTGCTGGATCAACAGCTCACTGAAGAAGAACGCATGATTCGCGACACGGCTGCGCAGTTCGCTCAGCAGAGCCTTGCGCCGCGCATTCTTGAAGCTTTCCGCCATGAGAAGACCGATCCGGCGATCTTCCGCGAAATGGGCGAGGTTGGTCTGTTGGGCGCAACCATCCCCGAGCAGTACGGCGGCAGTGGCCTGAACTACGTCAGCTACGGGCTGATTGCCCGTGAAGTCGAGCGTATCGACTCCGGCTATCGCTCGATGATGAGCGTGCAGTCCTCGCTGGTGATGGTGCCAATCAATGAGTTCGGTACCGAAGCCCAGAAGCAGAAGTACCTGCCAAAACTGGCCTCCGGCGAGTGGATCGGCTGCTTCGGTCTGACCGAGCCTAACCACGGTTCCGACCCGGGCGCGATGATCAGTCGTGCGCGCAAAGTGGAAGGTGGCTACAGCCTCACTGGCAGCAAGATGTGGATCACCAACAGCCCGATTGCCGATGTGTTCGTGGTCTGGGCCAAGGACGATGCCGGCGATATCCGCGGCTTCGTTCTCGAGAAAGGCTGGAAAGGCCTGAGCGCTCCGGCGATTCACGGCAAGGTTGGCCTGCGGGCATCGATCACAGGTGAAATCGTCATGGACAACGTATTCGTTCCGGAAGAGAACATCTTCCCGGATGTCCGTGGCCTGAAAGGTCCTTTCACCTGCCTCAACTCGGCGCGTTACGGCATCTCCTGGGGTGCGCTGGGTGCGGCCGAGTTCTGTTGGCACACCGCTCGCCAGTACACCCTGGATCGTCAACAGTTCGGTCGTCCATTGGCCGCCACTCAGTTGATCCAGAAGAAACTGGCCGACATGCAGACTGAAATCACCATGGCGCTGCAAGGCTGTCTGCGTCTGGGTCGTATGAAGGATGAAGGCACTGCTGCGGTCGAAATCACTTCGATGATGAAGCGCAACTCTTGCGGCAAGTCCCTGGACATCGCGCGCATGGCTCGCGACATGTTGGGCGGCAACGGCATCTCCGATGAGTTCGGTGTAGCGCGTCACTTGGTCAACCTGGAAGTTGTGAACACCTATGAAGGTACGCACGACGTCCATGCACTGATCCTTGGTCGTGCGCAAACCGGCATCCAGGCGTTCTATTAACAGGAGGACGTCCATGGGCGCGCTATCGCATCTACGGGTACTGGATTTATCGCGGGTGCTGGCCGGGCCTTGGTCCGGGCAGATCCTGGCCGACCTTGGTGCCGAAGTGATCAAGGTCGAGCGCCCGGGTAACGGCGATGACACGCGCGCCTGGGGGCCACCGTTCCTGAAAGACGCTTATGGCGAGAACACCAGCGAGGCCGCCTATTACCTGTCGGCCAATCGCAACAAGCAATCGGTCACCATCGACTTCACACGCCCTGAAGGGCAGAAGCTGGTGCGTGAGCTGGCGGCCAAGTCGGACATCCTGATCGAGAACTTCAAGGTCGGCGGCCTGGCGGCTTATGGCTTGGACTATGAGTCGTTGAAGGCGATCAACCCGGATCTGATCTATTGCTCGATCACTGGGTTCGGCCAGACCGGTCCTTACGCCAAGCGTGCGGGTTATGACTTCATGATCCAGGGGCTGGGCGGCCTCATGAGCCTGACGGGTCGACCTGAAGGCGAAGAAGGTGCGGGGCCGGTGAAGGTCGGCGTAGCGCTGACGGACATCCTGACCGGGCTGTATTCGACTGTCGCGATCCTGGCTGCGCTTGCGCATCGGGATCACGACGGCGGTGGTCAGCATATCGATATGGCACTGCTGGACGTGCAGGTGGCTTGTCTGGCTAACCAGGCAATGAACTACCTGACAACAGGCAATGCGCCTAAACGCTTGGGTAATGCTCATCCGAACATCGTGCCCTATCAGGATTTTCCTACGGCGGATGGTGACTTCATTCTTACCGTTGGTAACGATGGACAGTTCCGCAAGTTCGCGGAAGTGGCCGGGCAACCACAGTGGGCGGACGATCCGCGTTTTGCGACCAACAAGCTGCGGGTAGCGAACAGGGCTGTACTGATTCCGCTGATCCGCCAGGCAACGGTGTTCAAGACTACCGCTGAATGGGTGGTGCAGCTGGAACAGGCTGGCGTGCCATGCGGGCCTATCAATGACCTGGCGCAGATGTTTGCCGATCCTCAGGTCAAGGCGCGCGGGTTGGCCATCGAGTTGCCGCATGCGCTGGCTGGCATGGTGCCGCAAGTGGCCAGTCCTATTCGGTTGTCCGAGACTCCGGTGGAGTATCGGTATGCGCCTCCTTTGCTGGGTGAGCATACGCTGGAGGTTCTCCAGCGGGTGCTGGGTCTGGATGCGGGGACGGTGTCAGCGTTCAAGGCGTCTGGTGTGCTTTGACCTCTCTTCTATATAGAGGGGCGCTTTCGCTCCTCTATATAGGACTCCATCGGGGCGTTTTGCGCCTTTCTGCAAGTTATTGATAGAAAAGCGGAATCAGTGCTTGACGGCAGATTTCAGATCTCTATAATTCGCCCCACTTCCGGCGCAGTCGAAACGGAAAACTCCTTGTAAAACAAAGAGTTATGTAGGTTTCGGCAGCAGGTTGCTTCAGGTCATCGAAGCCGAAAGGAAGTTGAAAAAGAGGTGTTGACAGCAGCGTGTAACGCTGTAGAATTCGCCTCCCGCTGACGAGAGATCTGAAGCGCAAGTGGTTGAAGTTGTTAAGGATTCCTTGAAAACTTCTGAAAAAAATCACTTGACAGCAAATGAGGCTGCTGTAGAATGCGCGCCTCGGTTGAGACGAAAGATCTTAACCAACCGCTCTTTAACAACTGAATCAAGCAATTCGTGTGGGTGCTTGTGGAGTCAGACTGCTAGTCAACAGATTATCAGCATCACAAGTTACTCCGCGAGAAATCAAAGATGTAACCAACGATTGCTGAGCCAAGTTTAGGGTTTTCTCAAAACCCAAAGATGTTTGAACTGAAGAGTTTGATCATGGCTCAGATTGAACGCTGGCGGCAGGCCTAACACATGCAAGTCGAGCGGATGACGGGAGCTTGCTCCCGAATTCAGCGGCGGACGGGTGAGTAATGCCTAGGAATCTGCCTGGTAGTGGGGGACAACGTCTCGAAAGGGACGCTAATACCGCATACGTCCTACGGGAGAAAGCAGGGGACCTTCGGGCCTTGCGCTATCAGATGAGCCTAGGTCGGATTAGCTAGTTGGTGAGGTAATGGCTCACCAAGGCGACGATCCGTAACTGGTCTGAGAGGATGATCAGTCACACTGGAACTGAGACACGGTCCAGACTCCTACGGGAGGCAGCAGTGGGGAATATTGGACAATGGGCGAAAGCCTGATCCAGCCATGCCGCGTGTGTGAAGAAGGTCTTCGGATTGTAAAGCACTTTAAGTTGGGAGGAAGGGCATTAACCTAATACGTTAGTGTTTTGACGTTACCGACAGAATAAGCACCGGCTAACTCTGTGCCAGCAGCCGCGGTAATACAGAGGGTGCAAGCGTTAATCGGAATTACTGGGCGTAAAGCGCGCGTAGGTGGTTTGTTAAGTTGGATGTGAAAGCCCCGGGCTCAACCTGGGAACTGCATTCAAAACTGACAAGCTAGAGTATGGTAGAGGGTGGTGGAATTTCCTGTGTAGCGGTGAAATGCGTAGATATAGGAAGGAACACCAGTGGCGAAGGCGACCACCTGGACTGATACTGACACTGAGGTGCGAAAGCGTGGGGAGCAAACAGGATTAGATACCCTGGTAGTCCACGCCGTAAACGATGTCAACTAGCCGTTGGGAGCCTTGAGCTCTTAGTGGCGCAGCTAACGCATTAAGTTGACCGCCTGGGGAGTACGGCCGCAAGGTTAAAACTCAAATGAATTGACGGGGGCCCGCACAAGCGGTGGAGCATGTGGTTTAATTCGAAGCAACGCGAAGAACCTTACCAGGCCTTGACATCCAATGAACTTTCCAGAGATGGATTGGTGCCTTCGGGAACATTGAGACAGGTGCTGCATGGCTGTCGTCAGCTCGTGTCGTGAGATGTTGGGTTAAGTCCCGTAACGAGCGCAACCCTTGTCCTTAGTTACCAGCACGTCATGGTGGGCACTCTAAGGAGACTGCCGGTGACAAACCGGAGGAAGGTGGGGATGACGTCAAGTCATCATGGCCCTTACGGCCTGGGCTACACACGTGCTACAATGGTCGGTACAGAGGGTTGCCAAGCCGCGAGGTGGAGCTAATCCCACAAAACCGATCGTAGTCCGGATCGCAGTCTGCAACTCGACTGCGTGAAGTCGGAATCGCTAGTAATCGCGAATCAGAATGTCGCGGTGAATACGTTCCCGGGCCTTGTACACACCGCCCGTCACACCATGGGAGTGGGTTGCACCAGAAGTAGCTAGTCTAACCTTCGGGGGGACGGTTACCACGGTGTGATTCATGACTGGGGTGAAGTCGTAACAAGGTAGCCGTAGGGGAACCTGCGGCTGGATCACCTCCTTAATCGACGACTCAGCTGCTCCATAAGTTCCCACACGAATTGCTTGATTCATTGAAGAAGACGATAAGAAGCAGCCCGAAATTGGGTCTGTAGCTCAGTTGGTTAGAGCGCACCCCTGATAAGGGTGAGGTCGGCAGTTCGAATCTGCCCAGACCCACCAATTTTGTGTGGGAAACGCCTGTAGAAATACGGGGCCATAGCTCAGCTGGGAGAGCGCCTGCCTTGCACGCAGGAGGTCAACGGTTCGATCCCGTTTGGCTCCACCACTACTGCTTCTGATTGTGTAAAGCTTAGAAATGAGCATTCCATCGATGATGGTGAATGTTGATTTCTAGTCTTTGACTAGTTCGTTCTTTAAAAATTTGGGTATGTGATAGAAAGATAGACTGAACGTTACTTTCACTGGTAACGGATCAGGCTAAGGTAAAATTTGTGAGTTGCTCTTAGAGCAAGTGCGAATTTTCGGCGAATGTCGTCTTCATAGTATAACCAGATTGCTTGGGGTTATATGGTCAAGTGAAGAAGCGCATACGGTGGATGCCTTGGCAGTCAGAGGCGATGAAAGACGTGGTAGCCTGCGAAAAGCTTCGGGGAGTCGGCAAACAGACTTTGATCCGGAGATGTCTGAATGGGGGAACCCAGCCATCATAAGATGGTTATCTTGTACTGAATACATAGGTGCAAGAGGCGAACCAGGGGAACTGAAACATCTAAGTACCCTGAGGAAAAGAAATCAACCGAGATTCCCTTAGTAGTGGCGAGCGAACGGGGACTAGCCCTTAAGTGGCTTTGAGATTAGCGGAACGCTCTGGAAAGTGCGGCCATAGTGGGTGATAGCCCTGTACGCGAAAATCTCTTGGTCATGAAATCGAGTAGGACGGAGCACGAGAAACTTTGTCTGAATATGGGGGGACCATCCTCCAAGGCTAAATACTACTGACTGACCGATAGTGAACTAGTACCGTGAGGGAAAGGCGAAAAGAACCCCGGAGAGGGGAGTGAAATAGATCCTGAAACCGTATGCGTACAAGCAGTGGGAGCCCACTTTGTTGGGTGACTGCGTACCTTTTGTATAATGGGTCAGCGACTTATTTTCAGTGGCGAGCTTAACCGAATAGGGGAGGCGTAGCGAAAGCGAGTCTTAATAGGGCGTCTAGTCGCTGGGAATAGACCCGAAACCGGGCGATCTATCCATGGGCAGGTTGAAGGTTAGGTAACACTGACTGGAGGACCGAACCGACTACCGTTGAAAAGTTAGCGGATGACCTGTGGATCGGAGTGAAAGGCTAATCAAGCTCGGAGATAGCTGGTTCTCCTCGAAAGCTATTTAGGTAGCGCCTCATGTATCACTGTAGGGGGTAGAGCACTGTTTCGGCTAGGGGGTCATCCCGACTTACCAAACCGATGCAAACTCCGAATACCTACAAGTGCCGAGCATGGGAGACACACGGCGGGTGCTAACGTCCGTCGTGAAAAGGGAAACAACCCAGACCGTCAGCTAAGGTCCCAAAGTTATGGTTAAGTGGGAAACGATGTGGGAAGGCTTAGACAGCTAGGAGGTTGGCTTAGAAGCAGCCACCCTTTAAAGAAAGCGTAATAGCTCACTAGTCGAGTCGGCCTGCGCGGAAGATGTAACGGGGCTCAAACCATACACCGAAGCTACGGGTATCACGTAAGTGATGCGGTAGAGGAGCGTTCTGTAAGCCTGTGAAGGTGAGTTGAGAAGCTTGCTGGAGGTATCAGAAGTGCGAATGCTGACATGAGTAACGACAATGGGTGTGAAAAACACCCACGCCGAAAGACCAAGGTTTCCTGCGCAACGTTAATCGACGCAGGGTTAGTCGGTCCCTAAGGCGAGGCTGAAAAGCGTAGTCGATGGAAAACAGGTTAATATTCCTGTACTTCTGGTTATTGCGATGGAGGGACGGAGAAGGCTAGGCCAGCTTGGCGTTGGTTGTCCAAGTTTAAGGTGGTAGGCTGAGATCTTAGGTAAATCCGGGATCTTAAGGCCGAGAGCTGATGACGAGTTACCCTTTGGGTGACGAAGTGGTTGATGCCATGCTTCCAAGAAAAGCTTCTAAGCTTCAGGTAACCAGGAACCGTACCCCAAACCGACACAGGTGGTTGGGTAGAGAATACCAAGGCGCTTGAGAGAACTCGGGTGAAGGAACTAGGCAAAATGGCACCGTAACTTCGGGAGAAGGTGCGCCGGTGAGGGTGAAGTATTTACTGCGTAAGCCCACGCCGGTCGAAGATACCAGGCCGCTGCGACTGTTTATTAAAAACACAGCACTCTGCAAACACGAAAGTGGACGTATAGGGTGTGACGCCTGCCCGGTGCCGGAAGGTTAATTGATGGGGTTAGCTAACGCGAAGCTCTTGATCGAAGCCCCGGTAAACGGCGGCCGTAACTATAACGGTCCTAAGGTAGCGAAATTCCTTGTCGGGTAAGTTCCGACCTGCACGAATGGCGTAACGATGGCGGCGCTGTCTCCACCCGAGACTCAGTGAAATTGAAATCGCTGTGAAGATGCAGTGTATCCGCGGCTAGACGGAAAGACCCCGTGAACCTTTACTATAGCTTTGCACTGGACTTTGAATTTGCTTGTGTAGGATAGGTGGGAGGCTTTGAAGCGTGGACGCCAGTTCGCGTGGAGCCATCCTTGAAATACCACCCTGGCAACTTTGAGGTTCTAACTCAGGTCCGTTATCCGGATCGAGGACAGTGTATGGTGGGTAGTTTGACTGGGGCGGTCTCCTCCTAAAGAGTAACGGAGGAGTACGAAGGTGCGCTCAGACCGGTCGGAAATCGGTCGTAGAGTATAAAGGCAAAAGCGCGCTTGACTGCGAGACAGACACGTCGAGCAGGTACGAAAGTAGGTCTTAGTGATCCGGTGGTTCTGTATGGAAGGGCCATCGCTCAACGGATAAAAGGTACTCCGGGGATAACAGGCTGATACCGCCCAAGAGTTCATATCGACGGCGGTGTTTGGCACCTCGATGTCGGCTCATCACATCCTGGGGCTGAAGCCGGTCCCAAGGGTATGGCTGTTCGCCATTTAAAGTGGTACGCGAGCTGGGTTTAGAACGTCGTGAGACAGTTCGGTCCCTATCTGCCGTGGACGTTTGAGATTTGAGAGGGGCTGCTCCTAGTACGAGAGGACCGGAGTGGACGAACCTCTGGTGTTCCGGTTGTCACGCCAGTGGCATTGCCGGGTAGCTATGTTCGGAAAAGATAACCGCTGAAAGCATCTAAGCGGGAAACTTGCCTCAAGATGAGATCTCACTGGAGCCTTGAGCTCCCTGAAGGGCCGTCGAAGACTACGACGTTGATAGGTTGGGTGTGTAAGCGCTGTGAGGCGTTGAGCTAACCAATACTAATTGCCCGTGAGGCTTGACCATATAACACCCAAGCAATTTGACTACTCGAAAGAGCATCAGATTGCGGTGTGTGAAGACGAAAGAACCGAAAGTTCGACGCTCACAAAACACCGATTTCCATCACATACCCAATCTGCTGAAGCGAGGCCAGCCGGCCACGACTCAGTACCCGAATTTCTTGACGACCATAGAGCGTTGGAACCACCTGATCCCATCCCGAACTCAGCAGTGAAACGATGCATCGCCGATGGTAGTGTGGGGTTTCCCCATGTGAGAGTAGGTCATCGTCAAGATTAAATTCCGAAACCCCTATCTGCGTATGCAGGTAGGGGTTTTGTCTTTATAGTAGAAGCATCAAGAATTCGTTGGTACGTCACTACAGACGGACTGACAAACAGAATTTCTTGACGACCATAGAGCGTTGGAACCACCTGATCCCATCCCGAACTCAGAAGTGAAACGATGCATCGCCGATGGTAGTGTGGGGTTTCCCCATGTGAGAGTAGGTCATCGTCAAGATTGAATTCCAAAACCCCTGTCTGCTGACGCAGACAGGGGTTTTGTCGTTTCAGGGGTATTGAAAAGCCCGTTGCGGAGCCTCTCCACAACGGGCTTTTTCACGCTCTACGCAAACAGTTTCAGCACATTGTTCATCGCATCATCGGCAAAGCCCTGCACGAAATCCTTGAAGCCTGGCAGCGCCTCGGCGCCACCCTGTGCCGGTTCGGCAATGATGGTCCAGGTGGCTCGGGACTTGTCCGCATCCAGTGATTCAACGCTCATCGCGGCCCACAGATTGGCCACACCCAGAGTGTTGTAGATAGTGGTCCAGGTCATGTGCCGCGCCTGGTCGTCCCGGGAGTTAAGCTGTTCGACCACCTGGTTGCCGTCCTTGAAAAACTTTTTGCGTAACGATGACACGCCTTCACCGGTCATTTCGATGTGCGACAGTGCCGGGATGAAGCGATCAAAGCCGGAAAAGTTACCGACCACGGCCCATACCTGCGCAGCAGCGGCGGGCACGTCCACCGAGGACACCACGTGGCAGCCTTGAGGGTTTTTGATCAGGGTATCGGGTTGCAGAGTACTCATGGTCTTGCTCCGTTGGGGTTGAGTCAGATGAAGTTGATTTCTTTGAGGTAGTCGCAGCCGCGACGCAGCAGCGCCGGGGATTTTTGCGGGTAGTGCGCACCCATAAGCCGTACGCCGGCCTGGGCGTTGTCGTGACCGATCATCGAGATGTCGCCGATGTCCTCCTCGAAGCCGTTGAGGTAGAACCCCAGCACGCCGAACAACGCGTTGTCGCTGTCGACCCGATTCAGCTGCTGCTGCCAGTCGGCGACGCTGACCATCGCGAATTCGCGCCCAGTCTCGCGGAAGGACGCCACGTAGTCGTCCCAGCTCAGGGGCTCGGGGTTGTGCAGGTTGAACACCGCCTGTTCCGGCTGATAACGACTGGCGTGGAAGGCGATGAATCGGGCGAGAAAGTCCACCGGCATCAAGTCGAAGTTCAAGGCGAACTCCGGCACCAGACCCAGCTGGATCGAGCCCTTGAGCATCAGCATCAGGCGATTCTTGTGTGGCTGGCACACGCCCGTGAGGCTGTTGAAGCTGATGTTGCCAGGGCGGTAGAGATTGACCCGGACCCCAAGCTCTCGCGCCCGTTCGAGGATGCGCTCGCCAACCCATTTGGACAGGTTGTAGCCGTTCTTGATGTAGATGGGGGGTGTCGGTGCGGCCGGCAACTCAAGCACTCGGCCGTCGGCGGATATCGTGCTGGAGGCCGAGAGCGTCGAGACGAAATTGAAGATTTTTTTGCTGCGTCCTTCGCACAGGCGCAAACATTCGAAAATCGGCTCGACGTTGTCCCTCGCCAGCGACTCGTAATCGAGGACGTGATTGACGTTGGCGGCGTTGTGCACCAGCGCGCCAAATTCTCGATCCAGGCGCTGATAAACCTCTGCTGCCAAACCGAGTTCCGGTCGTGTGATATCGGCCGCGTGAACCCGTACCCGGCTCATATCCAGGTGCTCCAGATGGTTCTCCCGCAGCGCCTGGGCAAAGCGCTCGTCCGCCGATTGCCCATTGCCGTCGCGCACCAGGCAGGCGACCTCGCTGGCCCCCCAGGCCAGCAACGCCTCGACGATGTGTACACCGACAAAACTGTTGGCGCCTGTGACGATCACCTTGTGCACATCGCCCATGCGACTGATGGGCAGAGGCTGAATATCCAGTTCGCGGAAGGCATCGCGCAGGGCCTGTTCGCTCAGCACTTCTTCGCTGCCGGAGCCGCGTACCAGTGTCGCCAGTTTCGTGATGGTGGGCAGTTCGATGAAGCGGTTGATCGAGATGCTGCGCCCGAACTCTTCACGCAGTCGCAGGAGCATGCGCGATAGCAGGATCGAGTGCCCGCCCAGATTGAAGAAGCTTTCGTCGGTGGGAATGTCGCTCGCCGGCAGCTCCAGCAACTCGGCCCAGATGTTCAGCAGCAGGGTTTCATCGGCATTGACGGGCAGGCGCCGTGGAGGGTTATCGGTGACGCTCACCGGCAGCTCCAGCAACGCCTTGCGGTCGACCTTTCCGTTGCTGGCGTAAGGCATGCTTGCCAGTTCCGTCCATGCAGCGGGGTGCATGTAGTCCGGCAGGTGCTGTGCCGCGTGGGCCTTCAACGCCTGGCGAGCGGCGCCTGGGAGGTCTTCCCGGGGTTGGGCAAGGAAGGCCAGAATCCGTCGCTGGCTATCAACGACCACGGCAACCTGGCGGTACAACCGGCTGTCGCGCAGGCAGCGCTCAATCTCTTCCGGCTCGACCCGGAAGCCGCGAATCTTCACCTGATTATCACGCCGACCGCACAACTCGATCCCTTCATCTGTCCACTTCGCCATGTCCCCGGTGCGATAGACGCGCAGGGACTGGCCATCAGGCAAGTTCAGGTCCAGATAACGCTCAGCGGTTTGCTGCGGGTTGTTCAGGTAGCCCAGGCACACGCCCGGGCCAGCGATGTACAACTCACCGACAGTCTGCTCGGCCACCGGTTGAAAGTCATCATCGAGAATAAACACCTGACTATTGGCGATCGGCGCACCCAGCGAGCGGTTGTTGTCGCCTGCCTGAAGCCGCCGCGCGGTAATCAGTACCGTGGCTTCGGTGGGCCCGTAGAGGTTGTAGAGCTTGCCCTGACGGCTCAGTTGTTCGATGACCCACGGCTCGCACACATCGCCGCCGGTCATCACACGGTCCAGGCACTGCAACTGCTCCAGCGGCAGGATGCTCAACAAGGCAGGCGGTAAAAAGGCGTGGCTCAGTTGCCGATGACGAATCAGCTCCACCAGTTGCAGTGGATCGCGGCGTTGGTCCTCGTCGGGCACGATCAGCTCGGCGCCTTGCAACAGGGTCGGGAAGATGTCGATCAGCGATGAGTCGAAACTCAATGAAGAAAATTGCAGCACCCGGCTATGGCTGGTCAGCTGCACATAGTCGGCGTACCAATGGGTGAAGTGCGTGAGGTTGGCCTGGCTGAGCAACACGCCCTTCGGGTGACCGGTGGTGCCTGAGGTGTAGAGCGCCATGCAGGGTGCATCGGGGTCGGGGCGTTGGTGCATCAAGGGTTGAGTGAGATCCACGTCGCGGTAGTCGATACTCCCGATGTCCAGCCCCGGCATCTCCCTCGCCAGGGGATGCTCGCCATCATGCAGCAGCAACACCGCACCGGCGTTCGCCAGAATGTACTGCTGACGTTGCAGTGGATGGCTCGGTTCCAGCGGCAGGTACACTGCGCCGCTGCCCAGGATCGCCAGGATTCCGGCATACAGCGCGCTGCATTTGGGCAGGCAGATCCCGACGACTACCGGACCTTGATGCTGATCCAGCAGCGGTCGCAAACGTTGCTGGATGGCGCGGCTGTAGGCGTACAACTGGCGATAGTCGAGCGTTGTGCCGGCAATGCTCAAGGCCGGACGGTCGGCGCTCTGGATGCACTGTTGTTCCAGCCGCTCGATCATTGGCGTTTGCGCGAGTTGCTGCAGTCGTGGGTCGGCGGTGGCATTGAGGCGATGCACGAACGCGAGGCTGTCCAGGAACCGCAGGTTCTCGATGCGCTCGTAGCGGGCAGGTGCGGCGGGTTCGGCGTGTCGGAAATAGTCGGCATCCCGCGAGTAGCGGCTGACCAGCAGCGCCACGTGCTCAACCAGTGCTGTCATGGCCTGCATACGCAACGCCTGGCCGTTACCCGACGGCTCATCGGCAATGGGTACACGACTCAGCAGCGTTGAGCCATGGCAGCACAACAGGTCCAGCGAAGGCAGGCCTGACGCCTGTGGCATGCCGAGCCCCAATTGAAATGTCAGCCGTGGCGCCTGAGCAGTGAACTGAAGCGACGTGCCATCGTCGATCAGCAGATCCACAGGCCCAGGCATTTCGTCGAGTGCGGATACCCACGTCAGTGAATGACCGTGTTGTTCGAGTTCCAGCGCCAGGTTGGTCATGGCCTGGCTTTGTCCGTTGAGCAAGATGTCGAGACGTCTCATGGTGGGCTCCTCGTCAAACCAGGTAGTCGCTGAGGGCGGTTTGTACGCACGGCGATTCGAGCAGTGAACTGCTGTGGAAAAACCGCACAATGTTGGCCACCAGCGGGTGATGGCGATTGATCGGGAAGGCCAGTGCCGACATTTCGTTCTTGAGTGCGTGGCGCGCCGCGTCGTTGGTCTGCAGTGCGTCGATCAAGCGGAAGTCGAAGGATTTCTGGATGTCGTTGGTCAGGTAATGGCCAATGAACACCGGCAGGATCTGCGCGATGCAATGGCGGTCGTCTGCACTAGCCGTATGCCAGTAAATGCGTACCAGTCGTGCCCAAAAACCGGAATGGCGCCCCTCGTCCAGCAAGTGATCGGCCATCAGGCCCTTGATCGATTGCTTGACCGTGTCGTCCTTGGCGAACGCGGCAACATCGCCGGTCACTGTGTTTTCGGCGATGGCCACGCAGATCAGTTCTACAGCGCTGCGCAGGTGCTCCGGTGCGAGTGCCACGGCCACCGGTATCGCTCGGCTCAGTTCGATCTCATCCGGCAATTCAATGGGGGTGATGCCGGTCAACGCGATGGTCTGCTGCATGAAATCCATCGCCACCAGTGCGTGGTAATCCTCGTCCACCACGACAGTCATGGCGTCGTAGCGGCAGGCGAACGGGAACTCGACCGCGAAGCGATTCTTGGCGATGCTGCGGGCGGTCTTGTCGACGATCTCGGTTTCGAAAATCACCACATCGTTGATGAACTTGTAGAGCGTCTGCACCAGGGCGAAGTCGCGCAGCTGCGGACATTCGCGCAGAAAGGTTTCGCTCAGCACCAGCGGTTGACGGCTCAAGGGGTAGATCAGTTTGTCGTCGTTCTCCAGCACGCGTCGCGGGCGTGTGCGGATGGTCGCGCGACTTTCCCAGGCGTCGGCGAAGGATTGGTAGTCGACGGCGTTCATGCGCTCACCTCCACGACCGATTCGTTGATGCTCAGGCGCAGTCCGTCCCACAGGGCAATACGACTTTCCACGGCAGCGATGGCGCTGGCATACACGTCCTCCTGCCGTTGCGGGTCGCCATCGACCAGTCGCGACAGGAGCTTTTCCGCTGCCGGGCCGTGGTCCTCGGAATCGACTTCAATGTGCCGTTCGAGGTAGTAACGGAAGGTCGGCGCCTGTTCGGTGCCGATGCCCCAATCGTCGAGGATGCGCTGGAACATCTGCGGGATAACGCTCTCGCGACCGTGCAGAAACGCCGCCGCAACACAGTGACCCGGTGCATGCAGTGCGGTGTGCAGCGTATGGCGAACGAAATGTGCAGCCGCCGGGTCGACATTGATGCATTTCAAGGCCAGGTCGTAACTCACGCCTTCCTGTTGCAAGGCCACGAAGCGTTCGATGGCATCGGTGCAGGCGCCGACTTCGCGCATTGCATCCAGATACAACTCGAAGTGGCTGTAATGACCCTGGGCCGGGCGATCATCCGACTCCTCACCCAGCACGATCTCGTTGATCAACCGAGCGGCCTGGGGATCCTGCGGCGGCAGCCAGGGCAGTCGCACGCAAGTCAGCTCCTGTTGCAGGCGCTTGGTCAGTGACATGAAGTCCCATACGGCAAAAACGTGGGTTTCCATGAAGCGTCTCAGGACCGGCAGCGAATGTATTTCAGAGAAAATCGGGTGTTCGCCAAGTTCGGCTTTTATTTGAATAAGACGTTCTTTAGTTGGTTTCATGGATGGGCCTGTAAGTGATTCGGGGTGAGAAGTAATCAAGCACTTAAGTTCGCTTAAAGTTTTTCAGGGCGAACGGGTACCTCAAACGAATTGATCTTTTTCAGTGCTGGATATGCCGTGTAACTGAGGTGCTGCTGCCGCTTGTGGTTGGCAGCGAAGAAAAACTAATACACATATAAAGTGTCAATCAAGTTGTTTTGGTATTATTTTGATATTCAACTTTTTCGAAGTTGATAAGTTCCAATAAAACTTTCCATGTTGGTTTTATTTTGGCGTAGTTACTCCTTCCGGCTTATATAAGTCAGAATTGAATAAAGAGTGAATGCCTCACTCGAAGTAACTTTTTAGTTGGCGTCGTTGGGGGATGTCTGAGGGGGTGGAAGTGGGTCGTGATTGGTGCCGATCCTTCCGTTCCCGTGATGAGGCTCCTTCCTTCGCTTCTGGGGATGGGGACTACGCCATTCGCACGGAACGTCCCCGGTTTTATTGTGTCCTTGGCACCCAGAGTGGGCGCAAATGGAGGCGGCCGCCAATACCGAGACAGCATGCAATCGTTGCTATGGCCAGGTTTGCAGGCGGCGAGGCGTTGGAGCGTGATATAGCGCCGCGAGGGTGGTGTGGTTTGGGCGCAGGGGATTTGTAATCAAATTATTCGTGGGGCACATTCGGGGAAATGTGCATCAGGCGAGGCAAGCACCTTCGGTGCGCCTCGCCTGGACTTGCCGCTACGAGTTACCTGGACGTGTTCTTGGCCCGGACTTCAGGGCTGTTGAGGTAGCGCGTAATGACCTCGACCGCTCGGTTCAGGTGGTGTTCGAGCAGCTTCACGGAGCGTTCGACGTCCCGGTCTTCGGCGGCCCGTAACAATGCCTGGTGGTCGTCCTGGGACAGTTTGCCCAGGCCCATGGCTTCCAGGTTGAAACGCAAGAACCGCTCTTCCTCGATCAGGCCGTCTTCGACCAGTCTCAACAGCCGGCGATTGGGTGCCCGGCTGTAAAGCACCATGTGGAACAGGCGATTGAGCCGGCCGATTTCGGTGTAGTCGCTTTCCATTTCGAGTTCATCGATGTAACGGGCAGCCTGTTCGAGATCTTCGTCCTGGAGCAGTGGCACCGAGAGACGCAAGGCTTCGGACTCCAGCAGGATGCGCAGCGCGTAGGTTTCCACGGCGTCGCCCTGGATCAGCGGCGCGACCACGGCGCCCTTGTGGGCAACCACATTGAGCAACGATTGTGCTTCGAGCTGGCGCAAGGCTTCGCGTACGGGCATGCGGCTGACGCCGAACAGGTCGGCGAGGTCTTGCTGGCGCAGGGCCGCGCCGCAAGGAATGCGCCCGTCGAGTATGGCCGCGCGCAGGGTTTCTTCGATCACCGACCGTGCCAGATGCGCGGGAATGGGCCCGTTGACCTTGATACTGCTTAGAGGGTTGGGCTTTTGTGTCACTAAACGCACCCTGAATGACGGAATATTTTTTGGATCCAAATGACACTAGTAACTGCCTGACGGCTTGTCAAACAAGCGAACGAGTGCCTTTCTTGCAGTTTAGCGCGCCGCCAATGATCTCACCGTGCCATTGTCTTTTTCCGGTCTAACCTTCACCATTCGAACGACTCCCTCCTGCCTACCCAGGATGCCTCGCATTGGCGGCAAGTTTAACGATCCCCCGGATTTTACGCTGGCTGTGCGGCGCATTGCTGCTGGCTGGCGTGATGTTGGGCAGTTTGAGTGCCGATTGGGATTTTTCCCTGATCAGCCGGCGGGCGCAGGCATTGTACGGACCTTTGGGAGAAGGTCAGCAGCGCATTAATGATTGGCAATACTTGTTGGCCAGTCAGAAGCAGATCGGCGAGTTGGAACAACTCAATGTGGTCAATCGCTTCTTCAACAAACAGCTGCGATATGTCGAAGACATCGATCTGTGGCATGAAGTCGACTACTGGGAAACCCCGATCGAAGCCCTCTGGAAAGGCGCCGGCGACTGTGAAGACTACGCTATTGCCAAGTACTTCAGCCTGCGTCACCTCGGTGTAGCCAGTGAAAAGCTGCGCATTACCTACGTCAAGGCACTGACCCAGAACCGCGCGCACATGGTGCTGACCTACTACTCGAGTCCGGAAGCCGAGCCTCTGGTGCTCGATAGCCTGATTGATGCAATCAAGCCCGCCAGCCAGCGAAAGGATTTGCTGCCGGTCTACTCTTTCAATGCAGAAGGGTTGTGGCTACCGGGTACCAAGGGCAACAAAAAGGTCGGCGATACCAAGCGTCTTTCGCGCTGGCAGGATGTGTTGAAGAAAATGCAGGCCGAAGGATTCCCGGTCGAGACGACTAATTAGGAGCAGGTGCTCAGATGTCTTTGTTCAAACAGCTGTTGATTGCTATCTGTCTGTTCCTGGTGGTCGCCTTCACCGGCAGTTTCATGGTCAGCCTGGAGAGCTCGCGCACTCAGTATGTCAACCAGTTGCGCTCCCATGCTCAGGACGCGGCGACGGCGCTGGCGCTTTCCCTGACACCGAATATCGACGACCCGGCGATGGTCGAGTTGCTGGTCAGCTCGATTTTCGACAGCGGTTACTACGCGAGCATCCGCGTGGTCGATCTGAAGACCGACCAGGCCCTGGTTGAGCGCACGGGCATTCCGGCGGTCAACAACGTTCCGGACTGGTTCGTCAAACTGATCGGCCTGGAGCCCGCCGGTGGTGACGCGATCGTCAGCCGTGGCTGGGAGCAGGCTGCCCGGGTCGAGGTGGTCAGCCACCCGATGTTCGCACTGGCCAAGTTGTGGCAAAGCGCTTTGGGCAGCCTGAGCTGGTTGCTGCTATGCGGCGCGGTCAGTGCGGTACTCGGCGCGCTGTTGCTGCGTCAGCAATTGAGACCGCTGGATTACATGGTCAAGCAATCCCACGCCATCGCCCGGCGGGAATTCCTCAGCCTGCCGGAACTGCCGCGCACTCCCGAACTTCGCCGGGTCGTACAGGCCATGAACCAGATGGTCGAGAAGCTCAAGGCGCTGTTTCAGGAGCAGGCGGAGCGTAGTGAAAAACTGCGGGTCGAGTCCTATCAGGACTCGTTGACCGGGTTGGCCAACAGGCGTTATTTCGAGATGCAGCTGAATGCGCGGGTGAGCAACCCGGAGCAGGCCAGTTCTGGTTATCTGCTGCTATTGCGGGTCAAGGATCTTGCCGGCCTCAATCAGCGTCTCGGTGGCCAGCGCACCGATGACGTGCTCAAAGCCGTCGGCGAGCAACTGTCTCGCGAGTGCGCCAAATATCCGGAAACCCAGAACCTGGTCACTCGTATCCGCGGTGGCGAATTTGCCGTGCTGGCGCCGGGGCTGGTGCGCGAAGAAGCGCTGCAACTGGCACAAAACCTCGACAGTGCCTTGGCCAGTCTGCACGCTACCGGCGCCACTGATGTGGCTGCCGTGGCGTCTATCGGCCTGGCACCTTTTGCTCACGGCGACTCGCCGCAAACCGTGCTCAGCCTCGGTGATCAGGCGCTGGCGCAGGCCGAAGGCCAGGGCGAGCAGAACTGGGCCTGTATCGAACACAGCCTCTCGGCCAGTGTCGGCGACGATCACCACGCCTGGCATCGAATGCTTGACCAGGCGCTGACACAGCGGCGCTTCGAACTGTATTTCCAGCCGGTAGTGGCTGCCCAGGACACGCAACTGGTACTGCATTACAAAGTGTTGTCGCGACTGCTCGACGAACAGGGCCAGACCATCCCCGCCGGGCGTTTTCTGCCTTGGCTGGAGCGCTTCGGCTGGACGGCGCGCCTGGATCGGCTGATGCTCGAACGGGTGTTGGAGCAAATGAGCGAGCATGAGGAGTCGCTGGCGCTGAATCTGTCATCGGCTACCCTGGGCGACCCGCAGGCGCAAAACAAAATCTTCGAGATACTGCGTGCGCATTCCAATTTCGGCCCGCGCCTGACCCTGGAGATTGGCGAAGAGCAACTGCCTGACCAGGCGGTACTGGAGCAGTTGACCCGGCGCCTGCGCGAACTCGGCTTCTCACTGAGCCTGCAACGTTTTGGCGGACGCTTCAGCATGATCGGCAACCTGGCACGGCTGGGGCTGGCGTACCTGAAGATCGATGGCAGCTACATTCGTTCGATCGATCTGGAGAGTGACAAACGCCTGTTCATCGAGGCGATCCAGCGCGCGGCACACAGCATTGATTTGCCGCTGATTGCCGAGCGGGTCGAGACTGAAGGCGAGTTGTCGGTGATTCGCGAGATGGGGATATACGGCGTTCAGGGCCAGTTGTTCGGCGAGCCCAAGCCCTGGGGCTGATTTGATCGCTCCCACGTAGCGCGCGGGAATGATCGGAGGGGCGCGTCAGATCAGTCCGGTCTCTTCATCATCGATCAATTGGCTCAAGCCACCCAAGGCTTCACGGGCCTGGTTTCGATCCATGAGTTTAGCCTGGGCCGCCGCCGGCAGGTCGGTGACGCGGATCACGCCTTTCTGGGTCAGCACCTGAATCAAGTCATCGAGTACCCGGATCATTTCCAGGTCACTTTGCTTGAGCTGTTTGAGGCTGTTCTCCACCGCAGCGTTGGCAAACCAGGTCTGGATTTCATGATTGTCGGCCGGCAGCGTTTCCGTGGCCTCGGCATAGGCGGCGGGTTCCACGCGTACCAACAGGCCCTGCGCATCGCGTTGCACGTAAAACATTGAGCATCCCTCAGAATTGAACCAGCGTCGTGCTGTCAGCAGCATAGGTCAACCGCATGCCAGTATGTGGCGCAGCGACGGAATCGTCACCGGGCAGTGGACGCAAACGTGACGGCCGCCCCATAAGGAACGGCCGTTTTCGTGCATCAGCTGTTGTTGTGATCGATTTTGATGGTCGGGTCGCTACCGGCAATCAGGTTGTGCAGGTTGGCGCTTGACCAGTTATTGCCTTCCAGCTTGATCGTCACGTCCGGCGTGGCCGCTGCGGCGTTGCCCGAGTTGAACTGGCCGGTCGAGCTGACTTGCAGCGACGACACGCCATCGACCGTGGTGATCTTCAGGAAGTTGTCGATGGTACTGCCGGTTTCGCCCTGCAACAGATCGCGCAGGTCGATCCGGTCACCTTCGCCGGCCTTGAAGTCCTTGATCACGTCGCTGCCGGTGTCGCCCGCTTTCCAGACGAAGGTGTCACCACCGGAACCACCGATCAGGATGTCGTTGCCCTGTCCGCCCATCAACGTGTCGTTGCCGGTGCCGCCGAGCAGGCTGTCATTGCCCTTGCCGCCGTCGAGGGTGTCGCTTCCGCCCGAGCCGAACAGGATGTCATTGCCCGCACCGCCCAGCAGGGTATCGTTGCCGTCATGGGCACCGGACACATCGAACGCGGTGTAATGCTCAGTGATGTACTGGTGCACGTTGCTGGTGGTGACTTTGCTGACGTCCACGCCGGATTGCTGCGCCACGAAGGCTTGTATCGCCTGGTAACCCTCGCCGGCAATGCCGTTGAAGCTCACCAGATCGCCGAACAGAAGGTCGTTGCCGTCGCCACCGCTGACGGTATCGTTGCCCGGCATTGTCGCTTCGGTGTGGCCGATGATCGAGTTGGCCAGATCCTTCGGATCGATGTTGGTTTGCGGCGTGGTATCCGAGTCGTACGGCTTCAGGTCGTTGAGGCTCACGTCGCTGTTAAGACCAATGGCCTCGACATTCGACAGCTTGCTCAGCAGTGTGAAGCTGCTGGTGGAGTTGCTGATGGTGTCCCCGTCGGTGCTGTTGCCGTCGCCGTCACGACCCGAGAACTCGTAAGTGCCGTCGCCCTGGGCATGCAGATAGCCGAAGTCCTTGGAGGACCAGCTACTTCCATTGCCGTTGCCATTGCCATTGCCATTGCCGTTGTTGCCGTTGCTGGTCTTGGTCCAGACCGTCACGTAGCCCGAGGCGCTAATGTCGATCTGGTGCGTGCTGTCGGGGACCAGGCTGATCGCTTTACCCAACTGATAGTTGCTGGTGGTGACCAGGCTATCGAGTGTTGTGCTGCCATACAGGGTCGGGTTGGTCGACTCGCCGCTCTGGTAGTAAGTCGGCTTGCCGTCAGTAATGAAGTACGTGAGGTTCTTCGCCCCGGTGTTGGCCACGGCGTCCGCACTCTGGAACCAGTTGGCCGTGGTTTTGAACACGTCCTCGTAGTTGGTGCCGCCGCCGGATGACATCGAGTCCAGGATCGTCTTCAACTGAGTCAGCGCATTCGGGTCTTTGAGGTTCACCGACACCGACTTGTTGACCTGGGTGTCGAAGTCCACCAGGAAGATGTTCACCGTACCCGAGTTGCTGCCCAGGCTTTGCTTTAGTGTGTTGAACACAGACGTCAGCGAGTCCTTGGCCGAGTTGATCGACGAGGAACTCATACTGCCGGAACTGTCGACCATGAACGCGATGTTGTAGTTGGTGCCTGGCACCACGGTCAGGCCGCCGATGTCGGCGACGATGATGTCGTTGCCGTCGGTGCCGGTGACCGTGTCATTGGCCGCCGTGGCAGTGACGGCGTTGTAGACCGCCGGATACACAGTCACAGGAATTTGCGAAGTGCTGCTGGCCGAACCACCCAGGGCCTCAGTGGAGGTCGAAGTCACGGTCAGGTTGAACTGGCCGTTGTAATACGATGGTGGCGTTACGCTCAGAGAGCCTAGGCTCCAGCCCGTCACGTTGGCCTCGCCACTGGTCGCAGTGACCGTGAAGGTATGTCCCGCGCCGTCGGTGAGCACCGAGCCGGTCGGCATGCCGCTGATCTTCAGGCTCAGGCTTTCCGAGCCATCGGTGTCGGTCAGCGCGGTCGTGATAGCGGACAATTTCACACTGCTGCCTTCGGCGCCGGTGTTGAGTTTGTAGCCGTCGTAGTAGCCCTCGCCATTGCTGCCGTGCAAGTCGGACACGGTCACGCCGGCATTCACCAGATCCGTCACGCCCGTGTAAATCGGTACGCCGGCACTGCTCAGGTCGATCGGCGTGCTGCCATTGACCGACAGGTTGACGTCATAGTTACCCGGGCCGCTCTGGTTGTGGTGGTAGATGTCCAGGGTGTAGTAGCCGCTGGTGGTCGGGGTGAACGAACCATTGAGGTTGCCGCCCGCGCCCCAGGTGATCGCGGCGACGTTCTTGCCGCCGATGGTCACCAACAGGCTGTCATCGCCAACACCGCTGAAGGTGTAGGTCTTGCCGGCTTCGAGGTAGATCAGGCCCGAGGTTTTCGACGCCGTACCGGCGGTCACGTTAGCGTCGGACTGCACGTTGGTCACGGTGCCTTTGGAGTTTGCTGTGCCAGCGGCGTCGATCACGTTTTTCAGCGTGGTCGAGTCCGCGCCGTTGCCGCTGGTACCCAGGCCCGACAGACCGGTCCAGACTTCCTTGATCAATCCGGTGGACTTCACGCTATTGTCGGCAACGCTCAGGGTCGGGGCATCCGCCACCGGGGTGATGCCGATCTTGATCGTGCCGGTGTTGCCCAGTGCCTGGCCGTCGGTTGGCTGGAACTGGAGTTGCGCGTAATCAGCCTTTTGATCGCCAGTGCCGGGGCCATAACCGTTCGCGCCCGACTCGTTGGCATCCGGCATGAAGCGCAGTTTGCCAGCGTCGATGTCGGCTTTGCTGAAGGTCTGGTTGGCGGCGACATCTTTCCAGGTCGAACTGTCCAGATACTGCAGTTTGCCCTCGCCCGGCAGCTGGGTGATTTTCACGCCCAGGCCGGTGGCGGGGCTGTCGACGTCGCTGACGCCGAAGGTCGACCAGCCGAGAATCAGCGGCGTGTCTTCGGTGCCGGTGACGTTGACCGGTGCTGCGACCGGTGCGTCATTGACCGCCACCACATTGACCGTGGTGGTCGCGGTGTTGGAGTAATTGCTGCCATCGGTCACCTTCACGGTGATGGTCCGCGGTACGGTGCTTGGGTCTTCACTGTTGTTGGTGAAGGTGATGTTCTTGATGCGCTGAATGTAATCGGCCAGCGTCGCAGTACCGGTCAAGGTCAGTGTGATCGTGCCAGTCTGGTCATTGCTGTTGATGATGATGCCGTTGACGCTGTTGCCCAGGTTCAGCGCATCGCCTGGCTGACGGTTGGTCAGCACGACGGTTGCACCGGTCAGCATGGTGCTGTCCGGATCGGTGATGCTCAGGTCGAGATCGCCGATCGACACGCCAGGACCGGCGGTGTTCTCGGTGAACGTCACCTTGTAATCGGCCCCGGTAGCGCCGCTGGAGTTGTTGGCGTCGAGGTCCAGCACTGGCGGTGCATCGTTGTCGATGATCGAAGTGCTGACGCTGCCATTGGACGAACTGATCGCCAGATTCTCGAAGTTGCCACCAGTGACCGAATCGATCTTGACCACGAAGTTTTCGGTGCCTTCGGTGATCTTGTCATCGATGGTCGCGACGTTGAAGTTGGCACTGCTGGCGCCCGCCGGGATCTTCACGGTGTACACGCCGGTGAAGTCCGAACCGTCGGCAGCGGTACCGCTGTAGACGATTTTCAGCGTCACTTCGGTCTGGGCCGGGTTGGTCAGGCTGACGGTATAACTCGCCGCCTGGCCTTCGGTTACCGAAGTGCTGCCGCTGATGCTGGCAGTGGTGGTGTCCTGGAAGTCACTGACGCTGGTCGACACTGGCGTCTTGTCCATGCCGAGGGCTTCAAGGTTGCCGCCGCTGGCGGCCTTGATCGATTCGGTAACGGTTGGCGCGCCGATGTAGACATCGTTGCCCACGGTGACCGGCAGGCTGCCGGAGCTCTGGCCGACGGCGATGGTGATCAACTTGCCGCTGTCCAGCGTGACGGTGACCGGCGTGTCGTGTGCAGTGACAGGGATGCCATTCTTGTCGGTGATGGTCGCGGTATACGTGATCGTACCGTTCTCGCTCACCGATGGGGTCGCAGTCAATTTCACGGTGGTGGCGTCGTTGACGTCGGTAACTGTGGTGTTCACCGGGGTCTTGATCGGGTTGATCGCTTCAAGGTTACCGCCGGCCGCGTCCTTGATGGATTCGGTGACAGTGGTTGGACCTTTGTAGACGTCGTTGCCGACGGTGACCGGCAGGGTGCCGGAGCTTTGGCCGACGGCGATGGTAATGACCTTGCCGCTGTCGAGGGTCACGGTGACCGGCGTGTTGTGTGCGGTCACCGGGGCACCGTTCTTGTCGGTCAGGGTGGCGGTGTAAGTGATGGTGCCGTTCTCGTCCACGCTCGGGGTGGCGGTCAGGGTCACGGTGGTGCTGTCGTTGACGTCGTTGACCGTGGTGTTCACCGGGGCTTTCACCGGGTTGATCGCTTCCAGGTTGCCGCCGTCGGCCGATTTAATCGACTCAGTAACGGTGGTTGGACCTTTGTAGACGTCGTTGCCGACGGTGACCGGCAGGCTGCCGGAGCTCTGGCCGACCGCGATGGTGATCACCTTGCCGCTGTCGAGGGTGACGGTGACCGGCGTGTTGTGTGCGGTCACCGGGGCACCGTTCTTGTCGGTCAGGGTGGCGGTGTAAGTGATGGTGCCGTTCTCGTCCACGCTCGGGGTGGCGGTCAGGGTCACGGTGGTGCTGTCGTTGACGTCGTTGACCGTGGTGTTCACCGGGGTTTTCACCGGGTTGATCGCTTCCAGGTTGCCGCCGTCGGCCGATTTAATCGACTCAGTAACGGTGGTTGGACCTTTGTAAACGTCATTGCCCACCGTGACCGGCAAGGAGCCGGAGCTCTGGCCGACGGCGATGGTAATCACCTTGCCGCTGTCGAGGGTGACGGTGACTGGCGTGTTATGCGCGGTCACCGGTTGGCCCTGGGCATCGGTCAGGGTGGCGGTGTAGGTGATGGTGCCGTTTTCGTCCACGCTCGGGGTGGCGCTCAGGGTTACGGTGGTGCTGTCGTTGACGTCGGTGACCGTGGTGCTGACCGGGGTTTTCACCGGGTTGATCGCTTCGAGGTTGCCACCCACTGCATCCTTGATGGATTCGCTGACAGTGGTTGGCCCCTTGTAAACGTCGTTGCCGACGGTGACCGGCAGGCTGCCGGAGCTTTGGCCGACGGCGATGGTGATGACCTTGCCGCTGTCCAGGGTCACGGTGACCGGACCGTTCTGCGCGGTCACCGGTTTGCCCTGGGTATCGGTTAGGGTCGCGGTGTAGGTGATGGTGCCGTTTTCGTCCACGCTCGGGGTGGCGGTCAGGGTCACGGTAGTGGAGTCGTTGACGTCGTTGACCGTGGTGGTCACTGGCGTTTTCACCGGATTGATCGCTTCGAGGTTGCCACCGTCGGCCGATTTAATCGACTCAGTAACGGTGGTTGGCCCTTTGTAAGCGTCGTTGCCGACGGTCACCGGCAGGCTGCCGGAGCTCTGGCCTTCGGCGATGGTGATGACCTTGCCGCTGTCGAGGGTCACGGTGACCGGACCGTTCTGCGCGGTGACCGGTTGGCCCTGGGCATCGGTCAGGGTCGCGGTGTAGGTGATGGTGCCGTTTTCGTCCACGCTCGGGGTGGCGGTCAGGGTCACGGTAGTGGAGTCGTTGACGTCGTTGACCGTGGTGGTCACTGGCGTTTTCACCGGATTGATCGCTTCGAGGTTGCCACCGTCGGCCGATTTAATCGACTCAGTAACGGTGGTTGGCCCTTTGTAAGCGTCGTTGCCGACGGTCACCGGCAGGCTGCCGGAGCTCTGGCCTTCGGCGATGGTGATGACCTTGCCGCTGTCGAGGGTCACGGTGACCGGACCGTTCTGCGCGGTGACCGGTTGGCCTTGGGCATCGGTCAGCGTCGCGGTGTAAGTGATGGTGCCGTTTTCGTCCACGCTCGGGGTGGCGCTCAGGGTCACGGTGGTGGTGTCGTTGACATCGGTGACCGTGGTTTCTACCGGGGTCTTCACCGGGTTGATCGCTTCGAGATTGCCACCCACCGCGTCCTTGATGGATTCGCTGACGGTGGTCGGCCCTTGGTAGACGTCATTGCCGACGGTGACCGGCAGGCTGCCGGAACTCTGGCCTTCGGCGATGGTGATGACCTTGCCGCTGTCGAGGGTGACGGTGACGGGACCGTTCTGCGCGGTCACCGCGGCGCCGTTCTTGTCGGTCAGGGTGGCGGTGTAGGTGATGGTGCCGTTCTCGTCCACGCTCGGCGTGGCGGTCAGGGTCACCGTGGTGCTGTCGTTGACGTCGTTGACCGTAGTGGTGACCGGGGTCTTCACCGGGTTGATCGCTTCGAGGTTGCCGCCCGTTGCGTCCTTGATGGATTCGCTGACGGTGGTCGGGCCTTGGTAGACGTCGTTGCCGACGGTGACCGGCAGGCTGCCGGCGCTCTGGCCTTCGGCGATGGTGATCACCTTGCCGCTGTCGAGGGTGACGGTGACGGGACCGTTCTGCGCAGTGACCGGTTGGCCCTGGGCATCGGTCAAGGTCGCGGTGTAGGTGATGGTGCCGTTCTCGTCCACGCTCGGCGTCGCGGTCAGGGTCACCGTGGTGCTGTCGTTGACGTCGGTAACCGTAGTGGTGACCGGGGTCTTGATCGGGTTGATCATTTCCAGATTGCCGCCGTCGGCCGATTTAATCGACTCGGTAACGGTGGTTGGACCTTGGTAGACGTCGTTGCCGACGGTCACCGGCAGGCTGCCGGAACTCTGGCCTTCGGCGATGGTGATCACTTTGCCGCTGTCGAGGGTGACGGTGACCGGGCCGTTCTGCGCGGTGACCGGTTGGCCCTGGGCATCGGTCAGGGTCGCGGTGTAAGTGATGGTGCCGTTTTCGCTCACTGATGGGGTGGCGGTCAAGGTCACGGTGGTGGTGTCGTTGACGTCGGTAACCGTGGTGCTGACCGGCGTTTTCACCGGGTTGATCGCTTCCAGGTTGCCACCCACCGCGTCCTTGATGGATTCGCTGACGGTGGTCGGCCCTTGGTAGACGTCATTGCCGACGGTGACCGGCAGGCTGCCGGAACTCTGGCCTTCGGCGATGGTGATGACCTTGCCGCTGTCGAGGGTGACGGTGACGGGACCGTTCTGCGCGGTCACCGCGGCGCCGTTCTTGTCGGTCAGGGTGGCGGTGTAGGTGATGGTGCCGTTCTCGTCCACGCTCGGCGTGGCGGTCAGGGTCACCGTGGTGCTGTCGTTGACGTCGTTGACCGTAGTGGTGACCGGGGTCTTCACCGGGTTGATCGCTTCGAGGTTGCCGCCCGTTGCGTCCTTGATGGATTCGCTGACGGTGGTCGGGCCTTGGTAGACGTCGTTGCCCACCGTCACCGGCAGGCTGCCGGAACTCTGGCCTTCGGCGATGGTGATCACTTTGCCGCTGTCGAGGGTGACGGTCACCGGGCCGTTCTGCGCAGTGACCGGTTGGCCCTGGGCATCGGTCAAGGTCGCGGTGTAGGTGATGGTGCCGTTCTCGTCCACGCTCGGCGTGGCGGTCAGGGTCACCGTGGTGCTGTCGTTGACGTCATTGACCGTGGTTTCCACCGGGGTCTTGATCGGGTTGATCACTTCCAGATTGCCGCCGTCGGCCGATTTAATCGACTCGGTAACGGTGGTTGGCCCTTGGTAGACGTCGTTGCCGACGGTGACTGGCAGGCTGCCGGAACTCTGGCCTTCGGCGATGGTGATCACTTTGCCGCTGTCCAACGTCACGGTGACCGGACCGTTCTGCGCGGTGACCGGTTGGCCCTGGGCATCGGTCAAGGTGGCGGTGTAGGTGATGGTGCCGTTCTCGTCCACGCTCGGGGTCGCGGTCAAGGTCACGGTGGTAGTGTCGTTGACGTCATTGACCGTGGTGGTCACTGGCGTTGTGTTGGGCGACACCAACTCCAGGTTGCCACCTACGGCGTCCTTGATGGATTCGGTGACGGTGGTTGGCCCCTTGTACACGTCGTTGCCGACGGTGACTGGCAAGCTGCCGGAACTCTGGCCTTCGGCGATGGTGATCACCTTGCCGCTGTCCAACGTCACGGTCACCGGACCGTTCTGCGCAGTGACCGGTTGGCCCTGGGCATCGGTCAAGGTCGCGGTGTAGGTGATGGTGCCGTTTTCATCCACGCTCGGCGTGGCGGTCAAGGTCACGGTGGTGGTGTCATTGACGTCGTTGACCGTGGTGGTCACTGGCGTGGTGTTGGGCGACACCAACTCCAGGTTGCCACCTACGGCGTCCTTGATGGATTCGCTGACAGTGGTCGGACCTTTGTAGACGTCATTGCCCACCGTCACCGGCAGGCTGCCGGCGCTCTGGCCTTCGGCGATGGTGATGACCTTGCCGCTGTCGAGGGTGACGGTGACGGGACCGTTCTGCGCGGTCACCGCGGCGCCGTTCTTGTCGGTCAGGGTGGCGGTGTAGGTGATGGTGCCGTTTTCATCCACGCTCGGCGTCGCGGTCAAGGTCACGGTGGTGTTGTCGTTGACGTCGTTGACCGTGGTGCTGACCGGCGTTTTCACCGGGTTGATCGCTTCCAGGTTGCCACCCACAGCGTCCTTGATGGATTCGCTGACGGTGGTTGGCCCCTTGTACACGTCGTTGCCGACGGTGACTGGCAAGCTGCCGGAACTCTGGCCTTCGGCGATGGTGATCACCTTGCCGCTGTCCAACGTCACGGTCACCGGACCGTTCTGCGCAGTGACCGGTTGGCCCTGGGCATCGGTCAAGGTCGCGGTGTAGGTGATGGTGCCGTTCTCGTCCACGCTCGGCGTCGCGGTCAAGGTCACGGTGGTAGTGTCGTTGACGTCATTGACCGTGGTGGTCACTGGCGTTGTGTTTGGCGACACCAACTCCAGGTTGCCACCTACGGCGTCCTTGATGGATTCGGTGACGGTGGTCGGACCTTTGTAAACGTCGTTGCCCACGGTCACCGGCAGGGTGCCGGAGCTTTGGCCGACGGCGATGGTGATGACCTTGCCGCTGTCGAGGGTGACGGTGACCGGCGTGCTGTGCGCGGTCACCGCGGCGCCGTTTTTGTCGGTCAGTGTGGCGGTGTAGGTGATGGTGCCGTTTTCGTCCACGCTCGGCGTGGCAGTCAGGGTCACGGTGGTGCTGTCGTTGACGTCGTTGACCGTGGTGGTCACTGGCGTGGTGTTGGGCGACACCAACTCCAGGTTGCCACCCACTGCGTCCTTGATGGATTCGGTGACGGTGGTCGGACCTTGGTAGACGTCATTGCCGACCGTGACCGGCAGGCTACCGGAACTCTGACCTTCGGCGATGGTGATGACCTTGCCGCTGTCCAACGTCACGGTGACCGGACCGTTCTGCGCGGTGACCGGTTGGCCCTGGGCATCGGTCAGGGTGGCGGTGTAAGTGATGGTGCCGTTCTCGTCCACGCTCGGCGTCGCGGTCAAGGTCACGGTGGTAGTGTCGTTGACGTCATTGACCGTGGTGGTCACTGGCGTGGTGTTGGGCGACACCAACTCCAGGTTGCCACCCACTGCGTCCTTGATGGATTCGGTGACGGTGGTCGGACCTTGGTAGACGTCATTGCCGACCGTGACCGGCAGGCTACCGGAACTCTGACCTTCGGCGATGGTGATGACCTTGCCGCTGTCCAACGTCACGGTGACCGGACCGTTCTGCGCGGTGACCGGTTGGCCCTGGGCATCGGTCAGGGTGGCGGTGTAAGTGATGGTGCCGTTCTCGTCCACGCTCGGCGTCGCGGTCAAGGTCACGGTGGTAGTGTCGTTGACGTCATTGACCGTGGTGGTCACTGGCGTGGTGTTGGGCGACACCAACTCCAGGTTGCCACCTACGGCGTCCTTGATGGATTCGGTGACGGTGGTCGGACCTTGGTAGACGTCGTTGCCGACGGTGACTGGCAGGCTGCCGGAACTCTGACCTTCGGCGATGGTGATGACCTTGCCGCTGTCCAACGTCACGGTGACCGGACCGTTCTGCGCGGTGACCGGTTGGCCCTGGGCATCGGTCAAGGTGGCGGTGTAGGTGATGGTGCCGTTCTCGTCCACGCTCGGCGTGGCGGTCAGGGTCACCGTGGTGCTGTCGATCGAGTCAGTGATGGACGTCACTGCCGGCTCTTTACTCAGCACCAGGTTTTCGAAGTTGCCGCCAGTGGTACCGGTGATGCTGGTGCTGACGGTGCTGCCATTGACATAGACGTCATTGGTCGGGGTCTCGACCACCACCGTGCCGCTGGTCTTGCCCGCTTCGATGGTAATGACCGAGCCGTTGCTCAAGGTCACGGTCATCGGCGTGCCGGCCGGGTTGGTCAGGGTCGCGGTGTAGGTGATCTGGCCGCCTTCGGTGATGTTACCGGTGGCAGTCAGGGTCAGCCCGGTGCTGTCCACGGAGTCGGTGATGCTGGTCACGGCCGGCGCGGTGTTCGGCACCAGGTTTTCGAAGTTGCCGCCAGTGGTACCGGTGATGGTGGTGCTGACGGTGCTGCCGTTGACATAGGCGTCATTGGCCGGGGTCTCGACCACGACGCTGCCAGTGGTCTTGCCGGCTTCAATGGTAATGACAGAGCCGTTGCTCAAGGTCACGGTCATTGGCGTGCCGGCCGGGTTGGTCAGGGTCGCGGTGTAGGTGATCTGCCCGCCTTCGGTGATGTTACCGGTGGCAGTCAGGGTCAGCCCGGTGCTGTCCACGGAGTCGGTAATGGTGGTCACGGCCGGCGCGGTGTTCGGCACCAGGTTTTCGAAATTGCCGCCAGTGGCGCCGGTGATGGTGGTGCTGACGGTGCTGCCGTTGACATAGACGTCATTGGCCGGGGTCTCGACCACGACGCTGCCAGTAGTCTTGCCGGCTTCGATGGTAATGACCGAGCCGTTGCTCAAGGTCACGGTCATCGGCGTGCCGGCCGGGTTGGTCAGGGTCGCGGTGTAGGTGATCTGCCCGCCTTCGGTGATGTTGCCGGTGGCGCTCAGGGTCAGCCCGGTGCTGTCCACGGAATCGGTGATGCTGGTCACGGCCGGCGCGGTGCTTGGCACCAGGTTTTCGAAGTTGCCGCCAGTTGTACCAGTGATGGTGGTACTGACGGTGCTGCCGTTCACATAGACGTCATTGGCCGGGGTCTCGACCACGACGCTGCCGCTGGTCTTGCCGGCTTCGATGGTGATGACCGAGCCATTGGACAGGGTCACGGTCACCGGTGTTTGCGCCGGGTTGGTCAGGGTCGCGGTGTAGGTGATCTGCCCACCTTCGGTGATGTTGCCGGTGGCGCTCAGTATCAGCCCGGTGCTGTCCACGGAATCGGTAACGGTGGTCACGGCCGGCGCGGTGCTTGGCACCAGGTTTTCGAAGTTGCCGCCAGTGGTGCCGGTGATGGTGGTGCTGACAGTGCTGCCGTTCACATAGACGTCATTGGCCGGGGTCTCGACCACGACGCTGCCGCTGGTCTTGCCGGCTTCGATGGTAATGACCGAGCCGTTGGACAGGGTGACCGTCACCGGCGTTTGCGCCGGGTTGTTCAGGGTCGCCGTATAGGTGATCTGGCCACCTTCGGTGACGGTGTTGCCGGCCGTCAGGGTGACCGTGGTGGTGTCGACGGTATCGGTGACCTGGGTCACGGCCGGGGTAGTCGGTGGCGTAACTGTGATACCGCTGCCGCCGCTGGTGCCGGTGACGGTCATTTCGATCTGGGTCGCGTCGTTATAAACAGTGTCGTTCGGGACCAATGGCACGTTGACGGTGCCGGTGGTCGAGCCCGCGGGAATCACGATCACCGCGCCGTTGGACAGCGTGACAGTCAGGTCGGTCAGCGGTGCCTGGGTCAGTGTCGCGGTATACACCAGCACGCCACCGGCCTCGGTGATGGTTGGCGTGGCGCTAAGGCTCAGGGTCGACTCACTTGGAGTGTTGGTGTTGGTGTTGGTGTTGGTGTTGGTGTTGGCGTTGGCGGCGGCGGTCTGGCCGCCAGTAGTGTCCTGAGCTATTTGCGCAGCAGAATTGATGCCCGCAGTCGGGAAGCCAATGGTTGGGTCGACGCGGCCAGCGGTGGCGTCGAGCACCACGAAACTGTGACTACCACCCGCGGCACCACCAGAGCCGGCCGCCGTCGGACCCGCAGCGGTGGCTTCAAGGTCTTTGGTCGGGTCGGCACCGGCGGCAATGGCTTGTTGCAGCTCTTCAACGGACGGTGCGGCTTGCGCGGTGGCGGCCGCCAGATCACTGCCGGAGTCCGGGGCGTGCGCGCTCCACTGAGTGTCACGGCCCAGATCGAGGGTACGGCCATCGGCCAGCTCCAGGGACACGGCGCCGGAAAGGCCAGTGTCGATCTGGTCACCGGCGAACAGTTTGTCGCCTTCAACGAGAACGCGGCGGATGCCCTCGGGGGACACCACGAAAACCTGACCGACAATGCTTTTGACGATGGCAACAACACTGCTCATTGAAGACTCTCCGGGGTGTCACGTTCAGTTGACTTCCATGGACCTGATGGCATCTGTCGGCGCCGACCAGTCTGGACGTACATTGCAAAATAGATGCACAAATTTGACGCATCAATTCGTCAATATATTGGCTTTATTTATTTTCGTTATTAACTTTATGCCAAACTATTGACCTTCTTCGAGCCATCCTAAACAATCGTCCCAGTAATGTCACATTGATATTTCAGCTGTGACTCGTCCTCGGTATGTGATCCAGTTCCGCTTTTTGAACTTTCCGACATACGGTCATTCCGCTTGCCATCTTCCGACGCAGCACGTTCTTTTGCTGCGATTCAAGACAAGAAGTCCTGGGAAATTCCTACAATGCGTCCGCCTTTGTTCATGGCTATACCTTTCGCCCTCGCCACGTCTTTCGTCCAGGCACAGTCCTTGCCAGACGCCATGCAACAAGCGCTGGATGTCCATCCGGAGGTCCAGGCAGGCGTCAATAGTCGATTGGCTGCGGACTATCAGTTGAAGGCTGCGAAAGGTGGATACCTGCCACGGGTCGACCTGCTAGGCGGTTATGGTCGTGAGGGCACCGACAGCGTGACTACACGAACGAACGGCAGCAGCAACCACTGGGAAACCCTGAATCGCAGTGAGTCGAGTCTGCGTCTGACCCAAATGGTTTTTGACGGTTTTGCGACGTCCAGCGAAGTAGGGCGTCAACAAGCCGCCGTCAACTCCCGCGCCTATTCGCTGTTAAGTACTTCCGAGCGTACCGGGCTGACCGTGGCCCAGGTCTATCTCGACGTGCTGACTCGTCGCGAGTTCGTGCGTCTGGCCGAGGACAACCTCAAGAGCCACCAACGCATATACGACCAGATCCAGCTGCGCACCCAGCGTGGTGTCGGCAGCGGCGCCGACCTCGATCAGGCGGAGGCGCGGATGGCCCAGGCGCGCAACAATCTGATCACCGAGCAGACCAACCTGGCTGACGCCGAAACCAACTACCTCTCCGCTGTTGGCCAGATGCCGGACCAACTTGAGCGCCCGGCGAGTTTCCTGGCGCTGATGCCGGCCAATCTGAATGAAGCCCGCGCGCAGATGCTGGAAAACAGCCCGATCCTGCGCTCGGCCGAATCCGATATCGCCGCTGCCGAGAAGCAGTACGACACGGCCAAGTCGACTTTCTACCCACGCTTCGATGCTGAGTTGGGTCGCACCGCGGACAACGACATTGATGGTCAGAACGGCCACAACAACGAATGGCAAGCCATGCTGCGCATGCGCTTCAACCTGTATTCCGGTGGCAGCAACAAGGCCGATCTGGAGTCCAAGGCCTACCTGTCGAACCAGGCGCTGGATATCCGTAACAACGCCCTGCGCCAATTGAATGAAGAGCTGGGCCTGGCCTGGAACGCCTTGAACAATGCCAACGCGCAGGTGCCGATCGCCCAGCAGTACGTCGACCACAGCACCGCCGTACGTACCGCTTACCAGCGTCAGTTCAGCCTCGGCGAGCGCACCCTGCTTGACTTGCTCGACAGCGAGAACGAACTGTTCACCTCTTCTCGCCGTCTGGCGGAGATCAAGAACGTTCAGTTATTTACTCAGTACCGAATCAAGGCGACCATGGGCGAGTTGCTCAAGAGCCAGGGAGTGGTCGCACCATTGGCATCCGTTGTGCAGAACGACGTGAAGCCCAAGGTCCAATTGCCCGGTATGAACTGAGCAGGTCCTTCATCGTTCAATTGTCAGCCAAGAGTGCCGAGCGTGGAATCAGAAGTCAGTCGGGTTCAACTCATTCATGATCCGCGCGCGTTGCATGACGATCCGTTGCTGGATGGTCTGCTCGCTCTTTGCATGCTGCACCAGAAGCCTGCCAGCGCGGCAATGCTGACCACTGGCCTGCCGCTCCCCGAGCAACGCTTGAGTGCCGAATTGCTGCCTCGCGCAGCAGCTCGCGCGGGGCTGCAAGGCCGGGTGCTGCAACGCAAGCTGGAGAACATTCCGGCGATTGCCATGCCGGCATTGTTGCTGCTCAAGGACGGTCGCAGTGCCGTCCTGCTTGGCTGGCAAGGCGAAGATCAGGTACGGGTGCTGCTCAGCGAAAGCGATGGCGGTGAGTCCTTGGTCAGCCGTGAGCTGTTGGCCGACGACTACACCGGCAAGGTCTTTTTCGCCCAGCCCCAGCACAAATTCGACGTCAATCACGGCACGCTGATTCCGCGTGCGCGTTCGTGGTTCCGCGATACCCTCAAACGTTCGCGCTGGTTGTACGCCGACGCCATCGCCGCCAGTTTCCTGATCAACATCATCGCCATGGCCGCGCCGCTGTTCGTGATGAACGTCTACGACCGCGTCGTGCCGAACCAGGCCGAAGCGACGCTATGGGTCCTGGCGCTTGGCATCACTGGCGCCTACCTCTTCGACCTGATCCTGAAAAGCCTGCGCAGTCTGTGCCTGGATCTGGCCGGCAAGAAAACCGACCTGATTATCTCGGCCACGCTGTTCGAACGCATCGTCGGCATGGCGATGAAATACCGGCCGGCACGGGTCGGCAGCTTTGCCCAGAACATCCACGAATTCCAGAGCCTGCGCGATTTCCTCGCCTCGCTGACCCTCACCAGCCTGATCGACCTGCCATTCACTATTTTGATTTTTATCGTCATCGCGATCCTTGGCGGGCATCTGGTGTGGATACCGGTGCTGGCGTTCCCGATTGCCCTGGCCATCGGCTATGCCTTGCAGAAACCCCTGGTGGCGACGATGGAACGAACCATGGCGCTGGGGGCCGAGCGTCAATCGAGCCTGATCGAAACCCTGGCCGGCCTGGATGCGGTGAAGGTCAACAACGCCGAAAGTGAACGCCAGTATCAGTGGGAACAGACCATCGGCACCCTCAGTCGCCTTGAGTTGCGAGTGAAAATGCTGTCCGGCCTGGCGATGAATATCACCCTGCTGATCCAGCAACTGGCCGGGGTGATCATGATCGTCTTCGGCGTGTACCAGATCATCGACGGCCACCTGAGCATGGGCGGCCTGATTGCCTGCTACATGCTCAGTGGCCGTGCGCTCAGCCCGCTGGCGTCACTGTCCGGGCTGCTGACCCGCTATCAGCAGGCACGGGTGACCATGACCTCGGTCGACCAAATGATGGAGCTGCCCCAGGAGCGCAACTTCGAAGAGCGTCCGCTCAGCCGCAAGGTGCTGCAGGGCGCCATTGAGTGCCGTCAACTCAACTTCACCTACCCGCAACAGCAGAACCTGGCGCTGAAGAACATCAGCCTGTCGATTCGTCCCGGTGAGAAAGTCGGCATCATTGGCCGAAGCGGTTCGGGCAAGAGTTCGCTGGCGAAACTGCTGGTGGGGCTGTATCAGCCGGATGATGGTTCGTTGTTGGTCGATGGTGTGGATATCCGCCAGATCGACGTCAGCGAACTGCGCTACAACATCGGCTACGTACCCCAGGACATTCAGTTGCTCGCGGGCACCTTGCGCGACAACCTGGTTTCCGGTGCGCGGTATGTCGAGGACGAACTGGTGCTGCAAGCGGCAGAGTTGGCCGGTGTCCACGAGTATGCGCGCCTGCATCCGCAGGGTTATGAGCTGCAAGTGGGTGAGCGCGGGCAGAACCTCTCCGGCGGTCAACGGCAAAACGTCGCCCTGGCCCGTGCGTTATTGCTCAACCCGCCGATCCTGCTGCTCGACGAACCGACCAGTGCCATGGATAACACCGGTGAAGAGCGCCTCAAGCAGCGCCTGGCAGCGGTGATCGAAAACAAGACCATGGTGCTGGTGACGCACCGGGCTTCGCTGTTGTCGCTGGTTGAACGACTGATCGTGATCGACCGCGGGCAGATTCTTGCCGACGGCCCGAAAGCTGCGGTGATGGAAGCGTTGAAGAAGGGGCAGATCAGTGTTGCTTAAGTCGGGTAAGGATTCGATCCGTCGCTACTTCAAAGGCTCTGCTTCGCTGCAGGGCCAGCCGCTGCCGGAGGTCAACAAGGCGCTGATCGAGGATGCGCCGCGTGTGGTGCGGCTGACGATCTGGGCGATCATCGCGTTCTTTGTGTTCCTGATGCTCTGGGCCAACTTCGCGGTCATCGACGAAGTGACTAAGGGCGATGGCAAGGCGATTCCATCGTCGAAGATCCAGAAAATCCAGAACCTTGAAGGCGGTATCGTTTCCGAGCTGTTCGTCAAGGAAGGCCAGATCGTCGAAGCCGGCGCACCGCTGATTCGTCTGGATGACACGCGGTTCGCTTCGAACGTGGGTGAAACGGAAGCCGATCGGTTGTCGATGGTGCTTCGGGTCGAGCGCTTGAGCGCCGAGGTTGACGACCGCCCGCTGAACTTCCCCGAGGATGTACTCAAGGCTGTACCGGGTCAGGCCAAGAGCGAAGAGTCGCTGTATATAAGCCGCCGCCAGCAGTTGCACGACGAGATTGGCGGCTTGCAGGAGCAGTTGATCCAGCGCCAGCAAGAACTGCGTGAGTTCACCTCCAAACAGGCGCAGTACCGCCAGCAATTGGGCTTTCAGCGTCAGGAAATCAACATGTCCGAGCCGTTGGTGGCCCAGGGCGCAGTATCGCCAGTGGAGGTCCTGCGCCTCAGGCGTGCCGAAGCGGAGACCCGTGGCCAGCTCGACGCCACCACCCTGGCTATTCCGCGAGCCGAATCGGCAATCAAGGAAGTACAGCGCAAGATCGACGAAACTCGTGGCAAGTTCCGCAGTGACGCCCTGACCCAGCTCAATGAAGCACGCACTGACCTGAACAAGGCCGAGGCCACCGGCAAGGCCCTGGAAGACCGGGTCAGCCGGACGCTGGTCACTTCGCCGGTGCGGGGTATCGTCAACAAGTTGCTGGTCAATACCATCGGCGGGGTTATCCAGCCAGGCAGCGACCTGGTGGAAATCGTGCCACTGGACGACACCTTGCTGGTCGAGGCGAAGATCCGTCCGCAGGACATCGCGTTCCTGCATCCGGGGCAGGAAGCGACGGTGAAGTTTACCGCCTATGACTACACCATCTACGGCGGGCTGAAGGCCAAGCTGGAGCAGATCGGTGCCGACACCATCACCGATGAAGACAAGAAAACCACCTACTACGTGATCAAGCTGCGCACCGACCGCAGCCACTTGGGCACCGACGAAAAACCCTTGCTGATCATTCCGGGGATGGTGGCGTCCGTGGACATCATCACCGGCAAGAAGACCGTACTCAGCTACCTGCTCAAACCGATCATCCGCGCTCGGGCCGAGGCGCTGCACGAGCGCTAGATCTTCAGTGGATTCACTGACGCCATCGCGGGCAAGCCCGCGATGGCGTCAGTCAAAATCCCAAAAATATGTCAGTAAGTGACAAATAACGTCACGCCGCAATCCACCCAGTCCCTTTTCAATCGCCATATCGTTATTCGTTAACGGTATTTAAATTTCAATTCTTATATCTATAAAGTCAATCTCCTGCGTACCTGTCGACCAATCGGCGCGCCGCACGACACGAACCAACACGGGATCTCCGTGAGTTTCTGATCGACGCGCGCGCCTTTGAGCGTGCCGTGCGTGGGAGTGATTTATGTCTGCAGCTTCAGCTTCGCCAAGCATCGCGCCACAATTCTTTGAAATCCGTCCGTTCAGCGGAGCGGTGGGCGCGGAGATCATCGGTCTCGACCTGTCCCGCCCGCTCAATGATGACGATTTTGCCCGCATTCACCGTGCGCACCTGGACCATCATGTGGTGGTGTTCCGCGACCAGCGCATCACCCCAGAACAGCACATCGACTTCAGTCGTCGTTTTGGCGTGTTGCAGATCCATGTGCTCAAGCAGTTCCTGCTGACAGGGCATCCGGAAATCCTCATCGTTTCCAACATCGTCGAAAACGGGCAGAACATCGGCCTGGGTGACGCCGGCAAGTTCTGGCATTCCGATCTCTCCTACAAACAACTGCCGAGCCTGGGCTCGATGCTGCATGCCCAGGAGCTGCCATCGGAGGGCGGCGACACGCTGTTCGCAGACATGCACAAAGCCTGGAACAGTCTGCCCGAAGCGCTACGCAATGCAGTTGAAGGGCGCTCGGCGGCGCACTCCTATACGGCGCGTTACAGCGAGACCAAATTCGAAGGCAACTGGCGCCCGACCCTGACTCCGGAGCAGCTCGCCCAGGTCGCCGAAGTGGTGCACCCGGTCGTGCGTACCCACCCGGAAAACGGTCGCAAGGCCTTGTTCGTCAGCGAGGGCTTCACCACCCGCATCGTTGGCCTGCCGGAGGATGAGAGCCAACAACTGCTGGCCGAGCTCTACGCCCACAGCGTGCTGCCGCAAAACATCTACCGCCATCAATGGCAGCCCCATGACCTGGTGTTCTGGGACAACCGTTCGCTGATCCACCTAGCCGCCGGATGCCCCAGTCATCTGCGCCGCAAGCTGTTTCGCACCACCATCCAGGGCGATGCGCCTTTCTGATTTGTCGGAGATCTGATCATGTCCAAACGTCTTCCATTTGCACCGCTGGCTGCGGCCATCGGCCTGGGTTTCAGCCTGATCGCCGGCAGCCTGGTGGCGCCGCCCGTGGCTCATGCCGAAGGTGAAATCCGCATCGCCGAACAGTTCGGCATCGTTTACCTGCTGCTCAATGTGGTGCGCGATCAGAACCTGATCGAGAAATACGGCAAGCAGGAAGGCATCGACATCAAGGTCGACTGGACCCAGCTCTCGGGCGGCGCGGCGGTCAACGACGCGTTGCTCGCAGGCTCGATCGACATTGCCGGCGCCGGCGTCGGTCCGTTGCTGACCATCTGGGACCGCACCCACGGCAAGCAGAACGTCAAGGCCGTGGCCTCCCTCGGCAACTTTCCGTACTACCTGGTGAGCAATAATCCCAAGGTCAAAACCATCGCTGACTTCACCGAGAAGGACCGCATCGCGGTACCGGCGGTGGGTGTGTCGGTGCAGTCGCGCTTCCTGCAATACGCGGCGGCCAAACAGTGGGGCGACAAGGAGTTCAATCGCCTCGACAAGTACACCATCGCCGTCCCACATCCTGATGCCACGGCTGCGCTGGTGGCCGGCGGCACCGAGCTGAGCGGGCACTTTTCCAACCCACCGTTCCAGGATCAGGAGCTGGTCAATCCCAACGTTCACGTGGTGCTGAACACCTATGACCTGCTCGGTCCGAACTCGCCGACGGTGCTGTTCGCCACCGAGAAATTCCGCAACGAGAACCCGAAAACCTACAAGGCATTTATCGATGCGCTGACCGAAGCGGCGCAATTCGCGCAGAACGACAAGGGCGCGGCAGCCGACACCTACATCCGCGTCACCAAGGCCAGGATCGACCGCGCCGCGTTGCTGAAAATCATCGACAACCCGCAGTTCGAATTCAGCGTCACGCCGAAAAATACTTATCCGTTGGCCGAGTTCCTGTACCGCGTTGGCGCGATCAAAAACAAACCGGATTCGTGGAAGGACTACTTCTTCCAGGACGCCAAGCCACTGCAAGGGAGCTGACCGGGATGAATGCCCCTTTGCAAGACCACACGGTCAGCAAGTCGATCGCGGCAGCCCAGGCGCTGCTGTCGGTCGATAACGTCAGTCTGGAATACCGCACGCCGCAACGCGTGGTACGGGCGACCCATCAAGTGAGTTTCGAAGTGGATCCGGCGGATCGTTTTGTCCTGCTCGGTCCGTCCGGTTGCGGCAAGTCGACGTTGCTCAAGGCCGCTGCCGGCTTCATCCAGCCTGTCGAGGGCGAGATCCGTCTGCAGGGGCAGCGCGTCGATGCACCGGGGCCTGACCGAATTGTGGTGTTCCAGGAGTTCGATCAACTGCCACCGTGGAAAACGGTAAAACAGAACGTGATGTTCCCACTGCTGGCTTCCCGAACCCTGAAGAAAAAAGAAGCTGAAGAGCGAGCGCTGCACTATCTGGAAAAAGTCGGCCTGGCGGCGTTTGCCGATGCCTACCCGCACACCTTGTCCGGTGGCATGAAGGCTCGGGTCGCCATCGCCCGGGCGCTGGCAATGCAGCCGAAAATCCTCCTGATGGACGAACCCTTCGCCGCCCTCGACGCCCTGACCCGGCGCAAGATGCAGGAGGAGCTGCTGCTGCTCTGGGAGGAGGTGCGTTTCACCCTGCTGTTCGTCACGCACTCCATCGAAGAGGCGCTGGTGGTGGGCAACCGCATCCTGTTGTTGTCACCGCATCCGGGCCGGGTGCGGGCCGAAGTCCACAGCCATCAATACGATTTGCACAGTCTGGGTGGCGTGGCGTTCCAGGAATCGGCACGGCGCATCCATCGGTTGTTGTTCGATGAAGGTGATGCGGCGAACGCTGAGCGTGAGCTGGATTTCGCCGACATCCGCATCGCTTATTGAGACAGGTGAGAGGAGGGCCCGATGAGCCATTTATCATCCCCGCGTGAAGAATTCGAAACCGTATTGCCGCCACTGACCAGCGTGCCGCTGGAACGCGAACTGCCTCTCGGCCAACGCCTGTGGCAACAGGGCTGGCTGCGCAAAAGCCTGATCCTGATTTTGCTTGCCGTGTTGTGGGAAGCGGTTGCCCGTTATCAGAACAACGACTTGCTGCTGCCGAGCTTTGTGCAAACCGCTCACGCGTTGTCTGACGGCCTGCTCAGCGGAGAATTGCTGGGCAAGGTATGGATTTCCCTGGTGGTGCTGCTCAAGGGCTACCTGATCGGCATCGTCCTGGCGTTTGCCCTGACTACGCTGGCGGTGTCGACTCAGTTCGGTCGCGACCTGCTGAGTACCCTGACTTCCATGTTCAACCCGTTGCCGGCCATCGCGTTGTTGCCGCTGGCGCTGTTGTGGTTTGGCCTGGGGCAGAACAGCCTGATTTTCGTGCTGGTGCATTCGGTACTCTGGGCCTTGGCGCTGAACACCTACGCCGGGTTCCTCGGGGTCTCGGAAACCCTGCGCATGGCCGGGCGCAACTACGGCCTCAAAGGCATGCGTTTCGTGTTGTTCATCCTGATTCCGGCAGCGCTGCCATCGATCCTTGCCGGCCTGAAGATCGGCTGGGCGTTTGCCTGGCGTACGCTGATTGCCGCCGAGTTGGTGTTTGGTGCTACCAGTGGCAAGGGCGGACTGGGCTGGTACATCTTTCAGAATCGCAATGAGTTGTACACGGACAAGGTATTTGCCGGGTTGGCGGTGGTGATCCTGATTGGATTGCTGGTGGAGAATCTGGTGTTCGATTCGTTGGAGCGAGTGACGGTCAGGCGGTGGGGGATGGTTCGTTGACTGTCTGATTGTGTGAAGTCCGCGCCGGTCTCTTCGCGGGCAAGCCCGCTCGCACAGTGTCTGAATGAAGTTTGCTAGCATTGCGTCTGAATCAATAAAAATCAGGCTTGAGTGCTTTCCATGCAACTACCAGACATGAACCTGTTGGTCGCCCTCGACGCCTTACTCGACGAGGGCAGTGTGGTGGGCGCCGCGCGGCGGATGAACCTGAGCCCGGCGGCCATGAGCCGGACGTTGACGCGCATTCGGGAAGCCATTGGCGATCCGATCCTGGTGCGCGCCGGCCGTGGCCTGGTGCCAACCCCCAAGGCACTGGAATTGCGCGAGCAGGTGCGCAGTGTGGTGGAGCAGGCCGGGTTGCTGTTTCGTTCGGCCGATGCGGTGGAACTGGGTTCGCTGCGGCGGCGTTTCAGTATTCGGGCCAACGACTTTTTTGTCGGCGTCTACGGCGGCAGGCTGTTCGACACCCTTGACCGGCAGGCGCCGCACTGCGAATTGCGTTTCGTCCCCGAAGGCGATGGCGATGATGAGGCGTTGCGCGAAGGGCGGATCGATCTGAGCATCAGCAACACCCGGCCGCTGACCCCCGAAGTGAAGATCCAGAACCTGTTTTCCACCCACTTCGTTGGCCTGGTGCGTGAGGATCATCCGCTGTTGGACGAAGAGATCACGGCAGAGCGCTATGCGGGTTATTCCCATATCAGTATGTCCCGGCGTGGCATTGCCCGAGGCCCGATCGATACCGCGCTCAATGCCCTGGGGCTGGAGCGGCGGGTGGCGGTGATCGCGCCAAGCTTTCATGCGGCAATGTTTGCCTTGCCCGATTCCGACCTGATTCTGCCGGTGCCCAAGGAGGCCTTGCTGAGTGTGCGGCGGCTGGGATTGAAACTGCGCTCGTTCGACCTGCCGATTCCTTTGCCGACGCTGATGTTGACCCAGGCCTGGCACCCGCGCTTCGACAAGGATCCGGCTCACCGCTGGTTGCGTGAAACGCTGAAAACCTGCTGCGATGAGACGTGGCTGGCTGCGCAGCCTGACTGAGGTGAACGCAATTCCCCCCTGTAGGAGCGAGCTTGCTCGCGAAAAACCCGAGAACACCGCGGGGCACCTGCCAGCCAGCGTTATCGTTGACGTCCATCGCGAGCAAGCTCGCTCCTACAGGGGGTAGGGGTTTTGTATCGTTGCGTCTGGCGCACTTATAACCTGCCGATAAGTTGATTTTCGTCAGGCATCACGCTTCCTAGAATGCTTCGGTATTTCCACTCCGGAGCTTGCAGTTCATGACCTCCCTTACGGCCTCGGCACCTGTCGCCGCGGTCAGCACGGCAATCGCTCCACCCGTCTTCGGCCCGCGGATCATCATCGGCCTGGTGGGCGTGTTGCTGGCAGTGCTGGTGTCGGGCCTGAACGAGATGGTGACCAAAGTCGCCCTGGCCGACATCCGCGGTGCGTTGGCCATCGGCTACGACGAAGGCACCTGGCTGGTCGCCTGTTACACCGCGACCTCAGTGGCGGCCATGGCTTTTGCGCCATGGTGTGCGGTGACGTTCTCGTTGCGGCGTTTCACCCTGTGCGCCATCAGCCTGTTCACCCTGTTGGGTGCGTTGTGCCCCTTCGCCCCGAATTACGAAAGCCTGTTGTTGCTGCGCACCCTGCAAGGCCTGGCGGGCGGTGCATTGCCTCCCATGCTGATGACCGTGGCCCTGCGATTTCTGCCTGCCAACGTGAAGCTGTATGGCCTGGCCGGTTATGCCCTGACCGCGACGTTCGGCCCGGGCCTGGGTACGCCATTGGCCGGGTTGTGGACCGAGTATGTCGGCTGGCAATGGACCTTCTGGCAAATCATCGCCCCGTGCCTGATTGCCATGGCTGCGGTGGCGTATGGCTTACCCCAAGACCCGCTGCGCCTGGAGCGCTTCAAGTCCTTCAACTGGCGCGGTGTGCTGCTGGGTTTTCCCGCCATCTGCATGTTGGTGATCGGCATTCTGCAGGGCAGTCGCCTGGACTGGTTCGAGTCGAACCTGATCTGCGGATTGCTCGGTGGCGGGCTGTTGTTGCTGGTGCTGTTCTTGATCGGCGAGTGGTCGCAGCCGATGCCGTTTTTCAAGATGCAGATGCTCGGCATCCGTAACCTGTCTTTCGCCCTGCTGACCCTGGCGGGAGTGCTGGTGGTGTTGCAGGCGGTGATCATTATTCCGTCCGGCTACCTGGCGCAGGTCCAGGGTTATCGCCCGGTGCAGACCGCGCCGATCATGCTGCTGGCGGCATTACCGCAATTGATTGCGCTGCCGTTGGTGGCGGCGCTGTGCAACTTTCGCTGGGTCGATTGCCGCTGGGTGTTGGGCCTTGGCTTGAGCATGCTGGCGTTGTCGTGCGTCGGCGGCTCGCAACTGACCTCTGCGTGGATTCGCGACGATTTCTATGTGCTGCAATGGCTGCAGATTTTCGGTCAGCCCATGGCGGTGTTGCCGTTGCTGATGCTGTCCACCGGCAGCATCAACCCGATGCAAGGGCCGTTCGCATCGGCCTGGTTCAACACCGTCAAAGGCCTGTCGGCGGTCATCGCCACCGGGGTGATCGAGGCGTTGACCACGGCACGCCTGCATTTTCACTCGACCATGCTGGTCGATCGTCTCGGCAACTCACCGTTGGCCGAACGCGACAGCGCAAGTCTCGCTCATCGTCTGCATGAGCAAGCGGTGGTGCTCACTTCCTCTGATCTTTACCTGTGCATGGCCGGTATCGCCGTGACCTTGATCCTGCTGATTTTCTGGCTGCCGACGCGGATCTATCCACCGCGCGCACCGACCTGAATGCTCCACTGAAACAGAAGGTTTTTATGAACACTCAAGCAAAGCAGAAAGTCGCGGTTGCCATGACCGCCGCATTGGCCGTCGGTGTGTTGCTGTACCTGGCGATGCCCGGCCTGTTCGGCAAGCGTACCCAACAGAACACCAACGATGCGTATGTCTCGGCGGATTTCACCCTGGTAGTGCCGCGGGTCGCCGGGTTTATCCAGCAAGTGCTGGTTGAGGACAACCAGCAGGTCAAGGCCGGGCAGTTGCTGGCACTGATCGATGACCGGGATTTGCGCGCAGCCGCCCAGGCTGCCGACGCCGAAACGCTGGTGGCCAGGGCGCAACTGCAAAACGCCCGGGCGACCCTGGAGCGCCAGGCGTCGGTAATTGCCCAGGCGCAATCCTCGGTGGTTTCGGCCAAGGCGGAAATGGCGTTTGCCGAGCATGAATTGAACCGCTACAACCACCTCGCCGGGGTCGGCGCCGGCACGGTACAAAATGCGCAACAGGCGCAAACGCGCATCGACCAGGCCTCTGCGCGGCTGGCCAATGCCACCGCGGTACTGGCGGCGGAGCGCAAGCAAGTGGAGATCCTCACGGCCCAGCGCGACGCCGCCGAAGGTGGCCTGAAACGGGCGCAAGCGAAGCTGGAAATGGCCAGCTACGAGTTGTCCTATACGAGGATCGTCGCGCCACAGGACGGTATGGTCGGCGAGCGTGCGGTGCGGGTCGGCGCCTACGTCACGCCGGGCAGCAAAATCCTCGCGGTAGTGCCGCTGGCGCAGGCTTATGTGATGGCCAATTTCCAGGAAACCCAACTGACGGATGTGCAGCCGGGGCAGGCTGTGCAAGTGCGCGTTGACAGCCTGGGCGGTGCGGCACTCAACGGTCGTGTCGAAAGCATTGCACCGGCCACCGGGGTGACGTTCGCCGCGGTCAAACCGGATAACGCCACCGGAAACTTCACCAAGGTGGTGCAGCGGATACCGGTGAAGATCGTGCTGGAGCCGGGACAGTTGCTGGCCGAGCGATTGCGGGTGGGGATGTCGGTGGAGGCGAGTATTGATACGGCCACCGCCAAGGCGAAGGAGGTTGTTCAGCGATGAAGATTTTCGTTGATCGTGCTGACGCCTTCGCGAGCAAGCCCGCTCCCACAGGGGAATGCGTTTCAATGTGGGAGCGGGCTTGCTCGCGAAGAGGGCAGTGGCAGCAACTGACTTTCAGTGCCGTGCTTGTCATGAGTCTCGGCGGCTGCACCGTCGGCCCCAATTTCCAAAAGCCCGAAACCACCGAAGTCGCCGAATGGGCCAAACCAGGTAAGCCTGCCGCCAGCCAAGCCATCGCCGAAACGATGAACAAGCGCTGGTGGGACGTGTTCAACGATCCGAAACTCTCGACCCTCACGCAACGCGCCCTGACCGACAACCTCGACTTGAAGCTCGCCAGCAGCCGCTTGCAGCAAAGCCGTGCCGTTCGCCAGGTGATCACCGCCAACCGCTATCCGAATACCGCCGTCACGGGAAGCTACGCCCGAAAACGTAACAGCAGTGAAGGCCTGAGCGACCCGTCAGGGCACAACGGCCAATCCGCGTTCAACCTGTGGGATGCCGGCTTTTCTGCCTCCTGGGAGCTGGATTTCTGGGGCCGGGTGCGTCGGGAAACCGAAGCCGCCGACGCCAATCTGGAAGTCGCCGAGAACGACCGACGCGATGTGCTGCTGTCGGTGCTGGCCGAAACCGCCCAGGACTACATTCAACTGCGTGGCGTGCAGAACACCCGGCTCGTCACTGAACAGAATCTCGACGTCGCCCGCCATAGCCTGAAGCTTTCGCAACTGCGCCTGGCCGACGGCGTCGCGACGGATCTGGATGTCGCCGAAGCCGCCGCACAGGTGGCGGCCATCGAATCGCGCCTGCCCGCACTGGAGCAGCGCCAGTGGCAACTGATCAACGCCTTGAGTCTGTTGATGGGCGAGCCGCCTCAGGCATTGGCGGCGGAGTTATCCACAGATGCGCCCGTGCCACAAACCCCGCGACAAGTCGCCATTGGCTTGCCCTCGCAGCTGGCTGAACGTCGTCCGGACATTCGCCAGGCCGAAGCACGGCTGCATGCCACCACGGCCAGCATTGGCGTGGCCAAGGGCGATTTCTATCCGCGAATCACCCTGTCGGGGAACATCGGTTCCCAGGCCATGCAACTGAGTGATTTCGGTTCCTGGGGTTCGCGTTCGTTCGGGATCGGCCCGCAATTGAGCTTGCCGTTGTTCGACGGCGGCCGCTTGCGTGGCGTGCTCGATTTGCGTGAAGCACAACAACAGGAAGCGGCTATCGCCTATCAGCAAACCGTGCTGCGTGCCTGGCATGAAATCGATGACCAACTGACCGCCTACAACGCCAGTCAGTTGCGCCGCGACAGCCTGGCCGAGGCCGTACGCCAGAACCGCATTGCGCTGGACACCGCGCAACAGCAGTACGTTGAGGGCGTGGTGGATTTTGTCACCGTACTCACCGTGCAAGGGGCGTTGCTGGCCACGCAGGAGCAGTGGGTCGAGAGTTCGACTGGCGTGTCGCTGGCGGCCGTCGGGTTGTACAAGGCGTTGGGTGGAGGTTGGGAGTCGGTGTATCCCTTGACCGGGACGGCGCAGCGTTAAAACGCAGGCAATGATGGCCATCTGCTTGACGCTTATCGCCGCTGTCTTAGACTCCGGTAATCCGAAAGGGAGTACGGTCATGCGGATTTTCTGTGTGTTGGGGTTGGGATTGCTCTTCGCCATGAGCGTTGCCCAGGCGCAAACGCCTGTGGCAGATGACCCGCTTGCGCAAATGGATGCGGGCACCAGCGCCGCAACCAGCACCGAGGCCCGCGGTGTGTTGCGCGCCCGGGATCAGGCCGTACTGGCCAGCGAGGTGCCTGGGCGGATTGTCGAATTGCCGTTCAGCGAGGGGGAATCGTTCAAGAAGGGCGATACCCTGGCGCGGTTCGATTGCTCGGCCTATCAGGCGCAACTCAATGCCGCTCAAGCGGCCAGCCGTGGCGCGGGTGAAGAGCTGGCGCACAACCGGCAACTGGCCGCGCTGAATTCGGTCGGGCGTTTCGAAGTGGCACGCGCCGAGGCCAAAGTCAGCGAAACCCAGGCGCAGTCCCAGGTGTATCAAGTGCAGGTCAAGCGTTGCAGCGTGCTGGCGCCGTTTGATGGCCAGGTCGTCGAGCGCAAGGTACAGCGCTATGAAAGCGTACCTGCCGGCGCCCCCTTGCTGGACGTGGTCGATAATCGCACCCTGGAAATCCATCTGCTGGTGCCCTCGCGCTGGATGGCCCGACTCAAGCCCGGCCAGACCTTCAGTTTTGTTCCCGATGAAACCGGCAAGCCGCTGGATGCGACCGTCAAGCGCCTGGGCGCACGAATCGATGAAGGCAGCCAGACCCTGCTACTGGTGGCCAGCGTACCCAACGCCAGCGGGTTGCTGGCGGGGATGAGTGGCACTGCGCATTTTGCGGAGTTCAAGTGAACGCGCCGGTGAGCGGCGGTGCCGAACAGGTGTTCGCGCGTTTTCTTGATATTGAGCGCCAGACCCGCGCAGCCCGGACGCCCGTCCAGTTGGCCTACAGCCTGGTCAATGATGGCCAGGCACTGTTTGGCTTTCGCCATGCGGCACTGTTGATCGCCGGGAAGGTGCAGGCCGTGACCGGTGTCAGCACGGTGGAGCCGAATTCACCGTTTGTAGCCTTCGTCGAGCAGGCAGTGGCGCAGCTGTTCAAACGCGAACAGCTGCAGCAGGCGCGGGTCATTGCCGCCGATGTCCTCGGCGAGTCGCTGCGGGCTGAATGGCAAAGCCTGTCGGCGGCGCAGGTGTTCTGGCTGCCGCTGATCGATCGTCAGGGCGAGGTGTTCGGTGGGTTGTGGCTGGCCCGGGACGTTGTGTGGAACCCTGGCGAACAGGTGCTGCTGGCGCAACTGGGTGATACCTACAGCCACGCCTGGCAGGCGCTGCAACCGCGCAAGCCCTGGCGCCTGCGCTGGACGCGCAAACGCCGGGGCTTGCTGGTTGCAGTGCTATTGCTCGGGCTGTTGATCCCGGTGCGCCAGTCCGTATTGGCACCGGCCGAAGTGGTGCCGCTGGGCGGTCGGGTGGTGGCGGCGCCGCTGGACGGTGTCATTGCCGAGTTCCTGGTCAAGCCCAATCAAACGGTGAAGTCCGGCGAATTGCTGCTGCGCTTCGAAAGCACCACCCTCAAGGCTCAGGCCGATGTCGCCGAACGTGCCCTCGGGGTTGCCGAGGCGGAACTCAAGGCCAACTCCCAGCGCTCGTTTGCCGATGCCGAGTCCAGCTCGAAACTGGATTTTCTGGCTGCCCGGGTCGAACAGAAGCGCGCCGAGCGTGACTACGCCCGTGAACTGCTCAAGCGCAGCGAAGTGCGCGCTGAGCGCGATGGTATTGCGGTATTTGCCGATGCCGAACGCTGGACCGGCAAGCCGGTGCAGACCGGCGAGCGACTGATGGAAATCGCCGATCCGGCTCAGGCGCAATTGCGTATCGAGCTGGCCGTGGGGGACGCGATCTCTCTGGAGCCCGGCGCTGAAGTCGCATTGTTCCTCGACAGTGACCCGCTGCAACGGCACCTGGCCAGGCTCGAACGTTCGGCTTACGAAGCGCAACCCACGGCGGGCGGGCAGTTGGCCTATCGCCTGGATGCGAATTTCGAAGCACCACCCCCGCGCATCGGTTTGCGCGGCACGGCGAAAATCTTCGGTGACCGGGCGCCGCTGGCGTTGTACCTGCTGCGTCGACCGCTGGCCGGCTTGCGCCAGAGCGTGGGCCTGTAAATGAACCTGCCCGGCCTGCGTGCCGATCTGCAGCTGTCCCCGGCAGCGCCAGCGCTGGACGGCGCACCCTGCTGGACGCTGGCCGATCCGGTGCGGGGGCGTTACTTCAAGCTCGGTACGACGGCGATGCGTTTGTTGCGTCACTGGTCGCTGGGCGAGCCCGAGCAGGTCCTGCAAGCGGCCAATCGTGAGCCGGGGCTGGCGCTGATCGGTGCGGATCTGGAGCAGTTGCTGGTGTTTTTGCGCAGTCATGACCTGATTACCGCCCTCGATCCCGAGCAGCGTGCCAGTTACAGCTTTAAAGCGGCTGCCCAGCGCCAGAGCCTGTGGCAAATGTTGCTGCACCAGTACCTGTTTTTTCGTATTCCGCTGTGGCGTCCCGAACGTTTTCTCAATCGTGCCTGGCCACTGCTGGAGCGCGTTGGCCCGCGAGCGCTGCGCTACGGGTTGCCCGCAGTGCTGGGGTTGGGGGTGTTTCTGGTGTCGCGGGACTGGCAGCGATTTATCGCGACGTTTCCGCATCTGTTCAGCCTTGGCGGCGCAATGGCGTTTGGCGTGGCCCTGTTCTTCGCCAAGCTCTGCCACGAGTTCGGTCACGCGTTCATGGCCAAGCGCGCCGGGTGCCGGGTGCAGAGCATGGGCGTGGCGTTCATGGTGCTGCTGCCGATGTTCTATACCGATGTCAGCGATGCCTGGCGGATCAATGATCGCAAGGCCCGGTTGCTGATTGGCGTCGGCGGTGTGCTGGCCGAGTTGCTGTTGGCGAGCATGGCCTTGCTGACATGGTCGTTTCTGCCCGACGGTCCCGCCCGCACCGCAGCGTTCATGCTCGCCAGTGCTACGTGGATCACGACACTGGTGGTCAATCTCAACCCGTTCATGCGCTTTGACGGTTATTTTTTACTCAGCGATTTCTGGCAGGTCGATAACCTGCAAGGGCGAGCGTTTGCCTTGTGCCGCTGGCGTCTGCGCGAGTTTTTGTTCGGCTATGGCGCAGCGGCGCCGGAGCCTTGGTCGTCGACCATGCAACGGCGTTTGCTGATCTGGGGGTATGGCTCATGGTTGTGGCGCGCGGCACTGTTTTTCGGGATCGCTCTGGCGGTCTATCACCTGTTCTTCAAAGTGTTGGGGATCTTCCTGATGCTGGTGGAACTGGTCTGGTTCATCTTTCTACCCATCATGAGTGAATGGCGCCAGTGGTGGGGTCGCCGCGAGCAGGCACATGGGCCGCGTGTGCTGCTCAGCGGCCTGGTGTTGCTCGGGCTGTTGCTGGTGCTCATCCTGCCGTGGCGCAGTGCCGTCGAGGTGCCGGCCATGCTGGAAGCGGGTCGGGTCAGCACCTTGCATGCGCCGGTAGCAGCACGGATCAAGGCCGTGAATGTGCATGACGGGCAGTCGGTGGCGCAGGGTGATGTCCTGATAGAACTGGAGTCGCCGGATCTCGATTCGCGCCAGGCCATTGCGCGCCGGGAAATCGAGATTCAGCAATTGCAAATGCGTCGTCAGGCCAGCCGCAGCGAAACGGCTGCCGATGCCGCAATTGTCGAGCAGCGCCTGGCCGAAGCGGTCGCCGAGTACCGTGGGCTGGCGGCTCAGCGCGAGCGATTGCTATTGCGTGCCCCCCATGCCGGCACGGTGCGTGATCTGCTGGCGCAATGGACGGTGGGTCGCTGGCTGTCCACTCGGGAGCCGCTGGCCCGGGTGGTCGAGGAGGGCGTGCGCTTGCGCGGCTATCTGGCCGAGGCCGAACTCTGGCGCGTGGCGCCGGGGGCCATCGGACGGTTTATCGCGGATGATCCGATGCATCCGGCGATTGCAGTGCAACTGAGCGAAATCGATACCAACGGTGCGGCGTTTGTCGATCAGGAGGCACTGACCTCTGATCACCACGGACCGATTGCCGTGCGTCGCGATCAGCATCAACGGGCCGAGCCGGTACAGGCACAGTACGGCGCGCGGTTGACCGCGCTTGATGAGCCCCTGGCGCCCGTGCAGCCATTACGCGGCGTGGCGGTGTTGCAAGGCCGTGGTGAGTCGGTGCTGGGCGTTGCCTGGCGACGCATGGCGGCGCTGGGTGTCAGGGAAAGCGGTTTTTAGATCGACCGATCTCTCGTCGCCGCAGGTCGTTTCGTCAACGGGCCAGCATCGACGATGCTCGGGCTGAAGGTCTAAAGTGAACCGCAAGTAAACTGTCACTGAGCGTTGCAAGGGGAAGCAATGGAGGCGCGCAGAGAAACGCCGATGGGCGACACGCAGGGACCGCACGCAAACCCTGGTTTCGTCAGGGGCGCGCAACCGATGATTCGTTGGGCGCGGGAGCATTGGCTGGTGCCGATCCTGATACTGGCGGCGCTGGTGCGCTTCTACGATCTGACCGCGGCTGCGATCTGGGGCGACGAGGGTTCCAGCCTGTTGCTGGCGCGCTATTCATTGCCGGATATCTGGCTTCATGCGGCCTACGACGTGCATCCGCCGCTGTATTTCATGCTGTTGCACAGCTGGATGGCGGTCTTCGGCGACGGCATTTTTTCGATCCGCTGCCTCAGCGCCCTGCCGGGCATCGCCTCGGTCGGGCTCGGCGTGTGGCTGGTGGATCGACTGGCTACCCGCCGCGCCGCGATACTCGCCGGCTTCCTGCTGGCGCTGCTGCCCACGGCGGTTCGTTACAGCCAGGAAGTGCGCATGTATTCGCTGTTGGGGCTGTGGTTGCTCGGGGCGACGATTGCCCTGGTGTACTGGATCCGCAAACCGCAACGCCGACGTTATCTGCTGATCTACGTCCTGCTCATGAGCGCGGCGTTCTACACCCATTACTTCACTGCGCTATGCGTGCTTTGCCATTGGTTGTACCTGGGCATCGTCCGCGTGCAGCCGGGGTATCGCCTGCGGCATATCCAGCGCGGCGACTGGTGGCTGGCGAACCTGGCCATTGTCGTGCTGTACCTGCCGTGGTTACCGGGGCTGGTCGATCTGTTGCAGCACATTGATCAACTCAAGGCCAATGGTGATGTCGGCTGGGAAACGCCGGTTACCTTCAGTTCCCTGCCGTCCATGGTGTGGTCGCTGTTGACCCAGGACGATGGCGAAAACCTGTTGCCGCTGGTGTTTGCCACCCTGCCGCTGGCCATGCCGATATTGGCCGGGGTGGCGCTGGTGCGAGACCGAAGTGTGTTCCGGGGCAGCGCGTTGCTGGCGGTCTACACCTTCGTTCCGGTGTTGCTGGTGTTCGCGGTGTCGTTCATTTCACCGATGTTCATCGAACGCTATCTCACCGCCTATGCCCTGGGCCTGCCCATGCTGGCGGCGTTGGCGATCGATCGCCTGTACAACGGCTCCCGCGTGGTGGCGCTGACGGTGCTGGTGCTGTTTGTCGGTGTCGAACTGGTGGGCCTGAACAACAACGCCACGGTAGATATCCATGACCAGGTCAATGTCATGGTCGATGACGTTAACCAGCACTTCCAGCCCGGCGATCAAATCGTCACCAGCGACATGCTCTGGTACTTGAGCTACGTCTACTACAACCGTACCGATGCCAAGCCGTTGCTGTACACCCCGCCACATGTCGACGGAACCTCGAGTCGTCCGAATGACTATGGTTTCGGCACCCTGACGGCACCGGACGAGTACCTCGACAGCCTCGGCGATTTGCCCAAGGGCACCAGGCGTATCTGGTTGATCGGTACCGCCGACGTACCGGATGAGTTTGCCCCTGTGCCCGTTCAATGGCAGTTGGGCCATCAGGTAAAGGCCGGTGGCGTTCTCGCCAGACTGTACTTGTCCGCAGTGGCCGGGAAATAAGCTGCGTCGAAGCTAAAACGTTTCGTCTGTTCATCGGATGTTAAAAAAGCTGATTTCCAGTGCTATTGACTTCGAATTGATATCAAAATACCACTGGGCGAACACTTTCCCTTCGGCTACGCTTTGTCCTACAAAAGGAATTAACGTCAAGGTGAAGGGATTGCACCAATTTCACTTTATTTCCGGTTTGCCGCGCTCAGGTTCGACGCTGCTTTCTGCCATTCTTTTGCAGAATCCGCGTTTCCATGCCGGAATGACCAGCCCCGTCGGTTCCCTGTTTTCCGGTGTCCTGGACCAGTGCAGCGTGGGCAGCGAGTTCGGCGCGGTGATCGACACCGACATGCGCCGCCGCCTGTTGCGCGGTCTGTTTGATTCCTTCTACGCCGACAAGGCCGACAAACCGGTGGTGTTCGACACCAATCGCCTTTGGAGCGCGCGGCTGCCGGCCATCAACGATCTGTTTCCCAAGGCCAAGGTGATTGCCTGTGTGCGCAACGTCGCCTGGATCATGGACAGCATCGAGCGTCTTTACCGCGCCAATCCCTATGAAAACACCAAGCTCTTCGGCGATGCCATCGAGCGCAACACCGTCTACAGCCGTTGCGAAACCCTGGCCCAACGCAATCGCCTGGTGGGTTTTGCCTGGGCGGCACTCAAGGAAGCCTATTACGGCGAATATGCCGACTCCTTGCTGATCATCGACTATGACCTGCTGACCCAGGCACCGGAGCGGGTGCTGCGGCTGGTCTACGACTTTATCGACGAACCCTGGTTCGAGCACGACTTCGAGCACCTCGCGTACGACGCTCCGGAATTCGACCAGGCCCTCGGGGTGGCCGGCCTGCACAAGGTCAGACCCAAAGTTGCCGTACAGGCCCGGCGCACCATCCTGCCGCCGGACCTGTTCAAGCAATACTCAGACTTGTCCTTTTGGCTCGATGGCTCTGCCAGCGCCGCCAATGTCATTCGTATGAAGTCCGACGCCGCGAACATTTGATCGCGGCGTTTTTCATTGATGCATTACGTTAATTCGTTCGAATTCGGGTGAGCAGCATGTGGCGGACCATTTTTGGCGGGGCAAAGGCAAAGTCACGGGTGGCCGAAGGCCAACGGACGCCAGCAGCGCCCATGATCATGTCCCTTGAACCGCGCATGCTGTTCGACGGCGCCGTCGCCGCCACGGTCGCCGATACCGCCGCCCAGGCCGACAGCCATTCCACAGCCGATGCCGCCAAGACGCCGACTGCCGATCAACCGACGGCCAGCAAGGACACCCACGGCCAGGCCGATGCGACACCGGCGGCCAGCCCCGTTGCGGTGCCCGGGCAGAGCGTGATGTTCGTCGACTCCCGGGTGAAAGATGCCGACAGCCTGCTCAAAGGCGTCGCGCCCGGGACCCAGGTCGTGAAACTGGACGCGAGCAAGGATGGACTGCAGCAGATAGCCGACTACCTCGATCAGCATCAGGGCGTCAGCTCGGTGCAGATCATCGCCCACGGCAACGCTGGTGACCTGTGGCTGGGCGACAGCTATCTGTCGGCTGACAACGTCGCCGCCCGCAGCGCGGTGCTGGCGGAAATAGGCAAGGACATGAACGCTGGCGGCGACATCCTGATCTACGGCTGCTACACCGCCGAAGGCGAGCGTGGCCTGAGCTTTGTCGACTCGCTGGCGCAAATGACCGGCCGCGATGTAGCGGCTTCGAGCAACCGTACCGGCGTGGGCGGTGACTGGGATCTGGAAATCGTCACCGGCAACATTGAAAGCGCCAACGTCCTCTCGGCCACGGCCATGAGCGACTATCAGTGGGGCTTGGCCACCTGGACCGCCACCAACAACGCCAACACGGGCGTCGGCTCGTTGCGTGCCGCCCTCGCCTCGGCGCAGAGCGGCGATATCGTCACTTTCAGCACCGGCATGACGGTGCAGTTGACCTCCGAATTGCTGATCAACAAGAACGTCTACGTTGATGGCGACTTGAACAACGACGGTGTGGCGGATGTGACTCTCGATGGTCAGTACAAGACCCGAGTGATTGAAGTGGCGCCTGGCAGCACCGTGACGCTTGATGGCCTGGTGATCACCCGTGGCCTGGTCTCGGGTAATGGCGGCAACGGTGGCTACGGCGCCACGGGCGCGATGGCCGGGGGGATTTTCAACGCAGGGATTCTGACCCTGAAAAACGTTACCGTGACCTCCAACGCCGCATCCGGTGGCGGTGGCGGTGGCGGTGTCACCGGCGCTTTTTACGGCGGTGGCGGTGGTGGTGGCGGCGGCTTGGGCGGCCAGGGCGGCGGGCATGGCGGTTCGGCCGGGCCGGGTACCGGCACGTTGGGCGGCCAGGTGGGCAGCGGCGGTGTCGGTGGTTACGGCGGCGGTTATGACGCCACCCACATGGGCGGTCGCGGCGGTACCACCACTGGCGGTGCTGGCGGGGTGGGCGTTTCCTATTACAGCAACGGCGGTAACGGTGCGACGGCCACCAATGGCACGATTTCCATTGGCGGTGGCGGCGGCGGGGCCGGTTGGGACAAGGTAGGTGGCGCCGGCGGCAACGCGGCGGGCGGGATCTACAACGCCAGCAGCGGCACCATCACCGTCATTGGCACGTCGACCATCAGCAACAACATCGGCGCCGGTGGCGGCGGTGGCGGTGGCGGTGGCCAAGGCAGCAATGCCAGTAATGGCGGCATTGGCGGCCGGGGCGTCGGTGCGATCTGGAACAAAGGCACGCTGCTGATGACTGCCGCCAACTTCGCCGCCCTGGCCGGTAATGCCGCGGCCAGTGGTGCAGGCGGTACCGCGCAGGGTGGAGGTTCAACCGGCACCTCGCCGACCTCTTTCGCGACCATCTACAACGACGGTGGTGTACTCAACACCGCGTATGCACCACCGCCGACCGCGACCATCGTGGTTGCTGACACCACACTGAGCATCGGCGAAACGTCCTTGGTGACGATCACCTTTTCCGAGGCCGTGACCGGTTTCACCAACGCCGACCTGACCATCGCCAACGGTACGCTCACTGCAGTGAGCAGTAGTGACGGCGGCATCACCTGGACAGCAACCTTCACGCCGTCCGCCAGTATTTCCGATACGACCAACGTCATCACCCTGGACAACACCGGAGTGATAAACGGTCTGGGCACCGCCGGCGTCGGCACCACCAACTCCAATAATTACACGGTCGACACCGTACGCCCCACCGCGACCATCGTGGTGGCGGACAATGCGCTGAGAGTCGGCGAAACCTCGCTGGTGACCATCACCTTCAACGAAGCGGTCACCGGCCTCACCAACGCCGACCTGACGATTGCCAACGGTACGCTCACGGCGGTGAGCAGCAGTGATGGCGGCATCACCTGGACGGGGACCTTCACCCCGACCGCCAGCATCACCGATACGACCAATCTCATCACCCTGGACAACACCGGGGTCAGCGACCTGGCGGGCAATGCCGGGAGCGGCACCACCGATTCGAACAACTACGCTATCGATACCGTGCGCCCGACCGCGACCCTTGTGGTGGCCGATACCAGCTTGAGCATTGGTGAAACCTCGCTGGTGACCATCACGTTCAGCGAAGCGGTCAGCGGGTTCACCAATGCCGACCTGACGATTGCCAACGGTACGCTTACAGCGGTGAGCAGCAGCGATGGCGGCGTCACCTGGACCGCGACCTTCACCCCGACGGCCAGTGTCAATGACACGACCAACCTGATCACCCTGAACAATACCGGGGTCAGCGACCTGTCGGGCAACGCCGGCAGCGGCATCACCGATTCGAACAACTATGCGATTGATACGCTCCGTCCAACCGCCACCATCGTTGTGGCGGACACGGCGCTGAAAATCGGCGAAACCTCGCTGGTGACGATCACCTTCAGCGAGGCGGTGACCGGGTTCACCAATGCGGACCTGACCATTGCCAACGGTACACTCACGGCGGTGAGCAGCAGCGACGGCGGCATCACCTGGACGGCGATCTTCACCCCGAGCGCCAGCATCACCGACATGACCAACCTGATCACCCTGGACAACACCGGGGTCAGCGACCTGGCGGGCAACGCCGGCAGCGGCACCACCGATTCCAACAACTATGCGATCGACACCGTGCGCCCGACGGCCACCATCGTGGTCGCGGACACGGCGCTGAGAATCGGCGAAACCTCACTGGTGACCATCACCTTCTCCGAGGCGGTGAGCGGTTTCACCAACGCCGATCTGAACATCGCCAACGGCACACTCACTGCGGTGAGCAGCAGTGACGGCGGCATCACCTGGACCGCAACTTTCACGCCTTCGGCGAGCATCAACGACACCACCAACCTGATCACCCTGAACAACACCGGGGTCAGCGATCTGTCGGGTAACGCCGGCAGCGGCACCACCGACTCCAACAACTACGCCATCGACACCGTGCGCCCGACGGCCACCATCGTGGTCGCGGATACGACGCTGACCGCGGGCGAAACCTCGCTGGTGACCATTACCTTCAGCGAGGCGGTGAGCGGCTTCACCAACGCCGACCTGACGATTGCCAACGGTACGCTCACGGCGGTGAGCAGCAGCGATGGCGGCATCACCTGGACCGCGACCTTCACTCCGACCGCCAGCATCAATGACCCGACCAACCTGATCACCCTGAACAACACCGGGGTCAGCGATCTGGCGGGCAACTCCGGGAGCGGCACCACCAACTCGAACAACTACGTGATCGACACCGCCCCGCCAACCGCGACCATCGTGGTTGCCGACAACGCACTGAAAATCGGCGAAACGTCACTGGTGACCATCACCTTCGATCAGGCCGTAGCCGGTTTCACCAACGCCGACCTGACGATCGCCAACGGTACGCTCACCGCGGTGAGCAGCAGTGACGGCGGCATTACCTGGACGGCGACCTTCACCCCGACTGCCAGCATCACCGACGCGACCAACCTGATCACCCTGGACAACACCGGTGTGCAGGCTGTCGCCAGCGGTAACGTGGGCAGTGGCACCACCGACTCCAACAACTATGCCATCGACACCGTGCGCCCGACGGCCACCATCGTGGTCTCGGACACGGCGCTGAAAATCGGCGAAACCTCGCTGGTGACGATCACCTTCAGCGAGGCGGTGAGCGGCTTCACCAACGCCGACCTGACCATCGCCAACGGTACACTCACGGCGGTGAGCAGCAGCGACGGCGGCATCACCTGGACGGCGACCTTCACGCCTTCTGCGAGCATCTCCGACACGACCAACCTGATCACCCTGGACAACACAGGGATCAGCGACCTGGCGGGCAACGCCGGTAGCGGCACCACCGATTCCAATAACTTCGCCATCGACACGGTTCGACCCACCGCGACCATCGTCCTGGCAGACGCTACCCTGAGTGCAGGCGAAACCTCGCTGGTGACCATCACCTTCAGCGAAGCGGTGAGCGGCTTCACCAACGCCGACCTGAGCATCGCCAACGGTACGCTCACTGCAGTGAGCAGCAGTGACGGCGGCATCACCTGGACCGCCACCTTCACCCCGACCGTCGGCGTGAATGACTCAAGCAACCTGATCACCCTGAACAACACCGGGGTCAGCGATTTGGCGGGCAACACCGGCAGCGGCACCACCAACTCCGGCAACTACACCATCGATACGGTGCTGCCGACGGCAACCATCGTGGTAGCCGACAATGCATTGAAAATCGGTGAAACGTCGCTGGTGACCATTACCTTCAGCGAAGCGGTGAGCGGTTTCACCAACGCCGACCTGACCATCGCCAACGGTACACTCACTGCGGTGAGCAGCAGCGACGGCGGCATCACCTGGATTGCGACCTTCACCCCGACCAGCGCCATCACCGACACCAGCAACGTCATCACCCTGGATAACAGTGGTGTGCAAAATGGCTCGGGCAACGCCGGCAGCGGCACCACCGACTCCAACAACTATGCCATCGACACCGTGCGCCCGACGGCCACCGTCGTGGTTGCGGACTCGGCGCTGGCGGTGGGTCAGACATCGGTGGTGACCATCACCTTTTCCGAGGCGGTGACTGGCTTCAGCATTGCCGACCTGACCGTGAGCAACGGTACCCTGAGCAGTCTGAGCACCAGCGATAACATCACCTGGACCGCGACCCTGACACCGGCGGCGAGCATCACCGATGCAACCAACCTGATTACCCTGGACAACACCGGGGTGACCGATGGGGCCGGCAATACTGGCAGCGGCACCACCGACTCCAACAACTACGCCGTCGACAGCCAGCGTCCGACGGCCACCATCGTCCTGGCGGACGCGACCCTGAGTGCCGGCGAAACGTCGTTGGTGACCATCACCTTCTCCGAAGCGGTGAGCGGTTTCACCAACGCCGACCTGAGCATCGCCAACGGTACGCTCACCGCGGTGAGCAGCAGTGACGGCGGCATCACCTGGACCGCGACCTTCACCCCGACCGTCGGCGTGAATGATTCGAGCAATATCATCACCCTGAACAATACCGGTATCACCGACGTGGCCGGCAACACCGGGAGCGGCACCACCAACTCCGCCAACTACACCATCGATACGGTGCTGCCGACGGCGACCATCGTGATCGCCGACAATGCGTTGAAAATCGGTGAAATGTCGCTGGTGACCATTACCTTCAGCGAAGCGGTGAGCGGTTTCACCAATGCCGACCTGACCATCGCCAACGGCACCTTGACCTCCGTCAGCAGCGGCGACGGCGGCGTCACCTGGATCGCGACCTTCACCCCGACCAGCGCCATCACCGACACGACCAACTTGATCACCCTGGACAACACCGGTGTGCAAAATGGCTCGGGCAACGCCGGCAGCGGCACCACCGATTCCAACAACTATGCCATCGACACCGTGCGCCCGACGGCCACCATCGTGGTCGCGGACACGGCGCTGAGAATCGGTGAAACCTCGCTGGTGACCATCACCTTCAGCGAGGCAGTGAGCGGTTTCACCAATGCCGACCTGACCATCGCCAACGGTACGCTCACCGCGGTGAGCAGCAGCGACGGCGGCATCACCTGGACCGCAACCTTCACACCTTCCGCCAGCATCAACGACACGACCAACCTGATCACCCTGGACAACACGGGGATCAGCGACCTGTCGGGCAACGCCGTCAGTGGCACCACCGATTCCAATAACTACGCCATCGACACGCTCCGCCCCACCGCGACCATCGTCCTGGCGGACGGGACCCTGAGTGCCGACGAAACCTCGCTGGTGACCATCACCTTCTCCGAGGCGGTGACCGGTTTCGACAACAGTGACTTGAGCATCGCCAACGGCACGCTGAGCGCAGTCAGCAGCAGCGACGGCGGGATTACCTGGACCGCGACCTTCACCCCGACCGCCGGCGTGAATGACACGAGCAACATCATCACCCTGAACAATACCGGTGTGACCGATTTGGCCGGCAACACCGGCAGCGGCACCACCAACTCCGGCAACTACACCATCGATACGGTGCTGCCGACGGCGACCATCGTGGTGGCCGACAATGCATTGAAAATCGGTGAAACGTCGTTGGTGACCATTACCTTCAGCGAAGCGGTGAGCGGTTTCACTAATGCCGACCTGACCATTGCCAACGGCACCTTGACCTCCGTCAGCAGCAGCGACGGCGGCGTCACCTGGATCGCGACCTTCACCCCGACCAGCGCCATCACCGACACCAGCAACGTCATCACCCTGGATAACAGCGGTGTGCAAAATGGCTCGGGCAACGCCGGCAGCGGCACCACCGACTCCAACAACTACGCCATCGACACCCAGCGCCCGACCGCCACCATCGTGGTCGCCGACAATGCCCTGAACATCGGCGAAACCTCGCTGGTGACCATCACCTTCAGCGAAGCAGTGACCGGTTTCAGCAACGCCAACCTGACCATCGCCAATGGCACCTTGAGTGCGGTGAGCAGCAGCGACGGCGGCATCACCTGGACCGCCACCCTGACGCCGACGGCCAGCATCACCGATGCGACCAACCTGATCACTCTGGACAACACCGGGGTGGCCGATGCGGCCGGCAACACCGGCAGCGGCACCACCGATTCGAACAATTACGCGATCGACAACCAACGCCCGACCGCCACCATTGTCATGGCGGACACCGACCTGCATCCCGGCGAAACGACCCTGGTGACCATCACCTTCAGCGAAGCGGTCAGTGGTCTGGACAGTTCTGACCTGAGTGTTGCCAACGGCACCTTGAGCGGGTTGAGCAGCAGCGACGGTGGCGTTACCTGGACTGCGACTTTCACCCCGACGGCCGCGATCACCGACACCAGTAACCTCATCACCCTGGACAACAGCGGTGTCTCCGACGCGGCAGGCAACGCCGGGAGCGGAGTGACCGACTCGGCGAATTACCTGGTACAAACCAGCGTGCCGAGCGCCAGCATCGTGATCGCCGACACGGCACTCAAGGCCGGCCAAACGACCCTGGTGACCATCACCTTCAGTGAGGCGGTCAGCGGATTCAGCAACGCTGACCTGGCCATCACCAACGGTACATTGAGCAGCGTCAGCAGCAGCGACGGCGGGATCACCTGGACGGCGACCTTTACGCCAACCTCGGGCATTACTGACGCCAACAACCTGATCACCCTCGACAATAGCGGCGTGGCCAATGCGTCGGGCAACACGGGGTCTGGCACCACCGATTCGAGTAATCTTGCCATCGACACCGCGCTGCCGACCGCGACCATCGTGGTTGCCGACACAGCGCTGAGTACCGGCGAAACCTCATTGGTGACCATTACCTTCAGCGAAGCGGTGAGCGGTTTCGACAACAGTGACTTGACCATCGCCAACGGCACCCTGAGCAATGTCAGTTCCAGCGATGGCGGGACCACCTGGACCGCCACCTTCACCCCGACGGTCGACATCACCGACACCAGCAACACCATCGTGCTGAACACGGCAGGTGTACAGGATCTGGCCGGCAACGCCGGCAGCGGCACGGTCAACTCCAATACCTACGCCATTGACACCCAGATTCCGACCGCCACCATCGTGGTCGCCAATCCGAACCTGGGGGTGGGTCAGACTTCGCAGGTGACCATCACCTTCAACGAAGCGGTCAGCGGTTTTGATTTGTCCGACATCAGTATTGCCAACGGCACCTTGTCCGACCTGAGCAGCAGCGATGGCGGCAAGACCTGGACGGCGACCCTGACACCGGCCGCCAACGTCAATATCGCCAGCAACGTGATCAGCATCGACTATGCCGGTATCAGCGACATGGCCGGCAACAGCGGCAGCGGCGTGAGCCAATCCGACAATTTCACAATCAACACGCTGCCGCCGGTGGTGCCGCTGAACTCGGTGACGCTGCCTGATGTGCCCAACGTGCCGCTGCAACCGGCCATTTTCACGCCTCCGACGGGCAACCTCGGTTCACCGTTGACCTTCCAGCCGTTGTTCGAACAGCGGGTGATCGGCAATGGCATCCGGCCGTTGGGCGATATTTTCATGAATCACGGCGCATTGACCCCGAGTTTCATCGCACAGGTTTTCAGCGGCAATGACGGCGGTGGCGATGGTTCGGGGCATGGTTTCCTCGGTTTCGGCGGCGGCGACGGCGGTGTGTTCAGCACCAGCACGCTGTCGAGCCTGTTCAATCAGGACAGCGGTGCCGAGCGTGATTCGTTGAATGCCTTTGGCAGCCAGTCGATCAAGTCCGGCGATGTTTCCCAGGGCCTGCGCGGGGTGTTTGGCGCACCGACCCTGGGCCAGCAATTGCAACAGCTCAAAGACAACGAGAAGCAGCAGGTCGATAACCTGGCCGCCGCTTTGAAACTGGCCGGCATCAGCGAAATGCAGGCCTGATGAAAACCTCCACTTGTGATGCGGCACCCAGGGGCGATGCAAGGATGAAGAGAAGTCATAAGTTGTTTGGAGCCAGCCTGCTGGCACTGGCGATCAGCGGATGCGCCGTGACCAGTGAGCCGATCGAACGCAGTGTCAGTGAGCAGCGGGCCAAAAGTGACCTGCAAAGCATGTACAAGGGGCAGGAGCCTCTTGGCGGCCCGTTGACCCTGCACCAGGCCATGGCCCGTGCGGTGAAGTACAACCTCGAAGGCCGGTTGAAAATCATGGAAGAGGCTCTGGCCAAGCGTCAGCTCGACCTCGCCAGTTTCGACATGCTGCCGCGCATGGCGCTGGACGCCGGATACGTGGGCCGCAATAACGTCAACGCCTCCAGCAGCCAGAGTGTGCGCACCGGCACGCAGTCCCTGGAACCTTCGACCTCCCAGGACCGCGACCGTGACGTGGCGGACCTGACCATGGTCTGGAACGTGCTCGATTTCGGTGTCAGTTACATCAGCGCCAAGCAGCAAGGCGACCAGCGCCTGATCGTTCAGGAGCGTCGGCGCAAGGTGATCAACACCATCGTCCAGGACGTGCGCTCGGCGTACTGGCGGGCGATGGCTGCCGAGCGTCTGCTCACGCAGATCGACAGCCTCATGGCGCGGGTCGAAACCGCGCGCAACAACAGCCAGAGCATGAGCCAGCAACGCATTGGCGATCCGGTGCAGGCCCTCGGTTATCAGCGCTCGCTGATCGAAGCGACACGCCAACTGGAAGAGCAGCGTCGTGCGTTGTCGCTGGCGAAGACCGAGCTGGCGACCCTGATCAACCTGCCAATGGGCACGGAACTGACCCTGGCGACCGATAACGGTTATGAAATTCCCGAGCTCAAGGTCGATCTGGCCAGCCTCGAACAGGAAGCCCTGACCAGTCGCCCGGAACTGCGTGAACAGGACTATCAGAGCCGCATCAGCGCCGCCGAGACCCGCAAAGCCATGTTGCGCCTGCTGCCGGGCCTGGAGTTCTCCGCTGGCGGGCATTACGACAGCAACTCGTTCCTGGTGGAACAAGGCTGGGCCGACTACGGCGTCAAAGTCACCTGGAACCTGTTCAACGTGATCTCGGCGCCTGCGGCGATCGACGTGGCCAAGGCCGGTGAAGAAGTCGCCACCGCGCGCCGTCAGGCGATGTCGATTGCGGTGCTGGCGCAGCTGTATGTGGCCAATGCCAACTACCGCGAGGCGTTGCGCCAGTTCAAGACCAATCAGCAATTGTCGGACATCGACGGGCAAATCGTCGGTCAGTTGCGCAACCGTCACCAGGCAGAGGGCATCGGCGAACTGGATCTGATTCAGGGTGAGTTGAACACCTTGCAGGCCGATCTGCGTCGAGACCTGTCCTACGCCGACCTGCGCAACGCCTATGGGCAAATTTTCGCCAGTGCCGGCCTCGACCCGCTGCCGGATCAGGTGCAATCGACGCAAGTACAGTCCATCGCCACGGCCCTGGCGAACCGCGAAGCGGCCTGGGCGGCAGGCGATATTACGGTTCCGGTGACGCATGTCCCCGCGCGCTGACGTGAAGGCGCCGAGCGCCAGCATCAGCCGAGCCCAGCGCGAGCGGCGCAATGGTCATCGCGGCGCGGCGATACTGCTGACCGGCCTGCCGGCGGCGGGCAAGTCGACCCTCGCGCAAGCGCTGCACGCGGAGTTGTTTGCCCACGGACTGCAGAGCGTGGTGCTCGATGGTGACGGGTTGCGGGTGGGGCTCAATCGAGACCTGGGCTTCAGCGACAGCGATCGTCAGGAAAACATTCGCCGCGCCAGCGAACTGGCGTCGTTGCTCGTGGAAAACGGACAAATCGTGATCCTGGCGATGATCGCGCCCCTGGTGGAATTGCGCGATGTGTTCGCCCGGCGACTCGGTAACGATTACCGGGAGGTCTGGTGCAGCGCGACCCTGGCAGTGTGCGAGCAACGTGATCCGAAAGGTCACTATGCCCGCGCCCGGCGCGGTGAGTTGGCCGGGTTTACCGGGGTGTCTGCGCCATATCAGGCCCCGGTTGACGCGGCGCTGGTGCTCGATACCGGGACACAAACGGTCGAGGCCTGCCTTGATCGACTGTTGACCTGGCTCGGTGAATCCGCAGTACTGCCCAGGCCCTGAACCGGCCAGTGTTCAGGGTTTCGACGACAAGTCCGCCATGCCCTTGAGCAACTCGATCGGCAGCGGAAAGACGATGGTCGAGCTCTTGTCGCCGGCAATCGAACTCAGGGTCTGCATGTAGCGCAACTGCATGGCCCCCGGTTGGCGGCCAAGCATTTCGGCGGCCTGCATGAGTTTTTCCGAGGCCTGCAATTCACCTTCGGCGTGGATCACCTTGGCTCGCCGTTCCCGTTCGGCTTCGGCCTGCTTGGCGATGGCGCGGATCATCGATTCATTGAGGTCCACGTGTTTGATCTCGACGTTGGCGACCTTGATGCCCCAGGCGTCGGTCTGGGCGTCGAGCACTTGCTGGATGTCCAGGTTCAACCGTTCGCGTTCGGCCAACAGTTCGTCCAGTTCGTGTTTACCCAGTACCGCCCGCAGCGTGGTTTGCGCCAGTTGGCTGGTGGCGGCGAGGAAGTCCTCGACCTGGATGATTGCCTTCTGCGGATCGAGCACACGGAAATACAGCACCGCGTTGACCTTGACCGACACGTTGTCGCGGGTGATCACGTCTTGCGGCGGAACGTCCAGCACCACGGTCCGCAAATCGACCCTGACCATTTGCTGGACCACCGGGATCAGCAGGATCAGGCCGGGTCCCTTGACCTGCCAGAAGCGCCCGAGCTGGAACACCACGCCGCGCTCGTATTCGCGCAGGATGCGGAACGTCCCCCCCGCCAGTGCGATGATCAACAATAGCAGCGCGACAAGACCCAATTGCAAACCCATGACTATTCTCCGCCCGGCGCCGCGTCAGCCGCGGCCACTTGCAGCAGCAAACCCTTGCGCCCCACTACCCGCACCCATTGCCCGGGTTGCAGCGGCGTCGCGCTAAGCACTTGCCATCGTTCTCCTTGCAGATGCACCCAGCCGCCATAGGCATTGCCGGCCTGTATGGATGTCACCGCGGTCACGCTACCGACCAGCCCGGCATCACCGCTGACGGTGTGCCGTGGTCGGGTCTTCAGGGCGTGAATCACCAGGTAGACCAGCAACAGCGCGCTGACCAGTCCCAGGCCGATCATCAGCGGCTCGGGCACATCGGTATTGGTCAGGATCACTGCGCCGATCACGAACATCACGATGCCGCCCAGGCCGATCACGCCGTAATTGGGCAGGGCCGCCTCAGCGATCAGGAACGCGAGGCCGAAGGTGATCAGCCAGATCCCGATGGGGTTGGGCACCAGCAACACAACCGTGTCGGCGGCGCAGACTGATCCGCACAACGCCAACAGCAACGCAACGGCACAACAACGCGTGTTCACGTGACCCTCCGGGAGAGTCTTGGGGTGGCTCTGTAGACAGTTTAGTTGACCCGCCGGTTGTATGAATTTTGCTCAACTGTCGACGACGTCCGATGGGCGGAATTCCCGCCGGAACGCGCCATCGGGCCTAGACTTTCAGTACCGAAAGAAATGTTAACCATCGTCCGTCAGCGGTTGTTGCGGACACCGAGGTGCATCATGCGTATGGCAAGAACCGTGCAGCGAAGCCTGGAAAAGGCTCAATGCGAATATGACATCGTCAGCCACCCACACTCGGCCAGCAGCCTCGAAACGGCACGGGTCGCAGGTATTCCTGCCGAACGGGTGGCAAAATCGGTGATCCTCGACGATCACCATGGGCATTACTTGATGGCCGTACTGCCCGCCAGCCGTCACCTTGACCTGAGCAAAGTCCGCAGCAGCGGTGAGTGGCAGGTTTCCCGCGAAAGCAACCTGGCGCACCTGTTCGACGATTGCGAACGCGGCGCCGTACCGGCGCTGGGCGAGTCCTATGGCTTGGATGTGGTCATCGATCCGCTGCTGACCCGGCAGAAAGACATCTATCTGGAGGCCGGCAACCACGTCAACCTGGTGCGCATGGACGTGCCCGAGTTCCTGAAAATGGTGCCGCATGCCGAGGTGCGGGAGTTGAGTCATTGAGTTTTGTTTCGTCAATGCTGACGTCATCGCGGGCAAGCCCGCTCCCACACGGATCTGTGTCGATCACATAACCTGTAGGAGCGAGCCTGCTCGCGATGACCGCGCAGCGGTCCCTTAATCGGTTCGCAGGAGCTAGACATGGAAAACCCGACCCACAACCTTCCTTCGCTGTTCAAGCAACTCGGCCTGCCGGACGACGCCGAAAGCATCGATAAATTCATCGCCACCCATTCACCGCTCAAACCGGATCTGCACCTTGCGGATGCATTTTTCTGGAGCCCGAGCCAGGCGTGTCTCCTGCGTGACGAGATTCTCGATGACGCGGATTGGGCGGAGGTGGTGGATCAACTGGATGTGATGTTAAGAAAGGGGCGCAGCAGCTAACGAGTGGTGTGCTGGCGCGAGAATTGTTTCAAAACTTGACGAAAAATCCCCTCCAATGCGATATTGATAGTTAGCAAACTAACAGTGTGTGTTTTCCCTCGTGCCGAATAACCTCGACGTCCTCCAGATGAACATCAGCAGTGCCATGGTGGTGGCCGCCAGGCATTGGCGCAAAATCTGCCAGACCACGCTGGTCAACTATGGAATCTCCGAAGCCTGCGCCGTTCCGCTGTTGATGATCGGACGCCTGGGCGAGGGCGTGCGCCAGGTGACGGTGGCGCAAGCCGCGGGCATGGAGAGTCCGTCGCTGGTGCGCCTGCTCGATCAACTGTGCCATGCCGGTTACGTCTGCCGGACCGAAGATGCACAGGACCGCCGCGCCAAATGCCTGAGCCTGACCGAAACCGGTCGGGACCTGGTGCAGGCGGTCGAAGTGGAACTGGTGCGCCTGCGCCAGGAAGTACTTGAAGGCATTGACCAAAGTGACCTGGAAGCTACGCTGCGGGTACTGAGAGCATTTGAAGCGGCCACGCCGCCGTCGGTGGCCAACCCTTGAACGGATTTTTCTCTGGCATGCCCCCTGCGCGGGACTGGTTCTACGGGGTCCGTACCTTCGCCGCATCGATGATCGCGTTGTACATCGCCTTGCTCATGCAGATGCCCCGTCCGTACTGGGCGATGGCCACGGTGTACATCGTTTCCAATCCATTTCTCGGGCCGACCACTTCCAAGGCGCTGTACCGGGCAATCGGCACGTTTGTCGGCGCTGCTGCGGCGGTTTTGTTCGTGCCGATGTTCGTACAGAGCCCTTACGTGCTGGTAGTGGTGATTGGACTGTGGACCGGCACGCTGCTGTTTCTGTCCCTGCATTTGCGCACGGCCAACAACTACGCCTTGATGCTCGCCGGTTACACCTTGCCGTTGATCGCCCTGCCGGTGGTGAATAACCCGTTGGGGGTGTGGGACGTGGCCGAAGCACGGACCGAAGAAATCTTTCTGGGTATTGCCGTGGCGGCGGTGGTGGGTGCCATGTTCTGGCCCCGGCGTCTGGCGCCGGTGTTCAATGATTCGGTCAGCAAATGGTTTACTGATGCATCGACCTACAGCCTGCGCTTCCTCAGCCGCAACGTGCAGCCTGAAGAAGTCAGCGCGTTGCGGGCATCGATGGTCGCCACCTTCAACTCCCTGGAGTTGATGATCGGTCAGTTGCCCCACGAAGGCTCACGTCCGCAGACGGTGCGCAACACCAAGGAATTGCGCGGGCGGATGATTCACCTGCTGCCAGTGATCGATGCCCTCGACGACGCGCTTTACGCATTGGAACGGCGCACCCCCGAGCTTGTGGACAAGTTCGCGCCGTTGCTGACGGCCACCACCGAATGGCTTGGGCATAAAGATGCCGATCTCGACCGCTGGCAAGCCCTGAAGGATCAACTTGAGGCCCTGCAGCCTGCTCCCCAGGCACTGGATGACCGCAAGCAACTGCTGTTCTCCAACGCGATTTATCGCCTCGGCGAGTGGATCGATTTGTGGCAGGACTGCCGCAGCCTGCAATACGCCATCCTGTGCGAAAGCCAGGACAATTGGCGCGCGGTGTATCGGCATTGGCGGCTGGGACGGCTGAGCCCGTTTCTGGATCGCGGCCTGATGTTTTATTCCGCGGCGTCCACCGTGACCGCGATTATCGTCGCCTCGGTGCTGTGGATTCTGCTCGGCTGGACCGATGGCGGCAGCGCAGTGATCCTGGCGGCGGTGGCCTGTAGCTTCTTCGCCTCGATGGACGACCCGGCGCCGCAGATTTACCGGTTCTTTTTCTGGACGGCGATGTCGGTGGTGTTCGCCAGCCTTTATCTGTTTCTGGTGCTGCCCAACCTGCATGACTTTCCGATGCTGGTGCTGGCGTTTGCCGTGCCGTTCATTTGCGTCGGTACCCTGACGGTCAAACCGCAGTTTTACCTGGGCATGCTGCTGACCCTGGTCAACACTTCGTCCTTCATCAGCATTCAGGGTGCCTACGACGCGGACTTCCTCAGTTTCGCCAACTCCAACCTGGCCGGTCCCATGGGGTTGCTGTTCGCGTTCATCTGGACCCTGATCGCCCGGCCGTTCGGTGCCGAACTGGCAGCCAAGCGCCTGACCCGTTTCAGTTGGCGCGACATTGTCGGCCTCGCCGAGCCGGCCACGTTGTCTGAGCATCGACTGCTGGGCATACGGATGCTCGATCGGCTGATGCAGCATCTGCCACGCCTGGCCATGACCGGCCAGGACTCCGGCGTGGCGCTGCGCGAAGTGCGAGTGGCGCTGAATCTGTTGGACCTGCTCGCTTATACGCCGCGGATCCTCGGTGTTCCGCAGGTGCTGCTGCGCCAGGTGGTGGCCGAGGTTGGCGAGTACTTCAAGGCCTGCCTCAAGGCTGGTGAGCGCTTGCCGGCACCGAGCCCGTTGCTGATGACCCTCGATCGCACGCGTCGCGCCCTCAGCGGTGCCGGCGATGATGAAACCCGCCGGCATTTGCTGCACGCCCTGAGCGGCCTGCGCCTGGCCTTGTTGCCCGGCGTCGAATTCGTCGGTTCCGTCGAGCCCGAAGAACCGCTTCCCCATGGCATTGATGGAGCGCCCCTATGATCGGTGACCTGGATCTCAGCGGGGTGTTCCTGCCCACGCTGCTGGTGCTGATGGGCATTACGTATGTGTTTTACCTGTTGGTGCACGGGGTGCTGACGCGCCTGCACTTTTACCGTCTGGTCTGGCACCGGGCATTGTTCAACGTGGCCCTCTACGCCCTGCTGCTTGGCGCCGTGGACTCACTCAGTCGATACCTGATGACATGAAAAAACCGTTTCTAACCCTTGGTCGCGTGGTGTTGACCCTGCTGATCGTGAGCTTCGCCGTTGTCGTGGTCTGGCGCATGGTGATGTATTACATGTTCGCGCCCTGGACCCGCGACGGGCACATCCGTGCCGACATCGTGCAAATCGCCCCGGACGTTTCCGGGCTGATCCAGCAAGTGGAGGTGCGCGACAACCAGTTGGTCAAGCGCGGCCAGGTGCTGTTCAGCATCGATCCCGACCGCTTCAGGCTGGCCCTGCGCCAAGCGAAAGCGGCCGTCGCCGATCGCGAGGAAACCCTGGCCCAGGCCCAGCGTGAGGCCAAGCGAAACAAAGGCCTTGGTAACCTGGTGCCGGGTGAGCAACTGGAAGAAAGCCAATCGAAAGTGGCTCGTGCCCAAGTGGCGTTGATGGAAGCCCAGGTGGCGGTGGACAGCGCACAACTGAACCTCGATCGCTCGGTGATCCGCAGCCCGGTGGACGGCTACGTCAACGACCGTGCGCCACGGACCCAGGAGTTCGTCAGCGCCGGCCGGCCGGTGTTGTCGGTGGTCGACAGCAATTCGTTCCACATCGACGGCTATTTCGAAGAAACCAAGCTGAACGGCATCCATATCGGGCAGAGCGTCGACATCCGGGTGATCGGCGACAATGCGCGCCTGCGCGGGCATGTTGAGAGCATCGTTGCCGGTATCGAAGACCGTGATCGCACCAGCGGCAACAACCTGTTGCCCAACGTCAACCCGGCATTCAGTTGGGTGCGGCTGGCCCAGCGGATTCCGGTGCGCATCGCCTTCGATGACGTGCCGGACGACTTCCGCATGATCGCCGGGCGCACCGCCACGGTATCGATCATCGACGAGCAGAAACGGGAGCCGGCGCAATGAGCAAGGCCTCGGGTTTGGCGGTCGCCGGAATGGGTTTGCTGCTGTCGGCATGTCAGATGGTCGGGCCGGATTATCATCTGCCCGAAGAGGCGGCTGTCCATCGCCCAGACTTCCAGGGCGATCTGGCGGTCGATGGCAAACCGGTGGTTTCCGCACCGGTGCCGGCCGATTGGTGGCGTTTGTATCAGGACCCGCGACTCGACCAGTTGGTGCAGCAGGCCATGGCCTCCAACACCGATTTGCGCGTGGCGGCGGCCAGCCTGTCGCGGTCTCGTGCGCAGGTCGATGAGGCCGAAGCGGCGGGCGGCTGGAGCGGCGGCGTGCAAATGGGCGCCCAGCGCTTGCAGGAGTCTGGCCAAGCGTTCTTGATACCGGAAAAAGTGCCGGTGGCCAACATCGGCGATATCGGCATCAGCGCGTCTTACCAGTTCGACCTGTTCGGTACCTTGCAACGCGGTATCGAAGCGGCCAAGGCCAATGCCGATGCGACGCAGGCCGCCGCCGATACCGCACGCATCACTGTCGTGGCCGACGTGGTCCGGGCCTACACCCAAGTGTGCGCGGCCAATGAAGAGCGGGAAATTGCCCAGCACTCCCTCGACCTGCAAGCCCAGAGCACCACGCTGATCCAGCGTCTGCGCGATGCCGGGCGTGGCGACGAAACCCAGGTCACCCGCTCGCAAACCCAATTCAAATCCCTGCGCGCCGACATGCCGCGCTATGAAGCGTCGCGTCAGGCCGGTCTGTACCGCTTGTCGATGTTGCTGGCCAAGCCGGTGGACCAACTGCCGGCCGGCACCGCCACCTGCGACGAGCTGCCAAAAATCGCGCAACTGATTCCGGTGGGCGATGGCGCCGCGTTGCTCAAGCGTCGTCCCGATGTGCGGCAGGCCGAGCGGCGACTGGCAGCCGCGACGGCCGGTATTGGCGTCGCCACGGGTGAGCTGTACCCGAACATCAGCATCGGCGCGACCATCGGTACCGTCGGTATCCTGGACGATCTTGGCGATCCGTCTACCAACCGCTGGGGCTTCGGTCCGTCGCTGACCTGGAAGGTGCCGACCAACGGCGCCCGGGCGCGCATCCGCGAAGCCGAAGCGGTGACCCAGGCGACGCTGGCGCATTTCGATGGGGTGGTGCTCAACGCCATTCGCGAGACCCAGACCGGCCTCGCCCAGTACACCGCGTTACTGCAACGCCGCGATGCCCTGGCGGACGCCGAGCAATCGGCAAAACTGGCCGCCGACCAGACCCACCGCTTCTTCCAGGCCGGCCGCGCCTCGTTCCTGGCCGACCTGCAAGCCACGCGCACCTACATCGATGTCACGGCGCAACTGGCGGCCGCGAACACCCAGGTTGCCGCCAGCCAGATCGATTTGTTCCTCGCGCTGGGCGGCGGCTGGGAAAGCGGACGAACGCAAGCGTCGAACCCCGGCAAACCCTGAGGCCGTTGCTATGCTTTGAAGTGTTGGGAGGGCGCCCCGTGCAAAGCGCTCTTTCTTCGCACAAGGCTCGCGCAGGTCAGGGGGAAACCAATAATGAAAAACCCTTACGCTCTCGGTTTCTGGTGCGCCATCGTGGCGTTGGTGCTGCTGTCGGCCACCTATTTCTACGGCATCATGCTGGCCCACCAGATCGACAAGGCTCTGGTGTTCCTCGACAGTGCCGTCGCACTGATTGCCGTGATGTCCGTTGCGGCGGTGGCCTGGGCCTCGGTCCAGAATCAACGCATCAAGAAAAGACAACTCGAACAAGGCAAGACCCTGGTCCTGATCTGGGACACCAAGGTTGCGTTGCGCCGTGTCGAAACGGTGTTCGACCGTTATTTCTGGGGCAGTTACTGGCAACCGGGGCGCACGTTTCAGGAAGTCATGGGCGAATTGACCGGTACACCGCTGGAAAAAAGCCTCGATACCCTGAAAAAACAATGCGTGGCGCTGGACCGGCAAGTGGCTGACGACGGTCGGCACTGGCTCAACAATGCCCGGGAGCTGGCCGATGTCGCCACGGCCATGGCCCGCGAACGCTATCAACTGGACGTCTGCGATCCGCGCGCGGAAGTGACAGGCGGGGCGGTGATCAACCGCGACTTCGAAGTGCTGGTGTACACCTGGACGGCGCGGCTCAAAAGCTTTGATCATCAACTGGATGAGATTGAGGTCCAGTATTCCTGAGATCTCGATATTGGCTGTACCGACGCCTTCGCGAGCAAGTCGGATCGCCGCACCGCCGCTCCCACAGGAGTACACATTTCAATGTGGGAGCGGGCTTGCTCGCGAAGGCGATTGCATAGGCGCAAATAATCCCCAACCCTGTGAACAACCCCAAGACACTCCTTCACCTTTAATCATTGGGCCGTTCGTCGCGCCTGATGCTAATCTCCATTCCACTTTCAGCGCAGTCGAGCCGTAACCCGTCATGGGTTCAGGGAAGACGACCTCACTTTCAACAGCGGACATTGAACGGGTCATACATGAATAAATCAGCAGGCGTGCTACTGGGAATCGTTGTCGCCATCGGTGCCATCAGCGCAGGCGGAGCGTGGTTCACCAGCACCAGGCTCGAAGGTGTGTTGAACACCTCGATTGCCGACGCCAACAAGGAACTGCAAGCGGCCATGGTGGGTTCCAACGGTACCGCGTCGCTGGAACTGGTGTCGCTGGAACGTCATGTATTCAGCAGCACCGCGCACTATCGCCTCAAGGGCGAAGGTGAAATGTTCGGCGAAGCGCCGGTCGAGCTGCTGTTTGTCGATCACATCGAACACGGCCCGTTGCCGTTCTCGCGGCTGATGTCGCTGAAGTGGCTGCCGGTCCTGGCGACCAGTCACTACGAACTGGAAAAGACCCCGCTCACCGAGAAGTGGTTTGCCGCCGCCAAGGACAAATCCCCGCTGACCGGCGTGGTCAACATCGGTTATGACAACGCCACCAAGGGCACCCTCGAGTTGCAGCCGCTGGAGATGGCGCTGGATGACAAGTCGAGCATGAAGTTCTCCGGCTTGAGCATCGACGTCGACGCCAGCGCCAAGGCGCAGAAGGTCAAGGCCAACGGCTACATGGACAGCTTGAAGTTGACCACCGTTTCCGAAGACCAGGCACCGGTGCAGGTTGAATTGAACGGCCTGACCCTGGCCAGCAACCTGACAAAAAGTACCTACGGTTTCTACACCGGCGAGAACGTCCTTGAACTGGCCAGCGGCAAATCGACTTTTGGCGTCAAGCAATCGGTGCTGGACTTCAAGAAATTCGAGATGAAAAACCTGACTGAAGAGTCGGGCAGCAGCGCCTCCGGGCGCGCCGATTACAAGGTCGGCGAAGTGTCCCTGAACGGTAAGACCGTCGGTTCCGGTGCGCTGGCCATGAGCCTGAAGAACCTCGACATCCCGGCCACCCTGTCGTTGATGCAGGTTTACCAGAGCAAACTGCAGCCATATGAAAGGGCGGCGGCCGAAGCAACGGCGGCCGGTTTGCCTGTACCGGAGCTGAAACTGACCGAAGCCGAAGAGGCACTGCTCAAATCCAGCCTGGAAAAACTGCTGGCGGCCGGTCCGCGGGTGGCCCTGGAAAACCTGTCGTTCAACACCGCCAATGGTGAGAGCCGCGCCAACATGGTGCTCGACCTGACCAAGCCACAAGCCATCGACCTGCCGACCGATCAGTTGGTCAGGCAGTTGATCGCGCTGCTGGACTTCAAGCTGCAAGTGTCCAAACCCATGCTGGTCGATGTATTGACCGTGCAATCGCAAATCGACGGTCAGACCGACGCCAAGCTGATTGCCGACCAGGCCACCGCCACCGCAGACATGTTCAGCAGCATGGCGGTTGGCAGCCAACTGGCAAAACTGGATGGCAACAACATCGTCACCAATTTGCATTACTCCAACAACCAGGTGGACTTCAACGGCCAGAAAATGACCGTCGAAGAGTTTGCCGGTTTTGTGATGAGCAAGTTCGCGGATACTGGCGCCACCGAATAACGGCGACCGTTTACCCGGCAACGCCCGGCCTCTGCATTGCGCAGGCGTCGGGCGTTTTGCTGTCCGGCATCACGACGGAACGTCACGGATCAACCGCCATGCCTCCTCCCATGGCAACGGTTGTTTCATCCGCTCGGCGAGCATCGCCATGGTCCGGTCCATCTCGCAGGCCACGGCCGCCGACACCACGCCATTTGTTCCGAACAGGCCTATGAAGGGCGGATCGTAAGGGTCGCCCTTGAACTCGACTTCGTCCCAGGCCTCGCCGTGTCCGAGGTAGTCGTAGGTTTTACCGAAATGCCAGGTCCAGAAATACGGCACGTCGAGGTAATGCTCGTCACCGCCCAGCATATTGGCCGCCGCGATCCGCGCCTGCTGTTGGGCCAGTCGCCAGTGTTCGATGCGCAGGCGTTGGTTGTTCAGCGGGAACGTGGCGATGTCGCCAGCCGCCCAGAGGCCGTCGGTCACGCGCATTGTGCCGTCGACATTCAGCGAGTGATCCTGCGCTTTCGGCAGCCCGGTAAAGGCAGCGGTGGCTGGCGTGACGCCAACGCCGAGCAGCACCAGATCGGCCGGCAAGCGCTGGCCGTTGTCCAGGTGCACGGCTTCGACCTTGTCCGTCCCTTCGATCCGTGCCGCATTGCCCAGGGTATGAAACACGACGCCATTGGCTTCATGCCGCGCGCGAATGGCCTTGCCGATCGTGTCACCGAACTGCCTGGCAAACGGCACTTCGTGGCGGGCCAGCACGGTCACATTCAAGCCAAGCTGGCGCAGGGACGAGGCGGACTCCATGGCAATGAAACTGTCGCCAATGATCACGACCCGCTGGCCGGCGCTGGCGCTGTCCAGAATCTGCTGCGCATGGGCTTTGGAGCGTAAAACGAACACTTGCGGCAGGTCGGCGCCGGGCAGCGTCAGCGAGTTGGGTACACCGCCAGTGGCCAGCAGCGCGGCGTCATATGTCAGTGATTGGCCGTCAGTCAGCCGCAGCGTCCTGTTTGGCGCATCCAGGCTTGCCACTTCGCCTCGCAGGCGCTCGATCCTCTGCTCGCGGTAAAAGTCTTCGTCACGCAGCGGCGGGACTTCGCTCAGCGGCATCTCCCCGGCGATCACGTATTTGCTTAGCGCAGTGCGGTCATATCCGGCGTCGGCTTCGCGGTCGATCAACAGCAACCGGCCGCCGAAACCTTTCTCGCGCAACGCCGCAGCCGCCGCCGTGCCTGCCGCGCCAGCGCCGACAATGATGAAAGTCCGCGAATCGTCGGCCGGTGGCGTGTGGGCGTCCGGCATCGGCTGGTCGCCGACCCAGATGTCGCCGTCACGGACTTCCAGGGGGTAGCGCTTGAGGCTGTCCAGGGCTGGCGGTTCACTGAGACCGCCGTCCTCGATCCGAAACTGCGCCTTGTGCCACGGACAGGTCAGGCGCCCATGGCATATCGCCCCGTCTGCCAGCGGGGCTCCGGCATGAGGGCATTCGGCCTGATAAGCGCGCAGCTGCTCACCGGCCCGCAACAGCAGAATCTTGCTGCCCTGGACCTGCACTTCCAGGCCACGGTCTTCGGGCACATTGGCGACACGCGCAACGCGATGCAGAGTCATGATCGCTCTCCAGACAGACGTATCACTTATGAGTCTGGTACTTATCGCGAGGTTCAGCCAATTCCCCCTGCCAAGGCGCGAACGGTCCGGCTATAGTTTGCACGCCGACGACGGCCCAACACGCACAAGGTGCTCCGGTATGACCCGATTGACCTCAATCAACTCTTGGCTCGCGGCCGTAGCAGTCGCCTTTTGCGTGCAGTTCCCGGCGCAGGCACAGGAACGCTTCACCTTGAACATTCCCGGAGTCTCCGATGACCGTCTGTTCACGTCGGCCGCCGCCAGTGATTCCGCCGGCTGCGGCGGACACAACATTTCCCCGGCGTTGAACTGGAACGCCGGCCCGGCAGCCACCCAAAGCTATGCCATCGTCATGCACGACCCTGACGGCCAGAAGGGCCAGGGCATCGATCAGTGGGTGCATTACGGCATCAAGGCCGGCACTCACCAGATCCCGGCCGGCGCCGGGAGTAAACCCGGCCTCGAGGGCTTCGGCGGTATCAACAGCAAAAACACCACCGGCTACATCGGCCCGTGCCCACCCGTTGGCGACAGCGCGCACCACTACATCATCCAGATCTACGCTCTGGATCTGGCCCCGGACGCCTTGCCCGCCGGCCTGAGCCGTGCGCAGCTGCTGGAAAAAATCAAAGGCCACGTCCTGAGAAACAGCAGCGTGGTGCGGCGCTATCACCGCTAAAGGCTGATCGCCCCAGCGGATTTGCAGAAAACTGAAGTGCGCGGCATTCCGGGGATTTGGCATCCACCCCCGAAAGCGCGCACTATCAGGTCATAGCCGATGCGTTGGAGGATGCCGTGGCAAAAAAGATCGACCGCATCGCCCAAATGCTCAACTGCCCGCAAAAGGGTGAAGAACTGCGGCGAGCGATTACCGAGAGTCGCAAGGATTTTCTGCTGAATCAGCCGGAAGAAGACATTGTTGAAGACGACGACCTTGAAGAGGAGTTTTTCGAGGACGACGAAGACGATGACGAGTACGACGAGTTCGACTGGACAACAGAATGAAAAAAACCGCTTCGGCGGTTTTTTTTTGTGGGCCAGGACAGCAGCGGTCGGAGACTCGTTGACCGCCATGCAGAGAATGGCACACTATCAGGTACTTTTTTACGTACCTTTGGAGCCGCCATGGAGCAGCTACTTGCAAGCCGTTCGGTCAGCATCACCGAGCTCAAGCGCAGCCCGAGCACTGTAATCGAGCAAGCCGGTTCCGAGCCTGTTGCCGTGCTCAACCACAATCGTCCAGCCGCCTATCTTTTACCGCACGCGGCCTATCAACAGCTGCTGGATCGACTACACGCTGCCGAACTTCGTGAAGCCATTGCAGCGAGCCGCAACGATCCGCGTCCGGCCGTCGCTGCCGATACAATGTTTGCCGAGCTTGATGCGCTGATTGATGAGGTAGAAGCAGAGCAACACCGTCCATGAGGCAATTGCTTTTCTCTGCATTGGCACGGGACGATTTGCTGCAAGTCGCTCGTTTTATCGCCCGAGACAATCCTGAGCGGGCCCGGACGTTTGTGGGCGAGCTACGCATGCAATGCACACGATTGATCGAACAACCGAATCTGGGTGTTTCAAGAGACGATTGCGCCAAGGGATTGCGAATGCTTCCCCATGGCCGATATCTGATTTTCTACTGTTTGATGGACGACGAGATCAAGGTCGAACGCGTACTGCATAGCGCGAGAGACATTGGCCGGCTGTTTGAAAAAAACAGCATTGATCACTAGGCGCGAAGCTTTCAAACACCCACAAAAAAGCTCCAGACCCATAAGGCCTGAGGCCTTCTCGCTACAACGTATGGTGCACCAGGCGGGATTCGAACCCACCAATGGTAAAACACCCAGTATCTAGGAGGCTCAAAGCAGGACTGATGCGGCAGTGTCACACCTTGGTGGGGCTGGTTGATGTCCTATTACGGTATCCATCGACTCGACGAGAGGCAAGCCACAAAATTTGTATCTGCAGCGTTAAAGTTTCACCTGTTGCTATCCGATGTTACTCGTACACCCCCTTCATTCCATCTAGAGGCATCAATGCTGGTAATACTCGTTTACACCGCAATAGTTTTTTTGGTCGCGGGCGTTTGGGGCTTCTCTCGTCACAAGGCAGGGGTATGGGGTTGGGTGGATTGCCTGTATTACCCATTGGCAGCAATCGGGGTTATTTTGTTTTTTCACAACAACAGCGGCCAGCGGCAAGAAATCGAGGCGATACAGGATAAACAGTTACTGCAGCAGGAACTCGTTAGTGATATCGCCAATCAACCTCGTGTCCACATTGAAATCGGTTCGGCTCTATATACGGGCTATATCGCCTTGATAGGAACAATTCCAGGGTTAGCTGCCGTTTGCCCTGAAGCCAGCACATCAGCAGCCTGTGATGCGGCACAGAAGCTTTCACCGATGATCAAAAAATTCCTAAACACCGCCAATGCGAATGCTGACCTGCCGATAGAAAAACGCTTGCTAAGTACCTGCAATGCTGCGGAGTCGATGTTGCTGGAGCTTGAAGCTTCCGGTGAGTTACTGCCGTCTACATCTCGCGAGCTGATAGGAAACTACAAAGCGATTGCCCAAAAAAATTTAGGTTTGGGGGCGGCGTATGAAGTCGATCGTGTCAATGAGGTAATCAAAAACGAAAGTCAGTCTGAGCTGAAAAGTCTCGATCAGGGAGGCTATCTTAATTCTGAAGCTGGAGCCTTTGTTAGAGAGGTAATGAGTGTGCAGGTCAATAATGCGACGCTCATACTCAAAGGGCTGACACCTTGCTTAGCAACACGAAACAGTGAGCTGAAGCAATTGAACGAATGGACGGATAAAAAACTCACTACAGAGCAACGTATCCAGGAGATCAACCAAATTATTGAGAAAGCTAAGACCTTCGTTGATCTTGGGCTCTATAGTTTTCAGTTGAAATCATGGCCATTTTTTCTAGTGCTGGCCTTGGCGTTGAAATTTGGTAAGGCGGTTTTTGGAGTTAGCGAGCAGTGCAAAACCGCACTCCGGAAGCTCAAAATCCTTTGGGATCAAGGATCGCGTACCAAGTCAGATCAGGGGCAAGATCAGGCCTGATCTACTAGGCAGCGAGCCAAGTCCCTATCCCCTTATAAAAGTTTTTTGCCTGCTGTGTCAGCTGTTGAGTCGCGTAGTTCGGGCGGTTTTTTCGCCCTCTCTCAGCTTCAAGATTACCAGCGGTGATGAGGTATTCCTTGATGCAGTAGGCGGCCCACCATTGGGCGCTCCGGGGTTTTTCGATATGCACGGCAAGGTTGCTGTAGCGCTGCCTATAACCCTCAGCTAGCGCGCTCCTGAGAGCCTTCGAAACCTCATCTACTCTGCCATCCGGGATGCATAACGCTCCGTGAATATGGAGAGGATGATTTTCAGTGCTGCCGGTATGGTTGAATTCCAGGTTAAAGGCAAGATCAGTCTCGATGCCCAGCTTCGCCAAGCTACGTTTGATGATCTCAGCGAGGTAGTTAGCAGGGCCACGAGGAGCCGCTAAAGCAGCCTCAGCCGAATCATGATCCAGTCGGATGGTGATCGTTTTTGCTTCGGGCCTCTTGCAAAGCAGAAGGAGGCGAAAGAATTGCTTTATCTCCGGTGTGACAAATTTAGCCCAATCCAGTAGTTCGCCTTTCCCTTGATAGTCCTGCGCCAGCTTGTGAAGGAAGTCTGCTGTTTTCAACAGACCCTGTATCTGGTCATGGTCAAGGGTTGGATCTAGTTCACTAATAGCTACTAGGCGTTCGGAATGACTCAGTTGAAAAAGAGCTACAAGTCCCGCTTTTCCTGGCGTGGAGATCGATTGAGCACGCCATTTTGAGCGGCCTGGGTTTGCATTTACTCCAGCCTCAACTCGTTTTGGATGATGTGGAATGCTTTGCCCACCTGAAAATTTCACATTGTCACTGTCAGGCAGATCGGGCATGCGCGAGCTCAATAAGCCATATGAAGGCGTTCCCGCGAACAAACCGGCCTCGATAGGGGGATTCTTGGCAGAGGCCATGCTGATTTTTTCAAGCGCGCTTTCAGGTAATTCCTGAAAAGACTCAGCAATGAGCTGATCCAAGTCCGCGAAGGAATCATCCTGCTCCTCTATATGTTCAAACCAGTCCGTACCGAACAAGGCTCGGTATCTGCCCCTGTCAACAATACTTTCCGCATGGAGGCGATTGGCGCTTTCAAGCAGCCGCGCTTGGATTTCGAGAACCTCCCCTTCTTTGAATGGGCTCTGATGCTTAAAGGTCATGGCTGTCTCAATACCCGAGCTAGTTCGGGTCGATTTTCATTTTCGCGTTTCCCTGGATGCTGCCAGGGTGTTCAATACTTACACCGGTTTCTAAGGGTTTGACGATTGACCGGTCATGGACAGGTCATGTGTGAGTCAAAGCCTTCACAGATGATGTCGTCGTCTTGTTGATCTTGCTGCGCCAATCGCTTGCTTTCGAACCACCGCAAAGTTTCTTGCTCGTCTTCAATGCTATTGATGTCCCCATCACGCTCCGCTTCTTCCAGTCTCTGCTGTGCTCGCATCTCGGCGACATCGTTTTCGGTCATGATATGAATCTTGAGCTCCGGGAGCTCTTCGAAAGCCAGGGCTTGATTCAGCTTCTCTAAAGGCAGCGCACGTCGCGTTACATCCTGCGTTAGCTTCAGTGTCGTAGCTGCGGCAGCGAGCCCCCTGAAAACTGTCGGATCAGTTGGATCAAGGGTTTCAACCGCATTTGCGAGCTTCATCCTGAGTTGTTGAGTCAGCGCCAGCTCGTCGGTGACAAGGGACGCTACTGTCTGCTGCACAGCGTCGAGAGAAAATGCCGTTGTAAGTAGCTCTTCTCTGGCCTTTTCAATCAGCGCCTGAGTTCCGGCGCCAGCCACAGCATTGTGTTTTTTGAGAAGGCGCTGAGCTGTGCTGACACTGATCGCCAGTCGACCTGCAATTGCGGTGATGGTCCATCCAGCCTCTCTGAGGATTACAGCCTGAGCAGCTTGGTCAGGTGTTTTCTGGTTGCCTGCCATGATTGCTACCCCTGATAGCTGAATGAGAGTTTGATGGCGCAGGCTCGTTTCACCGCTGCGACGGAGATTCCAAATTGAGTAGCTGTTTCTTGAATGGTGGCTGAATTGGCTTTACGCCACGCATGTACGGCGGCGTCGTCGATCTTCTTTGGTGCGCCCAACTTCTGACCCATCGCACGAGCCCGAGTGATGCCCGCTAGCTGACGGGCTTTAATATTCGAACGCTCCAGCTCAGCGACAGCGGCCAACATGGTGAGCATTGCTTTCCCGATTGGGCTGGACAGATCGAAGCCTTCTCGCATTGAGACGACCGCTACGCCTTTGGCTTTCAGAGCTTCGACTGTTTCGAGCAGATCAATGGTGTCCCTTCCCAAACGATCAATTGCAGATACGATCAAGGTATCGCCCTTGCGAGCAAACTTGAAAAGCTCTGCAAAACCGGGACGTTGTATTGCCTTTGTTGCCCCGCTGGTGGCCTCGTCCGCGTACCAGTGTTCGACGTTGTGCAGCGCGGCAATCGAATGGCGCTGTGCCTCTGTGCTCTGATCTTCTGTACTGACTCGAACGTAAGCTAGGACTGTCATCGGATTGCGTCTCTCTTTAGCTCAAAAGTATGGCTCAGAATATAGGTGATGGCTCAGATAAAAACAACAGATTTGAGCCATCATGACGCTCAGGCTTTACGTTGCTTGCGTGGACTAGATTTGATGGCTCAAAAAGTACACTTTTTGAGCCATCATCATACTTTTGCCTTCTGATGTTATTGAGCAATTAATCTGAATGTGATAGATCGTCCTGGCGAGCTCACGGGGTATTCAAAATGAAACAGCAGCTTTTAGTACGATCTTTGCTAGTCGATCCGATGACAAAAAAGTATATCAAGGCAGTGGATGAGCAGAATTTTTCTGATTTCATTCAACTGCTTGCAAGGAAAGATGGAGATTCGCAACTGAGGGTTTTTGACTTCTCACCAGTCGTTGAGGCTGTTCACAGACGCATTGACGAGCAACTGAGTTTTAGAGAAGACGCGGAAGTTAATATAAAGAGAAAGAACGTTTTCAATGGTTGGAAGAGGTTAGTATCGCTTAGAAATAAAGACCTTCGTAATAGTACCGTGGTGCAGGTTTGCTCGGAGGCAGAGGATGCATTGAACTGGATGCATAAACGACTCCCAGGGCTTAAATCCACCTTTGTATGTGCTCGGGAAGGGTATGATTATCAAGCGAGTGAAAATAAGAAAAGTTCTACTCTCTTCAAGTTTTATGGTGAGGTTCAAGCGTTCATAGAGGTGTTGCTATGTAGCATGCATTCCACTTTTCTGGTGGATACTGAATATTTTAAGAAGGAAAGTGTATACATAAATCATTGCAGTGCGGTTAGGAAGCTTTTAGTTGATGCCTTGCACCGAGAGCTTAATTATAGTAATGGAGAATTTGACTGGAATAGTTTCATATATCAATGCGTTATGGAACCTCAACAAATAGGTATAAATGCCGATGCTCTCTTGCTGCAAGTTGGTTCTGATATGGACAGGCAGAGTGTTGAGCGAAAATTGGTTGGCTCTGAGAGGATAAGGGATTTTGATGATGGTTCCAGGGGGTATGTGGTTAGATGGCAGCCCATGTCGTCGGATAAAATCGAAAGCGTGAAGAGCTTGTCTCAGATGTTGCAAGAGATTGATGCTATTATCATTTTTTTGAATGATGTGCGACATGAAAACTTTCAGTTTGAGTCTGACGGACCAGGGCAGGATGGATTTGAGCAGGAACTTAGGCTTCTCTTGGATGTAAGAGTGGGTAATCTGCTTCGTTAGAGTCGTTCTATCTGGCCCGGTAGGCAATAATATACGGCGCCGGGCACTGCTAGGTTTCGGGTGTGCGTTTAGCTCTTTTTTACAACATATTTTTCCATTTTATTTAATCCGTGTTTTTCGCGGGTTTTTGTAGTGTCGGCTTTGATCTTTTGATCAAGGCGGCTTTCAAAGTTGGAATATGTAATGTATGAAAGAGCAATCGGAATAGTCAGCCATTCAAAAACGGCCTGCTTTTTTGTAGGTAGAATCCATTCCCATATTTCCCGATCTGTCCCTCTATGTCTCGAGAGTGCCCTGTGATATCCGGCTCTACGAGATAGGCCTCTGCGCCAGAGTCTCGGGCCATGTCAGCAAACGTATGACGAAAGCTAAGAAAATTCTTGCTGTCTGTTTTACCCCGAGCATCCCGTTCACGAATGCCACATCTATAAAGATATCCGCCAGACGTAGTGCTTTCACTTGGGAAGCGACAGAAGAAATATGTTGTATGGCCTTTCTCAGGAGGTGCTTGCAGAGCGAGCGTTCATCCGAACTATACAGAGATGCTGGAGCGGTCTGAAAAAACTGTACCTTGTACAACATCTGGCGACTGGCTAAAGCGCTAGATGTGAAAACGGCGGACCTTCTGACGGAGTGTGCCAATCCCATCAGTCTATTCGCTGAGCATTAAAACCCATGAGCCAATACTTTCTAGTCAGGACGAATCTAAAAAGATGCGCGGGAGACCCGCACCTGATATTTTTTCCTGGTGAGCGCTTTCCTTATGAGCGCACGACATGGACAGGAACGAAAAATGGCTTCAGTTGGGCAACGGGTGCACGCGGTACCTTCCTTGAGCAAAATTCTCCCGCCTGGAACAGAAGGAGGTAAAGAATTCGGAAGGATAGTAGGGCTTCTCTTGTTGAACGAAGCCAAACGCAACGACCACGAATTCAATCTTTTTGACGACGCCTCAGGTGACTTTGAAGGGCTGGATGGTTTTTCTCGGAACCAGAAGTCCGGCGAAGCGATAGGCTTCCAGTATAAATTTTTCCCTTCCCCACTCAGCGATGCCCATCGGCATGAGATAACTAATTCCCTGGTCAACGCAATCGAGCGAAATGATTCTTTAAACTTGACCAAATGGGTGTTGGTTACACCGGATGACCTTAAGAATTCGGGTGTCCGAAAAAACGGAGGAGATGTAGCCTGGTTTGAAAAACTCAAAGCAAAATACGAAGATGTTTTGCCAATAGAGCATATGGGACACAGCCGACTTCAAGACCTGTTTCTTCAAACGCATCACATTTGCCTACATTACTATCCGACACTCATCCCACATGGGCGGACCCTGCAAAAAGGGATCAAAGAGCTTAGAGCTCAATACAACAAAAACATGCAGCAGCGATATGGAAAGATTGAATTTGTTGGTATGTCAGTTTACAAGCAAGAGGCTCTGAGGCGAATTCCATTAGAAAATATATATATTCCACTTTCCGTAGTAGGCGAACGTCAGCCGGAGGAGACTGAAGATACACACAGGATCAATCCGCTAAATTTTCTAACACCAGGTTCCAAGACTGTAATATTAGGAGACCCAGGCTCGGGCAAGTCCACACTTTTAGGCTTTTTAGCCCTAGTGGGAACTAGTAAAGGCTTGCAGCGCCGCTGTCGATTCACTGCAGACGGGCGACTTACCATAGTAATTACGCTTAGGCGCTATGCAGATGAGCTTAAGAAAAACAGCAATCTATCTATGCTGGACTTCATACGTGATGTCGCGGAAGCTGATTTCAACCTAACAGGGCTTACGCTGAGCTTTTATGAATACTATTTGGAAAGTGCTCAAGCAATCGTACTTTTCGATGGGTTGGACGAATTACCAGGCCAAAACTTCAAAAATACTATAAGGCGCAGAATCGAGTCATTCACGGCCAATTACCCTGGAAACACAGTGGTCATTTCATCAAGGCTAGTAGGGTACGAAGCTGAGGTGAGATTTGACGAGTCTTACGAACACTACAGAGTTGCAAAGCTTCGTCTTGACGAGATCATGAAGTTTATTAGAGATTGGTATTCAGTCAGGGTAGCGGATGCAGCTGAACGAGATAGGAGCGCAAACGACCTAATCAAGGTTATGACCTCTCGGGAAAATGATTCAATCAGGGAGCTTGCCAGAAATCCCTTATTGCTAACCATTGTTGCTTTAGTCCATAGAATCGATGCAGTACTTCCAGATCAGAGGGTCGTGCTCTATCAAAAGTGTACGGAGACTCTGCTAAACACCTGGTACAAAGCGAAACGTAATGATGATGAGATCATCAAAGGCCGCATAGAGCAGCGGAACAGGGTGCGTGTAGAGGCGATTGCGTATTGGATGCATACCCGAAGCATGGGCTCAGAAGGGAGATCCGTTGCCGAACATCAAGAGTTACTAGAGTTCCTTGCCGATCACATAATTGAGCATGAGCATCTCAAAGATACGGACGAGGCCCAGGACCAAGCCGAAGAGTTCCTCCTATTCATTAAAAATTCGGCCGGACTATTAATTGAGGCTGGCGATGGTCTCTACAGCTTTATCCACCTCACTTTTCAAGAGTATCTATGCGCAACATATTTGCTCGCATTTGGTGAAACAAAAGGTGCTCAATCCATCTGGGAGGAGTTGAACGGCGCGCTTCTAAACCCTCGTTGGAGAGAGGTAGTTCGGCTGCTGATCGCTAGCTTAAAATCGGCTCCTGCGAAATCGTTTTATATCGACAAGCTAATCGAATCAGAGCATTCCAATCTGCGAGATACATCGCTATTGCTTAATGGTCTTCTACGTGACTCGATCGAGCCCGCCGAAGCTCGTGCAGAAGAAATATTTGCAATCGTAGTTAAAGCCTTGATGGCCTGCGATGAGGAGCAAGACATTGTTGATTTGAAACAATCTTTTGAAAGCTTGATCCTTAAGGACGCCAACTATCTGAACCGTGCCTTGCCCGCATGGAGTGACTGCTTTCACCGAGCAAGTAATAACGAAAAAATAGTATTGGTGTTAATTGGGCGACTGATTGGGCTTCCAAAGATAGAACGTACTGAATTAGAAAAGCTTGTGCTGACAGCTGAAAAGAAACTGTTGCTTGTAAATCTTATACACGGAATACAGTCAGAAAGCGGACCTTCGAATGTAATGGAAATATTGGCGAAAATCCAATCCATTTGGGCATCCCAAAATGCAGAGACGAATGCAGCATCGGCGGTTTGCGTTGGATTGGCAATGCTCCTCGATCCGACGGAAAGCTCTAAGCATATTTTTAACCGAGAATTATCTCTACTATTCACGTCAAACCATGGCCCCCATCATGATCATGGGCTAAATTTGGCGGCAATAGCCGGGGCCGCCACTGATCTTCACTCATCATTCGAACTTGCGCTGCACAATGCTCTTGGCCCCTCTGCGGGTCGTACAAAGAAGACAGTGAAAGGAATATTTTCGGCGACAGCAAAAGAATGGTTGTCTCGTAGAAATATCCGAGGAAAAACCATCGCCAAATTTTTCAAAGCTTTTGAGGATAATATCGATTCGAATAATGCGGTTCATTTTGGAGAAGAGCCAGATCATCCGCGCCGTAGAAGATCGCTCGATATCGTCGACATCCGGCAGGATCATCGCGGCCACATGAATACTAAAAAGGATCTATATTGGGAGCGCTTAAGTAAAACAGAAGTTGTTTCCCAATACATCCCACAAGCTCTAGAGCTGTCATTTGATATGAAGCTCACGCCCATCTGGAGAGAAGTTTTGAAACACTCGGTAAATGAGATTTTACCGATGGCATTCAGGAAATATTTCAATCCGGAAGAGTGGGCGTCACTCGCAGAGCGCCTCAAAGAAAATCAGCCTTCAGAAGACGACATTTACCACGCTGCCTGGCTTGTACTTTTCGATATTTGGGTGTTTCTGAGGCAAGGTTATCCTTCGGAAACCGACACCCCGCTCGCAGATATCCTGCGAAATGTTTCTACATCGTCCAATCCTACTATCATGCTAGCAGTCGCTCTTCGCAATTGCTTTGTAGGTTCGAATAATGCTGCCGTGCAGTTTTGCGATCTGATGTCGAATAACCTCGAAATTGCTTCTATTTTAGCGTCCATCGGGTGGCCGACCGATGAACAGATAGAAGACGTAACGGTTAAAGACCCGATACGGCGGCGGCCACGGGTTCCGATTGTTTAGCTGAGCGGTCACAGCCAAAGTGCGCCATCCAAGGATGGTTGGCGCCTCATACATGGAACAAGCTGGCTCTAAAGGGAGGAAATACGATGGCATCTAGACGGGTAGGGCGCGGGCGATTGCTGCCGCAGCGAGAATTGCTCAATCTAAAGGCTGCATCGATACTTGGTTAGCACTGAAGGCTTGAAAAACGCGTCCCTAAACCAGTATCTGTCTTCTTCAATTCTGAGATAGCCCGCTTATGTTTTTGGCAACTCAGAGGGATTAAGGCTGTGGGTGCTACGGTGCTCCTGGATGCACGGAGTGAGTATGTGTCCTAAGCGTTGTACAAAGTCCGCGTAGGTGATTTCCGAAAGATCTGGGGGAAACTGCACTGTATGCAGCACCCGATGCAGCTTTGAAAGCCAGTACCCCGATCCGTAATCGTCGGATTGGTTTTTATTTTTTTCCGCATGTCCGGTGTAAACAGGTATTAAGTGATCAGCCTCATCACTGGTATTTCGCAATAGATCAATGAAGGTATGTCGGAATGCATGAAGTCTCTTTGCGTCTGGTTTGCCATCCGGGAGCCGCTTTCGGATTCCGATGCTATAGAAATAGCCTCCATGGGTGGTACTCGGGCTCGGCATCCGAGTGAAAAAGGTGGTTGCGTTTCCTCCCCAACCTTTGATCTTTTGATAAGTGAGGCCATCCGAAAACAAATTTTTCCTGCCCTCTGTTCGTGCTTCAGCCACAAAGTCCAGGAAACCAACTCGAATAAGTTCATCATGGATCGGAATGAGTCGACTACTATGACTGTTTTTTAACGATTTCGTACCTTCTACAACAAGCCGAGCAAACCAGATGTTTGTGTTCGCTTCCTTCGCAATGTCAGATGTTTCGAGCTGGCAGAGCTCATTAAGTCGACCGCCCATGAAGAGGCCAAGAAGTGGAAGCCAGAATTGGTAGGGGAAGACGAGATTTGCCGATTCGCTGTTCGTTCCTTTGTAGATATAGCCGGAGAAAATTGCATCCAGCTCTTGGACGGTAAATGGCTTGTCCTTCCTCTCAATGCGCTCAGTTTCACTGATCCGGGGTACTTCGACTTTTGCTGGATCGACGTTTGTGTGACCTTTGGCATAAGCGAATTTATGCAACACGCTAAGCCGGATGATCATCTTTTCAATGGTTGGACCGCTAATCAGGTCGTCCCCTTGCGAGGCAAGGATCGATTCAATAGGTGAGTCCGGCGGCGGAATTTTTTTGCCGCGAAGGGCTTTGACCTGCTGAGTGAGTAGATACAGCTGATTGATATCAGCGAGCGTTAGAGAGCCAAACGGCCTGTTACCGCTCAGAATGGTAAGCCTGAGGGCGTGCCCCTGTTCATCAGCGTGGGCGCTGGCTGACTTTTTTCTGTTCAGGCGCTTGTCAGTCTCACGTAGAAGCAGCCAAAGCTCATACAGAGTAGGGCTTGGTGGTTTTGGCGCTATCGGTGCTGAGGCCGGGGCTGGCGTTGCTACGGTTGCGCCCGGTCTATTGAGCTGTTGCAGAGCTAGCTCATCTAATAGCTTCGGTAGAAGCTTCCGGAACTTTGTAAACGGGATTCCATTGCCGGCGGCAAAAATTTGATCTGCGAGGCCTTTCTGACTCTCTGGGATAGCCCGTTTTGTATTGCCGGTTAGCACTTCAGCTATGGCATTCCAGCGTTGTCGTATTTCGATTTTTTGCCAGTCTTCGTCTGAAAGGGCCGATACGGCGTTCTGCGCTGGTTCAGCCGGGTGGCTCGCCCACGCGCCAGCCGACTCAGCCTGCTCTATCTCATTAATGTAGAGCTCGTAATCTGCGTCTGTCGGAACGTAATCGTCTTTCCCTGCCACAGCTAGCACCCTATCAAAAGCAGCTTCGAAGCGTGCAGCGTATTGCCGGGCACGCTTAAGCGCTAGCCTGGCGCTGTCCGTTTTTAGCGAGCGTCGGATTTCCCTTTGTAAGGAAAAGGCAGTGCGAAGAGGTTTGGGGACCACTATGCGGAAGTAGTAGGTTTTATGTCTGTTGAGGGTGAGGAATGCGGGTTGGACTGGCATGGGCTGCACCGTTGCGATGCCCCACCTAAAAGCACGTCTCAGTGCCCCACCAGCCTTTCAGACCCTCTGTTTGTCGATAAATGTATACCGGACAAGCAGTTACAGAAAATGGTGCACCAGGCGGGATTCGAACCCACGACCCCTGCCTTCGGAGGGCAGTACTCTATCCAGCTGAGCTACTGGTGCAGCGGGCGCCATGATACTCATATGCATTGAAGGCGTCCATGCTGCTGAATCGCCTACGTTTATTACAAGCGTAACGCGCGCCTGCTACGTTGATCAGAAAAAACAGGCAAAAGCGTCGTTTTCGTTCTTTTTTTCGAACAGGCTATTGTCCTTTACCCCCTTTGATCCTAGGATTCGTTTGAGATTTCAAACGCTCTTGTCTGGGTGCTGAACCGCGCGAGTCCAATCCGTGCGCTATTTATGTGCTTCAGCCCGGTGAATGATTTCCCTGACGGCAGCCTATCGAGGCGCCTTTCTACAATCATAATTTGCTCCGCATTCATTGCGGTGCTGTTAAGGAAAGCCGACATGCAGCTTAAAGACACCCAGTTGTTCCGCCAGCAAGCCTTCATCGATGGCGCGTGGGTTGATGCGGACAATGGTCAGACGATCAAGGTCAACAACCCGGCAACGGGCGAAATTCTGGGCACCGTGCCGAAAATGGGCGCTGCCGAAACCCGCCGTGCGATCGAAGCTGCTGACAAGGCGCTGCCGGCCTGGCGTGCTCTGACCGCCAAGGAACGTGCGGGCAAACTGCGTCGCTGGTTCGAACTGATGATCGAGAACCAGGACGACCTGGCTCGCCTGATGACCCTGGAGCAAGGCAAGCCATTGGCCGAAGCCAAGGGCGAAATCGTTTACGCCGCTTCCTTCATCGAATGGTTCGCCGAAGAAGCCAAACGCATCTACGGTGACGTGATTCCGGGCCACCAGCCTGACAAGCGCCTGATCGTGATCAAGCAGCCAATCGGCGTGACCGCTGCAATCACCCCGTGGAACTTCCCGGCTGCAATGATCACCCGTAAAGCCGGCCCGGCCCTGGCCGCCGGTTGCACCATGGTGCTCAAGCCTGCTTCGCAAACCCCGTACTCCGCTTTCGCCCTGGCCGAGCTGGCCCAGCGTGCCGGCATCCCGGCTGGTGTGTTCAGCGTGGTTTCCGGCAGCGCCGGCGACATCGGTACCGAGCTGACCAGCAACCCGATCGTGCGCAAGCTGTCCTTCACCGGTTCGACCGAAATCGGTCGTCAACTGATGGCCGAATGCGCCAAGGACATCAAGAAAGTGTCCCTGGAACTGGGCGGCAACGCGCCGTTCATCGTGTTCGACGACGCGGACCTGGATAAGGCCGTCGAAGGCGCGATCATTTCCAAATACCGCAACAACGGCCAGACCTGCGTCTGCGCCAACCGTCTGTACATTCAGGGCGGTGTTTACGACGCATTCGCCGAGAAGCTCAAAGTGGCTGTGGCCAAACTGAAGATCGGCAACGGTCTGGAAGCAGGCACCACCACTGGCCCGCTGATCGACGAAAAAGCCGTGGCCAAGGTGCAAGAACACATCGCCGACGCTTTGAGCAAAGGCGCGACCGTGCTGGCTGGCGGCAAGCCGATGGAAGGCAACTTCTTCGAACCGACCATCCTGACCAACGTGCCGAACAACGCGGCCGTAGCCAAGGAAGAAACCTTCGGCCCACTGGCTCCACTGTTCCGCTTCAAAGACGAAGCCGATGTGATCGCGATGTCCAACGACACCGAGTTCGGTCTGGCCTCGTACTTCTATGCCCGCGACCTGGGTCGAGTGTTCCGTGTGGCTGAAGCCCTGGAATACGGCATGGTCGGCGTTAACACCGGTCTGATCTCCAACGAAGTCGCGCCGTTCGGCGGCATCAAGGCCTCGGGCCTTGGCCGTGAAGGCTCCAAGTACGGCATCGAAGATTACCTGGAAATCAAATACCTCTGCCTGGGCATCTAAGCCCGGAAAAAGGCATCGCTTCAAACGCAAAGGGCACGAGAGCGCTGTCCCTTTGCGTGTTTCAAACGAAATTTTCTCGGTGGCCGGGAACGCTGTGGCAGTCGATCATCGCATGCTACCGCTGTTGTTCCCCGCCGCTTAATCCTTGAACCACGCCGCCCGATGAGCGGTGAATGAGGAAAGTATGAGCAAGACTAACGCTGATTTGATGGCCCGCCGTACCGCTGCAGTTCCACGTGGTGTTGGCCAGATTCACCCGATCTTCGCCGATTCCGCGAAGAACGCTACCGTGACCGACGTTGAAGGTCGTGAGTTCATCGACTTCGCCGGCGGTATCGCCGTGCTGAATACCGGCCACGTGCACCCGAAAGTCATCGCCGCCGTGACCGAGCAGCTGAACAAGCTGACCCACACCTGCTTCCAGGTGCTGGCCTACGAGCCGTACGTAGAAGTGTGCGAAAAAATCAACGCCAAGGTGCCAGGTGATTTCGCCAAGAAAACCCTGCTGGTGACCACCGGTTCCGAAGCCGTTGAAAACTCCATCAAGATCGCCCGTGCCGCTACTGGCCGTGCCGGCGTGATCGCCTTCACCGGCGCTTACCACGGTCGCACCATGATGACCCTGGGCCTGACCGGTAAAGTCGTGCCTTACTCGGCCGGCATGGGCCTGATGCCAGGCGGTATCTTCCGCGCGCTGTACCCGAACGAACTGCACGGTGTGAGCATCGACGATTCGATCGCCAGCATCGAACGCATCTTCAAGAACGACGCCGAGCCGAAAGACATCGCCGCGATCATCATCGAGCCGGTTCAGGGCGAAGGTGGTTTCTACGTCGCACCGAAAGAATTCATGAAGCGTCTGCGTGCCCTGTGCGACCAGCACGGCATCCTGTTGATCGCTGACGAAGTACAGACTGGCGCTGGCCGTACCGGTACTTTCTTCGCCATGGAACAGATGGGCGTTGCTGCCGACCTGACCACTTTCGCCAAATCCATCGCTGGCGGCTTCCCGCTGGCCGGTGTGTGCGGCAAGGCCGAATACATGGACGCCATCGCTCCAGGCGGCTTGGGCGGCACCTACGCCGGTAGCCCGATCGCTTGCGCCGCGGCCCTGGCCGTGATGGAAGTGTTCGAAGAAGAGCACCTGCTGGATCGCTGCAAGGCTGTTGGCGAGCGTCTGGTAACCGGCCTGAAGGCCATCCAGGCCAAGTACCCGGTGATCGGTGAAGTTCGTGCCCTGGGCGCGATGATCGCAGTCGAGCTGTTCGAAGGCGGCGACAGCCACAAGCCGAACCCGACCGCCGTGGCAGCCGTTGTGGCCAAGGCTCGCGACAAGGGCCTGATCCTGCTGTCCTGCGGCACCTACGGCAACGTTCTGCGCGTCCTGGTGCCGCTGACCTCGCCGGACGAGCAACTGGACAAAGGCCTGGCGATCATCGAAGAGTGCTTCTCCGAGCTCTGATCACCCAGTGTGACCTGATCCACAAAAAACCCGCTTCGGCGGGTTTTTTCATGCCTCCTGGAACACATCCCGCGCATTAGCACTGTATCGAATGGCCAGCATTGGCTAAGGTTCCTGCATTGCCAGGGAGAGCTGTATGACAACCGTCATTTTACCCGCGGTTCCAAGAGTCCTGATCGCCGAGGCCGACCCCTGGTCCCGCGATCTGCTCAAGGAAGTGTTGTTGAACGTACGCTGCGATGCGCGGCTGGATTTGTGCGCCGATGGCCAGCAAGCGCTGGAGTTGTTGGCGGCCAACCCCTATGACCTGGTGATCGCCGACTGGGAGCTGCCGGGCGTCGATGGTCTGAATGTCCTGCGCAGTATCCGTCAGCGCAAACGCAATCCGCCTATGCCGTTCATTCTGATGAGCAGTCGCAGCGACAGTGCCAGCGTGCGCGAGGCCTTGCCGTTGGCGCCGGCCGCGTACCTGACCAAACCCCTGAACATGGAAAGCCTGACCCATCGGTTGCAGGGGTTACTGCTGCACTCTGGCGAAGAAGTTTCGTGCGAGGTGCCATCGCTGGCGCCGGGTATGACGTTGTCGGTGTATCTGGAGCGTCGACGCGAAATGGCCGACGGCGCGCCGCTGATGACTGACGTGCAAGTGGCGGTCAAACGCAGCCTCAATCCCAATGGCCTCGACCTGACGGTGCTGGAAGACGAAATTCGCACCGATCCGCAGGTCACGGCCGTGCTGATCGCCGCAGCCAACAGCGCGGCCCAGCACCACGGCGTCGCGGTGCAAACCCTGTCCCAGGCGCTGCATCGCCTCGGCACCGGGCAGAGCATGAACCTGATTCTCGGGCTGGCGCTCAAGCGCAGTGCCCGGCTCAACGATCAGCAATTGGCCGACTATGCCGAGCGTTACTGGGATTTGTCCCTGCATACCGCCGAATACGCCCGGACGCTGGCGCGCTTGCTCGATCTGGATCAGGAGCGCTGCTATTGCGCCGGCATGTTGCATTGTCTCGGCGATCTGGCGTTGTTGCGTTGTTTGCAGGAATGGAAACAGGCCGGCGGCGAGCTGGACGAGTGGGAGGAGGTGGGTGAAGCGCTGGCGGAATATGGCGCGGCCTATGGTTCGGCGCTGCGCACACGCTGGCGTCTGCCACTGGAGTTACGAGAGCTGATTGCCGCGGCCTACCAGCTCGGTGGCGGGGTTTATTCCCGCGAAGCGCTGGTGATGAACATGGCGGCGCAGATGGCGCGCCTGAGCGAGCATGAGGGCATCGAGGCGCTGGCCAAGAGCCGGACGGCGAGGTTGCTCAAGATCGGCTTGCCGGAGCTGATGCGGCTGCGCAAGAAATGAGGCTCATGCACACCCTTTGTAGGAGCGAGCTTGCTCGCGATGGTCGTCAACGATAACGCTGGAAACCTGGCACCCCGCGGTGCCCTCGGGTTCTTCGCGAGCGAGCTCGCTCCTACAGGGAGGGAGGGGGCGTCAGGCCGTGACAATCCGGTTCTTGCCCTCGCGCTTGGCCTGATACATCGCCGCATCCGCCCGGGAAAACAGGTTCTCCACGTTTTCGTCCGCGGCGGTCAGGCTGGTCAGGCCCTGGCTGACGGTGATGCCGAACGTCCGGCCTTCATGGTTGAAACTCAATTGCTGAATCTGCCGTTGCAGGCGTTCAGCCACTTGCAGGGCCATCTGTGGCGTGCACCCGGGAAACACCGCGGCGAACTCCTCACCGCCAATGCGCCCGAACAGATCACGACGGCGCAACGCTGCGCGGCCGCTTTCGGCAATGCGCTGCAACACGTTGTCGCCTTCCTGATGACCGTAGGTGTCATTGACCGTCTTGAAGTTATCAATGTCCAGCATCAGGAACGACAGCGGCTCGCCCTGCTGCCGGGCATGTGCGAACGCTCGGTGGGCACATTCGAAGAAATGACGGCGGTTGCTGCTCTGGGTCAGCGCATCGATGGTGGCCAGGCGATGCAGCTCGGTTTCCATTTGCTTCTTGTTGGTGATGTCTTCGGCGATGCCGACGATGATCACCGGTTGCCCCGGCTCGGCCTGGCGGTTGATGTAGCATTTGTCGCTTAGCCAGCGCACCTGGCCGTCGGCAGCGATGACTCGGTATTCGCGGTCTTCGACGGCGCCTTTGTCCAGCACTTCGGCAAGGCTGCGTTCGGCATGGTCCAGGTCGTCAGGGTGAATGCTGTCGCGCCATTGATTGCTGTCAGCCAGCAGTAGATCGGCCGAACGGCCAAAGATCCGTTCATAGGCGGGGCTGACGTAAAGCACCTTGCGGGTTTCCCAATCGAGTGCCCATAGCACCGCGTTGACGCTCGCCAGCAAGGTGTTGAGCAGTTGTTCGCGTTCGCTCAGGCGTGCGACTTCGCCTTGGGCATGCATCAGCGCTATCAGGGGCTGAGCGGCCTCGGGCCAATGGGACGGAGATGAGTCTTGCAGGTTTTTTGGGGCCATCGACGCAAATCTCAAAGGGCATGCCGCGTGTTCGATAGCGGCCAACACCAAACCCGCCGGGAATGGCGAAGTGTCTTTGAGATAGGGCTTTTCAGATGAAGTTCCCGCCTGGTGTGGCGAGGGAGCTTGCTCCCGCCGGGCGGTAGGGGCGACGGATTTTTGCAGTCACAAATCAATGTGGGAGCGGGCTTGCTCGCGAAGGCGGTGGGCCAGTCAATGAAGATGTCGACTGACTCACCGCCTTCGCGAGCAAGCCCGCTCCCACATTTTTTCAGACGGCGGCAGGGCGCAGGGAGTAGGTCTTCAACTGATCGGCGAAGTCGCGCAGGGATTGAATCCCGCTGGCTTCGGCCTCGTGTACCCAATCCTTGATGGCCGCCAGCATGTCGTGGCCATTTGAGCTGGTCTTGACCCAGATCTGCTGCAGGGCCAGGCGTTTTTCGTAAATTACCTTCAGCGCCTGGCTGTGCTCGAGCATGTTCTGGATGCGTACATGGTGTTTGTCGTCCAGCAGGCTGGTCTCGCGCGAAAGCAGGCGTTTGGCCCGGTGGAACTGGTGACGTACCGAGTGATCGACCTTTTCCAGCTCTTGCTTGACCAGTGGGCCGATCACCAATTTGCGGTACTGGGCCATGATCTGGAAGCGGTTGTTGAGGATCGCCATGGCGGTGTCCATGTCCAGGTTGCCCTTGCCTTCGACGCGGTGGGCAATCGGCGCAACCCGCTGAACCTTGGCCAGGCGCAGGAAGCTGAAGACTTGAATCCACGCCCAGCCGAGGTCGAATTCCCACTTCTTCACCGACAGTTTTGCCGAGTTAGGGTAAGTGTGATGGTTGTTATGCAGTTCTTCGCCGCCAATCAGGATGCCCCACGGCACCAGGTTGGTCGCCGCATCGCGGCATTCGAAGTTGCGGTAGCCGATGGCATGGCCCAGGCCATTGACCACGCCGGCGGCCCACACCGGGATCCACATCATCTGGATGGCCCAGATGGTGATGCCGATGGTGCCGAACAGCAGCAGGTCGATAACGCCCATGATCGCCACACCCAGCAGCGGGAAGCGGCTGTAGAGGTTGCGCTCGATCCAGTCTTCGGGGCAGTTCTTGCCGTAGATGCGCAACGTCTCGGGGTTTTCCGCTTCGGCGCGGTACAACTCGGCGCCTTTGCGCAGCACCGTGGACAAACCCTTGATGACCGGGCTGTGCGGGTCATCGACGGTTTCGCATTTGGCGTGATGCTTGCGGTGGATGGCGGTCCACTCGCGGGTGTTCTGCGCCGTGGTCAGCCACAGCCAGAAACGGAAGAAATGCTTAAGGCCCCCATTCAGCTCCAGGGAGCGATGGGCCGAGTAACGATGCAGATAGACCGTGACGGCAATGATCGTGATGTGGGTCATCAGCAGGGTGACTGCTACCAGTGCCCAGGGCGACAAGCCAAGAAAACCTTCGTACCACATAGGCTATAGGGCCCTCGATGAAAGAAAAAACAGCCGATGCATTATCACTAAGCCCACACAGAAAACCAGTCGCCCTTTCAGATAAGAGTGGCGGGATGTGTCTTCAAACTATAATTCCAACCTTTTTGTAGGGACATGGATCGCCGGATGTCTGCCACCTATCGCGATGCCTTGCGTGCAGCGCTGCTCTATCTGTTGCTTTCTGTGGTTTGGCTGCAGATCAGTGGCTATTTATTGAACAGTTTATTCGATAGCTCTGCCGAGCGACTGCGATGGCAACTGATCAACGGTTACGTTTGGGTGCTGTTCAGCGCCGGGTTGATCGTCATTGCCCGGGCGCGGCTGCTGCGGTGCCTGGGGATCGGCGCCACCTTGCACGAGCGCAATACCCACCGCGAGCGTCTGCGCCAGGCGGCCGCGGTGTTCGACTGCACCCGCGAGGGGGTGCTGGTCACCGATCGGGAAGGCGTGATCGTCCATGTGAACCGGGCTTTTATGGAAATCACCGGATACGGCTGTGAGGACGTACTGGGGCAGCGGCCCAATCTGTTCAAGTCCGGGCGACATTCCCCTGAGTTTTATCAGGCGATGTTTGCCGCACTCGCCAGTGTCGGGGAGTGGAGTAGTGAAATCTGGAACCGGCGCAAAAGCGGCGAGATTTACCCGCAATGGCAAACGATCCGCCTGATCCACGACGACCGTGGCCAGCCGAGCCAGTATGTGGCGGTGTTTTCCGATATCAGTGCAATCAAGAACTCCGAACACGAGTTGATGCACCTTGCGCACCACGATCCGCTGACCGACCTGCCGAACCGCCTGCTGTTCACCGACCGCGCCGAACAGGCCCTGGCCTCGGCGCAGGTCCACAAGCGTGGCTGCGCGCTACTGATGATCGATCTCGATCACTTCAAGATGATCAACGACAGCCTCGGGCACACCATCGGCGATCAATTGCTCAAGGCGGTGGCCGAGCGCCTGGGCGCCATGTTCGGCCCGGGCATCACCCTGGCGCGTTTGGGTGGGGATGAGTTCGCCGTACTCGCCGAAAGCTGTCCGCAACTGGTTCAGGCTGCTGCGTTGGCCCAGCGGATTATCGACGGCCTCAAGGAGCCGTTCCTCATTGATGGGCATCAGCTGTTCATCAACACCAGCATCGGCATCAGCCTGTTCCCCAGCGATGCCTTGAGCGTCGAGCAGCTGTTGCGTAATGCCGACTCTGCGCTATTCAAGGCCAAGAGCACGGGGCGCAATGATTATGCTTTGTACACCGAAGAGCTGACGGCCCACGCCCAGCAACGGGTCGAGATCGCCTTCGAGTTGCGCCGCGCCCTGGACCGGCAAGAGCTGCGGGTTTATTACCAGCCGGTTCACGACCTCAGGACCGGTCGCCTGATTGGCGTCGAGGCACTGGTGCGTTGGCAGCACCCGCAGCGGGGATTGGTGTCGCCAGCGGAATTCATCCCGGTGGCCGAGCGAACCGGTCTGATTGCTGAAATCGATGCCTGGGTCATGCAGCAGGCGTGCCGGCAGATGTGCCAGTGGCAGCAGGGTGGCGTAGTGCTGTCGTTCGTTGCGGTCAACGTATCTTCGCGCCTGTTCGCCCGTCGTGAGCTGTATCAGCAAGTGGCGCAGGTCCTGCGCGAAACCGGGCTGGAACCGGCGTGTCTGGAGCTGGAAGTGACCGAAAGCGCGGTGATGGAGGATCCGGAAGTCGCGCTTGAGCAAATGCATCGCCTGCGCGAGTTGGGTGTGCGTCTGGCCATCGACGACTTCGGCACGGGTTATTCATCGCTACTGCGGCTCAAGCGTCTGCCAGTGCAAAAGTTGAAAGTCGACCAGGGCTTCGTCGCTGGATTGCCGTGGGATGAGGATGATGCGGCGATCTCGCGGGTGATCATTGCGCTGGCTCAGAGCATGGGCATGCAGGTACATGCCGAGGGGATCGAGCAGGTCGAGCAGGCAGCTTTCCTTCTTGAGCAGGGATGTGATCTGGGGCAGGGCTATTGGTTCGGGCGGCCGGTGCCGGCGGAGCAGCTCGACTGGGCGCATGCGCCGGTAATCGTGTAGGAGCGAGCTCGCTCGCGATGAGTGTTAACGATGACAAGAGCTGCCTGAATGAACGCGGTGTCCCTGCCACCATCGCGAGCAAGCTCGCTCCTACAGGGGGGCGGGCTTCTGATGGGGGCAATCCCTCGCAAACCCTTGTCCCGCCAAATAATGTCTTCTGGTTATATAAACATTCTTAAATAGTCTTTTTAAGAATATCTACACCTCTCTAGTATTGCTCTCAAGCCGCAAGCAGTGCCGACACTGCGAGGCAACCTCTCAGTTGAAGGAGCAGCAATATGAGCGCATCCCTGCGTAGCGTCGACGGTCAAGACGAAGCCACCATCCTGCGTGAAATCCAGAGTGCCCTGCGCGACCTGCGCTTTGGTGCCGTGGAAATCACCGTGCACAACGCCCAGGTGGTGCAGATCGAGCGCAAGGAAAAATTCCGTTTGCAGCAGCCGGGCAACAAGCCGGGCTGAGGCGAACCAGACACCGCGATTTCCGATATCCCATAAAAAAGCCAACAAACCAAGAATTCCAGGAGCTTTCACCATGTCGTCGATTCGCCACTTCGCTTTGGCCGCCCTGGCCAGCGCCCTTTTTGCCGGTTCCGCGGTAGCCAAGGACTACGAGCTGCTCAACGTGTCGTACGACCCGACCCGCGAGCTGTACCAGGACTACAACGCCGAATTCATCAAGTTCTGGCAGAAGGACCATGCCGGCGACACCGTGAAGATCCAGCAATCCCACGGCGGTTCGGGCAAGCAAGGCCGGGCGGTGATCGACGGCCTGCGTGCCGACGTCGTAACCCTGGCCCTGGCCGGCGACATCGACGAAATCGCCAAGCTGGGCAAGAGCCTGCCGGCGGACTGGCAAAAGCGCCTGCCGGACGCAAGCACGCCTTACACCTCGACCATCGTGTTCCTGGTGCGCAAGGGCAACCCTAAAGGCATCAAGGACTGGGGTGACCTGGTCAAGAATGACGTCTCGGTGATCACGCCGAACCCGAAAACCTCCGGCGGTGCGCGCTGGAACTTCCTCGCGGCCTGGGCCTATGGCCTGAAAGCCAACGGTGGCGACGAAGCCAAGGCCAAGGAATATGTACAAACCCTGTTCAAGCACGTGCCAGTGCTGGATACCGGCGCTCGCGGTTCGACCATCACCTTCGTCAACAACGGTCAGGGCGACGTATTGCTGGCCTGGGAAAACGAAGCCTTCCTGGCGCTGAAAGAAGAAGGTGGCGCCGACAAGTTCGACATCGTCGTGCCTTCGCTGTCGATCCTCGCCGAGCCACCGGTGGCGGTGGTCGACAAGAACGCCGAGAAAAAGGGCAACGAGCAGATCGCCGAAGCCTACCTCAAGTACCTGTACAGCCCGGCCGGCCAGGAAATCGCGGCGAAGAATTTCTACCGTCCACGGGACAAGGATATTGCCGCCAAATACGCCCAACAGTTCCCGAAACTGGAGCTGGTGAGCATCGACAAGGACTTCGGTGGCTGGAAAGCCGCACAGCCGAAATTCTTCAATGACGGCGGCGTGTTCGACCAGATCTACCAGGCGCAGTAATCTTAAATAGCCATCAACGAGCCTGATGCCTGGGCTCGTAAGTGTGGGAGGGGGCTTGCTCGCGAAGGCGGTGTGTCAGGCGACGTAAATGTTGACTGATACGGCCTCTTCGCGAGCAAGCCCGCTCCCACATTGATGCGTTTAGCGGATCGCTTTTCAACCAAGGACTTTTATGTCGCGTCGTATCTCCCCCGTCATACCCGGCTTCGGGCTGACGCTGGGCTACACCTTGGTGTACCTCAGCCTGATTGTGCTCATACCACTGGCGGCGATGTTCGTGCATGCCGCTCAACTCACCTGGGATCAGTTCTGGGCAATCATTTCGGCGCCACGGGTGCTGGCCGCGTTGAAGCTCAGTTTCGGCACCGCCCTGTGTGCCGCGATCATCAACGGCATCATCGGCACGCTGCTGGCCTGGGTATTAGTGCGCTATACCTTCCCTGGACGCAAAGTCATCGACGCCATGATCGACCTGCCGTTCGCATTGCCCACGGCGGTGGCCGGTATTGCGCTGACAGCGTTGTACACCCCTACCGGCCTGGTTGGTCAGTTTGCAACGGATCTGGGTTTCAAGATCGCCTACACCCCCTTGGGCATCACCCTTGCCCTCACTTTTGTGACACTTCCATTCGTAGTACGTACCGTACAGCCAGTATTGGCCGATATTCCCCGTGAAGTGGAAGAAGCGGCAGCGTGCCTGGGTGCGAAACCCTTGCAGGTTTTCCGCCATATCCTGCTGCCCGCGCTGCTGCCCGCCTGGCTGACCGGCTTCGCGTTGGCCTTTGCCCGCGGGGTCGGCGAGTATGGTTCGGTGATTTTCATCGCCGGCAACATGCCGATGAAAACCGAGATCTTGCCGCTGCTGATCATGGTCAAACTCGACCAATACGATTACACCGGCGCTACGTCCATTGGTGTACTGATGCTGGTGGTTTCCTTCGTCCTGTTGCTGCTGATCAACTTGTTGCAGCGGCGCATCGAAACCCCATAAGGAGGCGCACCCATGTCCCAATCGTCTATTGCTGCCGCTTCCTCGAACGCTGCCCGCCGTGGCAGTGCGACCTCGCGGCGAATCCTGATCGGCCTTGGCTGGCTGATTTTTGCGCTGTTCCTGCTGCTGCCACTGTTCATCGTGGTGTCCCAGGGCCTGAAGCTCGGCCTCGGGGCGTTCTTCACCGCGATCTTTGAGCCGGACGCGCTGTCGGCCCTGAAACTCACGGTCATCGCCGTGCTGATTTCGGTGCCGCTGAACCTGGTGTTCGGCGTCAGCGCCGCCTGGTGCGTGAGCAAGTACTCGTTCCGCGGCAAGAGCATGCTGGTGACGCTGATCGACCTGCCGTTCTCGGTATCCCCGGTGATTGCGGGTCTGGTCTACGTGCTGATGTTCGGCGCCCAGGGGCTGTTCGGCCCGTGGTTGCAGGATCACGATATCCAGATCGTCTTCGCCTTGCCGGGCATCGTGTTGGCGACGATTTTCGTTACCGTGCCGTTCGTGGCCCGTGAACTGATCCCGCTGATGCAGGAACAAGGTACTCAGGAAGAGGAGGCTGCACGCCTGCTCGGCGCCAACGGCTGGCAGATGTTCTGGCACGTCACCGTGCCCAACATCAAATGGGGCCTGATCTACGGCGTGGTGTTGTGTACCGCGCGGGCCATGGGCGAGTTCGGTGCGGTGTCGGTGGTTTCCGGGCACATTCGCGGGGTGACCAACACCCTGCCGCTGCACGTCGAGATCCTCTACAACGAATACAACCACGTGGCCGCGTTCGCTGTGGCGAGCCTGTTGCTGATCCTGGCGCTCTTCATCCTGCTGGCCAAGCAGTGGAGCGAAAACCGTATTAACCGCCTGCGCGCCAGCGCCGCGGAGGAATGATTTCATGTCGATCGAAGTGCGTAACGTCAGCAAGAACTTCCACGCGTTCAAGGCGCTGGACAACATCAGCCTGGACATCCAGAGCGGCGAGCTCGTCGCGTTGCTCGGTCCGTCGGGCTGCGGCAAGACCACGCTGCTGCGGATCATCGCCGGCCTGGAAACCCCGGACCAGGGCAACATCGTGTTCCACGGTGAAGACGTTTCCGGCCATGACGTGCGGGATCGCAACGTCGGATTCGTGTTCCAGCACTACGCCTTGTTCCGCCACATGACGGTGTTCGACAACGTCGCGTTCGGCCTGCGCATGAAACCGAAAAACCAGCGCCCGAGCGAAAGCCAGATTGCAAGCAAAGTCCACGAACTGCTGAACATGGTGCAGCTGGACTGGCTGTCGGATCGCTACCCGGAACAACTCTCCGGCGGTCAGCGTCAGCGCATTGCACTGGCCCGCGCCCTGGCGGTGGAGCCGAAAGTGCTGCTGCTCGACGAACCTTTCGGCGCCCTCGACGCCAAGGTTCGCAAGGAACTGCGCCGCTGGCTGGCGCGGCTGCACGAAGACATCAACCTGACCTCGGTGTTCGTGACCCACGACCAGGAAGAAGCGATGGAAGTCGCCGACCGTATCGTGGTGATGAACAAGGGTGTGATCGAGCAGATCGGTTCACCGGGCGACGTCTACGAAAACCCGGCCAGCGATTTCGTCTATCACTTCCTCGGTGATTCGAACCGACTGCACCTGGGCGAAGACAAGCACGTGCTGTTCCGCCCGCACGAGGTGTCGCTGTCGCGCCATGAGCTGGAAGATCACCACGCGGCCGAGGTGCGGGATATCCGTCCGCTGGGCGCGACGACGCGGGTGACGCTGAAGGTTGAAGGGCAGAGCGATCTGATCGAGGCCGAAGTGGTCAAGGATCACGACAGCCTGATCGGGTTGGCGAAGGGCGAGACGTTGTTCTTCAAGCCGAAGGTCTGGCAGAAACTCGCCAACATCTAAAGCAAAAGCTTCGCGAGCAAGCCCGCTCCCACAGGGATCTGTGTCGTTCACAAAACCTGTGGGAGCGGGCTTGCTCGCGATGGCGATCTAGACTGCAGCACGCTTCGGATTGACCCGCACCCCACCCGCCCGCGCCTCGATCTGCTCTTTCAGCTCATGCCGCATTCCCAGCATGAATGCCAACTCCGCCACCACGAACAGCGGCCCGACAATCAACCCGGTCACGTCATCGACAAATGCCGGTTTGCGCCCTTCGTAGTGATGGCCGACAAACTGGATCGCCCAACCGATCACGAACATCGCCACGCCGCTGCCCAGCCACACCAGCGTGCTTTGCTGTGCCAGCGCATGACCGGCCCAGACGCTCAGCCCGAGCAACACGGTCATCAACACGCCCAGGCGCAACTCCAGACGCAGGTAAAACCACGCCGATGCCAGCGAGACGAGCACCGCCGGTGACAGCCATACGCCGCCCAGCGACCATTGCGGCCGAGACAGCAACACCGCGACGGCGACCACGATCAGCGGAATGCCGATAAAGTGCGATGCGATGTTGCGTGGGTCACGGTGGTAGGCGGCGTATTGACTGAGGTGGTCGACGAGGCTTTTCATTGTTGTTCTCCTGTGGGGTGACTGATCATGCCCCGGGGCCACTTCTCGCTCTGTCAGCCAGGCGACAATCTCTAGGAGTTTTCATGGATATGCAGGTTTGGCGTCCACGCCTGATGAGCGGTCAGTGGTTCAGCCATTTGCCTGTTTCCCTACAGGATAGTCTGCTGTCGGTGGCCAGGGTGCGGCGCTTGTCTGCGGGCCAGCGGCTGTTCAAGCGCGGCGATCCGCCCTGCGGCCTGTACGCGGTACTTGAAGGCGCGGTGCGCGTCGGTGCCGTGAGCGAGCAGGGCAAGGAAGCGTTGCTGAGCCTGGTGGAACCGCCACACTGGTTCGGTGAAATCTGCCTGTTCGATGGCCAGCCACGCACCCACGATGCGTACGGCGTGGGCCAGTGCACGCTGCTGCACATTCCCCAGAACACCTTGCTGGCACTGCTCGACGAGCATCCGCAGCACTGGCGGCAACTGGCGTTGCTGATGAGCCAGAAATTACGCATGACCTTCATCAACCTCGAACAATTGAGCCTGTTGCCGGCCCCGGCACGGCTGGCGCACCGTTTGTTGATGATCGCCGAAGGCTATGGCGAGACCATCCCTGCGCGCCGCGTTCTGCAACTGCCCCAGGAGCAACTTGCTTCAATGTTGTCGCTGTCGCGCCAGACCACCAACCAGATTCTCAAGGAACTGCAGGGACAGGGGATCATTGGGCTGAGTTACGGCGAAATTGAAATCCTCGACGCTGCCCGGTTACGGACACTGGCCACGATTTAACAGTTCACGCAGGCCCAATGTGGGAGCGGGCTTGCTCGCGAAGAGGCCGGATAAGGCAATCCACCTCCAGGATCTGTCACCGCAACCCATCCCGAAACTGCCCCGGTGTCATCCCCGTCCAGCGCTTGAACGCGCGACTGAAGCTGCTGGTGTCGGCAAACCCGAGCAGATAACTGATTTCGCTCAGCGACACCTGCGGGTCACGCAGGTGCAGCAGCGCGAGGTTTTCGCGGCTTTCGTTGAGCAGCGTATCGAACCGGCAGCCTTCATCCGCCAGGTGTCGTTGCAGGCTGCGCAGGCTCAGGTGCAGGGCCTTGGCGATGTGCTCGGCGCTGGGTTCGCCTTCGGGCAGTTGTTCTTCAATGGCGTCGCGGACCTTGCGCTCCCACGTCAGCGGCTTGAGTTGCGCCAGGGTTCGCTTGAGCACGGTTTCATTGTGTTCGGCCAGTTCCGGGTTGGCATCATCCAGGTGGCTGTCGAAGTCGATGAGGGAGAATTCCAGTCGATCCTCTTCGGCGCCGAAGTGCACGGGCGAGCGAAAGACTTTATGCCATTGGTGTGCGTCTGTCGGTTCCGGACGGCGCAGGTAGGTCGCCAGTGGCGCGTATTCGCGGCCCAGGCGATTGCGGCAGGTGCGCACGTAAATCGCCATGAACGCATCGATGGCTTCGAATGCCGGGGCCGGGTTGCCGGAAGGGATTTTCAGACGGAAACGGTAGCGATCCTCAGCGCGGGTCAGCTCCAGTTCCAGGGCGTCGCTGACCACTTGGTGATAACGCACGATGCGCTCGAACACCTCCCGTAAACTGCCGCTGGCCACCAGCGCATAACCCAGCGCATGGAAGGTGGTCGGGCTGACGAAGCGCGAAACCCGCAGGCCAATCGCCGGGTCGCCGCTGACCTGTACCGCCAACGCCCACAGCTGTGTGGTGCCTGACAGCGGGTATCGGGCGTTCGGGTCGTCCATCAACTGTGGATCGAGCCCCGCTTGATGGCACAGCGCGGTGCTGTCGATGCCCAGGGCATCGAGTTGCTTGCGCAGGGCGCGGGTCCAGCTGGCGAGTGAGGTCGGTTCGGTCATGCTGATTGGCGCTTCCGGTCAACAGGTTGGCGTTCTCGGCTACCGCGTTGCTAGGGTACGCAAGGCAGGATGCAACCATCAATAACCAGAGGATGGAAGCATGGACCGTACTTCTGCAAGCCCCCAACGACTGAATGCAGCCCAACGATCAGCCCATATCCGTGAAGTGGTGCTGGCCAGAGGCGTCGAATTGCGCGAGCAATACCCGATTCTCAAGCATCAGGACGCCCTCGGCGCAGGCATTCTGGCCTTCGCCCTGGCCGGTATGATCGGTTCGGCCGCGCTCTACCTGACCGGGCACATGGCCTGGTGGGCGTGCCTGCTGCTCAATGGGTTTTTCGCCTCGTTGACCCACGAGCTGGAGCACGACCTGATCCACAGCATGTACTTCCGCAAGCAGAAGGTGCCGCACAATCTGATGATGGGCCTGGTGTGGCTGGCAAGGCCAAGCACCATCAACCCGTGGATTCGCCGCCACCTGCACCTCAACCACCACAAGGTCTCCGGCTCCGAAGCCGACATGGAGGAACGCGCCATCACCAACGGCGAGCCATGGGGTTTCGCACGGTTCCTGATGATTGGCGACAACATCATGTCGTCATTCATCCGCATGCTGCGGGCCAAGAGCTGGGCCATGAAGTTCAGCATCATTCAGCGCACGCTGAAGGTCTACGCGCCGCTGGCGTTGATGCATTGGGGCGCGTGGTATGTGTTTCTCGGTTTCCACGCAGCGAATGGCGTGGCGCAACTGATGGGCGCACCGATCGAGTGGTCGGCGACGACGTTGTCGGTGATGCAGGTGATAGACATCGCGGCAGTCGTGATCATCGGCCCGAACGTGTTGCGCACGTTCTGCCTGCATTTCATCAGCTCGAACATGCATTACTACGGTGACATCGAGCCGGGGAACGTGATGCAGCAGTGCCAGGTGCTGAACGCACGGTGGCTGTGGCCGTTGCAGGCGTTCTGCTTCAACTTTGGCAGCAGCCACGGGATCCATCACTTTGTGGTGAAGGAACCGTTCTACATCCGCCAGCTCACCGTGCCGGTGGGGCACAAGGTGATGCGCGAGATGGGCGTGCGGTTCAATGATTTCGGCACGTTTGCGCGGGCCAACCGGTTTGAGCGCAAGGAAGAAGTGGTCGGGGACAAGGTGCGTACAGCTCAGGCTTAGTAGTCGTTTGAAAGGGCCTCTTCGCGGGCAAGCCCGCTCCCACAGGGTTTATCGGTGTGAATGAGATCCTCGCATCACACCGGCCATTGTGGGAGCGGGCTTGCTCGCGAAGGGGCCGGATCAGGCAATATCAATCCGGCTGAAACGGCGACTCACTCAAGATCACCCCGGTCTCATCCACATAGCGCTGCCAATGTTCGATCAAGGCACTGAGCCTCTGCGGTTGGCTCGACGCCAGGTCATGAATCTCCCCCGGATCGTTGCCCAGGTCATACAGCTGCCAGGTCGCCGGCCCCACCGGCCCCGGGATGTACACCGCCTTCCATTGCCCCTGTCGAATCGCCCGCCGACCGAACAGTTCCCACCCGGTAACGGTGTGTTCGTCATGCACCTGCGCGGTCTCGCCCGACAGGAACCCAAGCCACGACTTCCCGCGAACTTCCGCCACGGGTTTGCCGTGCCATTGCTTGCCCGGATGGCGCACGCCGGCCAGGTCGAGAATGGTCGGCGTGATGTCCATCACGGTGCCGAAACCGTGGCTGATCTGTCCCTTGAGCGGCAGCTGCGGGTAATGCACCAGCGCCGGTACGCGGATTCCGCCTTCGGTGGTGAAGGCCTTGAACAAGCGAGACGGCGCGGTCGCTACTTGCGCCCAATTCGGCCCGTACCAGACATAGGAATTGGCGCGGCCAATGTTGTCCAGGCTGTTGTCGTAATGCTGGTTGAGATAGGTCAGCAACTGCGGGCCGAATTTCGGGAACGCCTCCAGCAATGCCCCTTCGGCGCCGTTATCGGACATGAACAGGATGAAGGTGTTGTCCAGTTGCCCTTGCTGGCGCAGGTAGTCGACGACGCGGCCGATGTTCCAGTCCATGCGCTCGACCATTGCCGCATAAACCTCCATGGCACGAGCGGAGATCTGCCGTTGTTCGTCGCTCAGGGCATCCCACTGTGCACTCAGCTGGATCAGCGGATGGGGTTCGACATCGGCCTCGATCAGCCCCAGTTTTTTGAGCTTTTCCAGGCGCTCGAGTCGCAGCACTTCAGGGCCGGCGTCATAGCGTCCGCGGTATTTTTCCACCACGTCGGCCGGCGCCTGCAACGGCCAGTGGGGTGCGGAAAATGGCAGGTAGGCGAAGAACGGTCGGGTTTGGTCGCGCTCCTTGAGGTATTGCAGCAGCTTGTCGCCAAAGGCATCGGAAGAATAAAAATCCTTCGGCAGTTCATCGATGAATTGGTCGTCTTCGATGTACAGCGCCGGCGTCGATTTCAGCAGCCGTGGCGTCGTTTCATCGTAGGTCGGCTCGAAGCCGTAATGGTTGGCCGCGCCGGGCAACAGCGAAAACGAACGCTCGAAACCCCGGGCGTGGGGCGCCAGTTCTGCGGTCAGGCCCAGGTGCCATTTGCCGCTCATCAACGTCTGGTAGCCCGCCTCGCGCAGCAGCTCGGGCAGGGCGACCACGCGGTCGTTAAGGTGCCCTTCGTAACCCGGTTTACCGATCAGGTCCGGGGTCAGGGCTTCGGCCATGGTACCGATGCCGGCGATGTGGTGGTCGGTGCCGGTCAGCAGCATCGAACGGGTCGGCGAGCAGGTCGGTGCGGTGTGAAAGTCGGTCAGGCGCAGGCCATTGTTGGCCAGCGCGTCGAGGTTCGGCGTGCTGATTTCGCCGCCGAAGGCGCCGAGGTCGGAGAAGCCGAGGTCATCGGCCAGGATCACTAGAAAGTTGGGGCGTTGCGGCATCAAGAATTTCCTTTCTCAGTAGGCAATGAAGGACAGCGGCAGATCGCGGACCTGCACCGGCACCGGGGGCTGGTAGTGATCGTCGCTGGTGAGCTCGTGAAGCAGTTCTTCGCGCAATTGGTGGAAGTCGAAGCTGCTGCGCTGGCGCGGATGGGGCAGGGCAATGTCGACCACTTGCTTGATCCGGCCCGGACGAGGCTCCATCACCACCACGCGGTCGGCGAGGAAGATCGCTTCCTCGACATCGTGGGTGACCAGCACGGTGGTGATTTTTGCCCGCGCGCGGATCGCCAGCAGTTCGTCCTGCATCTGCTGGCGGGTCAGCGCATCGAGGGCGCCGAAGGGCTCGTCCAGCAGCAGAATCCGTGGGCTGGCTACCAGGCCGCGAGCAATGGCCACGCGTTGCGCCATGCCGCCGGAGAGCTGGTGCGGATAGGCGCGGGCGAAGTCGCCGAGGCCCACCAGTTCGATGAAGTCATGGATGCGCTTTTGCTTTTGCGCAGCGCTCAATGGTTCGTTGACCAGGCCCAGGCCGATGTTGTCGGCCACGCTCAGCCACGGGAACAAGCGGTGTTCCTGGAAGACGATGCCGCGCTCGCCGCCGATGCCCGTGACAGCTTTTCCGTCCACGCTGATCTGCCCGTGAAATTGCGTATCGAGGCCCACCAGCAGCCGCAGCAACGTGGATTTGCCGCAACCGCTGGAGCCGACGATGGCGACGAACTCGCCCTCGGCGATGTCCAGGTTGAATTCGCGAATGGCCTCCAGTTCGAAGCCATCGACGTCGAAGGTTTTGCCCACGTGATTGAAGCTGACAATCGGTGCGTTCATGCGTGTCTCCAGCGAGTGGCGCGGATTTCCAGGCGTTGGCCAATGAGATTGAGCAGGGCACCCGTGAGGCCCACCAGCAGCATGCCGGCCATGATCAGGTCCATGCGCAGCAGTTGCTGGGCGCCGATCATCTGGCTGCCGATGCCGCCGTTGGACGGCATGAAATATTCGGCGCCGATGGTGCCGAGCCAGGCGTAGATCAGGCTCAGCCTTAGCCCGGCGAAAATTCCCGGCGCGGCGCCCGGCAACACCAGTCGACCGAGGCGCTGACGCAGATTCAGGCGCAACACCTGCGCGGCCTCGTTCAATTGCGGTGACAGGTGGGCAACGCTGCGTTGGGTGGCGATAAACAGCGGGAAAAATGCGGCGAGGGCAACGAACACCCACTTGGCCAATTCGCCCAGGCCGAACCACGCGGTGAGCAACGGCACCCAGGCGAAAATGGCGATCTGGCGAATGGCGGCGAGGGTTGGGCCGAGCACCCGTTCACTGGTACGCGACAACCCCAGCAGCAGCCCCAATGCAAACCCCGACCCGCCACCGAGCAGCAACCCGCCAAGGGTTCGGCCCAGGCTCAGGGCCATGCCGCCAAGCAGTGTGCCGTCGAGCAAACCACTCCAAGTGGTCTGCAAGACCGCCAGCGGACTGACCAGAATGTTCGCGTCGATCCACTGCTGATCCGAGGCCAGTTGCCACAACGCCAGAAGCGCCAGTGGCAGCAGCCACGGTTGCAGGCGTTGCCAGCCTTGATAACGCGTTCCGCGACGGATTTCGGCGGTGGCGGGGTGCGGCCAGTGCACCAGTTTCCTGTCCAGCAGACCGATGCCGCGATCCATCGCCACACCGATCAAGCCGATCACCACAATGCACACGAATACGATGTCGAGCATGAACAACTGTCGTGCCCAGACCATCAGGTAACCGATGCCTTCGCTGGACGCGAGCAGTTCGACAGCGAGCAGCGAAGTCCAGCCGGCGGCCAGTGCGAGGCGCACACCGGCCATGAATGCCGGCAGTGCGGCAGGCAGCACCAGGCGTCGGATCAACAGGTGCCTGGGCAGGCGCAACACGGCGGCGGCTTCGCGCAGCCTTGGTTGCGCATCGCGCACGCCGACCAACGTATGCAGGGTCACCGGCACCACGATGGCCTTGATCAACACCACCAGCTTCAGCACTTCACCGATGCCGAAAAACACCATGAACAAAGGAATCCAGGCCAGGGTCGGGACTTGCGCCAACCCGGCGAAGGTTGGAAACACAAGGCGCTCCAGCCGACGACTGAAACCCAGTGCCGCACCCAAGACAGCGCCTGTGCTGATTCCTGCCAGCAAGCCCCGGAACAAGCGTTGCAGGCTGATCCACAAGTGGCTCCACAACTCGCCCCGGGACAATTCAACGGCGCTGCTCCAGACCAGAGACGGAGCCGGCAGGATTTGCTCGCTCATCCAGTGATTGCGGCTGGCGAGCCACCAGAGGCTGAACAGGAGAGTTGGCAACAACCATGGCAACAGCCGATGGTTCAGGCTCGGCCAGCGCTGCTTGCTTTCAAGCGACGGCGCGGGCAATGGCAGGCTGAGCAGAGAAACACGGGCCATGGGTGACCTCCGTTGTCGGGTTGCAATACAGGCCTGCCTTTTGTGGGAGCGGGCTTGCTCGCGAAAGCGGTGTATCAGGCAGCCATGAAGCGACTGACACTCCCTTTTCGCGAGCAAGCCCGCTCCCACAGGTTTCTAGGCGTATGCAAAATTGATCTATAAAAATTAAAATCAATGCTATTGAGAGATAAGCGAGACCATTTAAGGCCTCCATAAGCCACTGCATCCAATGCATTCGAAGAATATTTTTGATGCTGCCAAGGCATACGCCGCGGAGAGGTCCGCAGGCGTTGATATAGATCTAAATGGTCTAAAAATGTGAATTTATAGTATTTAAGTGTTGGTTCCACTTCAGCCTACTTTCGGCTCCTCAACGCCCGTTGCCCAAGGAGCCGCACCCATGAACCTTCCCTTCAAGCGTGTCATCAGTCTGTTCGCCGCACCGGCCCTGGCGGGTCTGCTGGCCTTCACGGCCAACGCCAGTGAGCTCAAGGAAATCCGCATCGCCGTGCCGGACCTGAGTGCCGGTACCCAGCACTCAGGTGGCGGTGTTGTGGACGTACTGCGCGATCAACAGATCTTCGAAAAGGCCTTTGCCGAACAGGGCATCAAGATTCAGTGGAGCTTCTTCAAGGGCGCCGGCCCGGTGATCAACGAGGCGTTCGCCAACGGTCAGGTGGACCTGGCCTACCTCGGCGACCTGGCAGCCATCATCGGCAAGTCCAACGGCCTGGATACGCGGTTGCTCAGCGCCTCGGCGCGCGGGGTCAAGCATTACCTCGGCGTGGTGCCGGGTTCGGGGATCAAGACCCTGCAAGACCTCAAGGGCAAGCGCGTGGCAATCTTCCGTGGCACCGCCAGCCAGTTGTCCTTCGATGCGGCGCTGGCCAGCCAGGGGTTGAGCGAGAAGGACGTGAAAGTCATCAACCTCGACTTCAACGCCGCGGTCGCGGCGCTGGCGGCGAAGCAGATCGATGCCTCGTGGGGCGGTTCCGGGCTCACGGCTTTGCAGGCCAAGGGGCTGGCCGAATTGCCACTCAATACCAAGGATCTGGAGGGTGCTGGCAGTGTGCAGGCGGTGTTGGTGGGCACCGGGAAGTTTGTCGACGAGCACCCGGAGGCGGTCGCCACACTGCTCAAGGCCCAACAGCAAGCGGTGACGTGGCTGACCCAGGAAGGCAACAAGGACGCCTACATCCAGCTGGTGTCGGGGCTGGCGAGTTATCCGGCGGTGATCCTCACGCAGGATCTGAAGGATCAGAAACTGAGCGAGGTATTTCCCTCCACGCTTGACCCGGTGTTCCTTGGCAAGTTGCAGGATGCGGTGGATCTGGCTTCGCAGCAGAAGCTGATTCGCAAGTCGTTCAAGGTCAGTGACTGGGTGGCGCCGCAGTTGGCGGCTGCGAAACTTTGAATTTTTGTCGTCAATGCGGACGCTTTCGCGAGCAAGTCGGATCGCCGCACCGCCGCTCCCACATTGGATTTGCGTCGTACACAAATCCAATGTGGGAGCGGGCTTGCTCGCGAAGGGGCCCTAAACCGCAACGCTGATCTGCTGCCTGTCCACCGCCACCAATGTCTCGATCATCGCCCGCGCCACCGGTGACAACCGGAACCCCGTGCGGCTGACAATCCCGCACCGCGCATTCATGCTCTCGATGTTCTGCGGCAGGTTGCGCCAGTGCAACAGCGCCAGCGACCCCTGGGCAACGTCCTCGATAAACGCCTCTTGCGTTCCCACGCCGATGGCGTTGGATTGCAGCACCACTTTCACCAGCGCCGGGAAATGTTCGGTCTCGATGGTGGGCGAAAAATCCACCCGGCCACTGAGGTTTGCCAGCAGTTTGCGAATGCCTGGCGGGATCTTCGTGGTCGCCAGCGGGTAATCGAACATGTCGTTGGTTGACAGGCTCTCCTTGGCCAGCAGCGGATGCCCGGGGCGGCAGAAAAACACGCCGCGCTTGGGCGTCAATGGCTGGGTCTGGAAGTTCGGATCGGACTCGAAATGGCGGATGTCGGCGATGAAGAATTCGATCTCTTCACGGCTCAGGGCACGGCTGAGTTTTTCCCAGTTATCCACCTCGAAACAGGTGCGCACTTTCGGGTGTGCATTGATGAATTGCGCCACCGCATCCGGTACCAGTTTCACCGCCGGCGCCGGGCCGCATCCAAAGCGCAGCTCACCGGCATCGAGCTTGGTCATCTGCGTCACTTCGGCACTGAGCAACGCCGCACCCTGCACCAGGCTGCGGGCGTGTTGCAGCACCACCAAGCCTTCGGGAGTGGGGCGCAAGTCCTTGTTGCCACGGTCCACCAGGACGCAGCCGAACTCCTGCTCCAGCCCCTGAATGCTGCGGCTGAAGGCCGGCTGGGTAATGCCCATGGCCTCGGCTGCGCGCACGAAACTGCGGTGTTCGTCGAGGGCGATGAAGTAACGCAACTGGCGAAGATCCATATGCTTTTCCGGCATCCTAAAAATAGCTCGAAGGCATTTGCGACGAGGGTTGACTGAGGTTTTAAATGCAACCTCTTATTCCGTCAACGAAGCATGTAGATATCTATTAGATCTAAATTGAATATAGATAGAGCAGTGTTTCGCGGCCGGTTCAACCGCAAGCAGTCTGATGAGGGTCTACCCATGAGCAATGCCGCTTTCGCAGTACAACCCACTGTTCACGCGCTTGAGATCCACCCGGTGGCCGGTCGCATCGGTGCCGAAATCCGTGGTGTACAGCTTTCGGGCGAGCTGGATGCCGCCACTGTTGAAGCCATTCAACAGGCGCTGCTGCAATACAAAGTGATCTTCTTCCGCGAGCAGACCCAACTCGACGATCAGCGCCAGGAAGCGTTCGCCCACCTGCTCGGCGAACCGGTGGCGCACCCGACCGTACCGGTGCGCGAAGGCACGCGTTTTCTGCTGGAACTGGACGGTGCCGAAGGCCAGCGAGCCAGCTCCTGGCACACCGACGTGACCTTCGTCGAGGCCTACCCCAAAGCCTCGATCCTGCGTTCGGTGGTGGCCCCGGCTTTCGGCGGCGACACCCTGTGGGCCAACACCGCCACCGCCTACGACGGGTTGTCGGCGGAGCTGCGTGAGCTGGCCGACAAACTGGTCGCCGTGCACAGCAACGAATACGACTACGCCGGTACCCGGCCGGACGTCTCGGCCGAGAAGCTGGAGCGTTATCGCAAGATCTTCACCTCGACCGTCTACGAGACCGAGCACCCGGTGGTTCGCGTGCACCCGGTCAGCGGCGAGAAGAGCCTGTTGCTGGGGCATTTCGTCAAACGCATCAAGGGCTATTCCCAGGCTGATTCGGCGCACCTGTTCGGCTTGCTGCAAAGCCACGTGATCCGCCAGGAAAACATTGTGCGCTGGCGCTGGAAGGCGGGCGATGTGGCGATCTGGGATAACCGCTCCACACAGCATTACGCGGTGGATGACTACGGGACTCAGGACCGGATCGTGCGCCGGGTGACGCTCAAGGGTGAAGTGCCGGTGGGTGTGAATGGGCAGGTCAGTCAGACGGTGAAAGGGCCGGATATCGGCGGCGTCTGAGCCGACGCCTTCGCGAGCAAGCCCGCTCCCACAGGGGATCTCCAGTGTTCACACGGTCAGTGTGGGAGCGGGCTTGCTCGCGAAGGCGGCCTTTCAAGCAATAAAGAATTTCTTTTGATCGGGAACCCCGCCTTATGAGTCCGTTGCACTTCGCTCAAACCTCGTCACACCAACGGCTCAAACGCCTGCCTTTGGCCCTGCTGCTGGCAGGCAGCGCCGGTTGGACCCAAGGCTATGCGGCCGACAGCACCACCCCTGAAACCCCCTCCGCAAAAACCGCCACGGCTGACAATACGCAACTGGAAACCGTGACGGTCACTACGCGCCGCCGCGAAGAAAGTTCGCAGGATGTGCCGACGCCCATGAGCGTGGTCAGCGGCCAGACGCTGGAAGTCCAGCGGGTCTATCGCATCCAGGATTTGCAGCAACTGGTGCCCAGCGTCAACGTCGCCTACATGCATGCGCGCCAGTCCAGCGTGTCGATCCGTGGCCTGGGCAACAACCCGGCCAGCGATGGCCTGGAAGGCAGCGTCGGGTTGTACCTCGACAACGTTTACCTCGGCCGGCCGGGCATGGCGGTGTTCGACCTGATGGACATCGAGCAGCTCGAAGTGCTGCGCGGTCCGCAAGGCACCTTGTTCGGCAAGAACACCACCGCCGGCGTGATCAACATCAGCACCCGTGCGCCGACCTTTACCCCGGAGCGCAGCATCGAATCGTCGGTGGGCGAGGATGGTTATTTCCAGACCAAGGGCACGATTTCCGGGCCGCTGAACGACGAGCTGGCCGGACGTTTTTCTGCGTATCGCACCCGCAGCGACGGCGACATCAAGAACGAATTCGACGGCCATGACCTCAACGGTGGCTCGCGCGACGGCTTTCGCGCCCAGTTGCTTTTCAAGCCGAACGAAGCGTTCAACCTGCGCTGGATCGGCGACTACAACGAAGAAGACTCCAGCGCCGGCACCCGTGTGTTGTTCAACACCGGGCCGACCATCAATGGCATCAACCTTTACCAGCGCCGGGCCAATGCGGCGGGCGCGACACTGGTTGACGGTACGCACCGCAAGGTCAACCTGAACAACGACCAGCACGTCACCGTGCACCAGGGCGGCACCTCGGTCGAGGCGAACTGGGCGCTGCCGAGTGACTTCACCCTGACGTCCATCAGCTCCTATCGCTGGTGGAACTTCACCCCGCGCAATGATGACGGCCTGAACGTGTCCGCCTTCTTCAACGCCGGCGTTTCGGTTGAGGACAAGCAGTATTCCCAGGAATTTCGCCTGGCGTCGCCCACCGGCGGATTCTTCGATTACGTGCTCGGCGCCTATTACTTCGGTTCCGACCTGGACAACAAATCCTTCACCTTCAACGGCCCGCAAGCGGACATCTGGAATGGCACCCCGAATGGTGCACTGAACAACGTCGACAGCATCGGCAATGGTCATATCGAAACCAACAGCTTCGCCCTTTTCGCCCAAGGCACCTGGCACCTGACCGAGCGCCTGGATTTCACCGCCGGCCTGCGCGGCACCTATGAGGAGAAAAACGCCCGGGTGACCCGTGATGCACCGGCCGGTGGTGTCGCGGTTACCGGTGCGGCGGCCGCGGCACGACGCGCTCGCGCAGGGGCCTTCGATTCCGGCGATCTGAACCAGTACAGCGCCAGTCCCTCGGGCCTGTTGAACCTCAGCTACCGCCTCACCGACGACCTGCTCACCTATGCCACGTTGTCCCATGGCGAAAAATCCGGTGGGGTCAATCTGGCTGTCGGTACGGCGCTTGTGGCTGGCCCCGATTCGCTGCTGATCGGTACCGAGCGCGCCAACAACGCCGAACTCGGTTTCAAGAGCACCCTGTGGGACCGTCGCCTGCTACTGAATGCCAACGTGTTCTGGACCCAGGTCAACGGCTATCAGACCAACGCCTTCGACGAGGTCAATCGTGTGCAGTTCCTGACCAACGCCGGCTCGGTGCGCTCCCGTGGCGTGGAACTGGAAAGCACCCTGATCCCGTTGCGCGGCCTGACGCTGAACATCAACGGCTCGTACAACGACGTCAGCTACCTCTCGTACAAGGATGCGCCGTGCCCGCCGGAAGTCAGCCTGGCGCCGGGCGCTCCAGCGTCCTGCGACCTCACCGGACACCAAGTGGTGGGTGCTTCGAAATGGATCGGCAACGCCAACGGCGAATACAAGTGGAACCTGAGCAACGGCTTCGAAGAGTACGTCACCGCCAGCTACGCGTTCCGCTCCAAAGCGGTGGGCACGGTGGAAGATTCCGACTTCGGCCAGATCCCGAGTTATGCGCTGGTCAACCTGTCCACCGGCCTGCGCGGCGACTTCAACCAGGGGCAGTGGGACGTTTCGTTGTGGCTGAAAAACGCCTTCGACAAAACCTACTACACGACGCTATGGGCGGCCGCGAACGGCGGTTATGAAGGCCTGCTCGGCACGCCACGAACGTTGGGCGTGACCGGCCGATACGACTTCTGACGGCGAAAAAGCATGCCTTGGATGAATATTTTCAATGCAGGCAAGGCATCGGTTTTTCGCCATCGGGCCAGAGCCCTTGGATAGCGGGCTCTGGCGCTGAGCGACGGGTTTTGTATATGCGTTATCGGTCTAAATAAATCATTAAAAATTACTTTAAGGACTAAGCGTTCCAGCCAATGATTTCTCCACCGGGATGTCGTCGGGGGGATGTTCACATGACGTTTCGGGTTATCCGCAAAGAGACCGCAGGGAGTGAAGCAATGGGCAATGTCCAGACCGCCGTCAGTGCACATGAAGTGCTGTGGCGCCAGGCACCCGGTGGTGAGTTGGTCGATCTCGGTCGACCGCACCGGGTGCCCTTGGGCCAGTTGCGTTTGCAGCGCGCGCCCAAGGGCATCTTGAGTCGACGGGAGACGATCCTGCTCGGTGTGTTGGCGTTGCTGGTGCATGGCGCGGTGATTTGCTGGGTCAATCAACAGCCGACCACGGTGTTGCCTGTCGTGCCGCCGCAGATTCCGCCGATGACCATCGAATTCTCGCGTCCGGCGCCACCGGTGGCTGAGCCTGCGCCACCGCAACCCGTGCAGCCAGTGGTTGAGCCGCCACCACCGGTGGAAGACGAACTGGCCGTGAAGCCACCTCCACCGAAGCCGGTGCCCAAGCCCAAAACAGTCGCCAAACCAGTACCGAAACCAGCACCAAAGGCTGTAGAGCAACCACCCGCGCCACCGCAACCGGCAGCGCCCGTCGCGGCCCCGTCAGCACCTGCACCGGCGGCGCCCGCGCCTGTGACACCGGCCTCCGCCACTGCCGGCTACTTGAAAAACCCGGCCCCGGAATACCCGTCGCTGGCCCAGCGTCGCGGTTGGGAAGGCACGGTGCTGTTGCGCGTGCATGTGTTGGCCAGCGGCAAGCCCGGCGAGATCCAGATCCAGAAAAGCAGCGGTCGCGATGCGCTGGACGAAGCAGCGCTGAACGCGGTGAAACGCTGGAGTTTCGTGCCAGCCAAACAAGGCGATGTCGCCCAGGACGGCTGGGTCAGCGTGCCCATCGATTTCAAGATTCATTAAACCGAAACCAAATTCGCGCGAAACGTTTACACGAGGAATACACCATGACGTTACTGGCATCTCCACTTGAATCCATCGAAAGCGCGGTGATCTGGCTGCTGGTGGTTTTTTCCGTCGCGACTTGGGGTCTGGCATTGCTCAAGGGCGTGCAGTTCGGACGCCTCAAGGCACAGGATCGGAAGTTTCACCAGCAGTTCTGGGCCGCTTCGAGTCTCGACTCGGCGGCCGAGCTGAGCGAAACCCGGCCCGGAGCGGCATCTCGGGTTGCGCAGGCCGGTTATGCGGCAATCCAGGTGGGTGAGGCGCCGCAGGCGGCGGACCTGAGCCAGGCGATCAATCATCAGGATCGTCTGGAACGTGCCTTGCGTCAGCAGATCGTGCGTGAGCGTCGATCGCTGGAAACCGGGTTGGCGGTGCTCGCGAGCATTGGCAGCACTTCGCCGTTCATTGGTTTGTTCGGCACGGTGTGGGGAATCATGGAAGCGTTGAAGGGCATCAGCGCGGCGGGCTCGGCAAGCCTGGAAACGGTCGCCGGGCCGATTGGCGCGGCACTGGTCGCCACTGGTGTGGGGATCGCCGTCGCGGTGCCGGCGGTGCTGGTTTACAACTATTTTTTGCGCCGTTTGAAATTGACGGCGGCGGACCTGGATGACTTCGCCCATGACTTCTACAGCCTGGCGCAGAAGAGTTCGTTCCGCGTGCTGATCCATCCGACGGCGCACAAGGTGGCAGCCCAGGGCAGCGTGCAGAAAGTGAAGGAGGCGTCCTGATATGGCCTTCTCCACGCAAGACACTGATGAAGTGCTCAGTGAGATCAACGTGACGCCGCTGGTGGATGTGATGCTGGTGTTGCTGGTGGTGTTCATCGTCACTGCACCGCTGCTGACCAACGCGATTCCGATCAACCTGCCCAAGACCGAGGCGGTGGCGCCGGTGGAGCAGAAAGACCCGTTGGTGGTGAGCATCGACGGTGCTGGCAAACTGTTTATCAACAAGGACGAGATACAGCCGGACTTGCTGGAATTCAACCTCAAGTCGGCGAAGGCCAGGGACCCCGAGGTGCGCGTGCAGTTGCAGGCGGACGATGGTGTGAATTACGGCGAAGTGGCGCGGGCCATGGCGTCGATCGAGCGGGCCGGGATTACCAAACTGTCGGTGATCACTGCGCGTTAACGGATTTTCGTTTTCCGGGGCCGTCTCCTTGGCAGGGTGCGGCCCCTTTTTTTTGCCTCGATTTTCGCAACGCCGCAGTACCCCTGTGGGAGCGGGCTTGCTCGCGAATGCAGAGTGTCAGACGACAAGGATGTTGGATCTGATGGCCCCTTCGCGAGCAAGCCCGCTCCCACATTAGGCCGAGTTTCATATGCCATATAGGTCTTAATAAATAGCTTCTTATTCCTTAACGAATATATCTCACCTCCCTATACTCGACCGGGAACAGACACGCAGGAGAGCTTCCCCATGCGCAACGAATCAATTCGCTACCTGATTGTGCCGGGTTGGCAAGGATCGCCAGAAGATCATTGGCAAAGCCACTGGCAGAACAGCCTGCCGAACAGCGCGCGGGTGGAGCAGGCCGACTGGCTGACGCCACGCCGTGAAGACTGGGTTGCGGCGCTGGCCGAGGCGATTGCCGCCGACAGCACGCCGGTCATCCTGATCGCCCATAGCCTGGGTTGCATCACCGTTGCTCACTGGGCGGCCACCGCGCCTGTGCAGTTTTTGCGTCAGGTGCGCGGTGCCTTGCTGGTCGCGCCGGCGGACGTCGAACGCCCGGCCTGCGCGCCGGCCTTGCGTAACTTCGCACCAATCCCGACGGACCTGCTGCCATTCCCGAGCCAGGTTGTCAGCTCTGACAATGACAGCGCCGTCAGCGCACCGCGAGCCCTGCAACTGGCGCGCAACTGGGGCGCCGAGGCGGGGATTCTGGCGGGGGCGGGGCATATCAACGTGAAGTCCGGTCACCAGCGCTGGGAGCAGGGTTTTGCCTATCTCTATCGCCTGCAAAACCGCATGGAACACCACGCCCTGCGCCGCGCTTGAATACTTTCTTTATTTAACGCCCCCGTCTCCCGGCGGTTTTGGGCGGGAGTCTGCCATGAGCTTTGAAACCTTCGGCCAGCCGCTGCTGACCTTTCCCGATGCTGAAAAAAGTCCCCTGAGCATCCGCGCCAAGGCGCTGGTGTTTGTCGATCCGCGTTCACGGCAATTACGCGAAGACCTTGAGCAACTGGCCACGCGTTCAGTGTCAGTGCTGATCCGCGGCGAAACCGGCACCGGCAAGGAATTGCTGGCCCGTCATATCCACCGCGCCAGTGATCGCGGCGGGTTATTCGTCTCAGTCAACTGCGGCGCCATCAGCCCGACCTACGCCGACGCCGAGCTGTTTGGCTACGCCGCGGGCAGCTACAGCGGTTCAGCGAGCAGTCGTGCCGGCTGGTTTGGTTCGGCCAACGGCGGCACGCTGTACCTGGACGAAATCGGCGACCTGCCGCTGCCGATCCAGATCAAACTGCTCGCCGCCCTGGAGAACCACGAAGTCACCCGCGTCGGCGCTCATCAGCCGAGCCCGGTGGACGTGCGCCTGGTGGCGGCCACCAGCATCGATCTGGCCCAGGCGGTTGCCGCCGGAAAATTCCATGAGCGGCTCTATCACTACCTCAGCGAAGGCCCGCTCGAACTGCCGGCACTGCGCGAGCGGGTGGGGGATATCCTCTCGCTGGCGGAGTACTTCCTCGGCATCTACAGCCAGCGCCTGGAGCTGCCGGTACCGCTGATCAGCGAGGCCGCGCAACGCGTGCTGGAACGCCACAGATGGCCGGGCAATACCCGGGAACTGGAAAACGTCATCCACTTTGCGCTGTTGGTGAGTACCGGCGACGAGATCTTGCCGGAGCATTTGAATTTGCCTGATGAAGGTCTGGGACAGATCGAACGGCAGCTCAAGCAGATTCTTGGCAACGGTTCCGATGCCGAAAAAGACGCCTTGAAACAAATACTTAAAGGCACCGGCCTCCTGTAGGAGCGAGCCTGCTCGCGATGGTCGTCAACGATGACGCGGGTTTCCTGAATGCCCGCGTTGTCCTGGCGACCATCGCGAGCGGGCTCGCTCCTACAGGGTAAGGTGCGGGTTAGAGCTGTATGAACAAAATGGAATATGAAGCTGAATAAACGTTATTGTTCGGGAATAAAAAATCCCGGTATTGTCCGCTTCACGCCAGCGATAGCACTTCACTGGCACTCTCATTTTCAAGCCGTCGCCACAAGCGACTGCGATTTTCGATAAGGACACTGCATGAAAAAGGTTCTGTTGTTCACCGCACTGGCGGCTGCCCTGACCGCGGGCCTGGCCCAGGCTGGCGAGAAACTGGTGGTTGCGGCAACCCCGGTTCCACACGCCGAGATTCTTGAGCTGATCAAGCCAACCCTCGCCAAAGAAGGCGTGGACCTGGAAATCAAAGTCTTCACCGACTACGTTCAGCCGAACGTGCAGGTCGACCAGAAGCGTCTGGACGCCAACTACTTCCAGACCCTGCCGTACCTCAAGAGCTTCAACGAAGGCAAAGGCACTCACCTGGAAACCGTGATCGGTGTGCACGTCGAACCTTTCGGCGGCTATTCGAAGAAAGTCAAAACCCTGGCTGAGCTCAAAGACGGCGCGACCATCGCCATCCCGAACGAAGGCAGCAACAGCGGCCGTGCCCTGATCCTGCTGCAGAAGGCTGGCCTGATCGAGCTCAAAGACCCGAAAAACGCCTTGGCCACGCCAAAAGACATCGCCAAGAACCCGCACAACTTTAAGTTCAAGGAGCTTGAATCGGCCATGCTGCCGCGCGTGCTGGACCAGGTCGACCTGGACATGATCAACACCAACTACGCGCTGGAAGCGGGTCTGAACCCGGCTAAAGACGCTCTGGTGATCGAAGGCGCCGATTCGCCTTACGTGAACTTCCTGGTGGCCCGTCCGGATAACAAGGACAGCGTTGCCATCCAGAAACTGGCCAAGGCCCTGACCAGCCCGGAAGTGAAAGCTTTCATCGAGAAGAAGTACAGCGGCGCGGTACTGCCGGCGTTCTGATTCGCGAAGCAAACCCCTTCAAGGTTTCAAACGCCGACGGCTGGCAATAGCGTCGGCGTTTTTTTTGCGTGTGCACATTGCGTGTGGGAGCGAGCCTGCTCGCGAAGAGGGAGTATCAGTCGACACGCAAGGGAAAACAGACGTCTTCCATCTCCCGGCAAATTACGCGCCGTTCAATCCGGCCAATACCATGCGGGTTCATCCAGCATGCGCTGGCCGACAATTGCGGTCTGGCCAAGATTTTTCTCCAGCACGATGCAGTTGCAGTCGGGGTCCTGCTGCAAGGCCGAAATCAACCGCCGGGCATGGGACACCACCCACACCTGGCACTGCCCGGAGGCGCGGATGATCAAGCGCGCCAGTGCCGGCAGCAGGTCCGGATGCAGGCTGGTTTCCGGTTCGTTCAGCACCATCAATGTCGGCGGCCGTGGCGTCAGCAGCGCCGCGACCAACAGCAAATAGCGCAACGTCCCGTCCGACAACTCGGCGGCCGACAGCGGCCGCAACAATCCTTCCTGAAAGAATTCGATGGCGAAGCGCCCACCCGGCAGTGGTTCGATGTGCAGTCGTGCACCGGGAAACGCGTCGCTGATCGCAGCCCGCAACGCCTCGGGATCACCTATTTCGATGATCGTCTGCAAGGCCGCCGCCAGATCGCGCCCGTCGTGATGCAGCACCGGCGTGCGGGTGCCCAGTTGCGGTTGACGGGCCGGCGCGTCGGCATCGCTGCGAAAGTGATCGTAAAAGCGCCAGCGACGGATGAACTCGCGCATCTCCAGCACTTCCGGGGAACTGCGCAGATTGCCGACCTGATCGAACAGGCTGTCGAACGTCGGTGTATGTTGCGCCAGCACGTCCCAGCGACGATCGGCGCGGGCACGGATCATCGGGCCTTCACGATCGACCAGCAGACTGGCCGGGCGATAGAACGCGCCTGCCCACAGGCATTCGCGTTTGATCTGCGGGTCGAGGCTGAAATAAGAAGGTATCGGCGTGCTGCACCCGGGCAGCATGAAATGGCCATTGGAATCGGGCAGGCCGAGGCTGATCGAGTAGCCGAAATCCTCTCCCGCAAACCCCAGGCGCAGGCGTTTGACGCCTTGGCGCACGCTGGGCTCGATGGCGACTTCGCCGGTGCGCATGCGCCGGGAGAGGGTTTCCGGGCCGGCCCAGAAGGTTGAATCCAGCCCGCCTTCACGGGCCAGGGCATTGACCACCCCGCCGTGGGCGGTTTCCGCCAGCAGGCGCAGCGCACGGTACAGGTTGGATTTGCCGCTGCCGTTGGGCCCGGTGATCAGATTCAGTCGGCCCAGCGGGATCACCAGTTTGTTGATCGAACGGTAATTGGCCACCGCGAGAGTGTTGAGCATATGGGTTCCTGAGAGGGTCGACCGGGACTCATTGTCAGGCATGCGCAGGCGTCTATGGCAAGTGTTTCAGGGGCAAGGCAGTGCGAATTCTTTCTTCATAAGACGCACGTGCAAGGTTGAAATCCTGTTCTAAGCTCTCTGTCGAGTTGTCCACAAAAAAGGCCAAGGAGTTTGCATGGCGGTTCCCGGACTGAAAGTACTAATGGCCTTGAGTGTCGTCACCCTGCTAACGGCGTGCGAGGAGAAAAAACCCGTGCAGGAATACCTGCCGCGGGTGTTCGTACAAATCGTCAAGCCAACGGATTACGCCGCCTCGGTCACCCTCACCGGCGATATCCAGGCGCGGGTACAGACGGAACTGTCTTTCCGTGTGGGCGGCAAGATCATCCAGCGCTCGGTTGACGTCGGTGATCGCGTGACCGCCAAGCAAGTGCTCGCCCGGCTCGATCCCAAGGATCTGCAGGCCAGTGTCGACTCGGCCCAGGCGCAAGTGGTCGCCGAACAGGCGCGGGTGAAGCAGAGTGCGGCGGCGTTCGTGCGTCAGCAAAAACTCTTGCCCAAGGGCTACACCAGTCAGAGCGAATATGATTCGGCCCAGGCTGCCTTGAACAGTAGCCAGAGTGCCTTGAGCGCTGCCCAGGCGCAGTTGGCCAATGCCAGGGATCAGTTGAGCTATACGGCGCTGGTCGCCGATGCGCCGGGGATCATTACCGAACGCCAGGCGGAAGTCGGTCAGGTGGTGCAGGCGACGATGCCGGTCTTCAGTCTGGCCCGGGACGGCGACCGGGATGCCGTGTTCAACGTCTATGAATCGCTGCTGGCCCATAAGCCGAAGGATCAGACCATTGTCCTGAGTCTGGTCGACAACCCCGCCATCAAAACCACTGGCACCGTACGTGAAGTCACCCCGTCGGTATCGGCGCAATCCGGCACCGTGCAGGTCAAGGTCGGCCTCGACAAACTGCCCGAGGGCATGCAATTGGGCTCGGTGGTGAGTGCCACGGCCAGGGGCTCGGGCAAGGCGGCCATCGAGCTGCCGTGGTCGGCGCTGACCAAGAACATCAGTAAACCTGCGGTCTGGATTGTCGACGACAAGGGCAAGGCCCAGTTGCATTCGGTGACGGTCGGCCGCTACCTGACCGGCAAGGTCATCATCAGCGACGGGTTGAAGGAAGGGGACAAAGTCATCGTCGCGGGCGGGCAGTTGTTGCACCCGGACATGGAAGTCGAGATTGCCGAAAACACCTACAAGGATCTGACCTGGGGAGCCAAGCCATGAAGCCTTTATGGGCGTTGTCCATCGGGCTGGTGCTGAGCGCCTGTTCCAAAAGCGAACCACCGCCGGCACCGGTACGGCCGGTGCTGTCGATCAAGGTCCAGACCTTGAATGAAGAGGACCTGGGCCGCTTCGCCGGCAGTATCCAGGCACGCTATGAAAGCAATACCGGGTTCCGCGTGGGCGGGCGAATCGCCAGTCGTAACGTCGATGTCGGCGCCGAGGTCGAGAAGGGGACGTTGCTCGCCACCCTCGATCCTTCCGATCAGCAGAACCAATTGCGTTCGGCTCAGGGTGATCTGTCGAAAATCCAGGCGCAACTGATCAACGCCAAGGCCACTGCCCAGCGTCAGCAAGCCTTGTTTGACCGTGGGGTTGGTGCGCAAGCGCAACTCGACGCGGCCAACACCGACCTGAAAACCACCCAGGCCTCCCTCGATCAGGCCCGGGCCGCCGTCAACCAGAGCAAGGACCAACTGGGCTACACCGAGTTGCGCGCCGATCATAAAGCCGTGGTCACCGCGTGGAGCGCCGAGGCCGGGCAAGTGGTCACGGCCGGCCAGCAAGTGGTGACCCTGGCGCAACCGGACATCAAGGAAGCGGTGATCGACCTGCCCGATACCCTGGTTGATCAACTGCCCAAAGATGTGGTGTTCCTGGTCGCGGTGCAACTTGATCCGAGCATCAACACCACGGCTGTCATCCGCGAAATCGAGCCTCAGGCTCAAAGCGCCACGCGCACTCGTCGCGCCCGCCTGACCCTGGCTGAAACGCCAGTCGGCTTTCGTCTGGGCACGGCAATCAGCGTCACCTTGAGCTCGGCGATCAAGCCGCGCATCGAGTTGCCTGTCACCGCGCTGCAGGAGGTGGATGGCAAGCCGCGCATCTGGGTGATTGATGCACAGAGTAAAACCGTCTCCCCCCGTGACATCACCGTGATCAGCCGCACCGGCAACACCGTGGTGCTGGCCGGCGGCGTGAAGAACGGCGAGCGGGTGGTCAGTGCCGGTGTCAACAGCCTCAAGCCGGGGCAACAAGTGAAAATCGACGAGGACAGTCAATGAAAGGGCCTTTCAACCTCTCGGAATGGGCCCTCAAGCATCAGTCGTTCATCTGGTATCTGATGTTCGTCGCGTTGCTGATGGGTGTGTTCTCGTACTTCAACCTTGGGCGTGAAGAAGACCCTTCGTTCACCATCAAGACCATGGTGATCCAGAGCAAATGGCCGGGGGCGACCCAGGAGGAAACCCTCGAGCAGATCACCGACCGGATCGAGAAAAAGCTCGAAGAGCTCGACTCCCTCGACTACGTGAAAAGTTACACGCGCCCAGGCGAGTCCACGGTGTACGTGTACCTGCGCGACACCACCAGTGCCAAGGACATCCCGGAAATCTGGTACCAGGTGCGCAAGAAGATCAACGACATCAAGTACCAGTTCCCGCAAGGCATACAGGGGCCGTCGTTCAACGACGAGTTCGGTGACGTCTTCGGGTCGATCTACGCCTTTACCGCTGACGGCCTGACCATGCGTCAGTTGCGCGACTACGTGGAACAGGCCCGCATGGAAATTCGCGGCGTGCCGGGGCTGGGCAAGATCGAGATGGTCGGCCAGCAGGACGAAGTGCTGTACCTGAACTTCTCCACGCGCAAACTCGCCGCGCTGGGCATAGATCAGCGTCAGGTGGTGCAGAGCCTGCAAACCCAGAACGCCGTGACCCCGGCAGGTGTCATCGAGGCCGGGCCGGAGCGGATTTCGGTGCGGACATCGGGGCAATTCGCTTCGGAGAAAGACCTGGCCGAGGTCAACCTCAAGCTCAACGACCGCTTTTATCGTCTGGCCGACATCGCCGAAATCAGCCGTGGCTACGTCGATCCGGCCTCGCCGGAATTCCGCTTCAACGGCAAGCCGGCCATCGGCCTGGCGATCGCCATGCAGAAGGGAGGCAACGTCCAGGCATTCGGCAAGGCCTTGCATACCCGTATCGACGAGTTGACTGCCGACTTGCCGGTCGGTGTCGGCATCTACAACGTCTCCGACCAGGCCGTGGTGGTGGAGGAGGCCGTTGGCGGCTTTACCAGCGCGTTGTTCGAGGCGGTGGTGATCGTGCTGCTGGTCAGCTTCGTCAGCCTTGGCGTGCGCGCCGGGCTGGTGGTGGCGTGCTCGATCCCGCTGGTGCTGGCGATGGTCTTCGTGTTCATGGAATACAGCGGCATCACCATGCAGCGGATTTCCCTCGGTGCACTGATCATCGCCCTCGGCCTGCTGGTGGACGATGCGATGATCACCGTGGAAATGATGGTCACGCGCCTGGAATTGGGCGAAACCAAGGAGCAAGCGGCGACCTTCGCCTACACCTCCACGGCGTTCCCGATGCTCACCGGTACGCTGGTCACGGTGGCGGGCTTCGTGCCGATCGGCTTGAACGCCAGCTCCGCCGGCGAGTACACCTACACCCTGTTTGCGGTGATTGCCTGTGCGATGCTGGTGTCATGGGTGGTGGCGGTGCTGTTTGCGCCGGTGATCGGCGTGCACATCCTCAGCACCAACGTGAAACCCCATGAAGGCGAACCCGGGCGTATCGGCAAGGCGTTCAACGGCGGGCTGCTATGGTGCATGCGCAATCGCTGGTGGGCCATCGGCATCACCGTACTGTGCTTTGTACTGGCGGTGTTTGGCATGCGCTACGTGCAGAACCAGTTCTTCCCGTCTTCGGATCGACCGGAAATCCTCGTGGACCTGAACCTGCCGCAAAACGCCTCGATCGACGAAACCCGCCGGGCTGTCGACCGACTCGAGGCCACGCTCAAGGACGATCCGGACATCGTGCGCTGGAGCACTTACGTCGGTCAGGGCGCCATCCGCTTCTACCTGCCACTGGACCAGCAACTGCAAAACCCGTTTTACGCGCAGTTGGTGATCGTCAGCAAAGGCCATACCCGCGAGGCCATGATGCAGAAGCTTCGCGAGCGCTTGCGCAACGACTTCGTCGGCATCGGCAGTTATGTCCAGGCACTGGAAATGGGCCCGCCGGTAGGGCGTCCGATCCAGTACCGGGTCAGCGGCAAGGACATCGACCAAGTGCGCCGACATGCCATCGACCTGGCCACCGAGCTGGACAAGAACCCGCACGTTGGCGAGATCATCTACGACTGGAACGAGCCGGGCAAAGTCCTGCGCATCGACATCGCCCAGGACAAGGCGCGGCAGTTGGGGCTGTCTTCCGAGGATGTGGCCAACCTGATGAACAGCATCGTCAGCGGCCAGTCGGTGACCCAGGTCGATGACGACATCTATCTGATCAACGTGGTCGGGCGTGCGGTGGATTCCGAGCGCGGAACACCGGAAACCCTGCAGAACCTGCAAATCGTCACGCCTGGCGGCACGTCGATTCCACTGCTGGCGTTCGCCACGGTGCGCTACGAACTGGAACAGCCGCTGGTGTGGCGTCGCGATCGCCTGCCGACCATCACCATCAAGGCGGCGATACGCGACGAGATCCAGCCGACCGACCTGGTGAGAATCCTCAAGCCGTCCATCGACGATTTCGCTGCCAAATTGCCGGCGGGCTACAAGGTCGCCACCGGTGGTACGGTGGAGGAAAGCGGCAAGGCCCAGGGACCGATTGCCAAGGTTGTGCCGCTGATGCTGTTTTTGATGGCGACCTTCCTGATGATCCAGTTGCACAGCGTGCAAAAGCTGTTCCTGGTGGCCAGCGTCGCGCCGCTGGGGCTGATCGGCGTGGTACTTGCGCTGGTGCCTACAGGTACGCCAATGGGCTTCGTGGCGATCCTCGGGATTCTGGCGCTGATCGGTATCATCATCCGTAACTCGGTGATCCTGGTGACCCAGATCGAGGAGTACGAGCAGAAGGGCTATACGCCGTGGGACTCGGTGGTGCAGGCCACCGAGCATCGACGTCGGCCGATCCTGCTGACCGCGGCAGCGGCGAGCATGGGGATGATCCCGATTGCCCGGGAAGTGTTCTGGGGGCCGATGGCCTACGCCATGATCGGCGGGATCGTCATCGCCACCTTGCTGACGCTGCTGTTTTTGCCGGCGCTGTATGTGGCCTGGTACAAGATTCGCGAGCCGAAGAAAGAGGTGCAGTAAGGGCGAGCGCTTCGCGCTCTATTCGCGAGCAAGCCCGCTCCCACAGGGTTCAGCGCAATCCCTGTGGGAGCGGGCTTGCCCGCGAAGACGTCAGCACAACCACCGCAAATCTGCGGGCTTTACACCTTGCGCCAGACACTCGCCAACCAAGGCTGCTGCTCTCGCGGCAGCCCTGCCGGCCGGTAGTAATGCTCAAGCTCCACAAACCCCGCCTCGATCAACAATTGCTGCCAGGCCGCCAGGTCGTGGTACGACCCATAACGCGGCCCGTTCCAGCCTTCCTGATTCTCGCCACGGGGATTGGAACTGAACAACACGCCACCCGGTTTCAACGCTCCCCGCAACTGCTTCAACACCCGTGGCAATTCCTGGCGCGGAACATGAAACAGCGCCGCATTGGCAAAGATCCCGTCGAAACGCTCGGCCGGCAGATCGAGCTTCAGGAAGTCCTGTTGCCACACCTCGCAACCACTGTCTTCACGGGCCAACTGCGCGAGTTTTTCCGAGCCGTCGAGGCCGACTGCCTTGTGGCCCATGCGGGTGAACGTCTGCAAATCCCGGCCCGGTCCACAGCCAAAATCGAGAATGTCGAATGGCGCCTCGCCCTGAATGTGCCGTAACAGCGCATCAATGTTCTGGCTGACATCGTGATCGCGGGTTCCTTCACGGAAGCTTTCGGCGACCGCGTTGTAGTGGCCCAGGGTGGTGGAGGTGATCTGTTCGAGGTCGTCGGGTGTTTGTTTCATGGTTGGCTGCGCAGGCAAGTGGGATGGGTCGAATATACGCCATCGGTTGGGTGGCTGCTTTGCAGCCATTCGCGAGCAAGCCCGCTCCCACAGGAGTACGCAGTCAACTGTGGGAGCGGGCTTGCTCGCGAAGGCGGTGGAACTGACAACAAATGACTCAGCCTTTTTTCATCCCCAGACATTCAATGGAGTGGTCCACCATCGCCTTGGCAATCTCCAGCAGATGCCAGATCGAGAACACCATTGCACGATCAGCCCCCTTGAGTTGATCGCCACACTGATACGCCGTGACTGAAGCGCAACGCAGCAGATCGGCAACATAGAGCTGGGTGTCTTCGAAGCTCACGTCTTTGCTGACGTTGTAGAAGCGCAGTTCATCGGGCGCTGAGGGTTGCTTGCCGGTGAGGTGGAAATCAATGGCGCGGTAAAGCGAGGATCGATCCCTGAGCGGGTCTTCGGTGATGGTTTCGTTGTCGGGATTTTCGGGAGGTGGATCGGGAACGGATTTCTTCATTGGTAAAACTCCTGGAATTAATTGGAGCCAACCGATATCGCGACTAAACGAATAGGGGTGGCGGCTGCACGCAGGTTAGTCGACCGGTCTCCAGGCAATACCGGCGCACCCGAGGGTGCCCTGCGCACAGCCACCATAACTTTCAGGTAATAAACACCTGACACGAGGTGGCGCTGTGCGCCTGGAAAGATCCGGGCGACTAAACCCGATCACTGATGAGCAGTGACGGGCCGAGACTAGCCACCGGATTTGGCAGGCGCAAGCGAGCGAAATGATCTAGGAAATGTCCTGCAAAGGAAAGGGAACAGGCCTTCGGAAACGCTGATTTCTTTGTACGAAATATCACCAGGATCGCCACTCCTGTAGGAGCGAGCTTGCTCGCGAAAAGCCTGAGGGCGCCACGGGGAATCAGGTTCCCCGCGTTATCGTTGACCTCCATCGCGAGCAAGCTCGCTCCTACAGCGTTAGCGTTTATTCAACCCCCGCGCCAACCGATCACCCCCCAACTGAATCACCGCCACCAACGCCACCAGCAGCACAATCACCGTCAGCATGATCTGGCTATCAAAGCGCTGATACCCATACCGATACGCAATGTCCCCCAACCCACCTGCACCAATCGCCCCGGCCATGGCCGAGGAGTTGATCATCGTCACCAGGGTGATGGTGAACCCGCCGACAATCCCCGGCAGGGCTTCCGGCAACAACACATGCCAGACGATGTGCCAACGCCGGCAGCCCATGGCTTGCGCCGCTTCGATCAGTCCGTGATCGACCTCGCGCAAACTCACTTCAGCGATCCGCGCAAAGAACGGTGTAGCCGCGATGGTCAACGGCACCACGGCCGCCCAGACGCCGTAAGTGGTGCCGACAATAAGCCGCGTGAACGGAATCAAAGCGACCATCAGGATCAGGAAAGGCACCGAGCGGAACAAGTTCACGAATGCGCCCAGCGCGCGGTTCAGCGCCGGGGCTTCGTAGATGCCGCCCTTGGAACTGGTGACCAGGATCACAGCCAGCGGAATGCCCGCCAACAGCGCGATCAACGACGACACGCCGACCATCAGGAACGTGTCGATAAAACCCTGCAGCAAGCGATCAAACCACATAACCCAGTACCTCCACCTGTTGCGCCCAATGGCCGGCGCGTTGACGCAACTCTTCGGCACTGAGGGATGAGCCCGCCACCGACAGCAGCAGTTGCCCAAGCGCATGGCCCTGAATCCGTTCCACGCCGCCCTGCAGCAAGCGCACTTGGCCACCGAGCGCACTGAACAATGCCGCCAGGTCCGGTTCGTCGCGTTGGCTGCCGGTGAACTGCAAGCGCAGGACCACGGCGGCATCGGCGGATGTCGCTTGCGCCAACAGACGGCTTTGCAGCTCTGGCGGCAATGCGTGTTGCAATGGCGCCAGCAGCGTCTTGCTGACCTCATGCTGTGGATTGCCGAAGACTTCCCACACCGGCCCTTGCTCGACGATTCCGCCGTGTTCGAGCACGACCACCCGATCACAGATCTCGCGGATCACCGCCATCTCATGGGTGATCAAAACGATGGTCAGGCCCAGGCGCCGGTTGATCTCGCGCAGCAGGCCGAGGATCGATTGCGTGGTCTCCGGGTCGAGTGCCGAGGTGGCTTCGTCGCACAGCAGGATCTGCGGGTCATGCACCAGCGCCCGGGCAATGCCCACGCGCTGTTTCTGCCCGCCGGACAATTGCGCCGGGTAAGCCTTGTGTTTGGCCTGCAAGCCGACCAGTTCCAGCAGTTCACGGACTTTCTGCTCGCGTTGTTCCTTGGGCACGCCAGCGACTTTCAGCGGCAGTTCGACGTTCTGCCAAACGGTCTTGGCCGACATCAGGTTGAAGTGCTGGAAGATCATGCCGATGCGCCGACGCAGCGCCACCAGGCGGTCTTCGTCGAACTCGCCGATGTCCACCTGATCGATCAGCACCCGACCGCTGCTCGGTTGCTCCAGGCGATTGATGGTACGGATCAGCGACGACTTGCCGGCGCCGCTGCGGCCGATGATGCCGAACACTTCGCCGCGCTGGATTGCCAGGTCGATGCCGTGCAGGGCAGCCACCGGCCCTTGCTGGCCGTTGTAGGTCTTGCCCAGGCCGATGAAGCGGACGTGGGCATGGTTCAGCTCGGGATGCAGCTCGGTGCGTTCGGCACTTTGCGGCTCTGGAATCTCCAGTCGCCGTTGGATGGCGGCGGTCATGCTCAGCTTTCCCAGCCGGCTTGATAGAGCTTGCCGTGAGCTTTATCCAGCGCGGCGCGCACAGCGGGTGAGTGCTGGTAGATATCGACGAACTTGATCAGGCGCGGGTCGGTTTTGCTCTTGGGCTGGATCACGAACTGAATCACGTACTCCTTGTGATCGAGGCCATCGAACAGCAGCGCGGAGCCCGCATCGAAGGTTTTCGACAAGCGAATGTAGGCCGGGTAGCCCTGCACCAGATCGGCATCGTCATAGGCTCGCACCAGTTGTACGGCTTCGACCTGGAGGATCTTGATGTGCTTCGGGTTGGCGATGATGTCTTCTTCGGTGGCCTTGTAGCCGACGCCGGGCTTGAGGGTGATCAGCCCGGCCTTGGCCAGTAGCTGCAAGCCACGACCGCTGTTGATCGGATCGTTGGCGATGGCCACGCTGGCGCCTTGCGGCAGTTCGTCGAAGCTTTTGTATTTTTTCGAATAGAGGCCGACGTTGTTGATGATCCCCGGCGCGAAAGGCACCAGGTCGAAACCCGAAGCGGCCTTGGCGTTTTCCAGGAACGGGATGTGCTGGAAGTAGTTCACGTCGATGTCGCCGGCGGCGAGGCTGACGTTCGGTGCGATCCAGTCGGTGAACTCCACCAGCTCGACTTTCAGGCCTTGTTTGGAGGCCTCTTCGACGGCCGCTTCCAGGGGAATGGCGAAGGCGGCGGTGGTGCCGATTTTCAGCGGCGCGTCGGCGGCGAATGTCACCGAGCTGAACAGGCCGAGGGCCAGGGCCAGTGCTTTGACTGGGTGAGAGAGGTAGTGCTTTTTCATGATGAGTTTTCCAGTCAGTGCATTGATTTTTTGGTGTCTGGTGGGGCCTCTTCGCGAGCAAGCCCGCTCCCACATCTGGAATGCATTCCCCTGTGGGAGCGGGCTTGCTCGCGAAGCTTTTAGCGGCGGTAAGCCGAGCCGGTATGTTGCTCAGGCAAAAACGCCTCTCGCTGAAACAGCTTTTGACGCAAGGTGCCGCTGTCGTACGCCGTCTTGTACGACCCCCGCCGCTGCAACTCGGGAATCACCAGTTCAATGAAATCCTCATAGCTTTCCGGCGTGACGATGCGGGTCAGGTTGAAGCCATCCAGCCCGGTTTCGGCGATCCACGATTCCAGCTCATCGGCCACCTGTTCCGGGGAACCCACTACGGTGATGTAGCGACCGCCGAGGGCGTGTTGTTCGAGCAATTTGCGCCGGGTCCAGTCGTTGTTTTGCAGGTGTTTGGTGGCGGACTGGATCGCGTTGCTCTTTACGTACTGGATCGGTTCGTCGATTTCATACTGAGAAAAATCAATCCCGGTGGACGCCGAAAAATGCGCCACGCCGGCTTCGGCACTGGCGTAGCTCAGGTATTCGGCGTGCTTGGCCCAGGCCAGGTCTTCGGTGGCGCCGACGATCACATTCAGGCCCATGAACACCTTGATGTCCTCGGGGTTGCGTCCGGCGGCGACGGCGCTGGCGCGCACCTTGTCCACCTGCGCCTTGGTCGATGCCTTGGTCTGGCCGCTGATGAACACGCACTCGGCATGGCGCCCGGCGAACAGCAAGCCGCGATCCGAGCTGCCGGCCTGGAACAGCACCGGCGTGCGCTGCGGCGAGGGTTCACACAGGTGATAACCCTCGACCTGATAGAACTCGCCCTTGTGCTCGACCTTGTGCACTTTCTCAGGCTGCGCGTAGATCCGCTGCTGTCGATCGTTCAGCACCGCGCCGTTTTCCCAACTGCCTTCCCAGAGTTTGTAGAGCACCTCCAGGTACTCGTCGGCCTGGTCGTAGCGACGGTCATGCTCGACCTGTTCGCTCAGGCCCATGGCTTTGGCGGCGCTGTCGAGGTAGCCGGTGACGATGTTCCAGCCGACCCGGCCACGGCTCAGGTGATCCAGTGTCGACAGGCGTCGGGCGAACAGGTACGGCGCTTCGTAGGTGAGGTTGGCGGTCAGGCCGAAACCGAGGTTTTTCGTCACCGCGGCCATGGCCGACACCAGCAGCAGCGGGTCGTTGACCGGCAACTGGATCGACTCTTTCAACGGCACGTCCACCGAGTTCTGATAGACGTCGTAGACCCCGACGATGTCGGCGATGAACAGGCCGTCGAACAGCCCGCGCTCCAGCAACTGCGCCAGTTCGGTCCAGTATTCGAGGGTGTTGTACTGAGTCGAGTTATCTCGCGGATGGGTCCACAGACCATGGTTGATGTGCCCGATGCAGTTCATGTTGAACGCGTTGAGCAGGATCTTCTTTTTAGTGGCAGCCATCAGATGGTCCCCCGCAGTGGCGGGTTTTCATCGTTGAGGTAGTAATTACCTACGGCGTGGTACTTCCAGCGCACCGGATCGTGCAGGGTGTGCACCCGGGCGTTGCGCCAGTGACGGTCGAGGCTGTGTTCGATCAAGGTCGCCTGGCTGCCGGCCAGTTCGAACAGCGTGCTGCCGGCGGCCAGGGAGATTTCTGTGCTGATGGCGCGGGCTTCGGCGACGGCAATCGACGCGGCCGCGACGGTCTCGGCATGGGTGTCGGCCTGGGCCTTGTCGAGGTATTCGCCCGCACGCTCCAGCAGCGCCTCGGCGGCGTGCAGGCGAATGCTCAGGTGGCCGAAGCTCTTGAGGGTCAGCGGATCGTCCGTGGCTTTTTCGTGGGTAGCGTCGATCCATGGCCGGGTTTTCGTGCGCACGAAGTGCAGCGCATCTTCGTACGCGGCGCGGGCGATGCCAGTGTCGATGGCGGCATGGAGGATCTGCGCCAGTGGGCCAACCGTGGTAGGGCGCTCGAAGGCGCTTTGAAAGGGGATCACATCGTCAGCGGCAACAAACACATCTTCAAATACCACTGAGCCGCTGCCGGTGGTGCGCTGGCCGAAGCCGCTCCAGTCGTCGATCACACTCAGGCCCTTGCTGTTGCGCGGGACGAACGCCAGTTGCTGCACGCCATTTTCATCCACCACCGAGGTGGGAATGCGCTGGGCGTAAATCGCGCCGGTGGCGTAGAACTTGCGACCATTGATGCGATAGCCGCTGCCGTCGCGGGTCAGGCTGGTGACGCGATCGTGGGCGGTTTTGGTGCCGAGTTCGGCCAATGCATTGCCGAAGCGCTGGCCGGCCAATACTTCGGCATAAAGACGTTTTTTCTGCTCGTGGTTGCCGTTCACCCGCAGCACTTCGAGGGCATAAAAATGGTTTTGCGGGATTTGCCCAAGCGAGCCGTCGGCCTGGGCAATCAATGCGATGACCTTGGCCAGGGTGACGTTGGAAGCGCCGGCGCCGCCATACTCTTTCGGCACGCTGATGCCCCACAGGCCCGAGCGGGAAAACACTTCCAGCTCCGGGTGTGGCAAGCGGCGCTCGCGGTCGCGCAAGGCGCTGTCGCGTTTGAAGTCTTCGGCCAGGTCGCTGGCAATGATCAGGGCTTGTTCATCGCTGGTGATGACCGCGACGTGCTGATAATTTGTCATGTTGTTCTCCAGATGTCTGGTCGTCAGATCCAGGAATGCCGATTAGGCAACGTGCCGTTGAGGCGATAGGCGCCGATGGCGTGATACTTCCAGCGCACCGGATCGTGCAGGGTGTGCACGCGGGCATTGCGCCAGTGACGGTCGAGGTTGAATTCGGCGAGGGTCGCGCGGCTGCCGGCCAGTTCGAACAGCTTTTCACTGGCCAACAGCGAGATCTCGGTGGTCAGCACCTTGGCTTCGGCCACGGCAATCGAGGCGCGGGCGGCTGACTCGGCGGTGAGCGGCGCGGCGCTGACCTGATCAAGCACCTGTCCGGCCTTGCGCAGCAGCGCTTCGGCGGCGTGCAATTCAATTTTCAACTTGCCAATATCGGCGATCACGTACAGGTCATCACCGGCCCGCTCGACCTTGGCGTCGATCCATGGCCGGGCGCGGGTTTTCACGAAGTCGATGGCGTCGTCGATGGCGCCTCGGGCGATACCGGCGTCGATGGCCGCTTGAATCAGTTGGGAGACGGCCCCCTGAATGTTCGGCGTGTCGTTGATCTTCCAGTTATCCACAACCAGTTCGGAGTCGACTCGCACGTTGTTGAGCAAAATCGTGCCGCTGGCGGTGGTGCGCTGACCAAAACCGGACCAGTCATCGACGATGCGCAATCCCGGCGTGCCACGACGGATGAACGCCAGCACCTGCCTGCCGTCGTCATTCAATGCCTTGACCGCGACCCAATGGGCGAACAGGGCACCGGTGGAATAGAACTTCTGACCGTTGAGGACACCGTCGGCGGTCAGGCGTGCCTTCAGTTCCAAGGTGTTTTTGGTGCCGCGTTCCGGCCCGGCATTGCCGATGCGCCAGCCATCAAGAACGCTTTTGAACAGTTGTTGTTTCTGCGTTTCGGTTGCGCTGCCGAGGATCAGGTTGAGAATGCCGAACTGGTTCTGCGGGATCTGCCCAAGCGCCGGGTCGGCGGCGGAAATGATCGCGAAGACCTCGGCCAGGGTGACGAACGAAACTTGCGGGCCACCGTACTCGCGGGGGATGGAAATGCTGCCCAGGCCGCTGCGGGTGAACTGTTCGATTTCAGACCATGGGAGCTTGCGCTGCTGGTCTCGTTTGGCCGCTTGCAAGCGGGCGGCTTGCGCCAGCTCGTGGGCGGCCTTGATGGCTTGGGCATCGTTGCGCAAGACTTGTGCGGGCAACAACAGGGGGGCGACGTCCAGGTCACTCTGGACGATTGCATCTGCCAGACTGGACATCAGTGCCGCTCCTTGGCTGCACGCAATGCCCTGGCGATCTGCACTGGGGTGATTGTGTTCCGGACCATACCTACCTCACATCTCATGGAAGCGCCGCTTGTGGCGGCGCATGAAAACAAGAATGTCCGGTGGTCCGGTGTATATACCCTAAACGCGTATAAATAATTTATGAACTAACTTTTAGGAATATGGATAGAAGGATGATCCCGCTGATGTGAGTGGCCCCTGTATTCATTGCTTGCGGGATTCGGCTGCCTTGAGCATTTTTTTCGGGGGGACTTTCAGATAAGGATTGGCGCAACCGATCTTTAGCGTGCGGGGCGGTGCCCAGCGGGAGTTGTTGCCCACCCTGTCGAGAATGCAGTAGGTCACTTCCAGCCGCAGATCTTCGCCGGCTTCGAGGATGATGGCTGGCGGTATCCAGACCTGGATCGGTTGGCCGACATCGGCGGGCTCGAGTCGTGGCAGGTCCATGCGCACATCGCCCCAGCGCAGGGTGATTTCGTCGTCGACGGCCATGTTCAGGTACGGCTCGATGGTCAAGGGAACACCGCGTTTGACCTGGCTCGTATTGACCCCCTGACGGCGAATCGCCTCGGGAATGTTCACCGGTGCCAGGCACTGGTTTTCATCGCCGCACAACGCGGAGGGTTGGCCGCCCGGGCAGTCGAGTTTGATCTGCACGTTGCGGCTGGCCGATATCGCCGGGCCCCGGCCAACTTGCATGACCCGGTAGTGAATGCTCGAAGTACCGTTGGCGACAAAACTTTCAGGCACCCTTAGCTGCACCGGTTGGCCGACATCGTTGGCCGTCAGTACGCGGGAGGCCACGTAGCAGTTGTCCCAGAACAGTTCTATCAGGTCGCCTGCATCCATGGCGGGGTAGGGCGCCACATCGATCAGCAGGTGCGCCGCGCAAGTGACGTTGATGCCGGTCTTGTTGGATTGCGCCAGGGTCGGGGCCGCAAGCGCGGATTTGTTCGAGGTGCTTTTCATGAAGTCTCCTTGAAGTCTTGCAACGAAGTCCGTTTCTGGAATATCAAAAAACTAAAAATCGAAGCGAAAAAAACCATTCATTACTTCGAGTTGAAATAATGATTCAAGCGTGATGAATGTTGCTGGCAGGAGACTAGATAAGAGCCATGAAGATCAGGTGTCAATAAGAAATATTAGTTATGATTGGTGTGTGTTGCTATTCAGAAAGTTCCTACACTCCCAAGTAAATAAACCATGTCCGCGTGTCGTATTTGTCTGCTGAAAACGGCGAGATACAGGCGTTTTTGTGCAAGTCGTAGGCGCAGTCCTGCCATGAGGAGCCTGATTGGCTCAGCACTGTTTAATTGTTGCGATGCATATATATGTACCGCGTGTGCGTACAGGATATGCGTGTCGAATGGATGAGTTTTGTTTGGTATTTATGAGGTGTATTTCGAGGGGTGTCACTTCCATCCATGGAAGTTTACCGTTGTTGTGCAGGGTTGTTAGTTGTGAGCGTTATTCAGGAACTTGCTCAGGAACTGTTTGGTTCGCTCTTCTTTCGGGTTGGCAAACAACGCCTTCGCTTCGCCTTGCTCGACGATCACGCCCTTGTCGAAAAACACCACCCGGTTGGCCACGTCCCGGGCAAAACCCATTTCGTGGGTGACGATCACCATGGTGCGTTTCTCTTCGGCCAGGCCGCGGATGGTCGCCAACACCTCGCCCACCAGCTCCGGGTCGAGGGCCGAGGTCGGCTCATCGAACAGGATCACTTCGGGCTCCATCGCCAGCGCCCGGGCAATCGCCACGCGCTGTTGCTGGCCACCGGAGAGGCGACGCGGGTAAGCGTCCTCCTTGCCCGCCAGGCCGACCTTGGCCAAGAGCTTTTTACCCAGGGAAACGGCGTCGGCGCGCGGGGTCTTTTTCACCACGATCGGGCCTTCGATGACGTTTTCCAGGGCGGTGCGATGGGGGAACAGGTTGAAGTTCTGGAACACGAAACCTACGTGCTGGCGCAAGCGCCGCACCAGACTCTGCTGCTGGTTCAGGGGACGGCTGGTATCGATCTCGATATCACCGACCTTGATCCGGCCGCTGGTGGGTTCTTCCAGAAAATTCAGGCAACGCAGGAAGGTGGTCTTGCCCGAACCGCTTGGGCCGATGATTGCTACCACCTCGCCTTCCTTGACCTCAAGATCGATGCCGTTGAGCACGACTTGACCCTTGAACTGCTTTGTCAGTTTTTCCACGACAATCATCGGGTCAGGACTCCTGGTCGTGCCGATTGACCCGCGCTTCCAACTGGTTCTGCAGGTGCGACAGCACCGTGGCCAGGACCCAGTAGATCAGTGCGGCGGCAAGATACATGGTGAAGATTTCGAAGGTACGGGCAGTGATCAGTTGCGCCTGGCGGAACAGTTCCGGCACCTGGATGGTAGCGGCCAGCGCCGTGTCCTTGACCAGCGAAATGAAGCTGTTGCCCAGCGGCGGCAATGCGGTGCGCATTGCCTGCGGCAGGATGGCCCGGCGCAGGGTTTGCGCACGGGTCATGCCGATGCTGGCAGCAGCTTCCCACTGGCCGCGCTCGATGGAGCTGATCGCGGCACGCAGGATTTCACAGGCGTAGGCGGCCATGTTCAGCGAGAAGCCGATCAGGGCCGCCGGCAGCGGATCGAGTTCCAGACCCAATTGCGGTAAGCCGTAATAGATCACGAACAGTTGCACCAGCAACGGCGTGCCGCGAAAGAACGACACGTAGATGCGGGCGATCCAGCTCACCAGTTTGAAACGCGACAGGCGCATCAACGCCAGGCCGAACCCCATCACCAGGCCGAAGAACATCCCGCCCAGGCTCAAGATCACTGTGTAGTACGCGCCCTTGAGCAGAAAGGGCACGGAGTCCAGTGCGAGTTGAAAAGCTTCTTCCATTATTGAGTGACGTCAGCGCTGAAGTATTTTTCCGAAAGCTTTTTCAGCGTACCGTCGGCGCGCAGCTTGTCGATGGCTTTGTTCACGGCTGCCAGCAGTTCAGGCTCGCCTTTGCGCAGGGCAATGCCGGCTTCCTGACGGGAGAACGCATCACCGGCGGCGGTGGTGTCCTTGGCTTTCTTGGCGTATTCCAGCGCGGCCAGGCGGTCGATCAGAATGGCGTCGATGCGGCCGACACGCAGATCCTGGAACTTGGTCGGATCATCTTCGTAGGTGCGGATGTCAGCCTTGGGCACATTTTCTTTCACCCACTGCTCGTAGTTGGTGCCCAGACCTACGCCGACTTTCTTGCCAGACAGGTCAGCGGCGGACTTGATGTTCAGCTCGGCGGCCTTCTTCGTCAGCACCAGCGCTTGAATCCCGGAAACGGTGTACGGCTCGGAGAAGTCATACTTCTTCTTGCGCTCTTCGGAGATGGTCACCTGGTTGATGACCGCGTCCAGGCGCTTGGACTCCAGGGCGGCGAGGATGCCGTCCCATTTGGTCGGTTGCAGCTTGACCTTCACGCCCAGCTCTTTGGCCAGGGCTTCGGAGAACTCGACTTCGAAGCCGGCCAGTTTGCCGTCGGCGTCGACGAAACTGAACGGTGGGTAAGTGCCTTCCAGGCCAACGTTGATCACGCCGGCGTCTTTGATTTTTTGCAGTTGCTCACCGGCAACGGCTTGGCCAATCAGGCCAGCGCTCAGTGCCAGGCCCAGCGAGCCCACCAGCAGATTGCGACGTAGTGCGGAAAAATTCATGACAAGCCCCTGTGTTTTCTTATGGAAGACGCTTAAGGAAAGTTGGCAAATTCGGGATTTTGACGACAGCGCTATCCTGCCTTAAAGCAGCGTATGCGTCTCGCTGCAAATTCGCCTGCAGCGTGACTATATGATGGCGTTTTTAGATTAGAAAATAATAATTAATCTTCTGGTTATTCTTTTTTGGAATAGCTTGCGTTTTTACTGTAGGAGCGAGCTTGCTCGCGATGGACGACAGGGCACCGCGGGGTGTCAGGTTGCCAGCGTTATCGTTGACGACCATCGCGAGCAGGCTCGCTCCTACAGAAAATCCTTGTACGCAAACAACGCCGGCGCCCCGCCGGTGTGCAGGAAGATAATCGGGCCCTCATCGAAACGCTGACGCCCGATTCCGTCCAGCAAGCCCGCCATGGCCTTGCCAGTGTAGACCGGGTCCAGCAGCAAGCCTTCCTGGCCCGCCAGCAGCTTCACCGCCGCCAGTGTTCCGGCATTCGGCTCGCCATAACGCGGGGCGAAATACTCATCCCATAGCTCGACCTTGAAAGCCTCCGGCAGGTTCACGCCCAGCAGCTCGGCGGTGCGTTCGGCCAGGCCTTGAACCTTGGGCCGCTGATCTTCATCGCTGCGCGAGACCGTCACGCCGATCACTGGCAGATCCGGCAGCACTTCACTCAAGGCCAGTGCCAGGCCGCTGTGGGTACCGGCGCTGCCCGAGGCCAGGACTACGGCGGCGAAGGTCAGGCCGGTGTCCTTGATTTGCCCGGCCAGTTCCAGCCCGGCACGCACGTAACCCAGGGCACCCAGCGCGTTGGAGCCACCGATCGGCACCAGGTACGGCTTCTTGCCGTTGCTGCGCAGCCGGCCGGCCAGGGCTTGCAGTTGTTCGTCGGCGTTGTCGAGGTTTTCCACCAGTTCGACCTTGGCATCGAACAAGTCGAGCAGCAGCCGGTTGCCATTGCCGGTGTAATTGCTGTCATCGGTGCCGAGGGGGTTTTCCAGAAGGGCTACGCAGCCCAGACCGAGCTTGGCGGCAATGGCAGCTGTCTGGCGCACGTGGTTCGATTGCAGCGCGCCGGCGGTGATCAAGGTGTCGGCACCCTGGGCCAGTGCATCGGCGGCCAGGTATTCGAGTTTGCGCAGCTTGTTGCCGCCCATCGCCAGCGGCGTCAGGTCATCGCGCTTGACGTACACGTCGCGACCCAGCCAGGTCGACAGGCGTTCAAGTTTTTCCAGGGCGGTGGGCTGACCGAGCAGGTCGAGGCGGTTAAAGCGGGCGAGCTGTTGTTTGATCATGGGTCCGTACTGGCCGTTGAAGATCTCAGGACTATAGGCACGCCCCAAAGCCTGGGCAACCGCCAATCGCTTATAGCCAAACGAACTGAGCACAGCACTATTGGTTCTTAATTTGCCTTGCGACCCTTGCCGTAAAGTAATTGCCGTCAGTGCGGCCAGACAGTCCGGTCGCCCGTGAGGAGTTTTTACCGTGAGTGAGCGTTCCAGCCATTGGCAATTGCAGACCATCGTCAGCCAGCTGCGCACGGCGCGTGAACAGTGGCGTGCACAAAACGGCCGGGCCAGCGGCGAGCAGGGCGGTCGCGAACTGCCCTCCCGGGCAGCCATGGCGGAGATTCTCGAAGCCTTGTGCGGTGCGCTGTTCCCGATGCGCCTGGGGCCGGTTGACCTGCGCGAAGAAAGCGAAGATTTCTACGTCGGTCACACGCTGGATGTGGCATTAAATGCGCTGTTGGCCCAGGCGCGGCTCGAATTGCGCTACGCCGCGCGCCACAGTGCCCAGGCCGATACCGAAGTCGAAGCCAAGACCATCCAGATCATTCAGGACTTCGCCCTCGCTTTGCCTGGGTTGCGCAGCCTGTTGGACACCGACGTACTGGCGGCCTATCACGGCGACCCGGCGGCGCGCAGTGTCGATGAAGTGCTGTTGTGCTATCCGGGGATTCTGGCGGTGATCCATCATCGCCTGGCCCACCATTTGTACCGTGCCGGGCTGCCGTTGCTGGCGCGGATCAGTGCGGAAATCGCCCACTCGGCCACTGGCATCGACATTCACCCTGGTGCGCAGATCGGCCGCAGTTTCTTCATCGACCACGGTACCGGCGTGGTGATCGGCGAAACCGCGATCATCGGCGAGCGCGTGCGGATTTATCAGGCGGTGACTTTGGGGGCCAAGCGCTTCCCGGCCGACGAAGACGGTCAGTTGCAGAAGGGCCAGCCGCGGCATCCGATCGTCGAGGATGATGTGGTGATTTATGCCGGGGCGACGATTCTGGGGCGGATCACCATCGGTCAGGGCTCGACCATCGGCGGCAATGTCTGGTTGACCCGCAGCGTGCCGGCGGGCAGTAACCTGACCCAGGCGAATCTGCAGCATGATGATGGGGCGCAGAAGTAGGCCTTTGAATCTCCTTTGACTGGTCTGGCCTCTTCGCGGGCAAGCCCGCTCCCACAGTGTTTTCTGTCGTTCACGGCTTTTGTGTTCAACCCGGATCCACTGTAGGAGCGAGCTTGCTCCGGGCGGCGTTCCGACGAAGCTTCTAAATCCCCCGTATTTCCTCCCTTGAACTAGCGTACAACCAGTACCGCCCAGCCCTGCGATTAGTCCTTAGCCCCCTATCCATGTTTAACTTGAACGTTCATTCAAGTTAAACCGGCGGTTCGCTGCCCGCTCACAACAGGAGGCTTGCCTTTGCTGAGTCCGATTTCCACAGCCACGTTTCTACCCTTCGAGGTGCACCGTACATGAGTGCATCGTCCATCCCTCAAGGCGGTCTGATCCGCATGAATCCGCCGGTGTTCTGGTTCTCGGCGAGTTTCATTCTGTTGTTTGGTGTCGTTGTCATCGCCATGCCCGAGCAGGCCGGTGCCTGGTTGCTGGCGGCGCAAAACTGGGCGGCCAACACGGTCGGCTGGTATTACCTGCTGGCGATGACCCTGTATCTGGTCTTCGTGGTGGTCACCGCCTTGTCCGGCTACGGCAAGATCAAGCTCGGTGCCGACCACGACGAACCCGAATTCAGTTATCTGTCCTGGGCCGGCATGCTGTTCGCCGCGGGGATCAGCATCACCCTGTTTTTCTTCTGTGTGTCCGAGCCCCTGACCCACATGCTGCAACCGCCGCAAGGAGAGGCGGGTACGGCGGATGCGGCGCGCCAGGCGATGCAGATTCTGTTTCTGCACTGGGGTCTGCATGGCTGGGGCGTGTTCGCCTTTGTCGGCATGGCGCTGGCCTACTTTGCCTACCGGCATAACCTGCCACTGGCCCTGCGTTCGGCGCTGTACCCGCTGATCGGCAAGCGCATCAATGGCCCCATCGGCTATGCCGTGGATGGCTTCGGCATCATTGCCACGGTGTTCGGCCTCGGTGCCGACATGGGCTTCGGCGTGTTGCACCTCAACTCGGGCCTGGACTACCTGTTCGGCATCGCCCATACCCAATGGATTCAGGTCGGCCTGATCACCTTGATGATGGGGGCGGCGATCATCGTTGCCGTATCCGGCGTCGACAAGGGCATGCGGGTCATGTCCGACATCAACATGCTGCTGGCCTGTGCGCTGTTGCTGTTCGTGTTGTTCGCCGGCCCCACGCAGCACTTGCTCAACACCCTGATCCAGAACCTCGGCGATTACCTCGGCGCCTTGCCGATGAAGAGTTTCGACCTTTACGCCTACGACAAACCCAGCGACTGGCTGGGCGGCTGGACCGTGTTCTACTGGGCCTGGTGGATTGCCTGGTCGCCGTTCGTGGGGCTGTTCATCGCGCGCATTTCCCGTGGCCGGACGATCCGCGAATTCGTCTTCGGCGTGCTGCTGATTCCACTTGGCTTCACCCTGGCGTGGATGTCGATCTTCGGTAACAGCGCCATCGATCAAGTGCTCAACCATGGCATGAGCGCGCTCGGCATGTCGGCCATCGACAACCCGTCGATGACGCTCTACCTGCTGCTGGAAACCTACCCGTGGAGCAAAACCGTCATCGCGGTGACGGTGTTCATCAGCTTCGTGTTTTTCGTCACCTCCGCCGACTCCGGCACGGTGGTGCTGTCGACGCTGTCCGCCAAGGGCGGCACTCACGATGAAGACGGGCCGAAATGGCTGCGAGTGTTCTGGGGTGCAATGACTGCGCTGGTGACCAGTGCATTGCTGTTCTCGGGCAGCATCGATGCGTTGAAGTCGGCGGTGGTCCTGACCTCGCTGCCGTTCTCGTTGATCTTGCTGTTGATGATGTGGGGGCTGCACAAGGCGTTTTACCTGGAATCGCAGAAGCGGATTGCGCAGATGCATTCACTGGCGCCGGTCTCGGGGTCCCGACGTGGCAAGGGCGGCTGGCGTCAGCGCTTGAGCCAGGCGGTGCATTTCCCTTCGCGGGATGAGGTCTATCGCTTCCTCGATACGACGGTGCGCCCGGCGATTGAAGAGGTGTCTGCCGTGTTCATCGAAAAGGGTTTGCACGTAGCGACACACCCGGGCCCGGCCAATGACAGCGTCAGCCTGGAAATCGGCCATGGCGATCAGCATCCGTTCGTTTATCAAGTGCAGATGCGCGGTTATTTCACACCATCGTTTGCCCGCGGCGGCATGGGCTCCAAGCAACTCAACAATCGCCGTTACTACCGGGCCGAAGTGCATTTGAGCGAGGGTAGCCAGGACTACGATCTGGTGGGTTACACCAAGGAACAGATCATCAACGATATCCTCGACCAGTACGAACGACACATGCAGTTCCTGCATCTGGTGCGTTGATCGCGGGCAGGGCGCCGGGGCTTTTCAGCCCTCGGCGCTCAGCACCATGAACAACACCAGCGCCGCCACCGGAATGCTGAACACCACCGTGCCGATCCCCAGTTCCGTACTCAACGACTGGCCGGCGCTCACCACGCCGATGGCACCGTTGATCACTGTCAGCGCCAGCCACAGCAGCACAAACGCGTAGGTCAGGGTCTGGCGGCTGAAGCCGATCTTCTCGCCGATGAACAGCATCAGGGCGAGCAAGGCCAGGCCGAAGGTGATGATGATCGTGGTGTGCATGGCGGCTTCCCTCCTTGCGATAGCTATCGCATCTTCGTTGCTTTGGCGACTTTGTTCCTGTCGACCCTGATCACGCAAGCCTGTCGCGGTTTTGTTGAATTCTGCGGGCTGATCAATTTTTTGTGAAACGATTCAGCATTTAGTCGAATCCCCGGTTTTTTGCCGTCCGTGCGGGCGTATGCTGGGCGACTGGCGAAGCAGTCGATACCAGATTCAAGACAGACAAGAGAGGATTCGATGACTTACACCGCTGCCGAAAACCGCTACGACTCCATCCCTTATCGCCGTGTGGGCCGCAGTGGGCTGGTGCTGCCGGCGCTGTCCCTGGGCCTGTGGCACAACTTCGGCGACAGCACGCCGATCGATACCCAGCGCGCGTTACTGCGCACGGCGTTCGACCTGGGCATCAACCATTTCGACCTGGCCAACAACTACGGCCCGCCGTATGGCAGCGCCGAGATCAACTTCGGCCGTCTACTGCGCGAAGACTTCAAGCAGTATCGTGACGAACTGATCATCTCCAGCAAGGCCGGTTGGGACATGTGGCCGGGGCCTTACGGTCAGGGCGGCGGTTCGCGCAAGTACGTGCTGGCCAGCCTCGATCAGAGCCTGCAACGCCTGGGCGTGGACTACGTCGACATCTTTTACTCCCACCGTTTCGACCCGGACACGCCGCTGGAAGAAACCGCCAGCGCACTGGCGACAGCGGTACAACAGGGCAAGGCGCTGTACATCGGCATCTCGTCCTATTCCGGGGTGAAAACCCGTGAAATGGCCGCGTTGCTCAAGGAATGGAAAGTCCCGTTGCTGATCCACCAACCGGCCTACAACCTGCTCAATCGCTGGGTTGAAAAAGACTTGCTGGACACCACTGACGAACTCGGCACGGGCGTGATCGCCTTCACGCCGCTGGCGCAGGGATTGCTGACCGACAAGTACCTCAACGGTGTGCCGACGGATGCGCGGGTCAATCGTCCTGGGGGTGGTTCGTTGCAGGCGTCGCACTTGTCCGAGGCCAACATCGCCCAGGTGCGAGCACTCAACGAAATCGCCCGGCAGCGTGGCCAGAGCCTGGCGCAACTGGCGCTGGCCTGGACCCTGCGTGATCCACGGGTGACTTCGGCATTGATTGGTGCGAGCCGGCCGGAGCAGATCATCGAGAACGTCGGGGCGTTGAAGAACCTGAGCTTCAGTGCGCAGGAACTGGCGGAGATTGACCGGTTTGCCCAGGAGGGCGGGATCAATCTTTGGGAGAAGCCTTCGACGGCTGAGTGAGTGTTAGGCGCCAGATTCTTTTGCGCCTTTCAGATCGCTTTCGCGAGCAAGCCCGCTCCCACATTGGAACGCATTCCAAATGTGGGAGCGGGCTTGCTCGCGAAGAGGCCAGACCGGCCATTCAAGACATCAGGGTTTACTTAAAAAACGGCACATCCCCCAAAACCGTTGCCCGCTGCATCACCCGCCGCGCCGGCCGGTAATCATCCACCGCGTAATGCTGGGTCACGCGGTTATCCCAGAACGCGATGTCGTCCTGCTGCCAGCGCCAGCGAATGGTGAATTCAGGTCGCGTGGCGTGGGCAAACAGAAACTTCAGAATCGCCTCGCTTTCGGTTTCCGACAGTTCGTTGATCTTCGAGGTGAAGCCTTCATTGACGAACAGCGAGCGGCGCCCGCTGACCGGGTGCGTGCGGATCACCGGGTGTGACAGCGGCGGATTCTTGCGTCGTGCTTCTTCCCATTGGGCCAGCGCCTCGGGCGTGTTGCCATAGCGCTCCAGCGGGAATGAGCGGGTGAAGTCGTGGGTGGCGGTCAGCCCTTCGAGCAAGGTTTTCATCGGCGCCGACAGGGCTTCATACGCCGCAATCCCGCTGGCCCACAACGTGTCGCCGCCAAACTCCGGCAGCAGCTTGGCGCTGAGCACCGCGCCCAGGGCCGGGGTCGGCAGGAAGGTCACGTCGGTGTGCCAGATCGCGTTGTCGCGCACGTCGGTGACGGCGGTGTCGAGGATCAATACTTCCGGTTGTTCCGGCACATTGGGGTAGATCGGGTGAATGTGCAGGTCGCCGAAATTCGCGGCGAATCGCGCCTGTTGCTGGGGCGTGATCGGCTGGTCGCGGAAGAACAGCACCTGATGCTTGAGCAGTGCCTGCTCGATGGTGTCGCGCTGTTCAACGTTCAGCGGCTGACTGATGTCGATGCCGCTGATTTGTGCACCGAGCGCGGAGCTGAGGGGGACGATAGTCAGGTGGCTCATGGTGGTTCTCTTCAATTCGGGGTCGAGCTTTCTTGTAGGAGCGAGCTTGCTCGCGATGGCGGTGAATCAATCACAGTAGTGTTGCCTGTCGCATTGCTATCGCGAGCAAGCTCGCTCCTACAGGGGGGAGTTCAGTTATCAGTGAGCCTGGCCATGCCACGGCACCAGTTTGCGTTGCAGGGCGCGCAGGCCCATCTCCATCGCGAAGGCGATCAGCGCGATCACCAGAATCCCCAGTACCACCACATCGGTGACCAGGAACTGTGCGGCCGACTGCACCATGAAGCCCAAACCGCTGGTGGCGGCGATCAGTTCGGCGGCGACCAGCGTCGACCAGCCTACGCCGAGACCGATGCGCACACCGGTCAGGATGTCCGGCAAGGCACTCGGCAAAATGACGTGACGGATCAACTGCGCCCGCGTCGCGCCCAAGGATTGTGCGGCGCGCAATTTCGCCGGGTCGACGGTACGCACGCCGGTCGCGGTGGCGATGGCGATCGGGGCGAAAATTGCCAGGTAGATCAGCAGCACTTTCGACAATTCACCGATGCCGCACCAGATCACGATCAGTGGCAGGTAGGCCAGCGGTGGAATCGGCCGGTAGAACTCGATCAGCGGGTCGAGCACGCCACGGGCGATGCGGTTGGCGCCGATGGCGATTCCCACCGGCACGGCGGTGAGAATCGCAAAGCCGAGGCCCAGGCCGATGCGCCCCAGGCTCGCGCCGAGGTGCTGCCACAGGGTTGAATCCATGTAACCGGAGGTCGCCAGCAGCCAGCCTTTTTGCAGGACGGCGGAGGGTGGTGGCAGGAACAGCGGCTCGATCAAACCGGTTGCCGTTACGACCCACCAGAAAACAATCAGAGCGACCAGTGTCAGCACACTGATCCAGCGAGTACTCAAGCTGCGTCGTGTAGCAGTCACGGGAGTGCCTGGCCTTGTCGCTGCGGCGGGAATTTCGTAACTGCTCATGCGCGCTCCTGCCGCGTGGCGGCGCTGCGTTGGGAGAACACTTTGGCGAGTACGTGTTCGCGGGTTTCGATAAAGCGCGGGTCGGACTTGATTGCCCGTGCCGACTCACCGGCGGCATAACGCTGGCCGAAGTCGAGACTCAGGCGCTCGACGATCTGCCCCGGGTTCGGCGCCAACAGAATCAGGTCGGTGGCGAGGAACACGGCTTCTTCAATGTCGTGGGTAATCAGGAACACCGGCTTGGCGGTGCGTTGCCAGACTTGCAGCAATAGCTCCTGCATCTGTTCACGGGTGAACGCGTCGAGGGCGCCGAAAGGTTCGTCCATGAGCAACACGCGCGGGTCGGCGGCGAGGGCACGGGCCAGGCCGACGCGCTGCTTCTGGCCGCCGGAAAGCTGCCAGATGCGGCGGTCTTCAAAACCGGAAAGATCGACCAGGGCGAGCATTTCCCGGGCGCGGGCCTCGCGCTTGTCCCGGGCGATGCCGGCCAGTTCAAGGCCGAAGCCTACGTTGGCCAGCACGTCTTGCCACGGCAGCAGCGCGTCGTCCTGGAACACCACGCCACGCTCGGCACTCGGGCCTTTGACGGGCACGCCGTCGAGGGTGATGCGCCCGGTGCTGGGATCGACGAAACCGGCAATCAGGTTCAACAGCGAAGTCTTGCCACTGCCGGACGGGCCGAGGGCGACCAGCAGCTGCCGGGGCCCCAGGCTCAGGGAGATATCCGCCAGCACAGGTGTAGGGCTGCCGGGGTACTGTGCGCTGATGCGCTCCAGCTGTAGCAAAGCCATCGCAATGAACTCCCGATCAGTTGGTGATGAACTTGGCGCTGACGTACGGCGCGTAGTCCGGCAGTACCGCCTCGACCTTGCCTTGCTCCTTGAGGAACGCGGCGGTGTCGGTGATGGCCTTGGTGGTCGGCGCGCCGAGGGTGATCACCTGGTCAGCTGCCAGCGGGTAGACGTTGCCTTGCAGCAGCAGCGGAATGTCGCTGGCCTTGGCTCCGGACAGTTTTACCAGCTTGTCGACGTTGCCCTGGTTGGCGAGCCAGGCTTGCGGGTCTTTGCGGTAGTCGGCGTAGGCGTCCAGGGTCACTTTGGCGAACGCGGTGACGATTTCAGGGTGCTTCTCGGCGAAGTCCTTGCGCACGATCCAGGCATCGAAGGTCGGTGCGCCGAATTTGGCCAGCTCGCCAGAGGTGATCAGTACCTTGCCGTTTTCCTTGGCCACGCCGAGTGCCGGATCCCAGACGTAAGTGGCGTCGATGTCACCACGTTTCCAGGCGGCAATGATCGCTGGCGGAGCCAGGTTGAGTACGGTGACTTTCGACGGGTCGATGTTCCAGTGCTTCAGCGCGGCGAGCAGGCTGTAGTGGCCGGTGGACACGAACGGCACGGCGATCTTTTTGCCGATCAGGTCTTGCGGGGTCTTGATCCCGGAACCGTCGCGAGCCACCAGGGCTTCGGCGGCACCGATCTGGGTGGCGATGAGGAAGGTTTCCACCGGGACTTTGCGGGTGATGGCCGCCGTCAGGGGGCTGGAACCGAGGTAGCCGATCTGCACGTCGCCGGAGGCGATGGCGGCGATGATGTCGGCACCGTTGTCGAATTTGCGCCAGCTGATATCGGCCTTGGTGGCTTTTTCGTAGGCGCCATCGGCCTGGGCGACTTTCGCCGGGTCAACGGTGGTCTGGTAGGCGACGGTGACGTCGGCCGCTTGGGCCAGGAAACTCGCTGTCGCCAAGGAAGCGGCCGCCAGCAAGCGTAGAGGGAAAGTCAGTTTCATCAGAAAGCTCCTTGTCAGGCGACCGAATGTCGGCGTGAGAAAGAGACTAAATGATCTAAGAATTCGAAAATAAATAACTTTTTCGAATTAGCTTATGAGGGGAACAATCTGTGGAGGTCAGCGGATCATGCTCTCTGTGGGAGCGGGCTTGCTCGCGAAAGCGGTGTGTCAGTCGCAGTAAAGTCGCCTGACACTCTGCATTCGCGAGCAAGCCCACTCCCACAGGGGGGAGCTGTGTTTGATGGTCAGTTGCTGATCGCCAGAATGCTCGCCTGGTACGCCCCGACAAACACATCGAAATCACCGACTTCGTTCTGCTCCAGCTCAGCCTGCTCAGCCAGCGACGAACGCGCCCGCTCTTCAAACCTCGCCTGCTCCTCAGCCGGCAACGGCTCGCTACGGAAGAACTCGGCGTGGGCCTGGCTCTGGCGCAGGGAGAACTGGGCAAAGCTCTCCTTGTGCTCGGCCATGGCCGCCAATACCTGTGCCGACGGCGTCAGGGACGAGTCCTGGACCTTGGCCATCTGGGCGTCCAGCGCCTTGCTGTGGGCATCGCCGCCATGGCTCTGGTCGAGCATCGCGGCCAATGGCGCAATTTTCTCCAGTAACTCGCCGGCCCATTCCTTCAGGTCGACCGGATGGCCATCCCGTTGCAGTTGCAGGCCTGGACGACGGCCTTCCTTGACCACGCTGAGGAAGTTCGAAGTCGCGTTGCCGCAACTGGTGTTGGTCAGCAGCGGGCTGTCGTTGAGCGCGCAGTACAGCAGGAACGCATCGAGGAAGCGTGACTCGGTGAGGTCGATGCCCATCGGCAGGAACGGGTTGATGTCCAGGCAGCGCACTTCGACGTACTGGATGCCCCGGGCCATCAACGCCTGGATAGGACGCTCGCCGGTGTAGGTCACGCGTTTCGGGCGGATGTTGGAGTAGTACTCGTTTTCGATCTGCAGGATGTTGGTGTTGAGCTGTACCCACTCGCCATCCTGGTGGGTGCCGACTTCGACGTATGGCGCATAGGGTGTGGCCACCGCCTTGCGCAGGCTGTCGGTGTAGCTGGCCAGATCGTTGTAGCACGGCGTCAGGCCGGCCTGGGCGTTGCTCTGGTAACCCAGGTCGCTCATGCGCAGGCTGGTGGCGTACGGCAGGTACAGGGTGTTCGGGTCCAGTTGCTCCAGCTGATGCGAGCGACCGCGCAGGAAGCCGGCGTCCAGTGCCGGCGAGGCGCCGAACAGGTACATCAGCAACCAGCTGTAGCGGCGGAAGTTACGGATCAGCGCGATGTAGGACGACGACTGAAAATCGCGGTCGGTGCCGACAAAGCCTTCGGCCTGCCTGAGCAACGGCCAGAGTTTTTCCGGCAGGGAAAAATTGTAGTGGATGCCGGCAATGCATTGCATGGTCTTGCCGTAACGCAGGGCCAGACCCTTGCGGTACACATACTTGAGCTGCCCGATATTGGACGTGCCGTAATAGGCGATCGGGATGTCTTCCTCGGCCGGCAACGGGCACGGCATCGATGGGCTCCACAGATACTCGTTGCCGAGCTTGCTGTAGGCAAAACGGTGAATGCTGTCCAGGCTCGCCAGCGTGTCCGCCGGGTCGGGCAGGGCCGGAGTGATGAACTCCAGCAGCGACTCGGAATAGTCGGTGGTGATCTGTTCGTTGGTCAGCGCGGAACCCAATGCTTCCGGGTGCGGCGTTTGCGCCAGACGACCTTCGCCGGTCACGCGCAGGCATTCACGTTCGATGCCGTGAAGGCACTGTTCGAGCAGAGAGAGGTTAGCGCGCTCGCCGAGCAGGGCCAGGCGGCGGTTGAGAAGTTCGCTCAAGTTGGATTCCTTCACGCGTCAGTCGCCCCAATATGGGGGTGGGCAAGACGGTCTACAAGGGTGAAGTTAAAACTGGCGTTTTCGCCTGGTTTTCGGACCGCGCAGGCCCATACCCTGTAGGAGCGAGCTTGCTCGCGATGGAGGTTAACGATAACGAGGGGTGCCTGAGTGAAAACGGCGCCCTGACGTTCATCGCGAGCAAGCTCGCTCCTACAGGTCATTGCGCTGAAATTAACTCAAATCGATGACGACTAGCTACAGGACAGCGAACGTGCCTTGTGCTTTTGCGACCAGTTTGTCGCCCTGCATCACATCGGCTTCGACTACCAACGTGCGGCGACCCGGGTGGATCACCCGCGCCGTGCACATCACCTCGCCGTCTGAGACGGCGCGGATGTAGTTGATCTTGCACTCGATGGTCGCGCTCTGCTGGTCAAAGCCGTGGGTGCTGGAACAGGCCAGCCCCATGGCAATGTCCACCAGGCTGAACAAGGCCCCGCCGTGCAGCTTGCCGCCGCGATTGCGCAACTCGGGCTCCAGCGCCAGGGCGACTTGCGCCACCCCGGTTTCCAGGCTGTGCAGGCGACAGCCCAGTAGCTTGAAAAACGCGCTTTCGGTCAGCCCGGCGGGAATGTCCATCAGCGTTTCTTCAACTGCTTGGCGTTGGCGAACAGCGAAGCCATGGCGTTGTTGCTCGGGGCAGCGGCCGTGGTTTCCTTGCGCGGTGCAGTGTTCTGGGACTGGCGTGGCGCCGACCCCGGACGCGCGCCGCGGGCACCGTCGATTTTCTCGCCCGGGGTGTCGCTCATGCGCATCGACAGGCCTACGCGTTTGCGCGGGATGTCGACTTCCATGACCTTCACTTTCACCACGTCGCCGGCCTTCACCGCTTCGCGAGGATCCTTGATGAATTTCTCCGAAAGTGCAGAGATATGTACCAAACCGTCCTGATGCACGCCGATATCGACGAAGGCACCGAAGTTGGTCACGTTAGTCACCACGCCTTCGAGGATCATGCCCAGCTGCAGATCCTTGAGGTCTTCGACGCCTTCCTGGAACTCGGCGGTCTTGAACTCTGGACGCGGGTCGCGACCGGGTTTTTCCAGCTCTTGCAGAATGTCGGTGACTGTCGGCAGGCCGAAGGTTTCATCGGTGTACTTCTTCGGATCGAGGCGCTTGAGAAATGCGGCATCGCCGATCAGTGAGCGGATGTCACGGTCGGTCTCGGCGGCAATGCGCTGCACCAGCGGATAGGCTTCCGGGTGAACGGCCGACGAGTCCAGCGGGTTTTCGCCGTTCATGACGCGCAGGAATCCGGCGGCCTGTTCGAAGGTTTTTTCACCCAGACGCGCGACTTTCTTCAGCGCGGCACGGGTTTTGAACGCGCCGTGCTCGTCGCGGTGGCTGACGATGTTCTGCGCCAGGGTCGCGTTGAGGCCGGAGATCCGTGCCAGCAGCGCCACGGAAGCGGTGTTCACGTCCACGCCAACGGCGTTCACGCAGTCCTCGACTACCGCATCGAGGCCGCGGGCCAGTTTCAGCTGTGAAACGTCGTGCTGGTACTGGCCGACACCGATGGATTTCGGATCGATCTTCACAAGCTCAGCCAGCGGATCTTGCAGACGACGGGCAATCGACACCGCACCACGGATCGACACGTCGAGGTCCGGGAATTCCTTCGAGGCCAGTTCCGATGCCGAGTAAACCGATGCGCCGGCCTCGGAAACCATGACCTTGGTCATTTTCATGGCTGGGTATTTTTTGATCAGTTCGGCGGCCAGTTTGTCGGTCTCGCGGCTGGCGGTGCCGTTGCCGATGGCGATCAGGTCCACCGAGTGCTTGGCGCACAGCGCAGCGAGCACGGCGAGGGTCTGGTCCCACTTGTTGTGCGGCACGTGCGGGTAAACCGTGGCGTGATCCAGCAGCTTGCCGGTGGAGTCGACCACGGCAACCTTGCAACCGGTGCGCAGGCCAGGGTCGAGGCCCAGGGTGGCACGCGGGCCGGCCGGGGCCGACAGCAACAGGTCATGCAGGTTGTGGGCGAAGACGTTGATCGCTTCGGTTTCCGCGCCATCGCGCAACTCGCCCAGCAGGTCGGTTTCCAGATGGGTGTAGAGCTTGACCTTCCAGGTCCAGCGCACCACCTCGCCCAGCCATTTGTCGGCGGCGCGGTTCTGGTTCTGGATGCCGACATGCTGGCCGATCATGCCTTCGCACGGGTGCATGGTGCCCGGCAATTCGTCGCCGACTTTCAGCGAGGAACTGAGAATGCCTTCGTTGCGGCCACGGAAAATCGCCAGCGCGCGGTGCGACGGCATGCTCTTGAGCGGTTCGTCGTGTTCGAAATAGTCGCGGAACTTGGCGCCTTCCTCCTCCTTGCCGGCAATCACGCGGGCACTGAGGGTGGCTTCCTGCTTGAGGTAGTTGCGCAGCTTGTCCAAGAGGCCTGCGTCTTCGGCGAAGCGCTCCATGAGGATGTACTTGGCGCCTTCGAGGGCAGCCTTCACATCGGCCACGCCTTTTTCCGCGTCGATGAAACGCGCGGCTTCGGTTTCCGGGCTCAGGGACGGGTCGTTGAACAGGCCGTCGGCCAGTTCGCCGAGGCCGGCTTCCAGGGCGATCTGACCCTTGGTGCGGCGTTTCTGCTTGTACGGCAGGTACAAGTCTTCGAGACGGGTCTTGGTGTCGGCGAGCTTGATGTCGCGTTCCAGTTGCGGCGTCAGCTTGCCCTGCTCTTCGATGCTGGCAAGGATGCTGATGCGCCGTTCGTCGAGTTCTCGCAGGTAGCGCAGGCGCTCTTCCAGATGACGCAATTGCGTATCGTCGAGGCTGCCGGTCACTTCTTTCCGGTAACGGGCGATGAAGGGAACGGTAGAGCCTTCATCGAGTAGCGCGACGGCCGCTTCGACCTGTTGTGGGCGTACACCGAGTTCCTCGGCGATGCGGCTGTTGATGCTGTCCATAAAACCACCTGACAAATTGTGAAAGCAGGCTCGCAGGCGCTGAAACAGGGCCTTCGCGAGTCTGGTTGAGCGGCCTGGCCAGCGCCGCTGCCTGGGTCAACAGGCATTGCGTTGACCCGTGAAATCGAACAATTACTGCTGACGCCATGAAAATAAATAGCGTCCGTCTGTAGTACCTGTCTGATGTTGCCTGACACAAAAGGCCGCGCATTATAACCAGCGTTACGGCATTCGGGGGCATAGCGGATTGCCAGTGCAATGGCCGGTTTTCTGGCGCTGAAGGAAAAATCTGCTAACAATGCACACGGTGCGTATAACGGCAGCTACGCCATAATGCGCGCCGAGATCAAAGGAGCATCCAATGAGCAGCACTGCACAAACTGCTGAAGGCGAAAAAATTCTTATCGTTGACGACGATCCGGGGCTGAGCAGCCTGCTGGAACGTTTTTTCGTCAGCAAGGGCTATCGCGCCCGCGCCGTACCGAACACTGAGCAAATGGATCGCCTGCTGGCGCGCGAAGTGTTCAACCTGGTCGTCCTCGACCTGATGTTGCCCGGCGAAGACGGCCTGACCGCTTGCCGCCGCCTGCGCAACGCGAACAACCAGATTCCGATCATCATGCTCACCGCCAAGGGTGATGAGCTGAGCCGCATCAAGGGCCTGGAGCTGGGCGCCGACGATTACCTGGCCAAGCCCTTCAACCCGGATGAGCTGATGGCTCGCGTCAAGGCGGTATTGCGTCGCCAGTCGGCGCCGGTGCCGGGCGCCCCGGGCAGCGAAGACGAAAGCGTGACCTTCGGCGACTACGAGTTGTCCCTGGCCACCCGCGAGCTCAAGCGCGGCGAAGAGGTGCACATGCTCACCACCGGTGAATTCGCCGTGCTCAAGGCCCTGGTGATGAACGCGCGTCAACCGCTGACCCGCGACAAGTTGATGAACCTGGCCCGTGGCCGCGAGTGGGATGCCCTGGAGCGTTCCATCGATGTGCAGATTTCCCGTCTGCGCCGGATGATCGAACCCGATCCTTCCAAACCGCGTTACATCCAGACTGTCTGGGGCGTGGGTTATGTGTTTGTTCCGGATGGTACCGCCACCAAGTGATGGGCGATTTGTAGGAGCGGGTCATGCGGACAACGGATCAATCGATCCCGTCCGCAGACTCGCGATCCGCAATATGCGAGCATCGCTCGCTCCTGCAAGTGTTTAACGGTTATCCATGAAAACCCCCGTTTGGTTCCCCCAGAGCTTCTTCTCCCGCACCCTTTGGCTGGTGCTGATCGTCGTACTCTTCTCCAAGGCGCTGACCCTGGTTTATCTGCTGATGAACGAAGATGTGCTTGTGGACCGTCAGTACAGCCACGGTGTCGCCCTGACGCTGCGCGCCTATTGGGCTGCCGATGAAGAAAACCGCGGCAAGATCGCCGAGGCCGCGACCCTGATCCGGGTGGTGGGTGCCGGCGTGCCGGAAGGCGAACAGCACTGGCCTTACAGCGAGATCTACCAGCGGCAGATGCAGGCGGAGCTGGGGGCCGACACTGAAGTCCGGCTACGCATGCATTCGCCACCGGCGCTGTGGGTACGGGCGCCAAGCCTGGGCGATGGCTGGCTGAAAGTACCGCTTTATCCCCATCCGCTGCGCGGCCAGAAAATCTGGAACGTGCTGGGCTGGTTCCTCGCTATCGGTCTGCTTTCCACCGCTTCGGCCTGGATCTTCGTCAGCCAGCTCAATCAACCGTTGAAGCGTCTGGTGTATGCCGCGCGGCAACTCGGCCAGGGTCGCAGCGTGCGCCTGCCAATCAGCGATACGCCGAGCGAGATGACTGAGGTTTACCGCGCCTTCAACCAGATGGCCGAAGACGTCGAACAGGCCGGTCGCGAGCGTGAGCTGATGCTGGCCGGTGTTTCCCATGATTTGCGCACGCCGTTGACCCGCTTGCGCCTGTCCCTGGAGTTGATGGGTGATCGCACCGATCTGACCGACGACATGGTGCGTGATATCGAGGACATGGATGCGATTCTCGATCAGTTCCTGGCGTTCATTCGCGACGGGCGCGACGAGTCGGTGGAAGAGGTTGACCTGAGCGACCTGGTCCGCGAAGTCGCTGCGCCCTACAACCAGAATGAAGAGAAAGTGCGGTTGCGCCTGGAGCCGATTCAGCCGTTTCCGTTGCGTCGTGTGTCGATGAAACGACTGCTGAACAACCTGATCGGCAACGCGTTGCATCATGCCGGCAGTGGTGTGGAGGTGGCGGCGTATGTATCCGGGGACACCAGCGCGCCGTATGTGGTGCTGAGCGTCATGGACCGTGGTGCCGGTATCGATCCGTCGGAACTGGAAGCGATCTTCAACCCGTTCACCCGCGGTGATCGTGCCCGGGGTGGCAAGGGCACCGGGTTGGGACTGGCAATCGTGAAGCGGATTGCTTCGATGCATGGCGGCAACGTTGAACTGCGTAACCGCTCGGGCGGAGGGCTGGAAGCGCGGGTGCGGTTGCCGTTGGGGTTGTTGTTGCCGCGGGATGCCGTTTAAAGACAGCTTCGAGCGCCAAGCTTCAAGCTGCAAGAAAAAGCGGCTTTCCACTTGCCGCTTGAAACTTGCAGCTTATGGCTGCTTCTAGCCTTTGCCCTTGGTCCGGGTCATGTTCGGCCCACCATTCTTCTCTAAATGCTCAATGATGATCCCCGCGACATTCTTCCCGGTGGTGGTCTCAATCCCTTCCAGACCCGGCGAGGAGTTCACTTCCATCACCAGCGGCCCATGATTGGAACGCAGGATATCCACCCCGGCCACCGCCAACCCCATGACCTTTGCCGCACGCAGTGCTGTCATGCGCTCCTCGGGTGTGATCTTGATCAGACTCGCGCTGCCACCACGATGCAGGTTGGAACGAAATTCGCCGGGCTTGGCCTGGCGCTTCATCGCTGCGATCACCTTGTCACCGACGACGAAGCAGCGAATGTCTGCACCACCGGCTTCCTTGATGTATTCCTGAACCATGATGTTCTGCTTGAGGCCCATGAACGCCTCGATCACCGATTCTGCGGCCGTGGCGGTTTCGCACAGCACCACGCCGATGCCTTGGGTGCCTTCCAGCACCTTGATCACCAACGGCGCGCCGTTGACCATTTCGATCAGGTCGGGAATGTCATCGGGGGAGTGGGCAAACCCGGTCACCGGCAAGCCGATCCCGCGACGGGACAGCAATTGCAGTGAACGCAGCTTGTCCCGTGAACGGGCAATGGCCACCGATTCGTTGAGCGGAAAGACCCCCATCATCTCGAACTGGCGCAGCACTGCGCAGCCATAAAAGGTCACGGACGCACCGATCCGTGGAATCACCGCATCGAAACCCTCCAGCGGCTTGCCGCGGTAGTGGATCTGCGGCTTGTGGCTGGCGATGTTCATGTAGGCACGCAGGGTATCGACCACCACCATTTCATGGCCGCGTTCGGTACCGGCTTCAACCAGGCGGCGGGTGGAATACAGACGCGGGTTCCGCGACAGCACAGCGATCTTCATGCAACACCTGTGGAGAAGGTAGATACCGGGAACACCGGCTTGTCTTGTACATACTTGATGCCTGGATTGACCACCAACTGGCCGTCGATCAGGGCTTTGGAACCGAGTAGCAGGCGATAACGCATGGACTTGCGGCAGGCCAGGGTGAACTCGACCCGCCAAACCCGATCACCGAGGGCCAGGGTGGTGCTGATCACATATCGCACTTGTGCGTGACCGTTAGAGCTTTTAATGGTTTTTCTCGTCACCAGCGGTGCCTCGCAGCGGCGATGACGCAACTGCACCACGGTGCCCAGGTGCGCCGTGAAGCGCACCCAGGGCTCGCCTTCGCGCTCGAACGTCTCGATGTCGGTGGCGTGCAGGCTTGAGGTGCTGGCACCGGTGTCGATTTTTGCCCGAAGGCCAGCGACTCCCAAATCCGGGAGCGCCACCCACTCGCGCAGACCGACAACGGTCAAATGGTCAAATGTCTTCAAAATTGCTCAACCGGTAGAAACCGCGGTGGCTGCAGGCGGCCAGATTCGCGGTATTCACGCAGAATAATGGTTAAAAGGCGACAGATATCTACGGCCCGGATTTCCAGTCTCGCAATGAGGTTATGGAATGTCAGCATTGTAATCCGGGACGACGTAATTCTTGGTACGAGAGAACGGTAGTACAGTTCACCAATATTTCAGAATGAGGAAATCCCATGGCACAAAAAAACGAAGAGGACGATAAAGTCCGCCTCGATAAATGGTTGTGGGCTGCACGCTTTTACAAAACCCGCGCCTTGGCCAAGGCGGCGATTGAAAGCGGCAAGGTGCATTGCCGGGGCGAACGCTGCAAACCGGGCAAAGAGCCACGGGTCGGTGATGAATTTGTGATTCGCACCGGTTTCGACGAGCGTACGGTGGTGGTCCAGGCCTTGTCGATCGTTCGCCGCGGCGCCCCGGAGGCGCAGACCTTGTATGCCGAGACGCAGGCCAGCATCGCCAAGCGCGAAGAGGCCGCTGCGCAAAGAAAGGCGGGAGCCCTGGGCGTGAGTACCGACGGTAAGCCAAGCAAGAAACAGCGCCGCGATCTGTTCAAGTTTCGTGGTGACAGCAACGAATGATTGGCCGGGGCCGCCGATCACATCAGTCAGGACAAGACTTGTAATTGCACCTGCGCGTAGCCATATGAGGTAATTGGCCTGTCGTGCATGTGCCATTCGTCGTAAAGCGCACACAGCCACCGGCGTGTAAGCCATAACCAGGCAGCAATACGCTATAGCCAAGGCCTAGCGTCGAATTCTGTAACCATTATTGTCACCACTTCAGATACCAGACTTATGACCGACTTACCGGATAACGACTTCACCCAACGCTTCATCTTCGATGACAGCGACACCCGTGGCGAGCTGGTCTCGCTGGAGCTCAGTTACGCTGAAGTCCTGGCCAAGCACGCCTATCCGGAGCCGGTTGCGCAACTGCTCGGCGAACTGATGGCGGCTGCGGCGTTGCTGGTCGGCACGTTGAAGTTCGATGGCCTGCTGATTCTGCAAGCCCGCTCCGAAGGCCCGATCCCGCTGCTGATGATCGAGTGCTCCAGCGAGCGCGACATCCGTGGCCTGGCCCGTTACGAGGCGGACCGTATCGCTCCCGATGCAACCCTGGCTGACTTGATGCCGGATGGCTCGTTGACACTGACCATCGACCCGAGACAGGGCCAGCGTTACCAGGGCGTGGTCGATCTTGACGGTGAAACGTTGTCCGACTGCTTCACCAACTATTTCGTCATGTCGCAGCAGATCGGTACGCGCATCAAGCTCTGTGCCGATGGCCGTCGCGCCCGTGGCATGTTGCTGCAGCAACTGCCCGCCGACCGCCTGAAAGACGAAGAAGAACGCGCCGCCAGCTGGCAGCACCTCACCGCCCTGGCCACCACCTTGACCGCTGATGAGCTGCTGGGCCTGGACAACGAAACCGTGCTTCATCGCCTCTATCACGAAGAGCAGGTGCGTCTGTTCGATGTGCAAAAACTGCGCTTCCGCTGCAGTTGCTCGCGCGAACGTTCGGCCAATGCACTGGTCAGTCTGGGTAAGGACGACGCGCAGAAACTGGTCGTGGAGCACGGTGGCAACATCGAAATCGATTGCCAGTTCTGTAACCAGCGCTACCTGTTCGATGCCGCCGATGTCACCCAATTGTTCGCTGGCGCGGGTGTCGAGACACCGTCAGATACCCGTCACTAAAACGGTTCAGCGCAGGTAAATTCACTGGCTGCCGCCGGATTGACGCCGTTACGACAGGAGGGGCCTACTTTTTTTGGGCTTTTCTGGCATAATCCGGCCCACTTTTTTCGCGGTAGTAGTGCACGACTTTCTACTACAAAAACGTTTGGAGCACTCGGCCACTGGCCGACGGGGAACCTCATGACGCAAGCCAATAACGCCGTGTACACCGATCTGAGTGTTGATGATCTGGTTAAAGAAGCCCTCAACCGCGGTGAAGGCGAGCTTGCCGATACCGGCGCACTGGTTGTTCGTACCGGTCACCGTACCGGCCGTTCGCCAGTCGATCGTTTCATCGTTGAAGAGCCAAGCACCCAGGCCGCTATCGCCTGGGGCCCGATCAACCGCAAGTTCCCGGCCGACAAGTTCGACGCCCTGTGGGCTCGCGTTGAGGCATTCAACAACGCGCAAGAGCATTTCGTTTCCCACGTGCATGTAGGTGCGGCTTCCGAGCACTACCTGGCCGTGAAGATGACCACCCAGACCGCCTGGCAGAACCTGTTCGGCCGTTGCCTGTTCATCAACCCGGCCCAGTACAACCCGGCGGGTCGTGAAGAGTGGCAAGTGCTGAACGTTGCCAACTTTGAGTGCGTGCCAGAGCGTGACGGCACCAACTCCGACGGTTGCGTGATCATCAACTTCGCACAGAAGAAAGTGCTGATCGCCGGCATGCGTTACGCCGGTGAAATGAAGAAAGCCATGTTCTCGGTGCAGAACTTCCTGCTGCCGGCCGCTGACGTGCTGCCAATGCACTGCGCCGCCAACATCGGCGAAGAAGGCGACGTGACCCTGTTCTTCGGTCTGTCCGGTACCGGCAAGACCACCCTGTCCGCCGACGAAAGCCGTTACCTGATCGGTGACGACGAGCACGGCTGGGGCGAGGGCGTGGTGTTCAACATCGAAGGCGGTTGCTATGCCAAGTGCATCGACCTGTCCGAGAAGAACGAGCCGGTTATCTGGAAAGCCATCAAGCACGGCGCGGTCCTGGAAAACGTCGTTATCGACGACGCCAAGCACGCCGACTACGCCGATGTCAGCCTGACCCAGAACAGCCGTGCCGCGTACCCGCTGGAGCACGTTGCCAAGCGTTCCGGGAAGAACCTCGGTGGCGAGCCGAACGCTGTGATCTTCCTGACCTGCGACCTGACCGGCGTTCTGCCGCCAGTGTCGATCCTCAACGAAGAACAAGCGGCTTACCACTTCCTGTCCGGTTACACCGCTCTGGTCGGTTCGACCGAAATGGGTTCGGGCAGCGGCATCAAGTCGACTTTCTCCACCTGCTTCGGCGCACCGTTCTTCCCGCGTCCGGCCGGCGAATACGCTGAGCTGCTGATCAAGCGCATCCGCGGCTTCGGCTCCAAGGTCTACCTGGTCAACACCGGCTGGACCGGCGGTGGCTACGGCGTCGGCAAACGCTTCAACATCCCGACCACCCGTGCAGTGATCGCAGCGATCCAGAGCGGCGCGCTGATCGGTACCGAAACCGAGCACCTGGACACCATCAACCTCGACGTGCCACTGGCCGTACCGGGCGTTGAGACTGGCCTGCTGAACCCACGTAACACCTGGGCCGACAAAACCGCCTACGACGAAGCCGCCAAAGCACTGGCCGGCCTGTTCATCGAGAACTTCAAGAAGTTCGAAGTGAGCGACGCGATCAAGGCTGCCGGTCCAAAGCTGTAATGCTGGATTGAGCTAACGAAAAAGCCGCCCCTCGGGGCGGCTTTTTTGTGCGTGTCGCTACAGGCCTTCCAATGCCTGAGTGTCCCAGCGTTGGGCCTTGATGGCCCGGTAGAGCATGCCGATGGTCAACGGCACCTTCTCGCCGCGACCCTTGGCCTTTCGCTTTAGATTCACATCGTAGCCGTCGGGCTGGAAATAACGATAGCTGTCGAAATCCACGAAATCGATGGCGAATAGATCTTCCAGGCATTCGATCAAGTGCTGTGCATCGGCACCGTTGCAACCAAGGTCGAAATTGATCGAGGTGGCAAGGCTGATGGTTTTGCGTTCGGGCAGGCCGAGTTCTTCGTGTAGCAGTTGCATGAGTTGCTGCATTGAGTGGTCGTCGGGGAAGTTGGGGGCGAGGTTCATTGCGTAGGTTCCGCCAATCGAAATGCAGGCGCCATATTGTCCTGCTCACGTTTCGACAGCCCCAGAGCGCCCGCTAGCGTTGGCCATTGGCTGACGACCTGTTTGAAACTGTTGATGATGTTTTCTGCATCCGCGCGACCTACCCGAAAATACTCCGCCACTTCCCGGGCCAGTTCCAGATCCAGGGCGTTGTCGGTATCGGTGATGTTGAGCTTCAAGCCGTCGGCGTGGGCCACCGGGTTCATGTCATAGGCGGCAGACAATCGCCACCCCCGACCCGGATCAAGGATAAAACCATGGTTGCGCAGGTGATCGTCAGTGTTGGAGACCAGAATGTTGAGCACAATTCGAGACCACAGCTCCCGCAGGTCTGCTTTGGTTTCCGAGCCGTGTTCCATGAGTACTTCGGCCAACTCAAGGTAGCTCGCACCGACAGAGGCATCGTCACCGTCAACTCGATCAGTCATGGTCATGGCCGAGGCAAAGTGCAGTCGGCCACCTCGTTCAGTGCGATCGAAGCGCTTTACCATGAAGCAGTGATGATCGCTGGCGTAGCGTCGGGCGATACCGGTCGCGACTCGCAGGCCACAATGATTGGCCAAGGCATTTACCACGAGTTCCCAGGCGCCAATGTCATAGTCATCGCGTGTGCTGGGGAACTTGGCAATCCACAAGTGACCGTGCTCGTCTGCAACGCTGGCCTTGGGGCGGGCACCACCCAGCGAACCTCCGGGTGCGATCAGCATTCTCAGCCACTCTCGGCCGTCGAGTGAGGTGTTGTCCGGATCGTTTTCCAGAGCACGGCTTGCTTGCTCCAATGCCCGCAATTCAATGAAGGGTGGGGCGGCCACGCCATTGCGGTCATCGAGAAAGTTGCCTTGGTCATTGAGCTTGTAGCGGATCGCGCCGGCCCGATAGAGATCATGTACGCCTAACAGGAAATCCGACTCGTAAAGCTTGCTGCCTTTGGCAACCAATCCATCGCGAACATCTCGTTCCATCCTCCGCTTCATCAACAACTGACCCCACCGATCCGGGCTGGAATCAGCGAACACACCAAATCGGCTTTGATGTTGCCCAGGGAACTGACGACCTTCATAGAGGCCGATTCGAGGGTCCAGCGGTGTGAAGTTCAACTCGGGGTCTGCTAGCGCCGCAGCGTCGTATTCAAATTCGAAGACGTCCGTGGAACGGGCCTTTCGGGAGTGCAAGAAACCGAGACGCCTGGGTCCATTCAAGGATTCCCAATCGGCATACACCGCAATTTGCGTCATTTTTCACCTGTCGCGGACTTGGTTTTTTTCTTGGTCAACAGATTGGAAAGTGAGTGGGTGTTGAAGGGGAAGTCAGCGGAGAGATCCTCTGTCCGGGTGGCACTTTCAATTACGCCAGTGTCTTTTTCAGGTATTGGAGAGGCCTTTTTAACTGCGCTTATTCTGCGTACTCGTCGGTTCGAGTCTTTCGCTGAGGTTGCCTTGGGTTTCAGCTGCGCGTCCTGCAGTTGACGCCCCACCTCATCGGTTGCTGCGAGTTTGTCCAAGTCTTTTTCCAGACCCAGAATCTGCATGACAGACAGGTAGGCGCCGATGGTCACTCCTGAGCCACCCGATTCCAGAGAGCGCAAGGTTGTCAGTGACATGCCCGACCTCTCGGCGACTTGCTTGGCTGTGAGCTTGCGGCGCAGTCGGGCCAACTTCAATCGCTCCCCGAATTCGGCTAGCAATCTGGATGCGGCAGGCAGGAGTGGCGCGGTTTTCTTGGCCATATGCCAATATTCCTTCATTTATTAGCCTTAACTAGCAGAATAATAGCACTTGGATGAAAGAACATCGCTTTGCCATGAGTGCGTCCTCACCGCATTAAAAGTTTTGTGGGTGGAGCTTTGCACTGCCATTATTCCAGCTGAAATACCGATAAACAGCCAGAATAATGCCAGTTTGTCAGCGACGGCCCGGACTATAGGGTTGAGTGGTTGGTCTTCGATAGCCGACAAGGTGTCTTGTTTTGCAGGACCTTGCCGAAGCTTTCATAGGTCGTTGCTGACGGGGTTATCCACAGTGCACCGCGTTATCGTTCATCGCTGGCAAGCCAGCTCCTACAGGGGATGTGGTGGGGCTTCAGCCGGTGAATTTCGGCAGGCGCTGCCGGGCGATGTCGAGCAGGTCGTTGCCGTCCTGGGTCAGCAGGTACAGGGCGCTGACGATCTTGGGGATGTCGCTCGCTTGGGCCTGGTTGAAACACGTGCAATAAAGGGTTTCGAGGAGGTCGCTGGCGGCGCGGATGCGTTGTCGGGCGGCGTCGAGGATCTCGAAGGGGTCGGCCTCGGTATCGATGACCAGCACTGGGGTTTCGCTGTAGCGGGTCTTGAGCGGCTGGTAGCGGGCTGGCAGTGAGTCGGGGTTTTTCATTGAGTGGGTCCTGTGCGAAATCGGCAAGTGTTCCCGGCAGGCCGAGACACTGTTTTCAGCCGCGCTGGAAACTATAGGAGGGTATGGCGTTGCGGGACAAGACGGCCGAGATCGACAGGCTTTGTAAGGGTTTTGTCATATTTAGAGGAAGCGGACTACAGGTTGTTGGTGGGTTTTCAACGTGAAATGGCCAGGGGTAAAAATGCTTACAGCGTTTTCAGTCGCTTCGCAGCAAATCTCGGTAGAAGGGGCCTCGGACAATGTCGGGTGTTTCGAGTTTTGCGGAGGGTGTGTTGGCCTCTTCGCGAGCAGGTTCGCCCCGACAAGGGATCTGCGTCGTACTTGATTTTTTCGGTAGTGAAGGGCGAGTCGGTGTGGGTGGTTCAGACTGGCGAGGTTACCTCGACGCTGCCGAACGACCCATACAGACTTACTCGGTCGTGACCTTCGGCGCCTGGCGCGAGGCTGCTTCCAGATCCATTAATCCTCTACCGTACGCTTCACTGTTGGCATAGATGCCAGTCCGGTTCGCCGTCGCCAGCAGACGCTCGCGCACTTGCTGCGCAGTGAGCTCAGGGTAACGGCTTTGCAGTGCCGCCAATGCTCCGCTGACCAGCGCGGCAGCAGGCGAGGTGCCAGCCGTCTGGGTGTATTTGCCATCCTTGTTGGTGGTCAGCAGGCCTTGCCCTGCACCGGAGTCGCCACCCGGTACGGCAATGCACCAGGCTGCCGCCACGCCACAATAGTTGGATTTGGCATTGATGGCGCTGCCGTCGTTTTTCAATGCAACCACCGCGATCCAGCCTTTTTCCAGTTCGGGTATGGCGACAGGCAAGCCGGGTTCAGCCAAGGGTTCTCGTTTCAGTTCATTGCCGGTGGGGAAAACAAATACTGCGCCGTCCTCAACCAGTTTCCGCGCCGTCACTAGCGATTGCGGCATGACTTGCCTGTAACGCGCCTCGTTGATTTCGGTCGCCGGAATGGCGTTGGCCCACGAGTTGTTGAGTATGCGCGTGCCCTTGTCGAAACCTGCTTGCCAGGACTGAGCGATTTCACCGTCGAAGAAAAAGGGTTCGTTATCGTCGCCAAAGCGATAGGTGATCAGCTGTGCGTTGAACGCGACGCCATGCATGCCCTGATCGTTCTTGTTGGCGGCGAGGATGCCGGCCATCTGGGTGCCGTGGCCGATACGATCAAAGGTGCCGACCCGATTCTCGACATAGTCAAAACCCGGATCACGGAGCCTTCCTAGAAACTCCGGCAGGCTACTGTTCAAACCCGAGTCGATCAGTGCGACAGCCACACCCTGGCCGGTGCCGCCGCGGGCATAAAGACTTGATGCGTTGACAATCGCCAGACCTTTTTGGGCCTGATACTCCGGCGTTTCGAATGCAGCTGTGTCCAGGGAAGGCTGTTCCGGGCCGGTCAGGCATCCGCTCAACAGAAGGGGTAGTGCGAGCGCGCAGGCAAGCGGAAAAAAGTGTTTTTGGGACATGATCGTTCCTTGAAAAAGATCCGCGTATCTCACGCTTCCTGCATGATGGACACCTAGCGGAGGTTGATGGAGGTAAACCATACCGGCTGACGGAAGGCTGAGGTCAGTGGGCAAAGTGCCTCCAGTGTTTCAACCTGTGGCCAGGAATCGGTGGGTTGGGACGCTGTATCATCCCTTATCGTTTTCGCCCTCAACCTTTTCTCGACTCGCTGCGATCGCCGGCCCGGCTTTTGGCACTGCGGCGGTCAACGGAGTGACAGCTTATGCACAACACCCTGGAACAGGTTTTCGGTTATCCACAGTTCCGACCCGGTCAGGAGTCGGCTGTCAGTGCCGTGCTGGCCGGGCGTTCGGCGGCGGCGATTTTCCCCACCGGTTCCGGCAAATCCCTTTGCTACCAATTGCCGGCGGTGTTGCTGCCGCACTTGACGCTGGTGGTCTCACCGTTGCTGGCGTTGATGCAGGATCAACTGGCGTTCCTGCAACGCCATGGCATTTCGGCGGGCAGTATCGATTCGGCCCAGAGCCGCGATGACGCCAGCGATGTCATGGCCCGTGCCAGGTCCGGCGAGTTGAAGATTCTGATGATCTCGGTGGAACGCTTGAAGAACGAGCGTTTTCGCCATTTCCTGCAGCAAGTGCCGATCTCGCTGCTGGTGGTGGACGAAGCGCACTGCATCTCCGAATGGGGGCATAACTTCCGCCCGGACTACCTCAAGCTTCCCGACTATCAACGCCAGTTCAATATCCCTCAGGTGCTGCTGCTGACCGCGACGGCGACGCCCAAGGTCATCACCGACATGCAGGTGAAGTTCGCCATCGCCGCCGAGGATGTAGTGACCACCGGTTTCTATCGGCCGAACCTGAATTTGCTGGTGGAGCCGGTTCGCGGAGCGGACAAGCGCAGACGCCTGGTCGAGTGGATGAGCCAGCGCCCGGGTCAACCGAGCATCGTCTACGTCACCCTGCAGAAAACCGCCGAGCACATCGCCGAACACCTGAACCGCAACGGCATTCAGGCCGAGGCCTATCACGCCGGGTTGCCCCATGATCAACGGGAAGCGATCCAGCGTCGCTTCATGGGCGGGCAGTCCAATTGCATCGTCGCGACCATCGCTTTCGGCATGGGCATCGACAAGAGTGACATCCGCAACGTGGTGCATTTCGACCTGCCAAAATCCATTGAAAACTACAGCCAGGAAATCGGCCGCGCCGGGCGTGACGGGCAGCCGTCGGACTGCCTGGTGTTGGCCAACCGCGACAGCCTCAACGTGCTGGAGAACTTCGTCTACGGCGACACGCCCGAGCTGGATGGCATCCGTTGCGTGCTTGACGAGATGCATACCGCAGCCCCCGAAGGGCAGTGGGAGTTTCTGCTGGGGCCGTTGGCCGATCAGAGCAATATTCGTCAATTGCCGCTCAAGACCTTGCTGGTGCAGCTCGAGTTGCGCGGGTTGATCGCCCCGCGCTACGCGTACTACGCCGAGTACCGTTTCAAGTATGTGCAGGAGCCGGAGGCGCTATTGGCGCATTTCGAAGGCGAGCGCAGGGATTTTGTCGCGGCGATCATCCAGACCTCCAGCCGCGCCCGGACCTGGGCAACGGTGAATTTCGAGGCGTTGTACGAGCAGTATCAGGCCGAGCGCACTCGGGTGGTCAAGGCGCTGGATTACTTCCAGGAGAAGGGCTGGGTGGAACTCGAAAGCAAACAGATGACCGAGGTCTACAGCGTGCTGCAAAGCGGGCTCGACAGCGTCGCGTTGAGCGAGGAACTGCATGGCTGTTTCACTCGGCATGAGCACACCGAGATCGCGCGTATTCACGCCATGCTGGATCTGTTCGCCACCGACCAATGCCTGGGTTATCGCCTGGCAGAGTATTTCGGCGATCACAATGCCCCGCAGCAATGTGGTCATTGTTCGGTGTGTCATGGGCAAGTGGCGCGGCTACCGGCACCACCGGAATTGCCGGCGCTTGTGGATAAAAATTTCGAGGCGCTGTGTGGCGGTTTTATCCACAGGCACGAGCAGCACACGGGCAACCTGCCATCGGCTGAGCGCGTGACACGGTTTCTGTGCGGGATCAGTGTGCCGCTGTTCACCAGGCTCAAGGTGCGGGCGGTTACCGGGTTTGCGGCGTTGGAGGATTACCCGTACGCCGAGGTGCGCGAGTGGGTTGAGCGGCATCTCGCAGGCTGAGCTGTGGTCCTTGTGGGAGCGGGCTTGCTCGCGAAAGCGGTGGGTCAGTCACCATCACTGCCAATTGATGAGTCGCCTTCGCGAGCAAGCCCGCTCCCACAGGGATTTCAGTGTCTGACTGGGCACATCCATCCGCTGAATGTTGCCCATCACAGGAATAAATTTCAAAAAAGCCCGGTGGCTGACTATGGTGATGGCTGTCTTCGGATCGCCAACAAGAGAACAAAACATGAGCCAGACACCGTCGAACATTCAGCGTGCCGCCGTCATCGGCGCGGGCACCATGGGCCGTGGCATTGTCATGTGCCTGGCCAACGCCGGAGTGGCTGTGCAGTGGGTCGACAACAATCCGCAAATGCTGGAGCAAGCGCTGGCCAGCGTGGCGGACACCTACGCTCACAACGTGCGCCAGGGCCGGATTGATAAGGGCGAAGCCGATGCCTGTGTCGCGCGCATAACGGCGGCAGATGATTATCTGGCCATCCGCGATGTCGACCTGGTCATTGAAGCGGTGTACGAAAACCTTGAGCTCAAACGGAAAATTTTCCGCGAGCTCGATGGCCTGCTCAAACCTGAAGCGATCCTGGCGAGCAATACTTCGGCGCTGGACATCGACGCTATCGCGGCGGCTACACGCCGGCCGCAGCAAGTGCTGGGCCTGCATTTCTTCAGCCCGGCACACATCATGAAACTGCTGGAAATCGTTCGCGGTGCACGGACGGCGCCGGCAGTGCTCGACGCGGCGCTGGCGCTCGGCCAGCGCATGGGCAAGGTCAGTGTGGTGGCGGGCAATTGCGACGGTTTCATCGGCAACCGCATGCTCAATACCTATGTGCTCGAAGCGCGAAAAATGCTGCTGGAAGGCGCTTATCCCTATCAGGTGGACGCAGCGCTGCAAGGGTTCGGTTTCGCCATGGGGCCGTTCCGCATGTTCGACGTGGTTGGCGTCGACCTGCAGTGGCGCGCCCGACAACTGTCCGGTGTCGGGCAGGACGCGCCGGAGGTTCAAGTAGATAACCGACTGTGCGAGATGGGGCGCTTTGGTCAGAAGAGCGGTAATGGCTATTACCACTATGAGCCGGGCAGTCGCCAGGCCGAACATGATCCACAGGTCGATGCGCTGGTGCTGGAAGTCAGCGAAAGGTTGGGGTTCCACCGTCGCGTGATCGGCCCGGAGGAAATTCTCGAGCGCTGCTTGCTGGCACTGGTCAATGAAGGCGCGAAGATCCTGCAGGAAGGCATTGCCGGGTCAGCTCATGACATTGATCTGGTTTACCTCAATGGCTACGGTTTCCCGGCGGACAAGGGTGGGCCGATGGCCTGGGCCGACCAGCAAGGGTTGGCGGACATTCACCGGCGCTTGATGGACCTTGAAACGCGTCAGGGCGATCACTGGCAGCCGGCGCGGTTGATCGGGGAGTTGGCGGCGGCCGGCAAGGGCTTTGCTGACAAGTGATTGATGTGGCGCTTGTAGGAGCGAGCTTGCTCGCGATGAATGCAACGCGGTTTTCGCCTTAGACTGGCGAACCCACTCAGGAATCAACGCTAATGCCCCAGCGCACCGACTACCCGCACTTCCAGCCCATCACCACCCGCTGGCACGACAATGACGCCTACGGTCACGTCAACAACGTCACCTATTACAGCTTCTTCGATACGGCGGTGAACACCTACCTGATCGAAGTCGGTGGCCTGAACATCCATGACGGCGAGGTGGTGGGGTTCGTGGTGAGCTCGGCCTGTGATTACTTCGCTTCCATTGCCTTCCCGGACCGCATCGAGATCGGTCTGCGGGTGGGCAAGCTGGGCAACAGCTCGGTGCAATACGAACTGGCGGTGTTCAAGCAAGGGGAAGACGAAGCCTGTGCGGCGGGGCGCTTCGTGCATGTGTTTGTCGATCGCGCGTCGAATCAACCCGTAGCGATTCCTTCAGGGTTGCGTGGGGCGCTGGAGCGTCTGGTGGTTGAATAGGGCAAAAAAAATCGCAGCCCTTGGGCTGCGATTTTTGTTGTACTCACCGGCGAGGCGCTCGAGGCCTTAGTCGCGGTAGTACCTGTGGTGGTGCTTGCGATGGCCATAGGCATGGCCGCGGCCTGGATGGTCGTCACGGTAGTAACGACGATCGTCATGGCCGCGATAGTAACGACGATCGCCGTCCTCATCATCGTACTCTTTGCCCATGTGGTTACCCAGCGCGCCACCGACGCCGCCGCCTGCTGCGGCGCCGATCAGGCTGCCGGTGGTGCCGCCCATGCTGCGGCCGACCACGTTACCGCCTGCAGCACCCAACGCACCGCCAATGGCTGCTTCGCCACGGCTGTGTTTGTTTGCGCCGACGGCGCTACCACCCGCGCCACCCAGGGCCGCGCCGATGGTGGAACCTGTACTGCCGCCTAACGACTGGCCGACGACCGAGCCTAGAACCCCGCCCAATGCGCCGCCTACACCGGCTTCGGTGGTGCCGCCAGCAGACGCGATACCGCTGACCAGGCCAAGGGACAACAAGAGAATCGAGGAGAACTTCATGGAGGAACCTCTAGGGGATGACGGCGCGATCCTGAGGCTCTGGAATGGGCGTGACAATCGAAATCCGACGAATAACACGACCTGTATACAATATTGCAAGTTACTGTTTTTTGGGTGGAACTTAACGTTTTTTTGCCGGTCTTTTATTACTTCGCAAAGGCCGTTTTCATGAGAAAGCGGCCTTTTTTGTGGGCGAAAGGAAAGTACTGAATCTGGAATGTTTGTTGTTTGATCTACCGTATTCGCGAGCAAGCCCGCTCCCACAGGGGAACGCATTCCAATGTGGGAGCGGGCTTGCTCGCGAAGAGGCCAGATCAAACGACGTGTTACGCCGACCTGGCCATGATCAGTCCAGTCTCGCTCGCCGCTTCCAACCGGATCGCCACGAACTTCGATGTCGGCGTATGGCTGCCATCGCCGATGCTTTCCAGTGGCACCAGCGGGTTCACTTCCGGATAGTAGGCCGCCGCTTGCCCGGCCGGGATATCAAACGCCAGCAGCGTGAAGCCTTTTACCCGACGTTCAACGCCATCGTCCCAGAGCGATACGATGTCTGCCTTCTGCCCCGGCTTGAAGCCCAGGCGGATGATGTCGGCTTCGTTGACGAAAAGCACATCGCGCTGACCTTTGACCCCACGATAACGATCGTTGAGACCATAGATGGTGGTGTTGTACTGATCGTGGGAGCGCATCGATTGCATGATCAGATCCGGCAGCACACCGGTGGCGCGGGTGCGTTCGTGCACCAGGTCTTTGGGCAGCACGTTCGGGCGGAAATTGGCCCGGCCTGAAGCGGTGTTCCACTTGCGTGCGCCGGCGCTACTGCCCAGGTAGAAACCACCCGGATTCCTGACTTTCTCATTGAAATCCTTGAAGCCTGGAATGGTCTCGGCAATCAGGTCGCGGATGCGGCTGTAGTCCGCCACCAGCCAGTTCCAGTCCACCGGGTGGTTGCCCAGGGTCGCGGCAGCGATGCCGGCCAGGATCGCCGGTTCCGAGCGCATCTGGTTCGACAGTGCCTGCAACTGACCATTGGAGGCGTGGACCATGCTGAACGAATCTTCGACGGTCACCGCTTGCGGGCCTTCGGTCTGGATATCGATGTCGGTGCGGCCCAGGCACGGCAGGATCAGTGCGTCCTTGCCGTGGGTCAAATGGCTGCGGTTGAGCTTGGTGCTGATCTGCACGGTCAGGTCGCAGTTTTGCAGGGCCTGGAAGGTGCGCGGGCTGTCCGGCGTGGCCTGGGCGAAATTGCCGCCCAGACCGATGAAGACTTTCGCCCGGCCTTCAGCCATCGCATGAATCGCCTCGACCACGTTGTGGCCGTTGTGGCGTGGCACCTTGAACTGGAAGCGACGCTCCAGGGCATCGAGGAATGCCACTGGCGGCCGTTCGTTGATGCCCATGGTCCGGTCGCCCTGCACGTTGCTGTGGCCGCGTACCGGGCACAGACCGGCTCCCGGCCGGCCGATGTTGCCGCGCAGCATCATCAGGTTGGCGATTTCCTGGATGGTCGCCACCGAATGGCGATGCTGGGTGATGCCCATGGCCCAGCACATGATGACGCTCTTGCTCTTGGCGTACATGCGCGCCGCTTGTTCGATCTCTACCAGCGTCAGGCCCGACTGCTCGACGATCTGCTCCCACGGTGTTTCGTCGATGGCCGCCAGGTACTCCAGCACATTGGCGCTGTGTTCATTGAGGAAGTCGTGGTCGAACACCGCCGGTGCGCCGCTGCGCTGCGCATCGCGTTCCCACAGCAGGAGGAATTTCGCCATGCCGCGCATGATCGCCATGTCGCCGCCCAGGGCCGGGCGGAAGAACGCGGTGTTGGTTGGCTTGTCGCCGTTGGTGAGCATTTCGAACGCGTGCTGCGGGTGCTGGAAACGCTCCAGGCCACGTTCCTTGAGCGGATTGATGCACACCACCTGAGCGCCGCGCTTCACCGCTTCGCGCAGTGGTTCGAGCATCCGCGGGTGGTTGGTGCCGGGGTTCTGGCCCCAGACGAAAATCGCATCGGCGTGTTCGAAGTCGTCGAAGGTCACGGTGCCTTTGCCGACTCCGACGCTTTGCGACAAGGCGACACCGCTGGCCTCGTGACACATGTTCGAGCAGTCAGGGAAATTGTTGGTGCCATAGGCGCGCACGAACAGTTGATAGAGATAGGCTGCTTCGTTGCTGGCGCGGCCCGAGGTGTAGAACTCGGCCTGATCCGGGCTCGACAAGCTGTTCAGGTGTTTGGCGACCAGCGCGAATGCGTCGTCCCAACTGATCGGCTTGTAGCGGTCGGTTTCGGCGTCGTACCTCATCGGCTCGGTCAGGCGGCCCTGATATTCGAGCCAGTAGTCGCTTTGCTCCAGCAGCGAAGTGACGCTGTGTCTGGCGAAGAATCTGGCATCAACCCGGCGTTTGGTCGCCTCCCAGTTCACCGCCTTGGCGCCGTTCTCGCAGAACATCACCATGCCGCCTTCCTGAGAATCACCCCAGGCGCAACCGGGACAGTCGAAGCCGCCGCTCTTGTTGGTCTTGAGCATCATGCGCAGGTTTTTCAGTGCGTTGTCGCTGGTCAACCAGGCCTGGGCGACACTGATCAGTGCGCCCCAGCCACCGGCCGGGCCTTTGTAGGGCTTGTAGCGAGGGACAGGTGTCTGGTCGGCTTGACGGTGTTGACTCACGCTTGATTCTCCGACGTTGGGCTGTACACCCGCGGTGCATTCTTCTGTGGCAAATGGATGAGGTTGAGGTTGTGGCGGCGGGCCCATTGCACGGCAAGGCCGGTGGGCGACGACAGGCTGACCAGGGTCTGGATGCCGGCGCGCAAGACCTTCTGGATCAATTCGAGGCTGCAACGACTGGTGACAATCACCAGTCCGCCAGCGGTCGGAATTTTTTGCCGGATCAGCCCGCCGATCAGTTTGTCGAGGGCGTTGTGCCGGCCGATGTCTTCACGCCCCAGCAGCAACTCGCCTTGACCGTTCATGAACACAGCCGCGTGCACTGCGCCGCAATGCTGGCCCAAAGGCTGGAAGGCGCCGATGCGCTGGCGCAGGCCATCGAGCCATTCGGCCGGTGGCAGCGGGGCGCCGGGCAATACCTGAAGGTCCGGCAATGCCTGCTCGACCGCTTCCACGCCGCACAGCCCGCAACCACTGGTGCCGGCCAGTTGCCGACGCTGTTGCTTGAGGTTCCAGAAGGCGCGGTTGGCGATGGTCACTTGCGCGTATTGCGCTGACCCTGAGCCGCTGAGTTGCAGGTCATAAATATCAGTGGCGTCGATGATGATGCCGCTGCCCAGGCTGAAACCGACGATGAAGTCTTCGAGGTCCGTTGGCGTCACCAGCATGACTGCCTGGCTGATGCCGTTGTAGGCAATCGCCAACGCGACTTCCTCGGCCAGTGCGGTGCTGGCCGATTCCGAGTATTCAAGGTTACTGTAGCTATACGTCTGGCTTGCGGCGGGCGCGGGCGTTTCGAGGGCAGGCGCCGCGCAGGCTGGGCGCTTGGCGTTCATGGCATCACCGACGGATTGATCAGCTTTAAGACTAGGCGCGGCAACTTGTCACGTCTAATCGCTATTACTGATCTACCGATAGATACCGTCGATCAAGAGTTCGTCTGCGATTGCCGATAGATCGCGAAACAGGCCTCCGCCAGGGCCGAGCGTGGTGCACTGCGCCGCATGATCAGCCCCAGGCGGCCAAGGGTCTGGGCGTTCTCGATCGGTTGCAGGCGCAAGTGTTCGGCCAGCCCTTCGAGGCCACCGTCCAATGGCATCACGGCGCAACACAGGCCGCCGTGCACAGCTTGCAGCAGTTGATGAACGGCGTCGGTCTGCAGCAACGGTTGTGGGGTGAGGCCGCGGCTGTGGAAGTTATGGTCGATGGATTGGCGAAAGTGCATGCCGCTGGTGAGCATGCCCAGTGGCAGTTCGATCAATGATTCCCAACTCAGCGGCGCCTCGCCAAAGGTGAAGAAGCGTTGGTCGTAGAGCAGCCCCATGCGGGTTTCGCTGAAGGCCAGGGAGTCGAAATGTTCGGCGTCGAGGCGTTCCAGATAGGAAACGCCGAGGTCCAGGCGATTGTTCGCCAGTTGTTCGAGGATCTGCTCGGAACTCAGTGCCGAGAGTTCGAAACGCAGGTTCGGGTGCTCGGCATGCAGGCGTTGCAGCAGCGGCAGCGGATCGAAGCTCGACAGCGGCACCATGCCCAGGCGCAAGGTGCCGACCAGGTTGCCACGACAGGCGGCCGCTTCGGCGTACAAACCGTCATAGGCTGCCAGCACCGTGCGTGCCCAAGCTAATACCCGCTCGCCCGGCGCGGTGAAGCCCTCGAAGCGCTGGCCGCGATTGACCAGCGGCAGATCGAGTTCTTCTTCGAGGCTGCGCAGGCGCATGGACAGGGTCGGCTGGGTGATGTGGCAGCGCACGGCGGCCTGGCCGAAATGGCGGGTTTCGTCGAGCGCGATGAGGAATTTCAGCTGCTTGATGTCCATCTTCGCTCCTGGGCGCGGGAAGGGGCCGATTCTATCGCAAGCGGGGTCATTGGTCGGGTTGGATTCGCAAGCGATGGCCGTGGTCTAGGCTTCTGCGTCTGGAACCGCAAACCCAAGGAGAGTGCACCATGAGTCTTTTGAGCTTTGTGAAGGAAGCAGGCGAAAAACTGCTGGATCTGCTGACGCCGGGCAATGCCAATGCCAGTGAGCAGTTGAAAGAACACATCAGCAAAGTCGGCCTGGGTAATCCGAATGTGCAGGCGACGGTCGATGGCGACAAGGTTACGGTGACTGGTGAAGTGGCGAGCCAGGAAGAAAAGGAAAAGATCCTGCTGGCGGTGGGCAATATCGCCGGGATTGGCAACGTGGATGATCAGATTACCGTGACCGGGCCGCTAGTGAAGGCCGCGGTATTCGTCACGGTGGTAAAGGGCGACACCCTCAGCGCGATTTCCAAGCGTGTGTATGGCGACGCGAACAAATACAACAAGATTTTCGAAGCCAACAAACCGATGCTGTCGCACCCGGACAAGATCTATCCGGGGCAGTCGTTGCGGATTCCCGAGTAGCCTGTGACACCGTGTGATGGCTTTCGCGAGCAAGCCCGCTCCCACATTTGATCTTCATCGCACACAATTTTTGTGTTCACTGGAGATCCAGTGTGGGAGCGGGCTTGCCCGCGAAGCAGGCGCCTCGGTATCAAAGTCCTGCAATCAAATCCCGATAATCCTCAACCGCTGCAAACTCCGCCGTATCCTTCGGCCCTTTGCGGCTGTCTGGTTCGCGCACCGCCAGCAAGTGCGCCACGCCAAAATCCCGTGCGCTGCGCAGGATCGGCAAGGTGTCGTCGATGAACAGGCTGCGCGCCGGATCGAAATCGATGTCAGCTTGCAGCGCATCCCAGAACTGCGGGTTTTCCTTGGGGAAGCCGTAGTCATGGGAACTGATCAAGCGCTCGAAGTAGGGCGCCAGTTCGACTTTTTCCAGCTTCAACGACAGCGCATCCCGATGGGCATTGGTGATCAGCACCACGCGCTTGCCGGCCCGTTTGATCGCCGCCAGAAAGGTGTCGGCATCCGGGCGCAGGGCGATCAGATGCGCGGTTTCCAGTTTCAGGTTGCGCACCGACAGCTTCAGTTCGGCGCTCCAGAAGTCCAGGCAGTACCACTGCAACTGGCCGGCATTGCGCTCGAACAACGGCTGCAATTCCATCTCGGCCATGGTCCGGCTGACCCCGTGCAGTTCGGCGTAACGCTGGGGCAGGTGCTCCATCCAGAAATGATTGTCGAAGTGCAGATCCAGCAGCGTGCCGTCCATGTCCAGCAGAACGGTATCGATGTCGGACCAGGGTAATGAAGGCATGGCAGCGTCTCGGGCAGTAGAAAGATTTCTGGCGTAAACAATTGGGAAAGCCGCGTTATAGTAGCGCGTTCACGCCAAGGAGCTTTGCATGCGCCAGAAACCCACCATACTCGCCCGCGAAATTGTCGCCACCAGTCGATTGTTCTGCGTGGAGGAGCTGAAGTTGCGCTTTGCCAATGGCGTGGAGCGCACCTATGAGCGCCTGGTTGGCAAAGGGGCCGGGTACGGCGCAGTGATGATCGTGGCGATGCTCGATGCCGAGCATGCGGTGCTGGTCGAGGAGTATTGCGGCGGCACGGATGAATACGAAATGTCATTGCCCAAGGGGTTGATCGAGCCGGGTGAAGACGTGTTGGCGGCAGCCGAGCGTGAACTCAAGGAAGAGGCCGGGTTCGGCGCGCGACAGCTGGAGCACCTGACCGAGTTGTCGCTGTCCCCCGGTTACATGAGCCAGAAGATTCAGGTGGTGCTGGCCACTGACCTCTACGAAGAGCGCCTGGAGGGCGACGAGCCCGAGCCGATGCGGGTGGACAAGGTCAATCTGCGTGAACTCTCGGCGCTGGCGCAAAATCCGCAATTTACCGAAGGCCGTGCCTTGGCGGCGCTGTATCTGGCCCGAGACCTGTTGACTCAGCGCGGAGCGTTCCAGCCATGAATTTTCCGCATCCGTTGATGGCACCGGTCATCGAGCTGGCCTTGCAGGCTGGTGAAGCGATCCTGCCGTTCTGGCGCACAGGTACGGCCGTTACGGCGAAGGCTGATGATTCGCCGGTGACCGCTGCTGACCTGGCCGCGCACCACCTGATTCTGGCCGGGCTGACGGCACTCGATCCAAGCATTCCGGTGCTCTCCGAAGAGGACGCCAACATTCCCCAAGGCGTTCGCGCTGGCTGGCAGCGCTGGTGGCTGGTCGATCCGCTGGATGGCACCAAGGAATTCATCAGCGGCAGCGAAGAGTTCACCGTCAACATCGCCCTGATCGAAAACGGTCGAGTGGTGTTCGGTGTCGTGTCGATGCCGACCAACGGCCGTTTCTATGTCGGCGGCGCCGGCCTCGGTGCCTGGCGCGGCGATAAAGGTGGTACGCCTGTGGCGATTCAGGTACGTGATGCGTTAGCGCCTGGCGAGTCGTTCACCGTGGTGGCCAGCCGTCGCCATTCGAGCCCGGAGCAGGAGCGTTTGCTGGCCGGGTTGAGCGCCAGCCTTGGCGAGCTGCAACTGACCAATATCGGCAGTTCGCTGAAGTTTTGCCTGCTGGCCGAAGGGGCGGCGGATTGTTATCCGCGCCTGGCACCGACCTCGCAGTGGGACACGGCGGCAGCGCAAGGCGTGCTGGAAGGCGCCGGCGGCGAGGTGCTGGAGTTGAACGGCGAGCCGTTCAGCTATCCGGCGCGGGAATCGCTGTTGAACCCATTCTTTCTGGCATTGCCGGCGAAGGCGGCGTGGCGGGAGAAGCTGCTGGCGCTCGCTACCCTGTAGGAGCTGGCTTGCCAGCGAAGCGGTGTGTCAGGCACACCGCGTTGCATCAATCGCCGACAAGCCGGCTCCTACAGAGGTAGTGGCGCTTAACGGTGCAACACATACTGCCCGACAAACCTCACCGCATCCTCATCACGGCCTTCATTGACGACCCGCGTATGCAGCGTCAACCGCGCTCGGCTGTAGCGCTGGAACGTGGTCAGGAATTTCTTCCAGATCACTGGGTCCGGCGCCTGGCAAATGGCGTTGGCATCGCCCGTTACCGGCAGCGGGTAACTGATCTGTCCTTCCTGAATCACGATGTGCCCGTCGGTAATGCCTTCTTCCTTGAGGCGCAAATGCAGCCAGCCCCAGCCGGCCAGGACCGCGCCGCAATACAGGCTGCCGCCGAACATGGTGCTCTTGTGGTTGACGTTGGCTTCCAGCGGCAAGTGCAGGCGCAGTTGCTGGTCATGCCAGTCGAGCACTTTGAGGCCCATGTCCCGGGTGAGGGGAATGTCGTGATGGAGGACTGATTCCAGTTGGCGACTGTCGCGGCTCATTCAGGGGCCTCTTGCTTGAAGTGGATGATTGGACGCTAGCTCAGTCGAGGTCGTCAGGGTGGGCCGAGGCGCCACTGTCCGAGAAGCTCAAACCGTGTTTGCGCAGTTTGTCGTGCAGGGTCTTGCGCGGAACGCCGAGGGCTTCGGCGACGCTGCGCACGGAGCTGTGCGGGCGTGCCAGTTCGGCGGCAATGAGGGTTTTTTCGAAGTTCTCCACTTGCTCGCTCAAACCGCCGCTGACGACTTCGACCCTGTTGCCAGCGCTGCCATCCGGCGTGCTGTTGTCGAGGGCCAGTTCCAGCCCGAGGGCAAAACGTTCGGCCGCATTTTGCAGCTCGCGCACGTTGCCGGGCCAGGTATGGCGCAGCAGCAAGGCTCGTTGCCCCGGTTGCAGTTCATGGGGCGGCAAGCCGTGGCGGGTACTGGCTTCATCGGCAAAATGCTGGAACAGCATCAGGGCATCTTCGCCCCGTTCGCGCAGCGGTGGAATCCGCAATGGCGCGACGTTCAGGCGGTAATACAAGTCGGCACGGAAACGTCCTTGATCCGCCGCCTGGCGCAGGTCTTCCTTGGTGGCGGCGATGATGCGGATGTCCAGCGGGATCAGTTGATTGCCGCCCAGGCGCTCGACCACCCGCTCTTGCAGCAAGCGCAGCAATTTGACCTGCACATCCAGGCTCATGCTTTCGATTTCATCGAGGAACAATGTGCCGCCGTTGGCGAATTCGAACTTGCCGATGCGGCGTTTCTGCGCACCGGTGAAGGCGCCGGGCTCGTGGCCGAACAGCTCGCTTTCGACCACTGATTCGGCCAGGGCACCGGCGTTGATCGCCACGAACGGTCCGTTGCGACGGTTCGATAAGTCGTGCAGCGCCCGGGCCACGACTTCTTTGCCAGCGCCGGTTTCGCCGAGGATCAGCACATCGGCCCTGGTCGCGGCCAGGGCGCCGATCTGCTCGCGCAGGCGCAGCATCGAAGGGGAGTGGCCAACCAGGCGGGCGCTTAGCTCATTGCGGTCGCTCAAGGCCAGCCGCAGGCTGCGGTTATCCAGCACCAGCCGGCGCAGGGCCAACGCGCGGCGCACGCTGTCGAGCAGGGCGTCGCTGGCGAAGGGTTTTTCCAGAAAGTCATAGGCTCCGGCGCGCATGGCCTGCACGGCTAGTGGCACATCGCCGTGGCCGGTGATCAACAGCACCGGCAGTTCAGGGTCCTGGGCATGCAGTTCGGTCAGCAGCTCCAGACCGTCCATGCCGGGCATGCGGATGTCACTGACCACCACGCCCGGCCAGTCGCGCTCCAGTTGCGCGGCCAGACCCTTGGCTTCGGCCAGCGGCAGGATTTTCAGGCCGGCCAGATCCAGCGTTTGGCTCAAGGCCTGACGCAAGTGGGGATCGTCGTCGATCAACACGACCTGAATGCGGTTGTCGATGCTCATGCACTTCGGTCCTCGGACGGTTGCAGGCTCACGCCCGGTGCGCCTGCGCGCAGTTTCAGGGTAATCAGGGCGCCGCCCTCCTTGTGATTGGCGAACGACAGTTCACCACCGAAGGCACGCATCAGGGTTTCGCAAATCGCCAGCCCCAGACCCAGGCCCTGGGTGCGGGTCTTGGTGGTGTAGAACGGCTCGCTGGCGCGCCCAAGGGCTTCCATGCAAAAGCCGGGGCCGTTGTCGCGAATGTACAGGTTGACGCCATCGGCCGTGGATTGGGCACTCAACCAGAGTTTACGTGGCGGGCCTTTTTCCGTCAGGGCATCCAGGGCGTTGGCCAGCAGATTACCGAGTACCTGGCGCAGGCGGGTTTCCCCGGCCTCGACCCACAGGGTGGCGGCGGGCAAGTCGCGGATCAGTTCGACCTCCATGCTGCGTCGGCGCTTGGCCAGCAAGGCCAGGGCATCATCCAGCGCCGGTTGCAGGGCGACGCTTTCCGGGGCGTGGCGGTCGCGACGGGCGAAGGCGCGCAGGTGGGCAATGATCGAGGCCATGCGCCCGGTCAATTCGCTGATCAGCTTGAGGTTGCCGCGGGCATCGTCGGTGCGCTGGTGATCGAGCAATACTTCGGCGTTTTCCGCGTAGCTGCGAATCGCTGCCAGCGGCTGATTGAGTTCGTGGCTGATGCTCGCCGACATGGTGCCCAGTGCCGACAATTTGCCGGCCTGCACCAGGTCATCCTGGGCGCGTACCAGCTCCTGCTGGGCCTGTTCGCGCTCCAGTACTTCCTGTTTCAGGCGCCGGTTCAGGCCTTCGAGATCGCTGGTGCGCTCGGCGACCCGACCCTCGAGTTCGCGGCGGGCCTTGGCTTCGAAGGCAATGCGTTCGAGATAATGGCGACGGCGCTGCATCATCAGGCCGAGCAACAGCATCAATACCAGCAGTGTTGCACCGCCGATGGCCACCACCGTGCGCACCGGGCGGTCGATCAGGGTACGCGGGGCGAGGATGCTGACATTCCAGCCGGTTTCGGCGATCTGCTGGGTCTGGGTCAACCAGGCATTGGGATTGAGCTTCAGCGGTTTTGGATCGCGGGTTGGGTAGGGTTGAATCGCGGTGATGGCTTTGCTTTCTTCCTCGTTCAACGGGCGGGTCGAGCGGAATCGCCACTCCGGACGCGAGGTGAGAATGACCACGCCGTTGTGGTCGGTCAGCAGCAGTTGTTCCGGGGTTTTGCCCCAGAGGCTCTCGGTGTGGTCAAGGTCGACCTTGACCACCAGCACGCCAACGATTTTTTCGCCATCGCGCACGCCGGCGGCGAAGAAATAACCGCGCTTGGCGGAGGTCGTGCCCAGGCCGAAAAAGCGCCCGAGCTTCCCGGCCATGGCTTCGCTGAAATACGGCCGGAAGGAAAAATTGCGCCCGACAAAACTGTCGTGTTTGTCCCAGTTGGAGGCGGCCAGGGTCTTGCCGGTGGCGTCCATCAGGTACATGACTTCGGCGCCGGTCTGGGTCGCAATGTCTTTCAGCAGGCGGTTGGCATTGCCTTGGGTGACGCCATCGTCCGGCGCACCGAGAACGGCGCGCAGGGCCGGTAGGTCGCCGAGGATCTGCGGCAACACTTCATAGCGGTGCAGGGTACCCAGCAGGTTGGCGACGTAGAGGTCGAGGGTCTGACGATTCTGGCTGGCCAGCTCGCTGCGGTAATAACGCTCGGCCAGATGCTCCAGCGGCCACAGCAACGGAGCCAGGCACAGTGCCAGCAGGGCCAGGCTGCGCCAACGGGGTCTGGAGGGGAGAGTCGGTTTCATGAGCAGCATGCGCCTGTGGGTACAGGCGCATTATGCCTAGGCTTGCGCACCTTGGGTCAGGTGCATCTTGATCGGGGAGCTTCAGCCGGCCTTTCAGGCAAAGACGTCGGCGTCCTTGAACAATACGCCGGCCTGATCTTTCGCCGACAGCTGCGGCGTGCCCTCCAGTTGCCAGTCGATGGCCAGGTCCGGGTCGTCCCAGCGAATGCTGCGCTCGGCGGATGGCGTGTAGTAGTCGGTGGTTTTGTAAAGGAACTCGGCAAATTCGCTCAATACCACGAACCCGTGGGCGAAACCTTCCGGGACCCAGAGCTGACGATGATTGTCGGAGGACAGTCGCACGGCGACCCATTTGCCGAAGTGCGCGGAGCTGCGACGGATGTCCACGGCTACATCCAGCACTTCACCTGCCGTAACGCGAACCAGTTTCCCCTGGGTATTTTCCAGTTGGTAATGCAGGCCGCGCAGCACGCCCTTCTGCGATCGGGAGTGATTGTCTTGAACGAATTCAGTGTCCAGTCCGGTGGCCTCCTTGAAGGCCCGGGCGTTGAAACTCTCGTAGAAGAAACCACGTTCGTCACCAAAGACCTTGGGTTCGAGGATCAGAACACCGGGCAGGTCGGTGGTCACTACATTCATGGTGGTTCTCCAGCAGTGTGCGTTTGATGGCCGCCATTCTTGCGCAAAGCGCCGACGGGGGCGAGTGTTCAAGTAAAAATCTGCCGGCCTGTTCCAGCCCCTGTAAACGACGAGTACCGGCCCCGGGGGGGTTGCGTATCGCCCTGAGCAGTGGCGATATAGGCGCCTAATAAAATTTCAGGGGTCGTTGTATGTCGCTCGCCACGTTGATTCATCGCGCCAGTTTGCCCAGCCCGCTGGTGTCTGCGGAGCAAGCGCTAGAGCTGCTGGAAGAACACTACGGGCTCAGCGGCAGGTTGCAGGCCCTTGGCAGCCAGCAAGACCTGAACTACCGCGTCGACAGCGAGCGGGGACGTTTCGTCCTGAAAATCTGCCGTGGCGACTACTCGGTACTTGAGCTTCAGGCACAGCATGCCGGCCTCAAGCACTTGGGCGAGCATCCCGATGTCCACGTGCCGCGAGTCATCGCGGCGAAAAACGGTGCAGACCTGCTGTCTCTGGACGTTGGCGACCAGGCAGTGCACGTTCGCCTGCTCGATTACATCGAAGGCCAGCCGCTGACGAGCCTCAGCCATTTCAACCCGACGGTGGTGTCCGGCTTCGGTCGCCTGTGCGGTGAAATGGACCTGGCCCTGGCGGACTTCGACCATCCGGGTCTGGTGCGAACCCTGCAGTGGGACGCCCGCCATGCTCACGCCTTGATCGCGCATTTGCTGCCGGTGATCAAGGATGAAGACCAGCGCAAACTGATCGTCGAAGCGTCCGGGCAAGCCGAGCGGCATTTGCAGCCACTGGAGGACAAACTGCCGGTGCAGGCCATTCACATGGACATCACCGACGACAACGTGGTGTGGCAGCGCGATGCGCAACGCCACTGGCAGCTGCAAGGCGTGATCGATTTCGGCGACCTGGTGCGCACCTGGCGCATAACCGATCTGTCGGTGACCTGCGCCGCGCTGCTGCATCATGGCGAGGGCGATCCGTTCTGCATCTTGCCAGCGGTACAGGCGTATCACGCGGTCAATCCGTTACAACACGAAGAGCTGCTGGCGCTGTGGCCGCTGATTGTTGCTCGCGCGGCGGTGCTGGTGCTCAGTGGCGAACAGCAGGTCAGCATCGATCCGGGCAATGCCTACAGCCGCGATAACCTGGTCCATGAATGGGAAATCTTCCGTGTGGCCACGTCGGTGCCGCTGGCATTGATGGAAGCGGCGATCCTCACGGCCGTCGGCCAGAATCTTCCGGCCATCGGCAGTGAAGGCTTTGCGCCGCTGTTGCCGAGCCTGGTGGGGCGTGAGTTCGCCTTGATCGACCTGGGCGTGCTCAGCCCGCATTTCGAGGCCGGGAACTGGGAGCAGGAGGGCGTCGACCAGCGCCTGCTGGATGAAGCGGCCGAGGCACATGGCTTGGCGGCCAGTCGCTACGGACAATACCGCTTGTCCCGCACCCGCCCGGACAGCGCCACTGAGCCTGATACTTGCCCGTTGCATGTCGAGTTGCGTGTGCCTCAGGGCACAGCAGTCGAAGCGCCGTTTGCCGCGGTGGTGCATCACCCATCCGCCGGCGTGCTGCAACTGGACGGCCCGCATTTGAGTGTACGGCTTTGGGGCGTCACGCCTTCGCTGCACAGCGGCGCGGCACTGGTCAAAGGCCAGGTGCTGGGTTCGGTCAGCGGGCCGTTGATCGTGCAGTTGTGCCGTGGCGGGTCGATCGGTGCGCCGTTGTTCTGCACGCCATCGCGCGCCGCCGCCTGGCAGGCGCTGTGCCCATCACCTGCCGCGCTGTTGGGGCTGGCTTGTGACGCCGAAGCAGAGCTCGACGGAGCGACCTTGCTGGCCCGCCGCAACGCCAGTTTCGCCCGTACGCAAAAGCATTATTACGTCGACCCGCCGCGCATCGAGCGTGGCTGGCGCAACCATTTGATCGACATGCAGGGGCGCTCCTACCTCGACATGCTCAACAACGTTGCGGTCTTGGGCCACGGTCACCCGCGCATGGCGGCAGTTGCCAGTCGCCAGTGGTCATTGCTCAACACCAACTCGCGCTTCAACTACGCGGCCGTGGCCGAGTTTTCCGAACGTTTGCTGAAACTGTCCCCTGACGGCATGGACCGTGTGTTCTTGGTCAACAGCGGTAGCGAGGCCAACGACCTGGCGATTCGCCTGGCGTGGGCCTACAGCGGCGGCCGTGACATGCTCAGCGTGCTGGAGGCGTATCACGGCTGGACGGTGGGTGCCGACTCGGTGTCGACCTCGATCGCCGACAACCCCAAGGCCTTGAGCAGCCGCCCGGACTGGGTGCACCCGGTGACCGCGCCAAACACCTATCGCGGTGAGTTCCGCGGGCCGGACAGCGCGCCGGATTATGTACGAAGCGTCGAACACAACCTGGCGAAAATCGCCGGGCAGAAACGCCAGCTGGCCGGTTTCATCTGCGAACCGGTGTACGGCAATGCCGGCGGTATTTCGCTGCCAGCGGGCTATTTGCAGCAGGTCTATGCAATGGTTCGGGCCCAGGGCGGCGTGTGCATCGCCGACGAAGTGCAGGTCGGCTACGGGCGCATGGGCGATTTCTTCTGGGGCTTCCAAGAGCAGGGCGTGGTGCCGGACATCATCACCATGGCCAAGGGCATGGGTAACGGCCAGCCGCTGGGCGCGGTCATTACCCGCCGGGAAATCGCCGAGGCGCTGGAGGCCGAGGGTTACTTCTTCTCGTCCGCCGGGGGCAGCCCGGTCAGTTGCCAGGTCGGCATGGCCGTGCTGGATGTGATGGAAGAGGAAAAACTCTGGGAGAACGCCCAGGTCGTTGGCGGGCACTTCAAGAAGCGCCTCGAAGCGTTGATCGATATTCATCCGTTAGTGGGCGCGGTGCATGGTTCTGGTTTCTACCTGGGTGTCGAACTGATCCGCAACCGCGAAACCCTGGAGCCGGCCACCGAAGAAACCACCGCACTGTGCGATCGCTTGCGTGAGCTGGGGATCTTCATGCAGCCGACCGGCGATTACCTGAACATCCTCAAGATCAAGCCACCGATGGTCACTTCGCGCCAGAGCGTGGATTTCTTCGTGGACATGCTGTCGAAGGTGCTGGCGGAAGGTCTGTAAACCGATCCACCAAATGAATGCGGGCCTATGTGGGAGCGGGCTTGCTCGCGAAAGCGGACTGTCAGTCGACATCTCGTTCGACTGACACGGCCCTTTCGCGAGCAAGCCCGCTCCCACATGAAAGGTGGTGTTAGTTCGATTGATATCGGCTTTTTATCGATCATTTTTGTAACCGTGGATTGATGGTGCTTTAAAAGCCGATATTTATCGGATATAAAGTCACCATAGCCCACGGCGTTTACACATACGCTTCCCTTTCTGTCAGGTATCAATGCCACTCCGGAGTCCTGAGCCATGACCACGTTGAACAGCACCCCTCGCGCCGACGGCTTCTACATGCCGGCCGAATGGGCACCCCAAACCCAGACCTGGATGATCTGGCCCGAGCGCCCGGACAACTGGCGCCTGGGTGGCAAACCGGCACAAGCCGCGCACGTGGCAGTGGCCAAAGCCATCGCCCGTTTCGAACCGGTGACCGTGGCGGTTTCCGCCGGCCAGTACGAAAACGCCCGTGCCCGCCTGGACGTGCCGAATATTCGTGTGGTGGAAATGTCCAGCGACGACGCCTGGGTTCGCGACTCCGGTCCGACTTTCGTCATCAACAACAGTGGCGAAGTCCGTGGCGTGAACTGGGACTTCAATGCCTGGGGCGGTTTTGACGGCGGCCTGTATTCGCCGTGGAACCGTGATTCGCAAGTCGGCGGCAAGATCCTCGAGATCGAGCGCAGCCCGCGCTACCGCACCGAAGGCTTCGTGCTCGAGGGCGGCTCGATTCACGTCGATGGCGAAGGCACGCTGATCACCACCGAAGAATGCCTGCTCAACCGCAATCGCAACCCGCACATGAATCGCGCGGAAATCGAAGCGCTCCTGAGTGCGAACCTGGCTGTGGATAAAATCATTTGGCTGCCGGATGGCTTGTTCAACGACGAAACCGATGGCCATGTGGATAACTTCTGCTGCTATGTGCGCCCGGGCGAAGTATTGCTGGCCTGGACCGATGATCCACAGGACCCGAACTATCCGCGCTGCCAGGCGGCGATGAAAGTGCTGCAAGGCAGCACCGACGCCAAGGGCCGCCCATTCATGGTGCACAAGATGCCGATTCCGGGTCCGCTGTTTGCGACCGAGGAAGAATGTGCCGGTGTCGATCCGGTCGATGGAACCCAGGAACGTAACCCGACTGTTCGTCTGGCCGGTTCCTACGTGAACTTCCTGATCGTCAACGGCGGCATCATCGCGCCGAGCTTTGACGACCCGCAGGATGGCCCGGCCAAGGAAATCCTGCAGAACCTGTTCCCGCAGCATGAAGTGGTCATGGTGCCTGGCCGCGAACTGTTACTGGGGGGCGGCAATATTCACTGCCTTACCCAGCAACAACCCGCGCCGCACAAGGAGTGAGTGAGGTTGTAACAGCTTGAGTTGATTGCGAAATCCCTCAGGCTGTCGATCAGCCCGCTGCATGGCACAGAGCCCGCAGCCCATCAGGGTTGCGGGCTTTTTTGTATCCGCTTGCCCACACTTCAGAAACCTTGGCACAGCTCTTGTATCTCTACTGTTGTAACTCGGGGAGGGGGAGGACTTCGATGTTCTGTCATAAACCTTGGATAAGTTAGCCGCTCACAAACCGGGAGAGAGCGCGGAAATGAACGCCGAAGTGAATGTAGTGAGCGAAAAGGCGTTGCATCCCCTGGCAGTAAACAGCGAATCGCTCCAGATTCTGGCGCACTGGTTCAAGTCCAATGGAACGCGTCAGATCAGCGAAACTGATCCGCGCCGGACGATGATCGAGCGTTACCCCGCTGGTTTATTCAGCGAAGCGGAACTGGATGCGTTGTGGGATGTAATGGAAGGATAAGAAGAACAACAACGGATTGATCAAAAAAAAGCGCTGCCGGGATGGCAGCGTTTTTTTTTGCTTACGGATTTTTTCAGTCACCACTGAACATTGTGGGAGCAATGGTCTTAACCCTGCCATTCGACCGATTCAAGCAACAGACTGAAAGCCAATCCGGCGTTTTTCCGGGGCCGTTGCGGCACTAATCTGCCGACATCGAATTTTCCTGAATTTCTGTCGGAGCTTTTCCATGATCCTGCATTACATCTACGACCCATTGTGCGGTTGGTGCTATGGCGCCAAACCGCTGGTGCAGGCCGCCCAGGCCGTGCTGCCCGTGATTGCCCACGGCGGCGGCATGATGACGGGTGCCAATCGGCAAAAGGTATCGCCACAGCTGCGCAGTTACGTCATGCCCCATGACCGGCGCATTGCCGAATACAGCGGGCAGCCGTTCGGTGAGGCCTATTTCGAAGGATTGCTGCGTGATCACACCGCCGTGTTCGACTCGGCTCCACCCATCGCTGCGGTGCTGGCTGCCGAGCAAATGGAAAGTCGCGGGCTGGAGTTGTTGGGGCGTTTGCAAAGTGCTCATTACGTGGAAGGGCGCCGCATCGCCGACGAATCGGTATTGTTTGAACTGGCCCACGGCATGGGGCTGGACCGTCAAGCCTTCGAAGGAGCCTTCAGGGCGGCCGACACCGAAGGCCATATCAGCAACAGCCGGGCTTTCCTGGCCAAGGTTGGAGGGCAGGGTTTTCCGACCCTGGTGCTTGAGGACAATGACCAATTCACCCTGATCGATATCGGGCCATGGCTGGGCAAACCCCAGGCATTTGCGCAGTGGTTGAGTCAGTCGCTGCCCGATCAGGGAGCATCCACTCCCGTAGCAGTCTGTGGCCTCGAAGGTTGCATCGATTGAATGTTCCTGCCACGTAAAGCCGTTTCTTAGACGTTTTTTGCCTATTTGTAGAAGATTCACGAAATTGACACATCATTGAGGGCGCAGCTACGATTCGGCCCAACGCCTGTGGCCGACCGCCACGACTCAAAAACAATAAAAGGCCCGCCGCGAGCAATCGTGGGCGGGCCTTTTTGTTTTTGCATTGAAACAAGAGCGCGATAGCGCCATTTCGGCCGTTCGACACAGCGCGTATCAACCGAATCAAGGAAAAAAACAAAATGTTGAACAAGCGAATCAGCCTGATCGCACTGGGGATGTTGAGCGCTACACAGGCCATGGCGAACGACCAGGCCGAATCCAAGGGTTTTGTTGAAGACAGCAGCCTCAAAGTGCTGCTGCGCAATGCCTACATCAATCGTGACTTCAAAGACGGCAACCCGGATAAATCCGAGTGGGGCCAGGCGGCCATCGGCACGTTCTCGTCCGGCTTCACCCAAGGCACCGTGGGTGTGGGTGTGGACGCTTTCGGGCTGTACGCTCTGAACCTGGAACGCAGCGAAGACCGTAGCGGCGCGCAAGGCATCGACTTTTTCAAAAAGGGCGACAGCGGCCAGCCGGCTGACGACCTGTCCAAGGGCGGCGCAGCGATCAAGTTCCGCCTGTCCAGCACCACCCTGACCTACGGCGACCAGATGCCGGCCCTGCCGGTACTGAACTACGACAACTCGCGCCTGCTGCCGGAAAGCTACACCGGTACCTTGATCACCTCCAAAGAGATCAAAGGCCTGCAACTGGACGCCGGGCGTTTCACCGCCGAATCGCGCAAAAGTGCCGAAGGTCGTGACAGCGGTGGCTTGAAGTCGATCAACGTATTGGGCGGTAGCTACCAGTTCACCGAACAATTCAAGGCTGCGCTGTACGCTTCCGACGTCGAAGACGTGCTGAAGAAACAATACGTGAACGCCAACTACGTGTTCCCGATCGACAAGGATCAGTCCCTGACCCTGGACTTCAACGGCTACCGCACCAAGCTGGAAGATTCCTACGTTCGCGACAACGGTATCACCGGCGACGACAACAAGATCTGGAGCCTGGCCGCCACCTACATCACCGGCCCGCACTCGTTCACCCTCGCGCACCAGCGCAGTACCGGCGACAGCAACCTGGGCTATGCCTATGGCGGCTACCAGAAAGATCAAGGCCGCATCGGCGACGGTGGCAACACCATCTACCTGGCGAACTCCTACTGGTCCGACTTCAACGCCGAAGACGAACGCAGCTGGCAAGTCGGCTACGGCCTGGACTTCAGCACCTTCGGTGTACCGGGCCTGACCTACAACGTGGCCTACGTGCGCGGTGACAACATCACCACCTCCACCAGCGAAGGCGGCACCGAGCGCGAGATCTTCAACCAGTTCAAATACGTCGTACAAAGCGGCCCGGCCAAAGACCTCAGCGTGAAACTGCGCAGCTCGGTCCTGCGCGTATCGCAGAAGTCGAGCGAGTACAACGTCAGCGGCAACGAAGTGCGTGTGTTCGTGGACTACCCGATCAACATCTTCTGATGATCGGTTGCGGTATCGAGGTCTGATCAAAGGCTGAGAAAGAAGAAGCCCCGACTGTTAAGGATTCTGTAGGAGCGAGCTTGCTCGCGATGGACTCAAGAGCGCTGCGTTTAGTCAGTAATCACGCGGCATCGTTAACGAACATCGCGAGCAAGCTCGCTCCTACAACGGATCATTCTCGCTTAACCGAACAGCATTACGCCCGGGCCGGGGCTTTTTTCACAGCGTAATCATTACACCACGTAACGAATGAAGTTCCCGCTCCCACCTTTATCCCTTCCAGCAAACTCCATAAATTGAGCTCCAACGCCTCTCCCATCATCCCGACGGGAAGGTCACTGGAGTTTCCCTCATGCCTTTCGTAAGCGTACGCATCACCCGCGATGGCGTTACCACTGAGCAGAAAGCTCAGGTGATTGCCGAGATCACTGAAACACTGGAACGCGTCCTCAACAAACGCCCTGACCTGACCCACATCGTGATCGAGGAAGTCGACACCGATAACTGGGGTTACGCCGGAATCACCACCACCCAGTACCGCAAGCAACTGGCCGAGGCGGAGGGGAAATCATGACGTCGTCCGTCACCATCGATTTCATCTCCGATGTGGTGTGCCCCTGGTGCGCACTGGGGGCGACGGCGCTGGAGCAAGCGATCGAGAACGTGGCCGGGGACATCTCGGTCGAGCTGACCTACAAGCCGTTCGAGTTGAACCCGGATATGCCGGCCGAAGGTGAACAAGCGGTCGAGCACTTGATGCGCAAGTACGGAAGAACGGCCGCCGACGTCGCCGCCGGCAAGGCCATGCAGATCGCTCGCGGCGAGGCCATCGGCTTCAAATTCGATCTGGAGAAACGCACGCATTTCTACAACACCTTCGATGCACACCGTTTGTTGCTGTGGGCGTTGCAGGAAGGGCGGCAAGTCGAGTTGAAGAGGGTGCTGCTGCAGGCCTACTTCAGCGAAGGCCAGAACCCGAGTGATCAGTCGACGCTGGTGCGTCTGGCGATTGAAGCGGGGCTGGATGGGGCAAGTGCACAAGAGGTGCTGGCGTCCGGCGCGTTCGCAGAAGAGGTGCGAGAACTTGAAGAGTACTACCGGCAGCGCGGCATCAATTCGGTCCCGGCCATGGTGCTGAACGGTCGCCACCTGGTGTCCGGTTCGCAATCGGTCGAGTACTACGAACAGATGTTGCGACAAATGGCCAAGGCACCGGCCGAAGCCTGATTACAGATTTTCTACCCCACTTTTAATTTTCAGAGGTCTTCATCATGAGCATTTCGAAAAAAGTCATTGTAATCACCGGCGCATCCCAGGGTCTTGGCGACGGTATGGTCAAAGCCTTTCGTGAACTCGGCTACCGCATCGTCGCCACTTCGCGCTCGATCAAACCGTCCACCGATCCGGACATTCTCACCGTGGCCGGCGACATCGGCGAACCGGAAACCGCCCAGCGCGTCATCCGTGAAGCGATTTCCCGTTTCGGTCGCATCGATACCCTGGTCAACAACGCCGGGATCTTCATCGCCAAGCCGTTCACTGCGTACACCGCGGAAGACTACGCCAATGTGCTGTCGGTGAACGTCAATGGCTTCTTCTACATCACTCAACTCGCCATCGCCGAGATGGAAAAACAGGGCAGCGGCCACGTCGTCAACATCACCACCAGCCTGGTGGACCACGCCATCGACGGCGTGCCATCGGTATTGGCTTCGCTGACCAAGGGCGGGCTCAACGCGGCAACCAAATCCCTGGCCATCGAATACGCCAAGCGCGGGATCCGGGTGAACGCGGTCAGCCCAGGCATCATCAAGACCCCGATGCACGGCGAAGAAACCCACGCAGCGCTGGGCAACCTGCACCCGGTCGGGCACATGGGCGAGATCGATGATATTGCGCAAGCGGTCGTGTATCTGGACGGCGCCAAGTTCGTCACTGGCGAAATCCTGCACGTGGACGGTGGTCAGAGCGCGGGGCACTAAAAGCGTTTTGCCAAACCCCGGAAACAACAAAGCCCCTGCATTTCTGCAGGGGCTTTGTTTTGTATGGTGCCGGCACCAGGAATCGAACCCGGGACCTACTGATTACAAGTCAGTTGCTCTACCATCTGAGCTATACCGGCGTGTCAGGGCGACGATTATAGCGATTGGTTGGCTTCTGTAAACCCCTGAATTTTGACTATTTTTGCGCGGGCTTCAGGTCAGGCGCGCAGCAGGGTTTTCTTGAGTTTCTGAATGGCTCGCCAGGCTCGACTGTTTTGCATTGCGCGCAGCTGTGCTTCGGCCTGTTCGGCGCGTTGCAGGGCGGCGGCGAGTTGCTGTTCGGCGTCGCCGACGGGGTGGCTGAAGTTGTGGCCTTTGCAGAACTGGAACTCGTCCAGGTTGCATGGCGGGATGTCGAAGGCGGGTTTGAGGTTCAGGTGTTCTTCGGCGAGGTAGTAGGTGTTGATGCCGTCGAACAGGATGGGCTGGTAGCCGGCGCCGGTGACGAGGGTTTCCCAGGTCTGGTCGCGCTCCCATGGGGTCTCGATGAGGATCACCCATGGCCGCCACCGGGTGAAGTCCATGCCGCGCAGGACGGTCTCTTCGTGGCCTTCGACGTCGATCTTCAGGAAGTGAATGTCACGGCCCCGGGCGTGTTCTTCGCAGATGGAGGTCAGGGTGCGGGATTGGACGGTCTGGCTGCGCACGTCCATGCCGGCGTCTTTGTGCATTTGCGCCATGGCCGGGTCGGCGGTCGAGAGGCCGGTGCCGGCGATGCCGTAGAAGGTCAGGCTGTCGGCGCTTTCGCCGGCCACACATTGCAGGTTGGTGTCTTTGGGGCGTTGCTGGCACAGGGCTTGGTAGTAGTTGGGCATCGGTTCGACGTTGATGCCGGTCCAGCCATGGTCATAGAACGCCTTGGTGACCGAGTCATGGGTGGGGTCGTTTGCCCCGACGTCGATGTAGAAGCCGTTCTCGACGGTTTTGAGGGCGCGCCACAGGCGTATGTCTTCGAAGTTCTGTGCGTAGGAAATGAACGTCACTGGCGCATCCTGTCGGAAGAATGTTCTTGTTCGTGGCCGCGCTGCTGGCGCCCTTGCGTGTGTGTATAACAAGAGTCATGAGAGGGTGCAAATCCCCCTGTCCGAGGTCCGGGATTAGGCGTTTATGTCGTTTTCATTAAATGCTTATGCACAATGCCATTGGAAGTGCACTGGGTTTAGGCCGAATTTGTGGAGTTGTTCTCATTTGTCCGCAAATGCCTGTTTTTTCGATTTTTTATCCGTGTGTACAAAAAATGAACAGTATTGTTTTTGCCCTGAAACTGGCATGAATCTTGGATCCACGATAATTCCATCAACAGAGTTATCCACAGGCTGGGCGTGTTTAAGCGCGTTCGGCCAGGAGCAGAAAATTGCGCGGCGTGAGCGGGGTTTTGCAGAAGGTGCCGACGCGGACGCTGTAGCCCTGTTCGGCGAGGAAAAGTGCCCGGTCAAGGACCAGCCAAAGCTCCAGCGGACGTCGGAAAAGTCCGCGTAATAGCTCAAGGTTGCGCACCTCGGCCAGTCGCTGCCAACCGGCAGCTTCGAGGGCTGGCCAATCTTGCGGGCCGATTGTGGATAACTCTTTGAGTGCGGCCAGATGATGGCAGTAATCGGCGAAGGGTGTATCCAGCCAGGCACTGGGCAGGGAAGGGGTTGGCAAATACTCGTCAATGCCGCGCAGTTGCCGTTGCAGCAAGTCGAAGCCCAGGCGCCGGGCCATGGAGGTGTCGCGTTGACGTCGCACGCGGGCACCGGCGGTAACGGTTTCGCTCATGGGCAACGCGAGGTCGTCGAGGGAAAGCTGTAAGCCGGAGCCTTGGGCGGCCGAGGAAATCGGCGAGTATTCGGCAAGACTGATCCGGTTGTAGCAGCACGGGGCTATGGCGAGTTGTTTGCAGCCTTTCGCGCTGGCGAGTTGAATCAGCCGCACATGCAAATCACCGCAGGCGTGAAGCGCGACGGGCGTGTGATACGCACTCAGTAAAGAGGCTGCATTTGCCGCGAGCACATCCTGTTCAATATGTAGCGCGTGCAGATGATGGCGCTGGCTGAGTGCCTGGCCGCTGGTTACCAGGGCCGGGTCGTATTCCAGACATGTCAGTTGCTGCCCCGGTTGCAGCAGGCGGCGCCCCAGGTGTCCCTTGCCCGAGCACCAGTCCAGCCAATGCTGCGGTGCCTCGGAAAACTGCAACCGGCTGGCGAATGCTTCGATCTGTTGCCATTTGCGCCCTGGCACATCGACGTTCAATCGATGGCCTGCCGCTTCGAGCGTGCGTGCAGGCAATTCATCCACGGCACTCAAAGCAACGGACTTCGTTGCCAGCGATGCAAAGGGTTCGGGTGCGTGCAGTAGAGCCGGCTGGTTGTGAGCGTTTTCGGCGTCTTCCAGCGTTCGCCCGCGTAGCCATGCGGCCAGCTCCGGGTAGGACGCTTCCCAAGGTAGTTGCAGATAAGTGAACGGGCGAGGTTTCCACAACGCCTGATGCTCTGTGAGAAAAGCATCCAGCGCAGTGAAGCGGGCGAGTAGCGCCTCGCCCGTCAACACGCAGCTATCAACGCCCTTGGCAGGCATCGACGCGCAACCAGCGCTCCAGCAACTTGAAGCCACGCACCAGCACATAGGCCATCAGCAGGTAGAACATGCCCGCGGCGAAGAAGATCTCCACCGGCAGGTAGGTCCGGGCAATGATGGTGCGGGCCATGCCGGTCAGTTCCAGCAAGGTCACGGTGCTGGCCAGGGCACTGGCCTTGAGCATCAGGATCACTTCGTTGCTGTAGGCCGGCAGGCCGATGCGCGCGGCGCGCGGCAGCATGATGTAGAACAGCGCTTTGGGTTTGGACATGCCCAGCGCCCGTGCCGCTTCGATCTCGCCCGGTGGAATCGCCTGAATGGCGCCGCGCAGGATTTCCGCAATGTAGGCGGCGGTGTGCAGGGTCATGGTCGCCGTGGCGCACCAGAACGGATCGCGCAGGTACGGCCACATCGAGCTGTTACGGATCACGTCGAACTGCGCCAGGCCGTAGTAGACCAGGAACAGTTGAACCAGCAGCGGCGTGCCGCGGAAAAAGAAGATGTAGCCGTAGGGAAATGCCCGCACCCACCACAGCCGCGACGAACGGGCAATGCCCAGCGGAATGGCCAGCAGCAATCCGGCAATCACGGCGATGGCCACCAGTTCCAGGGTCAGCGTTGCGCCCTGGGCCAGCTTCGGCAGCCACTTGATGATGACTTCCCAGTTCATTGGGCGCTCCTCGCGAAGCCGCGAGCGGCGCGTTTTTCCATGAAGTGCATACCGGTCATGGCCAGAATCGTCAGGCCCAGGTACATGAACGCGGCCACCATATAGAAGGTGAACGGTTGTTTGGAGACGGTCACGCCGATTTGCGCGTGACGCATGATTTCTTCCAGGCCGATCACCGACACCAGCGCCGTGTCTTTCATCAGGATCATGAACAGGTTGCCCAGGCCGGGCAGGGCGATGCGCCACATCTGCGGCATGATCAGCCGGGTGAAGATGCGCAATTTCGACAGGCCCAACGCCACGCCTGCTTCACGGTGACCCTTGGGAATGGCGAGGATCGCGCCACGAAACACTTCCGTGGCGTAGGCGCCAAAGCACAGGCCCAGTGCAATCACGCCGGCGGCAAAGGCATTGAGTTCAAGGTCGGGGTTGCCGAAGAACTCGCCCAGGGCACGCATCAGGTTGACCGTGCCGAAGTAGATCAACAGCACCCAGAGCAATTCCGGGATGCCGCGAACCAGGGTCGAATAGGTGCCGCCAAGCCATTGCAGTGGCTTGTACGGGGAAGTCTTGGCCAAGGCGCCGAGCAGACCGAGCACCAGCCCCAGGCATAGGGCCGAGAGCGCCAGTTTCACAGTCATCAGCGCGCCAGCGGCGAGCGCCGGGCCGAATCCGTAGAGGTCGATAATCATGGATTTCTTTTCAAATCGCGGCAGGCAAGGCCGGGGACCGGCGCCGTCACAAGGCGGCGTCGGTCCGGCAGGTCAGAATCAATAGATGCTGAACGGGAAGTACTTGTCGTTGATTTTCTTGTAGGTGCCATCAGCGACGATTTCTTTCAGCGCGGCGTTCAGCTTCTCGCGGATCGGGTCCTTCTTGCGCACGGCAATACCGATCTTGTCGCTTTCTTCCACCGGATCGCCCTTGAACTCGTAGCCACGGCCAGCGTCGCTTTTCAGCCACTCGTAGTTGACGTACTTGTCAGCCAGGATGCCGTCCAGACGACCCGAAGTCAGGTCGAGGTAAGCGTTTTCCTGGGTGTCATAGAGTTTGGTTTCAACGCCCGGCATGTTGTCTTCGAGCCAGGTGCCGGCCAGGGTCGCGCGCTGGGCGCCGATCACTTTGCCCTTGAGCGCATCCTTGTCGGTCTTGAAGTCGACGTCTTTCTTGGCGATGAACTGCAGCTTGTTGGAGTAGTACGGGTCGGTGAAGTCCACCGCTTGCTTGCGCTCGTCGGTGATCGACATCGAGGAGATCAGGAAGTCGAACTTCTTGGCGTTCAGGGCCGGGATGATGCCGTCCCAGTCGGAGGTGACCACGGTGCACTCGACTTTCATCTTGGCGCACAGGGCGTCGCCGATCTCTTTGTCGAAGCCGACGACATTGCCACTGGCATCTTTATTGTTGAACGGCGGGTAAGCCGCTTCGATGCCCATCTTCAGGGTTTCGGCCATGGCACCGGCGCTGAACGCCAGGGTGACGGCGGCAGCCAGGAAGACCTTTTTGTACATCTGCATGTGGGTAGCTCCGTTAGCGGTTGCTGGACATGAATTGTTTGCAGCGTGCCGAAAGCGGGTTTTCAAACACCTGCTGTGGCGATCCTTGCTCTTCTACCAGGCCCTGGTGGAGGAACACCACTTCGCTGGAGACCTGGCGGGCGAAGCCCATCTCGTGGGTCACCAGCAGCATGGTGCGGCCTTCTTCGGCCAGTGCGCGGATGACATTAAGTACTTCCTGGACCATTTCCGGGTCAAGCGCGGAGGTCGGCTCATCGAACAGGATGACTTTGGGCTGCATGGCCAGGGTGCGGGCAATCGCCGCCCGTTGTTGCTGGCCACCGGACAGTTGCGCGGGGTAGGCATGGCGCTTGTCGGCGATGCCGACCTTGGCCAGCAGGGCTTCGGCAACCTCAATGGCTTCGGCCTTGCTCTGGCCGAGCACGCGGCGCGGGGCTTCGATGATGTTGTCGAGCACGCTCATGTGCGGCCACAGGTTAAAGTTTTGAAACACAAAACCGATTTCGCTGCGCAGGCGATTGATCTGCTTGCCGTCGGCGGCCACCAGTTCACCGTTCTTCGCGGCCTTGAGCTTGAGTTCTTCGCCGGCGACCAGGATCTGGCCCTGGTGCGGGTTTTCCAGCAGGTTGATGCAACGCAGGAACGTGGACTTGCCGGAGCCGGAAGAACCCAGGATCGAGATCACGTCGCCGTCGCGGGCGGTCAGCGAGATGCCCTTGAGCACCTCCAGCGAACCGTAGCGTTTGTGCAAGTTGCGGATTTCAAGCGCGGGCGTGGCCTCAGCCATGTGCGTTCCTCATATATGTTGCGCTCCTGCTGTTGGCGGCCTTACTGGCGAGGCGGCCAACCTAGCATAGCGTTTCAATGGCAGCCAACAGCGCTACGGACGGTAAACGGCTGGCGTGTGGCAGGTTGTCGCATCGGCGCAGCAGACTGTCGCCCCATCAACAACCGAACAGCCGTTTGAACCTTGCCTGTCGATAAAAAGCGCGGTGGCTGTCGCAAAAAAGGGCGCGATGTTGCCAGCTTTGGCGGGGGGTTGGAAGCGCTATCCGGCCGAACGTGGCAGATCCGCACTTTTATCGTGCGTCGTGTCGTTTTTAGATGTGTTTCCGGTGCGCAATTTCGTTCAAAAAGTGGGTCGCAGGGTAACGTTCTGGCAAAGTGCCATTGATTTCAAGGGCTTGCGATGACTGTCCGGTCGAGTCGAAATCGCCGGGGTAGACGCTTTTGAAACATTTTGGCGCAATTATTGCGTGCAGATTCCGGAACACCCCGTTGGTTTCTTTTTACAAGAAGGACATCCAAACGGGATGCACGCATTCGCTTTTCCTTACAAAGGTAGTTTCAATGAGCAGTACCCAAAGCTCTAACGGCCTCGAACAGGGGCTCAAACCGCGTCATGTGACCATGCTGTCGATTGCCGGGGTTATCGGTGCCGGCCTGTTCGTCGGCTCGGGTCACGCCATCGCGGCCGCAGGCCCGGCCGTGCTGTTGGCCTACGCTGCCGCCGGCATGCTGGTGGTGTTGGTGATGCGCATGCTCGGTGAAATGGCGATTGCATCGCCGGACACCGGCTCGTTCTCGACTTATGCCGATCGCGCGATCGGTCACTGGGCCGGTTTCACCATCGGCTGGCTCTACTGGTGGTTCTGGGTCCTGGTGATCCCGTTGGAAGCCAACGCCGCCGCGACCATCCTGCACGCCTGGTTCCCTGGTGTGGACATCTGGGCCTTCGCCCTGGTCATCACCATGCTGTTGACCGTGACCAACCTGTTCAGCGTGAAGAACTACGGTGAATTCGAGTTCTGGTTTGCCCTGATCAAAGTGTTGGCGATCATCGGTTTCATTGTTGTGGGCCTCATGGCGATCTTCGGCTTCCTGCCGGGTAGCCAGGTCAGCGGCGTTTCCCACCTGTTCGACACCCAGGGCTTCCTGCCAAACGGTATGGGCGCGGTGTTGGGTGCCATCCTGACCACCATGTTCTCCTTCATGGGCACCGAAATCGTGACCATCGCGGCCGCGGAATCGAAGAACCCTGGCAAGCAAATCTCCAAGGCCACCAACTCGGTGATCTGGCGGATCGGCCTGTTCTACCTCGTATCGATCTTCATCGTCGTAGCCCTGGTGCCTTGGAACGACCCGGTACTGGCAAGCCTGGGTTCCTACCAGACTGTGCTTGAACGCATGGGCATCCCTAACGCCAAGATGATCGTCGACATCGTGGTACTGGTCGCTGTGACCAGCTGCCTGAACTCGGCGCTCTACACCTCGTCGCGGATGCTGTTCTCCCTGGGCAAGCGCGGCGATGCGCCGGCCATGTCCACCCGCACCAACAAAAGCGGCACGCCATACTGGGCGGTGATGTTGTCCACTGGCGCAGCGTTCCTGGCGACCTTCGCCAACTACGTGGCCCCGGCGGCGGTGTTCGAGTTCCTGCTGGCCAGCTCCGGCGCCATCGCGCTGCTGGTGTACCTGGTGATCGCGATTTCGCAACTGCGCATGCGCAAACAGCGTATGGCTCGTGGTGAGAAAATCGTCTTCAGCATGTGGCTGTTCCCGGGCCTGACCTACGCGGTGATCGCATTCATCGTTGGTGCCCTGACCATCATGCTGTTCCAGGAAGCCCATCGTGTGGAAATCCTCGCGACCGGTTTGCTCAGCGTGTTGGTGGTGGCAGCTGGCTTGATCGTGGCTCGCCGTCGCAAGCTGGAAAAAAGTGGCGCGGTGGTGTTGAACTGATTCATACCGCGTAACGCAAAACGGCCGCTGTCAGTGATGACAAGCGGCCGTTTTGGTTTCTGGGGCAGACTTACTCGGGATTAACCCAGTCTTCAACGCGCAATCCCGGGATCCGATCAAACTCCCTGACGTTGTTCGTCACCACAATGAAGCCGCGGGAACGCGCGTGCCCGGCAATCATTTGGTCATACGGCCCTATAGGTGTTCCTGCCTTCGCCAACTCCGACCGAATCATCCCGGTGTGCGCGGCAGCATCATTATCGAAAGGCAAGACTTCAAGACGGGCTGCAAATCCCTCAATGATCGCCAGGTTTTTCTCGGGAGCTGCGGATTTTTCAGCTCCGTAGATCAGCTCCATCAACGTGACAGCACTGATGCACAATTGATCGTGATGGCGATTGAAGGCCTCGCGTACGACGGGTGGTTTGTTCTTGATGGTGAAAATGCAGATGTTGGTGTCGAGCATGAATTTAATCATCAGAGCGCTTCACGTTCCTGATCGGCGGGTTGTTCGCGATCATTCATGAAGTCTGAAGTGACGCTCTCTCCATCGAACCAACTGTCCCAGCTTTCTCCAGCGGGCGTGATGATGCGCGCCCTGCCAATGGCGATAACATCCACCCGCTTGACGTCGCCAGGCATCGCAACGGCCTTTGGAAGGCGAACAGCCTGACTCCTGTTGCTCATGAAAAGGGTGGTCTGCTCCATATTTAGCCTCCTGGATCATTATGAGTACTGAGAAAGGATAGATTCCAGGTGGGATATGTCAATGGGATATACATTTCAGCGGATGTGCGTCCTCCTACACGTAATAAATAAAACGGCCGCTGTCAGTGATGACAAGCGGCCGTTTTTGTTTGAGGCGTAACCTTTACTCGGCTTTTTCTTCCGGCGTATCCAGCGTCTGGCGGTAGACGTCCAGTGCGTCGCCGAAGTCGGCAATGAACTGCGGGTCGGTCAGCCATGCCTGGGCGGCGTCGCGGTCCATGCCGTCGGCCCACATGCGGTAGTCGATCAGCATGTCGGCGGCCAGGTGGGTGGCGGCCATGCCTTCGTCGTCGGCGTTTTCCATGTCAAGCAGTTCTGGATGGTCGATGATGATGAAGGCCAGATTCGTCAACAGCACGGAGAGCATTTCGCTGCGGCTGATGGCTTCCGCGTCACGCATTTTGCTGAACATCGCCAGGGTGTATTCCGGGATCGGCTCCGGGAGATCCAGGTCGTTGTCCAGTGCCAGGGATTTACGGCCGACCATGCGGATTTGCTTGGCTTTGGCTTTTGCGCGCTTGGCGCGTTTCTGTTGCTTGTTCAGGGAGGCCATGGGAACTCAGTTCGGTTTCTGTTGGGTTTGCGCGGCAATGGCGTCGGACGCCGCCACGTAGTCAGCCTGGAAGGCCGGTGATTCGATCCACGCCAGGGCGCCAGCCTCGTCGGTTTCAGTGGACCATTGGCGATACTCGATCAGCGCGGCAAGGATGAAGTCCATCGCGCCTTCTTCGCCTTCCTGCTCGTACACCAGTTCCAGCAATGGGTCTTCGAGGAAGGCCGTGCACATGGCTTGCTGACTGGTCTTTTCGGCGTCGATCATTTTCTTGAACAGTTCGGTCAGGTCCACCGATTCGAAGTCGATGCGATCATCGTTCGGGTCCAGTTCGACCGGCGCGGCAGCCCGCTGGGTGCGGTTCTGTTTGGCCTTGGCCTTGGCGCGGGAGGCGCGTTTCTGCTGTTTGTTGGCGGAGGCCATGGGTGTTGTTCCGTAATTCGTTGAAAGGGGCGGGTGGCTCAGCTGCGTGGCACCGTTCGCCCGGGTGTGCCGGGGGCCAGCTCGCCGTTTTGCAGCCAGGACAATGCAATGGGCCATAGTGTGGCTTGGTATGCGCTGCGAAAAAAGGCGAAATGCCCAACTTCTTTTTCGCCGATGTCTTCGGGGGCTATGCGCAGGTGGGTGTTTGTGCTGCCGGTGAAGTAGGCGAGCAGGCGTTCGATCGCCGGGATCGTGCCATAGGGATCGTCGCTGATGCTGATGGCCAGGGCTTTTGCGGTGACGGCAGCGAAGTTTCTGACATGGATGCCCTGGCCGCTGGGGCGCTTCTCGTAGCGAGCGGTGGGCGTGCTCCAGTCGCGGACTACACCGGCAGGTGTGTCTTCCAGCCAGCCGAGTCGTTTGCCGGGGAAGTAGCCGCACAGCATCGTCACCAGCGGCATCACCACATGCCACTTGCCGAACATCCGCCAGCGATGAGCGGGCGCATAGTCGCGCCAGTAAGCGAATTGTGCGCCGACCGTCACCAGGCGCCGGATTAGTTGTCCGGAGGCTCCCAGGCCCGCTGCACAGCCTCCAAAGCTGTGGCCGACCACATTGATCGGCTGCCCGGGGAATTCGCGCTGTGCGCGCCTGAGCATCGCCTCGAAATCCAGCGCGCCCCAATCGGACCACGAGGCTTGAAGCCCCTTGAGCGATCCTGGCCGCGACTCGCCGATGCCGCGGTAGTCATAGGTGATGACATCGAAGCCGTGGGCGAACAGGTAGTCGGCAAAGCGCGAGTAATGGCGGCAACGGACCGAGGTGGCGGCATTGATGATAACGACCGGGCGAGCGGCGTCCTGAGAAGGGTGCCGCCAGGTGAAGCCGCCGAGGATGAAGCCGTCCGGGGCGGTTTCCTTGAACGGTTCGCCGGGCGTGGATGTCGGCCGCGGCAACTCGACGGGAGTGGGGGCCAGTGAAGGCGTGTCCTGCAAATTCATTGGCGTCAGACCTTTGCGGGTAGCTGCCAACGATAGTCTTCATGGCGTTGATGAACAATCCGTTCGCCTCAACGCAGTGGTTGATCGAGCAGCCGCTCTTCAAGTGCCGCCCGTTCCCGATCCAGCTCGTTACGGAGCTCCTCCTCAGTTGGCAGGACAAGCTTGTACTTGCTGGCGAACAGTTGTTCGTTTCCTTCAAGCACCGAGTAACGCACCACGGATTCATCCTTTTGCGCACAGAGAATGATGCCGACAGTGGGGCCGTCTTCCACGCCACGTTTCAGGTCGTCGTACATGCGTACGTACATGTCCATCTGCCCCACATCCTGATGGGTCAGTTCACCGCGCTTGATATCGAAGATGACGAAGCACTTGAGCAGGTAGTTGTAGAACACCAGATCGATGTAGAAGTCTTTGCTGTCGGTACTGATGCGTTGCTGGCGGGCAATGAACGCGAAGCCCTTGCCCAGCTCCAGCAAGAAGCCTTGCAGTTGTTCGATCAACGCTTGTTCGATCTCGCTTTCCTGAAGCTTTCCGGCATTGGGTAAACCAAGAAATTCCAGTACCACCGGATCACGGATGAATTCCCGAGGGCTGGCTTTCATGTTCTGAATGTTGGTAGCGGCCTCCTGCTTGACGCTGCCGCGATCGCGGCTTGCCAGCAGGCGCTCGTAATACAGTGTGTTGATCTGGCGTTCCAGAGCGCGGCTTGACCAGTTTTGGGTGGCTGATTCGTTCATGTACCAGAGACGAGCGCTGTCGTTGTCGACCCGAAGCAGGCGGCGGTAGTGGGTCCAGCTCAATTCGTGACGCAGTGCGTCACGAATTGGAAAGGCTTGATAGAACAGACGCATGTAACGAAGGTTGGAGGCGTCAAATCCTTTTCCGAATTCTTCAGCCAGCACTTTTGCCAAGGTCGACAGTAACTCTTTGCCATACCTCGCCCGTCGCGCGCCGTTCTGTTCGAACTCAACGATGTGCCGACCGATCTGCCAACAGGTCTGCACTTGAACGGTATCGACCGCCCGAAGCGCTTTCTGACGTGCCTGATGGATCAATTTGCCAAGGTTGCCAAGCAGTGATGCGAGATAGGGGTCGTGAGTGTCGTTGGGTGTGAGGGCCGTCATGAGGTCTTCCGCAGCAGATTGAGCAGCGAAAGAGCATGACCAGTGAGTACCTTTCGAAGATGCCGGGAGTTACTGAAAAACAGGCAGGAAATACCGGGCTCTTCGGCAGGACGAGTCTAAATCCGGGCGAGGGCTGAGGAACAAATGGTGTAGTACGTTTCGTACTCAGGCCAAATCAATCTAAAACCCCTCCCTCCACCCGGAAATCCAAAGGGTGTAACCATTGGGTTCTGCAGAACCCGGGAGGCGTCATCATGAAACCCCTCCATTCACTCCTGTTACCTCTCACCGCCGTCGGCGTGTTGATGTTTCCATCGATGTCGCCCGCCGCCAGCCTTGCTCCAATCGACAGCGCTGGCGTGCAGGTGCAGCGCCAGGAGCAAAACGGCATCGCCTACCTGTCCGGCGGTATCGGCGAGGATGAGTCCAGGGCCATTCAGCAGACCACCGGCTATAACCTGCACATGACGTTCTCGGTCGGATCGCAAAATGAATACATTCCCGACGTGAGCGTCGTTATTCAGAAAGCCCCGGGGCAAACCGTACTGACGCTCAATGACGCCGGTCCGCTGGTTTACGTGAAACTGCCTGCCGGTAAATACACGGTCATTGCGACGCGCAACGGCGAAACGCGGCATGACGTTGCCAATGTTGGCAGCGGTGCAGCCCGTAGCCTGGTTTTCCACTGGAAGGACGCGAGTTGACGAGAGGCTCTGAACCATGGGGCGCAAGTGAGCCCTGAATCTTGCAGTTCAGGGTTCCTGGGGAGGGGCGTTTGGGGGCCTGCACTTTCCCGCAGGCATAAAAAAACCCTGAATCTTGCGATTCAGGGTTTTCGGTATTTGGTGCCCAGAGACGGAATCGAACCGCCGACACGGGGATTTTCAATCCCCTGCTCTACCGACTGAGCTATCTGGGCAACGGGGCGCATTAAACGGGTTTTTCAGGGGGTCGTCAAGCAAGTTTTCAAAAAATATTTAATTATTACCGTTGCTTACGTGCCGACCCCGGATTTTGATCAATTATTGAGCAGGTGGAACGTAGCCTTCGGCCTTGGCGTAATCCTCGCCGGAGAAGTACTTGTCCATCTCGCCCTGCAGATATTTGCGATCTTCGGCGTTCATCATGTTCAGGCGTTTTTCGTTGATCAGCAGGGTCTGGTGCTTTTGCCAATCTGCCCAGGCCTTGGCCGAGACGTGGTCAAAAATGTCCTGGCCTTTGGCACCCGGGAACGGTGCGCGCTCCAGGGCAGGCAATTCTTCTTTGTACTTGCGGCACATGATGGTGCGGGTCATGACGACTCTCCTGCGTTCAATACGGCGGCCGCGCGTTCGAGCAAGGTCTTGACCGGGGCGGCAAGACCCAGGCGCGGCGGGGTGGCGAGGTTATACCAGAGCCAGTCGGCCTCGGCCACGTGATGGCCGGTCTGCTGGACCTGAACCAGCCAGGGTTCGATGGATAACTGAAAATGGCTGAAGGTGTGCACCAGGCTCGGCAACGCCTGTTGGGTGCCCAGTTCCAGCGAATGCTGCGATGCCAGGTGCTGCAGATCGTCGAGGTCGTCGAGTTCCGGCAGGCTCCACAAGCCGCCCCACAGGCCCGTGGAGGGGCGACGGTAAAGCAGAATGGCGCCCTCGGCGTTGGCGAGCATCGGCATCAGCGTGCGCTTCTGCGGGATGGCCTTACGCGGCTTGGGGATCGGGTAGCGGGTCTCCAGGCCAAGCATGTGCGCCTCACAGCCCTTTTTCAGCGGACACAGCAGGCAGCTCGGTTTGCTGCGGGTGCAGAGCGTGGCGCCGAGGTCCATCATCGCCTGGGTGTAGGCGTTGACCCGGTCGTGCGGTGTGAAGCGCTCAGCGTTGGCCCAGAGCTGTTTCGCGACCTTCGGCTCGCCGGGGTAGCCCTCCTGCGCGGTAAAGCGCGCCAGCACCCGTTTGACGTTGCCGTCGAGGATCGGCGCGCGCAGCCCCATGCTGATGCTGGCAATCGCACCAGCGGTGGACAGGCCGATGCCCGGCAGGTCAGTGAGCTTTTCCACGTCCCGGGGAAATTCGCCGCCGTACTGCTCGACGACGATTTTCGCGGTCTTCTGCAAATTGCGCGCGCGGGTGTAGTAACCCAGGCCCGTCCACAGGTGCAGCACTTCGTCTTCCGGTGCCGCCGCCAGGGCTTCGACCGTTGGCAGCGAGGCCATGAAGCGGTCGAAGTAGTTCAGCACGGTGCTGACCTGGGTCTGCTGCAACATGATTTCCGAGACCCATACCCGATATGGGTTGATGTCCTGCTGCCAGGGCAAATCGTGACGGCCGTGGCGGTCGAACCAGTCCAGCACCGCCGTTGAAAACTGCTCGGCTCTCATCGCTTGAACAGTTCCTTGAGTGCGTCTTTCAGTTTCGGGTCGACTTTGTCGCCCCATTTTTCCTCGATTTTTTCGCTGATCCTGTCGCCAGCCACCTTGGTCGCGACCTGGCTCATGCGTTCGTTATCCACGCGGCAAGCCTTGGCGCCCAGCTCCAGCGGGCCGCGGCAGCGCAGTGGCCACTCGATACCGACAAACTTGTCGCCGACCTGACAGGCCGGGTCTGGCATGGCGCTCGTATCACCTTCGACGATGATGCCGACGCGGTAGTCCATGCCCAGCACTCGCAGATCGATGTCACCGTTACCGTTGACGGCCATGCCCGGGATGCGCACTTTCAGGTCCGGGTTGCTGGCCACGCCATTACGGAAGGTCAGGTTGCCCTTGAGTTCCTGGAACGGTGTGTCCTTGCCCCGCGGCTCGCCGCTGAGGGTTTTGCGGTTGAGCGTGGCGATGCCTTTGCACAGCTGTTGCTCAAGGTTGGCATTGAGCAGCATGCCATTGTTGATGACGATACTGGCGTTGCCATTGAGGGTTTCGATCAGCGCTTTCTGGCTGTTGCCATTGCCGCTCAGGCTGCTGTTGAGCGTGACCAGGCCTTTGACCGGCGGGTTCTTGCCCTGGCTTTCGAGGATTTTTTCTGCCGGTACCCGGCTGATCTTCGTCTGCAGGTTCAGCGCCGGCACTGGCTGGCGCACATCGAGCGTGCCAGCGGTTTCGAAGTTGCCCTCGTACAGATCGCCGCGCAGGTTGGCCAGCGTCAGCAGGCCGCCCTGGCCGGTGGCCTTGAGCGTAGCGTTATGGATCGGCAGTTTTTTCAGGGTCAACTGGCCGAAGGTCAGGTCGGCGTCCACATCGAGCTTGCTCAAGCGTTCCACTGGCAACAGACGCTCGCTGCTCCACGCGTCCTTGGTCGGCGCGGGTGGCAGTGGTGTACTGCCCGCGCCAGCCAGGGCATCGGCTTCGGTGCTGGCGACTTCGGCCTGGCGTACCTGCGTGGCGCTATTGGCCTCGGCGGATTTTGGCGGCAGGTAACGATCGACGTTGAAGGTGTCGGCCTTGAGCACAGCGCGCAGCGATTGCTTGGCGAAGTCTTCGACGGCAATGCGGCCGCTGAAGGTGCTGTCGTCGACTTTCAGGTTGAGGTTGTCGAGCGCCAGGCTGGTCGGTGTCGCTGCCAATCGGCTGACCAGCTCGACTTTGCTCAGGCTGCCTTCGGCCATGGCCGGGAGTTTCTGGCCGATGCTTTCGACGAATTTCGCCAGGTCGAACTGGGCAATCGAGATGCCGCCGCTGACCTGTGGGGTCTTGTCGAGGTCGTTGACCTTCAGTTCACCCAGTGCCCGCAGTTGGTTGGCGGAGATCTTGATACCGGTCCACTCGGCCACGTTGGCGGCCTTGTCCAGCACCAGCTGGCCCTGGGCGGAGAACGTCATGGTCTTGCCTTGCAGCGGATCGCCGGCCACTTCACCGGACAACTTCATGTCTTCGAACTGATAACGCTGCAGTGCACGTGCGATACGCACCTCACCATTGAGCTCGGTGCGAACCCGCAGTGCCGGCTGGTTGGCTGACAGGAAAGCCGTGAGCTTGAGCGGAATGTTGACGGAGTCGTGAACCGCGCCGGTGCTCAACTGAATGCTTTCGGCGCTGAAGCTCTTGCCGGTTCGTTCGTCGGTGTATTCAACCCGTGCGTTGTTCACGGTCAGGCTGTCGATGTCCAGACGGATCGGCTGAGGCGGTTTTTCCGCCACGACGCTGGCTTCGGGCGCAGGTTCGATAGCGGCTGGCGGGGTGCTGGTGGCGTCGGTCTTGGCCGTAGCAGGCACCTTGCCGATGTCCTCCCAGTTGCCGTGACCATCCTTGTCGCGGTTCAGGCGCAGGTTCAGGCCTTCGACGCGCACGTCGCTCATCTGCACTTCACGGCGCAGCAGCGGCAGGACGCGCACCGACAGGCCGAGCATCTGCAAATCGGCGTACGGTTCGGTCGGTTTGACCATGGTCGCGACACTGGCGTCGTGCAGCTCCAGGCCCAGCCACGGGAACAGGCTCCAGCCGATATCGCCATTGAGCGTCAGCTCGATGTGGGCCTTGTCGCGGGCAATCTGGCGAATCTCGTCTTTGTAGTCGTTGGGATCGAAGAGGTGGGTCAGGGCAAAGCCCAGCGCCACAATGATCAGCAACAGCCCGAGAAGTACCAGACCCAGGATTTTGCCGAACGCTTTCATGGGCGAGTCCTTGTAGATAGTCGAATTCAAAATTTAGCCGAGGAGTATAGCGCCACCGGATAGACGACCGGTCAGCGATCACTCGGGCAGTACATCCAGCGGCAGTTTCAGCTTGGCGGCCAGTGCCTGAGCCTCCAGGTGCCCGGCAGGTGCGAGCAAGCGCAGGGTCACGCCCGATTGCTCGGCCATTTTCCGGGCTTCGGCCACCAGTCGCTCGGCAACACCACGGCGACGGGTAATTTTTCGCACACAAATTTGTGACAAGTACCAGGCCTCTTGGTGCCTTTGCAAACGGGCCGCGCCCAGCAGGCGATCATTGAAGCGCCCGGCGATCAGCGTGCCGTCGCGCAAACAGTCTTCGATCAACTGCGCTTCCCCGGAAAACGGGGCGAACAACCATTCTGGAGCGTCGCGGTAGATCTTCTGCAGATCCTGCCGATCCTGGGACGTGGCTTGATTCAGCGACTCGACGATGATCGGCATGGTGATTCCTGTGAGGTCATGGGTGAAAGAGGTCAGATAACGTACAAAAGGTGATGTCAGTTTGGTTTTTCTGTCACTTGCAGATGGTACCCTTTGCCCGTTCGTCCGTCCTTCTGCGACCTGTTGTCGCACAACAAGGCGTCCCCCGAAAAAAAACGGTCATGCCTGCGTGCATAAAGGCCGGGGGTGGACCATGGCTGGCGAACCCTACTGATAATTGGGGGAAACACAATGACTACGAGCATCACGGCGGACGGCTTCAGTGCCAGCCAGCCTGCGTTCCTGTCCAAGGAGCGGATCATCGCCAAGCCCGGTTTCAACCGCTGGCTGGTACCACCGGCCGCGTTGGCCATCCACTTGTGCATCGGCATGGCCTACGGCTTTTCGGTGTTCTGGCTGCCGCTGTCCAAGGCGCTGGGCATCACCGCTCCGGCAGCCTGCGCGCCAGACATGAGTTTTATCGCACAAGTCTTTTCGTCTCAGTGTGACTGGCCGATCTCGATGCTCGGCTGGATCTACACGCTGTTCTTCATCTTCCTCGGTTGCTCGGCCGCCATCTGGGGTGGCTGGCTGGAACATGCCGGACCGCGCAAGGCCGGCGTCGTATCGGCTCTGTGCTGGTGTGGCGGCCTGCTGATTTCGGCGCTGGGGGTGTATACCCACCAGATCTGGCTGATGTGGATCGGCTCCGGGGTCATTGGCGGTATCGGCCTGGGCCTGGGCTACATTTCGCCGGTGTCGACCCTGATCAAATGGTTTCCGGACAAGCGCGGCATGGCGACCGGCATGGCGATCATGGGCTTCGGCGGCGGCGCAATGGTCGGCGCTCCGCTGGCGGCGGCGCTGATGGGGCACTTCGCTTCGCCAACCAGTGTCGGCGTGTGGCAGAGCTTCCTGGTGATGGCCGCGATCTACTTCGTGTTCATGATCGGTGGCGCGCTGTCCTACCGCGTTCCGCCAACCGGCTGGAAGCCCGAAGGCTGGACCGCCCCGGTGAAAAAAGCCTCGAACGCGATGATCACTCATCGTCATGTTCACGTGAATGTGGCCTGGAAGACGCCGCAATTCCGTCTGGTGTGGCTGGTGCTGTGCCTGAACGTATCCGCCGGTATCGGTATCCTCGGCATGGCGTCGCCGCTGTTGCAGGAAGTGTTCGCGGGCAAATTGCTGGGCAATGACCTGGCGTTCGGTCAGCTCGACGCCTCGCAACTGGCTTCGATCGCCGCCATCGCTGCCGGTTTCACCGGTTTGCTGAGCCTGTTCAACATCGGCGGACGTTTCTTCTGGGCTTCGTTCTCGGATTACCTGGGCCGCAAAAACACCTACTTCGTGTTCTTCGCCCTGGGTTTTGCCCTGTACGGACTGATTCCGAACCTTGGTCATCTGGGCAGCGTCGCGCTGTTCGTGGCGGCGTTCTGCATCATCCTGTCGATGTATGGCGGTGGCTTTGCAACCGTTCCGGCGTATCTGGCGGACCTGTTCGGTACGCAAATGGTCGGCGCGATCCACGGTCGTCTGCTGACCGCCTGGGCTGCCGCCGGCGTGCTGGGTCCGGTGCTGGTGAACTACCTGCGTGAGTATCAATTGAGCATCGGCGTCGAGCGCGCAGCGGCATACGACATCACCCCGTACATCCTCGCCGGCCTGCTGGTGCTGGGTTTCCTGTGCAATCTGCTGGTGCGTCCGGTGGCCGACAAGTACTTCATGACCGACGCCGAACTGGCCGCCGAACAGGCGCTGGGTCATGACAAGGGTGCTGACAGCAGTACCGTGCTGGAGTGGAAAGCGGCTGCCGGCACCAAGCCGCTGGCGGTTGCGGCGTGGCTGGTGGTGGGCATTCCGTTGGCGTGGGGTGTGTGGGTGACATTGCAAAAAACAGCAGTGTTGTTCCACTGACACCAAGGTAAATGCAATACCTGTGGGAGCGGGCTTGCTCGCGAAGGCGGTGTGTCAGTCAACACAAATGTTGAATGTGACGGCCTCTTCGCGAGCAAGTCGGATTGCCGCACCACCGCTCCCACATTTGTTTTGCGTTCTTTCCAGGTCGCTTGTATGGACATGTACATCGCCGACACCCCCGGATTCATTCCGTCAGCCATATCACCTCTCGTGTTTCTGTTTGGCGCCCGCGCCCCTATAATGGTTGCCTTTTTCGCCCAATGATTTTGCGGAGCTGGTGATGGCCGAACGTAAGGCGTCTGTCGAGCGCGACACTCTGGAAACCCAGATCAAAGCCTCGATCAACCTCGATGGCACCGGAAAGGCCCGATTTGATATCGGTGTTCCTTTTCTTGAGCACATGCTGGACCAGATCGCCCGTCACGGGCTGATCGACCTGGATATTGTCAGCAAGGGCGACCTGCATATCGATGACCACCACACCGTGGAAGACGTCGGTATCACCCTCGGCCAGGCTTTCACCAAAGCCATCGGCGACAAGAAAGGCATCCGTCGCTACGGTCACGCCTACGTGCCGCTCGATGAAGCACTCTCGCGTGTGGTGATCGACTTCTCCGGCCGTCCGGGCCTGCAGATGCATGTTCCGTACACCCGTGCCACCGTCGGCGGCTTCGACGTCGACCTGTTCCAGGAATTCTTCCAGGGCTTCGTCAACCACGCCAACGTCACCTTGCACATCGACAATCTGCGTGGGCACAACACCCACCACCAGATCGAAACCGTGTTCAAGGCTTTCGGTCGTGCCCTGCGCATGGCCGTCGAGCTCGATGATCGCATGGCCGGGCAAATGCCTTCGACCAAGGGCGTGCTGTAATGCAGACAGTCGCGGTTATCGATTACGGCATGGGCAACCTGCACTCGGTGGCCAAGGCCCTCGAGCACGTCGGTGCCGGCAAGGTCCTGATCACCAGCGATGCGAACGTGATTCGCGAGGCCGACCGGGTGGTTTTCCCCGGCGTGGGTGCCATTCGCGATTGCATGGCGGAGATCCGTCGCCTCGGCTTCGATTCGCTGGTACGTGAAGTCAGCCAGGACCGTCCGTTCCTTGGTATCTGCGTGGGCATGCAAGCCTTGCTCGACACCAGCGAAGAGAACGACGGCGTCGACTGCATCGGTCTGTTTCCGGGCCAGGTGAAGTTCTTCGGCAAGGATCTGGTCGAGGACGGTGAACACCTGAAAGTCCCGCACATGGGCTGGAACGAAGTGAAGCAGAAGGTGAGTCACCCGCTGTGGCACGACATCCCGGACCTGGCGCGGTTCTACTTCGTGCACAGCTACTACATCGCTGCCGCCAACGCGCGGCAGGTGGTGGGTGGCGGTCACTACGGTGTCGACTTCGCCGCGGCGCTGGCCGAAGGCTCGCGTTTCGCCGTGCAGTTCCACCCGGAGAAAAGCCATACCCATGGCCTGCAGCTGCTGCAGAACTTCGCTGCGTGGGACGGTCGCTGGTAAATGGCCGCCAAGAAAACCAAGCCGCCGATCCTGACCCTCACTCCTGAACAGGAGAGCGAGGCCAATCGCAAGATCAAGCGGTTCATGGAGGATCGCTTCGAACTGGACCTGGGTTCGTTCGAAGCGGCCGAAATTCTTGAGCTGTTTACCCGCGAAATTGCTCCGCACTATTACAACAGGGCGATTTTCGATGTGCAGGCGCACCTCAAAGAGAGGTTCGAAAGCATCGAAAGCGACCTGTGGGCGCTCGAGAAAAACTGATTTCCGAGCCAAGCTGAACATTCAAATTTGAAGGTTTGCCAGATGCTGATTATTCCCGCTATCGATCTTAAAGACGGTGCCTGCGTACGTCTGCGCCAGGGCCGCATGGAAGATTCCACAGTGTTCTCCGATGACCCGGTGAGCATGGCTGCCAAGTGGGTGGAGGGCGGTTGCCGTCGTCTGCATCTGGTCGACCTGAATGGCGCATTCGAGGGCCAGCCGGTCAACGGCGAAGTGGTCACCGCCATCGCCAAGCGCTACCCGAACCTGCCGATCCAGATCGGCGGCGGTATCCGTTCCCTGGAAACTATCGAACACTACGTGAAAGCCGGCGTGAGCTACGTGATCATCGGCACCAAGGCGGTGAAGGATCCGGCATTCGTCGCTGAGGCCTGCCGTGCGTTCCCGGGCAAGATCATCGTCGGCCTCGACGCGAAGGACGGTTTTGTTGCGACCGATGGCTGGGCTGAAATCAGCACCGTGCAGGTTATCGATCTGGCCAAACAGTTTGAAGCCGACGGCGTGTCTTCGATCGTTTATACCGACATCGCCAAAGACGGCATGATGCAGGGCTGCAACGTACCGTTCACCGCCGCGCTCGCTGCTGCGACCAGGATTCCGGTGATCGCTTCCGGCGGTATTCACAACCTGGGTGACATCAAGTCGCTGCTCGACGCCAAGGCGCCGGGCATCATCGGCGCGATCACCGGCCGGGCGATCTACGAAGGCACTCTCGACGTCGCCGAAGCGCAAGCTTTCTGCGACTCGTACCAAGGCTGAGGACTGACCATGGCGCTGGCCAAACGCATCATCCCTTGCCTGGACGTGGATAACGGCCGGGTGGTCAAGGGTGTGAAATTCGAAAACATCCGCGACGCCGGTGACCCGGTGGAAGTCGCCCGTCGCTACGACGAGCAGGGTGCCGACGAAATTACCTTTCTCGACATCACTGCCAGTGTCGACGGCCGCGACACCACGCTGCACACCGTAGAGCGCATGGCCAGCCAGGTGTTCATCCCGCTGACCGTGGGCGGCGGCGTACGCACCGTGCAGGACATCCGCAACTTGCTCAATGCCGGCGCGGACAAGGTTTCGATCAACACCGCCGCGGTGTTCAACCCGGAGTTTGTCGGCGAAGCCGCGCAGCATTTCGGTTCGCAATGCATCGTGGTTGCCATCGACGCGAAGAAGGTTTCCGGGCCGGGTGAAACCCCGCGCTGGGAAATCTTCACCCATGGCGGTCGCAAACCAACCGGTCTCGACGCGGTTGAGTGGGCGAAGAAGATGGAAGGCTTGGGTGCCGGTGAGATCCTGCTGACCAGCATGGACCAGGACGGCATGAAAAACGGTTTCGATCTGGGTGTCACCCGCGCCATCAGCGATGCGCTGGGCATTCCGGTGATCGCCTCCGGCGGTGTCGGCAACTTGCAACACCTGGCCGACGGCATCCTTGAAGGCCACGCCAGTGCGGTATTGGCGGCGAGTATTTTCCACTTTGGCGAATACACCGTGCAGGAAGCAAAAGCCTATATGGCTCATCGCGGAATCGTGATGCGTTAAACAAACCGATACAGGCCAGTGGACATCATGGCGGGCTCAAGGCACTCTTGGGTACGCCATGGATTTCGGTAGCCAGACATGCTTAGACGCCTTCTTCTAGCCCTCGCCAGTGCTTGTCTCTTGTTGGCCACCGGGGCGTACGCAACAGACAGTCCCGATACCAACATGGTGTTGCTGACGGAAAACTTCCCGCCGTACAACATGGCGAAGAACGGCAAGAACTTCGCTCAGGACGAGAACATCAATGGCATCGCCACCGATATCGTCCGCGAGATTTTCAAACGCGCCGACATAACCTATAGCCTGACACTGCGTTTCCCTTGGGAGCGAATCTACAAACTCACCCTGGAAAAACCTGGTTACGGTGTATTCGTCATGGCACGGTTGCCGGATCGCGAAAAACTCTTCAAGTGGGTCGGTCCGATCGGCCCGGACGACTGGATCATGCTGGCCAAGGCTGACAGCAAGATCACCCTCGAAACCCTGAGCGATGCACGTAAATACAGGATTGGCGCCTACAAGGGCGATGCGATCGCCGAGACGCTGGCCAAGCAGGGGCTCAATCCGATCGTCGTGCTGCGTGATCAGGACAATGCGAAGAAACTGGTCAACGGTCAGATCGACCTGTGGGCCACTGGCGATCCGGCCGGGCGCTATCTGGCGCGTCAGGAAGGGGTTAACGGATTGAAAACCGTACTGCGCTTCAACAGTGCCGAACTGTACCTGGCACTGAACAAGGACGTGCCGGACGAGACGGTGGCCAAGCTCCAGGCGGCGCTGGATCAGATGCGCAAGGAAGGGCGGGTGGACGAGATCATGGCGCAGTATCTATAGTGATCCTGCACATACTGGTGTGGGAGCGGGCTTGCTCGCGAAAGCGGTGTATCAGGCAACAATGATGTGGACTGACACGCCCTCTTCGCGAGCAAGTCGAATCGTCGCACCGCCACTCCCACATTTGTTCTGCGGTACTTCGGATTAGCGGTATACGCCATCCTTGCCATGCGCGGCCGTCGCCCGATTACCGCGCACGCTGATCATCTGCCGGATATCGATCCACTCGATCCCCTGAGCCTTCAGCTTCGGCAGTTCTCGCTCCAAAACAGCCAGCGTCTGTGGATACGGGTGCCCGATCATCACTGCCGAACCCTGTTTGTGCGCGAGGCTTATCGCTGTCTGCAGCTGGGTGAAGATTGCTGCTTCAGTACGCTCATCGTCGAGAAACACATCCCGCGAAACGCTCGCCAGACCGATCTTCTGTGCTTCGGCAGCGGCCACGGTCTGGGCGCTGGTGCGACTGTCGACGAAGAACTTGTGCCGTCGTTGCAAGTCCGTCATCAGCCAGGCCATGGCGGCGGGTTGTGCGGTCATGCGGCTGCCCATGTGATTGTTGATGCCGCTGGTGTACGGGACCATCTTGAACGCAGCGTTCAGGCGCTTTTCCAGCTCATCGATGGGGAGTTCGGGGTGCCAGGCGAACGGTCCGGTGGCCGGATCCATGGGCATGTGCAGAATGACGATTTTGCCGGCGCGATGGGCTTCGCGGGCGAATTCGGTGGCGTGGGGCGTGTCGGGCATGATTGCCGTGGTCACCGGGCCGGGCAGGGCCAGCACGCGGCGATCCCGGGGCAGGTTCTGCCCCAGGTCATCGATGATCAGGGACAGGTAGGCTTTTTGCGGCGTGGTCGAGGCGGGCGTTGCGTGAACAACACCCGCCAGACAGCAAAGCAGACCGAGAACGTACCGCAGGCGCATCCTCAGCGGCCGGATGTAATGCTCAGCCCTTTGAGCAGGCTCAGGGCCTGGGCCAACTGGTAGTCATCGTCCTGTGGCATCGGTTTGGCTTTGCCACTGGTGCCGGTCGGTTTGTCGGCGCCGCCGTTGCCGTTGCCCAGGTGACCCTGCAAGTCAGCTTCCTTGAAGTAGTCGCTGTCCTGCTCGCTGGTGATCTTGGCCTTGCGCACTTCGATGTCCGGGACGATGCCCTGTGCCTGGATGGAGCGGCCGTTCGGCGTGTAATACAGCGCCGTGGTGATCTTCAATGCGCGTTCATTGTTCAGCGGCAGCACGGTTTGCACCGAACCTTTACCGAAACTGGTGGTGCCCATCAGCACGGCGCGTTTCTGGTCCTGCAGGGCGCCGGCGACAATTTCCGAAGCCGAGGCGCTGCCG